>CAWGKG010000016.1:0-103764 GCA_963823035.1 uncultured Gemmatimonadales bacterium
TGTTGCTGATCACGTCGCAGGTGGCTCTGGGGCAGGGAAGGACGGTCACGACGCGCGCCGCGGATGGTGTGACGGTCTACGGTGAGGCCTACTTCGGCGAGCTGGGAAGCACCGCGCCCCTGGTCCTCCTCTTCCACCAGGCCGGATCGAACGGGCGCGGTGAGTACGGGGATCTCGCGGGGTGGCTGAACGCTGCCGGCTACCGGGCCATCGCCTGGGACCTGCGCTCGGGCGGCGGGCTCTACGGTCGGTCGAATCGCACGGCGGCCGCGGCGGGGCCAGCGGCGGACGTCGGCTATTGCGATGTGGTGCCCGACCTGCAGGCCGCCCTCGACTACGTCGTCTCGGAGGCGCTTGCGGAGACCGTCGTCCTGTGGGGCAGCTCCTACTCCGGGTCCCTCGTCTTCGCGCTCGCGGCGCGTAACCCCGAGCATGTGGCGGGCGTGATCGCGTTCTCCCCGGCGCCCGGTGGACCGATGGTGGACTGCCGTGCGCGCCAATGGGCGGATTCGGTGCGGGCGCCGATCGCGGTCTTCCGCCCCGCCTCGGAGATGCAGGTAGCATCGGTGGTCGAGCAGCGCGACATCCTGGCTCGTGCGGGCGCCGACGTCCACGTGGTGGACAACGGCGTCCACGGCTCGTCGATGCTGGTGGACGATCGAACGGGGCAGGACATGGGCGGCGCCCGGGCGGACGTCCTCTCCTGGTTGCGCGGGGTGGCGCCGCCGGGGCGCTAGGCCCGTTCATGGGATCGCTCCCGCTTCCCCCCCGCGTCGAAACGCAGCGCCTCGCGCTCCGTCCCTGGCTCGGGGAAGACCTGGACGCCGTGCGCGCGGCGCTGGAGGAGAGCGTGGACCACCTCCTGCCCTGGATCCCGTGGGCCACCGCGGAGAAGCCGACCGCCGAGCAGGTCCGCGCCCTCCTGGCGGGGTGGATCGAGCAACGCGAGTCCGGAAGCAACTTCATCTACGCGATCTTCGACCGTGCGGAGGGGCGGCTGCTCGGTGGGATCGGGCTGTACGCACGGGTGGGGCCGGGAAGCCTCGAGATCGGATACTGGCTCCGGCGGAGCGCATCCGGCTCCGGCTTCGCGACCGAGGCCGCGCGCGCCCTCGCCGCGGCGGCGTTCGCGCTCGACGGCGTGCGTGCTCTCGAGATCCACACGAGCCCGGAGAACCTCGCCAGCCGGCGCATTCCGGAGAAGCTCGGATACCGGCTGATCGAGACGCGCTTCGGGCCCGACGGGGGTGGGCGCGACACCCTCGTGTTCGGTCTCGATCGTCCCGACGACGACACCGCCGATGAGCCTGAGCAAGGGGTTCGCGGATCGACCCCGTGAGTCCTTCGGGCGGTTGAACGGGAGGCCGTGGCGGTCCTTGCCGATTCGCCGCGAGCGGGCAAGGTTTCGAACGTGGCGAAGGTCTGCCCCCTTCGGTTCCGTCACGCTTGAAGGGGGAGGTGAGATGATCCCCACGCCTCGTTCGTTCGACCTCTCGCGCCCGCGCGCGATTTTCGTCCTCCGCGCCGTTCTCCTCGTTCCGCTCGTCGCCCTTTCGACCTGTACCGACGCCACCGGCCCCGACCCGGCCCCGGAGTCGCAGGACCAGATCTACTTCGTCAGCACCCGTGCAGGGAGCCTGAACGATTTCGGGGCGGCCCAGAGCGACATCTACCGCATGAACGCGGACGGATCGGGCGTCGAGCGCGTCACGACCCGCAGCTCTGCCTACAAGCACCTCCGCCTCTCCCCCGACGGCACGAGCCTGACCCTCTACGCCAGCCTCGGTGCCTGCTACGACATCTGGGTCATGAAGCTGGACGGGTCGGACCTGACCCAGCTCACGGGCGTCGCCGGATACGAGCGCTGCAACGAAAGGCCGGAGTGGTCGCCGAGCGGCGGGATGATCGCTTTCGTGAGCTCGCGGAACCCGCAGCGGGGGTGGGAAGCCTACGTGATCAACGCGGACGGTACCGGACTGGTCGACATCGGCAACAACCCCAGCACGGATTTCGACACGTCCTACGACGGCGTGGACGGCTGGTCGCCCGACGGACGCGTCGTGCTGAGCAGCACCAGGGACGGCACTGAGCGAGCGTATCTCGTCGGAGCGGACGGATCCGGCCTCGAGCCGCTCTTCGGCTCCGGGGAGTACCTCCACCCCCAGTGGTCCCCGGACGGGCACAAGGTCATCGCCACCAGCGCGCGTGAGGGAAACTGGGAACTCTACGCGATGAACGCGGACGGCACCGGCGTGGTCAACCTGAGCGCCAACGCCGCCTTCGACGGTCCGTGGCAGCAGGGCCAGAGCGCCTGGTCGCCGGACGGCTCCAGGATCGCGTTCTACAGCAGGCGCACGGGCGACTCGGACATCTTCCTCGTGCACGCCGACGGGACCGGCCTGGTCAACCTCACGGACGATCCGGCGGAGGACGAGTTCGTGGCGTGGAGCCCCGATGGGACGAGGATCCTCTTCTACAGCGACCGCGGCGGCGATGCGGAGCTGTACCTCGTGGACGCCGACGGCGGCACGACATCGAACGTCACGAACTCTCCCGCGACCGTGGACGGCCCGGACGCCACGTGGGTGCCGGGCAGGTAGGCGCTTCGCCTTGCGCCGGTGACGGACGCCGCGATCAGCCGGCTCCCGCCCGCTCCATGCGGACCACGCGGTCCCAGTCGACCCATCGCGTGAGGTACATGGCGGCGGCGAGGGCGACGAAGAGGCCGAGGGACCCTGCCAGCAGGGCGTACTTCTCGAGGCTCAGGAGCGCGAGGAGGTACGCGTAGAGCCCGGCCACGGCACCGCCGACCGCCGCGCCCCTCATCGTGGAGCCTAGGACGGCCTTGGCGTACGTCCCGACCAGACCGACGACGCCGGCCGAAGCGGCGGCGTACGCGCTCAGGAAGCCGATGAGCTCACTCAGCGACAGCTCGAGCAGGTAGAACAGGCACATCCCGGCGCCGACGAGGAGGTACTGCATGGCGTGGACGCGCACGCCGGTCATCGTGTCGAAGAGCCAGAGGGTCCCGAACGTCAACAGGAGGAAGAGGGGAGCGTACTTGGTGCTCCGCTCCGACATGCGGTAGGGGTCGATCGGGGAGACCAGGTCCACGCCGAAACGGGAGCGCATCACCTGGTCGTACGGGTCGCTCGCACCGCTCCAGGTCTGCGGGTAGTCGCGCCCCAGGAAGGGCACCTTCCACGTGGCGGCGAAGCCCGCCTCGTCGACACGCCGCTCCGTCGGGAGCCAGGCGCCGCCGAATCCCGGGTGCGGCCAGTCGCCGGTGAGCCGCACGTCGGTCTCGCGCGCGAAGGGCACGAACCAGAGGGCCTTGGATCCCTGGAGGGCCAGGTGGAGCTCGAAGGAACCCGAGCCGGGGTCGGGGCGCGTGACGTCGGCGTGGATACCCCGCCTGCCCTCGCCGGCGTTGGCACCGGGCAGGAGGCTCACGGCCTCACCCTGCCAGAGCGCCGACGCGCCGGCGGACAGCGCCCCCGGATCGGAGACCTCGATCACGAGGCGCGCGCGCTCCCATGCGAGCCCGGCCTCGTCGATGCCCGAGGCGGCGAGCTCGCCCGCGTCGAACCGGCCGCGCAGCACCAGGTCCGCCGTGTACACGGGGACGGTGAACAAGCCCCTCCGGAGCGCGCGGGCGCTCATCGCGCCCTCGGCCACGAGCGTGGCCGGCAGGAGGCTCACCGGCCCCTCCGGTGCCGGCCCTCCGTCGGGTGCCCGGTACGGGACGACCAGGCGTGGACCGAGGATCGACTGGGCAGCGCCCCAGCTGCCCACGACGTCCGCGACCGCTTCGTCCCGGGTCGCGATCCTCTCGTCGATGATCCCCCGAACGAGCTGGATCGGGGCCTGGAGAACCAGCGTCAGCCCGAGGACCGTCAGCGCCCCGGTGACAGGGCGAGAGAGCCGGCGAGCTGGACGTTCGGATTTTCAACGGCCTATGCGCCACCGCCGAGCTTCTCCAGCTTCTCCCGTATCGCCGCGTTCCCGGGACTCCGGGCGAGCGCTCGTTCGTAGTAGGTGCGTGCGCGGCCGGTGTCCCCGCGCGCGGCCCAGACATCGCCCAGGAACTCCGCCGGGCGGGGGCTCTCGGGGTAGAGCTCCGTCGCCATCTCGCCGAGCTCGATCGCTTTCGTCGTGTCCTGGCCCAGGGCGACCCGGGCCAGCAAGGCGACCATGAACTCCGAAGGACGGAAGGCCGCCCCGAGGCGCGTCGAGACCTCCCGGAAGTGCTCGGTCAGGACGGCCGGCTCCGCCAGGACGCGCCCGAGCGGCACGCGGTAGCCGTCGAAGACGAAGCGGAGGGCGTCGTACTCGGCGATCAACGGTACCGAGCCGTGGTCGTCGTCGGGATAGTAGCGGAACGCGTAGCGGATGCCGCTCCGGTCATAGGCGCGCATGACCGCGTCGAACTGCGTGATGGCCGAGAAGTGCGGGTTGGGGAGGGTGTCGTCGGGCTGGATCGTGTTGGCCTGCGCCACGTAGAGCGCCTTGTGCTCGAGGCGGGCCGAGCCGAAGTAGTCCTTCGCCTTCCGCAGCAGCGTGTCGTGATCCCACCAGAGGCTGGGGTCGATCGCCACGTACGCGTTGAACGTCTCCGGGATCTCGTAGAGCGCGTTGAGCGCGGTGATCCCGCCGAACGAATGGCCCACGAGGAGCCGGTAGGGCATGGTGCGGTAACGGGCGTCGATGTGCGGGATGAGCTCCTTGGTGAGGAAGTCGAAGAACGCCGGATTGCCGCCGCTCGAGGCGAAGGCGGGGTTGGGCTCGCCGTCGGGGCCGGCGGTGGTGTGCGTCGGCGTGAGGTCACGCGTCCGGTCCGTGTTCGGGATCGCGACCACGATCATCTCGGGGATCGCGAACGTGCCGTTCACACCGGTGCCGAGGATCTGCGCCAGGCCACTCACCGAGTGGAAGTGCGCGTCGCCGTCGAGGAGGTACAGCACCGGATAGCGCTGAGGCGTGCGGGTCGTGTCCGTGTACGACGGCGGCGTGTAGACCAGGTACGGCCGGTACTCGTTCAGGGTGGGCGACCGGATCGAGTCCACCGTCCCGATGGACACGCTGCGATGAAAACGCTCCTGCGCCATGCAGCGCAGCGGCGTCAGGAACAGCAGGAGGGCGGTCAGGACACGCATCGTAGGACTCCGCGTTCGGGAGAAACCAGCGGCGACCAAGATGCGAGGAGAGGCGCTGCGCTACCAGCGTGGCTTGCCGCACCCGGCGCCCGGGGCGATCGTGGCGGCTCTTCTCTCGAGGATGGGGCTGGAGGGTCGTGGGTGATGAAGGTCTGTGTGGTCGGAGCTTCCGGGAAGCTGGGCAAGTACATGGTGCGGCACGCACTCGACCGCGGGTACGAGGTCGTCGGCGTGTGCCGGGAGAAGAGCGTAGGCAAGCTCGACGAGTTCGGCAGCCGGGCGCCCGCCATCGTCGGCTGCCGGACGCCCTCCGCCCTCGAGCCCGCCCCCGACCACGGCGACCCCGAGGGGACGGGGGACCACGTTGCCTGACGCGGCGGCGTCGGCGATCACGGTCCGCCCCGCCGACGAGCGGGACGTCCCGGCGCTCGTGGCGCTCAACCGGGTGGTGCAGGCTCTGCACGCCGAGGCGGAGCCGTCCGTGTTCCGCCCGCGCGACGACCTCCCGGGCATCGAGGCCTTCCACCGGATGGCCCTCGGCGGAGAAGGCCTCCACACGTTCGTCGCGGAGCTGGGCGGTGAAGTCGTGGGCTATGCGTCTCTGGAGGTGCAGCGGCGGCGGGCCCACACCTTCGCCTGGGCGCACAGCCGGCTCTATGTGCATCAGGTGAGCGTCGATCCCGGGTGCAGGAGGCGGGGCGTCGGCCGCGCTCTGATGGACGGCGTGGACGCGCTCGCCACGGAGCTGTCGTTGCCCGAGGTCGCCCTCGACACCTGGACGTTCAACGCCGAGGCCCGCCGGTTCTTCGAGGCGCTGGGCTATTCGGTGTACAACCTCCGCTTCAGGAAGGACGTGGCGAAGGACGGGGACGGGTCGCGGGGGTAGCCGGCGCCCGGGCCGCGGCCACCGGGAACCTCCGTCCGCGAAGCGCGTGTTGGGGCGGCGAGTCCCTCCGTTTCCTCCTCTCCGAGCCACCATGGACCTCCTGCACGCGATCGGCGACACCTCGATGGTCCGGCTCCGCCGCCTCGTCCCCCCCGACTGCGGCGACGTGCTGGTGAAGCTGGAGTGGGAGAACCCGACCGGGAGCATGAAGGACCGCATGGCCCGCGCAGTGATCTCGCGTGCCGAGTCGGACGGGCGGCTACGGCCCGGCGGCCGGGTGGTGGAGTACACGGGCGGGAGCACCGGGGCGTCGCTGGCGCTGGTCGCCGCCGCGTCGGGCTACGGGATCCACATCGTGAGCTCCGATGCCTTCAGCGGGGAGAAGCTGGACCAGATGCGCGCGCTGGGCGCCGAGCTGACTCTGGTCCCGAGCGAAGGCGGGCTCACGACGAAGAAGCTGATCCTGGACATGATCGAGCGCGCTCGCTCGCTGGCGGCCGAGCCGGACACGTATTGGGTCGATCAGCTCCACAACGCGGACGCGATCGCGGGTTACTACCCTCTGGGCGAGGAGATCTGGCGACAGACGGGGGGCCGGGTCGACGCCTTCGTGCACTCCGTCGGTACCGCGGCTTCACTGCGGGGTGTCGCCACGGCGCTCCGGGGCCATGAGGCGGGGATCCGGATCGTCGCGGTGGAGCCGGCCGAGTCTGCGGTGCTCTCGGGCGGCACCGCCGGGCCACACAAGATCGAGGGCGTGGGCATCGGCTATGTGCCGCCGCTCTGGGACCCATCGATCGTGGACGGCGTCGAGGCGGTGGAGACGAACGCCGCGAAGGAGATGACGCGGCGCCTCGCGCGCGAGGAGGGCCTCTTCGCCGGGACGTCCTCCGGAGCCAACGTCCTTGCCGCGATCCGCGTCGCGAGGGAGCTGGGACCCGGCTCGACGGTGGTGACGCTCATGGCTGATTCCGGTCTGAAGTATCTGAACACCGACGTCTACCGATGCTGACGGCCGCTACCCACTCGTTCGCGGAGGTGAGCAGTGAGATCCATGGTCGGGCGGGTCATCGAGGTCTGGCGCTATCCCGTCAAGTCGATGTTGGGATCGACGGTGGCGAAGGCCCGCGTGGACGCGCTCGGCATACCGGGGGACCGCGCGCTGGCCCTCCTGGACGTCGAGACCGGGTCGGTCGCCAGCGCGAAGCACCCGCGGAAGTGGGCCGACCTGCTGAGGTGCACCGCGGAGTACCTTTCGGACCCGTCTCCCGGGGAGCCGGCTCGATCCTGATGCCAGCTTCGACCGTCGCAGGTTTCGACCCAACCTGCTCGTCGACGTCGAGCGGGACGGCTTCGTCGAGAACGGCTGGATGGGGGCCGTCCTTCGGATCGGGACGGCCATCCTGGAGGTCTTCGACCCGAGTGGTCGCTGTGTCGTGACGACGCTCGCCCAGGGCGACCTCGGGCGGGAGCCCGCGGTGCTGCGCACGGTGGCGCGCTCGATCGCGGTACCGAGCCTGACGCTCGCGCCGGGCGTTGTGGTGGAGGCGGTCGCGGGGATCTACGCACGCGTCGTCCGTCCCGGAGACGTCGCCCCGGGCGACGTCGTGTCGATCGAGGCGGGCTCGGGCGGAGGTGGCAGTGGCGGGGCCGGTCCAACCCACGCCTAGCCGCCCCGCCGGGCCCCCGTGTCTTGCAGGGGCCGTGGCCCGTTCGGCATCATGCCCCTGGCGGACGGCGCGATGGACGCCGGAACGCGGGAGGGGCGATGGGGGAGCAGGAGAGCGGATATCTGGAGCTGCCGGAAGAGCCGCCGGATCGGCCGCGCGTCGTGGACGAGGCGGACGAGGTCCTCGGCACCTACGGATGGCAGCTCGGTGCGACCGGCGCGGTGGCGACGGTCGTCTGGATCGCCAGCGTGTGGCTGCGAGCGCCGATCCCCCTGATTGCGCTCGTCGGATTCCTCTTCGTGCTCGTGGTCCTCTACCGGTCGCCCGTGACGCGCGCGCCCAAGCTGGCGCGGGAGGTTCTCCGGCGCTGGGACGAGCTCCGTGTGCAGCGGGCCCTGGAGAGCGCGGGAGCCAACGACGACCCCCGCCTCGAGGTGGCCGACGCGATGGCCCGTAGGATCGTGCGCCATCCCACGGTGTCGCCGATCGTCCGGCAGACGGCCGAGGCCCTCGTCCACCGACTTCGCGTCCTCCTCTCCGACCTGCGCCGCATCGAGTGGTTGGGCCGCACGACGTCCTTTGGGGAGGAGCGGGGCGCACGGTCGATCTCCGATCTCCAGGACGTGCTGGACGCCCGCGTCGCCAGCGTCCTCGCGCAGCTCGCCGAGCTGCATCGCACGGTCGTGCTGCGCGACGCGGGCGCCACCGAGCGGGCGGTAGCGAGCGTGCGCGAGCTGTTGACCACGCTCGAGGCCGAGGACGAGGTCGAACGTCTCCTGGCCGACGCCGAGCGGGGAGAGAGGGGCTGACGAGCGTTCGGCGAAGCAGTGCGGCGGTGGTCGCGCGGGCGCGACGGACCGTGGGCCCGGCCGCGGCTGCACTGCTGCTCGCGGCCTGCGGCCGGACGGGGGACGCGACGCCGGGGGGGGTCACGGACAGCGCCGGGGTGCGGCTGGTCACGACGGGCGCGCGCGACCTGGCGTCTCTTCCCCGGTGGACGATCCGGACCGAGCTGACCCTGGGCGGGTCGGACGACCGCACCGGGCCCGTGCTCCACCGCGTGGCGGACGTCCGGTTGCTGGCGTCGGGGACGGTGGCCGTGGCGAGCCGGGGCACCTCGCAGCTGCTCTTCTTCGACCGCACGGGGCGATGGGTCGGACGGGTGGGGCGGGAGGGCGACGGACCGGAGGAGTTCAGGGCGGTGGTTGGCGTGCGGGAGGTGCGCGGGGATTCGCTCGTGGCGCTCGACCGGGTGCTCCGGCGCCTCACGATCCTCGACACCGGGATGCACGTGGCGCGCACGGCACCGCTCGAGGGCGAGCTGGCCACAGTCGACCTGGTGGGCGTGCTCGGCCCTGACCGCGTCGTGGTCCAGGACACGAAGGTCCGGGCGCCGACCGGTGCCGGCATCGAGGACAACCCGTCCACGCTCCTCGTCTACGACCTGGACGGGCGTCGCCTCGGCAAGCTCGGGACCTACCCGGCGCTGAGCTGGAAGCGGCTGTCTGCCGGAGCCATTGCCCGGCCGCAGTTCGCGCCGACGGCCACGTTCGGCGCCGCGGCCGGCCGGGTGTGGGTGGGGTTGGGCCGCGCGTACGAGGTCACCCTGCTGGACGCCGGAGGTGAGCCCGATGTCATCGCACGCTGGTCGGGGCCGAGCCTCGAGGTCACCGCGTCCGAGCGGGAGCGGTGGCGCTCCGACGTCCTGGGGTGGGCGACCACGGGAGAGGAGCGCGCTGCGGCGCGCGCGCAGCTCGACGCTGTGGTCTTCGCCGATCGGAAGGCAGCCTACGACCGTGTCGTGGCGTCCGACGACGGAGGCGTCTGGGTGCGGACGTATGCGCCCTTCGAGACCGACTCGCTCGATTGGCTGGTGCTCGACGGCTCGGGGCATGGCCGCGCCTCGCTTCGGACGCCGGCGTCGTTGCGGGTCTTCGACGTCCGCGGAGGGGAGGTGGCGGCCACGCTCACGGACGAGCTCGGCGTGGAGCATGTGGTGATCGGGCGCGTGCGGGAGGGGTAGACGTCAGGCCCGGCCGAGGCTCTCCGGACCCGACGCCGGGGGGCGCGCACCTTGAGCGCGCGCGTGCGGTTCGGCATGTTCGCGGCATGAGGCTCACCGTCGAGAACGACCCGGAATCCGTCAAGCGATACCGGCACACGAAGCCGGCCCGTGGCTTCGGCGTCCGGCCGTGCTCCGCCAGGTTCACCGGAACCACGCGCACGTGCACGTTGCCCAAGCGCCACCGCGGACCCCACGTCGCGCACGGGAGGCTCGGTAGGGTCCTGGCGGTCTGGGACGGGGGCGTCGAAGTCACGGCGACAGGCGCCTCGAAACCGACCGTGGGAAGCACCCGGAGCGTGCGGGAGAGGAACAAGGCCGTCGGGCTGCTGGACGTCGTTCGGGGGGTCGTGGAGCGGATCGATGTATCCGTGGAGGGGATCGCCCTTCTCGTCCTGTTCGGCGCGCTGGTCGTGTTCGTCATCGACTGGCTCCTCATGATCATCGGGTAGGAGGCCGGCGACGAAGATCCGGGCGGCGGGCCCCGGGAGCCGCGGAAGGATGAAGATGGTAGATGCGACGGAAAGGATGCCGACCAGCGGGGAGGAGCTCGCGAACGCCCTGAGCCACGGGGCGGGGCTCCTGTGCGCGGTGGCGGCCACGCCGTTGCTCGTGGTGGGAGCTGTTTCCCGTGGGGGCCCGGCCGACGTGGTGGGCAGCGCCGTTTTCGGGGCGACGCTCGTGCTGCTCTACCTGGCGTCGACGTGCTACCACCTCGCGCGCGGGGCGAGCCTGAAGAGCCGGCTCCGTCGACTCGATCACGCGGCCATCTACCTCCTGATCGCGGGTACCTATACGCCGTTCACCCTGGGCGTGCTCGGGGGTCCCTGGGGGTGGACGCTCTTCGGCCTCGTCTGGGGTACCGCGGCCGTCGGCATCGCGACCAAGCTGATCGCGGGGATCCACTACCCGCGCGTGTCCGTCGCGGCGTACCTGGTCATGGGATGGCTGGTCCTGATCGCGATCCGTCCGCTCTGGCTGCGCATGGACGCGGCCGGCCTCCGATGGCTCTTCCTCGGGGGCCTCTGCTACTCGGGGGGCGTGGTGTTCTACGCGGCGCGCAGGATCCGCTACGGACACCTCGTCTGGCATCTGTGCGTGCTCGGCGGATCCGCCTGCCATTTCTTCGCCGCCCTGTGGTACGCGGCGTAGTCGCCACGCTCCACGGGGGAAGACCCCGGACCCTCACCCCTCCGGCGGGCGGTCGAGGTAGGCGTGGGCCTCGGTCAGGTCGCGGAACACCTCGGAGGACGCCCCCACCTCACCCGCGAGCATGGAGGCCATGCGCGCCAATCCGAAGTGGACCTCGGAGCCGACGACGATCGCCATGCGCTCGATCCTGGAAGCCATGGGGACCACAGCCGCCCCGGCCGCCCGCACCTCGGCGGTGGGGCGCGCCGCCGTGGAGGCGCGGGCGTCGATCAGCACCAGCGCCCTGAGCCCCGGCTCCAGCGCCTCCAGGCCGGACGCGATAGCGTCGAGCAACTGCTGGGTCGAATAGCTCCCCTCGACACGAACGACGAGGTGTCGGCCGGCGAGTTCGTAGCCTACCTTGCCGCTCAAAACAGGCAGCCTCCGCGGGAGTGTAACCTCTCACCATAAGTGCGGATACGTCGCGAGGCCAGCGAATTGGAGCACCGGGAGAAGACGGAGCATGAAGGCACAGGGTGTGTGGACCGCGGTGGACGAGTATGCAGTCGAGCTCTTCCTCGACGAAGGTGCGACGTGGAAAGACGCGCTCGAGCGCAGCGACGCGGCGGGTCTTCCGGACATCCAGGTGTCGCCGGTCCAGGGTGCGTTCCTCGGCATCCTGGTGAGGGGTATGCGGGCGCGGCGCGTCCTGGAGATCGGGACGCTGGGCGGCTTCAGCACGATCTTCCTCGCCCGGGCGCTGCCGCCCGGCGGTAGGGTGGTCTCGCTCGAGATCGACCCGGCCCACGCGGCGGTCGCGCGGACCAACCTGGAGAGAGCGGGGTTGTCCGATCGCGTCGAGGTCGTGCAGGGTGACGCGCACGGGACGCTCGACCGTCTTCGACGCGAGGGCGCGGAGCCGTTCGACTTCGTCTTCGTCGACGCGGAGAAGGAAGGGTACGTCCGCTACCTGGAGGAGGTTCTGCCGCTCTGTCGCGCGGGTACGCTGATCATCGCCGACAACGTGGTGCGTCGGGGAGAGGTGGTGGACCCCGACGCTTCGGATTCGAGCGCCATGGGTGCCCGCGATTTCAACGCACGGGTGGCGGCCGAGCCGTCCCTCGAAGGGATCGTTCTACAGACGGTGGGGAGCAAGGGCCACGACGGGATGGCCATTGCGGTTGTGCGTGACGGGCCTCGTACCAGGGAGGAGGGGTAGGATGAAGCGTGTGACAGGATTGGGCGGGGTGTTCTTCAGGAGCGGCGACGCGAAGGAGACACTCGCGTGGTACCGCCGGCATCTCGGCATCGACGCCGCGGATTGGGGGGGCTACGCCTTTCGCTGGCTGGAGCGGGAGCGGCCGGACGAAACGGGCTACACGGTGTGGAGCGCGTTCCCCGAGGATACGAAGTACTTCGCGCCGAGCGAGCACGCCTTCATGGTCAACTTCCGGGTGGCGGACCTGGAGGGGCTCATCGCTGCGCTCCGTTCGGAGGGCGTGGAGGTGGTTGGGGAGATCGCGCAGGAGGAGAACGGGAAGTTCGCCTGGATCCTCGACCCGGAAGGGCGGAAGGTCGAGCTCTGGGAGCCCGTGCCCTCGCGCGAGGACCCCTACCTCTAGTGGGGTGCCGGTGCGCGGGGAACGGCCTCACGGCGGGGGGCGCATGAGCTTCGACCTGGTGAACGCCGTCGTGGTGCTCGAGCGCACACCGGCCGTCGTCCGCGCCCTCCTCGAGGGACTACCCGAGGCGTGGACGCATCGGAACGAGGGCCCCGACACCTGGAGCCCCTTCGACGTCGTGGGCCATCTCATCGACGGGGAGGAGCGCGACTGGATGACCCGCGCCCGCATCATCGTCGACGAGGGCGTCACCCGCGCGTTCGAGCCGTTCGACCGCTTCCGGCACCTACGCCAGAACGCAGGGAAGCCGCTCGGCGCGCTGCTGGACCGCTTCGCCGAGTTGCGGGAGCGGAACCTCGGGGAGCTGGCGGCGCTGGCGCCGGGGCCGGGAGAGCTACGCCTGCAGGGAGCCCATCCGGAGCTGGGTACCGTGACGCTCGAGCAGTTGCTGGCCACCTGGGTGGCGCACGACCTCGGCCACATCGCCCAGATCGCGCGTGTGATGGCGAAGCAGTACCGCGAGGACGTGGGTCCCTGGGCGGCATACCTCCCCGTGCTGCACCGGTGAGCGGGGTACGCGCCGCTTGAGTCGTCCGCCGGCGGAGGTCCACGTCGACGAGGCGACCGTGCGTGCGTTGTTGGAAGCCGAGTGCCCGGGCCTCGCGCGGGAGCCGCTCCGGCGCCTCGACGAGGGTTGGGACAACGTGACCTTCCTGCTCGGGATGGAGCACGCCGTCCGTCTCCCCCGCCGCGAGGCAGGGGTCGCGCTCCTCCTCAACGAGCAGCGCTGGCTTCCGGTGCTGGGACCGCGCATCCCCCTCGCCGTCCCGGCTCCCGTGCACGCCGGCGCGCCTCGCGCACCGTTCGGGTGGCCCTGGAGCGTCGTGGCCTGGGTGCCGGGCACGACCGCCGAGCGCCACCGCTTCCGCTCGGAGGACGTGGCTCTCCTGGCGAAGGCACTCCTCGCGCTGCACCAGCCGGCTCCGGACGACGCGCCGACGAATCCGTTCCGGGGTGTGCCGCTCCCTACACGCAACGAAGTGGTGCAAGAGCGGCTCGACCGCCTGGCGAGCCACCCGGGCGTGGACGTCGCGAGCGTGGGTGCGGTCTGGCGCGACGCCTGCTCGGTCCCAGGGGCCGGAGAGCGGCGTTGGATGCACGGCGATCTGCACCCGCGCAACGTGGTCGTCCGGGGCGGGGCCCTGGTGGGCTTGATCGACTGGGGTGATCTGAACGGGGGCGACGTAGCGAGCGACCTGGCGTGCGCATGGACGCTCCTGGATGAGGCCGCCCGGCGGCGGGAGCTCCTGGACGCCTACGGTGCGTCGGAGCCGCTCGCGAAGCGCGCGCTCGGGTGGGCCGTGCACATGGGCCTGTCACTGGCGGACAGCGGAGAGCCGCGGCACATCCCTCTGGGGCTGGCCACGCTGGCAAGGGTGCTCGAGGATGCCTGACCCCGTCGTCGTCGCGGCCGGGCAGCCGGGCGGACCGCCCGTCCGGTTCTTCCGCTACGAGCTCCGTACCACCGACACGGATGCGGCCCGGGCGTTCTATCGGTCGGTCCTGGGCGACCTCGACGACCCCTCGCTCGACGTCGGCCCGCTGCCACCGACGGCGCGCGCGCGGGGCGCGCCCGCCCACTGGCTGGGCCATCTCGCCGTGACCGACCCCGAGGCGGCGGCAGCAGCGTTGGTGGCCGCCGGGGGAGCCCGTTTGGGGCCGACGGAAAGGCACGCGGACGGCTCGGCCCGCGCCGTGCTGCGCGACCCGTTCGGCGCGGTGCTCGCCGTCGCGTCGGGCCGGACCGCCCCCGCGGACACGCCGGTGCGGTGGCACGTCCTGAACGTCGACGACCCCGAGCGCGCGCTCGGGGTCTATGCGGGCGCGTTCGGATGGACGGGGGCGGAGGGGTTCGACGCGGAGTCCGGTCAGGGCCGGCACCTGTCCTTCACCTGGCAAGGGTCGGGTCGGAGCGTGGGAAGCATCGCCGACACGGCGCGCCTTCCCCATGTCCATCCACACTGGCTCTTCCTCTTCGACGTGCCCGACGTCGAGCACGCGGTCGCCACCGTGCTCGCCCATGGCGGCACGGCGCTACCGACGTTTCGAACGCCCACGGGAGATCTCGCCGCCGTGTGCGAGGACCCGCAGGGCGCCACGTTCGGCCTCCGCCGACCTGGAACGGAGAAGATCTGACGATGGCCATCGCGCTGGACGACGCACGCAGGGAGCGGCTGATCGTGAGCCTGCAGGAGTTCTATCGCCAGGAGTTCGACGAGGATCTCAGCGGATTCCGCTCGGAGCAGATCCTGGCCTTCTTCTTGCTAGCGCTCGGGCCGCAAGTTTACAACCAGGCCGTCCAGGATGCGCGTGGCTTCCTGCAGCGGAGCCTCGACGACCTCGACGGCGAGGTCTACGAGAGCGAGTCGTTCTGAGATCGAAGGACCTTCCCGTCTAGAGCCATGAGCGAAGCCACGAATGCGCCCGATACCCCCGGCCCCGCCGACGGCGAGGCCTTTCGCGGCAGCGACCTCGCCGCATCCCTGACGGTCAAGGACATCCAGCGGAGGGCCCTCAGGGCTGGACCTCCGTCATCGTGATCGGCTGCGTCAACTCGACGGGCGGTGGGAACGCGTCGTTCGGGAGCCAGTGATACCAGAGCGCGTCGGCGACGATCGACATCACCTCGTCGCCGCAGGAGTTGCCGGTGCTGCCCGCCACGTCCACCACCTTCGTCCGGCCCGACGGGTTCACCCGCAGGCGAACGCGACCGCGCAGAGCGGTCTCGGCGGTCAACGCCAGGGGAGGGCAGTCTTCGGGGAAGAGGACCAGCCGCTCGGCCTCGAGGACCCGGTCCGGGGGTTCCGTATGGGTCGTGCCGTCCGGGGCGGTGATCGTCGGAGGCCCGAAGAAGATCGACAGGAGGATGGGGGAGCCCGCCGCCGACCCGCCGGGGCGCTCGAGGCGGATCTCCGAGGAGGTGACCAGCTCGGTGCGGAACCCGGGCGTGAGGAGGAAGACGGCGGCGTGGATCGCGGCCGCGATCCCGAGCGACCAGGCGAAGATCTTCCGCCCCCTCGCGCGGAGCTGCTGGGACCTCGTCTTCATGGCGCTCCTCCGTGCGCGGCGCGGGACCTTTCCCTGTCACATAGGGACCGCGCTCGCGTGCGGGCAAGCGTCTTCTTCGGGAGCTCCGCCCCGGCTCACCCTGCGCCGTTCGGAACCGACCGATGGGCGTGGAGCACCTTCCAGGCCCCGTCGCGCTGCTCGAAGACCATCGTCTCGGCGAACGGCGCGACGATCTCCCGCCCGTCCGTGAGCGTGGCCGTCGCCCGACCCTGGGCGACCCACAGCGCGGTGGTGGGCGACAGCAGCGTGATGTGCTCGAGCGTGTAGGCGTACGAGACGCCGGTGAGAGCGCGGAAGCCCGCCGAGGTGTTCTGGAGCGCGCTCGCGCGCGTGGGCTGGAGCCGGCCGCTCTCGATGATCGGCGGCGTGTCGGTGTCGAGGACGTACGCGTAGAGCGCGTCCGCGTCCAACCGCCTGGCCGCGGCCCGCATCTCGGCCTGGACGGCGCGGATCGCGGCCTCGGCCGTCTCCTGCGCGGTGAGGGGCGGGCTCTCGGGTGCGCGTTGCCGGCGGGAGGGGAGAGAGGCGAGGGCGATCGCGAAGCTGCGCTTCCGCCCGGCCCGGTGCGCCTACTCGACCACGATCGGTCGGCTCACGATCGCCGGCTCGCGCCCGGGGAGGTCGAGTCGGAGGTGCAGCGTGTAGTCGCCGGGCGTCAGCTCGGCGGGTAGCTCGAGGAACACCGACCGGAATACCGTCTGGACCCCGTCCGTGCCCGTGTCCTCGAACGCGACCTGCACGGGGCGGTCCGGCTCGAGCTTGCCGAGGAAGTCCCCCACGTTGCCGAGGAAGCCGGGCCGCCCCTTCGTGAAGCCGAGGCTGACCTGCGCGGTCTCCTTCACCCGCAGCCCGTAGACCTCCCACACGACGGTGAAGCGCTCTCCGCGCTTGATGCGTACGCCTTTGCGCACGTGCGGGATCGCCTCTTCGAGCGTCTCGGGTAGCGCGGCGCCCTTCTCCAGCACGAGGAGGTCCGACACGGCGACCAGACCGGGAACGAGTGGGACCTGCCGCACGCCCTGGCGCGCGCGCCATGCGCGCTTGCCCACGCTGTCGAAGACCTCCAGGCTGCTCACGTAGCGCCCGGGGGTGGCCTGCAGGGTGAAGACGCCGTCGGCGTCCGTGCCCTCCACCTCGGTGGCCGCTCCTCCATCCTCCGGCACGAGGAACAATCCGGCCCGCAGCGGATGCGCGGCCTTCGCGCCGAAGTCGGCCGCGGCCGACGGCTCGGGAGGCGCCATGTCCGCCATCATCACGGGATCGGGCTGGTAGGCCCCGACCACGAGCATGTCGTCTCCGCGCCGGAAGCGGCCGACCTGCGTCTCCAGGGCCCGGAAATCGGGCGCGTAGGGCGGCGCGTACCACGTCCTCGCCTCGCGGGGCGCCGTGATCCAGCTCTCCGGGGGGATCTCCGAGGGGGATTTCAGGAACTCCTCGGGGAAGAGGTAGCCCCGGCTCATGGAAGCGTGGTGGCCGATCACCTGGCGCGTGTCCTGCAGGGAGAAGCCCCGCCCTCCCCGCATCTGAGCGGCGGTGTCGTGCGTCCGGCTGTAGCCGCGGATCCGCCCGTAGCGGACGAGCGTCTCCTCGACGTCCTCGTCCCAGAACATGCCCTGCGGGCTCTCGGCGTCGCGCTCGTTCGCGGCCTCCACCCAGCGGGCGAAGTGGTCCGTGAGGCGGTCGTTGCCGTCGACGAGGAAGAGCGGGTCGGAGAGCCGCCAGAAGAGCTCCCACCTGCGCTCACGCTCCCCGGGCTCGCCGCGGTTGAAGTCCTTCTCGGCCTTCCTGGGGATGATGTAGTGTGGGCCCGCCCACAGCTCGCGCTCCTTCTTCGGCATGGTGGCGAGCGCTTCCCGGAACGCCGCCTCGGACTCCACCCACTTCCCCTCGAGATGCAGGACGTATCCCAGGAGCGCAGAGCACCACCAGCCGTCGGCGACACCGCAGCCACGGGCTACGCGCTCGGCCTGCCCGAGGTCCCCGTTCTCCGCGACGTAGCGAACCAGCTCACCGATGACCCAGGCGTCGGGTACCTGCTCGGCGGTCCGGAAGAGCACGCCGATGAGCTCGCGCCGCGCGATCCCCACTTCCGGGCGCTCCGCCGGGAAGTTGTCCTCCTCCGATCCTCCGAACCAGATGCAGATGCGGCCGATCTGCTGGTCGCATCCGCGCCGTGCGAGATCCGTATGGACCGGGATCCGGCTCTGGCGGAACATCTCGAAATCCCGCTGGCGGTCGTGCGCCGCCTTGACCAGCGCCTTGGCATCGACGGGCTCGCTCGATTGGGCAGCCGCCGGCGCCGGGGCGAACAGGAAGGCGAAGAGCGTACCTGCGGCGAAGAGGTAGGCGGCCGTCGATCGGTGCGGTTGCGTGCCGCATGGGGTCTCCGCTGCGGGTCATCGATCCCGGCAGGGCGACCTTGGGTGCCTCGCCGTGGATTCGCTACACCGGCCGGGCACGGGGTGGTCCCGGACAGGCCCCGGGTTGCACGCGCGGGATCGGGATGGGCACTACGACGTGGTGCCGGCGAGCCGGCCGGGGCAGTTCGACCCGAGTGTGGCCGACGGGAGGCTGGTCGGCCGCGGCAGCGGGGACATGAAGGGCGGCATCGCCGCGATGGCGTGCGCGGCGGCGGCGAGACGCGCCGCACCTCCTTCGCGTGCCCGCCGTGGCCTACGGGCCGGGCGAGTTGGAGCTCGCGCACGGCCCGGAGGAGAGCGTCTCGGTCGCGCGGATGAGCGAGTGTGCCGAGATCTACGCGCGGGCGGCGCTCTCCCTGCTGGGTGCGGCCACCCGGGCGGCTCGGCGTTGATGGGCACCCGGTAGGGGTGCCATCGTTGGGGGGGGACATCGACTCGAGGGGGGGAAGGGAGGATGCGGATACGCGCGGCCCGGATCGAAGACGCCGACGCCCTGACGCGCATCGCGCACGTGGCGAAGGCGTCGTGGGGCTACCCGGAGGCGTGGCTCGCGGAATGGGCGCCGATCCTCACGATCACGGCGGACTACCTGCGTGCGCACCGGGTGCTCGTTGCCGAGGAGGAGGGTGACACGCTGGGCTTCGCGGCGCTCGAAGACGGTCCAGGGGGCCCCGAAGTGGGCCACCTCTGGGTGCTTCCGGAGCGGCAGGGCGGTGGCGTGGGGCGGGCCCTCGTGCGGCGGATCCTCATCGAGGCCCGGCGCCGGGGTTGGAACTCGGTGCGCGTGGAATCGGATCCCAACGCGCGAGCGTTCTACGAGCGGTTGGGCGGCATCTGGATTGGAGACGTGCCGGCTCCGGTGGCGGGCGTCGACCGGCACCTGCCCGTGCTGCAACTGCCCGTCTGACGGATGGATCGACACCCGACGTGGGCGCCCGGCGCCGTGGAGGAGCCGATGAGCGAGGAGCTGGAGATCCTGCGGCACCACGAACTCGCGCCCGCGACGCGCGGGCTGCCGCGAGAGGCCTGCGTGAAGGGGACGCTCGCCCGCTTCCTGCCGGCGAGCCTGGTCGTCCTGGGGCCCTTCCTCCTCCAGCCGTTCTCCAACCCGGCGGCCTGGCCACCCTTGCTGTGGATGGCCGTGACGGCAGGCTCGCTGGCGGTGGGCTTCGGGGCCGGGCTGGAGGGGCTGCGCAGGTGGCTGTGGACGGACGCGGAGGTGGACGGGCGTCGGAGCGCGGTGGCGGGGCTGCTCGCCCCCCTCGTGTCGGGCATCGTCACGAGTGGTATCGACGATCCCTTCGCCATGGCCGCGCTCACCGCAGGGGTCGGTGTGGCCGTGGCGGTGCTGATGTACTTCGCCTGGCTGACGGAGACGCCCCGAGCCGACGGGTCGCCGACCACGCCCGATTCCATCTGATGTCGGTCCCGGCGGTGCCGACCCGGCCCGCGAACGTCGATCACGTGGTGTACACCGGCCCGGAGCTCCGGGAAGGGATCGCACGGGTGGAGGCCCTGCTGGGTGTGGCGCCGGTGCCGGGCGGGCGCCACCCGCGCTACGGGACGCACAACGCGCTCGTCTCGCTCGATGAGGGCACGTACCTGGAGGTGATCGCTCCCGACCCGCGTGCCGAGCCACCCGCGAGGGGCCTTCCGTTCGGCATGCGGGCGGGGATGCCGTGGCGCCTTGCGACCTGGGCGCTCCGCACGGAGACGATCGAGCGGAGCGCCGCTGCCGTGCCGGCAGTGGGGACGGTCGAGGAGGGGAGCCGGACGCGGATGGACGGCACCGTGCTGTCCTGGAAGCTGACGGACCCTCACGCGATGCCGCTGCAGGGCGCCGTGCCCTTCCTCATCGCTTGGGGGAGCACGCCTCATCCGTCCAGGAGCGCGCCATCGGCGGGTACGCTGAAGGCCCTCCGCATCGAATATCCGGACCCCGTCCGGGTGCGGTCCATGCTCGAGGCGCTCGGGACCCGGATGGCCGTGGACCGGGCGGACGCCCTCGCCCTCGTCGCGACGATCGAGACGCAGCGGGGTACGGTCGAGCTACGTTGAGCTTTCCCATCCAGGGGGCGGCATGAGGATCTACCTCGTCATCACCGGCTTCGTCTCGACGCTCGGAGTGGGGTCGCCATGACGCCGTCGCGAGACCGGAAGGGACGCCGGAAGGGGCACAAGGAGCGTTCGTCCGCGCGCGAGTGGCTCAAGTCGATCGTGGTGGCCCTCGTGCTGTTCGTCGTCATCCGCACGTTCATCCTCCAGACCTTCGTCATCGTCTCCGGCTCGATGGAGGACACCCTCCTCGTCGGCGACATGCTCGTGGCGAACCGCCTCTCGATCGGCGCCCGCATCCCCGGCACGCACGTGCACCTGCCTGGGTGGTCGGAGCCGCGCCGCGGCGACGTCATCGTCTTCGACCCGCACCACGTCGAGGGGATGCGCCTGGTGAAGCGCGTGATCGGCCTCCCGGGCGACACGGTCGAGATGCGCGACGGGAGGATGTGGGTGAACGGACGCCAGCTGGACGAGCCGTACGTGAAGGACGACGGAGAGCCCGATCGGGCGTCGCCCGAGTTCGACTGGCAACGGGACTTCCTCACCGCCGCCACGGATCCCGCGACGTACCGGCCGACGCTCCACAACTGGGGTCCGCTCGTGGTGCCCGCGGAGCACTACTTCATGATGGGCGACCATCGGGACTCGAGCCTCGACTCCCGTTTCTGGGGCTTCCTCGAGGGGTGGCGACTGGAGGCCCGGGTGTCCGTGATCTACTTCTCATACAACCGCGGCTCCTACAAGCCCTTCCCCGCGCTGCGCGAGATCCGCTGGGGACGCCTGGGTTTGACGATCGGCGCCGCCACGCGGGCGGCGGCCGGAGAGACGGCGCCCTGAACGGCTCTCGGGCAACGCAGCTCGACGGCCTTCTTCATCACCACCCCGCGGCACCCGCGCCCTGATGGCGCGCGGAGAGGAGCGCCCCATGCAGATCGATGCCACGACGCTCTCGGACCTCGAGGTCTTCCGATCCCCCGACGGGAGCGAGGGCGTGCTCCAGTTGATCGACCGGACGCAGACCGCCGCAGGCCGACTGCGACTGAGGCGCCGCCTCGAGCACCCCCTCTCGGACGCGCGGGAGATCCGACGCACCCAGGACGCCGTGCGCTTCCTGATGCGACATCCCGGGCTGGTGCGCTTCGATCGGCGTGCTCTCGTAGCGGTGGAGCGCTACCTCCGCTCCAACATCGAGCTCAGCTCGGGCTCCGCGCTCGGGGAGAGCGTCGAGGTGGTTTGGGTGGCGCTGCGCTATCGCGACATCCTCAAGGAGCTGAAGGAAGGGGTGCGCGACACCGTGCGCCTCTTCGGCCACCTGGCCACGCTCGCTCGCGAGGTGGAGGGGAGCGATCCGCCCGAGGCGGTCGGCGCGCTTGCCGCGCGCCTGCGGAGCACCGCGCACGCCCTGCTCGACGCGCACGACGCGGCCTCGAACGTGCTGAGAGCGGACCGGGTCTTCCGCGGTCGGATGCGCACGGAGATCGAGGAGGCGCTCGGCGCCGCCGCGGAGCTCGACGCCCTGAGCGCGATGGCGATCTCGACGATCGAGCTGGGATGGACGCTCCCCGACATCGTGCAGGCCGACTCCTTCGTCCTCGATGCGACGGGTGTCTACCATCCGTTCGTGGAGCAGCCGGTTCCCAACCCCGCGTACCTCTCGGGTGGGGAGCCCATGGTCTTCCTCACCGGGCCGAACATGGCCGGCAAGACCACCTATCTGCGCAGCGTCGCGCTGGTGGTGTTCCTGGCGCAGGTGGGGATGGGCGTCCCGGCCGAGCGCGCGCGGCTGACGCCCGTGGAGGCGCTCTTCACCAGCCTGAACCCCGCCGACAACCTCAAGGAGGGGCTCAGCTACTTCCTGGCCGAGGTGCTGCGCGTGAAGGCCGCGGCCACGCTCCTCGCCGAGGGGCGTCGTGCGCTCGTCCTCTTCGACGAGGTGTTCAAGGGCACGAATGTGAAGGACGCGCTCGAGGCGTCCGCCGAGGTGATCCTCGGATTCGCGCGCGCCCGGCGGAGCGGCTTCGTATTCTCCTCGCACCTCGCGGAGCTCGTCGAGGCGCTCCAGGCGAACCCCGCGATCCGCTTCCGCTACTTCGACGGCCAGATCGTGCGCGGCGCCCCACGCTACAGCTACCGGCTGAAGGAGGGCGTCTCCGATCAGCGCTTCGGTCTGCTCCTCCTCCGCCAGGCGCGCGTCCCCGAGCTGATCGCGCGCATCAGCGCCTGACGCCCGAGGTGCCCGCCGATCAGGGCCGCAGGACCTTGAGGGCGTGCACCCAGTCGTTGCGCAGGAAGCCTGGGATGCACCAGAGGATCGCCAGCGGCTCGATGGCCCGCGCCGCGACCGCCGCGCCGAGGTCCTCCGCGTCCCATCCGAAGTCGTCGAGGATCTCCACGACGAGGGCCTTCGCACCCGCGTCGTCTCCGCAGATGAACATGGTGGGCCTGCCGCCGGGCAGCTCGGGATCCACCATGAGGGCCGCGCCGACCGACGAGAAGCACTTCACGAAGCAGGCCTCCGGGGCGAGGCGCTGGAGCCGTTCCATGAGCGAGGCGTCCAGCCCCGTGAAGTAGCGGAGCACGCCGTGGTCGGGCGGGCCCTCTGCGATCGGGTTCGTGGTGTCGATCACGGTCTTCCCGGCCAGCGCGTCGAGCCCGCACAGGCGCACGGCCTCCTCGGCCCCGCTGCCCTTCACGGCCAGCACCATCGTCTCGGCCCACTCCGCGGTGGCGGCGGGCGAGCCGACGGAAGCGTTCCCGCCGGCCGAGCGGCGCCACCCCTCGAGCTTGGAGGGATCGCGGGACGCGCGCATCACCGAGTGGCCGTGCGCGATGAACCCGTTGGCCAGCACCTCGCCCACCTGGCCCGACCCGATGACGCCGACTTTCATCTTCCGTTTCCTTGCACGAGAGGGTCCGAAACGATCGATCCGTCGAAAGTCTAGCGAAGGCCGCAACCCCCGTTCCGAGCCGGAAGCGCGCGCCTTGCGTAGAATGGGTCGTGCGCGCCGGGCGGACGGAGCCGCCCGGCCGATCGGGATCGATGGGGGAGCGGATGCACGTCGTCGTGTTCGGAGCGACCGGGATGGTGGGAGCCGGCGTCTTGACCGAGTGCCTGGAGGACGGGCGGGTGACGTCCGTCCTGGTGGTGGGGCGGCGGCCGAGCGGCGTCCACAGCGAGAAGGTACGCGAGCTCGTGCGGGACGACTTCTTCGACTGGAGTGACGCCGCAGGCGAACTCGAGGGTCGCGACGCGTGCTTCTTCTGCCTGGGCGTCTCGGCTGCGGGCATGAGCGAGGACGCCTACGGCCGCATCACCTACGACCTGACGCTGGCGGTGGCCGAAGCGCTCTTGGCCCGAAGTCCCGGCGTGACGTTCTGCTACGTATCCGGGCAGGGGACCGACACCACGGAGAAGGGCCGGTTCATGTGGGCCAGGGTGAAGGGCCGCACGGAGAACCGCCTCCTCGAGACGATCCCCGACGCGTACATGTTCCGTCCGGGCTTCATCCAGCCGCTCAAGGGCGTACGCTCGAAGACCAGGCTCTATCAGGCCTTCTACAACGTGGTGGGCCCGGCCTATCCCCTGCTGAAGCGCATGGCGCCACGGTACGTCACGACCACGGTGAACGTCGGCCGCGCGATGATCGGCGTCGCCCACGAGGGTTACGCGAAGCGCATCCTGGAGAACCCCGACATCAACGCGCTGGCCGAGGGCGCCCCGCATGGATGAGCGCGCAGCGGCGCGGCGTGACGGATCCGGGGGCGCGGGCGCCGTGGAGATCCGCCGCATCCTCCCCGCCGAGGTGATGTCCGTGCGGGACGTGATGTGCGATGCTTTCGCGGACTACCCGGTCATGCTCTTCGTCCTCGGCGGGAGGTCGGGCGACTACGAGCGCCGCCTGCGGCGGCTGATCGAGCTGTTCGTGATGGCGCGCGCGCTGCGCGGCGAGCCGATGATCGGCGCGACGCGCCCGGAGGAGGTGCAGGGTGCCGTGACGGTTTCCTTTCCCGGCGTGGGCGAGAGCCCTCCGGCGTTCGGCGTCCTGCGCGAGGACGTGTGGGCAGACCTGGGTGCGGACGCAAGGGCGCGTTACGATGCCTGCGGCGCCGCGTGGGGACCGCTGGACGTCGACGTTCCCCACATCCACGTGAACATGCTCGGCGTACGACGCGCACATCGGGGGAAGGGGCTGGCCAGGCGGCTGCTCGACGCGGCGCAGGAGCTGTCGCGCGCGATGCCCGGAATGGAGGGCGTGACGCTCACGACCGAGGACGCCGGCAACCTCCCCTTCTATCGGCACGTAGGCTACGAGGTGGTCGGGCACGCACGCATCTCGAGCGAGCTCGAGAGCTGGGGCCTCTTTCGACGGAACGAACAAGAAGCCGCGCACGCGAAGTCGCGCACGCGCGGCGCCGAACCACGGTGAGCCATGAACGAGACTCCTCTCTTCTCCAGGTTGGACGCGGACCGGATCCTCAGGCGGGCCGCCGAGATCGACGGCGCGGACGACGGACGCCATCTCACGGTCACGGAGCTGCGGCTCATCGCGGAGGAGGCCGGATTCGGCGCGGACGCGGTGCAGCGCGCGATCGCCGAGGCCCGTGACGCAACATCCGCCGTCCATCGGCCCCCGGTGCAGCGGTGGGGGTGGGTGGTCACGCACCTTTCGGCCATCCGGGAGATCCCCGTGGAGGTGAGCTCCGAACAGCTCATGCGGGCCGTGCGCCTCTTTCAGCCGTACCGCGAGGGTGCGCCGCAGGTGAAGCTCGAAGAGCACGAGGTGGCGTGGCGGGACCGCAAGGGTCTCCGGTTCGCGGTGACGTCGGCCGGCGGCGTCACCGAGATCCGCGTGTACGTCTCGCGGGTCCTGCTCCGGAAGGGTCGGTGGACGGGGTGGGTGAAGGCCGCCGCCGACCGCCTCGAGACGCTCGTGCTGATGGTCGCGGCTCGCGGCGAGCGCGCTCCGGTGGAGGATCCGGGCGCACGCCTTCCGAACCCCCGGACCTCGGGTGCCCCTGGGCGCTGACCGCGGGCTCCCGTCCGGGCGCGGCTCCGCGTCAGCGCGCGGCGCGCAGGGTGTCGAGGTCGGCCGCGCAGATCGCGCGCACATTGCGCGTGAGCTTGCCCGCGTCCCAGTCCCACCAGGCGATCTCGAGGAGGGCGTGGCGGGTCGGCTCGTCGAAGCGGTGCCGCACGAGCTGGGCCGGATTGCCTGCGGCGATCGAGCAGAAGCGGCCGATGATCAACCGGTCGCCGACGAAGTCGAAGTGGTAGAGGACGTTCTCCTCGAAGCGCTCAGGCCCGCGCGGATCGTCGTAGTAGGTGTAGTCGCCGATCTCGATGTTGGGGCGCGTGATGAAGTTCTTCAGGAAGCCGACGCGCCCCGTTCCTTCCAACGGATGGCGGCGCGAGGGGGAAGGTCCGTTCATGGGTGGATCGCCTGTTGCGGGTGGAGGATCGTCGCGTGACCAAGGTATCAGGGGAGCGGCGGGGCACCTCCCACGCTCGCGCCGTCCGGCCCGCGCCGAGCGCTCGGGTCGCTCTCCGTGGGGGCGTGCGGGCGAGCCCGCCAGCCGCTACCGTTTCGCGATGAAGTCGCTACGCCGCCGGCTCCCCGGAGCCCCATGAACCGGGGCATGCGCCCACTGCTCCTGGCCACGTCCTGCGCGCTCGCCGCCTGTGGCACCGCGACGCGACCCGCGGTGACGGTCAGGGACAGCGCCGGCGTGCGCATCACGCTGTCCGCCGACGCGCCCCTCCGTTTCGCCGCGGTCGACGCCGATCCCGCGCTGTCCCTCGGCGGCGCCGAGGAGGCGGGCCCCACGCAGTTCTACCGGATCCAGAACGTGCTCGTGGACCGCAGCGGCCGCCTCTGGGTCGCCGACGGGGGATCCGGGGAGTTGCGCGTCTTCCTCGCGGACGGCACGCCCTGGAAGACCCGCGGTGGGCGGGGCGAAGGCCCCGGCGAGTTCACGCGCATCCGTCTCCTGGGCGCGTTCGCCGGAGACAGCGTCCTCGTCGCGGACGACGCGAACGGTCGGCTCACGGTCTTCGACCCGGTAGGGGAGATCGTGCGGACGGTGAGCGAGGCCGCAGCGGGAGGTCCCTGGCCGCGCCTGTTCGACGCCTTCGCCGACGGCACGGTCCTGGGTCAGGTTCCGAAGGTCCTCGCCTCCTCGGCCCTGACCCCGAACCAGATCCTCGCCGACTCGGTCGATCTCGTGCGGGTCGATCCGGCCACGGCGGCGCGCGCGCCCGTGGGAGCGGCCGCGGGCCCGCTCTGGATCTGGACGGGACGGGAGCAGGTTCCGGTGCCGTTCACGGCCAACGCGCGCTTCGACGTGGTGGGCGAGCGCGTGCACCTGGTCGCCGGACCGGCGTTCCGGGTTCGCGTCCTCGAGGGTGGACGGCTCGTCGCCGCGTACGGCGTGGACCGGCCTGCCCGCGACGTCGGCGAGGCCGACCTGGCGGCCTATCGGAGCTTCACGGAGGAGGTCGTTCCGGAGTCGTCGCGCGCGGCGTACCTGGCGGCCCTCCGAAGCGAGGCGCGCCCGTCGCGGCTCCCGGCCTACCGGAGCGTGACGGCCGCGACGGACGGACACGTGTGGGCGGAGGTCTACGAGGTCGATCCGTCGGCCGCCCCGGCCTGGGACGTCTACGATGCGGCCGGCCGCTTCGCCGG
Source organism: uncultured Gemmatimonadales bacterium (assembly GCA_963823035.1). Taxonomy (GTDB): domain Bacteria; phylum Gemmatimonadota; class Gemmatimonadetes; order Longimicrobiales; family Gaopeijiaceae; genus SZUA-318. The sequence goes on from CAWGKG010000016.1 coordinate 26,818, forward strand.
ACGCGTGGACGGCCCGCCCGGGTTCGCGGTGGACGCGATCACCGCCGACGCGCTCGTCGGTGTGTGGCGCGACGACGTGGGCGTGGAGCGCGTGCGCAGTTATCGCTACACGACGCTCGGGGCGGCGGCGTCCGACCAGCCCGGCGCGTCGGGATTGCAGAGCTGGCTCGTGGGCACGACCGCACTCACGGTGCTCCTCCTGGTCGCCGCCGTCCTCACCGCGCTCCGCCCGTTGCCCCCGCCGTCCGCCGGAGTCCGGCGCCGGCTGGTCGTCCTCGGCGTGGTGGCCGTCGGCCTCCAGGGCGCGCACGCAGTCGAGGAATACCTCACGGGCTTCTACCACGCCTTCCCTCGGATGCTCGGCCTGCCCCCCTGGGGAGCCGGCGCCTTCCTCGCCTTCAACGTCGCGTGGCTGCTGGTCTGGGTGGTCTCGCTGGTGGGGGTGGGCCGTGGCTGGCGCATCGCCGAATGGCCCATCTGGTTCCTCGCCTTCGCGGAGGTCGCCAACGGTGTGGCCCACCCTCTGCTGTCGCTCGCGCGGGGAGCCTACTTCCCAGGCCTCGGAACCGCTCCGGTGGCGGGCATCGCCGGCCTCTTTCTGCTGCGCGAGATGCTTCTCGCCAGCGCGCACGCTCCTCCGCCCGTGGCCGGGGCCCGGTGAGGCTGCCCCGACCCGTCGCCACGCGCCTGGTGCGATCGGCGTTCCTCCTCTGGGGGGCGGTCCATCTCGTCGTGCTCCTGCTGGGCGCGCGTCGGCTCACCCTGGCGACGCATGTCGCCGTCGTCGGGTTGGTGCTCATCCTCGCCTTCGTGGACCTGCGCGTGACGAGGGAGCACGTCCTCTACGCGGACCTGGCGATCGGACCGCGCACCGTGTTCGTCGTCGTCCTCGCGGTCGCCGGAGCCCTCGAGCTTGTGGCTACCCTCGCGGTGGGTGCGCTGATCGGGGTGTCGCCCATGGAGCCACTCTTCTGAACGCGCTCTTCGTCGCGGACTCGTTCGTCCGGTCCTTCGGGCGCAAGGAGGTGCTGAAGGCGGCTTCCGCGTGGGCGTCGCCGGGGCGCGTCACCGTCGTGCTCGGGCGGAACGGCTCGGGAAAGTCCACGCTGCTGCGCTGCGCCGTCGGCCTGGACCGCCCGGCCGAGGGCGTGGTGCGCTACGCGGATGAGCTCCACGTCCGCCCCCGCCTGTCGCGCCTGGCCGCTCGGGGGCTCTTCTACCTCCCGGACCAGGGACTCCTCTCCCGTCGGATGACCTTCGGGGAGCACCTGGGCCTCTTCGCGAGGCGGTTCGAGATCACGGACGCGCGGGTGGTGACGGAGCGCCTGGGTGCCGCCGACCTCCTGGATTCGTATCCGGGCCAGCTTTCCGGCGGGGAGAAGCGGCGCTGCGAGTTGACCATCGCCCTGGCACGGCGCCCCCGTTGCCTGCTCGCCGACGAGCCCCTCGCCGAGGTCGAGCCCAGGGACCGCCCCATGGTGGCGGCCTCGATGCGCGACCTGGCGCGATCGGGTGCCGCGGTCCTCGTGACCGGACACGAGGTGGAGGACCTCCTGGCGATCGCGGACGAGGTGATCTGGATGACCGCCGGCACCACGCACGGGTTGGGCTCGCCCGCCGAGGCGCGGGCCCACACGCAGTTCCGGCGTGAGTACCTCGGCTCGGCGCTCTGGTAGGAGACGGGGGCGAGCGTCGGGCGATCCCGTGGATCGCTTGCGGGCGCAGGGTCCGGGGGGCATGGTTCCGACGTCGACTCCGGGGAAGACCCGGGAGCCCGAAGAGGAGTGTGCATGCAGGGATCGAGCGTGAGGCTGCCCCTCGCGCTGCTGCTGACGACCCAGGTCGTGTGCGGCGCGTGCGGCCCGAAGCCCCCGGAGGCGTCCGGCGCGGAAGCGGCCGACGGCGCCGGCGTCCCGTCGTTCTCGGTGGACCCGACCTGGCCCGGGGAGATGCCCGACGATTGGATCCTCGGGTCGATCACCGGCGTGTTCGTGGATGCGCGTGACCACGTCTGGGTGACGCACCTTCCCGAGACGCTGACACCCGAGGAGGCGGCGGCGGTCCAGGATCCTCCCCTCGGCACCTGCTGCGTGCCCGCCCCCGCGGTGATCGAGTTCGACGCCGAAGGCAACGTGGTGCAGGGGTGGGGTGAGCCGACGCAGGACATCTCGGTCTATCCGCGCAACCCGCACGGCGTCTTCGTCGACCACAACGACTTCGTCTGGGTGGGTACGTACATGCACCACCGCGTGATGAAGTTCACCCGCGACGGCCGGTGGATCATGACGATCGGCCGCTACGACGAGAACGGCGGGAGCGCCGACACCACCTTGCTCGGAGGTCCCGCCGGGATCTGGGTGGATCCGGAGACGAACGAGGTCTACGTCGCGGACGGGTATCGGAACCGGCGGGTGATCGTCTTCGACGGAGAGACCGGCGCGTACCTGCGGCATTGGGGGGCGTACGGGGAGGTGCCGGACGACGACGACACGTACGACTACGCCCACCGCACCGAGGACACGCCTCCACCCCGCCAGTTCTCGACGGTGCACGGCCTCGTGGGCTCGAAGGACGGGCTGATCTACGTGGCGGACCGAAGGGGCAACCGCATCCAGGTCTTCCGGCACGACGGCTCGTTCGTCGTGGAGAAGACCATCGCCCCGCTCACGAAGGCCTCGGGCTCGGCCTTCGTCTTCGCGCTGTCCCCCGACCCGGAGCAGCGCTGGCTGTACATGGCCGACGGCACCAACCACAAGGTGTGGATCCTCCGTCGGGCGACGCTGGAGGTCGTGGGCGCGTTCGGGAAGGGTGGGCACCAGCTCGGCCACTTCCTCCGACCCCACGGCATGGCCGCGGACTCCCACGGAAACCTCTACGTGGGCGAAGCCTCCACCGGCCGCCGGGTGCAGAAGTTCACCGTATCGGGAGGTGCGCGATGAGGAATCCGTCCCCGCGCCCGGCGGCGCTCGTGGCGGTGCTGGCGGCCGCGATCGTCACCGTACTCCCGGCCCGCGTGTCCGCGCAGGACGCGAACCCGCGCTTCGGCGTGTGGAAGCTCCGCTCGGAGGCGCCGTCGCCGGCGTTGAACCTCATGACGTACGAGCCCTGGGGCGAGGGCGGAATGCGCGTGACGGTGGAGTCGACCAACGCCGCCGGCGCGAAGACCACCTGGGGTTACGTCACGCTCTTCGATGGCGTCTTCCGCCCGGTGGACGGACGCGAGGGCTCGGAGACGGCCGTCGAGGTCGTGGACGCCCGCACGAACCGGATCACCACCCGACGGGACGGCAAGGTCGTGCAGGTGATCATCAACACGCTCTCCGAGGGCGGCGATCGTATCGACAACGAGTACCGGAGCACGGCGGGCGACGGCAGCGAGCGGGTGTCGCGCGCGGTCTACGAGCGCGTCCGCTGACGCGCGGCCGCGCTCACCTGGCGCCCCCCACCAGGCTCTGCGACGCGACCCCGAAGAGGCGGTCCCCGTCGATGCGCAGCACCACCTGGTAGCGTCCGGGCGGCACCTGCCCGGACGGCGCCCGCCATCGGTCCCATACGCGAAAGCCGCTGGCGTGGGCGATGATCTCGATCTCCCGGGATACGCGCACGGTCTCCCCGTCGCGTAGCCACTCCAGCTGCACCTGCGCCGGGAGCGCCGAAGGCGCGAACACCTCCACCAGCACCACGAGCGACGACCCCACCTCGGTGGCCGAGGCGGGCGAGGGCAGGGTGTCGGTGATCACGAGCGTCTCGCTGTCGATGTCGGGCGCGAAGGTGGCGCGCTCGAGTCGGATGGGCACGGGCGGCACGAGGCTCGGGAAGCCGAGCGCGACGGTGAGCACCGCGGCCGCGACCAGTCCGAGCGCTGCGCGAGCGCGATGGGTGCGGGGTACGACACGCAGCGTCAGCGGCACGGTGCCGGCGATCGCAAGGAGGCCCGCCGCCGGCGTCGCGGTTTGCGGTCCGAGACCGAACAGGAGGGGAAGCAGGAGGTTGAGGGCGGCGAAGGCGACCACGGCGAAGAAGGCGAGCGCGAAGGCGGCGTGGGTTCGCAGCCATCGATCGAAGAGGAGATCGATACAGGAGAGGAACGCGAGCAGGCCCAGGAGCAGAAGGAACCCGACGTTGGGGGACCGCGGTACGGTCGAGTAGAAGTAGAAGGGGAGGAGAAAGAACAGCGTCTCCTGATACATGATGCGGGTGAGGTAGGACGTCACCTCATGCACCAGACCGGGCGGGCCGGCCGCGCCCGCGGACTCGTCGTTCTCGCCCCTCGATGCCTCCACCGCGCCGCGTCCGAAGAAGAGCGTGGAGGCCCACGTCAGGGCGAGGAAGAGCACGACCCAGAGGACGAGGTGGTAGCGCTCCCGCGCGAAGAGAGCCACCGTCAGCCCGACGCCGAGCGCCCACACGGTGTGCAGCGTCCAGAAGAGCGTCCGGTGCCGCGCCCAGAAGCCACGGATGCGGTCGAGAAGGCGGGACCGACTCACGCGGTCCCCCTGCTCAGAAAGGGTAGGGCGTCTCCCTGTTCCATGAAGCCTCGTCTCTCGGAGGGGCTTTACCGCGGGTGCCCCGGATGAAACCTTGTGCCGTGCCACGGTCCTTGACCGACCACCCTCTCCCGCTCTCCTGCATGTCTCGAACCAACGCCGCGCGCACCGCCCGGACGGCGACGAGGTCCGGATGGGAACGTTAGCCTCCCGGCCGGGAGACGGCATGCTCGGCCCCTCGCTCCTCGGACGTACGGTCGCCTCCGGCCGTCGTCGGACCCAGCGCGAGATCGCGCGCCTCGGCGCCACGCACTACTCCTTGGGGGTCGTATGGCCGTAGGAATCGAGAACGTCTCGGACACGGCTCGGTGGGTCGCCGTCTATCGGGCGATGGAGACCGAGCGTCCGGATGCCCACTTCCGGGACCCATGGGCGCGGCGCCTGGCGGGCGTGAAGGGCGAGAACATCGTGGCGGCGCTGCCACGGGGGCGTGGCATTGCCTGGCCGATGATCGTGCGCACGCAGGTGTTCGACGAGGTCATCCTCGGCCGGGTGCGTGAGGGTCGGGTGGACATGGTGCTCAACCTCGCGGCCGGGCTCGATACGCGCGCGTGGAGGCTCGAGCTTCCGGCCGACCTCGACTGGCTGGATGTCGACCTTCCCGGAATCCTCGACCACAAGACGTCCATGATGCAGGGGGAGACGCCCCGCTGCCGTTACGAGGCCGTGCGGGCGGACCTGACCGACGCGGATCAGCGCGCTGCCGTGCTCGCCCGGGTCGACGACACGCGGCGGGCGCTCGTCGTGAGCGAGGGCCTCCTGATCTACCTGAGCGAGGAAGACGTGGCCGGACTCGCGCGCGCACTGCACGCTCGGAGCGGTCTGCGCTGGTGGCTCACCGACCTCGCCAGCCCGGCCCTCCTGAAGATGATGAGCCGGGGGTGGGGGGACGCGGTCGCGCAGGCGGGGGCGCCGTTCCGCTTCGCCCCGGAGGCGAGCGGCGCGTTCTTCGAGCCGCACGGCTGGCGGGAGATCGAGTGGCACGCCACCTGGGAGGACGCACGACGCCTTCGGCGGGAGATGCGGGGTGCGTGGCTGTGGCGCTTCCTCGGCCGGTTCGCGTCGAAGGAGAAACGCGGCCAGTGGCATCGCTTCTCCGGGAGCGCTCTCCTCGAGCGCTAGGGAAGCTCCCCTTCTTCTGCGAAGCGCTAGTCCCCTGCGACCACGCGGTTGCGTCCTTCGGCCTTGGCCCGGTACAGCGCGTCGTCGGCGGCCTGCAGGAGAGCCTCCGCCGAGGTCACCGCGCGCCCGACCGTCGCCACGCCCGCGCTGGCCGTGACGTGGAAGCCGGCACCGGAGGGAGCCCGGTGGTGCCCGCCCGCGATCTTGGCGCGGGCGCGCTCGGCCAACCGCTCCGCGCCGGCGGAGCCGGTCTCGGGGAGGAGGATCGCGAACTCCTCCCCGCCGATGCGCGCCGGGAGGTCGACGTCTCGGCACACGGACCGGAGCACGCCCGCCGCCGCGCGCAGCACCTGGTCGCCGCCTGCGTGTCCGTGCGTGTCGTTCACCTGCTTGAAGTGGTCCATGTCCACGAGCACGAGGGATAGCGGCCGCTCGTAGCGCTCGGCGCGCTCGATCTCACCCTCGAGCACCTCCATGAAGCGGCGGCGGTTCGCCAGCCCGGTCAGCACGTCCTCGTTGGCCAGCCGCTTGAGGTCGGCGTTGGCGGAGCGCAGCGCGTTCGTCGTCTGGCGGAGGTCGCGTTGCATCCGCTCCTGGTCGGTCACGTCGCGCATGAGCAGGGCGGAGTGGCCGTGCCGCCCGCGCTCGCCGAGGTGCGTCACGGTGACCTCGAACAGCCGCTGCGGTCCTCCCTCGCCCTCCAGCACGTCGACGGCGAGCGGCTCCTTGCGCACTGCCTCGCTGCGCGACGACGCCCACAAGGTGCCCAGCGCTACCGGGACGTCGCCGTAGGCGCGCAGCCCGAGGATCTTCTGTGCCGCGCGGTTCGTATCGACGATGCGGCCCCGCCCGTCCAGGACGACGATCGGGTCGGGGAGTCCGTCCATGACCAGCGTGCGTCCCACGGGACCGAGGTCCAGCATGTGTTGGCGGAGCAGCCCGAGCCCGAGGACGGTCGCACCCACCGCGAAGCCGGCCGGGGTCTGGTCCCGCCAGGCGGCGCCCGGGGTGGTCGCCAGTTGGACGAGCATCGGCCCCACGGCGCACACCGCCCCCAGCACGACCCACCCGATCTTCCAGGGCGTGCGCGTGCCCAGGAGGTGGTGCGTGAGGATCCCCGCCGCCGCGACGACCGCGACGAGCCGGATGCCCAGATGCCCCCAGTGCCACGGCCCGTAGGTCACGCTCAGGCCGAGCGTGCCGCCCAGGTCGGTCAGCGCGACCTCCCGCACGAGCGCCCCCGGCCAGGCGCCGAGGACCGCGACGCCGACCGTGACGAGGGTGGCGGCGTAGAGGGGCATCAACGGCCACGCGGTGAGCCGGCCCCGGTGGGCCGAGATCCACGCGAACGCGACCCAAGCGACGGGCGTGAGCGCCGCCGGCACGTAGGCGGCCCGCTCCAGCGCCGCCTTCACCTCGAGCGGCGGGCTCATCACCGCGAAGAGCGAGAGGAGCGCCCAGGTCCCGGCGCCGAGCGACGCGGCCATGAGGGCCGTCGCACCATCTTCGCGCCGGCGCGGCCAGAGATACTCGAGATCCCGAAGGACGACCAGCACGGCGAGGAGGGGGGGCAGCGCCCAGATGGTGAGCTGGATCGACCACGTCATGATGAAGGATCTCCGCGGGCGTGTCCCGGCCGCAACCGGGGCGCCGCGTGGGCGCCGCCGACCGCCGGGAGGGGGAGCGCCGGCGTCAGCTGCCTGCCGCCTCCACGGTCGCGCGCTCGATGCGCGTAAGCTCGGGGAAGCTCGCGTCCAGATAGGGGTTTCCCTGCACCTGCACCTGCGCCTGGTACGGGCCCTCTCCCCGCGGCGGCCCGTCCCCATACCCGGAGTAGAAGCGATCCACCACGTCCATGCCCTCGACGACCTCGCCGAAGGGGGCGAATCCGCGCTCGTCCAGCGACGCATTGTCGCGCAGGCTGACGAAGACCTCCGTGGTGCGCGAGTGCGGCCCTCCCTTGGCGAACGCCACACGCCCTCGCCCGTTGGGCCGCACGACGGGGTCGTCGACGAGCACCTCGTTCTTCCAGGCCATGTTGACGTGCGGGTCGCCGTTCATGCCGAACTGCGCCATGAAGCCGTCGATCACGCGGTAGATGCGCGTGTCGTCGTAGAAGCCGTTCTTCACGAGGTTGAAGAAGCGGTCTGCGCCGAGCGGCGCCCAGTCGCGGTGCACCTCGATCACGAAGTCGCCCACGGACGTCTCGAAGCGGGCGCGGAAGGTGGGCGGCGCCGTGTCCGTCAGGCGCTTGGGCGTGTAGAGCGGGTTGATGGCCTCGCGCGGGGAGTCCTCGCGACCGCCACCGGAGCAGGCGGCGAGCGAGCACGCGAGGACGAGGGAGACGAGCCGACCGGAGCGCATCACGGATCCCCTGCTGAGAAGACGGGCCGCCCGCCCCGAGGGGGACGGACGGCCCGTTGGGTCATCGACCTGAAACGGTCAGACCTTGGTCACGTTCTCGGCCGCGGGGCCCTTCGTGCCCTGCACGACCTCGAACTCCACGCGGTCACCTTCGGCGAGGGTCCGGAAGCCCTCGGCCTGGATGGCCGAATGGTGGACGAAGCAGTCCTTGCCGCCGCCGTCCGGGGTGATGAATCCAAAACCCTTCTGGTCGTTGAACCACTTCACGGTTCCTACGGTACGCATCCGTACTCCTCCGTAGCGCGTCGTTCGTCGGAGTGCGGACGATCCGTACTTACCGACTTCTGACAGCCGCGCAGCCTTTGTGACCCCTGCGCCGGGTCCAATGGCACTCAAGCCATCGCCGGAGAAAGTCGTGCATGAGCCGCCCCCGGTCAAGCACTTTCGCAGGCGGGCTTTCGGTGGAAATGCGTGATGCGTCAGAGGGTTCCGTCGGGAGGGTCGCCGCGACGTCGACCCCCTCCGCGACGTTGCCGCCGCGCCGTGCGGGTGGCAGTGTGAAGGCCCCTCCCCGGACCCATCGGAGACCGTTCCGTGATCGATCTGCGCAGCGATACCGTCACGCTCCCCACCGAGGCCATGCGCGATGCGATGGCGCGGGCGCCCGTGGGCGACGACGTGTACGGCGAAGACTCCACCGTGAAGGCCCTCGAGCGGCGCGTGGCCGAGTTGCTCGGGAAGGAGGACGCCGTCTACGTCCCCTCCGGCACCATGTCCAACCAGGTCGCGCTGCGGGCCCATACGGAGCCGGGCGACATGGCGATCATGGACGCCGGCGCCCACATGGCGATCAACGAGGGCGGGGGCGCTGCCGCCCTCTCCGGCGTGACGATCTGGCGCGCGAGCCAGGGGGGGATCTTCTCGGCCGCGGACGTCGAGGCCGCTCTGGAGGTACCCCACCCGTTCAATCCGCCGAACCACGCGCCGCGCGCGCGCCTGGTGTGCGTCGAGCAGACGCACAACGGCGGCGGTGGGGTGGTCTGGCCGCTGGAGGCGATCCGGTCCGTGGCCGACATGGCGCGGCGCCACGACCTCGGCCTGCACATGGACGGAGCGCGCCTGTGGCACGCTTCGGCCGCCTCCGGAGTGGCGGAGCGCGACTTCGCCGAGCCCTTCGACACGGTGAGCGTCTGCTTCAGCAAGGGGCTGGGCGCGCCGGTCGGCTCGGCGCTGGCCGGTTCGCGACGCGCTCGTCACACGCGCGCGCCGCTTCAAGCAGATGTACGGTGGAGGCTTCCGCCAGGCCGGCATCGTCGCCGCGGGGGCCCTGCACGCGCTGGACCATCATCGTGGCCGTCTCGGCGACGACGTTCGCCGGGCGCGCCGCTTCGCCGAAGCGCTCGCCGGACTCGAGGGTGCGTGCGTGGATCTGTCCCGCGTGCAGAGCAACATCGTCCGCTTCGAGGTCCCGGAGATGGGCGCCGGCGCCTTCGTCGACGCCTGCCACGCCCGCGGCGTGCACATGCTGCCCGGCGGGAGGATGGGCGTGCGCGCCGTGATGCACCTCGGCATCGGCGACGCGGAGGCCGAGGCCGCCCTCGAGACGATCCGGGCGGTGCTGGCGGTGGCCGGCGGCGCGTGAGAGCGGTCGTCCATGCGGACGCGGCGTCCTTCCTGGAACGGGCTCGTCCATGGCTCGAGCGGGCGGAGGACGCGAACAACCTCGTGCTGAGCGTCGCGGAGGCGATCGCCGCGGCGCCGGCCTCGCCCCAAGGACCCGGCGCGCCCTTCTTCGTCACGGTGGAAGAGGGGTTCGAGGTGGTCGGATGCTCCTTCCGAACGCCGCCGCACAAGCTCGTCCTCACTCCGATGCCCGAAGCGGGCGCCCGGCTCGTCGCCGAGGCGGCGGCCATCCGGTGGGCTTCCATTCCGGCCACGCTGGGGCCCGCCGGCGTGGCCCGCGCCGCGGCGGACGCCTGGGTGGCGCTCCGTGGAGGGCGCAGCGTGGAGGGGATGAAGCAGCGCATTCATCGTCTCGACCGGGTTACACCGCCGGACGGTGTGCCGGGGAGGATGAGGCCTGCCCAGGCAGCCGAGCTGCCGCTCGTGGCGGCGTGGGGCGACGGCTTCGCCGCCGACGCCGGTGCCGAGTTCCGCACCGCTCCGGCGACGCATGAGGCGTGGGTGCGGGCGGGTCGGCTGTTCCTCTGGGAGGATGGCGCTCCCGTCGCGATGTCGGTGGTCAGCGGCGCAACGGGGCATGGGGCGCGCGTGGGGTACGTCTACACGCCGCCGTCCCACCGACGTCGAGGCTACGCCACGGCGCTCGTGGCGGCGCTCAGCGCGCGCCTCCTGGACCAGGGCTTCTCCTTCTGCGTCCTGTTCACGGACCTGGCCAACCCCACCTCCAACGCGATCTACGCGCGCGTGGGCTACCGTCCCGTCCTCGACGTCGAGGACGTATGGATCGAGGGGACGTAGCGCGGGACGCGGGCGCTGTAGGCGGCGTACTCCTCCCCGAAGCGTTCGCCCAGCTCACGCTCCTCCAGGAGGACGAGCGCGTGCAGGGCCGGCAGGCAGAGGAGGCTCACGAGGTACACGCCGACGTAGTTCGCCAGGAGCGCGTAGCCGAAGACCCCGATCGCCACCTCGACGTAGCGCGGGTGCCGGATCACCGAGTAGGGGCCCTCCGTGAGGAGTCGAGGGGTCTCGTCCGGGCTCAGCTCCGGCACGCCCGCGAGGATGCGGAAGGTCAGGTGGCGCCTGCGCTTCACCGCCATGAATCCCGACACGACCATGAGCGAGACGCCTGCGCCGATGCGGACCCAGTCCGTGCCGAGGTCCCTTCCCAGGAGGGGTTCGCGCACGAACCAGAGCCCGACCATGGCGGCCACCATGAGGATGGCCACCGTCCAGAGCGTTCCCTTCACGCCGACGCGGCGCCAGAAGCCCACGAAGGGGTGGACGACGAACCACCAGACGATCGCGGGCGGCATCCCCACGACGATGAACAGGCCGAAGACGTAGCGGATCGTCGACACGCGGACCCTCCGATTTTAGGTGCCACTAAAATAGAAGGGTCGGCGGTCGCGCGGCAACGTCTTGTGCGCGGGCCCGCCAAACCTGACGATGGGGGATTCCCGCGATCGCCGAATCCGCCATGGAGACTCCATGCGTACACCCGCCGTCCTTCTCGCCTCCTTCCTCCTGGTCGCCTCCGCCTCCGCCCAGGACGTTCCGCGCCGACCCATGACCACGGACGACGGCCTGGACATGGTGGCGGTCGGCGGCGTCACGATGTCGCCGGACGGGACGTGGGTGCTCTTCTCGAAGTCCGAGCTGGACTGGAAGGAGAACAAACGGAAGACGAGCTGGTGGCGCGCGGACGTGAGCGGAGGTGAGCCGTTCCGCTGGATCGGCGAGGACGGGGCGGGCTCCCCCGCCTTCTCCCCCGACGGCGCCCGCCTGGCCTTCACGCGCGCGGTGGAAGGGAAGGCCCAGATCTTCGTGATGCGCACGGCCGGTGGCGAGGCCGTGAAGCTCACGACCCACGCCGCGGCCGTGGGGAGGTTCGCGTGGACGGACGACGGCTCGGCGATCGTGTTCGTGGCGGACGAGCCGCGCTCCGAGGAGGAGGAAAAGGCCCGCAAGGGAGGCGACGACGCCATCTTCGTCGACGAGGAGGCCAACGGGCAGGACGCCGACCAGTGGAGCAATCTCTGGCGCGTGGACGTCGCGTCCGGTGAGGAGAAGCGGCTGACCGACGGCGACCGGCTGGTAGGAGCCTTCTCGATCTCGCCGGACGGCTCGAAGGTCGCCTTCACCGCACGCACGGAGAACCGGAGGAACCAGGGCAACCTCTCGGAGATCTGGCTCCTGGACACCGCCGGCGGTGACGTGCGTCGGCTCACCGACAACCAGGCGCCCGAGGGGAATCTGCAATGGGCGCCGGACGGACGCCGCCTCGGCTACGAGGCTGCGAGCGACGCCGGTTGGGAACTCGGGCTCGAGAAGCTCTGGGTGATGGACACGGCCACCGGGGAGCACCGCATGGTGTCGGGCGCGTGGGCGGGGAACCTGGGGACCTGGGCGTGGACGCCGGACGGTCGCGCCATCCTCTTCGGCGGGCTCCAGCGCACGGACACGAACCTGTACCGGGTGGACGTGGCGTCCGGGGACGTGACGCAGGTCACGCACGCCGTGGGCACGCTCGCGCCGGCTTCCTTCTCCCGTGACCGGACGCGCATGGCGTGGGCCGCCTCGGATCTGGACACGCCCCCGGACGTGTGGGCCGGCCCGACGGACGGCTCGCCCGGGCGCCGGCTCACGGACGTGAACCCCTGGATCGAGAAGGACATCGCGCTCGCCAAGGCGGAGGTGGTGCGCTGGAAGAGCACGGACGGCACGGAGATCGAGGGCATCCTCATCCTTCCCGGCGGGAAGGGGTGACGACGCCAGCCTCCCCCTCCTGCTCCACATCCACGGGGGCCCGGCCGGGGTGTTCTCCAACCGCTTCAGCACGGCCTACCACGTCTGGGCGGGGCTCGGCTACGCGCAGCTCCTGCCCAACGTGCGCGGCAGCTCCGGCTACACCGACGCGCTCCTGCGCGGCAACATGCACGACCTGGGCGGCGGCGACTTCCAGGACCTCATGACCGGCGTCGACTACGTGGTCGAGCGCGGCGTCGCGTCCCCCGACTCGCTCGCGGTGCGGGGGTGGAGCTACGGGGGGATCCTGGGCGGGTGGACCATCACGCAGACCGACCGCTTCAAGGCGGCGTCCGTGGGCGCCATGGTGACCGACTGGACGTCCGAGTACGGGCCGGGCTTCAACTACGACGTGCGCCAGTGGTACATCGGAGGCACGCCGTGGGAGAACGCGGATGCGTACCGGACGAAGTCGTCGCTCACGCACGTGGCGAACGTGACCACGCCCACGCTGCTCCTCCACGGGATGAGCGACAACACCGACACGGAGCCGCAGAGCATGATGTTCTTCCAGGCGCTCCGCGATCAGGGGAAGACCGTGCGCTACATCCGCTTCCCGCGCGAGCCGCACGGCTTCCGCGAGCCGCATCACCAGCGCATCCGCGACGTCGAGGAGATCCGCTGGATCCAGAAGTACGTGCGCGGCGTCGACTGGACGCCGTGGGAGCGGAAGGAGGAGAAGAAGGCGGAGGAGAAGGTCGTCTCCTGAGGATGGAGTGATGGAACGCGGGCGCGACGTGGGGCGTCGAAGGTGCATGGAGAATTCGATCCCCCGGACTCGCTTCCTGGGCGGCTGCGTGGCCGCCTGGCTCGTCGCAGCGGGTGCCTGCGCGGACGCGGGCGCGGACGGGTCCGCAGGGTTCGTCGTGCGCGACTCCGCGGGCGTGCATATCGCCGAGACGACCCGTCCGTCCTCGCAGGCCGCGGGCTGGTCCGTCGGCGACATCCTCTTCACGATCGGGGGCGGCGAGGACGCCGACCTGTTCGACGTGGCGGGAGGCGTCCTCCTCTCCGGCGGTGACGTCGCCGTGGCCGTGGGCGGGACGTCCCAGGTGCGCTTCTACGACGGGAGCGGGGCCCTCCGCGGCGCCTTCGGCGGACGGGGCGACGGCCCCGGCGAGTTCCGCCTCCTCGCCGGGATCGGGCGGGCCGCGGGCGACACCGTGTGGGCCTACGACTACGGGGCGGCGCGCGTCGGCCTGCTGACGCCGGAGGGCGGCGTGATCCGCTCCGTCACGCTGCGGCCCCCGCTCGGAGCCGGGATCGTCGTGGGCCGGCGGACGGACGGGGCTTTCGTGGTCGGGCAGCTCTGGGGTTCGCCGCCGGCCGGCGCGGCGGACGTGGAGGGGCTGGTGCGGGAGGCGTCCGTCTACGCCCGCTACGCTCCGGACGGCTCGCTCCTGGACACGATCGGGCTCTTCCCCGGACGCGAGGTCGTCCATCGGCTGGAGGGCACGCGCATGACGATGGGCGTGGCGCCCTTCGCCCGGAGCTCCAGCCACGCCCTCCTCGGGGACGACCTCGTGGTGGGCGATCAGGTGCGCACGGAGCTGTCCGTCGTCGGGGCCGGCTCGACGCTGCGCGTCCGGTGGAGCGGGCCTCCGCTCGACGTGACCCACGACGAGGTGGCGGCGTGGAAGGAGGCACAGGTCGCCGCCGCGGAGGCGGCCGATCGCCCGTCCGTGCGCGCCTACCTCGCGGACGTCCCCGTCCCGGAGCGGCGTCCGGCCTACGGCGCCTTCCTCGTGGGAACCGCCGGCACCCTCTGGGTGGCCGAGGCCTCCGGCCCGGGTGAGGACGCGACGCGCTGGAACGTGTTCGACGCCGAGGGACGCGGGCTCGGCACGGTCGACATGCCCGACCGCTTCCGCCTTCTCGACGTGGCCGAGGAGCGGGTGCTCGGTGTGGCGCGGGACGCGCTGGACGTCGAGCGCGTGGAGGTCCGGCGCCTCGTCCGCGCGCCCGGGTGAGGCCATGCCCGACCCGACGGGAACGGCCGGCCGCGCTCGGGGGTTGTGACGCGGGAGCCGAACCGAACGGGAGGCGAGGGATGAGCGAGGAGAAGCGCACCGAGGTGGCCACGCTGGGCGGCGGGTGCTTCTGGTGCCTGGAGGCCGTGTACGAGCGGGTCGAGGGCGTGACGGGCGTGCGGTCGGGCTACGCCGGTGGCGACCGGCCGAACCCGTCGTACCAGGAGGTATGCTCGGGGAACACCGGCCACGCGGAGGTGGTCGAGGTGCGCTTCGACCCGGACACGATCGGCTATCGGGACGTCCTGGAGATCTTCTTCGCGATCCACGACCCGACCACGCTCAACCGCCAGGGCGGGGACGTCGGCACGCAGTACCGATCCGTGATCTTCCACCACTCCGACGAGCAGAAGGTGGTCGCCGAGGCGGTGGTGCGCGATCTGGAGGCCGAGGGCGTGTGGGACGCGCCCATCGTGACCGACATCGAGCCCCTCGACACCTTCTGGCCAGCCGAGGACTACCACCGAGAGTACTTCCGGCGGAACCCGTCGCAGCCCTACTGCCAGGTGGTGGTGGCGCCGAAGGTCGGGAAGTTCAGGCAACGCTTCGCGCATCGGTTGCGGGACGTAGGAGCGTCAGCTCCCCTGCAGCGCCCCCAGGCGCGCCTCGATGTCGCGGAAGCGGTCCTCCGCCTCGGGAAAGCCGACGAGCATCCCGCCGCCCGGCGCGATGAGCGAGAACAGGGTGCGCGCCTTCTCGAAGCTCGTCCGCGCGTCGTCCGCCCGCTCCTCCACCTCCGCCTCGAGCCCGTCCAGATAGAGCAGCTCGGCGATGAGCCAGCAGCGTCCCGGCTCGACCTCGCCGCTGGGCGCCACCAGCATGTGGAGGGTGTCGCCGGACAGGCCCCGGATCACGTCGAGGTCGAAGCCGCTCCGTCCGGCGAGCGCCTGGAGGTCCTCCTCGATCCGCGCCGGCGTGGTGCGCCGCCCCAGGATCCGGTTGCGCATGGCGATGAGCGCGCCGCCTATCTGCTCGATCATCCTGAGGATGTAGTCGCGTCGCTCCATCCGTACCGCCTCCCAAAGGTCCTCGAGGAGCATGGCGAGGGGTGCCGCCGGGGGCAATGGGGTGCGCCCGGCGCGCTGCCTGGCATCGGTCCTGCATGAGATGCGCATAAGAGACGTGAACGCGAAGGAGGGACCGTGTGGGGGCGGAACTTCCGGGGGAACGACGGGATACACCCGCATACCCTAGACGCGAAACCACTCCCCAATGGAAGGTGATCCTATGCCCAAGCCCCCGGGCAACCTCGTCGTGAAGTGGCGAGAACTGGCCGAAGAGGGCTACCTGTACGCCGAGATCTCCCGCATGTATCCGGGTTATTCGGTAGATCAGGTCAGGCACTACTGCCTGGGCCACACCGGCCGTGGCATTCCCGGGCCGGTGCAGCGGGTCGACCGCTGGTACGGCTCCAACGTGTGGTTGCGCGGGCCGAACTCGCCGCACGCGCAGCTCACCGAGACCCAGGCTCGCAAGGTGCTCGACGACTGGGACGACGAGCTGGACCGCTGGGGCCTGCCCGGAGCCGAATGGGCCCGCCGCCTCAAGGTCTCTCCGTCGACCATCTACATGCTTCGTCGCGGCGAGACGTGGTCCCACCTGGAGCATCCGAACCAGGGTCGCAAGTCCAAGAAGCGGAAGCGTAAGCGGAAGAAATAGTCTCCGCCGGCGTCGTCACGCGGTGCGCCACCCCGGTCCTCTCGTAGGATCGGGGCTTCGCGCGTATTCTCCGTTCGAGCTCTCCCCCAGTCCGACCCGCTCGCCTGGCACCGGGTACGGTGCCTCGGAGGATCGACCCATGGACCGCCGCACGCTCGTCGCCGTCGCTCTGGCACTTCTCTCCATCGCGCCCGGCGCCTGCGGCCGCTCCTCGGCCGAGGTCGCGGATGTGCTACTCCTCGGAGGGTCGGTGCTGGACGGCACCGGGTCCGCGGCCGTCCACCAGGACGTCGCCGTCGTCGCGGACCGCATGTCGTTCCTCGGCGATGCTGCGGCCGCGGCGCTGCAGGCAAAGGACACCGTGGACGTGTCGGGGCTGCTCGTCGTGCCCGGCTTCATCGACATGCACTCCCATGCGGAGCTGGACGAGCCCTACGGGCGTGCGGGGAAGGCCTTCCTGTTCCAGGGCGTCACCACGGTGGCGAAGGGTGTGGACGGCGACGGCGACAGCGACGTCTCCGATCAGATGGCCCGCTGGACGGAGGAGGGCATCGGCCTGAACGCCTTCACCTACGTGGGGCACAACACGATCCGCCGCTCGGTCATGGGAATGGTCGACCGCGCGCCCACTGCCGCGGAGATGGAGGCGATGAAGGCGCGGGTGCGTCAGGCCATGGAGGAGGGCGCGCAGGGGCTCTCGAGCGGGCTGTTCTACCTCCCGGGCAACTACGCGACCACCGAGGAGGTGATCGAGCTCAACCGGGTCGCGGCGGCCTACCCGGGCGCCATCTACGACACGCACGACCGGGATCTGGGCGCGGCGTATCCATCCTTCGGATACCTGAACTCCGTGGCGGAGGGCATCCGCATCGGCGAGGAGGCGGGCACCAAGGTCATCTTCAGCCACTTCAACCCGCAGGGCGCCCAGAACTACGGCCGCGCGCCCGAGGGCGCCGCGCTCATCGAGGCGGCGCAGGCGCGCGGGGTCGACGTGCAGGCCGCGCAGCACGTCTACACGGCGACGCAGTCCAACCTCCGCTCCTACACGGTGCCCGGGTGGGCGGTGGCGGGCGGGGACACGGCGATGGTGCGCCGGTTCGACACGCCGGACACCCTGGCCCTGATCGACCGTCAGACCCGGGAGATGCTCGCGATCCGGGGCGGCGCGGAGAAGCTCCTCTTCGCGGATCCGCGCCCCGAGCTGAACGGGCACACCCTCGCGGAGGTGGCGACGTCGTGGGGGATGTCCGCTCCGGCCGCCGCGCGGCGCATCCTCAGGGAGCGCAACGCCTCGGTGATGAACCTCGACCTGTACGACGTCGAGAACACGCGCTACCTGGCGCGGAAGCCGTGGATGATGACCTGCACGGACGGGCGCGATCCCGGACCGGGCCAGGCGGTCACGCACCCGCGCGTCTTCGGCGCCTTCAGCAAGAAGCTGCGCGATTTCGCGCTCGACGACACCGTGATCTCGCTCCCCTTCGCCGTGCGCTCGATGACCGGGCTCGCGGCGGACTTCCTCGGGTGGACCGACCGCGGCTACCTGCGCGTCGGGTACGCCGCGGACCTCGCCGTGCTCGATCCGGCTCGCGTGCGTGACCGGGCCACCTACGAGCAGCCCCAGCAGTACGCCGAGGGCACCGTCCACGTGCTCGTGAACGGCGTGTTCGCCGTCCGGGACGGCGTCGCGACGGAGGCGCTGGCCGGCGTTCCCGTCCTTCGGGGTGGGGCCGTCTTCAAGCGAGCGCCCTGACTGGGCTTTCCCCCACATCGACTTCAGCCGATTCCCGATGGCTCGCGAACCTCCCGCGGGGGCAGTCTCCAAGAGCTGCTGGGGCACCCGAGCAGGAGGCGTGTCATGCCGGTCGATCGACTGCGGAAGTACCTCGAGGAGAACCACGTCGAGTACATGACGGTTTCGCACTCGCCGGCCTTCACGGCCCAGGAGATCGCCGCCAGGGCCCACGTGCCGGGGAAGGACGTGGCCAAGACCGTGATGGTCAAGCTCGACGGTCGCATGGCCATGGTCGTCCTTCCGGCGCCCGACAAGGTGAGCGCCGCCCGACTCAAGGAGGTCAGCGGCGCCAGCGTCGTGGAGCTCGCCACCGAGCGGGAGTTCGCGGAGATCTTCCCGACCTGCGAGGTGGGGGCCATGCCCCCCTTCGGGAACCTGTGGGGGATGGACGTCTACGCCGACGCCCAACTGTGCGCGGACGAGGAGATCATGTTCAACGCGGGGAGCCACACCGAGCTGGTGAAGCTGTCCTTCGCTGAGTTCGAGCGCCTGGTCCGACCGCGCGTGGCCGCGCTCTCTACGCGGGACTAGCCGCTAGGAGCCGTCATCCCCCACGTGGGGCTCGGGCTCGGCGTCGGGGGGCATCAGGCGCGGCGGCGGCTGGCCCAGGGGCGTGGCGCCGCTCAGCAGTTGCTCCTGGAAGTCGAGGCGTGCGTCCAGGTTGTGGAGCTGCAGCGACATCTCCGCCATCTCGGCGCGCAGGGCGGACATCTCCCGGTCACGGAGCGCGCCGGCCGGCGGCGACTCCTCGGCTCCAAGCTTGCGGACGAGCCACTGCGACAGCAGCGTGCCGGCCGCGCCGATGGCGCCGCCGGCCACGAAAACAGCCGCGAGTCCGACCCAGATCTCCGGACCCATAAGCCCTTCACTCCTCTCCCCGGGGGCCGGACCTCCATGACGAGGCCGGCTTTCCCTCCACGACGACACCGCGGTCGGGGAAGTTTCGGCGCCTACGGTGTCCCGGCTACCGCACGCGCTCCAGGAAGGCCGGCTCCGCCGAGCGCCAGATCGTGCGCAGGCGCGCGTCCGCCTCGGCGGCCACGTCCGCCTGTCCCGCCTGGTCCGCGGCGATCGCGAGGCCCATCAGGTCGAGCGTACGGCCGGGTGTGAGCTCGAGCGCCTTCCGGAAGGCCGCGACGGCCTCCGCGGCCTGCCCCTCCTCGAGGAGGACCTCGCCCAGGAGCTCGTGGGGCGGCTTGAGGCTGGCGGGCGGACCGAACTCGAAGGGAAGCGACGTCTCGAGCTCGGCGGCGTCCCGGAGCAGGGCGACGGCCCGATCGCCGTCACCGTCCTCCACGGCGAGCAGCGCGCCGATCTCCATCTCACGGATACGCGCTCGCGGCGCGTCGACGCCCGCCGACTCCCGCAGACGGGTCATCTTCTCGAGGAGCGCCGCGGCACCGTCCCGGTCGCCGCGCTTCACGGCGGCGTAGGCGCTCACGAAGTCGTACGCGTGGCGGTCGGGCGCGTTCTCGGGGAGGTCGGCCGCGAACCGATCGGCCTCGGCCCAGTCCTCCGTGTCGAGCACGTGCCGCCCACGCATGTCGACGTAGTAGGCGATCTCGTCGGGTCCCGCGCCGGAGCGCACCCGCTCCAGGCAGGCCTGCATCCCCGCCGCGGCGTCCTGCGGCCTTCCCTGCATGAGCCAACCGTAGTGCAGCCAGGACGTGTAGTGGCCGCACACGTTGGGCGGGCGGCCCAGCTCGGCCAGGCGCGCGTTCTGCACGTCGCGGGCCCGGATGTTGGCGGTGACGACGTCGTCCCACATCCCCATGGCCACGAAGATGTGCGAGGTCATGTGCTGGGCGTGGGCCGCGCCCGGCGCGATGTCCGCGTACGCGCGGGCGGCGGCCAGGCCGAGCGGGGCGTGCACCGGATCGTCGTAGGAGTGGATGAGGTAGTGCGCGGCGCCCGGGTGGCGCGGATTGGCGTCGAAGACCGTCTGGGCGACGGCGGCCGCGCGCAGGTAGGTCGCGAAGTCGCGCTCGCCGTCGCGGGTGCCGAGGATCGAGAGCGCGTAGAACGCCCGGGCCTCGAGGTCTCCGGGGTACCGCCTCGGACAGCCGCTTCATCGCCTCCATGTAGCGGCGGTCCCGTTCCGCCTTGTCCGCCCGCGCCGTAGAGCAGGTCCACGGCCTCGAGGTAGCCCCGCTCCCGCTCCGTGGGGGCACGCTCGGCGCGCGCCTCGGGGGTGGGCGCGTAGCGCGCGAGCGCCGTGCGCGCCGCGTCACCGTCCTGCTGGCGCCAGAGCGGGTGGTTGTACGTCATCGCCTCGCCCCAGTAGGCCAGCGCGAAGGTGGGGTCGGCCTTCTGGGCGGCCTGGAACGCGGTGGCGGCGTCCTCGAACTCGAAGGAGTGCAGGAGGAGCACGCCGCGCACGAAGGGGCCCTGGGCGGACGGCGCGCCGGAGTTGGGGAAGTCGATCGTGCCGAGGCGGCTCTCCTGGGCGCGCGCGGAGCCGGCCACGAGGAGAGCGAGCGCGAGGGCGAGCGTGGCGCTGGTCCACCTACCGTGCGAGGGCGCGTACATGAGGGCTCCTGGGCGGGACGACGGGGGCGGGAGGGTCCACCCGCGCATCCCATCCGGTAAGCCCCGGGGCCGCGGGCCGCAAGGAGAGCGGGCTGGCGCGCGCGCGCCGGGCGCTGTTGGTTGGAAGCTCTGCGAACCGAATCGACCGGGAGGGGGACGTGGATCTCCACGTGGGAACGAGCGGCTACAGCTACAAGGAGTGGAAGGGGCCCTTCTACCCCGAGGACCTCGCCGCGGGCGACATGCTCCGCTACTACGCGGAGCGGCTGGCGAGCGTCGAGATCAACAACACCTTCTACCGCCTGCCGAAGACGTCCGTCCTGGAGTCGTGGGCGGAGCAGGTGGGCGATGGCTTCCGCTTCTCCATCAAGGCGTCGCAGAAGATCACGCACCGCAAGCGCCTCAAGGAGGCCGGCGACGAGACCGCCTACCTGGTGCGACACCGTGCGCGCGCTCGGCGCCAAGCTCGGCGTGCTGCTCTTCCAGCTTCCGCCCAACCTGAAGAAGGACGTGGAGCGTCTGCGCGCCTTCTTCGACCTTGCTTCCCGCCGACGTCCCGACGGCCTTCGAGTTCCGCCACGAGAGCTGGAGGGACGACGAGGTGTACGACGTGCTGCGCGGGCGTGGTGCGGCCCTGTGCTGCGCGGACACGGACGCCACCGACGACGACGAGCCCATCGTGTCGACGGCGCCCTTCGGCTACCTGCGCCTTCGCCGGCCCGGCTACGACGCCGCGGACCTGGCGCGGTGGGCGGAGGCGGTGCGCGCCCAGCCGTGGGAGCGTGCGTTCGTCTTCTTCAAGCACGAGGACGAGGGGGCGGGACCCCGCATGGCGATGGAGTTCCGGGAGATCGCGCGGGGGTAGGGCCGGAGGCGGGGCAACCCTCCGCGCACGCTCCGCATCGAACCTGATCTGGGTGGGGACGGAGGTCCGGAGGACCTCCAGGGGGGCGAGAGGCCGGCTGCCCGATCCAAGCGGGGCGCGCATGCGACCCCGTCACTTCGCACGGTGTGCACCGCGTCGGGCTGCCCGGCGCGGTGTATCCTTTTTCGGGGAGTCGGCATGATCTCTGTCGAGGCCGTGACGAAGCGGTACGGCGACCTGGTCGCCGTGGACGCGCCTGACGTTCGAGGTGGACCGGGGAGAGGTGGTGGGCTTCCTCGGGCCCAACGGCGCCGGAAAGACCACCACCATGCGCATGCTCACGGGCACGCTGCAGCCCGACGAAGGCGAGGTTCGCTTCGAGGGCGCTCCCATCGCGCGGGACCTCACCGCCGCGAAGCGGCGCGTGGGCTACCTTCCGGAAGCGAATCCGCTGTACGACGAGATGCTCGTCGCCGAGTACCTCGAGTACGTCGCGGAGCTGCGCCGGCTCTCGGGGCCCGAGCTGCGCTCGGGGATGGCGGACGCGGTCGACGAGACCGACATCGCGGACGTCTTCTACCGCCCGGTGGGAGAGCTCTCCAAGGGCTACCGGCAGAGGATCGGGCTCGCGGCCGCGATCCTGCACCGGCCCGAGGTGCTCATCCTCGACGAGCCCACCGAGGGGCTCGACCCGAACCAGCGCGTGGAGATCCGCCGTCTGGTGGGCGCCCTGGGGCGAGAGCGGACCGTCCTGCTCAGCACGCACGTGATGCAGGAGGTCGAAGCCACGTGCTCGCGCCTGATCATCCTGCGGCGCGGCAGCCTGGCCGCCGACGGCAGCGTGCAGGACCTGCTGGCGGCCGGGAAGGGGGCGGCCCGCTACGTCGTGGAGGCCGAGGGAGAAGGCGTCGCGGCAGCGCTGGCCGGCCTTCCCGGGGTGAGCGCGCACGAGGCCCGGTTGGTGGACGGGCGCACGCGCGTGAGCCTCGACGCACCGGGCGACGACGAGCTCCGCCCCTCGATCTTCGGCCTCGCGCGCGACCGGGGGTGGACGCTGTGGGAGCTGCATCGCGAGCGCGCGAGCCTGGAGCAGCTCTTCCGCGACCTGACGTCGGAGCCGGCGGCCGGAGGCGCGGGCCCCGCTGCCGAAGCGACCGCAGCGGACGAGGAGGTGGCCCGATGATCCGCTCCACCTGGACCGTCGCCCGCCGCGAGCTGCGCGGCTACTTCGACCATCCGACGGCGTACGTGCTGGCCGTGGCGTTCCTGGCCGTGTCGCTCTTCCTGGCGTTCCGGAGCATGTACGCGCAGGGCGTGGCCTCGCTGCGGCCGATCTTCGACCTGCTGCCGATCCTCTTCGCCGTGTTCGTGCCGGCGGCCACCATGCGCAGCCTGGCCGAGGAGCGCCGGGGCCACACGCTCGACTGGCTCCTGGCGCAGCCGGTGAACGAGATGGAGGTCGTGCTCGGGAAGTTCCTGGGCGACTGGATCTTCGTGCTCGTGGTGCTGGCCGGGACGCTCCCGACCGCCGTGGGCGTGCTCGCCGTGTCGGACGCCGACCCCGGGATCGTGGTCGCCCAGTACGTGGGCGCCGCCCTCCTCGCCGCGCAGCTCGTCGCGGTGGGGCTGTGGGCGTCCAGCGTGACCCGCAACCAGATCACCGCGTTCATCACGGCGGCGGCGATCAGCTTCGTGCTCTTCCTCATGGGCCACCCGGTCGTGCAGATCGGGCTGCCGCCCCTGCTGTCCGGGCTCGTGGCGCGCCTCTCCGTGCTCAGCCACTTCCAGAACGTGGCGCGCGGCGTGGTCGACCTGCGCGACGTGCTCTACTTCGCGTCCACGGCCGCGCTCTTCCTCGTGCTGGCGGTGGCGGCGGTCAGCCGCGAGCGGCTGAGTCCCGTGGGCGGGGACTACCGGAGGCTCCGCCTGGGCGCGCTGGTGACGGCCGCGCTCGTCGTCGCGCTGAACCTGCTCGGCAGCCACGTGCGCGGCCGCCTCGACCTGACGCGGGACAACCTGTACACGCTCGCGGACGGCACGCGCTCGCTCCTGGGCGACCTCGACGACCTGGTGCAGGTGAAGCTGTACGCTTCGAGCCAGCTCCCGCCCGAGATCCAGCTCCAGCTGCGTGACGTGCGCGACCTGCTGTCGGACATGCAGCGCGCCTCGGACGGGAAGCTCGTCGTGACGGAGGAGAACCCCGACAACGACGACGCCGCGGCGCAGGAGGCCTCTTCGTTCGGGATCTCGCCGATCGAGTTCAACGTGCTGCGCAACGACGAGTTCCAGGTCAAGCGAGGGTATTACGGCCTCGCGGTCGTCTACGCGGACAAGCACGAGGTGATGCCCGTCATCCAGAGCACCGCGGACCTGGAGTTCAGGCTCGCCTCGACGATCTCCGGCATGACGTCCACCGAGAAGCGCGGCGTCGCGTTCGTGTCCGACTTCGGCGCGATGGGGCCGTACGCGATCCCCGGGCTTTCGCAGAGCCTGTCGGACCGCTTCCAGCTCCGCTCGGTGAAGGTGGCGGGCGACTCGGCCCCACCGATCGCGCGCGACTCGACGGACGTGCTGGTGGTGGCGGCCCCGCAGCAGCCGCTGGACTCCGCGGCCGTGAGGCGCGTGCGCGACTTCGTGGATGCGGGCGGCTCCGCGCTGGTGCTGCTCGAGCCGGTGCAGATCGACGGGCAGAGCATGTCCGCCATGCCGATGCGCTCCGGGCTCGAGGGCTTCCTGGGCGAGCACGGCATCAAGGTGAACAGCGACGTGGTGTACGACCTCGCGTCCAGCCAGAACGTCTCGCTCGGACGGCGCGGGCTGTTCAACGTGGTCGCGCCCTATCCGCTCTGGCCGATCGTGGTGCCGTCGCGCTCGCACCCGATCACGCAGGGTCTCAACTCCCTCACGCTGGCGTGGGCGGGTCCGCTCGTGGTGACGGACACCACGCACGTGACGCCGATCCTGCAGACCACCGAGTCCGCCGGTGTGCGGCCGGCGGGCGGTTCCATCGCCGCCGACCAGGATTGGGGCAACCAGGCGGACGACGACCTCGCCGTGCGCACGGTCGCCGTGGCCGTGGACCCCGGCGCCGACGCCACCACGGGCCGCATGGTCGTGGTGGACGACGGCACCTTCCTGCAGGGTCAGTTCGTGCAGTCGGATCCGCAGAACGTGGTGTTCGTGGCGAACGCCATCGACTGGCTGGCGCAGGACGAGGCGCTCATCCGTATCCGCTCGAAGGATCGCACGCCCCCATCGCTGGCCTTCGAGTCGGACGTGGGGAAGAGCTTGCTGAAGTGGGGGAACCTGGTGGGGATGCCGCTGTTGTTCGTGCTCGCCGGGCTCCTCTGGGTGGGGGGTCGGCGGCGGCGTGCGGAAGGCCGGTGGAAGGAGGTGGTCGCATGAGTGCGGCGACGCTGAGGAAGCTGGTGCTGGCGCTGGTGGTGGTGCTGCTGTTGTGGGGCGGCGTCTCCGTGCTGTCCGGAAAGGGCGGGGGGAAGGCGCCGACCGGGGCGATCGCGGGCGTTCTCGACGGCCTCACCGAGAGCGGTGTCACGGCGGTGCACATGGCGCGCGCCGGGGACACCGTGGCACTGGTGCGCACGGGCGAGGCGTGGCGCGTGAACGGCTACGACGCCGATTCCGCCGCCGTGGCGGGGCTGTTCGGCACCCTCGGCGACACGCGCATCGGCGACCTCGTGGCGAGCAATCCCGCCAACCACGCGCGCATGGGGGTGAGCGAGGACAGCGCCTGGACGGTCGTGTTCGACGTCGGGGGCGGGTCGCGCACGCTCCTGGTGGGCGACCGCGGCCCGCGCTACGGCACGGCGTACGTGCGCATGCCGGGCGAGGACGAGGTCTACCTCGCGGAGGGGGACCTGCGCGCGCGCATGGACCGCTCGGTCACCGAGTGGCGGAGGAAGCGCATGGCCGCGGTGGACACGGGCGAGGTCGCGCGCGTCGAGGTGGAGCGTGGCGGCGAGCCGTACGCGGTGGTGCGCGCGGACAGCTCGTGGACGCTCGAGGGCGGCGCGAAGGCGGACTCGAGCACCGTGGACGCGATGCTCACGGCGCTCGCGGACGTGCGGGCCGACGGCTTCGCGGCCGCAGGCGACTCGGTGGCGGCGCTTCCCGAGGAGGTGGCCCTGCGCGCGCTGTCCGCCTCCGGCGACACGCTCGCCGCGCTCACCTTCGGCGAGGGGAGCGGCACCCGCTGGGCGCGGGCGCGCGGGGACTCCGTCGTCTACACGGTGTCCGGCTGGCGCGTCGACCGCATGGCGCCCACGCGGGACAAGGTGGTCTCCGGGGGTTGAGCCGGAGCACCCGGGGAGGCGGGGGCGGCTCGATGCCGCCCCGCTCCCCGGGAAGACCCCTCAGTCCGTCCCGAAGCGGAGGCCCTGCGCGAGCGGGAGCTCCGTGCTCCAGTTGACCGTGTTGGTCTGGCGGCGCATGTAGGCCTTCCATGCGTCGGATCCGGACTCGCGGCCGCCGCCCGTCTCCTTCTCGCCGCCGAACGCCCCGCCGATCTCGGCGCCGCTGGTGCCGATGTTCACGTTCGCGATGCCGCAGTCGGAGCCGCGGTGGGAGAGGAAGGTCTCCGCCTCGCGCACGTTCTCGGTGAAGATCGACGACGAGAGTCCCTGCGGGACGCCGTTGTGGATGGCCAGCGCCTCGCCGATCTCGTCCACGGCCTCCGCCGGCGACGCGTTCTCGGCGCCGTACTCGAGGATGTACAGGATCGGCGCGAACGTCTCCTCCTGCACGATGTCGTACTCGTTGCGCGCCCCCGCGATGCACGGCGTGACGTACAGCCCGCCCGGCCAGGCGTCGCCCTCGAGGCGGTCCCCTCCGTAGAGGATGACGCCGCCCTCCTCGACCACGCGCCGCTTCGCCGTGAGCAGGTCCTTCACGGCCTGCTCGTTCACGACCGGCCCCATGAGCGTCTTCTCGTCCATGGGGTTGCCGATCGGGATCGTCTCGTACGCCGCCACCAGGCGGCGCACCAGCTCGTTGCGGATCGACGCGTGCACGATGATGCGCCGCGTGCTCGTGCAGCGCTGCCCGGCCGTGCCCACCGCGCCGAACAGGATGGCCGGGAGCACCAGGTCGAGGCGCGCGCTCGGCGTGACGATGATGGCGTTGTTGCCACCCAGCTCGAGGATCGTGCGCCCGAGGCGCTCGCCCACGACCTGCGCGACGTGCCTGCCCACGGGGGTGCTGCCCGTCGCGGACACGAGCGGGACGCGGCCGTCGTGCAGCAGCCGATCGCCGACCGTGGAGCCCTTGCCCACCACGAGCGAGAAGACCGCCGGGTCGACGCCGTTCTCCTCGCACACCGCGGCGGCGATCTTCGTGACCGCGATCGCCGTGAGCGGCGTCTTGGAGGCCGGCTTCCACAGCGTCGCGTCGCCGCACACCGCGGCGAGCGCGGCGTTCCAGCTCCACACGGCGACGGGGAAGTTGAACGCGCTGATCACGCCCACCACGCCGAGCGGATGCCACTGCTCGCGCATGTGGTGGTCCTGGCGCTCCGACTGCATGGTCAGCCCGTAGAGCTGGCGCGACAGCCCGACGGCGAAGTCGCAGATGTCGATCATCTCCTGCACCTCGCCACGTCCCTCCGCGAGGATCTTGCCCATCTCGAGGGTGACCAGGGCACCGAGGTCGTCCTTCTTCTCCCGGAGCCGGTTGCCGAGGAGACGGACGATCTCGCCGCGCTTGGGCGCCGGGACCTTCCTCCACGCGAGGAAGGCGGCTTGGGCGCGGGCGACGATGTCGTCGTACTCCTCCTCGGTCACCTGGCGCACCGTGGCGAGGCGCGCGCCGTCGTTGGGGGAGAGGACTTCGAGGTCCGGGCCGGATCCCACCCAGTCACCGGCGAATCCGCCGGGATTCACGTCTTCGATGCCGAGGGACCGCAGGATCTGCTCGCTCATGCTTCCATTCCGGGGAATGCGGCGCCGCCGGGGCGCACGCGGTCGCGTCCATTCGGGGTGTCTCGCGGGCCGGGGGCCGGCCAGCCCAGAAGTCTCTCACAGGAATCACCGCATTGGAAGGGCATCCGGGACAGCGAACGCGGCGCCCAGGGAACGTCGCAGCTTATTCTCGGTTATACCGACAGGCCGATGCCGCGAGATCCCATGGAAAGGACCCCACATGGCGCGAGAATGGCTGGAACGCGACGACCTCTCCGTATTCGTCGTCTCCGGTGCCCCCAAGGGCTTCAATCGACGCCTCAAGTCGTTCCTGCACAAGGAGTTGGGGGAAGACACCGAGTCCCTGCGCGTGAAAGACGACCTGGCCGAGTGGGTACTCGCCAGGGTCCAGGGCGAATATCGGCGCGACTCGCAGCGCAGCCCCGCTTCGCGCGCGCTGTGGCGCGCGTTCCGCGCCCTGGCGGCCGCGCGCTACCACCTGCGGGGCGACGAAAAGCGGGAGGCTCAGCTCCGTAAGCTGCGTGACAAGGTCGAGACGTACTGGATCGAGACGAGCCCGATGCTCAAGAACGGTGACGACGACGACTGAGCCGCGGGCCATCGTCGCGACGAACGCCCAACGCGTCGCGAGGACAGGCCACCTGCTTCGCAGCGTGCGCATCCTTCCGGCGCTCGCCTGCGCCGGGTGGGCGGCTTGCGCCCCGGAGCCCACGTACGACTCGTGGACGACCCGGCGGCGTGGGTCGATCCGCTGATCGGTACGGCCAACGGTGGAAATACCGTGCCGGGCGCGGTCGTCCCCTTCGGCATGGTGCAGTGGAGCCCCGAGACCACGCGGGGCGACGCGACCCGCCGTCCCGCTCCCGGCGGCTACCAGTACGACGCCACGCGCGTGCGCGGCTTCAGCCTCACGCACCTCTCCGGAACGGGGTGTCGCGGGGCTTCGGGCGACGTGCCCTTCCTCCCCTGGACGGACAGCGTGCCCGCGTCGCCGTCCGCCGACTCCGAGGACCGCCGCTACTCCGTGCGCTTCAGCCACGCCAACGAGACGGCGGAGGCCGGCTACTACGGGGTGCGCCTCGCTTCCGGCGTGGCCGTGGAGCTGACCGCCACCCCGCGCACCGGCTCGGGCCGCTTCACCTTCCCGCCGGACGGGCCGGCCGCGCTGCTCGTCCGCACCTCCGACTCGGAGGTCGGCTCGAGCGACGCGCACGCCGTGGTGGATCCCGGACGCGCACACGGTCAGCGGCCGGGTGTCGAGCGGCAACTTCTGCGGGTACATCGACCCGGTCACGCGCCACAGCTACTACACGCTCTACTTCGTCGCCGAGTTCGATCGCCCCTTCTCCGGGACGGGCGCCTGGACCGACGGGACGCTGCTCCCGGGCGCCGTCGAGGCGAGCGGCGGCACCACCTACGGTACGGACGGCTACCCGGTGCCCGGGCGGGGCTCGGGGGTGTGGGTCGGCTTCGACACCGGCGACGGTACCGTGGTGAACGTGCGCGTGGGCATCTCCTACGTGGGCGTGGCGGAGGCGCGGGCCAACCTGGCGTCGGAGAACCCGGAGGGCACCCCCTTCGAGACGGTGCGCGACCGCAGCCCGTGCGGCGTGGAACGGCCGGCTGTCGCAGATCCGGGTCGGCGGCGGCACCCCGGCGCGGCTGCGCACCTTCTACACGGCGCTCTATCACGCGCTGCTGCACCCCAACGTCTTCAGTGACGCCGACGGGCGGTACGCCGGCTTCGACGGCCAGGTGCACACGGTGGCCGACGGGCAGAAGGCGCAGTACGCGAACTTCTCCGGGTGGGACGTCTACCGCTCGCAGCTCCAGCTCGTGTCCTTCCTCGACCGGGAGGTAGGCAGCGACATCGCGCAGTCGCTCCTCGCGCAGGCCGAGCAGAACGGCGGGGTGTGGGACCGTTGGACGCACAACACCGGCGCTACGCACGTGATGGAGGGAGACGCGTCGGCCGCCGCGATCGCGGGGATCCACGCTTTCGGCGCCGAGTCGTTCGACGTGTCCGGGGCCTTCGCGTCCCTCGCTCGCGCCGCGCGCGTGCCCACGGCGCTCGACTCGAGCGACGTGGGGTGTCGGGTCATGTGTCCCGGCCAGCGGCCGTCGCTGGATGCGTGGCTCACGCTGCACTACATCCCGGCGGAGGGTAACGCGTGGGGCGGAGCGGGGGAGACGCTCGAAGACGCGATCGCCGACTTCGGGTTGGCACAGATGGCCGCCCGCCTGGGCGACGCCGGCGCGCACCGGGAGTTCCTGGAGCGCTCCGGCTACTGGCGGAACCTCTACAACCCGGACGCGACCCCCGGGCGCGGCTACGTTCAGGACCGGAACGCGGACGGAAGCTGGACGGAATTCGACCCCGCGTCGAGCCGCGGCTTCGCGGAGGGCTCGAGCGCGCAGTACACGTGGATGGTGCCCTTCGACGCGCGCGGCCTCTTCGATGCGATGGGTGGCGACTCGGTCGCGGTCGCCCGGCTGGACGACTTCTTCCACACGCCGGACGGCGGCTGGGCGTTGACGGGGCTGGGCGGCATGCACGCGGAGATGGACAACGAGCCGTCCGTGGGCGCGCCCTTCCTCTACCTCTTCGCCGGCCGCCCGGATCGCGCGCAGGAGATCATGCGCCGGGTGCTCGACGCGCTCTGGAGCGACCGTCCCCACGGCATTCCCGGCAACGACGACCTCGGGCAGATGTCGTCGTGGTACGTGTGGACGTCGATGGGGCTCTACCCGGCGATCCCCGGCCGGGCCGAGCTCGTGCTCGGCACCCCGCTCTTCCCTGCGATCGAGGTCCGACGGCGCGCCGGGCCGGTGATCCGTGTCGAGGCGCCGGGCGCCGACAGCCTGGTCTACGTGCGCGCCCTGAGCGTGGACGGCCAGCCGACCACCCGAAGCTGGCTCCCCGAGTCGTTCGTCGCCGCGGGGGGGCAGCTCCGCTTCACGCTCTCCGCGGTGCCCGACACCCTCTGGGGGCGCGGCGCCGACGACGTGCCCCCGTCGTTCGGACCGGGAGGGTAGGGACGACCCGGCCAGGTCGCGCCGGAGCTACCAGCCGCTTCCGCCGTTGCTCTCCTTCGGCGCCGACCAGGATCGCACCAGGCGCACGTTCCCGAGACCGAAGAGCTTCTGCAACGCTTGCACGGTCTCCGCGTCCGCCGCGGCCCGCAGGGAGCGGGAGCGCAGCTTGGGAGCCGCTTCCCCGTTGTCGGCCCCGACCTGGAGGAGGACCGGCGCGGCCCCCGGATGCGCGGCGAGGATGTGCTTCGCCTCCGCGAAGGCCGACTCGGGCACCCTGGAGCCGAGCTCCAGCTCGATCTGCAGCGACAGCTCGCCCGAGGTGGTCAACTCGTCGAGCGGACGTGCCGCGTCGAGGAAGAGCGGCGGATCCTCCTCGTCGCGCTCGCGGCTACTGACCTTCCCGCTCACGAGCACCACCGCGTCCTGCGACAGGATCTCCTTGTAGCTCTGCCAGGCGTCGCGGAACGCGAGGATGGTCGCCGTGCCCTGGAAGTCCTCGACCGTGATCTTCCCCCACTCCGAGTTGTCCTTGCGGGAGATCTGCCGCGCCACGGACGTCACCACGCACGCCAGCTCCACCGACTGCCCGGGATGGTTCGCCAGCGTGGCGGAGGTGACCGGCTCGAACGCGCGCACCACCTCGCGGTACCGGTCGAGCGGGTGGCCGGAGATGAAGAAGCCCAGCGCCTCCTTCTCCCGGGCGAGGCGCTCGGGCTCGGGCCAGTCGGGCACGTTGGGAAGCGGCGGCTCCGAGCGCGGGAGCACGGAGGCGTCGCCGAAGAGCGACGCCTGGCCCGCCTCCTGCTCGGCGTGGCGTGCCTGGACCTCGGCGTACGCGGTGTCCAGCCCGGCGAGGAGGCGCGAGCGCAGCCCGAAGGCGTCGAGCGCGCCCGCCGCGATGAGCGCCTCGCCGGCTCGCTTGTTGAGGGCGCGGGTGTCGATGCGCTCCAGGAAGTCGAAGAGCGAGGTGAAGGCGCCGCCGGACGTGCGCGCGTCGATCACGGAGTGGACCGCCCCCGAGCCGACGCCGCGCACCGCGCCCAGCCCGAAGCGGATCTGGTTGGCGTCCGTGACCGTGAACTTCCACCCCGACTCGTTCACGTCCGGCGGAAGGACCTCGATCGGGTCGTCGAGCTTGGGCACGAAGCGCGGCAGGTCGCGACACTCGCCGATGTACTTCACCACGTCGTCGGTCTTGTCGAGCACCGAAGACAGCAGCGCCGCCATGAACTCGGCCGGGTAGTGGCACTTGAGCCAGGCGGTGTGGTAGGAGACGAGCGAGTAGGCGGCGGAATGGCTCTTGTTGAAGCCGTAGCGGCCGAACGTCTCGATCTGCTCGGCGAGGTCGTCCGCCAGGCGCTTGTCCACGCCGCGCTCGACCACACGCGCGACGAACTTGGTCAGCTCCTTCTTGATGAGCGCGGCGTCCTTCTTCCCCACCGCCTTGCGCAACACGTCCGCCTCGCCGAGCGAATAGCCCGCCAGGACGTTGGCGATGCGCATCACCTGCTCCTGGTAGACGATCACCCCGTACGTGGGCTCGAGCGTCTTCTCCAGGTCGGGGTGCGGGTAGCGCACCTCCTCGCGGCCGAGCTTGCGCCGGATGTACACGTCCGTCATGCCGGAGTCGAGCGGGCCGGGACGGATGAGCGCGTTGGTGGCGACCAGGTCGTCGAAGCGGTCGCACTTCATCGACCGGAGCTTGTCGTTCGCGAGGCTCGATTCGAACTGGAACACCCCGGCCGTGCCGCCGCGGGCCAGCATGCGGTAGACGGGCGGGTCGTCGAGCGGGACGTCGTCCATCGACGCGTAGGACTCCCCGGTCTCGGAGTTCTTCAGACCCCCGTGCCGCGCGCGCACCATCTCCACGGCGTCGTGGATGACGGTGAGCGTCTTCAGGCCCAGGAAGTCCATCTTCAGCATGCCCGCCTCTTCGAGGCAGTTCATGTCGTACTGGGTGACCGCCATGGCGTCGCCGCCGTCGGACCCCCCGTTCTTCCCGGTCTGGATGCACACCGGGACGTACTCGTCGAGCGGGCCCGGCGCGATCACCACGCCCGCGGCGTGCACCGATGCGTGCCGGGACAGCCCCTCCAGCGTCATCGAGTAGTCGAAGAGCTGCCGGTGCCGCTCGTCCAGCTCGTAGAGGTCCTTCACCTCCTTGAGGCCCTTCACCGCCTCCTCGACCGTGAAGGCCTGACCGGGAGCGTTGGGGATGAGCTTGGCGATCCGGTCCGTCTCGCCGGGCTCGAAGCCCAGGGTGCGCCCCACGTCGCGGATCACCGCGCGGCTCTTCATCGTGCCGAACGTGATGATCTGCCCGACCGCGTCCTTCCCGTACTTCTGGCGCGTGTACTCGATCACCTCGCCGCGCCGCTCGAAGCAGAAGTCGATGTCGATGTCCGGCATCGAGATCCGCTCGGGGTTCAGGAAGCGCTCGAAGAGCAGGTCGTGCTCGATCGGGTCGAGGTTGGTGATGCCGAGCGAGTAGGCGACCAGCGACCCGGCCGCCGAGCCGCGGCCGGGGCCGACCGGGATGTCGCGCGCCCGCGCCCAGGCGATGAAGTCCTGCACGATGAGGAAGTAGCCGGCGTAGCCCGTGCCCTTGATGACGCCGATCTCGTAGTCGAAGCGCTCCCGAGCCGCCTGGGGGAGGGGGTCGCCGTAGCGCTCGTTCGCGCCCGCCAGGGCGAGCCGCTCGAGGAAGGCGTTCTCGTCGGTCTGACCGGTGGGGAGGGGGAAGGCCGGGAGGTGGTAGGACTTCTCGAAGGCGACGTCGACCTCGTCGGCGATCCTCAGCGTGTTCTCGAGCACGTCCGGGCGGTCCGCGAAGCGCTCCGCGATCTCCTGCGCGCTCTTGAAGTAGAGCCCGCCGTCGTAGCGCATCCGCCCGGGTCGTCGCGGTCCTTGCCGAGGCCGATGCACAGCAGGACGTCGTGGGCCTCGTGGTCGGCCGCGGTGAGGAAGTGCGCGTCGTTGGTCGCCACCACCGGCAGCCCCAGCTCGTCGGCCAGCGCCAGGGTCTTGCGGTTGAGCTCGTCCTGCCCGGGGGTGTCGTGCGCCTGCACCTCGAGGTAGTAGCGCCCGTCGAAGAGGTTGGCGTACCAGGAGGCCGCCTCGCGCGCGGCGTCGTGGTCGTCGGCGACGAGGTGGCGGGCCACCTCGCTCGGCCATGCACGCGCTCGAGACGATGATGCCCTCGTGGTACCTGGCGAGCACCTCGCGGTCGATGCGCGGGCGGTGGTAGAAGCCCTCGGTGTACCCGATCGAGGAGAGCTTCACCAGGTTGTGATACCCCTGCCGGTCCCGGGCCAGCAGCACCAGGTGGTAGTACGCCCGCTCCCCCTGTCCGGAGCGCGACTTGTCGCGCCGGTCGCCGGGGGCGACGTAGGCCTCCATGCCGATGATCGGCTTGATCCCGTCCTTCGTCGCCGCCTTGTGGAAGCTCCAGGCACCGAACATGCAGCCGTGGTCGGTGAGAGCCAGCGCGGGCATCTCCAGCTCCTTGGCCCTGCGGACCAGGTCGCGGATGCGGTTCGCGCCGTCGAGGAGGGAGTACTCGGAGTGGGTATGGAGGTGGACGAAGCTCACTTCGGACGCGCGAATGGGGGTGTGGGCGCCGGCGGACGGACCATTGTAGCGGCGCGCGCGCCGCGCGAACAATCGCGTGCGGACGACACCCCGGAGGGAGGCGGATTCCCGGGCTGGAGCGTCGCCGGCGGACGCCTTGCGCGCCCGCGTGGCACGTGAGGCTGGCACCGCCGGGCCGCCCCATGGTAGACTGGCCGGACCGGCGCACCGAGGCGCCGTGGAACAGCGTTCGATTGGCGAAGACGACGACGAGGAGGAGCGGTCCGATGCCCGAGAAGACGCAGGGGATCCAGGGGGGAGCGGGCGACGTCCTGCTCATGGTGGGGACGATGAAGGGCGCGTTCCTCTTCCGCTCGAGCGGCGATGGTGCCTGGGACGTCGACGGCCCGCACTTCCCCGGCGAGGAGGTCTACGCCATGGCGCTCGACGGGCGCGGCGGGGGGCGGACGCTGTGGGCCGCTCCGGGCAACCCCTTCTTCGGGACGACGCTGCGCCGCTCGGACGACCTGGGCGCGAGCTGGTCGGGGAAGGACGAGCGGCCCGTGAAGTTCCCGGAGGGCAGCGAGCTCGCCCTCAAGCGCATCTGGCAGATCCGGCCCGGTCGGGACGACCAGCCGGGGAAGATGTACCTGGGCGTGGAGCCCTCCTGCCTCTTCGAGAGCGCGGACGGCGGCGACAGCTGGGCGCCCGTGGAGGGCTTCATGAACCACGAGCACCGGCAGTACTGGCAGCCGGGCGCCGGCGGGCTGTGCCTGCACACGATCCTCCCGGACCCGCAGGGCGGCGACCGCATCCTGGTGGCGTTCTCGACCGGGGGCGTGTACCGGAGCGACGACGGCGGCACCACGTGGCGGCCCCGCAACGTGGGTGTGCGCGCCGAGTACCTTCCGGACAAGCACCCCGAGTTCGGGCAGTGCGTGCACAAGGTCGTGCAACATCCCGTGCGCCCGGAGCGGCTCTTCCTGCAGAACCACTGGGGGCTGTACCGGAGCGACGACTGGGGCGATCAGTGGACGGACGTGGCGAACGGCGTGCCCTCGGACTTCGGCTTCGCGATGGCGATGCACCCGCACGACCCCGACACCGTCTACATCGTCCCGCTCGAGTCGGACCAGTTCCGCTGCACCCCGGATGCGAAGCTGAGGGTCTACCGGACCCGTGACGCCGGGGCCTCGTGGGAGGCGCTCACCGAGGGCCTGCCGCAGGAGGGCGCCTACGAGACCGTCCTGCGCGATGCGATGGACACCGCGCCGACGAAGGCGGGTGACGTGTACTTCGGGACCCGCAGCGGGAAGGTCTACGCCTCGGGCGACGCCGGGGACTCGTGGTCGCTCGTCTCGCAGGGCCTTCCTCCGGTCGTGTGCGTGAAGTCGGCGGTGCTGTCGTGAGCGTTCGCATCGTGCTCCCCGCGCAGCTGCGCGAGCTGGCCGGCGGGCGCGCGACCGTGCCGCTGGACGGGAGCCCCGGCACGGTGGAGGAGGCGTTCGAGGCGCTGCGCGCCACCCTGCCGGGCGTCTACGACCGGGTGGTCACGGAACGGCGCGAACTGCGACAGCACATCAACGTGTTCGTCGGCCACGAGGACATCCGCTGGACCGGGGGGCTCGGCACGCCCCTCGTCGAGGGAAGCGAGGTCGTGATCCTTCCGGCGGTCAGTGGAGGCTGAGGATGCCCGAGGGATACGCGCCGCGGGCCCCCGGCTGGCCGTCGTTCGCCCTCCCGTCGATCGCAGTCGTCGTCGCGGCCGCGATCCTGGGGTTCGCCTTCGTGAAGGGGCGGCGCCCCGCCGGTACCGTGAGCGTGGTCGGCGCGGCCACGGTGCCGTTCACCTCGGATGTGGTGAAGTGGCGCGTCACGCTCCTCCGCCAGGTGGCGATCGGCGAGGAGGTGCCGGGCTACGCTCGCCTCGCGGAGGACCGGACCCGGTTCCTGGCGCGGCTCGCGGAGGGCGGCGTTCCCGCCGAGGACGCCTCCGTGCAGCCCGTCACGACCGGCGGGGTCTGGGACCGCGACGGCCGCCAGACCGGCGTTCAGCTACGCCAGAGCCTGCTGGTGGTGAGCCGGGACGTGGACGCGGTCGAGCGCCTGGCGCTGGACCCCGGCGACCTGATCCGCGACGGCCTCGGGCTGGAGAACTCCAACCTGGAGTTCTTCTTCGACGGAATCGCCGACCTCAAGCGCTCGCTGCTCCGGCAGGCCCGCGAGGACGCCCAGGCCCGCGCGGAGGAGATCGCGGGAGACGCGCTCGGCGACGTGGTGTCGGCGCAGGCGGGGGTGTTCCAGATCCGCGAGCCCTACTCCACGGAGGTGCAGGGCTACGGCGTGTACAGCACGTCCACGCGAGCGAAGGAGATGACGGTCACCGTGCACGCGACCTTCGCCCTGCGGTAGCGGACAGTGACTAGGAAGCGCCGCAGCGGAACGAGTCCAGGATCGTCTGCAGCTGGATCATGTACTCGTACTTGTCCTTGCCGGGCGCGTACAGCCAGGCGTCGAGCAGGTAGATCCGGTCCTGCCGCGGGCACACCACCGCGCGCGTGATGAACGGACCCGCCGCGGGCCAGTCGAGCTCCGGCGGGTTCTTCCACAGCCCCTGGACCTGATAGGCGGGCCGCCCCTCGTACTCGAAGGACGTCGTGTCCACCTGGCTCAGGTCGAGATCCTGGGGCTCGTTGTAGGTCGCGGACACCTGCGCGCGCCAGTCGAGGAGGTCCTGGCGCTCGAAGGTCGTGGGGATCGGCGACCGCCAGGTGACGGCGACCTGCCGGATCAGCTCGGACGGATCCGGGTTGTCGTTGCGGAAGGTGTAGATCGAGTCCTGCGCGCTGCCAGCGGTAGACGGTCGGGAGGAGGAGCGCGGAACCCCGCCGTGCGCGCGAGCGTGTCGGCGAGCGCCGAGTCCGTTACCCGACAGGTACATCCGGCTGCGGGCGTACTGGCGGAACTGGTCGTCGAGCGCCTCGTTGATGGCGTCGAGCTGGGCGCGAACGGCCGCGGCCTCCCTGATCGGGCGCGGCGAGGATGATCGTGGCCTGCTGCCCCCGGGCCCAGATGTCGTACGCGCGGTAGACGCCGGGACCCGGAGACGCCGCCCGGACCTTCGCGATCGCGTCCTGGATCCAGGGCTCGTCGCCCGTGCCCACGAGCAGCAGCTGGCGGAAGCGCTTCAGGTTCTTCCACTCCGCCCCGTTCGGGTCCTGGTAGGTGACGTTGAACGTCTTCTCGGTGCGCACCGTCCGGATGGTGGGCTCGAGCGCGTCGTACACGTCCTCGCCCACCTCCTCCCATACGGCGGGACTCCATCACGGCGATGATGCTCGTGACGTCGCCGTAGGAGGGGTTGGAACTCGCTGCACGCCGCCGCGGCGACGAGGAGGGCGAGGGCGGACATGGAGGCGAGCTTGCGCATGGTATCGGCCGGCCAGGGGGAACGGCGCTGCGTGCGAGTTCTCTTACCAGCGGGCCGCCAGGGGGTTTCTTCCCGCTCAGCCGGGGGCCGGACCGAGGTTGCGCTCCAACAGCGCCGTGGGATCGGGGTCGCGCCCCATGAACTCCCGGAAGAGCACGTCCGGCTCCTCGGAGTCACCGCGCGACAGGATGCAGTCCACGTAGCTCCGACCGGTCTCCCGATTGAAGATTCCCTCGGTGCGGAAGCGGGTGAAGACGTCCGCGTCCAGCACCTCCGACCAGAGGTAGCTGTAGTAGCCGGAGGCGTATCCGCCGGAGAAGAGGTGCGTGAACGACGTGAGGGCGTGCAGGTCCGCGAAACGGTCCGCGGGCGAGAACGAACGGAAGCGCGCGCGCGCGAAGGCCATCACCTCGGAGCCCTGCCTCTGGTCGAGCGCGTCGACGTCCCCGTCGCCGGCCTGCGCGAAGAGCTTCGGAGCCAGCTCGTCGTGGAGCGCCAGGTCCACGGTGCCGAAGGAGAGCTGACGCATCTGGGCCCACCCTCCCATGTAGCGGCGCGCCGCGACCATCTTTCGGAAGAGCTTGTCCGGGAAGGCTGCTCCCGTCTCGTGGTGATGGGCGAAGAGGTCCAGGGCCTCGCGCTCCCAGCACCAGTTCTCCATGAGCTGGCTCGGGAGCTCCACCCAGTCCCACGCGACGTTGATCCCCGCCCGCCCGGGGATCTCCACGCGGGACGTGCAGTGGTGAAGAAGATGTCCGAACTCGTGGAACGTCGTCTCCACCTCGCGGTGCGTGAGCAACGCCGGGGCGTCGCCGTCCGGCGGGGTGAAGTTCCCGCAGATCGTGCCGAGGTGCGGGGCGAAGCCGTCGGTGCTCGGTCCGCCCGTGATGAAGTCGTTCATCCAGGCGCCCTGACGCTTCTCCTTCCGCGGATACCAATCCGTGTAGAAGGAGCCCACATGCGTGCCGTCCTCGGCGAAGATCTCGTAGTGCCGCACGTCGGGATGCCACACCTCCTCGATGGGGCGCTCCTCGACGCGGAAGCCGAAGGTGCGGCGTACGATCTCGAAGAGCCCCTCCAGCACCCGATCGAGGGGGAAGTAGGGGCGTAGCTCCTCCTCGTCGATGTCGTAGCGCTCTTTGCGCAGCTTCTCGGTGACGTAGGCCACGTCCCACGGCTCGACCTCGTCCAGCCCGAGGGTGATCGCGTGCGCGCGCAGGTCGGCGACGTCTTGCTCCCAGTAGGGCCGGGTCCGCTCGGTCATGTCGCGCTCGAAGTCGATCGCGCGGGCGCCCGTGCGCGCCATCCGATCCTCGAGCCTGTAGTCCGGGAAGGATGCGTAGCCGAGGAGGTCGGCCAGCTCCTTGCGCAGGCGCAGGATCCGCGCGACGAGGCTGCGGTTGTCGTATTCGCCGCCGCGGCAGCGCGTGGAGTATGCCGTGTGGATCTCCGCGCGGAGCGCCCGGTCGTCGCAGTACTTGAGGATCGGCTCCACCGACGGGTAGTCGAGCGTCAGCAGCCAGCCGGACAGCCCCTTCTCGCGGGCCTTCTGGCGTGCCCGCCGCCGCGCCGCCTCGGGCACGCCCGCGAGGCGCGCGTCGTCCTGAACGAGCAGCTCGTAGGCGGCGGTGGCGTCGAGCACGTTCTCGCTGAACTTCTGTTGGAGCTGTGCGAGTTCGACCCGAAGCGCCTGCAGGCGCGCCCTGCTGGCTTCCGGAAGGTCCGCGCCCGCGCGCTTGAACTCCTGGACGGTCTTGTCCAGGTGCCGCCGTTGCAGCCCGGTGAGCGCCCGAGCCTCGTCCGTCCCCGCGTAGGACCGCACGCGGCTCCAGAGAGTCTGGTCGAGCTGGAGGCGGGACCAGAAGGCCGACATCTCCGGGAGGACGGCGTTGTACGCCTCCCGCAGCTCGGGCGTCTCGGCTACGGCGACCAGGTGGCCCGCCGGAGCGACCCTCCTCCCCAGCCGTTCGGTCGCCGCATCCAGGCGGGCGATCGTGTTTTCCCAGGTGGGCGCCTCGACCGCGCCGGCCACCGCGTCCACCTCAGCCTGCGCCTCGGCGAGGGCCCGCCTGATCCCCGGCTCCACGTGCTCGGCGCGGATTCGGTGGAAGGGGATGCGGAACTGGTCGGACAGCAGTGGATTGTGCGCTGAACTCATCGTGGCGGTACGTGATGGGAACCGAACCGTCTCCGAGGTGCAAGGTACAGCCGTGGCGCCTCGTGCACAGGGTGCGCGACGACTTCGGGCCGCCGCGGCCGTTGAAGCGCGCGACAGCCGTCGACTATGTTGCGTACCCCGAGGGGGCGCGCGTAGCGCCTCCGAGACCCTCCACCCCACCGGTCCGTTCCGAATGAGCGCGTCGACACCCGCGGCGACACGATTCGCCGGCCCGGCGGGGATGCTCCGCCCCGCCGTGACGCTGCTCCTCCTCTTCGGGCTCGTCTGGCTCTCCTTCCAGGGTGCGCCGAACACGCTCGAGCACGGAAGGTTGTCCGTGTTGGTGGGTTTCGTCCTCCTGGCGGCCTCGCTGGCGGGCGCGCTCGCGGCGGAGGTGGGGCTACCCAGGATCACCGGCTTCATCCTGGTGGGGATCGCCGCCGGACCGTCCGTCGCCGGCCTTCTGCCGGCCTCCGCGGTGACCGACCTCCGCCTGATCGATCGCTTCGCGTTGGCGCTCATCGCCATGCTCGCGGGAGGCGAGCTTCGCGTGGGCAGCCTGCGCCCGCAGGCCCGCACGATCGCCGTGACCACGCTCGCCGTGACGGTGGTGGTCTGGGTCGGGATGGCCGCGGCCGTCCTCGCGGTACGACCGTTCGTACCGTTCCTCGCCGAGCTTCCCCTGTCGGGTGCGGTGGGCGTCGCGCTCCTGCTCGGCATATGGGCCGCCAACTCTTCGCCGGACCTCACGGTGGCCGTCATCGAGGAGAAGCACGCCCGCGGGCCCCTGGTCGAAGTGATCCTCGGCGTGACGATCGTGAAGGACGTGCTGGTGATCGTGCTGTTCACGCTCACCCTCGCGCTCGTGGCCCCCCTCCTGGACCCGACGCGCACGTTCTCCGTCCACGCCCTGGTGGACCTGGCCCGCGAGGTGGGGGGCGCCCTCGCGATGGGTGCCGCGGGAGGGTGGGTGTTCTCGCAGTATCTGGGCGGCGGCGCGACGCGTCCTCGGCCGCCGCTGGCGACGTTCCTCTTCGCCTACGTCCTGGTCGTGCTGGCCGAGGAACTGCACGTGGAGCTGCTGCTCGCGGGCGTGGCCGCGGGGTTCGTCATCGAGAACCTGTCGCCCGCGGGCGACAAGATGATCCAGGGCATCCGCTCGGTGGCGGTGGTGATCTTCGCCTTCTTCTTCGCGACCGCGGGCGCCGGTCTCGACCTCGGCGCCGTGCTCCGCTACGGCCCGGCGGCGCTGGCCCTGTTCACGGCTCGCGTCTTCCTCACCCGCCTCGCCACCATCCGCGGCGCCCGCCTCGCCGGCGCGCCGGAGGAGATCCGCAAGAAGGCGTGGCAGGGACTGATATCGCAGGGAGGGGTGTCGCTCGGGCTGGTGCTCCTCATCGAGGAGAGCTTCCCCTCGGTCGGCGCGGGCGTGGTCGCGCTGGCGATGGCCGTGATCATCGGCAACATCCTGGGCGGCCCCGTCCTCCTCGGGCGGGCGCTCGCGGCATCGAAGAGGGCGGCGGCCCGATGAGCCCGAAGGCCCACGCCCACCACGATCACGCCGGGCACGCGCACGGCCATCCCGGGGCGCTGATGTCGCGAGAGGCCTCCGGCGGGCGTCTCGGGTGGGTGCTCGCGATCACGGGGGCATTCATGTTCGCGGAGGTCGTCGGAGGCGTGCTGTCCGGATCGCTCGCCCTCCTGGCCGATGCGGGGCACATGCTCACCGACGCCGGATCCCTGGCCCTGTCGCTCTTCGCGATGCGGGTGGCGCGGCGTCCGGCCAACGCCGAGAAGACCTACGGCTACGTGCGCCTGGAGATCCTCGCGGCGCTCGTGAACGGAGCGGCGCTCCTGGTGATCGCCGGGTTCATCGTGGTCGAGGCGTGGCATCGACTCCGCGACCCCGTGGCCGTGCAGGGAGCGGTCATGCTCGGCGTCGCGGTGGTGGGGCTCGGGGTCAACATCGCCGGGGCGCTCCTGCTGCACGGGCACGCCCACGACAACCTCAACGTGCGCGGCGCGTATCTCCACGTGCTCGGTGACCTGCTCGGCTCCATCGGTGCGATCGCGGCGGGCGTGGTGATCCTCACCACCGGTTGGACGCCGGCCGACCCCATCATCTCGGTGGTGATCGCGGTGCTGATCCTGTTCAGCGCGTGGCGCCTCGTGCGTGAGGCCGCCGACGTGCTGCTCGAGGCCGCCCCACCGCACATCGACGTGGAGGAGGTGGTCCGGGAATTGCGGGATGTGGAAGGCCTCGACCAGGTCCACGACGTCCACGTCTGGACGCTGACGAGCGGGTTCGTCGCACTCTCGGCCCACGGCGTGATCGACGACCCCGCGGACCACACCCGGATTCTCGACGAGGTGCTGCGCCGCATGAAGGCGCAGGGCATCGAGCACGTCACGTTCCAGATCGAGTTGCGCCCCCTGTACCAGCTTCCCGGAGGTGCCGCGCGCACGGACGCGGAGAATTAGTTGTTGACATCCCTCGAGCCCTCTCTTACCTTCGCGCCAAGTGCCCTAGCTGCTCCGAAACGGGTCGGGGCGATTCGAGCACCCGCCAGAAGGAGATCAGACAGATGAACCGGTTGGGCTGGTTCGAAGAAGAAGCCCTCACACCTGGGATACTCGCCTTCAGCGACGACGAGGAAGACGAGGACGTCGGAGACCTCGCGGAGGACGACGACGACTGGGACGAGGACGACTGGGACGAAGACGACGACGACCTCGACGACGACGACGATGACGACGACGACGACGAGGACTGGGAGGATTGGGAGGAGGAGGAGGACGAAGACGACATGTTCAGTCGCAGGCGTCCCCACCACCCCGACTGGAACTGATGTCACCACCGGCCGGGGCGCCCGCCCGGCCGATGAAGGAGCCGCCCCGGATCGCCCGATCCGGGGCCGCTTTTCTTGACGCTCCACGGAGTGCGGCCGCGAGCGGGCGGTCGCGGCCGGCCTGACCGCCGAGGACGTCACCGCTGACGGAGGGCGCGCGCCGCGGCCCCCGCTCCCGCGGCGCGTCCCGTCGCCCAGGCCCAGAGGAAGTTGTGCCCACCGATGGGCCCGAAGGCGTCGAGCATCTCGCCGCACAGGAACAGCCCGGGCGCGCGCCGGCTCTCCAGCGTGCGCGGGTCGACCTCGGAGAGCGCCACCCCACCGCCCGTCACCTCCGCCTTCCGGTAGCCCTCGTCTCCGGTCCACGGCAGCGGATAGGCGGTCAGCGCCCTCACCAGCTCCCGGCGGTCCTCGCGGCGGAGCTGTGCCAGCGGCGGTCCCCGTGGACGCCGACCTCCCGGCACAGGCGTTCGGCCAGCCGCCGGGGAAGCGCGTCGGCGAGCGCCGAGCGGACCGTGGGGGCGCCCGCCCGTAGCGCGGCGTCCCAGGCGCGGGCGTCGCGCGGTGTCCACTGGACCGTGAGCTCCTGCCGCGGGTCGCCCGCGAGGGCACGCACCGCCAGATGGGAGGCGTCGAGCACGGCCGGTCCGCTCCACCCGCGGTGGGTGAAGAGGAAGCCGCCGGTGGTCGCGAACGGCGGGCGCGTGCCGGGCGCGCGCAGCGTGACGTCGAGCGACACACCGGCGAGCTCCGCGTGGGGGTGCGGGTCGGCCGTCAGGGGTGTGAGGGCGGGATAGGTCGGGTGGACCTCGTGGCCGAGCCGGCGCGCCAGGTCGAGGCCGAAGCCGTCGCTCCCGGTCTTCGGCACGGAGAGGCCGCCCGTGGCGAGGACCACCGACCGGGCCGTGAGCGGCGGTGCGCCCTCGATCTCCACACGCCACGCGCGACCCTCTGGAGAGGGCCGCGCGTCGAGCACGCGCGCACCGAGCCAGACGCGTGCGCCGCGCCTCGCGCACGCGCGCAACGAGGCCGTCGCGGACGTCGCGCGCCCGGTCGCTGGCGGGGAAGAGCTTGCCGCTCTCCGTCTCCAGCACGAGCGCCATCCCCAGCTCGCGCTCGAAGAAGGCGCGCTGTTCGTCGAGCGGCCAGGAGCGGAGCATCTTGCGCAGCGTATTGGGCGACGACGAGGTGACGTAGCGCTCGGGGCGCGCCACCGACGGGAGGATGTTGCAGCGCCCCCCGCCGCTGATGAGGATCTTGCGGCCGCCGTCGTCCGTGCGCTCGATCAGAACCACCGGCGCGCCCGCCCGCGCAGCCGTGAGCGCCGCCAGGAGCCCGGCGGCCCCTGCGCCCACCACCGCCACGGGGAGCGGTGCGTGCGCACCCTCTCCCCCGGTCACGTCGGCCGGTCCTGCCGGCCCCACCCGGTGGCGATCGCCACCAACACCACGGCGAGCAGCGCCCACGAGTGCACGTTGTGCAGCCCGGCCGCCCAGGGTGACAGGCGCGGCGCCCCGTCGAATCCGGCCGTGAGGCTCGAGGCCAGGATCGTGGGAATGAAGAAGGGGAGGAGGAACGGATAGGTGCACACCGTCACGTCGAGGAGGTTGGCGCGACGGTAGGGGCCCAGTCCGAAGGAGGCGCCGGCTTCACGCGTCAGCCCGCCCACCGCGAGGATCGCGACGACCGAATGCGTGGTGAGCACGACCGCGGCGGTCACGGAGCCGAAGATCCACCACTCCGCGCTGGTGGCGCCGGTCGCGCGCCGTCGCGCCGTCTCGACCAGTCGGTCCACGAGCCCGGACGCCTCGATGCCCCCGACGAGCCCCATGAGCAGGAGCGTGAACACCGAGATGCCGACCGCGCGGCGCATCCCGTCGAGCAGGAGGCCCGTGGCGACGAAGTTCGCCCGGTCCATCCCCAGCAGGTCCGAGGGCCCGAACGCGCCGAGCAGGAGCCCGACGG
Source organism: uncultured Gemmatimonadales bacterium (assembly GCA_963823035.1). Taxonomy (GTDB): domain Bacteria; phylum Gemmatimonadota; class Gemmatimonadetes; order Longimicrobiales; family Gaopeijiaceae; genus SZUA-318. Next base: position 71,161 of record CAWGKG010000016.1, read on the forward strand.
TCGCCGCCGCGAGGATTCCGTAGAGGAGGGCCTCGAGCAGCGTGCGGCGGGCGAGGAGGAGGGCGAGCACGAAGGCCGGCACCGCGAGCATGGCCCAGGCCGCCACGGTCGGCGCGGGCGCGGCGTCCGCGCTCATGGCCACACCGGGAGCTGCCCCGCCGCCGAGCGTGAGGCCCGCGAGGAGCGCCACGGCCGCCGCAGGGAGGGCGTAGCGCATCCTGCTGCGGACGACGCCCGCCAGGTCGGCGCCCTGGGTGCCGGCGGACGCGATCGTGGTGTCCGAGATCGGCGAGACGTTGTCCCCGAAGGTCGCGCCCCCCAGCAGCGCGCCGGCCAGGAAGGCCGGGTCGGCGCCGAGCGACGGACCGACAGGGTACAGGAGGGGGACACACACGAGGAGCGTCCCCAGGCTCGTTCCGGTCGCCGTGCTGAAGACCGCGGCCACGAGGAACGCCACCGCGACGTACCCTCCGCCCGCCAGCCCGCCGGCGCGGGCGGCCCACACGAGCGCGTCCACCATCCCGCTGGCGCGCAGCAGCGTGGCGAGCACACCGGCCAGCATCCACGCCAGCACCATGACCATGACGAGGCGGCGGCTCATCCCGTCCACCACCGCGTCGGTGTACGCCGCCTTGTCCCGGGCGAGCAGGACGCCCAGCGTGAGGGCCCCGAGGAGCACGGGCCAGAAGCCCATCTCGTCCGGAGCGCCGGAGAGGCCGAGCCAGCTCACGCCCGCCAGGAAGAGCGCGAGCGGCGCCACGGCCCCGACCGTGCCGCCGCGGAAGCGGAGCGGCGCGGGCGGCGGCGCGGCGGCGGCGATGCGCGCGGGCTCCAGGGTCATCGGATGGGGGAAGGGGCGGCGGGGGACGGTCGACGGAAGGAGGCACGGTGCGGGAGGAGCGGGAGGCCCGGCAAGGGCCACCCGGCTTTCCGGTAACGCGGAGAGGACGACGTGAGCGAGCGAGACGACATCTTCGAGCTCTGGGACCTCAGGGTCGAGGTCGTGGAGGGTGCACGCCCCATGGTGTGCAACCATCCCGCCGGCAGCGGGTTCGAGTTGCAGGGGGAGAACCTGATCTTCCCGGCGGGACAGACCTTCCCGCTCTATCCGCTCGCGGCGCTCCTGCCGATCCTGCCGGCCAAGCAGCGGGACACGCACCCGGCCGACTGGATGAGCACCGACACCGACGTCGCGTGCCCGGATCCGAACTGCGGCGGGGTCTTCCGCATCACGCGCACGGGTCGGCGCACGTTCCGGCACGGCGACGTGACGGTGGTTCCGCTTCCGTGACGGCCACGCCGGAGGCGTCCGGGCGCAGGACCGAGCTGGCGCCGGGCTACGACGTCTCGCGCATGATCGTGGGCGGGTGGCAGCTCTCGGCCGGCCATCACGCCCGGGCGATCCCGACGGAGGAGGCCCTCGAACGCCTCGTCGCGCTCGCCGACATGGGGCTCGACACCCTGGACTGCGCCGACATCTACACGGGCGTGGAGGAGCTGTACGGGCGCTTCCTCGCGCGGTGGCGGACCACCTCCGGAGGCGCGCACCCGATCCGCGTGCACACCAAGCTCGTGCCGGACCTGTCGCGGCTCGCCGAGGTGGACGCGGCCCACGTGGCGGACGTCGTCGACCGCTCGCTCCGCCGGCTGGGCGTGGACGCGCTCGACCTGGTGCAGTTCTACTGGTGGGACGCCACGGTGGGCGACTGGCTGGGCGCCGCCCGCGCCCTGGGCGACCTCGTGCGCGCCGGGAAGATCCGCCACCTGGGCGCCACCAACCTGACCGGCGCGGAGGTGCGGGCCATGGAGGACGCGGCCGGCGTCCCGGTCGTCGCGGACCAGGTGCAGTACTCCGTGCTCGATCGCAGGCCCGAGCACGCCCTGGCGGACCACTGCGCCCGCTCCTCGACGCGGATGCTGTGCTACGGCGGACTCGCGGGCGGGCTGCTCACCTCGAAATGGCTCGGAGCCCCCCGCGCGGATGGGCCGTTCACCAGCCGGTCGCTCACCAAGTACCGCCTGATCGTCGACGCGTTCGGGGGGTGGGAGGCGTACCAGGCGCTCCTCGCCGAGCTCGCCGCCATCGGCGAGCAGCGCGGCGTGGATGCCGCGGCCGTGGCCCTCCGCTTCGTCCTCGACCAGCCGGGGGTGGCCGCCGTGATCGTGGGCTTCAGCACGGTGGAGCGGATGCGGGCGGCAGCGCGGGCGCTGAACCTCCGCCTCGATGCGGCCGACCACGCGCGCATCCGCCGGCACACGGACGGGGCGCCCGGCCCGCTCGGCGATGTCTTCGGGCTCGAGCGGGACCGCGACGGCCCGCACGGACGCATCATGAGGTACGACCTGAACGACGCCTAGCAGCGGCCGGCGTGGCGCCTCCGGCTGTCGAGGCGTCAGTCGAACTCCCGCCGGGGTGCGGCCTGGTCCGGGCCCACCCTCCCGATCGCGATGTCCGCGCGGTTGTAGTTCTCGCCGCGCACCGGGGCCCCTGCCAGGCGCCGGATCATCGCGAGCTGGCCCGCGTGCCAGAGCGCGTCCGCGATCGCGCCCTGGAAGAGGCGGCCCGCCGGCTGCCCGAGCGGCGCGTCGGAAGCGAGGTAGGCGTCGAGGTCGGCGAGGCCGGCGAAGAAGCGCCGCTCCTCTTCCTCCCACGTGCCGGGCGCGGCGTCGCGCCACGTCTCTGCGCCCCGCGCCTGCGCGAGCGCCCAATCCAACAGATCCCCCATGTGCGCGAGGATGCTCAGGGGCGTGCGCGACCCCTCGCCCACCTGGAAGACGCCGAAGCCGGCTGGAGCGCCCCGGAGCACCTTCGCGCCGCGGTAGGCCAGCGTGGCCACCGTGTGGCGGAGGAACGTGCGCTCGCCTTCCGTCTCGGTGGGGGCGGTTGGGTCGGTCATGGTCTCGGGAGCGTGGGGATCGGCGTGTCGGAGGGGAAGAATCGATCCCGTTGCGCGTCCGCCACAAGGCTCGTGATCCGCCCGTCCGCTTCCGACAGGCGGCCGGGCCGTGCATCTTCGGGGATGAACCGACACTTCCTTGCTGCCGCACACCGGCCGCGCACGCGCGCTGCCGCACCCGCCGCCTGCGCGCTGATCGCCGTCCTCGGCCTGGCCACGGCTGCGGCCGGCCAGGCTCCCGGGGCCGCCCCCCTCCCCGATGCGCTCGTCTCCACCGCATGGCTCGCCGACCACCTCGGCGACCAGGGCCTGGTCGTCCTGGACGTGGACGGCGGGCAGGGAGCGCTACGACGCGGGCCACATCCCGGGCGCGCGCTTCTTCGACGCGGCCGGCTTCTTCTGGGAGGGGAACCCGCCGGTCGGCGCGGAGATGCTCACCCCCTCGGCGATCGAAGCGGCGCTGGAGGCCGTGGGTGTCGGGGAGGTAGGCCGTATCGTCGTCTACGGAGACAGCCCCCTGATGGCGGCCCGCGCCTGGATGACGCTCGACGCGATGGGGCTGGGCGCGCGCGCGGCGCTGCTCGACGGCGGTCTGGGCGCGTGGAATCACGAGGGTCGGGCCCTCGCCACCGATGAGCCGGCGTTCGCAGCGGGTGAGGTGACGCTCCGGCCTCGCGCGGACGTGGTGGTCGACGCGGACTGGGTGGCGGCCCGGTTGGACGATCCGGCGGTCACGCTGGTCGACGCGCGGCGCGGCGAGGAATACACCGGGGCGGACGGGGGCTCGGGGGGCAAGCTGCACGCGGGCCACGTCCCCGGCGCCTTCTCCCTCCCTTGGGAGGAGCTGGTGGAGAGCCGCGACGTGCCGCTCCTGAAGGGGCGCGACGAGGTTCGCCGACTCTTCGAGGCCTCCGGCGCGGCCGACGGCTCGACGGTCGTCACCTACTGCGTGACCGGGCTGCGCGCGAGCTACGACTACTTCGTGGCGCGCCTGCTCGGGTACGACGCCAAGCTCTACGACGGCTCGTGGAGGGATTGGGGCGCGAGGGACCTCCCCTACGTAGCCGGGTCGTCGCGGCGTTGAACACCGCACACCGGCGGCTCGGCGCCAGCGCACTCGGTGCCGCCGTCCTGGCGACCGCCCTCTCCGCGGCGCGTCCCACGGAAGCCGCAGCCCAGAAGCTGCTGTCCTCCTCGGACCTCCTGGCCATGGAGTCGCCGCCGCCGGACCACCGCATTCCCTACGGCGACGGGCCGTTGCAGTTCGGCAACCTACGGCTCCCCGCCGGCGACGGGCCCTTTCCTGTCGTCCTCTTCGTGCATGGCGGCTGCTGGCTGTCGCAGTTCCCCATCGGACACGTGGGGCTCCTCGAGCAGGCCCTGGCCGACGCGGGATACGCCGTGTGGAGCATCGAGTACCGCCGCGTGGGAGACGAGGGTGGTGGATGGCCGGGCACCTTCCGGGACGTGGAGGACGGCGCCGATCATCTGCGCGAGCTCGCGCGGGCGTACCCGCTCGACCTGAGCCGGGTCGTGGCCGCCGGCCACTCCGCGGGCGGCTACTTCGCGCTCTGGCTCGCCGTCCGGGACCACCTGCCGCGGAGCAGCGAGCTACGGCGCACGAATCCGCTGCCGATCGCCGGCGTGCTCGCGCTCGCGCCCGCGCCCGACCTCGAGGGTCTCGAGAAGGAGGGCGTGTGCGGGAACGTGGTCGACGGGCTCATGGGTGGGCCGCCCGACGAGCATCCGGATCGATACGCCGCGGCGTCCATGATGCGGCTGCCGCCGCCCGAGGTGCCGCACACGCTCCTGGTGGGCGCGCTCGACCGCTCGTGGGGACCGGTGGGCCGGACGTACTTCGCGCATGCCCGGGCGGAGGGAGACACGCTCGCCCGCCTCGTCGAGCTGCCCGAGTCCGGGCACTTCGAGATGGTGGTACCGACCACGTCGACGTGGCCGGCCGTGCTCGCGGAGCTTCGCGCGCTCGAGGCGCGGATCGCCGGAGGGCGCTGACGGCTACTCCAGGTAGGTGTAGCCGTCGATCCCCTGGTCCAGGAACCGGCGCATGCTCACGGCTTCGGGGAGCGTGAGCCGCTTCGCGGTCAGCGCGGCCTCGATCTCCTTGCGGAAGGCGCGGCGCATGGCGTCGGGATCGAACTGCACGAACTGGAGCACCTCGCGTACGGTGTCGCCCTCCACGACCTCTTCGAGCTGCCAGTGGCCGTCGGGGCCCATCACCACGTGCACGGCGTGCGTGTCCCCGAAGAGGTTGTGCAGGTCCCCGAGCGTCTCCTGATACGCGCCCGTGAGGAAGACGCCGAGGTAGTACGGCTCGATCTCGCCGCCCAGCCCGTTCGAGCCGTTCCCGTTCGGCCCGCCGTTCGTGGCGGCGGCCGCCGGTATCCTGCGGAGTGGATGCAGGTTGAGCGCCTCGCTCGGCTCCCCGTCCCCGGGGAACTTGTCCACGCGCCCGTCGGAGTCGCACGTCACATCGGCCAGGATGCCGCGGCGCACCGGCGTCTCGTCGAGCCGGTGGATGGGCATGATCGGGAAGACCTGGTCGATCCCCCAGGCGTCGATGAGCGACTGGAAGAGGCTGAAGTTCGAGAAGTAGATGTCCCCCAGCCGGTCGGGGAGATCCCAGAGCTCCTCGGGAAGATCCTGGCGATGCTCGCGCGCGACGTGGTTCCCGATCGCCCAGTACAGCTCCTCGGAGGCGGCGCGCGCCGTGATGCTCATGTAGCCGAGGTTGAAGAGGCTCATCGCCTCGTTCAGCGCGTGCTCGGCGTCCTGGTAGATCTCGATCGGGTCGCCGTCACCCTCGAGGCGCTGGTACGCGTCCACCAGATCGAGGAGCGGCTGCGGCACCTCTTCCTCCGGTGGCTCGTTCAGCGCGCGGTCCACCAGCTCCGCGTCCGGCTCCTCGGGAAAGACGCGGCTACCCAGCACCTGGAAGACGAGCACGCCGGAGTGCGCGACCAGCGCGCGACCCGACTCGGTCACGATGTCGGGGTGCGGGACCCCGGCGTCGTCGCAGATCGACTTGACGCGGTACACGATGTCCGTCGCGTACTGCTCGATCGTGTAGTTCATGGAAGACTGTGAGGCGGAGGCGGAGCCGTCGTAGTCCACCCCGAGCCCTCCGCCCAGGTCCAGCATCCCCATCGGCGCGCCGAGCTTCACGAGCTCGACGTAGATGTGCGCCAGCTCGCTGACCGCGTACTTGAAGGTGCGGATGTCATAGATCTGCGAGCCGACGTGGCAGTGCAGGAGGCGCAGCCCCCCGAGCAGCCCCTCCTCACGCAGCCAGTCGACCGAGGAGAGCACCTGGCTGACCGAAAGGCCGAACTTCCCCCGGAATCCCACCGAATCGGCCCACCGGCCGATCCCTCCCGACGCCAGCTTGGCGCGGATGCCGAAGCGCGGCGTCACGCTGTGGGCGCGCGCGGAGCGGATGAGCATCTCCAGCTCCTGCGTCTGCTCGATCACGGGGAGGATGTTGCGGCCCATCTTCGCCGCCAGGATCGCGGTCTCGACGAACTCCGCGTCCTTGAAGCCGTTGCAGATGAACGGCATCTCGGGGAGCCCCTCCGTGAGCGAGAGGCCGGCCAGCAGCTCCGGTTTCGAGCCCGCCTCCAGGCCGAAGCCCATCGTGCGGCCCAGGTCGCGGATCTCCTCGCAGATGTGCCGCTGCTGGTTGACCTTGATCGGATAGACGCCGGTGTACTTGCCCTGGTAATCCCCTTCGGAGATGGCCTCGTCGAAGGCGCGGCGCAGGTGCGCCATCCGGTGCGCGATGATCCCCGAGAAGCGGATGACCACGGGCGGCCACAGGTCGCGCGCCTGCAGCCCCTCCACCACCTCCATGAGGTCGATCGAGCGCGTCGGGTCCGCGTCCGGATAGACCAGCACGGTCCCTTCGTCCGAGACGCCGAAGTACCCCGCACCCCAATCCGCCAACTTGTAGAGCTCCGCGGACTGCTTGGCGGACCAACTCTCGATCTCGGTGCGGGGAGTGGTCGGTCTCGTTCATCGACGGGGCGACTCGGGTGAGGGTCGGAGAGCAACGGCCTCAACTTTCTCGAAGACCTCCCCGCTTCACAAGAGCGCCGGCAGCGAGGGAGCGACGGCTCCCCGTCGCTCCCCCGCGTGCGCCGTCCGACTGGGCTACTCGGCGCGCAGCGCCTCCAGCGGATCGATCCTGGAAGCCCGGCGCGCCGGCAGCCAACTCGCCACGAGCGCGATGCACGCGAGGACGACGGCCGCCGCGGTGTACACCACCGGATCGGTGGGGGCCACGCCGACGAGCAGTCCCTCGAGGATGCGTGTGGTGGCGAGCGCGAGCCCCACACCCACCACGAGGCCTCCGGCGACCACGAGCGATCGACTCGCGCACCACCATCCGCTGCACCTCGCCGGGCTGGGCGCCTACCGCCATGCGCATCCCGATCTCGCGCGTGCGCCGCGCCACCACGTAGGAGATGACGCCGTAGAGGCCGACCGCGGACAGGAGGAGCGCGACGGCCGCCGCGATCCCGATCAGGAGGGAGACGAAGGAGATCTGCGCGAAGGCTGCGGCGACGATCTCGCTCATGGAGGTCGCGTTGGCCAGCGGGATCTCCGGATCGATCGCGGCGACCACGCGCCGCACCTCGGGGACCAGCGAGGTCGGGTCGGCGCGATCCGTGCGCACCACCAGCGTGATGTAGCCCGGCCACCAGTTCCAGCTGCCGGTCTCCCCGGGGTGCTTCCGTATCGGGTAGTAGATGGCGATCGCGGGTTGGCTGAGCGGGACCTCTCCCTCGGAGGTGCTGCGCGCCACGTCGTCCACCACGCCGACCACGCGATAGAACGGGCCCTGGCTGCGCCCGCTGGGTGCCACGCCCTGACCGAGCGCCGGCTGCCCCGGCCAGAAGCGCTCGGCGAACGCCTTGCTCACGACCACCACCCCGCCGTGACCCTCGTCGTTGTCCCCGTCGTCGAACACCCTTCCTTCCAGGAGGGGGATGCGCATGGTCTCGAAGTACCCAGGCGTGGTCGCCTCCTGACCGGCGCAGGTGGTGAGGCCCGCGTCCTTCACGCGCTGGTAGACGGACGCGTCCTCGAAGCCCTGCACCACGCACCCGTAGCCGCCGTACACCGGCACCTCCTCGCTCATCCCGGCGTCGGTCACCCCGGGGAGCGCGCGCACCTGGTCGATGATGTCGCGGTAGAGGTTCCACACGGCGACGTCGTCCGGATAGCGCTCGTGGGAGAGGAAGAGGTCCACGGCCAGGACGCCCTCCGGAGTCGACGCCCGGATCCGCCTGCCGCAGCTTGGCGAGCGTCTCGACGAGGAGGCCCGCACCGACCATGAGCGTGAGCGCCAGTGCTACCTGGACGGCGACCAGCCCACGGCGCAGCCGTCGGGCGCCGGCCCCCGAAGACGAGCCGCGCCCCCCGGCCGCCAGCTCCGCCGAGGCGTTCGGGGCCGCATGCGCGAGCAGCGGGATACACGGCGAGGCCGAGGCCCACCAGGACCGAGATCACCAGGGTGAATGCGACCGTTCCCAGGTCCATCCCGGCGCCGTGGATGCGGGGGAGCCCGGTGGGCGCCAGCGAAGTCAGGGCGGGAACGGCCCAGGAACCGACCACGAGGGCCACCGCCGCGCCGACGAGCGCGAGGGTCATCCCCTCCGCGAGGACGTAGCGGGCAAGCGCGGGGCGGCCCGCGCCCAGCGCAGCCCGGATCGCGACCTCGCGCCGGCGGCCCTCCATGCGCACCAGGAAGAGGTTGGCGACGTTCGCGGCGGCGATGAAGAGCACCAGGATCACGCCGCCGAAGAGGATCCACAGGTTGCGCGCGAGATTGCCGACCACCCATTCCTTGAGCGGCACGACCTGGGTCCGGAACCCGTACTGGTCGAAGAAGCCCTGGCTGTAGGCCTGGGGAAATGCCGCGGGGAGCTGTGCCGTGAGCCCGACCATCTCGGCCTGGACGGACGCCGCGGTCGCCCCCGGCGCGAGCCGCCCGATGCCCTGGAAGGCGTGGTTGTTCCAGAACTCGCCGTTGCGGTCGATGCGCATCGGGAGCCAGAGGTCGGGGCGCAGGTCGGCGGGCCACCCGGGAGGATCGAGCCCGTCTTCGAGGACGCCGACGATCTCCACCTGACGATCGTTGTACCGGAGCGACCGACCCACCACGTCGGGATCTCCTCCGAGCGCGCGCTGCCAGAAGGCGTGCGAGATCACGGCGACGCGCGTGGCGTCGGGCCGATCGTCGTCGACTCCGATGACCCTTCCGAGCTCGGCGCGCGCGCCGAGCAGCCCCATCATGCTGGCGGTGGCGTCGACCGAGTGGACCCGCTCGGCGCCGGAGGTGGTGACGACCGTCCCGCCGCTACCCCGGTAGATCCCGACTTCGTCGAGGGTCTCTGCGTGGTCCGTGAACCACACCCACTGCGCCGTCGACAGATTCCAGATCTCGTCGGGGCCCACGCCGGGCACCTGATTCTCCAGGCGCACCAGCCGCTGCGGCTGGGGATAGGGAAGGGGGTCGAGCACGACACGGTCGAGCAAGGTCCAGATGGCCGCGCTCCCTCCGATGCCGAGCGCCAGCGTCGACACGGCGACGGTCGTGAAGCCCGGGGCCCGAAGCATGCTGCGCAGCGCCACGGTCACGTCGTTCCGCCAACCCTTGAACCATCCCATGATGCTCCCCCTCCCGTGGATGTGCTCCCCTGCACGCTCTGGGCGCGCGCGTCCCAGCGCGCGCACCGTCTCCGCGTCGGCGAAGGCGCCCCACGCCACCGCCGCCACCCGCCATCCTTCGCCCCGTGCTTCCGCGTCGGCGAGCTCGCCCTCCCACTCGCCCAGGAACCGACCCCGCTGGGACGACGGCACGCGCAGGGCGGCCAGACGCGCGAGCGTCCAGGCGACGCGGTGGGCCGCCGTTCGGCTCATCGTCTTCCTCAGCCGCCCGCCGGGCGGGCGCCGAAGAGCGCCTGCTGCGCGAGCACCCGCTCCCGTGCGTCGGCCAGCGCCGCCCGCCCCGCCCGGGTCGCGGCGTAGTAGCGCCGGGGCGGTCGGCCTTCGTCGTGCGCGTCGGCCGATTGCTCCCACTCCGAAGCCACCAGCCCGGCGGCCTCCAGGCGCCGCAGGAGGGGATAGACCGTCCCGCTCTTCAGATGCGCCGCGCGCATGATCTCGAAGCCGTAGCGATGCCCCTGGACGATGGCCTGGAGCACGAGCGCGGCGTTGTAGCTGAGGGGTCCCTCGGATGCTGCGCCCTTCGGCGTCATGCGTCTCCCTCCCGGAGCGTCATGGCTGACCTGCGTGCGAATCTACATAGGTCGATATATACATAGACGCCGGGAAGTGCGAAAGGGTTTCCATCGTGCGCCTCGCGGTCCCCTGCCCGCGAGCCCTGGCACGGGTGCGCGCTGCGCGTCACTTTTCGAGGCTCGCGCCCGGCCCCGGCCCACGCCTTTCCGGAACAACCAAGGCCAAACCTCATGCGCCTTTTCGGCACGCTCCTCTGCGGCATTGTCGCGATCGCGGTCACCCCGCCCCTCGCCGCCCAGCTTCCTGCACCCGAATCCGTGCTTGGCTTCCGCGTCGGCGCGGACTTCCACCTGGCCACCTACGAGCAGTCCCTGGAGTACTTCCGGCGCCTGGACGCGGCCTCCGACCGCCTCGAGCTCCGCCAGGTGGGCACCACCTCGGAGGGACGCCCGTGGTACGTGGCGCTCATCTCCTCGGCCGACAACCTGCGCAACGTCGAGCGCTATCGGGAGATCGCCCAGCGTCTCGCGCATCCGGAGGGGCTCACCGACGCGGAGGCCCGCGCGCTGGCACGCGAGGGGAAGGCGATCGTGCACATCGACGGCGGCCTGCACGCCACCGAGGTGGCCGGCGCGCAGCACACGATCCAGCTCGCCTACGACCTGGTGAGCGGCGACGACGACTCCACCATCCGGGCCATCCTGGACAACGTCGTGCTCGTCCTCTGGTTCTGCATCAACCCGGACGGCCAGACCCTGGTCGCGGACTGGTACGCGTCCAACCTGGGCACGCCCTACGAGGTCGCCCCGACCCCCTTCCTGTACCAGAAGTACATCGGGCACGACAACAACCGCGACGGCTACATGATCAACATGATCGAGTCGCGCACGGTGACCCGTACGGACCGGCAGTGGGAGCCGCAGATCGTCTACAACCACCACCAGACCGCGCCCTTCCCGGCGCGCATCTGGATCCCGCCGTTCGCGGAGCCGGTGAGCCCGGACGTGCACCCGCTCATGTGGCGCACGGTGAACCTCCTCGGCATGGCGATGGCCGAAGCGCTCGAGGAGCGGGGACAGAAGGGCGCCGTGCACATGGGCACGGGCTTCGACGACTGGTACCCCGGCTTCATCGACCACGCGAACAGCTTCCACAACGTGGCGTCGCTGCTCACCGAGACCGGACTCTACCGCTACGCCACGCCGCACTTCTACACGATCGACGACTTTCCGCGCGACGCGCGCGACCTGCGCCCCATGTCCCTCTACGCGAGCCCATGGGAGGGAGGGTGGTGGCGGCTGCGCGACGCCGTCGAGTACATGGAGACCGCCTCGCTCGCGGTGCTCGACGTGGCGGCGAAGTACCGCGAGAACCTCCTCTACAACCGCTACCAGGCGGGCCGCGACGTGATCGCCGAGTACTCGCGACGGGCCGCCCTACGCCTACTTCGTCGGCGAGGAGCAGCGCGACCCGGTGGCGGCCGCGGAGATGTTGCGACGCCTCGCCTTCAACGGCATCGAGGTGGACCGGCTGACGAGCGCGGTCACGGTGGAGGGCGTGCAGCACCCCGCGGGGACGTGGGTCATCCCGATGGATCAGCCCTTCGCGAACTTCGTGCGCCAGCTCTTCGCGGTGCAGAACTACCCGGACCTGCGCCAGTACCCTGAGGGCCCGCCCGAGCAGCCGTACGACGTGTCCGGGTGGACGCTTCCGTACCAGTTCGACGTTCGGGTCGTGGAGGCGCGCGCCCCCCTCGCCGTCGACGTGCGCGCGGCGATGGAGGCGCTCTCCGCCGAGCCCCTCGCCCTCGACGCAGCGGGCGACGCGTCGCCCTGGGACTCGCCTCCGGACGTGGGCTTCGACACGAACCCGGTGGCGCGCGCGATCGTGCCGCCGGCGGGCCGGGTGACGGGCGGGGGAGGGGCCCTCATCCTCGATCCCGCGCAGAACAACACCTACAAGGCCCTCGGCCGGGCATGGGCGAGCGGGGGCCAGGTGAGCTTCGCCCCGGGGCACGCGGCGGCGGACTCCGGCTCCGCCGGCACCAGCGGGCGATGGCTGGTCACGGGGCTGGCGGGCTCCGCGCGCGACGGCATGGTGCGCGACCTGCACTTGCGGGCGGAAGGTGGCTCGATGCCCTCCGGGCGGGTGGCGAAGCCGCGCATCGGCCTCTACCGACCCTGGAGTGCCTCCATCGACGAGGGTTGGACGCGCTGGCTCCTCGAGACGTACGGCCTCGCACCCACGAGCGTGCGCAACGCGGACGTCCTGGCGGGGAATCTGCGGGATCGCTACGACGTCGTCGTCCTCGCGGACATCCGGGCGCGCACGATCCTGGAAGGCTTCGAGAGCGGCTCGGTGCCCCCCCGCTACGCAGGTGGGATCGGCCAGGAGGGCGCGCGCGAGCTGGATGCCTTCGTGCGCGGCGGGGGCACGCTCGTGACGATCAACGGCTCCAGCCAGTTCGCCGTGGACGCCCTCCATCTGCCCGTGAAGGATGCCACCGACGGCCTCGCGCGCGAGGACTTCTTCGCCTCCGGCGCGATCGTGGAGCTGCTCACGGACCCGTCGCAGCCGGTCATGAGCGGGATGCCGGAGCGGGCCAAGGTCTTCGTGGGCGGGAGTCCCGTCTTCACGACGGAGAAGGGGTTCGAGGGGCACGTGCTCGCCATGTACCCGAAGGAGGGTTCCCCGCTGCTCTCCGGCTACTTCCTCGGCGAGGAGCACGTGCAGGGTTACGCGGCGGCGCTCGACGTGGCGCACGGCGACGGCCACGTGGTGCTGCTCGGCATGCGGCCGCAGTGGCGCGGCCAGCCCTTCGGCACCTTCAAGATCCTCTTCAACGCGGCGCTGTTCACGAAGGCGGTGGCGGACCAGGCACCCGACAACGGGGCGTTCTGGACGGCCCCGGCGGCCGAGAAGCCGCAGGCCGCGGACAGCGCCGGCGCGAACGGTGGCCGCGGCCGGCCCGGAGGACGCTGACCATGCGGAGGAGCTTCCCCGCGGTGACGTCGGCGATCCTGGTCGGGCTGTGGGCGTCGGCGCTGGCCGCCCAGGCGCCGGTGGTCGGTCCGAACGGCGATCCCTCGGTGCGCGACGACACGATCTACGCGCTCACCGTGGACCCGGCGGATCACCCCGAGGAGAACGCGGTGGTCCTCCTGGACGACGGCATCGTCGTGCAGGAGCCCGACGGCACCGGCTCGCGCACCTACCGGACCGTGGCCCAGGTGCTCAACCGCGACGGGATCGAAACGTGGGCCGAGCAGACCTTCGGCTACGATGGCGGGCGCGAGCGCTTCCGCCTGAACTGGGCGCGCGTGGTCGCCGCGGACGGGACGGTGATCTCCGCCGAGCCGATCCACCAGCAGGTGATGGACGCGCCCGTGCCGGAGCAAAGCCCCGTGTACACGGATTTCAAGCGCGTGCGCATCTCGATGGGCGGCGTCGAGCCGGGCACGATCGTGGACTACAGCTACACGATCGAGACGGTGGACCCGGTCATGCCGGGCGACTTCTACCTCCCCTGGCGCATCGACACCGGCGGGACGGTGCGCCGCTCTCGTTACGTGGTGGACGTTCCGGCGGGCTACGACCTGCGCATCGTGCAGAGCGCCGGCGCCGAGCCCACGAGCGTGCAGGAGGTGGGTGGCCGTGTGGTCCGCCAGTGGGCCGCCGCCGACATGGAGCGCATCGAGCCCGAGCTGTTCGCGGACGCCACCGAGGCGGACTTCCTCCGCCACGTGGAGATCGGTGCACCCGAGCGGTGGAGCGACATCGGCGCCTGGTACGCGGGACTGGCCCGGGACCGCTACGAGGTGGACGATGAGGTCATGGCCGCGGCGGCGCCCGTGCTGGACAGCGCGGACACGGCCGAGGGGAAGCTCCGCCTCCTGCACCGTTGGGTGGCCCAGGACTTCCGCTACATCTCGATCTCGCTCGGCGTGGGCGGATTCCAACCCCGCCCCCCTGCCGAGGTGGTGCGCACCCGCTCGGGCGACTGCAAAGACAAGGCGACCCTCTTCGTGGCGTTGGCCCGGAAGCTCGGCTTCGAGGCGTATCCCGTCCTCTTGAGCAGCACCGGGGGCGTCGAAGAGGAGCTTCCCACGGCACACCAGTTCGACCACGAGATCGCGGCCGTGCGCCGCGACGACGGGTGGCTCTTCCTCGACCTCACGGCCGACATCGTCCCGTTCGGGGAGATCCCGCCGAGCTACCAGGGCGCGTTCGGCCTGGTCGTGCTGGACGACGGCGTGGAGGAGGTGACCTTCCCGGAGCTCGCCCCGGACGAGAACCTCGCCGAGACGACGATCACCGCGGAGATCCACGAGGACGGCTCGCTCACCGGGTGGTTCGACGAGCTGAACCTCGGCGCGATGCAGTACCGCATGCGCGGCGCGCTCGCCCAGGAGTTCTCGGCGAAGGAGCGTCAGCGCGTCGCGGACGCGGTGGCCGGGGGGGCGTTCGAGGGCGCGGTCGGCGACTCGCTCCAGATGTTCGACGGGCGGGACTTCGGCGCGGAGACGCGCCTACGCGTGTGGGTGCGCGCGGAGCGCGCGGCGCGGCGCAACGGATCGACGGGGTGGGTGCTGCCGGTGCCGCTGACGACGCTAGGCAGCCCGACGCTCGTGGCGCAGCTCGAGCGGGAACGCGGCACCCGACGGTACCCGATCGACGTGGAGGACGTGGTCGGACCCTATACGAGCGTGACCCGACTGGAGCTCACCCTCCCCGAGGGGTGGACGGCCGAGCTGCCCGACGGGGTGCACGCCGACAGCCGTTTCGGGTCCTACGCTTCCACGTACACGCAGGAGGGACGCGTGGTGCGGCTCGAGCGACGCGTCGCGGGGCGGAAGGGCACCGAGCCGAAGGAAGCGCTCGGGGATCTCATCCAGTGGCTCGGCACCGTATCGAAGGACGACGTCGGCTTCATCGTATTGAGGCCTGCCGCATGACGGGCGGTCCGAGGGGACCGACGGAAAGGGAACGGGGGTAGGTCGACATCATGATGCCTTTGACACCGTGGGTGAAGCGGCTCCTCATCGCCAATGTCGTGGTCTTCCTGATTACGCAGGCGGACCCGCAGTTGGTCCGCGAGCTCTGGTTGTACCCGCCCTTCGCGTTGCGCCGTCCGTGGACGCTCGTGACCTACATGTTCCTGCATGCGGGGATCGGACACATCTTCTTCAACATGCTGGGGCTGTATTTCTTCGGGCCCCGCCTCGAGGATCGGCTGGGCTCCAAGTCCTTCCTCTGGCTGTACTTCCTTTCCGGGATCGGCGGCGCGGTCGCGAGCTTCATCTTCGCGCGCCAGTACCCGGTGGTGGGCGCCTCGGCGGCGGTGTTCGGCGTGCTGATGGGCTTCGCGCTGTACTGGCCGCGTGAGCGCATCTACTTGTGGATGATCCTGCCGATCGAGGCGTGGCTCCTCGCCGTGCTGCTGGTGGCCGCCTCGCTCTACATGGGCGTGAGCGGTACCTCCTCGGGCACGGCGCACTTCGCGCACCTGGGAGGCATCGCCTTCGGTTTCGGCTACCTGAAGCTCCTCGAGTGGCGGCGAGGGGCCTCCCGTCGGGCGTTCCAGAAGCAGATGGCCCCGCAGTCCAGCGTGGGCGTGCCCGACCGCGTGGCGCTGGCGCGCTGGAAGGGGATCTCCACGGACGGCCTGCACGAGATCAACCGCGAGGAGGTCGTGCGCCTCCTGGCGAAGGCGGAGGACACCGGGTCGCGAAGCCTCACGCAGGCGGAGCGTGAATTCCTCGATCGGATGGCGGGCCGATGAGCGACGGGACACCAAGACGGAGCGGGACGCCCTCTGGGGACGGAGGACGCCCCTCGAGATGGACGCGGACGAGTTCGCCCGCATCGGGCACAAGCTCGTGGACGACGTGGCGCGCCTCCTGCGCGAGATGCCGACTCGGCCGCTCACGCGCGGCGAGACGCCGGAGGAGATCCGCGCGCTCCTGCACGCCGACGCGCCGCTGCCGGAGGAGGGGATGGATGCGGGCGACGCTCCTGGCCGAGACGACGGACCTCCTCCTCGAGCACTCGCTCTTCAACGGACACCCCCGCTTCTTCGGCTACATCAGCGGGTCGCCCGGCGCCGATCGGGATGCTCGGCGACCTCCTCGGCGGCTCGGCGATCAACCCGAACAGCGGGGCCTGGGTCCTGTCGCCGATGGCGACGGAGATCGAGGAACAGACCGTGCGCTGGATCGCGGCAACTGCTCGGGTATCCGGAGCCGTGCGACGGCGTGATGGTCAGCGGCGGCAACGTGGCCAACATGCTCGGCTTCTGGGCCGCGCGGGCCGCGAAGGCCGGGTGGGACGTGCGGCTGGGCGGGCTCCGCGGCGAGGGGAGCGCGCCGCTGCGCGCCTACGCCGCGAAGGGGACGCACACCTGGCTGCAGAAGGCCGCGGACCTCTCGGGGCTCGGCGCGGAGGCGCGTCCGCTGGATCGACACCGACGCCCGATCAGCGCATGGACACCGCGCTGCTGCGGGCGCGCATCGAGGCCGACCTCGCGGCCGGCGACCGTCCATTCGTCGTCGTGGGCACGGCCGGATCCGTCGGGACGGGTGCCGTGGATCCCCTCCCGGAGCTGCGCGAGATCTGCGACGAGCACGGCCTGTGGCTGCACGTCGACGGGGCCTACGGCGGCTTCGCGGTCGCGGCACCCGACGCGGTGCCCGAGGACCTGCTCGGCCTGCGGCTCGGGGACTCCGTCGCGGTGGACCCGCACAAATGGCTGTACACCCCCCTCGAGGCCGGCTGCACGCTCGTGCGCGACCCGTCCGCCCTCGTGCGGGCGTTCGCGTTCCGCCCGGACTACTACAACTTCGGCGACGAGGCGACGAACTACTTCGAGCACGGCATCCAGAACTCGCGCGGCTTCCGTGCGCTCAAGGTGTGGCTCCAGCTCCGCCAGGTCGGACGGAAGGGCTACGCGCGCATGATCGCCGAGGACATCGAGCTCGCGCGCCGCTTCCACGCGCTGGCGCGGTCCCACCCCGAGCTCGAGGCGGTCACGCAGGCGCTCAGCATCACCACGTATCGCTACGTTCCGACGGATCTGTGCCCGCGCACGACCGAGCCGGCCGTGGCGGCCTACCTGGACGACCTCAACCAGGCCGTGCAGAACCGGATGGAGAAGAGCGGCCGCGCGTTCGTGTCCAACGCCGTGGTGCGTGGGCGCTACCTCCTGCGCATGTGCGTCGTGAACTTCCGCACGCGCATGGAGGACGTGCGCGACCTCGCCGAGCTGTCGGTGGAGCTCGGGCGCGAGCTCGACTCCGACCTGCGCCCACCCGCGCTCCGCTGACCCCGGGCTCGGGGGACGAGGAGCTCGCCCGTCCGTGAGCGGTCCCTTTCCGATTCCCGCGCGCGTGCATCGGGTGGAGGAGACCATCCGACGGAGCCGCTTCATCACCACCGCGGCGCACGCGCCCGACGCGGACGCCGCGCACGCCTTCGTCCGGCGCGTGCGCGAGGAGTTCCCGGACGCGACGCACAACTGCTGGGCGTTCGTCGCCGGTGCGCCCGGTACCACGACGCACATCGGCATGAGCGACGACGGCGAGCCGCACGGCACGGCCGGCAAGCCCATGCTCACGACGCTCCTGCACTCGGGCGTCGGCGAGATCGTGGCGGTGATGCACCCGGTACTACGGCGGCGTGAAGCTCGGGACCGGCGGGCTCAGCCGAGCGTACGCGGGTGGCGTGAAGCTCGCGCTCGAGACGCTGCCGACCGAGGAGAAGGTCGAGCGGGTGGCGCTCGTGGTCACGGTGGGCTACGCGGACGTGGACGCCCTGCAGCGGCTCATCGGGGAGACCGAGACGATCGTGGAAGGGGAGGAGTACGGCGCGAGCGTCCGCTACCGGTGCGCCGTGCCGGAGCCGTCGGTCGAGGCGTTCCGGCGGGGGCTGGCGGACGCGACGCGCGGGCAGGGCAGGGTCGAGGGCTGAGCGGGCGGACCTTGCCGCGAAGTCCACCCCGTGCTTCCATGGAGGAGCTGGCCTCGTTCCGTGGTGGGTGGGGGTGACGGATTCCCGGTCGCCTGGAGGCCCCCATGAAGAGAGTCCTGGTGCTGGGCGGAACCGGCATGCTCGGTGCGCCGGTGGCGCGCCGTCTCGCCGAGGACGGGTTCGACGTGCGCGTCCTGGCGCGCCACCCCGCCCAGGCCCGCTCGAGGCTCGGCCCGACCGCCGAGATCGAGATCGTGCGCGGCGACGCGACCGACCGGCTCGACGTGCGCTTCGCCGCCGCGGGGTGCCACATCGTGCACGTCTCGATCGGGCCCCCGAGCGATCGCGTCGCCCTGGAGCTGGCCGTTCGTGCGGCGACCGAGGTGGGCGCCGAGCGCATCGGCTACGTGTCCGGGACCACGGTCGCGGAAGAGCACCGCTGGTTCCCGATGATCGAGGAGAAGCTCGCGGCCGAGCGGTTCGTGAAGGGCGGCGTGATCCCGTGGACGATCTTCCGTCCGAGCTGGCCGTTCGAGCAGCTTCCGCGCTTCGCGCGCGGCGGCAAGCCCTTCCTCCTGGGTGACATCCCGCATCCCTGGCACTGGTTCGCGGCGAACGACATGGCGCGCATGGTGTCGGCGGCGTACCGCGACCCGAACGCTGCGGGCCAGACGCTGTTCGTGCACGGACCGGAGGCGATGACGCTGCGCGCGGCGCTCGAGCGCTACTGCGCCGCCGTGCACCCCGCGGCACCTCCCATCCAGGTCATGAGCCTCTGGATGGCGCGCGCGATCGGCGTGCTCACGAGAAACGCGCAGCTACGCTTCGCCGCGGCGCTGATGGCCTATTTCGCGAAGGTCGGCGAGGGCGGGGACCCCTCGGAGACGAACCGGATCCTGGGTGCACCCACCACGACGCTGGAGCGATGGGTGAGCGACCTCAGTGCGGCCAGTTCCCGAACGGGTCCTCCAGCGACGGGCTCTGTGGTGTGAACAGCTTCGCGCCGTCGGGCGTGATGTACATGTCGTCCTCGAGGCGCACGCCGAACTCTCCGCGGATGTAGATCCCCGGCTCGTCGCTGAAGCAGTTGCCGACCACGAGGGGCACCTTGTTTCCGCGCACCAGGTACGGCCACTCGTGGCCGTCCATGCCGATGCCGTGCCCGACGCGGTGCGTGAAGTAGGTGTAGTCGGGGCCGTAGCCGCCGTCCGTGATGATCTTGCGCGCCGCGGCGTCCACGTTCTCCGCGGGCACGCCGGGGCCGGCCGTCTTCCATGCGGCGGTCTGCGCCTGGTGCTCGATGTCGAACACCTTCTTCATCTTGTCGGTCGGCTTGCCGAGGACGAAGGTGCGGCTGATGTCGGACTCGTAGCCCTCCGCCGTGCAACCGCCGTCGATGAGGAGGATCGTCCCCTCGCGGATGACCTGCGGCGTGATGGAGCCGTGCGGCAGGGCGGAGTACTCGCCCGTCTGGACGCTGGCACCGCCCTGGAACCCGAGGCGCTGGTGCGCGAGGCTGACGAGCCGACCGAAGTCCTGCTGCGTCATCCCTTCTTCCATGGCGAGGTACGCCGCCTTGTACGCCGTGAGCGTCGCCTCGTTGGCGAGCGTCATCAGCTCGATCTCGTGCGCGTCCTTCACGCCGCGGCATCCGGCCGTGACCGGCGTGCCGCTCACCACGTGGAGGGCGGGGGCGGCCTGGGCAACGCCGTCGCTGAAGCGGAACTGGACGGTCTCCTCCGCACCCATCTTGCCCGCCGAGATGCCGCACTTCTTCAGCCCCTGCGCGACGCGCATGTAGGGGCTCTCGTGCTCCTGCCAGGTGAGGACCTCGGCGCCCTTCAGCGGTCCGAGGGCGAGCTGCTCCCGCGCGCGGTCCTCCTCGAAGGCCGGGCACACCACGAACGCCTCGCCCTCCACCGGGATCACCACGGCGAAGAGGCGCTCGCCGCCGCCCCAGCGGACGTTGGTGAAGTAGTTCATCGACGTGCCGCCGGTGAGGTAGAGCGCGTCGAGCCCGTTGTCCCTCATCAGCTTCTTCGCCTTCTCCACCCTGGCCGCGCGTTCGGCGGTCGTGATGGGGCGGGCGCGGTCCGCCCACGAGCTCAGGCGAGCGATCGAGGGCGGCAGCTCCTGGCGCGGCTCGGCGCCGAGGAGATGACCGGGGTCGATGGCGGTGCCGGCGGCGGCCAGCGAGGAGGCTCCGAGGAAGTCGCGTCTCGAGATCATGGGAATCGCGGGTGACGGTGGACACGGCGAACCCGACGGCGTGCGCGCCGGTTCGGGATCATACGGCGGGCGCGCTCACGAGGCCACCGGGCCGGGCGGTGGGGATGGGGCGGCGTGCGCGACCCTGTCGCGGTCGAGGAGCCCCACCCTAGCTTGTCCACCGCCCACGTCCAAGGATCCAGCCGATGCGCGCACCGTCGCCCGCCGCCCTTCTGGTCGCCTCCGTCGTCGCCGTGCAGGCGTGCGCGCCCGCCGAAGAGGCGGAGCCCGCCTCGCAGAACGACGCGACCGTCGCTTTGATCGCCCGCGCGAAGACGTTCGAGCTGCCCACGGAGTACGTCCCGCCCCCTGGCGAGGCGATCGACCACCACACGTCGGGCTTCGCGAAGATCCTCTGCTCGGCGGTGTTCATCACCGGGCTCGACCCAGCCGACGCGGCCGAGAACGTCGGCTACTTCACCAGCCCGTACGCGGAGCGCGCGGTCGTGACGGACACGGTGGTCGACTACGACCGTCAGGAGGTGCGCCTCACGTTGCCGTCCGGGGTGGTGCGCGTCGCCAAGAAGTACGGGAGCCAGGGGTGCGTCACGCGGCCCATCGGCGAGGACTCGGTGTTCTTCACGCCGACCACCGTGACGCCGAACCTGCCGCCGGCCGCGACGACGCCCTGGCCGATGGGCGACGTGCTGTCGGAGGAGCCCTATCCGGCGGAGCTGGACATGGCGAAGGTCGCCGAGGCGGTGGACGCCGCTTTCGGGCCGCCCGAGGCGATGACCGAGGCGTTCCTCGTGACCTACAGGGGGCGCGTCATCGGGGAGCGCTACGGGGAGGGCATCGACCTGCACACGCCGCTCGAGAGCTGGTCGATGGGGAAGAGCCTGACCGGCACGCTCATGGGGATCCTCATCCAGCGCGGCGTCTACGAGCTCTGGCAGCCCGCGCCGGTGCCCGAGTGGTACGAGACGGCGGGCGACCCCAGGCAGCAGATCCGCATCGGGGACATCATGCGCATGTCCTCGGGGATCCGGATCCGCGCACCGCAGGACCCCGACTTCGATCCGTCGCTCGGCTACCCCGACCACCTCTACCTCTACACGGGCATCGGTCGACTCCTACCACTACGCCGCGACGCGCCCGCAGCAGTGGCCGCCCAACACGGTCGGGCGGTATCGGAACACCGACCCCGTCCTCACGAACTACCTCATCCGCCTGGGCGTCGAGGGGAAGCTGCACGAGGACTACCACGCCTTCCCGCAGCGCGCGCTCTTCGACAGGATCGGCGTGCGCGACGCCGTCATGGAGACCGACCCCTACGGCGACTTCCTCACGCAGGGCTACGAGTTCCTGCCGGCGCGCGACTGGGCGCGGGTGGCGAACCTCTGGTTGCAGGACGGCGTGTGGAACGGCGAGCGCCTGCTTCCCGAGGGCTACGCGGAGTATGCGCGCACGCTGGCGCCGGCCTGGGTGGACGACGGGAGGCCGATCTACGGGGGCGCCTTCCAGTGGGTCAACGGCACGCGGCTCGTTCCCGATCCCGAAGGAGGCGACCTACTTCGCGGGCGCGGGCGGCCAGAACACGATCATGATCCCGAGCCACGGGCTCGTCGTCGTGCGCCTCGGCAAGTACAAGGGCGCGCGCGCGGGCGGCCAGGCGCTGGACCGCGGGCTGGCGCTGCTCATGGAGGCGGTGCCGCCGCTGCGGGGGGCCGGGATGTGAGGGAGGCCGCGCGCCGATCTCCCCCCTGGCCACCGGCCCCGGGGCCCGCGTATTGTTCGGCGTCCACCTTTCATCGGATCGACGTCCCCGGCTCCAGCTCCACCTCGTCGCTGCCTTCCCTGCCCGGTTCCGGGCCGTAGCGCGGAGACGTCCCAGCGGAGGCTCGAGGCGTATGTCCGCATCACGACGCTCCTTCCTCAAGCGCGTAGCTCCTCCCCTTTCGGCCATGATCGCGGGCGCCCTCTTCGCGTGCGCCCCCAAGCCCGACGCGGCGTCCGGGCCCGCTCACGTTCTCCTGGGCGTGGACCGGATCTCCGACAGCATTCCTCCGGTTCTCGTCGGCAAGCGCGTCGGGCTCGTCACCAACCACAGCGGCCTCGACCGTGAAGGCCGGAGCACCATCGACATCCTGGCCTCGCGCCACGATCTGACCTTGACGACGCTCTTCGCCCCCGAGCACGGGATCCGCGGCGTCGCCCAGGGGCCCGTGGAGTCGATGGTGGACTCGGAGACGGGGCTGCCGGTGCACTCGCTCTATGGTGAGATCCGCAAGCCGACGCCCGAGATGCTACGGGACGTGGACGCTCTCGTCTTCGACATCCAGGACGTGGGCGTGCGCCAATACACGTTCCCCACCACCATGGCGCTCGCCATGCAAGCGGCGGCGGAGAAGGGGATTCCCTTCGTGGTCCTCGACCGTCCCGACCCGATCACGGGCACGAAGGTGGAGGGCAACATCCTCGACACCACCTACTCCAACTTCGCCGGCTTCTACCCGATCGCGTCCCGCCACGGCATGACCGTCGGCGAGCTGGCCATGATGGACAACGACGCGTTCGGCATCCATGCCGACCTGACCGTCGTGCCGATGCAGGGGTGGAAGCGGGAGTTGTGGATGGACCAGACGGACCTCCCCTGGAAGGGCCCGTCGCCCAACCTCCCGTGGTTCGAGGGCACGATCCACTACCCGGGCACCGTCCTCATCGAGGGCACCAACCTCTCGGAGGGGCGGGGCACGGAAAAGCCCTTCGAGCAGGTGGGCGCCCCCTGGCTCCGCGCCGCGGAGGTGGCGGATTCCATGAACGCGAAGGACCTCCCCGGCGTGCGCTTCGAGGCCTTGGACTACGACGTGGCTGCGGGCGCCCGGAAGTACGGTGGTACGTCGATCCACGGGGTCCGCTTCATCGCCACGGACCGGGAGGCGTACAGGCCCATCGACGCGACACTGTTGTTCATGGAGGTGGTGCGGCGCCTCCAGCCGGAGGACTTCCAGTGGCGCAGCTCCGGCGGCGGAGACGGGCCGGTCACGTATACGCTGGACCGCCTGGCGGGCACCGACGCCGCACGTGCGGCCGTGGAGGCGGGCACGGTGACGGACCTTCTGATCGCCTGGGAGCAGGACGCTCGGCGCTTCGAGGAGATGCGGAGGCCGTACCTGCTCTACTGATCGGGGCGCCTCCCGGCGGCGGGCGCCGTCTGCGCGGGATCCCTCGCAGCGCCGCGTCCAGCACCTCGAGCTCGTCGCTCCACAGCACGCGCCAACCGTCCGGGGTGCGCGCCATCTGGATCACGCGCACCTCGGGCTTGGCGCCCTGCAGGCGCTCGATCGTACGATAGACGACGTGCGTGGTATCGGCGCCTTCCATCACGTGGCCGATGACGTGGTCGTCGTGGTCGAAGAGCGAATGCATCAAGCCTGGCATGTCGTCGACCATCCGTCCGACCGCCCGCTCGAACACCGTGGTGGGCGCGAGCGAGCGGAAGGACGCCGCGTCGTCCGCCCCCGTGAAGTCGCGCCGCAACGCGCCCGTCGAGTCCGTGTCGACCATGTAGCCCACCACGTCGCGGAAGGTCGCGAGGGTGCTCGGGTGCATGAACTGGGCGGCGGCGCGCCAGCGGATCGCCCGCACGGAGCGCAGGAAGAGGACCGCCGTCGACTCGGGCGTGGCGGTCACCTCGGCGAGCGTCTGCGCCGAAACGGGAGGGCCGAAGGCGAGCGCGAGCGAGGCGAGCGGGGCGAAGAGGGCACTCCGGACCATGCCGTGGTTTAGTAGGGCGTTGCCGGTCGTGCAAGCGTGCCCCGGGTAGCCACCTACGATGCGGATGACCAGACTCGCCACCCTGCTGCTTCTCGCCGCCTTCGCGGCGATGCCCACACCGCCCCGCGGTACGGCGGTGCCCGGCGTCGGCACGGCGGTCGCGCAGGGGTGCCCGAGCTCCCGGCCCGGGTCCCATCGCGTCACGGGCGTGAGCCGACCGCTCGATCCCGCGGAGGCCGACGCCGCGGGCGCCGGTCTCGGACTTCCACGCGCCGTCGCGGTTGCCTTCAAGCCCCCGTCAGGGGTGCACGCGGCTCCGGGCGCATGCGTAGAATCCGCCCGCCCCAAGCCGTTCCACCTCAGGGAGCGGCGCGCACATCCCGCCCACGCCCCTCCTCCTTCCGCCTGAGCCGACCCGAACCGAACCACGCGGCGCGCACATGGCGCGCTCGCGGCTCATGCACACGCTCCCGGATCGGGAGCTTCAGGAGGACGGGCAGATGATCCTCTCACTCGCCTACTTTCCGCACGACCCCGCGGCGATCTTCGCCCTCGCGGTCACAGCCGGCATCGCCGCGCTGCTCTTCATCGCGGGCCGCAACAGCGGCAAGAAGAGCGACCCCAAGGACGAGTCGTAGGCCACCGGCCGCGCCGGGCGGCCGCGGGTTCCCGCCGGGCGCGACCCGCTCACTCCGAGCGGATCGCCTCCATCGGGTCGACCCGCGTCGCCCGGCGCGCGGGCCCCAGTGAGGCCAGCGCGGCCACGCCGACGAGAACGACGGACGCGGCCACCAGCGGCCACGGATCGCCCGGCTCGACGCCGAAGAGCAGGCTCTCCGTGAATCGACGGAGGGCGAACGTGCCGGCGAGCCCGAGGGCGACGCCGACGGCCGCGAGCGCCAGGCCGGTGAGCAGCACCTGGCGCGCGATGCGCCCACGGTCCGCCCCCAACGCCATGCGCACGCCGATCTCACGGGTGCGCTGAGCGACGAGGAAGGAGACCACGCCGTACAGCCCCGCCGCCGCGAGGATGAGGGCGAGCGCACCGAAGAGGCCCACCAGCACGGCGGACACCTGGAAGCGCGCGGTCACGTCGCTGAACACCGCGTCCATGCTGGTGACCGACCCGAAGGCCAGGGACGCGTCCAGCTCGCGCAGCGCCGCCTCGGTCGGCGCCACCCAGTCGGTGGCGGGCCCGTCCGTGTGGATCAGGAAGTGCACCAGCGGCTGG
The DNA here is from genome assembly GCA_963823035.1 of uncultured Gemmatimonadales bacterium. Classification (GTDB taxonomy): domain Bacteria; phylum Gemmatimonadota; class Gemmatimonadetes; order Longimicrobiales; family Gaopeijiaceae; genus SZUA-318. The sequence continues at coordinate 96,502 of CAWGKG010000016.1, forward strand.
TAGATCTGGAAGACCGACGCGTAGGCCTGCGTGGTCGGCTCCTCACCCAGCTCGTAGTAGGTGGCGTCGCGCGCCACGCCGACCACCGTGTAGGTGCGGTCGCCGCCGAGGGAGACGGTGCGTCCGAGCCCGTCCTCGTCCGGCCAGAGCAGGCTCTCCAGCGTCTCGTTCACCACCACGGCCGGCGGATCCTGTGCGCCGTCCTCGGGCCCCAGAGCCCGGCCGCGCGCGATCGGAACGCCCATGAGCGTCGAAGTAGCCCGGCGACACCGCGTTGAGGCCGACCCAGAGCTTCCCCTCGTCGGTGTTGGAGCGGGCGCCCGGAGGCGGGTCGAGGTCGGTGCTCCAGTCCCCCTGGAAGGGGATCATCCGCGTGGTGGCCACGTCCAGCACGCCCGGCACGGCACGGAGGCGCTCGAGGGCCCGCGGAAGGAAGGCCATCCCCTCGTCGGCCGAGTAGCCCAGCGCGCGCAGATCGACCTGCACCACCAGGCGGTCGTCGGTCGCGAAGCCCAGCTCCTGCGTGCGCGCCGTCCAGAAGCTGCGCGTGAAGAGGACAGCGCCGGCGACGAGAACGAGCGAGAGGGCGACCTGCGCGACGACCAGGACGTCGCGCGCGCGGCTGCGACTCCCCGCCGTGCGGGCCCCTTCCAGCGACGCGGCCACATCGGATCGGGCGGCGTGCAGGGCGGGCGCGAGGCCGGCGAGCGTGGCGGCGACCACCGAGATCGCGACGGCTGCCGCGAGGACGCGCACGTCCGGCCGGAACGTCCCGACGAAGGTGTAGGGAAGCAGCGAGGCGGCGGCGTCCGAGAAGGCGTAGGCGAGCGCGATGCCCACCGCACCGCCGGCCGCGCCCAGGACGAGGCTCTCGGCGAGCAGTTGCCGGAAGAGGCGCCCGCGGCCCGCGCCCATCGCCGTGCGGATGCCGATCTCCCGCGTGCGCGCGGTCGCGCGGGAGAGGAGAAGGACGGCCACGTTCGCCGTGGCGATCGCCAGCACGATGAGCACGACCGCGAGGAGCATCCGGGAAAGCGAGTCCAGGGAGGCCGACTGCCCGGGGCTGTAGATCGCCTCCCGCGTGACCATGATCCCCTCGCCGTCCTGCCGCTCGGGGTACGTGAGCGCGTCCGAGAGCGCCTGGAGGTTGGCCTCGGCGGTCTCGAAGGTGGCGCCCGGCGCCAGGCGGCCCGCGACCGAGAGCCAGCTGCTGCGCGTGTTCGGGACCCGCTCCCACCAGGCCCGATCCGTGGTGCGCGTCAGCGCGCCGAACATCGCGAGCGGCACCCATGCGTCCGGGCCGTTCGAGAAGGCGCTCAGCCCACGGAAGCCCGGGGGTGCGACGCCGATCACGGTGAAGGTGATGCCGTTCATCGAGATCGTGCGCCCCACCACGTCCGGATCGGCCGCGAGGGCGCGGCGCCAGAACCCGTCGCTGAGCACGGCGACCGGGGCCTCGCCCGGCGAGAGGTTCTCGTCGCGGGTGAAGAAGCGGCCCCGCGCCGCCGCGACGCCCAGGACGTCGAAGTAGTTGTCGGAAACGCACAGCGCGTCGAGCTGGTCGGAGCGGGTGCCGTCGAGCGTGTACGAGGCCGTGAGGTCGCCCCCCCAGGCGGCCAGCCCCTCGAGGGTCGTCGCGTTCTCGCGGTAGTAGGCGTAGTCCGGGTGCATGAGGGACCCGCCCCCCTCGCCCGGCGCCCACGAGCGCCAGACGCGGACCAGCCTGTGCGGCTCGGTCACGCCCGGCGGGCGGTCGAAGAAGATCCGGTTCACCAGCGTGAGGACCGTGGTCGGCGCGCCGATGCCCAGCCCCAGCACGATCACGGCGGTGAGCGCGAAGCCCGGCCGGCGCGCCAGGGCGCGCAGGCCGAAGCGCAGATCCTGCACGAGATCCCTTCCCATCGTCGTCGTCCTCCCCATCCAGGGTTCCTCGATGTCGTGCGCGTGCGCTCGCCCGGCCGGATGCAACGGAGGCCGAAGGCCCGCACCGAGGCGCCACAGCGCGAGCGCTCCCAACTCACGCCAGAGGCGTCTGCGCGCGGCGGCAGCCCCCATGCGTTCGGCGCGACGGTGGTACGCCTCCTCCAGGTCGCCCAGCACGTCGTCCCGTCGGGCGCGGGGCAAGAGGCGTTCGGCGATCCATCGGAGCGGCCCCGGAAGGCCGCCGCCCGTGCTCACGGGTGGGCCTCCTCCGGGCGGGCCCACAGCTCGTCGCGGATGCGCCGGCTCTCCTCGAGCGCGTCGAGGCCCACCGGCGTCACCGCGTAGTGACGCTTGGCGCGACCGCCCCGCACCGAGGTCGGCTCGCCCAGCCACGAGTCCGCCAGGCCCTTTCGCTGCGTGCGGTCCAGCGCCGCGTAGATCGCGCCCAGCGTCACCTCCCGATCGGCACGCTCGGCCAGCACCTCCTGGATGGCCGATCCGTGCGCCCCCTCACCCAGCTGGCGCACGGAGAGCAGCACCAGCTCCTCGAATTCGCCCAGTCGCTCGCCTTTCACGGGCTGCTTCCCTCCTTCGACGCCTCCCGCCCGCACGTCGCGGCCGGCTATTTTTAATACATACGTGAATGTAATAGAAAAGGCCAGACCCCTCGCCGGCGCGGGTGGGATTCAGGGGTGGGCGACCGGCGCGGGATCGTGAGCCGCAGGCAGTTCCTCGGCCGATCCTCCGCCGTTTCGCCGCACGGTTGAACCCGTCGGGGTCCCGGTGTAGCTTTTCCTGCTCGGGCCGAGCGCCAAGGGCGCCGCGTCCGGGAGGAAGGGCCTGTAGCTCAGGTGGTTAGAGCGCACGCCTGATAAGCGTGAGGTCGGAAGTTCGAGTCTTCCCAGGCCCATGGGTAAAGCGTGGAGCCGCAAGAAGTTACGCGGCTCCACGCTTTTTGTGTTACCGCGGTAGCGAAAGGGTAACACAAGATTTCCGGGCGGTGGGCTCCATCGGGTATGGTGGCCGTGAAGGATCACGCTCACCACACGCCAAGGATGGCGACCGATGCCGAAGCTCCGCGACCACACCACGATCGACTCCCGTATCTACACCCGCCGGCGCGGGAGGGGCGCCGCGCGCTACTACGGGGACTTCCGCGACTACTCCGACGTCGGGGGCGGCCTGGAGCCGCTGGTGCCGACCGGTTGTCGGTACGCCACCACGGACGAGGAAGAGGCGGCCAAGCTCGCCCAGGCCCGGCTGGAGGAGCTGCAGCAGAAGCGGGCGAAGCGGCCCGTCGGGCCGGCTGCGAGGCGGGTCCTCAAAGATCTGATTCCGGACCATCTGGTGCGTAAGGCGAAGCTGAAGGAAGGCGGGGAGGGATGGCTCGGCAACGTCCAGGTGCATCTCGAGACCTTCGAGACGTTCTTCGGTGCGGAGCGGGACCTCGCCGACATCGAGCTGCGGGAGATGGAGAACTACCGGGCGCATCTCTCCCAGGCCCGTCTCGCCGTCGGCGACATCACGGGTGCGCGGGAGGCCGCCGAGCGCGCCGTGCCCGCGCTCGAGAACGCGTTCGGCCCGGCGAGCGCTCGAGCCGCCCGGGCCCGCGCGGTGCGCGACTCCCTGGCCGCGCCCAGGCGATAGAAGGACCTCTCCCTCGCCCCCTCGCCTGCCGGCGACCGGCGACCGGCCCCCAGCGTGCGTGGCACCCTTCTCCGGCGGATCTCGCGTATAGGGTCGACGGCTCGAATCGACAGCCCCTCCCACGACCGGGGTCGACATGCGACGTATCCGCCGGAATCCCGATGGTGTCCTCCCCGCAGTGCCTCCGCCGGCTCGATCCGACGGGGAGCCCTCGTCACGGCTGTTCTGATGTCGGGCCTCGTCGCCGGCTGCGAGGACGTGCCGCTCACCGGGCCGGGGGCGGAAGAGTCGACCCGGGCCATGGTACCCCTGGGTGCGCACGGCTCCGGCGGCCTGCCCGCGGGCGCACCCGCCTCCGTGGCCGTCTCGTCGCAGTTCAGGGTCACGCCGACGGGTCTCGAATTCGGGAGACGTCGCGGTGGGCACTACGTCGCCGGAGCAGTCGGTGGTGGTGACCAACATCGGATCGACGACGGTCGCCCTGTCCGTGGCGGGCGGGGGCGCGGGCGTGTTCGGAGGCGCCACCGACTGCACCGTCGGGACGCTCGCCGCTGGCGCGTCGTGCCGGGTCGACTATCGATTCACGCCGACCGACGTGGGTCCCGCGTCGGCGACCCCGACGCTCTTCCTCAACGGCGAGGCCTTCACCTTCCACCTGACCGGCACGGGCGTGGCGCCGCCGGTGCTGGTGTCGTCGACGCGGATGGATTTCGGCAGGGTGCCGGTGGGCGGAACGGCGCCGTCGCAGTCGGTGACGCTGACGAACGTGGGGACGACCACCGCGCCGGTCGGCCTGGCGGGCGGCGGTGCGGGCGTGTTCGGCGGAGCGAACGGCTGCCCGTCCACGCTCGCCGCAGGAGCGTCGTGCTCGATCTCCTACGCGTTCAGGCCGTCGGCGACGGGCCCGGCGTCCCAGACCGGCGACGTTGTCGGTGAACGGCGTGCCGCACTCGCTGGAGTTCTCCGGCACGGGCGTGGATCCGGTGCTGGTGTCGGCCACGCGCTTCGACTTCGGCGAGGTGGAGGTGCGCGCGACGGCACCGTCCCAGTCGGTGACGCTCACGAACGTGGCGCGGGTCCCCGTGACGCTGAGCCTGGCGGGCGGCGCAGCCGGCGAATTCGGAGGTACGACCAGCTGTGGGAGCTCGCTCGCCCCCGGAGCGTCGTGCACCGCTCTCCTACGCGTTCAAGCCGACGACGACGGGCCCGGCGTCACGAAGACGGCGACGTTGGCCGTGAACGGCGTGTCGTACTCGCTCGAGTTCTCCGGCACGGGAGTCCCCGCGGGGAGCGCGCCGAGCGCGCAGTTCCTGGTGACCCCGACGCGCTTCGCGTTCGGCGGGGTGCAGGTGGGTGGGACCGCGCCCTCGCAATCGGTGACGCTCACCAACGTGGGCTCGAGCCCCGCGCCGGTGAACCTGGCGGGCGGGGGCGCGGGCGTGTTCGGCGGGGCGACCGACTGCGCGGGCAGGACGCTCGACCCGGGCAAATCGTGCTCGATCTCCTACGCGTTCAGGCCCACCGCGCTGGGCGCGGCCGCCAGGACGGCGACGTTCACCGCGGCCGGCACGTCGCACACGTTGGACTTCTCGGGAACGGGTTTCGATCCCGTGCTGGTGACGCCCACGCGCTTCGCGTTCGGCGAGGTGGTGGTGGGTCAGACGGCGCCGTCGCAGTCGGTGACGCTCACGAACGTGGGGGCGACTCCCGCGCCGGTGGGCCTGGCGGGCGGGGGCGCGGGCGAGTTCGGCGGGGCGACCGACTGCGCGGGCAGGACGCTCGACCCGGGCACGTCGTGCACGGTCTCCTACGCGTTCACGCCCACGACGACGGGCCCGCTCGCCAAGACGGTGACGCTGCCCTCGAACGGCGTGTCGCACTCGCTCGACTTCTCCGGCACGGGTGTGGGTCCGCGGTTCCTGGTCACGCCGACCGAGCTGAGCTTCGGTACGCATGCCCGTCGGGGCCATCGCGCCCGCCCAGGCGGTGACGGTGACGAACATGGGCACCGCGGCCGTGGACGTGACGATCGCGGGCGGCTTCCCGGGGACCCCGTTCACCTCGGCGCAGAGCTGTGAGGGCGTGACGCTCGCTCCGGGTGGGACCTGCCAGATCAAGTATGGATTCCTGCCGACGGCCGGCGGCCTCGCGACCGCGACGTCGAGCTTCACCCTGAACGGCCAGCCGTTCTCCGTCGGAGCTGTCCGGCTTCGGCGCAGGCGACGAGCGAGGGCCCGGTGACCAGCGCGGTCGCCCTCGCCCCGAATCCCGTCCAGGTGGGCATCGCGGTGGCCCTGACCGCGTTCGTCGACGATCGGCGCCACGGGCGGCTCCGACCATCGCGTCCGCCGAGTACAGCATCGACGGGGGACGTGGCTGCCCATGGACGCGGCGGACCACGCGTTCGATTCGCCGGCGGAGGACGTCAGCGCGAGCTTCGCGGCCCCCGCGCCCGCCGGCGACCACAAGATCTGCGTTCGCGGTACCGACGACGCGGGCAACACGGGGGTGGCCGAGTGCGCGACCCTCCACGTCGTCGACCTGCACGACTTCCTCCACACCCGCCCGATCGGGTAGCCGTGCGTGCAAGCGCGGCAGCAGGCGTATGCGGCGTGGACTCGGCATGTGGGCGACGTGGCTCGGTCGAAGGCGGCAGGGCGCGACAGGCCGACAAGGAGGGGCAGATGCCGCGGCCCTTGCAGGAGAAGGCGATCAGGCGCTCATGGCCGCATCGTCGCATCGAGCTCAGGGCGAAGCCGTCCGCGAGGATGCCGCAGCGGAGGTAGGCCCGGAAATCATGCTCGACCCAGGCCGGGACGCCGTGGCCTAGGGGGATCAGAGTCGGCGGCCTGCGCTACGAAGGTCTCGAGGTGGTGTTGGACGACGGGGTAGAGCCGGGTGGCGGTGGGCCGGCGTGGGCGGCAGGTCGGCCGCGACGTGCCCAGTCCGGCCTCCCGGCGGACCAGATCGGAGGCCGGAAGAGTCGCTTTGCCGGGGTCGCCATGACGGAGCGTGCATCGCTTCACGGCGCGGTGCCATGCTCCGATAGGCCCAAGCCCACCAAGAGCAGCGACGGGCGTCGCTCAAACGAAACAGCGCCGGCGATCGTGCCCATCGGCAGAAAGAGCCGCCGGGGTGTCCACGGCAATGGGATGAAGCCGTAGTGCGCGTAGAAGCTCCAGGGCAGCTTCATCCTTGGCGTCCACGACCACGGCCCAGGATGCCACCCCGCCCGACTGCAGCAGCGCCCGCTTCAAAGCGTCGAGAAGTAGATGGCTCCCCAGGCCCAACCCGCGGTAGTCGGTATCCCACCGCTAACCTGCCGAGGAGCGTGGAGGGTATCTGTCCGTACTTCGGGAGCTTCTTCTGGAGAGCGTCCGGAAGATCCGTACCGATCACGGAGAAGGCGGACAAGGTGTAGTATCCGGCGATCCTGGATCGCGCCGGGTCGTGGAGTACGAAGCACGCCGCGATCCGCCTCCGCTGGTCCTGTCCGGCCTGCGCTCGGAGGTAACGGTCCAGTGCCTCGACGCCGCAGTGGAATGAACGTCGGTCATGGGAGTCGCCGAGTGCCACGATGGCTTGCGAGGTCAGTGCGTCTCCCACGGCGTCAGCGTCCACTGGACGGGGAGCTCGGCGGCCGCGCGCAACACCATGTCTGGTGCCGGCGGCTTCAGGAGCGCCGCGACGAAG
>CAWGKG010000017.1:0-280498 GCA_963823035.1 uncultured Gemmatimonadales bacterium
GGCTGGACGGCCCTGGCCTTCCTCGTCGTGGGCGGCGCCGACTTCGTGCTCACCTGGTACCCGCCCAACTTCGGCAACCGCGAGTGGGAGTTCGGGACGGTCACCCAGAGCCTCAACGGGCTCCCCATCCTCGTCCTCGGGATCGCCCTCCTCCTGGCCGCATCCGTCCAGCTCGGGCGCCGGTGGTGGACCGCGGTGGCCGCGGTCGCCGCCCTGGTGATGCTGGTGTGGGTCGCAGTGGGCGCCGTGCTATGGGCCACGAACGTTCCTCTGGCGCTCCGATCGGTGCCCGTCGAGCTCGCGGCGGGGATCAAGAAGGCACTGGCCAAGACCGTCGTTCAGTCGGTCGTCTACCCGCTCATCCTGGCGTTCCTGCTCGTACGTGCCGCGGGCGCCCTCAGGCAGGGCGACCGGCCGCGGTAGCGGCGTACCGTGATCGATGTGCGGTTCACGTCAATGGATGTGACAGAACCGCCACACGTTCCGCGCACGGGGCCTGGCCCGCCTCGGTAGAGCCACTGTGGCACAACGGCTCCTGCCGCGTGTTCACACGAGCCATGTCTGGCCTGGAGATTGCACTGGATTGAGCCTCGTTGGATTGTGCCATCGCGCCACGGCTCCGGCGACCGCCGGATCGCGAGCGCGAGCCCCCTGGCAACAAGAAGGTATCGGTATGGGGAAGTTCCGGACGTTGTGGGTGGCTGTGGCCGTCCTCGCGGTGACGGCGAGGCCGGCGAGGGCCGACTGGTCCTGGAGTTGGACGAACGCCTGCGGCGGTGACAATTTCGTCACCTGCATGTCGGGCGACATCCACTACGACCAGGCCCTCAAGAAGATCGCGGTGCACGTCACCAACCTCCCGACCGAGATGGACGTCTTCACGGCGGTCGGGCTGTTCAACCTGCCGGGCGGCGGGCCCACGTCGTTCACGTCGGGCGGCCTCGGCTGGATCGCCACCAACGGGATCAACGGTGGCGGCCTCCCCGGCTCGAACGCGACGCGGTACGCGATCGGAACCAACGGGATCGGCGGCGGCTTCAATGAGGCCGCCGGGGAGCAGACGTTCGCGTTCACATTCGGGTACGACCTGCAGATGTACAGCTCTTCGATCGGCGTGGGCATCCACGCTCAGGGTGGCCCGGCCGGCTGCTCGACGAAGATGGGCGTGACGTCCGCGGGCGGAGTCGCGAACAGCACGGCGCTGGATGCGGCCTGCACCACGACGACCACGGTGCCCGAGCCCGCGTCGATGTTCCTGCTCGGCACGGGTCTTCTCGGACTCGGCGTGGTGGGCTATCGCCGCCGCCGGAGCCCGGAGATCGAAACGGACTAGTCTCGAGGGCGGCCCAGAAGCCGCCGGCGAACCCGAGCTTCCGTCTACGGGGCGGACGGCCACCTGGCTGTCCGCCCCGTTTCGTCTTCGCCGTCGCTCACCACCGCTCCACCACCTGTGTGAGCGACGGGCGGGCGAACTTCCGCTCGGCCTCGGCCACCACCCTTCGCACGTCGAGCACCGTGTCCGGTGTCACCGACATGGACGAGATCCCGCACTCGACCAGGAAGGGCGGCACCTCGTCCGGGTAGTCCGACGGTGCCTGGCCGCAGATGCCGATGTCCAGCCCACGCGTCCGGAACGCCCGCACCGCACGGCCGATCAGCACCCGCACGGCCGGGGAGCGCGCGTCCACGGCGGGCTCGTAGCGCTCCAGGTCGTCGCGCGACACCGCGTAGACCGTCTGCACCAGGTCGTTCGAGCCGATCGAGCCGCCCGAGAGGTGCATCGCGTCGATGAAGCGATCTGCCTCGATGACGTTCGACGGCAGCTCCACCATGAGGTAGAGGGGCACGCCTGCCTGGGGCGAAAGCCCGTGCTGATCGAGCCGCCGTACGACGCGGGCACCCTCCTCCGGCGTCCGGCAGAAGGGCACCATGAGCTGGAGGTTGTCGAGCCCGAGACGCTGGCGCACCGTGCGCAGCGCGTCACACTCCATGTCGAACGCCGCAGCGAAGCGCTCGTCCACGTACCGGGACGCGCCGCGCCAGGCGATCATCGGGTTCTCCTCCTTGGGCTCGAAGATCCTCCCGCCCAGGAGCTCCCGGTACTCGTTGGACTTGAGATCGGAGAGGCGCACGAGCACCGGCCTCGGATGGAACGCCGCGCAGATGAGCGCCACGCCGTACCCGACCTGATCCACGAAGAACTGCCTGCGGTCACCGTAGCCGGGGGTGCGCCTCTCGATCGCGCCGAGCAGCGTCCGCAGCTCGTGCGGGTCCTCGGCCTGGAGCCGCTCGTGGAAGGGTGCGAGCTCGGGCGCGAGCACGCCGTCGTCGGCGAATGCGCGCAACTCCTCGAAGTACGCCAGCGCCAGCGGGTGGATGCCCACTTGCGCCGTGAGGATGAACTCGAGGCGCGCCAGCCCGACGCCGTCCGACGGGAGCATGGCGTCGTGCAGCGCCTTCCCCGGGAAGCCGACGTTGAGCTTCACGGCCGTATGTGTGGCCGGTAGGTCCTCCCCCACGATCTCCTCTACGTCGAACGGCTGGATGCCGCGGAAGACCAGCCCGACGTCGCCCTCGGCGCACGAGCCCGTCACCTCCATGAGCGGCTCCAGGACCGTGGTGGCGTCCGGGCAGCCCACGATGGCAGGGATGCCGAATTCGCGGGCCACGATCGCCGCGTGGGAGGTGCGCCCTCCCTTCTCGGTCACGATGAGGGAGGCCTCCTTCATCATGGGCTCCCAGTCGGGCGTGGTGAGCTCCGTCACCAGGACGTCGCCCGGGTCGAACACCCGCTCCTCGGCGGGCACTTCCTCCAGGCGCTCGCCGCCCGCCAGGCGGCTCCGCAGCTCCCGCTTCCTGACGATGACCTCGTCGTAGTCGCGGTATACACGCACCCGTCCGGCGCCGATACGATTCCCGACGGCGTGCCCCTTCAGCAGGACGCCGTCGGTGGCCACGAGCTCGCGCACGAGGCTCGGGGACATGCGGTAGCGGAGCATCGTCGCGGACGACGGGCGATGCACGGTCTCGGGACGCGCCTGCACCACGAAGAGGTCACCCGAGTAACCGTCCTTCGCCCACTCGATGTCGACCGGCCCGCCGTAGTGGTCCTCGATGGCCAGCGCCATGCACGCGAGCTCGATCGCCTCGTCGTTCGTGATCGACCACTGGCGCTGGTGGCTCGCGTTCACGTCCACGCTCTCCGTGGCCGTGCCGCCCTGCATCGAATAGACGAGCTTGCGGTCCTTGGCGCCCAGGCTCCGGTGCACCACGGCCGGGCGCCCACGTCGGATGCCCTCCTTCCAGACCACGATGGTGTCGGGCGACACGCTGCCCTGCACGACCAGCTCGCCGAGCCCGTACGCGGAGGTCAGGTGGATCACGTTCGTATTCCCCGAGTCGGGGTCGAGCGTGAACATCACCCCCGAGGAGGCGAGGTCCGAGCGCACCATCTTCATGATCACGACGCCCAGCCCGGACGCCAGCGGGTCCATCCCCCGCCGGATCTGATAGCCGAGCGCGCGCTCCGTGAACGCCGACGCGCAGCACATCCTCCACGCCTCCAGCACCGCGTCGATGCCGCGCACGTTGAGGTAGGACTCGTACTGCCCCGCGAAGGAGGCGACCTCCGAGTCCTCGCAGGTGGCGGACGAGCGCACGGCGAGGTCCACCTCGGTGCCGTACAGGTCGGTGAGGCGCGCGTGCGCCTCGCGGATGGACTCGGCCACCAGGGTCGGCAGGGGGGTGCTCCCCACCAGCGTCCGTCCGAGCGTGGCGCGCGCATGCAGTCCGAGCTGATCCGAGGCATCCACGTCGCGGAAGATCCGCTCGAGGGCCTCGCGCAGTGTCGCGGAGCGCAGCGCGTCCGGCGCGCAGGCCCGCTCCTCCGCCGGCACGGCATCCCACGTGTCGGCCGGCACCGCGGCGTCGAGGAAGGCGGTGTAGGCGTCGACGGTCGTCGCGAAGCCGTTCGGGACGCGCACGCCCCGGTCCGCCAGGGATTGGAACATCTCACCCAGCGACGCGGCCTTCCCGCCTACGCGGGATACGTCGGTCGCGGCAGGCTCTTCGAACCAGGCGACCAGCGTCTCCGGACCTCGAGCGTGGCGCCGCGAGAAGATCACCGACTCGGGAACCGTCACGGGAGGGGGCGGGCTCGACGGGTCGGGAAGGGGATCGGGGCTGGAAGGGGCGGAGGATGTCCAGAGGAGCATCCGGGCTCTCCGATGCGGATGTGGCACAATTTGTGGTCGTTTCACCACACGAAGCGCACACAGCCGTGGCGGACCGCGCCTGCCCCCCAATCGAGCGCTGGTCAGGGGATCCCCGAGGGCGTCCCTGAAATCAGGACGTTCCTGCGGTTTTCCCGACTCCGCGGCCGCGCCCTCGGACACGCACGATCCGTGCCCGTTCGGGGGTCACTCCAGCCGGTCCACCCTACGCAGCGTCGGAAAGAGGCGGGCCCAGACCCCCGTCACGGCCAGGGAGGCAACCCCGCCGAAGACGGCGGCCAGCACGGGGCCGAAAAGGCGCGCCGTGACGCCGCTCTCGAACTCACCGAGCTCGTTCGACGCACCGATGAAGAGGAAGGACACCGAGGCCACCCGCCCGCGCATGGCGTCGGGCGTGACGATCTGGATCAGCGTCTGGCGGACGTACACGGACACCATGTCCGCGCCGCCCAGCGTGGCGAGCGCGGCCATCGATAGCCAGAAGGACCTCGAGAGACCGAAGACGATCGTCGCGACGCCGAACACCGCCACGCCGGCGAACATGGCGAAGCCCGCGCGACGGTACACCGGCCGGCTGGCCAGGAACAGGGCCACCACGGCCGCCCCGACGGCAGGCGCCGAGCGCAGGAGGCCGAAGCCCTGCGCCCCGACGTGCAGGATGTCGCGCGCGAAGACGGGAAGGAGCGCGGTGGCACCTCCGAGCAGGACGGCGAAGAGGTCGAGGGAGATCGCCCCGAGCACGATCTTGTTGTCGCGGATGTAGGCGATGCCCTCACGCACGCGCTCCAGACGCGACCCGTACACGACCTGGGGCGTGGTCGGCCGCCTGATGAAGGCGAGACCCACGATCGGCACGAAGTAGAGCGCGAGGCTCACCCCGTAGGCGAACGCCGAAGACCGGTGTCCGACCAGGAACCCGGCCAGCGCCGGGCCCGTGATCGTCCCGATCTGGAAGGCCAACGAGTTCCAGGCGATGGCGCGCGGCAGCAGCGCTTTGGGCACGAGCATCGGGGCCAGCGCGACGCCGGCCGGCGCCCGGAAGGCGCGTGCGATTCCGAACGCGAAGGCGATGCCGATCAGGACGTGCACCGTGAGCACCCCCGCCAGCGCCGTGATCACCAGCGCCCCGGCGCATACGGCCTCGGCGGCGAAGCAGAGCGAGAGGACCGTCTTGCGGGCGTAGCGGTCGGCGACCACCCCCGCGGGGAGCGCGAGGAAGAAGAGCGGGAGGAAGGTCGCCAGGCCGAGGAAGCCCACGTAGAGCGCGGACTCGGCCACGCCCCGGTCGGCGCGCGCCAGGTCGTAGACCTGCCAGCCCATGACGACGCTCTGCGCGACCGTCCCCAGCACGCCGAAGGCACGCGTCACCAGGTAGACCATGTAGTCGCGCTCCCGGAGCAGGGCGCGGGCGCTGCTGTCCGTGCGGCTCTTTCCGACGGTGTCGGTCAACGGGGCTCCGTTCTCGTGTGCACCGAAGGGCATCCGGGCAGGACAAGGTGGCGAGGGTGGCGACTGGCGTCACCTCCCCGCTGTCGCCACCCTTTCTGGCTCAGCGGGCAGGCAATCTACTCCCCGGTACGGAGCGACACGTGGCGAAGAAGAAGGTGGTTCTCGCGTACAGCGGCGGTCTGGACACGGCGTGCATCCTGAAGACGCTCCTCCAGCGCGACTACGACGTCGTCGCATACGTCGCCGACGTGGGCCAGCGCGAGGATTTCGACGAGGTCGCCCAACGGGCACGCGCCACCGGCGCGAGCAAGGTCTACGTCGAGGACTTGAAGCGCGAGTTCGTGACCGACTTCATCTTCCCCGCCATCGCCGGCAACGCCGTGTACGAGAACCGCTACCTCCTCGGCACGTCGCTCGCCCGTCCGGTGATCGCGCGCCGCCAGGTGGAGATCGCGCTCGACGAGCATGCCGACGCCGTCGCGCACGGCGCCACCGGGAAGGGCAACGACCAGGTACGCTTCGAGCTCGCCTTCGCCGCGCTGGCTCCGCAGCTCGAGATCATCGCGCCGTGGAAGGAGCGCGAGTTCCTCAACCGATTCCGGGGGCGCCGCGATCTTCTCGAGTTCGCGCGCGAGAACGGCATTCCGGTGGAGGCCACGGTGGAGAAGCCGTTCTCGAGCGACGAGAACCTGATGCACCGCTCCTACGAGGCCGGAATCCTCGAGGACCCGGGCTCGCCGCCCCCGGCGGACATGTACAAGCTGGTACGGCCGTTGCACGAGACGCCCGACGAGCCCAGCGACGTCGTCGTCCACTTCGAGGACGCCGTGCCGGTGCGCGTGGAGAACACGGCGGCCGGCGTGGAGCACACGGATCCGGTGGAGCTGTTCAACTACCTGAACGAGGTGGCCGGGCTCCACGGTGTCGGACGCATCGACATGGTCGAGAACCGCTTCGTGGGCATCAAGTCGCGTGGCGTGTACGAGACGCCGGGTGGCACGGTGCTCCACCACGCCCTGCGCGACCTCGAGGGGCTCGCGATGGACCGGGAGGTGCTCCGCCTGCGCGACATGCTGTCGCCGCGCTTCGCCGAGATCATCTACAACGGGTTCTGGTTCAGCCCGGAGATGGACTTCATCCAGGCGGCCTTCAGGCAGTCGGAGAAGCTCATCACCGGCACCGTGAACCTGCGCCTCTTCAAGGGCAACGTGATCTCGATGGGGCGGACGTCGTCGAGCGCGCTGTACGACAAGGAGCAGTCGTCCATGGACGTGGCGGGCGGGTACGACCAGGAGGACGCACGCGGCTTCATCCGCATCAACGGCCTGCGGCTGCGCGCCCACAAGCTCATCCTCCGAAAGACCGGAGAGGACGAGGCGTAGGAGGGCGCAGACCACGGGCCACCCGGCCATCTTCATCCACGGAGCGTGAAGTGCTTTTCGCGGTGCTCGCCGTAGCCGGCCTCTCGCTGGCGCCCCCGGCGCCGGTCCAGGAGGACTCGCTGGACGCCATCCGGCACGTCGAGCGGCTCTTCCGTCAGCGCTACGGCCGCGACGGGCAGCGTCCGTGGATGGACCGGGGCGGGCGCGCCACGGACGCCCTGGGGCGAGCCTTCGAGCGGCGCTGCGACGGCGACCGCGACGACCGCTGCTACGCCGGCGATCCCGACGCGGGGAAGTGCCCGAACTTCGTGCAGTGCCACCCGTCGCCCAACCGCCTGATCGAGGTACTGACCAAGGCTACCGAGAGCCACCCGGCGTCCGGGTACCTGGCGGGCCAGGCCGTGTACCTCCTCGTGAAGCTGGATTTCCTCCCGGACGCCATGAAGGTGGTGGACCGCTGCGAGGCGGCGCGCTGGTGGTGCGACGCCCTGCGCGTCTACGTCCTGCACGCCGAGGGCGACGACGCCCAGGCCGAGGTCCTTCTCGATCGCGCCCTCGAGGTGGCTCCGGACTCGGTCTCCTGCCGCTACGACGACGCGACCTGGCTGCTCGGACGCTGGAGCCAGCGCAGCGGCCGGCTGTCCGTGCCCGGACGCGTGGAAGGAAACCGAAGGGTGGGACTGCGCGCGGAGGCTCGCGGTCTCCGACACGATCTGGTGGCTGTCGGACCCGCTCTACACCCGGCCGGGGAACAGCCGCCGCGTGGAGCACTTCGCGCGCTCGATGTCCGCGCGCTTCTACGACGAGATCCGACGCTCCCTTCCGGGGTCGCCGGGGCCGCCGGGCTACCTCGACCACCTGTGGGCCGGACGCGTGCGTCGTGGGCCCGTGGACTCCTACGACTCCCAGATGGGCACCGAGTGGACCAGCGGCTACGCGGCCCGCTACCACTTCGTGCCGGACATGGATCTGGCGGACACGTCCCATCCGGTATGGAGCCTGCAGGCCGATCTCGAGGACGAGGGCTACACACCCGACCTCGGTCCCTTCCTGCCCATTCCCTGGCAACTCGCGCGCTTCCGGGCCGCGGATTCCCTGCGCTTCGCCGTGGCGACCCGCACCACGGGCTCTCCGCTGGCGGGCGCGCTCGACACCAACGTGTCGTTCGTGCTCACCGACGGACCGGGCAGCACGCCCCTGCTCCTGTCCGCGGACGTCGAAGGTCCGCGCACGCGCTTCCTGGGCCAGGCGGCCGCGCGTGACTACGTCGCGAGCCTGGAGGTCGTGACCTCCAAGGGGGTCGGATGGGCTCGGCGCGTGGTGGAGCCGCTGCGCGCGGCCGGGCCCGAGCTGTCCGACCTCCTCCTCTACGACCCGCCGACCCCCGAGGAGCCCACGGGCCAACGGGCCGCCACCTCCGCGATGCTCGGCTCGACCACCGTCGCGGCCCACTCGAGCGTCGGCGTCTACTGGGAGACGTACGACGCCCCACCCGGCACGTCGCTCCAGATCGAGCTGACGGTCGAGCGCGAGTCGGGCGGCCTGGTCGACCGCCTGCGGAGCCTCCTCCCCGGCGGTCCGGAGGAGGGGCGCGGCCGGATCGGCTGGACGGACGAGGCCACGGCGGCCACGTCCCCCGGGTCGATCGTGGTCGACCTGAGCGACCTCGGCGATGGCGACTACACCATGGTCCTGCGCGTCGGCTGGCCGGGTCAGCCCCCGATCGAGCGGAGAAGGGAGCTGACGATTGTCTCCGACTGAGCCGGCGGTCCGTCCGCGCCGGGTCGGTTGCCTCGACTGGAAATCCGCGGTGGGGCTGGCGATCAGCGCCGCTCTCCTCTACTGGGTCTTCCGGGGGCAGGACCCCGCGGTGATCCTGGGCCACATCGCCGCCGCGCGGCCGCTGCCCTTCGCCTTCGCCATCTTCGCGGCCACGTTCGTATTCGCGATCCGCGCCTGGCGCTGGCGGGTGATCCTGGAGCCCACCGGGGTGCCCACGTCCTTTCGCTCGCGCTTCGCCGCCACCGCGATCGGCTTCATGGGCAACAACCTGATCCCGCTACGCGTCGGCGAGTTCATGCGCGCCTTCGCACTCGCCCGGGTCACGCCCGTGCCCGTGGCGGCAGCCTTCTCGTCGCTCGTGATCGAGCGGCTGCTCGACGGCGCCTGCGTCGTGGGATTCCTCTTCGTGTCGATGACCCTCCCCGGCTTTCCGGGGCTCTTCTCCGAGGGCGAGGTCTACACCTCGGTCGCGCGCGGCATCGCGACCGCCGTGGCCGCCGCGTTCGCCCTCCTCTTCGCCTTCGTGGTCTGGCCGAAGCCCACGGTCCGACTCACCGAGCGGCTCGTGCTCTTCCTGCCGCAGCGCGTGCGGCGACCGATCGTCGACGCGCTCGAGGCGTTCCTCGCAGGGCGCCGGCATCCTGCGCAGTCCGCTGATCCTGCTGCACTCGGTGGCCTGGTCCGTCGCGCACTGGATGGTCAACGCGCTCGGCTTCTGGTTCGCCTTCCGCGCGTTCGGAATGGACCTGAACTACACGGCCGCGCTCTTCTTCCAATCCGTGGTCGCCATCGCCGTGTCCGTGCCCTCGGCGCCCGGCTACTTCGGCCCGTTCGAGGCGGCCGCCACGGTCGTGCTCTCCAGGATGTGGGGCGCCCCGGTCGACCGGGCCAGCGCGCTCGCCATCGGCTTCCACGTGGCCACCTTCATCCCCATCACGCTGATCGGCCTCTACTACGCGCGCGCCATCGGCTTCTCGCTCAGGGAGGCCGAGACGAGCGAGGAGGCCGTGGAGACGGCGGTCGAGGGGTCGAGCGGGACGGAGTGGCCCGGGTAGGGAGCGCGCCACAGCTACGGTTGCGGGCGCGAGGGCAGTACCTTTTCGTACGGTCCGCCCCCTGCCCTCCGCACGATCACGCAACCGCGAGCACCGAGCATGAGCCCGTCCGATCGCAGCCGCTTCCCGGCCGCCCGCATCCCCTACGGCACGTGGGGGAGCAGCTACTTCCCGGCGTGGCAGACGTCCGCGCTGGCCGAGGTGAACATCGGCCAGTTCGCGGGGGAGTCGATGGCCCGCATCCTGAGCCTGCGCGGGGTCCCGATCAGCGCGCTCGAGTACCTGATCCTGGGCTCCACGATCCCCTGGCACTGGAAGTTCTGGACCGCGCCCCTGGTGGCGAGCTGCATGGGGCATCGCATCCCCGGCTACCACGTGGAGCAGGCGTGCGCGACGGGTCTCCAGGCCGTGCTGGCGGGGAGCGCGGAGATCGAGTCGGGCGCCAACGACGTCGTGGGCGTGCTGACGTTCGACCGCACCAGCGACTCGCCCGTCGGGGTGTTTCCCGAACGGCGCGCGCACGAGCGCACGATGGCGATCACCGACGTCTGGGACAACTTCGGTTTCGACCCGGCCACCGGGAAGGCGATGATCACGGCCGCCGGGATCACGGCGCGCAAGTACGGGGTGACGCGCGAGGAGGTCGACGACGTGGCCTATCTCCGCCATCAGCAGTACTTCGACGCGAAGGAGTCCGGCTTCCTCGATCGCGTGCTCGTTCCCTTCGACGTCCTGAACGTCCAGGGCCGGCAGCTCGGCCGCGTCGACGACGACCTGGGCGTGCGCCGGCTCACGCCCGCCACGCTGCGCGCGCAGCGCGAGCTCGACACCTGCGTCACCAGCGGCACGCAGACGCACGCCTCGGACGGGATGGCGGCGCTCCTCGTCACCACCGAGGAGAAGGCGAAGGAGCTCTCTCCACGCCCAGAGATCGACATCCGCATCGTGGGGAAGGCCGAAGCGCGCACGCAGCCGAGCCTCATGCCGGAGGCGCCGGCGCTGGCGGTGCGCAAGCTCCTGGACCGCGTGGGCGTCGCGCTCGACGACGTGACCGTGATCAAGAACCACAACCCCTTCGCCGTGAACGACGTGGTGTTCTCGCGCGTGACCGGATACGACTGGCGCGAGATGAACCGCACCGGGTGCTCGCTGGTGTGGGGCCATCCCCAGGGGCCGACGCTGACCCGGCTGCTCATCGAGGCGCTGGAGGAGACGGTCGATCGCGGCGGCGGCTACGCGCTCGTGTTCGGGTGCGCCGCGGGGGACGTGGGGATCGCTTCGCTGTTCAAGGTTTCCTGAGGAGTCGCCGACCATGAGCCCGACGATGGAGAAGCAGGCCCCCGTCGCCACCCCGGTGACCACGATGCGTCAGCCGACGCTGGCCACGATGGGGCTCGGCAACGTCCTCGACATCTTCCGGAGCGGCAGGCTCCCTGCGGACGCGTCGGCGCTCGTGGACGAGGTCTTCGGCCCGCCCGACGCACGCGGATCGATGGTCATCTCCGGGGCCAACGGCATCGTCGGCGCGGGGAAGACGATGCAGTTCGCGTCGCGCCTCGCGCCGTACGGCGTGCCGGTGGTCGCCCTCGACTTCCCGGGCGCGCCGGACGGGATCGGCGGCCAGTACCCCGGGCTGGTGCGCGCCTTCGGGAAGGAGGGCGCCGAACGGATCATGAGCTCGATCGTGCGCCTCACGTACGACGGCCGCACGCTCCCGGCCGAGCTCCAGGGCCTGCGCCCCCGCTTCCTGCTCGAGGCGATCCCCGAGATCCTCGAGGTGAAGCGGAAGCACTACGAGATCTTCCGGGCCGCCTACCCCGACATCGAGATCCGCTCGGTGACCTCGGGCTTCCCCTCGTCCGAGCTGGGCGTCGGCATCGCGCACCCCGCCTTCCCCCACGAGATCAACAAGGTGTGGGAGATCGTGGAGGACGAGCCGTCGGCGATCACCCGGCTCATGTGGGCGCTCGGGATGATCCCCCTCACGGTCGGCGACCGCTGGTCGTTCGTCCTGGACGTGCTCTTCTGCGGCGTCACGCTCGCCGGGCTGCGCTACCACCGCGCCACGAACATGCCGTTCTGGAAGGTGGACAAGCTCGTGCGCAAGCTGGTGGGGCCCAACCCCTTCCGGGCGCACGACGCGATCGGTGCCAAGGGCGCGGACTTCCTCACCTGGTCGTGCCTGCACCACCTGGCCGAGACGTACGGCGAGCTCTTCACGCCGACGCCCGAGCTGGTCGAGCGGAAGGACACCGGCCAGGAGTGGTATCCGCCCAACCACTTCCGGCCGCTGGTCGACTGGAAGCTCACGGCCGAGGAGGAGGAGACGTTCCGCGCCTGGATCCTCGGGCCGCTCTACCAGATGACCAGCCTGATGCTGCACGAGGAGCGCGGGCACCTCTCGCACCTGAACGCCATCGGCGAGCTGTGCGCGCAGTTCCGGCGGGGAATCCTCGCTCTCATGCGCGAGGAGGGCACGGCGGGCGTGACCGCCACGGTCGACGCCTACCATCGGCTTCACCCCGCCTCCGACGACCCGGCCTCGTGGTTCCCGGACGCGGTACAGGGGATGGACCGCCCGGAGTGGATGCAGCTCTACGTGAACGCGGAGCACGACGGCCAGGTCGGCGTCGTGACGCTCGGGCGCGAGACGTACGGGTGGGACGTGGACCGCGAGATGAACCGCGCCCTCGACTGGCTGGTCGCCGCGGGAATCGAGCGCGTGATCGTCACGGGCGACTTCCATATCTCGACGCAGATGATCGGCGCCGACACAAGCGACTTCTTCCCTGCCCTCGAGGACGTCGACAGCGGCCTGGCGATCACGAACGGGTGGTCGCGCACGGCGCGCCGCCTCGCCGACGACTTCCGCGTGTCGGTGGCGATGATCCCGGGCAAGCGTTGCCTGGGCGGGATGCTCGAGCTGCTCGCGCATTGCCACTGGACGGTGGCCGTCGAGGATGCGCGCCTCGGTTGGCCGGAGGTCTCGCTTCCGGTCGTTCCGGGAATGGAGGGGTGCCACTGGCCGCTCCGGCGCGCGCCGGCAGACGCGAGGGGGCGGATCCTCGAGATGCTCCTCACGGGCCGCCCCGTGAAGGCCGCCGACGCGGTCGGCTGGCTGATCGATGGGGCCGGCCCGATCGAGGACGCCGTCCGCATGGCGTGGAGCCTGGCGAGCGGGGGCGAGCACGGCCTGAGCGCGCGCCCCATGGAGGAGGGTCCGATCGACGTGTCGGCGGACCTCGGCGCGCTACCCCCCGCGGACGGTCCCGCGATGGAGTCCGCGCGCGCGGCCATCCTCGAATGCGCGCGTTCGTCCGGAGGGGCCACGCTCGGCGAAGCGCTCGACATCCAGGCCAGGGTCGCAGCCGAGTTCCTCGCGGGACCGATCTGCCGGGCGGGCGCCGTCGGCGCGGAGTACGTGAAGACGACGAACGTGTAGGGAGGGCCGGGCCCGCGTCCCTCAGCCCACCATCGCATAGAGCATGCGCATGTCCCAGTTGGACGGGTCCAGCAGGCGCGTGCCGTGCAGCGTCCAGCTCCTCGTCCAGACACGCGTCGTCGACCGGGCGCACGAGGACGCACGGGAAGCCGTGCATCGCCTGCTCACGGTCCACGGCCTGGAACCCGAGGGCCATACGAGCGCCCGGCCGACGGACGAGGGAAGGGCCTCGCGCCACGTCGCGACCTCCGGGAACCGACCGACACGGATCGCGCTCTCCAGCAGCGCGCGGCACACGTGCTCGTCCCGGCTTCGAGGTCGACGATGTGCACGCGTGCGTTGAGCCCCCGGCGGGCGGGACCCCACTTGAGCACGAGGAAGCCGGCGAGCGGATCGGCGGCGGCGTAGACGAAGCGATAGCGGTTGAAGGGGTGGCGGAAGCGCCACGCGAGGAACGACGCGTCGCGGACGTGTCGAAGCCGCCCGTCGTGGCCGAGCGCCTCGATCAGGGCGGCCATCTCCCCGATGCGCGGTTCGTCGCTCAGCTCGATCCGCACGTCGTCCCCTCGGGGAGCCGGGCCCAGATGCGCGTCGAAGCGCGCGAAGGGGTCGCGTTCGATGTCGGCGCGGAGGCGAGGCGAGTCCGCGTATCGCCAGACGACGGGCATCGACCGCATGCGCTCACGAACCCCGACGCGCACCCGCTGTCCCCGGGAGCGCACGCCGACGGCCTGCAGCGAGCCGGCGCTACGCCAGCCCATGGCGAGCGACCCGAGGACCGTGACCGGACCGCCGCTCAGGTTCAGGACGTACTGCACCCCCTGACCGCGGAGGTCTTCGAAGGCCGCGTGCATGATCGCGCTGACGATGCCCTCGTCGCGATGGTCCTCGCGCACGAGGAGGTCGTCGGCCACGAGCGAGGTCGACCTCCCGGGTCGGCCGACCGACCTGCCAGCGGGACGCGTAGAAGCTGCGCATCCCGACCAGCTCGTCGCCGTCGAAGGCGAGGTACATGCGCGGCGCTGTCGGCCGAAGGGGTTCTCCTCGTGCTTCCACTCGAGGTAGCGGCGGTTCGCCTCGACATCGGGACTCCAGAGGCCGGTCTGGAGCCGCGCCACCGCGTCCTTGTGCTCCGGACCGTACGGCACGATCCGCATTCGCCGCACGGACGGTCCCGCGTGGGCCGGCCCGGGCGGCGCCGTTGTCGTCCTCGGCCTCGCCTTCGATGTAGTCGAGGATCCGGCGTACCGAGTCCCAGGTCCGGACGACGTCCATCTGCGTGGGATCGATCGGGCGGCCGGTCTTCTCCTCGATCCAGAGCACGAGGTTGAAGAGCGCCAGCGAATCCAGGGTTCCGGACGACAGCAGCGGCGTGTCGTCGTCGAACCCCTCCGGCAGGAGAACCTCGCTGCTCGCGAGGAACGCCAGGAGCTCGGCGCGGAGGTCCATCAACCGTTGCGGATCCCGCCGAAATCGACAGCCTTCAGCCCCGCGCAGTGGAGCGCGACGTTGGCGCGGTTGACCTTCCCGCGCGAGGTGCGGGGGATCTCGTCCAGCAGGTACCAGCGCTTGGGGAGCTGGTGCGACGCCAGGTGCTCGCGGCCCAGGCGCGCAGCGCGAGCAGGGTCTCGTCGGACGCCCCGGACAGGACCACGGCGATGCCGACGTCCTCGCCGAGCAACGCGTCCGACAAGGCGAAGGTGCAGACGTCCAGCGTGCTCGGGAAGCGCTCCACCACCGCGTCGACGTCGCCCGGATACACCTTCATCCCCGCCTTGTTGATCTCCTCGCGCTCGCGGCCGCGGAGGTACAGCCGGCCACGCTCGTCCATCACCCCGATGTCACCGGTGCAGAACCACCGTCGGTGACCACGGCGTCCGTGAGGTCGTCCCGGTCCAGGTAGCCCCTCATCAGCGCCGGCGTCCTGATCCACACGAGTCCGTTCTCCCCGGGTGCGCACGGGTCGGTCCAGGTCGGTGACACGGCGGGGTCCGCGCTCGTCAGGACGCGAAGCGTGCCGCCCCAGGCGACGCCGACCAGCCCGTCCTCGGGCTCCTCGAAGTCGTCGGGCGTCCCGGCGAGCCAGCTGCCCGTCTCGGTGATGCCGTATGCGTTCTTCACGTCGCGCGTGCCCGCCCAATCCTGGACCGACCGCCACAGGCCCGCCGACAGCGGCGCGGAGCCGCAGTGCACGCGGACGAGGGAGCCCTTCGTCGGAGGGCTCGCCGTCTTGATCGCGAGGCGCCAGACCGTCGGGACCGACGACAGGAACGTGATCTCGTGCGCGTCGATCAGCTCGCCGAGCTGGACGAGCAGATCCGCCCGGAAGGGCGGGAGCACATGAAGGTCCTGCCCCCCGAGCCAGGGAAAGAGGCAGTTGCAGATCAGGCCGTGCCCGAAGTGGGTGGGCAGGAGGCAAAGCGTGCGGCGGTAGGGCGCCACGCCGAGGGCGGAGGCCAGGCTCGTCCACCGGGCGTGCAGTGAGCGATGGGTGTGCACCACCCCCTTGGGGTTCCCCGTGGTGCCCGACGTGAACAGGATCAGAGCCTCGTCGTCGAGGCGCCATCGGGATCGCGGCAGCCGACCCTCCTGCGGTGCCCGGTCGTCGGGCATCCCCAACACCCGGGTACCGAGGTCGAGGAGCTCCCGCTCGAGCGACGCCCCCGGCGGCTCCCGCCACACCGAGAAGGCCGGACGGGCGCTTCGGACGAGCGTCGCGACCTCGAACGGCGTCAGGCGCGCATCGACCGGTACGGCACACCCGCCCAGATGCCAGATCGCCAGGAGGTCGACGAAGAACTCGAGGTTGTTGCCGTAGTGGAGGAAGACGCGCTGGCCCACCCGGAGACCCGACTGCTCGTACGAGGCGATGCGGCCGCCGATGCGCGCAAGAACCTCGTCGGGAGACCAGGAGCGTCCGGAGAGTGGCTCGCTCAAACGGCCTACGTGCGAGCATGGGCGCGGACCGCCTCGGGGGGGAATCGTGGAGTCACACGGGTGACGGCCGAGCCGGCCTTGGGGGGTCGATTCCGCGGCGCGTCCCCGGAGGGTGGAAGGCCCGCCGTCCGCAGATCGAAGGTACCCGGCGCGCTAGCTGGAGGCCAGCACGTCCGGAGCGGGTTCGGCGATCTCCGCCCGGAGCGCCCGGAAGCGGAGGTACATCCCGACGCGCCAGCGCAGGATCATCCCGAACGCGAGAATGAAGAAGATCGCGGCGGTCTGACGGGGCGGAAGGAGGGCGCCCACGTACTCGTGCAGCACGAGGCGGAGCGCCAGCAGCCCAAGGAGGATCAGCAGGAAGCCGTTCGAGCGACGCATCATCACCACGTCGCCCTGGCGCTCGAGCGAGGAGGTGCGCGCGAGCGGCCAGGAGAGCACGATGGCGCCGAAGAGGAACGCCACGATCGCCCAGGTGAGCGGCACGCGCATCTGCGCGCTCAGGAACATCCCGAAGCCGGTGCTCATCCCCAGGGGCGGGATCACGATCTTGCGCGTGGTGACGGGCGTGCGCGTCTCACGGACCCGCCAGGCCAGCACGGCGGCTCCGCCGGCGATGGGCGCCAGCGCGGGAAGGATCTTCCAGGCTACGGGGATCATCCTGCTTCGATCCGGGTGGTAGTGCTGTCGATGGGCCAGCTGCGCCCGGCGCTTCTCGCCGAAGGCTCGCGAGCTGGAACGTTACACTCGCGCGAGTCGAGGGATCCGAAGAGATGACCCCCACGCTCTTCTCCACCTTGAAGATACGCGACCTGACGCTTCGGAACCGCATCGGCGTCTCGCCGATGTGCCAGTACTCGAGCCGCGACGGCTTCGCCGACGACTGGCACCTGGTGCACCTCGGGGCCTTCGCCACGGGCGGTGCGGGCGCCGTCTTCACCGAAGCGACGGCCGTCCTCGCGAACGGGCGCATCAGCCCGCGGGACCTGGGAATCTGGGACGACGCCCACGTCGACATGCTGTCGCGCATCACGGACTTCGTGCGCCGGCAGGGGGCGGTTCCGGGGATGCAGCTCGCGCACGCGGGCCGCAAGGCGAGCACCCGCCGACCGTGGGAGGAGGGTCCGCCCACCGTCCCCGCCGTCGAAGGCGGCTGGCCGGACGACGTGTGGGCGCCGAGCGCAGTCCCCTTCTCGGAGGCCTACCCGAGCCCGAACGCGCTCGACGAAGCGGGCATCCGGGCCGTGGTGGCCGCGTTCGGCGACGCGGCCGAGCGGGCGTTGGCGGCCGGGTTCGAGATCCTGGAGCTGCACGCGGCGCACGGCTACCTGCTGCACGAGTTCCTCTCGCCCCTCGCGAACGTGCGTCAGGACCACTACGGCGGCTCCTTCGAGAACCGTGTTCGCCTCGCGCTCGAGGTCGTGGACGAGGTGCGCGCGCGTTGGCCGGAGCGCCTCCCCCTCTGGGTGCGCGTCTCCGCCACCGACTGGGTGGAAGGGGGATGGGACGCGGATCAGTCGGTGGAGCTGGCGAGCGCCCTGCGCGAGCACGGCGTCGACCTCGTCGACGTGTCGTCCGGCGGCCTCCACCCCGGACAGCGGATTCCCGTCGGACCCGGCTACCAGGTCCCGTTCGCCGCGCGCATCCGTCGGGAGGCCGGCATCGCCACCGCGGCGGTCGGGCTCATCACCGACCCCGAACAGGCCGAGGGCATCGTACGGGACGGTGACGCCGACGTCGTGCTCCTCGCCCGCGAGATGCTGCGCCAGCCGCACTGGCCGCTGCTCGCCGCGCACGCGCTCGGTGAGGCGGGGCCGTGGCCGCCGCAATACAGGCGCGCGCGCCCTCGCTGAAGGCGTAGCGAACGGGCACGACGCGGGTCACGGCCCGACGTGCACCACGCAGCGGCGGCGATGCGGTGTCCGCCGGTGCTCCCAGAGGTAGATCCCCTGCCAGGTCCCGAGCGCGAGTGCGCCGCCGACGATCGGGATGGAAAGCGTCGTCGACGTGAGCGCGGCACGGATGTGGGACGGCATGTCGTCCGGCCCTTCGGCCGTGTGCGTGAAGTGCGGATCGTTCTCCGGCACCAGCCGGCCCAGCCACGCCTCCAGGTCGTGGCGGGCCGACGGGTCCGCGTTCTCCTGGATCGTCAGGCTGGCGGAGGTATGCTGGACCATGACCGTGCACAGCCCCTCGTCGATCCCCGACGCCGCGACCACGCGCGCCACCCGGTCCGTGATCGGGTGGAGCCCCTGCCGTCTCGTCTCGATCTCGATGCGCTCGACCACGCCCTCCCTAGCTTCCCTGAGCCACGGCGTGCACCGCGAACATCGCGCCCTGCGGATCCATGCATTGGGCGACCATGTCCCCACCGGGCACTTCCATGGGGCCGTTGACGAGTTGCCCGCCGCCCTCCTTCACCCGCTCGACCGCGGCCACCACGTCCGGCACGCGGACATACACGAGCCAGTTCGGCACCGGGATGTGGGGCGGGCGGGCGAACATCCCACCGAGCGGATGCGCTCCCCGTCCGAACATCTGGTAGGTGCCCATCTCGCCCATGTCCATCGAGTCGGTCTTCACCCAGTCGAACAGGTCGGAGTAGAACGACCACGCGGCCTCCCACCCGTCCGTCGCCAGCTCGTGCCACGAGGCGTCGCCCAGGGGCGCCGGCGCGTCACTGCCCGGTGCGTCACCGGCAGGCTCGAAGACCGCGAAGTGGGCGCCCTGGGGATCGGCGAGGCCGGCCATCCGGCCCACCTCCGGAGTGTCCATCGGCCCCCACACCAGGCTCCCGCCCAACTCCTTCGCGCGCGCGAGGGTCGCATCCAGATCCGGCGTGCTCACATACGAGATCCAATGCGTGGGCGCGCCTGCCTCCTTCGCCGGCGGTGGCAGCTCCATCACGCCCCCCACGGGTCCCTCGGCCGTGGTCCACATGGTATAGGGCTGATCGTCCACCCTCGGCCATCCAGGCGCAGGGCTTCGGGAGCCTGGCCGTGGCGCTCTTCCCGTTCTCCCACGCGGGGTTTTCCGTCTACGGCCCGGAACCTGCAAGCAGGGCATGTGGCCGGCCCGCGGGCACAGGGCCCGGGGCGGACCGTACGCAGAGACTCGAGGACGAGGGAGGAGAAGATGACGAGGACCAGAGGGCCGGCCCTGGCCGCCGCAGCGCTCGCCGCCGCACTGGCGACAGCCCCGGCCCAGGCCCAGGTCGGCATCAAGGGTGGTGTGTCACATGGCAACATCTCGAACAGCGGCGTGCTCCCCGGCGACCTGGGTGCACGTACGGGCTACGTGATCGGGCTCTCCGTCGCATCCAGACCGACCACCCTGATCGGCTTCGGGGTGGAAGGCCTCTACGCACAGCGCGGCGCCCATTCGGCGAACAACACCAGCTCGTTCGAGCTCGACTACGTCGACGTCCCGATCTATCTGCGCGCGATGATCCCGACGCGGGGCCTTCAGCCCTTCGCGTACGCGGGTCCCCAGGTGTCGTTCGAGGTCCGGTGCCGGACCGGGTCGGGCGACTGCCCCGGGACCGACCGGCCCTCCGTCACGTACGCGGGCGTGATCGGCGCCGGGGTCCGTCTGGGACAGGAGAGCGGCGTGTCGCTGGAGGGCCGCTACGTCTACGGCCTCCGGGACCTGCACCTCGACACGATCACCAACGACCAGAGCTACCAGAGCCGCTCGTTCCAGATCCTCGTCGGCTACACCTGGTACGGCCGCGGCGGCCGCTGACCCCGCGCTTCGGTCCCGGGGGCGGTGACGCCCCCGGGGCCGCCCTGATCGCCTCAGCCGACGTTCGGGTTGTTGCGCACCTCGACGTCCGGGATCGGGAAGCACCGGTCGGAGCCGTAGAGGCCACCCTTGCGGTAGCTGGTCCCGGGCGCCGGAACGAGCGGCAGCTCGAGCCGGCGGATGTCGTGGAAGCGATGGCCCTGCAGCCAGAGCTCCCGGTTGCGCTCCTCGATCACCTGCGCCTGGATCTCCGACGCGGAGCCTCCCGTGAAGGCGTCCAGCCCTACGGCCGCGTGCAGGTCGTTGATGATGTCCACCGCGGTCTGCCCGCCCTGCACCTCGGCCACGATCAGCCGGGCCTCGACGCCCGTCGCGATCGGTAGCGGATCGTTCAGCGACCCATACTTGCGCTGGAAGTACAGATCCGTGCCGTCCGTGCTGACCCGGATGAAGCCGGAGACCGACACGCGCGGATCGGGTTGTCCGTTGAACGTCATGTTCCGGTACTCTTCGCCGACGGAGAGGGCGGTTCCACCCGTCGAGCCCTCACCGTTCTGCGCGTAGATCCGGTTCGCCCGACGGGAGAAGTCGCCCGACGCGGACGCTTCCCACAGGAAGTCGGCCGGGACGGCCTGCGCGTCCGCCAACGCGCTGCTGTTCTGGCCCAGGTCCAGATAGGCCCGGGCCCGTCCGACCCGCGCGAAGGCGAGCACGTCGTTCGCGCCCGCGGATTGCGCCGCCGTGATGGCGTCGTCGAAGCGTGCGATCGCCCGCTGCAGCACGTCGTCGGACGACAGCTCCGCGGAGAGATCGATCGATATGCTGCAGAACGCTTCGGCGAGAAGCAGGTGTGCGTACCCGGAGTATGCAGCGGAGAGTGCGATCAGACGGGTCCTGCCCTCCACTTCCTGGTCGGTCCACGCCTGGAGCTTCTCCAGGATGAAGTCGGCCGACCAGCGCGCGGTCGACAGGGGCGTATAGATCCCGAGACCCTCGCACGAGGACGTTCCGTACAGGGCGTCCTTGGGATTCACGTTGCGTCGATCGTACGGCCAGCGCGACGCGGTCTGGGTGGCGTCGAGCATCTCGTGCGCCATGACCGCGGTGAGCGCGACGTACGCACCGTACGCGCACTCGAAGTCGCCGATCGCTCCGTTGACCAGGAGCTCCGCGTTGGACGGGTCGGCGAGGTTCTCGGCCGGGATGAGGTCCGGCGGCTCGACGGTCAGCAGGTCGCCGCAGCCCGTCGGGAAGAGCATCAGGCCCGCGAGGGCCAGAGAGCCGATGGTGAGTCGGGCTCGGTTGGTCTGGATAGACATGTCGCCCTCCTCAGAAGCTGACGTTGAAGGTGACGACGAACTGCGCGAGCTGCGGGAGCACGTTCTGCTCCCAGAGCGAGAAGTTCCCGCCGCGCGAGCCGCCGTTGAAGGACGACTCGGGCTCGAGGCCCATGAACTTCGTCCAGGTGTGGAGGTTGCGCGCCGCCACGGTCACGGTTCCGCGGGACGCCCCGTAACGGGTGACCCAGGAGGAAGGCACCGAGTACGTCAGCGACACCTCGCGGAGCTTGAGGAAGTCCGCCTGGTCGATCATCACGCCGCCGTAGGTGCCGGCCGCCTGGATCTCCGCGATACTCGTAGCGTCGAATTCGCTCGGGAACCAGTTCTCCCGGCACTCGGAGAAGAAGAGACAGCGGACGCGGTAGTTGCCGTCGAGCTTCGAGAAGCCCGTCTTGAAGTCGAGCTGCGTTCCGAGGCGGAGGTTGTCGAACAGCGTCAGCGTCGCGTTGAAGCCGCCCTCGACCGAGGGCATCGTCCGCCCCAGATAGACCTCCGGCGCGCCGTCGCACGACATGCTCCCGCCCGCACCGTCGTCGCACAACATGTTGGTTGCGATACCGTTGGCGTCGAGTTGAGCGCTGACGACGCGCTGGCTGAACCACGACCCGATCGGATAGCCGATCTGGTGGCGCAGGTACGTGCCGGCGCTGATGAAGTTCTCGTCCGTCACGTCGCCGAGGCTGAGCACCTCGTTGTGGTTGGTGCTCAGGTTGACGCTGAGGTCGAGCGAGTGGTGCTCACTCTGCCACGGCATCCCGCGCACGAGTACCTCGATGCCGCTGTTCGCGATCTCGCCGGCGTTCACCCACTGCGAGCCGGAGAAACCCGTGGAGGGCGCGATCTCGCGCAGGAGGATCGCGTCCTTCGTCTTCTGGCTGTAGTACGTGAAGTCCACGCCCATGCGCCCGTCGAGCAGGTCCGCCTCGAACCCCAGCTCGACCTCGGTGCCGCGCTCCGGTCCGAGGTCGGGGTTGCCGAGGTTGTCGGGCGTGACCGTGCCGACGTTGTCGGGGCCCGGCACGGGACGCAACGTCCGGATCGCCACGAAGGCGTCCGGTTGCTGGCCGGACTCACCGTAGGCCCCACGCAGCTTCAACGTGTTGACGAAGCCGAAGTTCCAGAACGGCTCCTCGCTCATCACCCAGGCCACGCTCACCTTCGGATAGGTCACGAAGTTGTAGTCGACCCCGAAGGCGCTGTTGTCGTCGCCGCGGACCGCGCCGGTCAGGAACAGGCGGTTCTTCCAGGCGAGCTGCTCCTGGACGTAGAGGCCGACGGTGGTGTTCTCCACGGAGGTCTCGTCGGCCGCGCGGTTCTGCGTCGTCGCGCGGATGCTGGTGAGCCCCGGCGTCGGGAACGCCTCACCGTACGCGTACACGAGCTGGTCGAACTTCCGGTAGAACTGCCCACCCACCGACGTCGACGACTGGATGTCGCTCGTCACGGGAAGCTCGGCGGTGGCGGCGTAGTCGACGGTCGCGTAGTCGACCGAGCGCTCCTGCGTCTCGCGGTAGCCTCGGTCCGAGAAGGAGAAGAAGTAGAGCCACTCCTCGTCGTGGTACTGGATCTCGTTGTTCTGTTCACGGGTGTAGTCCCACCCCGCGGTGAAGCGGTGGGAGAGCCACGACGTCGGGTGGTGGTTGATCGTGATGCCGGCCGTGGTGCGGTCGACGCTCTGCCACGAGTCGAACGCCCCCGTATAGGCTTCCGGCGTGCCGCTGTAGAAGCCGCGCCGCGGCGTGTCCAGTCGGTCGGGGCGAGCGAAGTACGTCGACCACGTGGCTCCGCCGCCTCCCGCCTCGAGCGAGAGGTTCGTCTTTCCCGAGATGTAGCCCAGATTGCCTCGAATATCCCACTTCTCGTTGGGCGTGACGGTCACGTTCGTGCGAATGCCCCACTTGCGAACGCTGTTGTCGAACTCGACGCCCTGTGAGTTCTCGAAGTTCCCGGACACGTAGTAGCGCACGAGATCCACGCCGCCGGACATGCTCAGGTCGTACTGCTGCAGCACGCCGGTTCGCCAGATCTTGCGTCCCGCGGCGTTCTCCTGGTCGACGATGTCGATGGACTCGACCGAGCCGTTTCCTCCGACGTCGTAGTAGTTCGTCCACAGGCGGCCTTGCGGGTTCGAGAACCAGCTCGCTCCCTCCCGCACGGAGAGGTCGAACCGGGGCGCACCGGACCTCCCGCGCTTGGTGATGATCTGCACGACGCCGTTCGACGCCTCCGTGCCGTACAGCGTCGCCGCGGCCGGCCCCTTGATGATCTCGACGCTCTCGATGTCCTCGAGGTTGAGGTCGTTCCAGCGCGAGATGCTGCGGGAGCCGAACGCCTGGTTGACCGGGCCGGTCGCCTGCTCGTTGTTGACGCGGACCCCGTCGATGTAGATGAGCGGCTCGTTGGAGAGCGAGAAGCTGCTGGCGCCCCGGATGCGCACGCGGCTGCCGCCGCCGAGCATGCCGGTGGTGTTGATGATCGCGACCCCCGGGGCGCGACCATTCAACAGCTGTCCGAGGTTGGAGATGGGCGCGACGTCCACGACCGCGGCCGCATCGACGGTGGCCACCGTGGTGCCCAGCGCGCGCTTGGTCTGCGCGCCGGGCGTGCCGGTGACGATGATGCGGTCGAGCTCGATGGCGGACGGCCTGAGCTCGAAGCGCAGATCCGTCCGGCCGAGCGCGGCCGTGACCGTCGTGGTGGCGTACCCGATCAACGAGAGTGAGAGCTGCACCTCCGGGCCCTGTAGGTTGCCCAGGGTGAACCGCCCCAGTTCGTTCGTGAACACGCCACGGCCGGTGCCGACCACCTGGACGGACACATCCGGCAGAGGCTGTCGTGTCTCGGCGGAGACGACCGTCCCCGCGATCGAACCCTGCTGGGCCGCCACCGTGAACGGTGTCCCGGCCAGGACCGCCGCCCCACGATCAGGGCGACGGCGACGCCACAGCGCGGCACCCGTAGGGGTGCGCGCCCAGCGTACGATTCAGTTGTCATGGAATCCCCCCCAATTGACGGGCACCCCTCAGGGAGAAGAGGCGGAGCAGTCCCGGTTACTGTGTGGACGGACCACGGACGCGGTCCGTCGGGCAGGGTACGTAGTATTCTCTCACGACACCCATCGCGCAGCAAGCATTTCGAGGGGGTCGGGGAGAAACGTGATGGTGGCTGCGACCGTACACCCTGGATACCATGGGCGAAGCCGGCAGGGACCGGCGCCCCTACCTCCACCCTCGGGAGCGCGCGCATGAAGAGAGTATGGTTGGCGTTGACGGCCCTTCTCCTGGCCACCCCACTTTCCGCACAGATGGGCCAGGGCGACGGCTCGGTCGCCGGTGTGCGGGGCCTCTACCAGACGGTTCGCGGCTACATCACCGCGGCGGCCGAGCAGATGCCGGAGGACAAGTACTCGTACCGGCCGACCGACGAGGTCCGCACGTTCGGGCAGATCATCGGGCACGTCGCGAACTCCGGGTACATGTTCTGCGCCCCCGTGCGCGGGCAGCAGGCTCCCAGCATGCCCGACGCCGAGAAGCTCGCGTCCAAGGCCGAGATCGTCGCGGCGCTGAAGGCCTCCTTCGCGTATTGCGACGCCGCGTATCAGCTCAGCGCCGCGGACGCGAGCGCGCCGCTGCAGTTCTTCGGGCAGCAGCACACGAAGCTGTCCGTGCTCGCGTTCAACATGGGTCACGCCTTCGAGCACTACGGCAACCTCGTGACCTACCTGCGCCTCAACGGGATGGTGCCGCCGTCGAGCCAGGGCTCCGGGATGTAGGCGGGAGCGACGTCCATCGACCCGCGGCTGGAGGAGGGGCGTAAGGCGTTCGAGCGACGGGCGTGGAAGGACGCGCGCGACGCCCTGTCCTCGGCCCACGAGGCGGGGACCGCCGGACCGCGGGACCTGGGGCGCCTGGCGGTCGCGTCCTTCCTGCTCGGGCGGGAGGACGACTTCGTCCAGGCGCTGCAGGACGCCCATCAAGCCGCGCTGGACGCGGACGATCCCGCCGGGGCCGCCCGCTACGCCTTCTGGCTGGGGTTCCACCTGATCAACCGCGGTGAGGCGGCGCGTGCGAGCGGGTGGTTCGGGCGCGCCACCCGTCAGCTCCAGCGCGCGGGCGAGGACTGCGCGGAACGGGGGTACCTCCTGCTTCCTCTGGGCTTCCAGAAGCTGGGCGCGGGCGACTTCGAGGGCGCGGTGCGGACCGCGGCCGAGGCCGCCGCGGTGGGGGAGCGCTTCGGCGACCCCGACCTGCTGGCGCTGGCGCTCCACTTGCAGGGGCGCGCGTTGCTGCGCCTTTCCCGCGTCGCCGAAGGACTGGCGCTCCTCGACGAGGCCATGGTCTCGGTCGCCGCGGGAGAGCTGTCGCCCCAGGTCACCGGGCTCATCTACTGCAGCGTGATCAGCGCGTGTCGCGAGGTCTGGGCGCTCGCTCGGGCGCACGAATGGACCGCCGCGCTCGCGGATTGGTGCGAGGGCCAGCCCGACATGGTGCCCTACACCGGTGAGTGCCGCGTCTACCGGGCGGAGATCCTCCAGTTCCACGGCGCGTGGCAGGACGCGATGGCCGAAGCGCTCCGTGCGTCCGAGTGCTTCGAGCGCGGCCACGAGCCGGGCGGGGTCGGCCTGGCCCTGTACCAACAAGGGGAGCTGCACAGGCTCCGCGGTGATCTGGCTGCCGCGGAGGAGGCGTATCGCGCGGCCAGCCGGTCAGGCCGCGAGCCCCAGCCGGGTCTGGCGCTGCTCCGCCTGGCGCAGGGGGACCCCGACGCCGCCGCGTCGTCCATCCGGCGCGCGCTCGCCGAGACGACGAACCGGCTGCGCCGCGCCCGGTTGCTACCCGCCTATGTCGAGATCCTGCTGGAGACAGGAGAGATCGAGGAGGCACGCCGTTCGTGCGCGGAGCTCGAGGAGATCGCCCGGAGTTGCGCCGCCGGCGTTCTCGGCACGATCGTCGCCCAGGTGGAGGGCGCGATCGAGCTGGCGGCGGGCAACGCCAAGGGGGCGCTCGCACCGCTGCGGCGAGCATGGCAGGAGTGGCGGGAGGCCGACGCCCCCTACGAGGCGGCGCAGACCCGCATGCTGCTCGGGCTCGCCTGCCGGGAGCTCGGCGACGACGACGGGGCCACCCTGGAGCTGGAGGCGGCGCGGGCGGAGTTCGGGCGACTGGGCGCCGCCCCCGACCTCGCCCGCCTCGACGCGCTCGAGCGTCGGCGGACAACCCACGGTGGCCACGGGCTCACCCCGCGCGAGCGGGAGGTCCTGGCGCTGCTGGCCACCGGGCGCACCAACCGTGCCATCGCCCACGAGCTCTTCATCAGCGACAAGACGGTCGCCCGCCACGTGGCCAACATCTTCGGAAAGCTGGGCGTCTCCTCCCGCGCGGCCGCCACGGCGTTCGCGTATGAGCACCACCTCCTGGACCCGCCTACATAGAATGACCCATCTCGGCCGCCGCCTGGGAATTGGTTGATTCGGCCGAGGCGGCGGGCCTTCCGCCCTGGGTAGCTTGGAGTCGGCCGTCGGACGCTCCGCGGTCCAGTCGGCGACCCGAGGTGGAGGCACGACGATGAAGATCCGCGCACCCGAGTACTGCGAGACCCTGGTCATCGGCGGCGGCCAGGCCGGCCTCTCGGTGGGATACCACCTGCGCCGGCGCGGGCTCCCCTTCCTCATCCTCGACGCCAGAGAGCGGGTCGGGGACGTCTGGCGCGAGCGCTGGGACTCGCTGCGCCTCTTCACGCCCGCCCATTACGACGGGCTGGACGGGATGCCGTTTCCGGCTTCGTCCCACTCCTTCCCCACCAAGGACGAGATGGCCGACTACCTGGAGGCCTACGCGGACCACTTCGAGCTGCCCGTGCGCACGGGCGTGAGGGTGGACGGGCTGACGCGGCGGGGGGAACGGTTCCTGGTGACGGCCGGCGAACGGTCGTTCGAGGCGGACAACGTGGTCGTCGCGATGTCGGACTACCAGAAGCCGAAGGTCCCCCCGTTCGCCGCCGAGCTCGCACCCGACGTCGTGCAGTTCCATTCCGCCGACTACCGCAACCCCGACCAGCTCCGTGACGGGCCGGTCCTCCTGGTGGGGGCCGGGAACTCGGGCTCGGAGATCGCCCGCGAGCTGGCCCCGCGCCACGAAGTGTGGATGTCGGGTCGCGACACCGGGCACATTCCCTTCCGCATCGAGGGACTCCTCGGGCGCCTGATCATGGTCCGCCTGGTGCTCCGCTTCCTCTTCCACCGTGTGCTGACGGTTCGCACCGCCATCGGCCGAAAGGTGCGCCCCAGGATCCTGCACAAGGGCGGTCCCCTCATCCGGGTGAAGCCGAAGGACCTGGCCCGGGCCGGCGTCGAGCGGGTTGGAAGAACCGTCGCCGTCGAGCACGGGATGCCGGTGCTGGAAGACGGACGGGTGCTCGACGTCGCCAACGTGATCTGGTGCACCGGCTTCCACGCGGGCTTCGACTGGATCGACCTGCCGGTCCACGGCCCGCGGGAGCCGCGCCATCGGAGCGGAATCGTGGACAGCGAGCCTGGACTCTACTTCGTGGGGCTCTTCTTCCTGCACGCGATGTCGTCGGGGATGGTCCACGGCGTGGGGAGGGATGCCGATCGCGCGGCGGCGGCGATCACGAACGCTCGCCGAGCGAGCGTCCTTGACCGAACCGCGGTAGGGGCGTGACGTTGGCACGCTCACGGCGAAGGCCTGCACGAAGGAGCAGCGAGCACCATGCGTCGTCGAGCGATCGTCGGACTGCTGACCCTCATCTCCGCACCTGCCGCGCTTCGCGCGCAGGTGGTGGATTCCTCCTACCTCGACCTCGTGGAGTGGCGCTCCGTCGGCCCCACCCGGGGCGGGCGTGTCCTGGCGGTCGCCGGCGATCCCGAGCACGACTTCGTGTTCTACCAGGGCACCGCCGGGGGAGGCGTTTGGAAGACCGAGGACGGTGGCATCAACTGGCGCAACGTCTCGGACGGCTATTTCCACACGGGTAGCGTAGGCGCGATCGCGGTGGCCTCGTCGAACCCGAACGTCCTCTACGTGGGGATGGGCGAGACGTGCATCCGCGGCAACGCATCCATCGGCGACGGCGTGTACAAGTCCACGGACGCCGGCACGACATGGACCCACCTCGGCCTCGAGGCGACCAGCCAGATCGCGCGGGTGCGGATCCATCCGACGAACCCCGACCTGGTCTACGTCGCGGCGCTGGGCTCCCCGTGGGGGCCGAGCGCCGACCGCGGTGTCTTTCGCTCCCGCGACGGCGGGCGCACGTGGCGGAAAGTCCTCTACCGCGACGAGAACACGGGCGCGATCGACCTGATCATGGACCCGGGTGATCCGAACGTGCTGTACGCCTCGCTCCTCCAACTGCGGCGCTACCCCTGGGGGTTCACCAGCGCGGGACCGGGCACCGGCCTGTTCAAGTCGACGGACGGTGGCGACACCTGGACCGAGCTGACCGACCACCCCGGGCTTCCCGACGGGCTGAAGGGCCGCATCGGCATCACCGTGTCGCCGGTGCGCACAAGCCGCGTGTGGGCGATCATCGACGCCGAGTTGGGCAAGAAAGGGGTGTTCCGCTCGGACGACGGCGGGGCCACGTGGACTCGCACCAACGAGGACGCGGACCTGACCCAGCGACCCTGGTACTACCACCACATCTTCGCGGACCCACAGGACGCAAACACCGTCTACGTGCTCAATGTGAACTTCTGGAAGAGCACGGACGGGGGCGCGACGTTCCAGGAGATGGACGTTCCGCACGGGGACAACCACGACCTGTGGATCGATCCGGACAACCCGCTGCGCATGGCCGAGGGCAACGACGGCGGTGCCATCGTCAGCTTCAACGGTGGGGCGTCCTGGTCGGACCTGATGAACCAGCCCACGGCCCAGCTCTACCACGTCGCGGTGGACAACGGCTTCCCGTACCGGCTGTATGCCTCGCAGCAGGACAACACCACGATCTCCGTGCCCGCGTGGTCGGACTTCGGCGTGAACACCCTGGAGGACTGGTTCACGGTGGGCGGCGGCGAGGACGGCTACATCGCCGTCCGCCGCGACGACCCGAACATCGTCTACGCGGCCGACCACCACTATCTGACCCGGTACGACCACCGCACGAAACAGGTGCGCGACATCTCGCCGAACCCGGAGACCTACTACGGGTGGGGCGCCGCGGACATGAAGTACCGCTTCTGGTGGACGTATCCGGTCATGACGTCTCCCAACGACCCGAACGAGCTCTACATCACCTCGCAGTACGTGCACCGCACCACCGACGAGGGGCAGAGCTGGGAGGTCATCAGCCCGGATCTCACACGCCACGATCCGAAGACGCTCGAGCAGACCCCGTCCTACGAGCATCCCGAGCCGGGCGAGTACTGGGGCCCGATCACGCGGGAGGCGTACGGCCCGGAGTGGTACGCGACGATCTTCTCCTTCGCGGAGTCGCCGGCGCGGGCCGGGGTGATGTGGGCCGGCTCCGACGACGGCTGGATCCACGTGTCGAAGGACGCGGGCCGCACATGGACGAAGGTGAACATCCCCGACCTGCCGGAGTTCACGCTGATCAGCATCATCGATCCGTCCGCGCACGATCCGGCCACGGCCTACGTCGCGGCCACCCGCTACAAGCTGAACGACCAGCGGCCGTACCTCTTCCGCACGCACGACTACGGCGCCACGTGGACGAAGATCACGACCGGCATCCCCGAAGACGACTTCACGCGCGTCGTCCGTGGCGACCCGGAGCGTACGGGCCTGCTCTACGCGGGTACCGAGCGGTCCGTCTACGTGTCGTTCGACGACGGGGACCACTGGCAGCCCCTCGCCCACGGCCTCCCGGTGGTGCCGATCCACGACCTGGCCGTGAAGAACGGGGACCTGGTCGCCGCCACCCATGGACGGTCGTTCTGGATCCTCGACGACGTCGCGCTCCTTCACCAGCTCGATGCTGCAGCGATGGCGGAGCCGGTGCACCTCTTCCGGCCGAGGCCCACGTATCGGACCAACACCGGTGCCAGCCTGGTGGGTGCCTTCGCCAACCAGAGCCAGGCGGGGCGCAACCCGCCCGCCGGGGTGGTGGTGCCCTACCACGTCGCGACGATGCCCGCCGGAGGCGTGGTGATCCGCATCCTGAAGGGCACCGTCCTGGTGCGGACGTTCGACAACGTCGAGACGCGGGCCGGGGCGAACACGTTCGTGTGGGACATGCGCTATCCGGGCGCGGAAGTGCTCCCCGACGCGGTGTTCCAGGGAAGCGCACGGGGCCCGCTCGCGCCTCCCGGAAGCTACCGGGTGGAGTTGCAGGCGGGCGGACGCACGCTCAGCCAGCCGTTCGAGATCCTGCGGGACCCGAGGATCGACTACACGGACGCCGACCTCGTCGCCCAGTTCGACTTCCTCGTCCAGGTGCGTGACAAGCTCACCGAGACCATGAGCCTGGTGAAGAAGATCCGGGACATGCGCACCCAGGCCGAGGCGGCCGTCCAGCGCGCAGGGTCGCGCCAGGAGCTCCAGGTGGCGCTGAAGGGGCTCGACGACCAGCTCTATCCCATCGAGGAGCGACTGGTGCAGTTCCGTGCCCGGGCCGGGCAGGACCTGATCGCGCAGCCCACGGGGATCGACAGCAAGCTCGCCCGGCTGATGAGCTTCGCCTCGATGGCGGACGCACCTCCGACAGAGGGCGACCGCGAGCTGTTCACCAGGCTCTCCCAGGGCATCCAGGAGCGCGCCGATGCGGTGGCGCGTATCGAGGCGCAGGCGTACGCGGACCTCATGCGGAAGGCCCGGCCCATTGGATAGGCCGGGGAGTATGGCCCACGTTCACGGAGGAACCATGCGGCTGCCCCGCACCCCGCTCGTCGTCCTCGCTGCGTTCGCCGGAATCGCCATGAGGACCGGCCCGGAGCGTCCGGCTCCGAGCCAGGAGACGCCGCAGCGTGTGGACTACCTGACGCTGGCCCAGGGTGCACTCCCCCTGCGGGTCGGCGGGGCCGGCGCGCAGAAGGGCGCGGACCTCACGCACGCGACCCAGATCGTCGACGGCCGCCCGGGCGGCTTCCCCTTCGTGAACCGGGCGGACGCCACCACCGACACCGAGTTCGTGTACGCCCTTCCCTCGCCCACGACCTTCGACCGACTCGCCGTTCCGGAGGTGCTCGAGACGCCGAGCCCGTCGCAGACCTTCATCAAGGACGTGGAGGTCTACGGCTCGGCGGACAGTCCGGACGGGCCGTGGACACTGCTCGCGTCGGGCACCCTGACCACGCACGAGCGACCTGGCCAGGTCACCGACCTCTCGCTGAAGGCCACGCTTCCGGTGCGGTGGGTGCGCCTCCGCCTGGTGGGCGGGATCGAGATGCTCAGGGACGCGATGTTCCTCGAGTTCGGCGAGATCATCGGCAACGGGACCCAGGAGCAGCCGGCTCTCTCCGACGCCTTCACGGGGGCATGGCGGGATCGCGGCGTGCGGCTGCGCCTGACGCAGGAAGGCGCCCTGGTGGCCGGATGCTACGACACCGGCTCGAGGCTCGAGGGGACCGTCACCGGCAACATCCTGCGGGCGACGGGGACGGGCCGCTCGGACGGGGTGCCGAGCCAGTTCATCCTCGGCGTCACGGACGATGGATCGATCCGCGGGGTGCGCTCCACGAACGGCGCGCCCTTCGCGCTCTACACGGGTGCCACCACCGACGCCGATCCCGTCCCGGACTGCGGCGAGCCCGAGCCGCCGAAGCTGGGCTGCGGATCGGTGATCCACGGGGTCAACTTCGACTTCGACTCCGCCGTGATCCGGAAGGAGTCCGACCCCGTCCTGGCCGAGCTCGCGCGCGGTCTGTCCGCCGACGCCTCGGCGAGCATCACGATCGAGGGCCACACCTCCAGCGAGGGCACCGAAGACTACAACCAGGCGCTCTCGGAGCGGCGGGCGCAGTCGGTGGTCGACGATCTCGTGACACGCGGCGTGGACGCCGCCCGCCTCGCCGCGCTCGGCGCCGGCGAGTCGCGGCCCATCGCCACGAACGACGACGAGAGCGGCCGTTCGATGAACCGCCGGGTGGAGGTGCGCTGCCGGTAGCCGCCGAGGGTCGCGGGCCGCCGCCTACGCCCCGGGGCCCCCGCCTTCCGGCACGGGACTCCCATCCACCCCCAGGTGCACGATCGGCGCGACGCCGGTGGCTGCGAGCGGCTCCTCGATCGACGCGCGATCGCCCACGATCACGATCGCGAGATGGTCGAGGTCGATGTACTCGCGCGCCACGCGCACCAGGTCCTCTCTCGTGACCGCACCCACGTGCTCGGCCATGTCCTGGTAGTAGTCCTGCGGCAGATCCTCGAGGTAGAGGTCGGAGATGGCGTTCGCCGTGGCGCCCACCGAGGCGAACGACTGCGGGAGGCCCTGGATGAGCGCCGCCTTCCCCTGCGCGATCTCGTCGTCGGTGAAGGGCACGCTGCCCCGCACGCCGCGCAGGTGGCCCATGAACGCGATGAGCGCGCTGTCGGACTTCGCGGTGACGATCGAGCCACCCGCCTGGAAGGCGCCCGGGCCCTTCCCGAACGCGAAGCCGGAGCGCACGCCGTAGCTGTAGCCCTTCACCTCGCGGATGTCGTGATTGAGGCGCGACTGGAAGAGGCCACCGAGGATCGTGTTCATGACCTCGATGGCGTAGTAGTCCGGGGTGTTGCGCGCCGGCCCCGGCAGGCCGATGGCGAACACCGACTGCGCCGCGCCCGGCTTGTCCACCAGGTAGATCGTCGTGGGCTTCGGTGTGGGCACCGGCGGGTAGGCGAACGTCGGGGGCTCGGCCGCCGCGGCCCCACCCGGACAGGGCCTTCTCGACGGTCGCGCCGACCGCGCGGGGCTCCGCGTCGCCGACCACGGTGATGATGGCGCGACCCGGCTGGAAGTAGGTGTCGTGGAAGGACACCACGTCCTCACGGGTGATGGCCTGCACGCTCTCGCGGGTCATGAAGCGCCCGTACGGATGGTCCTCGCCGTAGAGCACACGCGCGAAGACGTTGCGGGCGATCGCCGTGGGCTGGTCCTCCGCCTGCGTGAGGCTCACGAGCGCGCGGCCACGCAGCCGCTCGAGGGCGTCCCCCGGGAAGGCCGGGTGCTCGATCATGTCGGCGACGAGGTCGAGCACCTTCGGGAAGTTCTCCGTCGTCGACAGGAAGCCGATCGACCCGCTCTCGGCGCCCACGCGCACGCTCACCGAGGTGCCCAGCAGGTCCAGGGCGTCGGACAGCTCGTCCCCATCGAGCGACTCGGTCCCCTCGCTCATCATGGCGGCGGTCATCGATGCCAGGCCGGTCTTGCCGGCCGGCTCGTACTGATCCGCCCCACCCACGAACTCGATCGTCAGGTACACGAGGGGAAGGTCGTGCCGCTGCGACACGACGAGCTTCGCGCCGTTCGCGAGCGAGCGCTCGCTCCAGTCCGGCACGTGCAGCGCCGGGGGCGCCCCCGGCTCGGGCGGCCGCGAGCGATCGAAGGCGCTGGGGCCCGCCTGCGCGAGGAGGGCGGCGGGCGCCGCCGCCACGCACAGCGCGGCCGCGAGCACCCCCATGCGCACCGCGTTCGCGGGGCGCGTCCGGATCCCCCGCACGGCGCTCACCGGTCACCTCCCGACTGCGTGCTCGAGGCCACGGGCGTGCTCTGCTCCGGCTTGGAGGCGAGATCCTTCTTGCCCATCGGCACGATGCTGAGGACCACGCGACCGTCGGTCAGGTAGCGGTTGGCGACGCGCTTGACGTCGTCGGCCGTGACGGCGCGCGTGGCCGCGAGGTCCTCACGGAAGTACCCGGGGTCGTCGTGGAAGACGCTCCCCTGGTCCAGCATGTCGGCCTTGGCCAGGTCCGACTGCAGGGAGGAGATCGTACGCAGCTCGAGACCGGCCTTGGCCTTCTGCAGCTCGTCGGCCGTGGGACCCTCGCGGCGGAACCGGTCGAGGATCGAGTCGGTGGTGAGCTCGAGCGCCGTGAGCGTGTTGCCGGGCCGCGGCGTGATCGTCACGGCGAACTCGCCCACCGCTTCCGACTCGTCCTGGCGTGCGGAGACGTTGGCCGCGCTCTGACGGTCGTACACCAGGCCCTTGGTGAGCCGCGCCGTGCGCGAGCCCGAGAGGATGTCGCCCAGGAGGTCGAGCGCGTACTGGTCCGGGCTTCCCACGCCGACGGTCGGCCACGTCAGGTAGAGGCGAGGCACCTGGACCCGGTCCTCGTAGACCAGGCGTGTCTCGGACGGCAACCTGACCGGAGGAGCGTCCGGACGGGTGATCGTGCCGCCGCGCGGGATCTCGCCGAAGTACTTCGCCACCCACGCCTTGGTCGACGCTGGATCGAAGTCCCCGACGATCGCCACGGTCGCGTTGTTGGGCGCGTAGTAGAGGCGGAAGAAGCTCTTCACGTCCTCCGCGGACGCCGCGCTCAGGTCCTCCATGCTGCCGATCAC
The DNA here is from genome assembly GCA_963823035.1 of uncultured Gemmatimonadales bacterium. GTDB lineage: Bacteria > Gemmatimonadota > Gemmatimonadetes > Longimicrobiales > Gaopeijiaceae > SZUA-318. The sequence goes on from CAWGKG010000017.1 coordinate 34,825, forward strand.
GGGCCAGTGGTAGGGATGCCCGTCCGGGTAGAGCGCCCCGCTGATGATCTCGCTCGCGCGGCCATAGGGTCGGTTGTCGTAGCTCTGGCGCCGCTCGTTCTTCACGATGTCGCGCTGCGCGTTCAGCTTGTCGAGGTCGAGTGCGTCCAGCAGCCATCCCATCCGATCCGACTCGAGCCAGAGCACGTCCTCGAGGTAGTTCGAGGGGACGGTCTCGTAGTAGTTCGTCCGATCGTTGGTCGTGGAGCCGTTGTTCCCCCCGCCGACCCCCTCCGTGTAGCGGTCGTGCACGCCGTACGCGACGTGCCCGGAGCCGGTGAACATCACGTGCTCGAAGAGGTGCGCGAAGCCGGTGCGGCCCGGCTCCTCGTTCTTCGACCCCACGTGGTACCAGACGTCGACGGCCACGGTGGGCGTCGCGTGGTCCTCGGAGAGAATGACCGTGAGGCCGTTCGGAAGCGTGTAGCGCTCGAACGGGACGTGGATCGCCGTGCCGTCGCCGGCGGGGCTCTGAGCGCCGAGGGGGGTCGCCAGGGGAGCCGTCGCGCAGACGGCGAGCGCCGGGATGAGGGCCCGGAGGGTCAGTGCGGTTCGCATGATGTGCGCGTGCTCGAGGGGTCCGACTTCCGATCGGGCCCGCCGCTTGCTGGCGAGACCGCCACGCGCGGCGGGACCGCCTGAACGGTCAGGGCACGGCATCGCGGGGTCAACCCGCGAGGCTGGACGAACCTCCTGCCCCGTCCCATGGTATGGAAGATGACGAGGAGGGTGGCGATGACGACGATGACGCGTTTCTTCCGATCCCGTGCGGGGCTCGTGCTGGCGCTCCTGGGGGACGTCCTGCTGCGCGCGGGCCCCCACGACTGGCACGCGGGCCCGGACCTCGCGGCGGCGCTCGCCGCGCAGGACCAGGTCACGGCGCAGTGGATCGACCTCGAGGGGGTGGTGGGCACGGCGGTGGGGCTCGACTACTCCGGCACGCCCGTGGTGAAGGTGTACCTCACGGCCCCCGGGGTCGCGGCGCTGCCCGCGTCCGTGGACGGCGTCGCGGTCGTCCCCGAGGTGACGGGACCGATCGTCGCCTACGACGACGGTCCGGCCGACCCCAAGCGTAGCTTCCCCCGCCCCGTCCCCATCGGCGTGAGCAGCGGCCACCCCTCCATCACGGCCGGCACCCTCGGCGCCCGCGTCACCGACGGCGACCGGGTCTTCGCGCTCAGCAACAACCACGTCTTCGCGGCGGTCAACCAGGGACGCGAGGGTGACCACCTCCTGCAGCCCGGCGTCGTGGACGGCGGCCGGGACCCGGACGACGCGCTCGGGACGTTGGCCGCCTTCGAGCCGATCCGGTTCTGCAGCCTGGTGTGCCCGGAGAACCGCATCGACGCGGCCATCGCCCTCACCACGACGGAGGACGTCGGCAACGCCACGCCCGACGGAGGCTACGGGACGCCGCGCAGCCGCACGGCGGAGGCCGAGCTGGGGATGACCGTGCAGAAGTACGGGCGCACCACCGGCCAGACGGCCGGGCGGGTCACGGGGATCCACGCGACGATCGACGTGGGCTACCGCGGATCCAACGCCCGCTTCGTCGACCAGATCGTCGTCTCGGACGGCAGCTTCAGCAATCCGGGCGACTCCGGCTCGCTGATCGTCACCAAGGGGACGCTGCTCGGCGACCGACGGCCGGTGGCGCTCCTCTTCGCGGGAAGCAACGTGAACACCATCGCCAACCCCATCGACTTCGTGCTGGAGCGCTTCGGCGTGACGGTGGACGGGATCGCACCGTGAGCGGAGACGTGAAGGCCGCCCTCTCCGAGCTGAACCGCAAGGTGCTCGGCCGACCCGGGGTGGGCGGCACCGCCGTCGGTGAGTCCGGCGGTACCCCCTGCCTCCTGGTCTACGTCAACGACGCCGGGGCGCGAAAGGGGATTCCGACGCGGGTGGGCGGCGTGCCGGTCAAGGTGCAGGTGACCGGCCCCTTCCGCCGCCACTGACGCGACGACCCCCACGCACCACTCCGGTCAGCTTCCCGGCGGCCGGCCGATGTCGAACGCGCCGCTCGTGATGGCGAGCGTGCCCGGGGTCGAGGTGCCCGGCGCCGGCCCGAGCGTGGCCGCGAACGTCCCCTTGATGCGCGTCGCGGTGATGCTCGTGACCGTCACGGACCCGCTTCCACCTGCGCCGTTCGAGCTCCACGTCGACGTCAACGGGCTGGTGACGCCCGTCACCCCCATCGTGCGCGTGGGCGCCGTGCCGCTCAGCGCGTACGTGCCGGGTGCGGACACGTCGGTGAGCGAGATCGTCAGCGACCTCGTGGTGTTCGAGCCTGTCACCACCAGGATGTCGAACCCACTGGTGAGCTGACCGGTGGCCGCGGCCGCCGTGAACGGCGTGCCTCCGATGGTGGCCGTGACCGAGCTCCCCGCGTAGTCGGGCAGCGCCCCGACCGCACCGGTCGGCTTGACCTCCAGGTCGAAGCTGCCGCCCGTGACGCTCTTGGTGCCGGTCGCCGTGCCGGTGAGCGCCTCTGCCGTGAACGTGAACGTTCCCGCGATGCGCGAATCCGTGAGCGCGGTGATCGTGAGCGTGCCGGCCGCGCCGGACTGGGGGGTCGCCCACCCACCGCCGGCGTCGGAGACGATCGCGCTCCCTCCCGCGACCAGGTTCCCCACACCCATCGGATAGGTGCCGGTACCGCCGATGTTGTAGAGGCTGAGGACCATGATGTAGCCACCTCCGAGCTTCGTGCCGGTGATCGAGTACAGGCCCGGAAGGGTGATCGACACGCCGAAGCTCTCGGCGCCGGCGTCGCTGTTCCACGCCGCGCCGTCGATCGTGGCCTTGATGAAGTGCGTGCCTTCGCCCCCGGGGCCGGTGGCATCGCTGCCGCCGCACGACATGAGGGGCCCGGCGAGGGCCACGGCGAGCGCCACGGCCGGGATACGGCCCATCCGGGAGGGTTTCACGGGATCGTCTCCGCACTTTGATGGTGGACCGACTCGGGCGCGCGCGTCGCCACGGCCCGCTGTCAGGATGCTCTGCACAAGAGCAATGCGTTCTTTGCCGGCGGGGACCGTCACGCGTTGGCGCGCACCGTCCGCGCGCGCTATCTCATCCGGCATGCTGCGTGGGCCGGCGCCCGGCTCGCCGCGAACGGAGGTGACGATGACTCGGAGGTGGCTGGGAGCGTCCCTTGCCGTGGCGGCTGTGTGCGTCGTCGGCGCGTACGTCGCGTCGGACCCGGAGCGGGAGCAGCTCGACACCGCGGCGCGCGGGCGACTCGGCGGGACGTACGTCCGGCTCTCCGGGGGGGTCACCCACTATCGTGTCGACGGGCCGGCGGACGGCCCCGGCGTCGTCCTCGTCCACGGGGGCACGATCCCCATCTGGACGTGGGACGAGCAGGTACCGGCGCTCACCCGCGCGGGCTACCGCGTGCTGACCTACGACCAGTACGGCCGGGGCCTGTCCGACCGACCGGACGTGACGTACGACCAGGCGCTCTACAGCGCTCAGCTGGCGGAGCTGGTCGACACGCTCGGCCTGACCGACCCCTTCGATCTGGTCGGGCTGTCACTCGGCGGCGGCACCGTGGTGAACTACACGGCGGCCCACCCCGAGCGCGTGCGTCGGCTCGTGCTGATCTCGCCCGTGGTACGGGACTACCACGTCTCCGCGCTCTTTCGCACGCCGTGGGTGGGCGACGCCATCGCGCGCGCGGCCGGTACGCGCATCCTGACGGGCCGCTTCCGGCGCCTGTACGCGGGCAACCCCGACCTCGAACGGTACACCGAGGCGTTCAAGGCGCAGACGAGGGTGCGCGGCTTCCGGCGCTCGGTGCTGTCGATGGTGCGCGGCGACGCCCTCCGTGACTACACCGACGCATATCGCGCCGTGGGCGCCCAGGCACGCGACGTTCTCCTGATCTGGGGAACCGCCGACGACGAGATCACGGACGACATGGTCGGCGAAATCCGCACGCTCGTTCCCGGCCTCGAGTTCAGGCCGGTGGAGGGCGCCGGGCACGGGATCGTGGCCCAGAGACCCGACGTGGTGAACCGCCTGCTTATCGATTTCCTCCGATGAAGACGGAACGAGAAACTTGATCGGCGGCCCTCCCGTACATAGCATGACAAGATCGGAAGCTGCGGGCCGAGCCACGGCCCGTCCGAGCGATACTCAGGAGAGCGCGAACACGATGCGATCTCACAGTCACACCCTCTGGATGCCGACGCTCCGCCGTGCGGGCATCTCCGCCATGCAGGGGCGGAGTGCGCCCATCGGCTACGCGTTCGTCGTCGACCGGGTGCGTCCGCAGGCCCTGACGCTCAAGGAGGGAGAGACCTGAGTAAGGCGTAGTTTCCGCTTTTCTCGATCGGCCAACCGGCCTTCCGGTCCCCCTCTGAGGGCGACGGGAAGGCCGGTTTTCATTGGCACGTCACCGCGGCCGATCGAGCCGCACAGGGGCGGCCGGGTACGACCGCAAAGGGGAGAGGGGCCATGTCGGAGAGTGGCTTGAGACAGGACCAGGGGATCATCGAGCGGTACCTGGGCCAGCCCGCCTGGCTACCGGAGCAGGTCCGGGCCTCCGGGGAGGAGGCGCTGGGTGGGCCGGTGCGCCTGTACGCGATGGTCGACCTGGACGAGGCCATGGCGCTCACGGAACGGTGGGTGCTGCTCGGCGACGAGCGTGTGGCCCTCGTCGAGCGCGGGTGCGAGGCGAGCGCCTTCGAGCGCGCGGCCGTCCGGGCCGTGCGCGAGGAGCCCGGGCTGTCCGCGACGCTGCTCCACGTCCTGGGGGAGGAGAAGGAGGCCCCTCTGGCGGAGCTGCGCTACACCCACAGGCAGCGGCGCGCGGTCGAGAACATCCGCTTCGTGATCCAGCAGCAGGTGGAGGGGCGCGAGGTCGATCCGGGCGTGGCCGACGTGGAATACGCGCGTGCGGTGGCCGCACCGGTGCGCGAAGCACAGGCCCTGGTGGCGGGGAACCGCAGGGCCGTGCTCTGGCGTCTGCTGTCGTACCTGGCGCCCTACCGGAAACGGCTGGGGTGGGGCTTCGCCGCGGCCGCGGTCATCACGCTGGTGAGCCTCGTGCCACCCTGGCTGGCTGGGTACCTCATCGACGAGGTGGTCCGGCCGGTGCAGGACGGCAGCGTGCCGGTGAACAGAGGCGCGACGGTGGCGTGGCTGGCCGTGGTGGCGATGGCGCTCGTGTACGTGGTGCGCCAGGCGGCGGCGCTGGTGCGGCTGCGGCTGATGGCAGTGGTCGGCGAGTACGTCGCGCGCGACCTGCGGGGCGAGGTGTACGCGCACCTGCAGAAGATGAGCATGGGCTTCTTCAGCAGGAAGAAGACCGGGAGCCTGATCACGCGGGTGACGTCGGACACGGACCGACTGTGGGAGTTCCTGGCCTTCGGCGTGGTGGACGTGTCGCTGTCGCTGGTCATGCTCCTGGGTCTGTCCGGGGTGCTGCTCACCCTGGACTGGGAGCTCGGCCTGGTGATGGTGCTGCCGGTGCCCGCGTTCTGCTGGACGATCTTCTGGCACGGGGAGCGCATGGAGCGGCTCTTCCTGCGCACGTGGCGGAAGTGGAGCAGCATGACCGACGTGCTCGGCGACACGCTGCCGGGCATCAAGGTCGTGAAGGCGTTCAGTCAGGAGGCGCACGAGACAGGGCGCTTCTCGGCGCGCAGCTCGGACGTGACGGAGGAGGCGAACCGGCTGCACGCGGCGTGGACCACGTTCTGGCCGACGCTGATGCTCGCGATCCAGGGAACGACCGTGCTGGTGTGGGCCTTCGCGGTGCCGCGGCTGCTCGGGCTGGGGGGAGGCGCGCCCACGCTGTCGGCGGGGACGTTCGTCTCGTTCCTGCTCTACACGACGATGTTCATCCACCCGATCGAGGTAATCGGGCAGATGACGCGGACGATGAACCGCGCCACGAGCTCGGCGCACCGGGTGTTCGAGGTGCTGGACACCGAGCCCGAGGTCGTCGACGTGAAGGAGCCCGTGCGGCTGGAGCCCGTCGAAGGACGCGTCGCGTTCGAGGACGTGACGTTCGCCTACGACGGCGTCCGCCAGGTGCTGCGCGGGGTGAGCTTCGAGGTCGAGCCGGGCGAGATGATCGGCCTGGTCGGGCCGTCGGGTGGCGGCAAGACCACGGTGGTGAACCTCATCGCGCGCTTCTACGACGTGACCGGTGGACGGATCACGGTGGACGGCGTGGACCTGCGCGAGTTGGAGTCGGCGCACTACCGGAGGCAGCTCGGGATGGTGCTCCAGGACCCGTACCTCTTCCACGGTACGGTGCTGGAGAACGTCCGCTACGGACATCCGGAGGCGAGCCCGGAGCGGGTGATCGAGGCGGCGCGGGCGGCCAACGCGCACGACTTCATCGTGAAGCTGCCACACGGCTACGACACGGTGGTGGGCGAGCGGGGACAGACGCTCTCGGGAGGAGAGCGGCAGCGGGTGAGCATCGCCAGAGCGATCCTGCACGACCCCAGGATCCTGATCCTCGACGAGGCCACGAGCGCGGTGGACACGGAGACGGAGCGCGAGATCCAGGAGGCGATGGACCGGCTGATCGCGGGGCGCACCGTGTTCGCGATCGCGCACAGGCTGTCGACGCTGGTGAACGCGTCGCGGCTCTTCGTGATGAAGGACGGGCGGCTGGCGGAGAGCGGGACGCACGCCGAGCTGCTCGACAAGGAAGGCGGGGTCTATCGCAGGCTGTACACGCTGCAGCGTGAGATGGCCAAGGCCATCTGACTCGAACCGAAAGGGAGGTGGGACATGGTCCGGATCAGTGACGCCGGGCTGAGGCTGGAACGAAGGCGGGACGGGCAACTCTGGGCCGTGAGGGACGGGGAGGAGCGGCCGGTGCGGGTGCACCGGCTGTTCCCCTGGTCGGAGAACGGCCGGCACGTGTCGCTACGCGATGGCGGGAACCGCGAGTTCGCGCTGGTAGGGCCGGAGGAGCGGCTCGACGAGGCGTCCACCCGTGTGCTGGACGAGGCGATGGTGGCCGCGGGCTTCGTGCTGGAGGTCACCGCCGTGGCCGAGATCGACGAGGAGATCGAGATCCGCGTGTGGAGGGTCGAGACCCGGCAGGGTGCGCGTACGTTCCAGACGCATCTGGATGACTGGCCGCGGGAGACGCCCGGAGGCGGCCTCCTGATCCGCGACGTGGCGGGCGACCTGTACTTCGTGCCCGACCCGGGCGCGCTGGACGCGGCCAGCCGCGAGTGGCTGTGGGCCTTCGTGGATTGAATGGGGGGTCAATACGGGCGCGCGGCGGGGTTCGCCTTCCAGTCGCGCAGGAGCGCCCGCGCCTCCGGGAGGGGAAGGTGCACGCTGTCCAGGCGCCGGCCCTCCCACGAGGTAGCCACCTCGCGGCGGATGTCCGCGTCGTCGAAGCCGGCGGCGCGGGCATCCTCCTCCGTGGCCGCGTACACCACGCGGCCGATGCGCGCCCAGTAGATGGCCGCGAGGCACATGGGGCACGGCTCGCACGTGCAGTAGATCGTGCAGCCGTCGAGGACGTGCGTATGCAGGGACGCACACGCATCACGGATGGCCGCCACCTCCGCGTGCGCGGTCGGATCGTGGTCGGCCACCACGCGGTTCCAGCCGCACCCCACGACGTGCCCGTCCCGCACCACGAGGGCGCCGAAGGGCCCGTGCAGGCCGTCGCGGGCGTGTTCGCGCGCGAGGGCTACGGCGTCGCGCAGATGTCGTTCGTCGCTCATGGGTCGCGCACGTGCCGAGGGTGCGGGCAGGCCCACCCATGATGCGGCATCGTGCGACCGGTGGCCATGGCGGCGGGACGAAGCCAAACCCCGTCATCGCGTGAGGGCGAACCCCGCGACCGCGCGAGGCGACGGGTGGGGGAGCGGCGTAGACTTCTGTCGAGGTTTGAAGTCGATGCCGGCCGCGGCGGGTTGCCCCCCAACCCAGGATCCTGCCCGGCCTCTCGAGGAGGGCGTCCCGCGGCGGGGCGCCCTCCTCCATCGTCCCGGAGCGAACCCCTGCATCCGGGCGGGGTAGCGCATTCGGCTCGGCAGGGGAACAGCGACACCTTCGGAGTGACCATGCGCACCGAGCCCCGCCTTCACCTGAACGAGCGCTTCACCCATCTCGTCCATGGCGTGGAAGCGGTCGTGCTCGTGGAGGACGAGGACGCCTTCCTGCTCGACGACGAGGTGACCTCGTCGGTCGTCCGCCTCCTCGACGGCCGACGCACCGCGGTCGACGTCGCGGCCGCGCTCGAGGGCGTCCACCCCGCGGCCGAGGTGCACTTCGTGCTCCTCAAGCTCCTGGAGGCCGGGTGGGTCCACGAGGGGGATCCGCGGCCGGACACCTCCGGCGAGGGCCCGCTCGGGACCCCCCTCGCCACCCGCCTGGCCCGCCTGTGGGCAGGACGCCAATCTCCCGTGGTCGTCGTCCCGCGCGCGACGTGGGTGGGCGCCGAGGGCACGCTCCTGGTCCTCACCGACGACTACCTCCGCCCGGAGCTGGCATCGGCGGCGGCGACCCTGTCGGTCGACGCGGGCCGGCCGCTGCTCCTGGCGGGTCTCGGCGCGCGTCGCGTATGGCTCGGCCCGGTGCTCGCCCCCGCGGCGAGTTGCCTCACCTGCCTGCGAGATCGGCTGATGCTGAACCTGAGCGGCCGGGGCCTGCTGCACGCCGGGACCGCGTCCGACGGGACCGGCTTCGAGGTGGTGCCCCTGCCCTCGGCGATCCCGGACGTCGCCTTCGATCGCGTGGCGGAGCACGTGGGCGACCCTGCCACGCTCGCCGCGGTCGAGGACCACCTCCTCGTGATCGGCCTCGCGAACCCGCGGGAGGTTCGCAGGCACTGGATCCCCCGCCTCCCCCACTGTGCGGCGTGCGGGAACCCCGCCCTCACCGTGCCCGGCCCCGACTTCACGCTCGTATCGCGATCGCGGGCGTCGGGCACCGGAACGGGCTACCGGATCGTGTCACCCGAAGTGACGCTGTCACGGTACGCGCGCCTCGTCAGCCCCCTGGTCGGCGTGGTGCGGCGCGTGGAGAAGCTCCCCGTCGAGGGGACGGATCTCGTCCACGTCTACACGGCCGGCCACGCCCATCACTACGGCCCGGGGTCGGTGCGCGCCGTGAAGGACGACCGCAGGGACCACAGCGGCGGCAAAGGAAGGTCGGACGCGGCGGCCCGCGCCAGCGCGCTGGGCGAGTCGCTGGAGCGGTTCTCGAGCGTCCACCGCGGCGACGAGCATGTGACCATGGCGCGCCGGTCCCAGCTCGGCCCCGACGCCCTGACACCCAACGACCTCATGCGGTTCAGCGCCGAGCAGTTCGCCGGGCGCGAGGTCTGGAACCGGGAGTCGAGGAGCGGCTTCCACTTCGTTCCGGAGCCGTACGACAACGAGGTGATCGCCTGGTCATGGGCGCGGGACCTGGGGACCGGCCGTCTACGCGGGGTGCCGTCCGCGTTCCTCTACCACGGATTCGGGGGCCGAGGCGCTCGCTTCTGTGACGCAGACTCCAACGGCCTGGCGGGTGGCAACTGCCTGGAGGAAGCGATCCTCCAGGGCTTCCTGGAGGTGGCGGAGCGGGACGCGGTCGCCCTGTGGTGGTACAACCGGGCGCCCCGACCCGAGGTCTCCCTCGAGGTGGACGATCCGTGGGTCCGCGATCTGGTGGCCTTCTACGGCCGCCTCGATCGGGACGTGTGGGCGCTCGACCTGACCACGGACCTCGGCATTCCGACCTATGCCGCCGTGTCTGCGCTCCGTCGCGATACGGGGCAGGACATCATCTTCGGGTTCGGGTCGCATCTCGACCCGCGCATCGCGCTGACCCGGGCGCTCGCGGAGGTGAACCAGATGCTGCCCCACGTGCTTCGCACCCCCGATGAGCGCCGTCGCCGGCTGCTCCCCGACTTCGAGGACGCCGTGCGTTGGTGGGACGAGGCGACGCTGGTGGACGAACCGTACCTCCTTCCGGCCCGGCTCGCCCCGCGTTGGCCGGTCCTGCCCTCCGGCCGCAGCCTCGAGGGTGACCTCCGCGAGGACATCAACGCCTGCGTGGATCGCGCCGCGGCGGTCGGGTGTGACGTGCTCGTACACGACATGACGCGGCCCGACGTCCGTTTCCCCGTGGTGAAGGTCATCGTGCCCGGACTCCGCCACTTCTGGCGCCGCCTCGGTCCGGGCCGTCTCTACGACGTTCCCCTTCGACTCGGATGGGTGGAGCGGGCGCCCGAGGAGGACGAGATGAATCCCCGCTCCATCTTCGTCTGAGGAAGGCGGCTCGTCGTTGTAGCCTACGTTCCGCACTCCTATCTTGCGCGCTGGATCCCTCGACAGCGCGCCTGCGCGGCGCCGAGCGGCGCGGCGCCCGCGGAGGGTCCACACGGGGGGGGCACACATGCAGCCAGATCATCGAGCAGCGGGCCAGACCGCCACCGTCTGGGTCGTCGAGGACAACGACGAATTCCGGTCGACCGTCCAGGACCTGGTCGACCTCACGGACGGCTTCAGCGCTCCGCAGGCGTTCTCGTCGGGCGAGGATCTGTTCGCGTACCTGAACCAGCATCTCGCCCCCGACGCACTCCTCGTGGACATCGGCCTCCCCGAGATGGACGGCCTCGAGGTCGCGCGGCGCATGAACCGCCTCGCACCCGACACGCGTGTAGTGATGCTCACGATCCACGAGGACAACGACCTCATCTTCCAGGCCATCTGCAACGGCGCGTCCGGCTACCTGCTCAAGACGGCCGATTCCTCCGCCATCGTGCAGGCGCTTCGCGAGGCCCTGCAGGGTGGGGCGCCGATGACTCCCCAGATCGCGCGCCGCGTCCTGAACTTCTTCACGCAGATGCGTGCCCCCGCGTGGGACTACGAGCTCACGGATCGAGAGCGCGACGTGCTTCGCGAGCTGATCGAGGGCAAGACGAAGCGGCAGATGGGCAAGTCGCTGTTCTTGAGTGAGCACACCGTGGACAGCCATCTGCGCAACATCTATACGAAACTGCACGTGCATTCCCGCACGGAGGCGGTGGTGAAGGCCATCAAGGAGAACCTCGTCTCCCTCGATGGCGACGGCTGAGGCCAACCCCGACCGTACGACAAGGAGGAGGGCCATGGGTGGCGATCCCTGCGGGCCGGCGAACTGTGAACTGGCGGCACCGGCCCCTCGCCTGGTGCATTCCTGCGGGCGTCCTGAACTCGCTCTGGAGCGACTTCTTCCCTCGTCTGGTGGCGGTCGCCTGGCACGACGCGATGCTACCCGGGCCCGCTGCGAAGTACCTCGTGCCCGGCGACCCTCCGCCCCTGCAGGGGGGCACGACGGGCACGGGCCTGCTCGACCTCCTGCTATGGCTCAGGGGGAAGATGGCGGCGAACCTGCCGCCCGGTCAGAACACCCCCGACTTCATCAAGCGCAGGCTGGACGCGGTCATCAAGTTCTTCTGGGCCCACGAGGCCGAGACGGGCAACCCGTTCCCCCTCGTGGTGGCGGGCACGGGAGGCTACGACTTCCTCCTGAGCGACTGGGGCATCGAGATGTTCATGCCCGACCCCCCACCCGATGCCCACGAGCTGCTCCGCTACTACGCCTTCCGGCAGACGGGGCGTCCTTCCCTGGGGATCCCCTCCTACCTGACCCCCAATGCCCTCTCGCTGATCTCGATCGACGCCCCCACGGGCCCCAGCCAGATCGAGGTGGACGCGGGTGCGCTCGCGCTGGTCCTGCCCGCGGAGTGCCTACCGCCGAAGCACCTCCTCGAAGGGTGGCGCATGACGTCCGACACGTGGGACGACATGAGGGAGCGGGTCAAGCAGTGGCCCCACGATTCACCGGCCCTGCCCAACCCCGAGGAGACCTCGATCGAGACGCTCCATGTGCACTGGCAGCGCGACCACCACTGGCACGTGTGCGTGGTGACGAAGAAGAGGCCGCCCCGTGGCGATGAGCCCGACGAGCCCGCGGAGCCCTTCCGCCTCAACTTCGACGAGTACGTCTGTCTGGTGCGCAAGGCGCGGTGCTGGCAGGTGGAGGGCTCCGTGTATCGCGGTTTCGCCACGGAGCTGCCCCGTATCGTCGCCACCGCGTGGATGGAGCCGGGCGGCGTTGGTCCCTACACCACGGCGTTCAACGATCCGGGCGACCACGGTCTCAGGGAGCTGTTCCGCCAACGGCTCGAGACGATGCTCCCGCGCTACGATCAGATGGCCTTCCAGGAGTTGGGAGGGTCACCGCCGTCGCTCCCGAACGGCTCCACCGCACCCGGGGCCCCCAGGTGGAACGAGGGGGACGTGATGATCACCGACCAGGGGTTCTACTTCCCGTCGCTGTCCACGGCACCGGACCTGGAGAGCATGTTCGAGGAGATCGCCGGGGGCCGCGCGGGCAACCCCGTCTTCACGGACAGCAGGCGGCCCGACGGCCAGAACTGATGGCCCACCGTAGCGCCCGCGTGGCCGCCGGGATCCTCCTGGCGGCCGCTCCGTACGCGGCCGTGCCCTCACCGGCGGCGTCCCAGGCACGCTACGAGCCCGCGTTCACGGACTACGGGGCCGATCAGGGGATGTCCAACACCCGCGTGACAGCCCTCCTGCAGGACGACGCGGGATTCCTCTGGATCGGAACCCACGACGGACTTCTCCGCTTCGACGGCCGCACCTTCAAGGCGTACCGGGCACGCCTGGAAGACGCGACGTCGCTGTCGGACGACTACATCGTCGGGCTGGCCGCCGCGGACAGCGGGCGGATCTGGGTAGGCGCGCAGCGGGGGGACTCCAGCGCTTCGACCCGCTGAGCGAGGAAGTCCGGCACTACCCCCTCACCGGGCTGGGTCCCTGGCGCAAGGACGTCGCCGAGGGGGCGACCGAAGAACGCGAGGGTCGGTGGGTGGGCGAAATCCGCGCCGTCGGCGACGGCGTGCTCGTGCTCCACACCGACGTGGGCCTGGTACGCTTCGATCCGGCCACCGGCGAAGCGACCAACGTCATGCCGGCGTGGGACGGTGCCGACCCGCTCCCTCATGCGACCGCGCTCGGCTCCATGCCCGGCGGGCGGGTCCTGGCGGCCGTGTCCGACGGTTCTCTCGCCTTGGTCGACCAGGTCGGGCGCATCTCCCGTGTCCCCCTGACGCTCGGCGATTCGGTCGGTGCCATCGAGCCGGTCGGGGATGGATACCTGGCCGCAACCTTCGGTGGAGCGGTCCTGCTCGTGTCGCCCGACCTGTCCTCGCACCGGGTGCTCTTCCAGGCCCCCGCGGGAGAGGATCCCCTCGCGGTCGTGGCCCTTCTGGCCTTGCCGAACGGACGGGTCTGGCTCGCCACGCCACGGGGGGCCTACGTGGCCGACCGCGCGACGGGCGTCGTGCATCGCGTGGGGTACGGCGAGGGCGCCCGGGCACTTCCGGACCAGCAGGTCAGCGACCTCCTCGTCGATCGGACGGGCGTGCTCTGGCTGGGCACCTGGAACGGCCTGGCCAGCCTCCACCCCCTGAGCGGGGGCATGTCCAGGCTCTACTCCGGGTCGGACCTGAAGGGCACGGGCGTCGTCTCGATCGCCGATGCCGGAGCGGGCCGGCTATGGCTGGGAGCCTATGGGGGCGGCGTGCAGTTGCTGGAGCGCCGGGGCGGAGCCGCCCTGTCCGCTTCCAGCCCTCCCTCCATGGATTCGCTTTCCGGCAGCTCGATCTATGCCCTCTCCGGCCACCCTGGAAGCCGCCTGTGGATCGCCGCCTACTCGGACGGTGTGTGGCTGCTGGACGGCTCCGGGCCGGCCCGACGCATCCCGATCCTGGGCCCGGACGGAGCCCCGAGGAACGAAGCCGCGTTCTCGGTCTTCGAGGATCACGCCGGCGACGTCTGGGCGGGCACCTACAAGCTGGGCCTGGTACGCCTCGACGAGGCCTCGGGGACCTTCCGACCCTATCGCGGCGCCGACCCGGCCGACTGGGACCTGGGAAGCGTCTGGATCTGGCCCATCGCCGAGGACTCGCGGGGACGCCTGTGGATCGGCGCCTTCAACGGCGGGCTGTCGGTCGTGGCGGAGGACCGCACGAGGGCGACCCTGTATCGTGCGGGCCCCGGGAGCCTGAGCGACAACCGCGTCCTTGCGGTCTTCGTGGACTCCCGGGATCGCGTGTGGGTGGGCACCGAGGGAGGCGGGCTCAACCAGCTCGATCCCACCACCGGCACCTTCCGTGCGTGGACCACCGAGGACGGACTGCCCCACGACAACGTGGAGAGCATCGAGGAGGATCGGTTGGGACGCATGTGGATCGGGACGGGTGACGGGCTCGTGCGCTTCGACCCCGCCACCGGAGAGTTCCTGGTCTTCCGCGAGCCAGCCGGCGTGGCCGGCAACGGGTTCTACGCGAACGCCGCGCACCGGGGGCCCGACGGCACCCTCTACTTCGGGGGCGGGGCCGGGCTCACCATCGTGGACCCCGCCGCCATCGCCTCGAGTGGCAACAAGCCTCGGGTGGCCCTCACCGCCTTCCGCATCCAGGGGCGCGACGTCCCCCTCGCCCGCGCCGCCCGCACGGACGGGCTGGTCCTCGCGCCCGACGAGAACTTCTTCGCCTTCGACTTCGCGGCGATGGACTTCGCGGACGTCTCGCAGAACCGCTACCGGTACATGCTGGAAGGGCTCGACCCCGACTGGGTGGACGCGGGCAACACCCCGGTCGCCAACTACACGTCCGTGCCACCCGACCGGTACGTCTTCCGGGTGTCGGCCCGCAACAGCGAGGGGGTCTGGAACGAGAGCGCGATGGCGCTCCCCGTGCGCGTGCTGGCGCCCTACTACCAGACGTGGTGGTTTCGGTCGCTCGTTCTGGTGGGGGTGCTCTCGCTGGTTGTGGGATTCTACACGTACCGACTCCGCCAGCTCGAGGCACGCCAGCGGCTGCGCCTGGAGATCGCGGGCAAGCTACACGACGACATCGGCGCCAACCTGTCGAACATCGCGCTGAAGGCGGACATGGTGCGCTCCACCTCCTCGCTGGACGATCGCCGGGCCGCCATCCTCGGCGACGTGGGGCGCCTGGCACGCGACACCGCCCACAAGGTCCGGGAGACGGTGTGGGTGGTGAACACGCGCTACGACACGCTTCCGAAGCTGGTTGGGCACATGCACGACACCGCGGACACGCTGCTGTCGGGGCACGTGGAGTATCGATTCGCGGATTCCGCGGAGAGCCCGGCCCTGCGCGTGTCGATGGAGTTCCGCCAGAACGTGTATCTGCTCTTCAAGGAAGTCGTGAACAACGTGGTGAAACATGCGAACGCGACCCGCGTGGATATCGCGGTCTCGGTCGATCAGCGGACGCTGGCGTTCAGCGTGAAGGACGACGGCGTGGGATTCGATCCCGCCGAGGCCTGCAACGGCAACGGGCAGGACCTCATGCGGCGTCGCGCGTCCGCCGCGCGGGGACGGCTCGAAGTGACGAGCGCCCCCGGCCAGGGCACGATCGTCACGTTCTCCGCCCGCACGCGCTGAGCGCCGCCGCCGTCCCTTTTCGCCGTGGAACCACGCCATGACGAGCATCGTCGGCGCGTGACGCCTTGACGGGATTCACGGTCACGCGGGGACGTGATCTGGGTGGCGAGACCACCCGGCGGACGGCCGCCCCCGCTACCCCTCCGTGAGCGGCACCCCGCTCCGCCGCAGCACCGCCCTGACACGCGCTTCCAACCGGTCCGCGACGATGGGCTTGAGGAGGTAGTCGTCGGCGCCGGCCTCGAGGAGCTCGATCTCGTCCCTCGGATTGGGGGAAGCGGTCAGCACGATGACGGGAAGGGCCTGGGTGGAGAGCGACTTGCGGATCCGCTTGAGGACCTCGTTGCCGCGCATCTGGGGCATGAAGAGGTCGAGGAGAACCAGGCAGAAGTCGTGCTCGCCGCTCTCGAGCAGCGCCAGCGCCGGCGGTCCGTCCTCCGCTTCTACGATGTGGAAGCCGATCTCCTGGAGCACAGTCCGGATGAGCAGCCGGGTGTCGGGCTCGTCCTCGACGACCAGGATGGGTCCCACCGAGGCCGCGGACGCCTCACGTTGGGGAACGAGGCCCACCACGCGCTCCACCTCCTGGAGGGTGGTCTGCCCGCGCGCCACGCGCTCGAGGGCCACGTCCAGGAAGGTCTTCATGCCCTGCGCCCGCGCCGCCGTGTCGAGCTCGGGTCCGGTGGATACCTCGGCGATCGCGGCCAGGAGGGAGCTCTCGAGGGTCAGCACCTCCGCGAGGGGAAGCTGACCGCGGAAGCCGGTTCCGCCGCACTCGGGGCAGCCGACAGCCCGCCGGGCCGGCAAGTTGCCCACGGCCTGCGCGAGCTGCCGCTCACGAGACGGCAGGTCCGCGACCTCATGGACCTCCGTGGAGCAGGCCGTGCACAGCCGTCGAAGCAAGCGCACCGACACCACCCCGCGTAGCGATTCGGCGAGCCGTCCGGGCGCCAGCCCCATGTCGAGGAGGCGCCGGACGCCGGATACCGCGTCCGACGTGTGCACCGTGGCGAGCACGCGCCGCCCGGTCACCGCGGCCCGGAGCACGGTGCGCGCCGTGGCGAGGTCCCGGATCTCGCCGGCATGGATGAGATCCGGATCGAGTCCGAGGAGCTGCTGGAGCGCCTCGGCGTAGGAGCCCGCGCCGGGGTCGTACTGGACCTGGGTGACGCCCGGCATCTGCACTTCGACGGGGTTCTCCAGCGAGACGACGTTCAGCCCGCGCCCCTCCGTCAGCGCCGCGTAGACCAGCGAGGTCTTTCCCGACCGGGCCGGCGCCGCGACGAGGATGAAGCCGTCCCGCTGACCGAGGAGCTCGCGGAGCTTCTTCCCCTCCGGACCGTCGAAGCCGAGCTCGTCCAGCGTCGGCCGGGCCTTGGGGTCGGTGATGCGTATGGTGACCCGCTCGCCGTCCGGCGTGGCCGTGCTCTGGAGTTGAGCCTCCAGCTCCGCCCCGCCCTTGCCGGGGAGGGAGAAGGAGCCCGAGGGTCCGTCCGTGGTCGCCGAGGGCCGCTGGGTCATGCTCTTGAGGCGCGCCACGACGCGGTTGTGGGCCTGCACGGGAAGGTCCAGGAAGTGCTGCAGCACGCCATCGATGCGGTACCGCACCCGGCCCATCTCGCGCCCGGGCTCCAGGTGGACCTCGCTGCCCCGGTACCGAACCGCCTGCTGCAGGATGATGTCCGTGAGCTTGACGACGGCGGGCGCCTCGAGCTCGAAGCGCGTGATCGCGCCCGCCCCGGCACCCTGGGTGACGAGCTGGAAGTCGGTGGAGGCCGCCTCGGTCACGAGGGTCCGCAGTGTGCTGTGCACGGAGCGCACGGGCGCGTACGCACGATCGATCGCCTGGGAGATCGCGGGCGGGCTTGCCATGAGGAAGACGGGCTGCCGGCCGGAGTTGGACACGATGTCCTGACGTGCGTCGCGGTTGGCGGGATCCGAGGTGGCCACCACCAGGTTGTTGTTGTCCAGGCTCAGCGGCAGGACTCCGTGCGTGCGCGCGATCCTCTCCGGAAGGAGCGCCACCGCCTGCGGGTCCCAGGTGGACAGATCGGCCACACCCAGCCGGAAGTGCCTGGCGACACGCTGCGCGAGCTGGTCGTCCGTAGCCTTGCACGCCGTCGCGACCACCCGCCACGCCTTGCTGAGCGTGGACAGCTCGGGGAACTGCGCGAGCCTCAGCTCCAGGCCCGCATGCGCGGCCACGTCGGTGAGCCAGTGCGAGCTGCTGGACGGTTGGGTCATCGGGCGGAGCTCTCTGCGGGCTGTGACCGGGCCGCCTCGGCGCAGTCGGGAGGGAGCCGAGCACGGATGCTGGGGTCCAAAGTAACCTCACGGCGGGGGCCCACGCACGGATCGAGCCGAGCCGAGTGCCGCCGTCCCCACGGGATTAGCTTGGAGGAAGAGCCCGCCGCTCGGGAATCCACGGAGGAGACGCATGAACCGTTCGAAGGCCAGGCTTCTGGCGGGGTTGGCGCTCGTGTCGCTGGCGCTTTCGGCGTGCAACGGCGACGACACGACGGAGCCCGAGCCGAGCCAGGCTCGCACGTACGAGATGGGGTGGGCGCCGATCGCGCCCGCCGCCGACGTGGCGCTCGTGCTCGCCGTGATGGACTCGATGTCGCAGGTCTCCGACATCGCGATCCTCCAGCAGGGCGTTCCGTGGCGGGAGCTGCTCGCCGGCGCTCCGATCGACAGCCTGGTCGAGGACCGCGCCGGGGTGGCCGACTACCTGCGAGCCCTGGGGATGCGGATCATCTTCCTGGTGGACCCGCTCGACGGCCTGGATCGGCGCAAGGAGGATCCGGGGCTCGTTCAGGCGGGTCGCAGCATCCTCGAGCCGTCGATCCGCGCGATGCACGACGACTGGGTGCTGCGCATCGCCGAGCGCATCCAACCGCCGTGGTTCGGCCTCGCGTCCGAGATCAACACGCTGGCGGCACGCGGCGACCCGACCCTCTACGCCGCCGTGAAGGCCATGATCAACGACCTGGCGCCACAGGTCCGTCAGCGCAGCCCAGCCTCCAAGGTGTTCGTCTCCTTCCAGGCGGACGAGGCGAACGGCCGGCTGGGCACGGAGCCCATCGACAACTTCGCGCTGATCGACGACTTCGACATCGACGCCCTCGGCCTCTCCTCCTACCCGGTCTTCGCCTTCGACTCCCCCGCGGACATCCCCGACGACTACTTCCAGGTCTTCAGGGACGCAACGGACCTCCCCCTCCTGCTCGTGGAGGGCGGGTGGAGCTCGGCCGACGTGCCGTGGTCGCACGGCACCCCCGCGCAGCAGGTCGCGTTCATGAACCGCTTCGAGACGCTCCTCGACGGCGTGCAGGCGGAGGCGTGGGTGATGCTCACCTTCACGGACCTGGACGTGAATGCCCTGGGGCTCGACCCGGACCGGGCGTCCGGCCTCTCCAACTTCGCGCACATGGGAATCCTCGACACGCAGCTACGCCGCAAGCCGGCCTACGCGGCCTGGCAGCGCATCTTCGAGCGGCCGCTCAGACGCTGACCCTGCGCCTCCACGCCACCACAACGGCCACGACCCCGATCCAGAACAGCCAGGACAGACGCTCGAGGCGGCTGCGCACGAGGATGAAATCCGCCAGGGCGAGGACGGGCGTGGCGGCGACGGCGACGCCCTGGAGACGCCGCCCGGGACGCCGGATCGTCGCGATCCGGACCGCGTCGGGCTCGCCCGTGCGGAGCGCCTCCTCGATGCGCGCACCGAGCAGTTCGGGCGTCATGTCGCGCCAGCCGGGGATGCGCATCAGGCTCCACGCGGGGGCAGTGCGCCCCCACCCGTGGAGGTTGGAGGCGGCCACTACCGCGAGGTCCAGGCTGTCCGCCAACTGCAGGATCCAGGCGCGATCGCGCTCCCCCTGCGCCAGCCCCTTCGGGTCCCCGTCCACGAGCTCGATGGCGCGCACGCCGCCGCCGGCCTCCGTACACCCCGCAGGCGCCACGTTGGCCAGGTTGTTGGGGATGGTCTGGATGAGCACGGGCCAACCGGCGCAGGGGGCTCCGGGGTCCGCAGCGCCCTGGGTTCCCACCCCCGGACCGAGGCGGGGATCGAGGTCTCCGAGCACCACGACGTGCTGACCGGCATAGACGACCTCACGCCCCGGAAGAACGACGGTTCCTTCCCCGGCGCTCGGCGGATTGTGGGCCACCGCCTCGAAAGCGGCGCGGATGCTGTCGTGGTCGGTGATGTACGCCACGTCGAATCCGGCTCCGCGATGCCAGGCGCGGTTCCGCTCCGCGGTGAAGCTCTTGCGACCGTCGTGCGAGGAGAGGGTGTGGCTGTGGAAGTCCACCACCACCACGTCGGGGTCGTCCACGGAGAGCGCGGCCATGGGATGCGGCCCGAGGGCACCGAAGGCGTAGAAGCCGATCACCGCGACGAGGAAAGCGACGGTCGCGCCCAGCTCGACCGCCGCCCGCACCACGAACCCCCTGCTCCTGCGACGACGCACCACCCGCCACACGAGGAAGAGGAACAGGGCGGTACCGAGCACGCCCAGGTGCTGCGGGATCGTCAGCACGGTCAGGTAGTCCAGGACCCCGCACAGGGGCGCGAGGAGGAGGTAGGCCGGCGTGAGTCGGAGCCCCACCCCGGGCAGCGGCTGTCCCGTCAGGGCCGACACGACCGAGGCCCGGGGGGGACGAGCAGGGCCAAGAGGATCAGCCCGCCGAAGCCGAAGAGGATGCGGGGCTTGGAGATCGGGCGCACGGAATCCGGGTCCTGGGGTACGCGCCAAGCGACTCGGTCGGCGCCATGACGAGAAAGTTCGGGAGCGCCGTGGCCCCCCGCAAGAACGACCGCCTTGTCCCACTCCCTGGGGCGCGGCAAGTTGGCGCCCTGCTCCACGACGAAACGGCAACGATCCCATCCATGCGTTCGTATCGCATCCTCGCGCTCTACATCGGCGGCGTGCTCCTCGGGGGGGCGCTGCTCGCCCCGTGGGTCTACTGGGCAGCCCAGGGCCTCGCGCGGCTCACGCCGCTCGCGGCCTGGCTCGGGCGTCACCCCTTCCACCGCTACGAGCACCGGGCCCTCCTCCTCCTCGCGGTCGTCGGACTGTGGCCCTTCATGCGCGCCCTGGGCGTGCGCTCGTGGCGGGACCTCGGCGTGTCGTCGCGACCGGGCCGCGGCGGGCGATTGCTCGGAGGCGTCGCGCTCAGCGTGGGCGCGCTGGCGCTCACCGCCGTCCTCGTGCTGCTGGCGGGCGCCCGCGCCGTCGACACCACCATCGCGCCGGCCACGCTCCTCAGGACGCTCGGAGGCGCCGCGCTCACGGCCTCCGTGGTGTCGGCGATCGAGGAGGTGCTCTTCCGCGGCGGCCTGTTCGGTGGCCTGCGCCGCGGCGACGGTTGGAGGCGAGCGCTGATCGTCAGCAGCCTCCTCTATGCCATCCTGCACTTCTTCGGTAGCCCCGAAGGCCCCGCCACGGTCGCATGGTGGTCGGGCCTGGCACTCCTTCCCGGGATGCTGAGCGGGTTCGCGGACGTGCAGCGCCTGGTCCCGGACTTCTTCAACATCTTCGCGGTCGGCGTCGTCCTGTCGCTGGCCTACCAGCGCACCGGCGACCTCTACTGCTCCATGGGGATGCATGCGGGGTGGATCTTCGGGGCCTCGGTGTACGGCGCGCTCACCGTGCGCACGCCGGGCGTATCGCCCGGCTACTGGGGGAGCGGCATCCTCATCGACGGGTGGATGGCCCTGCTCGTGCTGTCGCTCACGGCAGTGGCGCTCCTCGTCTGGTTGCCGCGCGCGGTCCCCGACGAAGCGCGCATCGAGGACACCTAGTCCCGGCGGCCGCGGCCTGTCAGGGCACCACCAGCCCCTCGATCCTCACCACCTCGAAGGCGGAGCTCGGCACCGTCTTGAGGCTTCCGAGGCGGTCGTCGTCCCAGCGGGAGTCCGGCGCGCCGCTCACGTACCATCCGCTCCCGTTGTCCGCGAGGAACATCCCGTAGCGCTTCATCGCGTCGAGGATGGCCTGCACTTCGGCGGGGAAGCCGGACGTGTCGAAGTCCGCCCGCAGCCTCACCCGCATCCCCATCGGGGGTAGCGACGGGTCCGTGGAGCTGCTCGCCCAATGCCGGGCGGGCGGGACGTACGCCTTCCGCGTGCGTGGGCAGGTGAAGCGCAGTGCGTGCGCGATCTCACCCTCGTCCACGGCCTCGTCGTAGCGCACGAGCCCCGGGAAGATGGGCAGACCGGCCGCATCCGCGGACGTCCATCCGGCTGGTCGCAGCTCGTTGGAGGAGAGGTCGAAGATCGCCCCCGATCCCGCGCTCCACGAGGCGCCGCCGTTCACCGGGCGCGCGTCGAAGAGCTCATACAGCGTCCAATGGTCGCGATCGACCACGAGGACGTGCCGGTCGCCGTCCGCGTCCGCGCCGCCCTCCACGGGAGCGTCGGCCGGGATGGGATATGGGCCGGGATCGCTCTCCTCGTCGTAGTAGAAGCTCACGGGCACCCCGGCCTGATCGCCGTCCACGACCACGTAGGGGATCCCGATCGGCGCCCCCTGCCACACCGTGCCGAAGTCGGGGTGGAGGTTCCTCGCGCCGCATGCCTCGATCAGCGTCGACGATGCGGGATCGACGGGGGCCTGCGAGACGTCGGTGTTCCAGGGATTGTCGCCGGGGAAAGGACGGCGCCCATCCAGGCTGGCGCCCGCCCCGAGGCCGGGTGTACCGCCGTCGCCGCCGTCGGGTCCGATGGGCTCGCCCCTGGTGCACGCCCAGAGTGCTCCCAGGAGGGAGAGCGTCAGGATCGGCACCGCCGAGGTGCGCGGCGCACGGGCTTGGTGGGGGCGGAGAAGGGATCGTGGCACGGCGAACGTCCGGGGCGAGCCTCGGGGGGGTACCTCAACCGTACCATCCCCGCCGGTGACGTGCCAAGGACGTCAGTCCCGCCTGCCGACCGCGGAGCCTGCCGGTGGAGGCCGGTTCATGTACCCGCGACAGGAGGGGCTCCCGCACCGGCACTCGATCCAGGGCACGTCCCCCGTGAGCTGATAGTCGAGGAGGAGCTCCTCCCCGGGGGCGATGGGGCGCAGGCTGACGAACGTCACCCGACCGCCGCGAACACGCGCGACCAGGTTCGGCTCACAGCAGTGGTTGACGAACTCCGCGCCGCTCCCCCCGATGGCGCCGTCGATGGCACGCCGCGGGCCGACCAGAAAGATGTAGATCTGCGGACGGATCCGGCGCCTGTGCGCCTCGGCCCGATCGATCTTCTCGCCCGTGTACTCGATCACCCTCCTGCGAGCCGGGATCGGTTCGGCCGCGAAGATCCCCCAGCGGTGGATCGGCGAGGGGCCCCAGGTCAAGCGGAACCGGCAGGCGTCCGGGTCGAGGCGCGGCACCGCGTCCGGCCCGCCCGGCAGGACCACCTCCCGCACAAAGGCCGTCAGCTCGTGGGCAGGTCCCCCGCGCGCGGCATGGGTGACCGATTCACCCACCCCACTTCCCGCCGCCGGAGCCGCCCGAGCTCGGCTGCTTGCCGAAAGGCGAGGGTGGGGAGGACGGCTGCTTGCCGAAGGGCTGCCCGGGCGACCCGAAGGGGGAGCCGCCGGGTACCCCACCGCCCGGACTCCCCGGGCTCTTGAGGACCGCCCCCGACGTGGATCCGGGTGCCGGGGGCATCGGCATCTTGAAGACGCCGGCGACCGTCTGCACGGACTGGTTGGGGCGTGGGTCGTAGCCCTGGAGCGCCTGCAGGGTTCGCCCCCTGGGATCCACCCTCCCGTCCGCGCGCCCGAAGTTCGTGGTCTGGAACCTCCGGATGGCCGCGATCGTCTTCGGCCCGATGATCCCGTCGACGGCCAGCTCGGCGGTCGGACCGCCCCGCGCGGTCGGGACGCAGTTGAGCAGGTACTGGACGACCATCACATTGGTCATCACGTTGCTGCCGCCGTAGCCGACGGAGTGCTGGATCTCTTTTGCCATGGGGATCTCCCGGGTAGCGGGGGCAACACGTAACGTATGCTCCCCATACGGATTCGTTGTCAATCACGGGCCGCCCTTCGTCCCGGAACCCCCAGGAGAACGCGATGCCCTCGACCGACCTCCTCGCCTACGTCAACGGGGCCAGGCTGCCCGACATCCGGCCCGCTCCGGTGCGGCGCTCGTGGATGGACGAGACGACGAAGGGGCACGCCTACCGCTGCCTTCCCCTCGCCATCGCGAACGCGCATGGTTGGGAGGTGCTCTCGCCGGCCTCCTTCGAGGCGTGGTGGGACGGCTCGAGCGAGCCCGACGGGGTGCACGTGTCGTCGAGCGCGGACGGGGACCGCCTCCCGGTCGGCCATTTCGGGAGCGGCATCCTGACCTTCGACCTCCAGATCGTCTTCCGCACGAGCCCGAGCTGGAACCTGTGGGTGACCGGCCCCGTCAACACGGCCAAGGACGGCATCGCGCCCCTCAGTGCGGTCGTCGAGACCGACTGGCTCCCCTACTCCTTCTCGATGAGCTGGCGCTTCACCCGCCCGGACCACCGGGTTCGCTTCGAGGAGGGCGAGCCCTTCTGCCACTTCTTCCCCCTTCCGCGCGGCCACCTGGGAGCCATCCGCCCGGAGCTGCGCCACCTCGGCGAAGCGCCGGCGCTGGAGCGGGAGGCCCGGGAGTGGGCAGGCGCGCGCGACCGGGCGACGCGCCCGCCCGGCGACGAAGCGGCCGCCGATCCGGCCCGCGGGCACGGTAGATACCGCGAGGGGCCGAGCGGGCCGGACGCGGTACCGGACCACGAGACCCGGCTCCGCCTCCACCCCTTCGTAGCACGCGGCGCCGCGGCGGGCGCGCGCTGAGCGGCACCCGCCGTCGGCGCGTCGCTTACATCCCGTCGACGATCGCGTTCAGCGTGGCGCTCGGCCGCAGCGCGGCGTCGGCCTTGGCACGATCCGGCATGTAGTACCCGCCGATGTCCTGAGGCGCTCCCTGCGCGGCGTTCAGCTCCGAGACGATGGTCTCTTCGTTCGCGGCGAGCGCCGCTGCCACCGGTGCGAACCGCTCCGCCAGGGCCGGATCCGCCTCCTGCTCGGCCAGCGTCTGCGCCCAGTAGAGCGTCAGGTAGAAGGTGCTTCCACGGTTGTCGATCTCGCGCACCTTCCGTGACGGGGAGCGCGCGTTGTCCAGGTACCGTGCCGTCGCGGCGTCCAGCGTGGTCGCGAGCACCCGCGCCGCCGGCGTTGCCGAACTTCTCGCCCAGGTGCTGGAGGGAAGCGGCGAGCGCCAGGTACTCGCCCAGCGAGTCCCAGCGCAGGTGTCCCTCCTTCTCGAACTGCTGCACGTGCTTGGGCGCCGAGCCACCGGCGCCCGTCTCGAAGAGGCCGCCGCCCTCGAGCAGCGGCACGATCGACAGCATACGCGCGCTCGTGCCGATCTCGAGGATCGGGAAGAGGTCGGTGAGGAAGTCACGCAGCACGTTGCCGGTCACGGAGATCGTGTCCGCGCCGCGGCGGATACGCTCGAGCGAGAAGCGCATCGCGTCCTCGGGCGCCCTGATCTCGATGCGCAGCCCGTCGGTGTCGTGCTCGCGGAGGTACGCCTCGACCTTCCGGATCATCTGCGCGTCGTGGCCGCGCGTCCGGTCCAGCCAGAAGACCGCCGGGGCCCCGGTGGCCCGCGCGCGCTCGACCGCGAGCTTCACCCAGTCGCGGATGGCCGCGTCCTTGGCCTGACAGCCCCGCCAGATGTCGCCCGCCTCCACCGCCTGCTCGATCAGCACGCTGCCGTCGGCGGCGACGACCCGCACGGTTCCGTCCGCCGCGATCTCGAACGTCTTGTCGTGGGAGCCGTACTCCTCGGCCTTCTGCGCCATGAGCCCGACGTTGGGCACGGTCCCCATGGTCGCCGGGTCGAACTGGCCGTGTTCCTTGCAGTCCTCGACCACGGCGTCGTAGATGCCTGCGTAGCTCGAGTCGGGGATGACGGCCTTGCAGTCCTGCAGCTCAC
This sequence comes from uncultured Gemmatimonadales bacterium, assembly GCA_963823035.1. GTDB lineage: Bacteria > Gemmatimonadota > Gemmatimonadetes > Longimicrobiales > Gaopeijiaceae > SZUA-318. The sequence continues at coordinate 60,301 of CAWGKG010000017.1, forward strand.
CCTTCGCGTTCCACATCCTGCCCGAGTCGCGGATCATCGGCGGCATCGACGCGTCGATGATGATGTCGCTCGGAACGTGCAGGTTCGTGATGCCCCGGCCCGAGTCCACCATGGCCAGCGCAGGACCGTCCGCGTACGCCTTCCGGATGTCGGCCTCGATCGCGGCGCGCCGATCCTCCGGCAGCTCCTGGATCTTCGCTACCACGTCGCCGAAGCCGTTGTTCGGATCCACGCCCAGCTCGGCGAGCGTCTCGGCGTGCTTCGCGAAGACGTCGGCGAAGTACACGCGCACGGCGTGTCCGAAGATGATCGGGTCGGAGACCTTCATCATCGTGGCCTTCATGTGGAGCGAGAACAGCACGCCGCGCTTCTTGGCGTCCCGAACCTGCTCGGTGAGGAAGGCAACGAGCGCGCGCCGGCTCATGAACGTCCCGTCGAGCACCTCGCCCGCCAGCAGCGGGAGCGACTCCTTGAGCACGGTCACGGTGCCGTCCGCGGCCACGTGCTCGATCCGGGCGGTGGTCGGGGCGTCCAGCGTGATCGACGTCTCGTTGTGCCGGAAGTCCCCCGCGTCCATCGTCGACACATGCGTTGCCGAGTTCTCGGGCCAGGGCCGCATGCGCGGGGGATTCCTGCGCACGAACGCCTTCACGGAGTTCGGCGCGCGCCGGTCGGAGTTGCCCTGGCGCAGCACGGGGTTCACGGCGCTACCCTTCGCCTTGTCGTAGCGCGCCTTGATCTGGCGCTCCTCGTCGTTCGTCGGCTCGTCCGGATAGGCCGGGAGCGCATATCCCTTCGCCCGCAGCTCCGCGACGCACGCCTTCAGCTGCGGAAGCGACGCGCTGACGTTCGGCAGCTTGATGACGTTCGCCTCGGGCGTGTCCACGAGCCGGCCCAGCTCGGCCAGGTCGTCCGACACCTTCTGCTCCTCCGCAAGGAAGTCGGGAAAGAGGGCGAGGATCCGCCCCGCGAGCGAGATGTCGCGGGTCTCCACCGGCACATCGGTCGCCCCCGCGAACGCACGGATGACCGGGAGGAAGGCGTGGGTGGCCAGCGCGGGGGCTTCGTCGGTCCACGTATAGATGATCGGAGGTGACTTGCTCATGGAGGTCGGGGTCTTGCGGGCTCGAGGTGTGGCGTGGAGGGAGGCGCCACCGGACGGGGTAATATAGGCAATCCGCCGCCACCCCGACGGGGCGCTCCGGCCGCTGTGCCGCGCCCGTGAGATGCCTAGCCGACCATCGCCCCCATCGCGCGTTGAACCGCCCGGCCGATGTGGGCGGGCGAAGCGGGCTTCAGGACCAGCTCGCACCCTCCGATGGCGCGCAGGTGCTCCTCCGTGATCACGCCGGCGTAGCCGGTGGTGAGCACGATCGGCAGGTCGGGCCGCCTGGCGCGGATCTCACGCGCGAGCTGGAGACCCGGTGCGTCCCGGCATCGTCTGGTCGGTGAAGAGCACGTCGAAGGCCTGTGGGGACTTCTCGAACACGGCGTACGCCTCGTCGCCCGAGGCGCACGACGTGACCTCGTAGCCCAGGCGCGCGAGCACGCGCGCCGTCACGCCCAGCACGCCGGGATCGTCGTCCACGAGCAGCACGCGTCCGCCGGCGCTCATCGGCACCTCCTCGGCGACCGTTTCCGCCTCGGCCACGACCTCCTTGTGGGCCGGGAAGAGGAGCGTGAAGGAGGTGCCCCTCCCCAACGTGCTCTCCACGGAGATCGTCCCGTTCATGGCCACCACGATGCCTTGCACCACGGCGAGGCCGAGCCCCGTACCCTTCCCCGTCTCCTTCGTGGTGAAGAAGGGTTGGAAGATCCGCTCCAGGGTGGGCGCGTCCATCCCGGTGCCGTCGTCCTCGACCCGCAGGCGCACGAAGGGGCCTGGGCCCGCCGGGCGCTGGCCGTCGTCCATCGTCGCGAGCGCGTCCACGAGGTCGATCGACACCGTGATCGTGCCCCCGTCCGGCATGGCGTGCGACGCGTTCGTGCACAGGTTGAAGAGGATCTGGTGGATCTGCGTGGCCTTCCCCAGCACCGGCGGGCAGGCGCTGTCGATGCGCTGCACGATCCGGATGGTGGCGGGCAGCGACGCCCGCAGCAGGCCGGTGACCTCGCGCGCGATGCCGTGCAGGGGCACCGCCTGCAGCTCCTCCTTCTGCGGGCGCGAGAAGCGCAGGATCTGTCCGACGAGGTCCTTGGCCCGGTGCCCGGCGGCCGCCACCTGCGCCAGGTCCTGGTAGAGGACGGACTCCTTGTCGATCTCCGACTGCGCGATCTCCACGTACCCGAGGATCGGCGTAAGCAGGTTGTTGAAGTCGTGCGCGATGCCGCCGGCGAGCGAGCCGATGGTCTCCATGCGCTGACCCTGCTCCATGCGGCGGCGCAGCTCCTCCCGCTCCCGCTCGGCGCGGTTGCGCTCCGTCACGTCCGTCGCGGCCGTGAGCGTGCCGACCCGTTCGCCGCCGTCCCCGAGCACGGCGTTGGCGCGCAGGTCGAGCTCGCGGTCGGACCCGTCCGGGTGGCGGTAGGTCACGGCGTAGCGGTCGCCCATCGCGCCGGGCGTGTGCTCGGCGGCCTCCCCGTCCTCGCTCCGCTCCCAGCCGATGTCCGCGACGCGGAAGCCCGGGAGCGTGCCCGGCGCGCGCCCGAGCATGATGTGCATCGCACGGTTCGCCCGCATCACCACGCCGTCGTGATCGACCTCGAAGAGGCCGACCGGGGCCTGCTCGAAGAGGTGCGCCAGGCGCCGCTCGCCGCGCGGCCACCACCGCGAGCTCCTGCCCTGCCGCCTCGGTTCGTGTGACGAACCGACGCCGCACCCTGTGGATGCCGACCACGACGAGCGCGAAGCCGGCGAGCTGGAGTCCGACGCACAGCACCGCGCCCGCCGGGAGGAAGGTGCCCGGCACGCCCCCGGCCGTGAGCAGCAGCCCGGCGGCCAGCAGGCTCCAGCCGAGGCCGAACAGCGCGCACCCGTGCGGCGCACGCCCACGTAGGCTCCCGCGGCGGCGATCGCCACGGCGAACTGCGCGGGCGAGCCGAGCAGCTCCGGCGTGCGCACGTGGGCGGTGAGCCCCGCGGACAGCGCGACCAGGGCCGCGACCGCGAGGGTCACGTCCGCGAGGACCTCGAGGGGCCGCGCGGCTGGGACGGCCCGCGGACGGGCCGATCGACTTCATTCCTTTCCCTTGTCTCCGGGGAGTCATCGGAGCCCCTGTGTCGGGGACTCCTCCACCCGTCCAGTATCGGCTCGAGAAAAACACAGCTGAATCCCGATCCGCCAATTCCATATTTAAGGAGTTGCGGATAGCCGACCGAGACTGTCAACAGACGATCACCGCCCGTCCTCTCACGGAGCGTCCACCCCAAGCGCGCGCCATGACCCTACAAGACGCCCGTCTCCCCCAGGCGTCGCCCCCCGTCCCCGACCTCGCCGAGGCACATCGGACTCGGCGCGCTCGAAGGCGGGGATTCACGCTGATCGAGCTGCTGATCACCATGGTGATCCTGGGGATCCTCGCGGCCATCGCGATCCCCAACTACTCGCGGATGCGTGAGCGCGCCTTCGTGGCGCGCGCCATCGGCGACATCGAGGCGATGAGCCAGAACATCAGCGAGTACCACCTCACGAACGGCAGCCTGCCCGCCTCGCTGTCGGACGTCGGCTCGTCGCTGACCGACCCGTGGGGGCATCCGTACCAGTACATCCCGATCGGCAAGGGGAAGGGCGGCTTCCGCAAGGACCGCTTCCTCGTCCCGATCAACACGGACTACGACCTCTACAGCATGGGACCCGACGGTGCGTCCGTGGGTCCGCTCACGGCCGCGCCGAGTCGGGACGACATCATCCGGGCCAACGACGGCGGCTTCATAGGCCTCGCGTCGGAGTTCTGATGGTGCCTTCGCTCGGCCGCCTGAAGACGCGCGTCGCCCGGCGGCTCCTCGGCCTCTTCACGCTCAGCGCGTTCGTACCCGTCGCCGCGATGGCGGTGATCTCCCTCCTGGTGGTGAACCGCCAGCTCGAGGAGCAGAGCCGCGAGCGCCTCCGCCAGCTCGCCAAGAACTCCGGGATGTCCGTGCTGCAGCAGCTCCAGAACGTGGAGACCGGCCTCCTTTTCCTCGCGGAGGGCCAGGCGTTCGAGAAGACGCTGGACGCTACGCTCCAGCAGGGAATGCCGGAGATCCGCTCCTTCGCGGTCGTGGCCATCGACGACTCCGTGCGGTTCTCCCGGGGCCGCCCCTTCGCGCGCCCCGCCCTCGATCCCCCGCAGCGCGCCGTCCTGGCGACCGGGCGCATGGTGGTCGTGGGCACGGAAGGGCCCGACGGAGACGTGGTAACGGTCCTGGCGCCGCGGCCCGAGGACCCCGGGGGCCCCCTGATCTGGGCGCTCGTGGACGCGGGGCCGCTGTGGAGCCCCGCCGTGACGTTCGCCTCGCTCCCGACCGTGGCGGAGTTCTGCCTGCTCGGCCCGGGGGGGTCGCCCGCGTACTGCCGTTCCGGCGACAACCTCTTCGCGGAGGCGTTCCGCGAAGAGGCCCCGAGCAGTCCCCTCGGGACGTTCACATGGCAAGGCCCCGACGACCGCTACATCATCGGCCACTGGGCCTTCCATCCGGCCGGCACCACCGGGGGACCTCCCTGGCACGTTCTGATCGCGGAGTCTTCGAGCGGCTTCCGGGCGCCGATCGCCGACTTCTCGACGTCCTTCGTGCTCGTGCTCCTCCTGGGGCTGTCCATGGTGTTCCTCCTCGCGAACGCGCAGATCCGCCGCACGACCGACCCGCTGGCCGCGCTGGACGCCGGCACGCGCCGCGTCGCCGCCGGAGACCTGTCGACGCGGGTGGAGGTGGACACCGCCGACGAGTTCGGCGCGCTGGCCGGGTCGTTCAACACCATGGCGGACCACCTGCACGAGCAGTTCACGCAGCTCGACGCGGCGCGCGCCGTGGACCGGGCGGTGCTGACCGCCTTCAACACGGACGACGTCGTCCGGACGATCCTCGAGCGGATTCCCTCGCTGGTGCCGTGCCGCTCGGCGGGCGTTCTCCTGGCGGATCGCTCGGGCGGCCCCGCCGCGCTCCACTGGCTGACCTCGATCCCCTCCCTCGGGGGCACGACCGTGCGCCTCGTGGACGAGGACATCGCGTGGCTCGCAGCGCATCCGAGCCACGGCGTCGTCGACGGCCAGGGCCCGCCGTTCGCGCGGGCGGTCCGCGTCGGACTGGGCCCCGGACCCTTGATGATCCTCCCACTGGTCGTGAAGGAGAAGGTACGGGGCGCCCTCCTCCTCGAGCGGACCACGGGGGCGCCGCTCAGCGAGAGCGACGTGCGCAGCGCGCGCCGCCTGGCCAACCAGGCCGCGGTCGCGCTGGACGACGTCTCTTTGGTGAAAGAGCTCGAGGAGATGAGCTGGGGCGCCTTGCGCGCGCTGGCACGGGCCATCGACGCCAAGTCGAAGTGGACCGCCGGCCACTCCGAGCGGGTGACCGAGCTCGCGCTGTTGTTGGGGCGCCAGATGGGACTCGGGGACGACGACATGGAGACGCTGCACCGCGGCGGGCTCCTGCACGACATCGGCAAGATCGGCGTCCCGGCCAGCGTCCTGGACTCGCCGTCCGTCCTGAGCCCGGCGGAGCGCGCGCAGGTGGCCCTACATCCGACCATCGGAGCGCGGATCCTCGAGCCGATCCGCGCGTTCAGCCCCGTGATCCCGATCGTCATCCAGCACCACGAGCGCTGGGACGGCAGCGGCTACCCGGCGGGCCTGCGCGGAGAGCAGATCGATCGGCTCGCCCGCATCGTGGCCGTGGCCGACACCTACGACGCGCTGGTCTCGCCCCGCCCCTACCGGGACGCGGCGAGCCTCGACGCCGGCCTGCGCGCCATCCAGGAGGGCGCGGGTATCCAATTCGATCCAGCAGTCGCCGAGGCCTTCGTCCGCCGCATGGCGGATCAGGACCTCGCTCTCCCGATCCTGCAGGACAGCGTATGAGCCGCACCGCCTACAGCTCGACCCGAGCCTCCGCGCGCACGGGACACCGCATCACGTCCACGCCTCCACAGGCGGAGACGGGGCCCATCGGCGCTCCGCTCATCATCGTGGTCCTCTTCGTGATCATGGTGATCGTGGACCTGAGTCGCGGGGACGGAGGCGCCAAGGCCGTCGCCGCGCTCCCCGAGAGCGTGGTCGGCACGTGGATCGCGCAGGATCCCCGCTACGCGGATCGCTCGATCCAGATCGACCCGGAGCTGGTCGTGATCCGGCCGGGGCGGGAGGAGCAGGCGTCCGTCGGGATCGTCACCGACTTCCGGAGCTGGCGTGAAGGTGGGCAGGAGGTCGTGCGCGTCGACTACCGCACGGACGACGGGGCCTTCTCGATCGAGGTGATGCCCGAGAAGCGAGGAATACGCCTGCGGCACCCCGCCGAGGTGCTGTGGACCCGCCGCTGAGGCGCCGCCCTCAATCCTCCCAGATGGCCATCCGCAGCACGTCGTGATACGTGCCGTCGATGAGCACCTCGTCGCGGAGGATGCCCTCGACCCGGAAGCCCAGGTCCTCGTTGAGCTGGATGTTGCGCAGGTTGGTGTTGAGCGTGTTCAGGTAGATCTTGTGCAGCCTCAGACCCCGGAAGCCATAGCCGACCCAGAGGCGGCTGGCCGCCTTCGCGTATCCCCGCGCCCGCATCGAGGGCTCGCCGATGAGCTTCCGCAGCTCCGCCATGCGCTGATCGACGTCGATGTTCAGGAACGCGGTCGCGCCGATCGGCAGCCCGTCCGGAAGCGTGACGATCCCGACCAGGCTCGCGGGATCGTCCACCACGTCTTCCAGCTTCAGCGACCGTGACCGCGTGCGCGCCATCAGGAAGTTGCGGCCGAACTCGTCGGCCATCCAACCGGCGAGCAGGTCCATGTCCCGGTCCCGATCGAAGGCGCGGATGTGCACCTGGTCGCCGCACAGCGGCAGGGTGTACAGCGCCGCCATCGGCGGCGCGTCCAGCCGCATGGAGCGCGGGGTCGGGTCGCCCTCCGCAGCCACCGACAGCTCGAGCAGCCGGTTCATGAAGCGCAGGTAGTCGGCCTGCGAGAAGCCGTACGTCGAGGCCTCCCGAAAGAACCCCCGCGCGAGCGTCTCGATGGTGCGGTCGGGTAGCTTCCCGCCCCCGTCGGTGGCTGGTTCCTCGCGCATCTGGGCTCCCCTGGGGTGGATCGCGCTGCTACTCCAAGATCCTCCGCCGGGAAGCTGATGTCCAGCAAGATTTTGCGCCGCTACAGGGGCAGAGCGATCCTCCACGTCAAGGTACGCCGTCCCTCCAGGTGCGTCATGCCGAGCGAGAGCTGCGGCCCCGCACCTCCACCGGCCGTCCACCCCTCCGCCTGATTGAACAGCTCGACGGACCGGTTGACGTGTCCCTTCGCCACGAGCGCCGACACCACCGTGACCGCGCCGAAGCCCGCGATCAGCCCGACGTCCGTCCAGCTCGTGGTGCCCGTGCTGGAGTTGATGTTGCCCGACTGGACGTCCTGCGCGTCGTTGATGGTCTCGATGAGCATCTTCGTCGACACGGCCAGCATCCCCACCGAGCCGATCAGGCTCAGTGTGAAGAAAGGCTTGGCCTTGTTCGCCTCCTCGAGCGCGGTCGGATGCGTCGCGAGCAGGTCGGTGAACTCCGAGCTGTAGGAGACGAAGCCGTGGACCTTCTGTGGCTCGGCGCCCCCGTACACGAACTTCGCCGACTTGAGGAAGCCGGTGCGGATCTCGAGGGGAGGCGTCTGGCCGTTCATCGACCCCTGCCCGGCGCACGGTACCGGCGCAGCTCGAGCGCTTCGCCCGCCAGCCTCTCGGCCTCGCCGTACTCGCCCTGTACGCGCCGCACCTCCGCGAGGTTGTCGATGGACCGGGCCAGCTCCGCCGGCGCGGTGGAGCGCAACCCGCGGCGCAGCGCCACCACCTCGCGAAGCGTGGCCTCCGCGGCGTCCCAGTTCCCGTCCAGGTACTGGAGCCACCCCCGCTCGTTGCGCGCCACCGCGACAGGCTCGCTGCGCGCGCCGCTGAGCCGTGTGCGGGTCTCGACCGCTTCATCCACGAGGGGTGCCGCCTCGGCGTACATCCCCAGGTTCCGGTAGACCTGCGCGACCGCCAGCAGCATCTCGGCCTGGATCTCCGGCTGTCCGCCGAGCTCGACGAGAACACGCTCGGCGCCGCGCGCCAGGAGCTCCTCGGCCGTGAGCGCCTTGGACTCGGTGCGCTGCGGATCGGCGTCCGCGAACACCCCCACCAGGTAGTCCCTCACCTGCTCGGCCTCGAGCGCCTCGCGGCGCGCCTTGCGCGCCTGCCAGGCCGTGGTGGTCATGCCGCCCAGGAGGGCGAGGACCACGGCCGCGGCTCCCGCCATCCCCACGCGATGGCGCCGTACCAGCTTTCGCAACCTGTACGCAGCGCCCGCGCGACGCGCGCCCACGGGTGTGTCGGCGAGGTACGCCCCCACGTCCGCGGCCAGGGCCGACACGGAGAGGTAGCGCCCGTTTGGGTCCCTCTCGATCGCCTTCATCACGATCGCATCGAGATCCCCCGTCAGCTCCTTGGCGCGCCGGCGCGTGTCGGGGAGCTGCGTCGCCGACGCCGCTTCGCCGACGCGCGCGCCTCCACGGCCAGCCCCGCGACGTCCGCGTCCACCTGTACCCAGCTCCCTCCTCGCTTCTGCGTGAGGTGCGCGCGCGCGTGGTCCACCAGGATCTGGCGCATGGCCTTCGCGGCCAGGCGGAAGAAGTGCCCGCGATCGGCGGTGTCCAACCCCGCCGTCCGCGCCAGCTTCATGTAGGTCTCGTGGACCAGCGCCGTGGTGTTGAGCGTCCGCCCGGGCGCCTGGGTCGCGAGCTCGCGGTGGGCGGCGATGCGCAGCCGCTCATACACGAGCGTGAACAGCTCGTCGAACGCTGCCCGATCCCCTTGCCTGAGAGCGGCGACCAGCTCATGGAAGTCACGACCTTCGGCCATCTGGCAGGGGCTCCGACTCCGGGACCGGGAAGGGCGCGACCGAGCGGACTCGCTCCGACCAGGGTAGGGTAGCCGCACCGCCGTTTCAAGGGACGTCGCGCGCCGCGGCGCAGACGTGGTGCGAGGAGGGGCGGCGCGGGCCTACTCGTTCCTCAGCGCACCCATCGGATCGACCGCGGCGGCGCGCGCCGCAGGCACCCAACACGCCACCGCGGCCACCACCCCGAGCACGCCGAGCACCATCAGGTACGTCGCGGGATCGAGGCGGGACACGCCGAAGAGCAGCGCCTCCACCATCCTGCTGGCGACCGCCGCCGTGCCCACGCCCAGCGCCGCGCCGAGCCCCGCGAGCGCCAGCCCCTGCCGCACCACCATCCGCACGAGGTTGCCCCGTGACGCGCCCAGCGCGGCCCGCACCCCGATCTCCTTCGTCCGCTCGGCGACGCTCCCGGCCAACACGCCGTAGAGGCCGATGCCGGCGAGCACGAGCGCCAGGAGGGCGAACGTCTCGAGCACCACCAGCGCGAAGGTTCGACGCGCCTCGGAGCGGGCGACGAGGTCCGGCATGGTGAGCGCGCGCACGATGGGCTGGTCGCCGTCCACCGACCAGACGGCCTCCCGGACGGCGGGCACCAGCGAGGCTGCGTCGCTCTCGGCCCGGACCACGAGCCAGAGCGCACGATCGGCGAAGTACCACTGCTCGGGCGTGACGTAGACGGCGGCTCGTCCGGCCCCCGGCGAGCGACGCCTGCTTCACGTCGCCCACCACCCCCACGATCGTGTACCACGGCAGGTCCGTCCGGCCCACGTGCAGCCGGCGACCGATCGGGTCGCGGTCCGCGAAGGCGCTGCGCGCGAAGGCCCGGCTCACGACCGCCGCGGGGGGCGCGCTCCCGCCGTCCTGGCGATCCAACGCCCGGCCCTGCACCAACGGGATGCCCATCGCCTCGAAGTAGCCGGGGCTCACGGCGTATCGATAGACCGAGCCGTCGTCGTCGGTCGCGCCCGGGTCGTCCTCGAGGTGCACGCCGTACACGGAGGCGTCGCCGCTCAGGGGGAGCTGGCTGGTGAGGGCGGCCGAGGCCACGCCGGGGATCTCCCGTACGGCCTCCAGCGCCAGCCCGAAGAAACGGTGCGTCGCTTCGTCGTCGACGTCGAAGCGGCGCCCCACGGTCTGCACCTGCATGACGACGACGCGATCGGGGTCGAATCCGGGCGGCACGGCGAAGAGGCCCTGCAGGCTGCGCAGCATGAGGCCCGCGCCGACCAGCAGCACGAGGGCCAGGCCGACCTCCGACACCACGAGCGCGCGACGCGTCGACTGGTGGGACGGCGCCGTGCGCGCGGACGCCTCCCGCATCCCGTCGTGAAGGCCGCGGCGCCCGGGAGACAGCGCGGGGATGAGCCCCACCGCGACGCCCAGCAGCGTGGTGACGCCCAGGGCGAACCCGTACGCCGCGCCGTCCAGCCCGATCGCGTCCACCCGGGGTAGTCCGGGTGGGGCGAGCCGCACCAGCACACGGACGCCCGCGGCCGCCACGAGCATCCCGAGCGCGCCCCCGGCACCTGCGAGCAGGAGGCTCTCGGCGAGGAGCTGACGGAGCAGGCGACCGCGCGCCGCCCCCAGGGCGGTGCGCATGGCGAGCTCACCCGAGCGACGGGCGCCCCGGGCCAGCAGGAGGTTGGTGACGTTCACGCACGCGATGCCGAGCAGGAGCACGGCCGCCGCGAGAAGCGCCACGAGCACGGGTCGCGCACCCGCGGTCGCTGCCTCGCGCAGGGGTGTCACCGAGAGACCCTGTCCCAGCGACGCCCACGCGGGCCGGGGCACCTCGGTGACCGGCCGGGCGGCGATGGCATCCAGCTCCGACCTCGCGGCGGCGGGCGGCACGTTCGTGCGCAGGCGTCCGAGCATCTCGAGGTGGTGGCCCCACTCCCGGCCGTCGAAGCCGGGGAGGGAGGCGTCGTACTGCAGGAGCGCCCACAGCCTCGGCGGGGTGGCCCGGCACGTTCTCGAAGCCACGGGGCATGACGCCCACCACCGTGAAGGGCCCGTCGTCCAGGCGGACCTGGCGGCCCACGATCGTGCTGTCCGCCCCGAACCGGCGCCGCCACAGCCCGTCGCCGAGCACCACGACGTCCGGACCACCCACGCGGTCGGCGTCGGCGTCGAAGCCACGCCCCAGCGCGGGCGACACGCCCAGCGCCCGGAAGTAGCCGGCGCTCACCCGCTGGCCCTCCAGCCGCTCCGGCTCGCCCTCTCCGGTCACGGTGGGCTGCCAGGGACGGAAGACCGCGAGGGTCTCGAAGGCACCGGCGCGCGCCGACACCTCCACGTAGGTGCCGAAGGTGACGGGCAGCGGCGAGCCGTCGGCCGCATGGTCGGCGATCGCGACGAGCCGCTCCTGCTCCGGGTAGGGGAGCGGCCGGAAGAGCACGGGGCTCACGGCGCTGAAGATCGCCGTCGCGGATCCGATGCCCAGGCCCAGCGTCGACACGGCCACCACGGTGAAGCCGGGGCTCCGCCAGAGACGGCGCGCTCCGTAGCGCACGTCCGCTGACCAGGGCCTCCGCGAGGCGTTCCCAGCCGTAGGCGCGCACGTTCTCGCGCACGGTCGCGGCGTCCCCGTGGGCGAGCCGGACCGCGCGCCGGGCCTCCTCGGGCGGCAGGCCCCCGGCGACCAGGTCGGCCTCCGCCTCATCGAGATAGTGCCGCACCTCGTCCGCGACGTCCTGCTCCTCGGCGTCACGGCGCAGGAGGGCACGCAGGCCGCGCCAGATCCGGCGCCAGGCACGCATGGCTATCCCTCCGCCCCGAGCAGGCGACCCACCGCCGCCACCTTCGCCGCCAGTCCGTGGTCTCCGCTTCGAGCCTCCGCACTCCGGCGCGCGTGAGCGAGTAGAACTTCGCCCGCCGGGCGTTCTCCGTGCGCCGCCACTCCGAGTCCAGCCACCCCGCGCGCTCGAGGCGGCGGAGCGCGGTCAGCAGCGAGCCCGGATTGACCTTGAAGACGCCGCGAGAGACCTGCTCGATCCGACGCGCGATGCCGTACCCGTGCATGGGCGTGAGGCTGAGCGTCTTGAGGATCAACATGTCCAGCGTACCCTGGATCACGTCGGTGTTGGGTTCTTCCATGCGTCCGTTCCGTGGCGGAGAAGCGCCCAGGATGGGCTCGCTTCCTCTTGATTGTCAAGATGTGACCATCAAGAGTACCGCCGGCGGTCGCTCACGGGGATCTCCAGGTGCCGTGCTTGACGGGCCGGGACCGGAAGGTCGACAATCGAGAGGTGTCCGATCTTGGCCACGACGACACGCTGGGCTCCGCGGTCGTGGCACCTCTCCGGGGGTTCTACCCATGCATTCCGAGACCGAAGAGGAGTCCCCCGACGGACCCCGTCGAGAGGCGAACGTCCTCCTCACGCATCTGTCCGACCGCGTGGTCGGACAGCCGACGGCGCTGGAGGCGATCGTCCCGAGCCTCCAGCTGCACCTGAGCGGTCTGGCTCCCGAGGGCCGCCCGGTGGGTGTCTTCCTCCTGCTCGGTCCGACCGGTACGGGGAAGACCCGCACGGTGGAGGCGATCGCGGACGTCCTGCACGGGGACCTGCACCGCCTGGTGCGCATCGACTGCGGCGAGTTCCAGGGGGACCACGAGGTCGCCAAGCTCATCGGCGCCCCGCCCGGCTACGTGGGCCACGCCGACACGAAGCCGCGCCTCACGCAGGACAGCCTCGCCGAGGTGACCAGCCCGTCCAGCGATCTCGCGCTCGTGCTGTTCGATGAGATCGAGAAGGCGGCGCCCGCCCTCATGCAGCTCCTGCTCGGCGTGCTCGATCGGGCCACCCTCCGCCTCGGGGACGGCGGCGAGGTCGACTTCTCCAAGACGCTCATCTTCCTCACGAGCAACCTGGGCGCTCGGGAGATGATGGAGGAGATGCGCCCCGGGCTCGGCTTCGACACCGGCCACGCGCACGACTCGAAGGAGCTCTCGGAGCGCCTCGAGCGGATCGGGGTGCGGGCGGTGAAGAAGTTCTTCTCCCCGGAGTTCGTGAACCGCGTCGACGCCGTGGTCACCTACCGCCCGCTCGACGCGGCCTCCGTCGTGGCGATCTGCGACCAGCAGATCCGCGACCTGCAGCACCACGTCCACACCCGGCTCGGAGACAGCTCCTTCCAGATCGAGATCGAGCCGGCAGCCCGCTACTTCCTGATCGACAAGGGCACCAGCCTGGAGTACGGTGCCCGCGAGCTGAAGCGGGTGATCCACCGACATCTGACCCAGCCGCTGGCGGCGATGGTCGTGAACGAGAAGGTCCCGCCCGGGACGCGCGTCTACGTGGAGATGGCCGAGAGCGGCGAGTCCCTCACGCTGCGCGCCGATCCCCCCGAGGAGGTGCCGGTGACGGCGGACGGGGTCCGCACCGTCCTCACGGTGGACGACAATGCCGACCTCCTCCTGTGGATGGAGCGCGTCCTGAGCGAGTCGGGATTCCGGGTCGTGACGGCAGGCTCCGTGCGCGAGGCCGCGGCGAAGGCGGCCGCGGAGAGGCCCGACCTGGCCGTGCTCGACTACCTCCTGCCGGACGGCGACGGGGTGTTCCTCGCCACCGAGCTGCTCCACGATCATCCCGGCATCGGCATCGTCATCGTCAGCGGCACGGAGCTGGACGCCGAGTCCCGCGCCATCACCCGGCGCCACGAGATCCGCTTTCTGCGAAAGCCCTTCCTCGTCGGGGAGTTCGTGGCGGCCGTGAGGGCCGCCGGGCCCAGGACGCGTCAGGCGTCGTCGGGGGGCAGCTCCTGAGGCTCCGATCGCGCCACGGATAGCGGTCGGGACGGCCAGGCGTCCGTCTCGTGGGTCATCCGCGGTATTCCACGAAGGCGTCGTCCACGAAGCAATAGAGCCAGCGCTCGCCGGGCTCCGCGGAAGCGATCACGGCGTGCCCGCTGGCGCGCGCGTGCGCCGAGGCGTGCCGGTTCGGGGAGCTGTCACAGCAGAGGGTGACCCCGCATTCCTGGCAGGTGCGCAGGTGCACCCAGCGGCCCTGGATCTTCTCGCATTCCTCGCACACCCGCCGCTCCGGCTGCCTGATCGAGCGGACGGCGGTGATGTGTGCACACGGTTCGACGTTCATGCCCCGGCCCCGCCCTCGAGGGAGTCGCTGCCGCCGACGCGCCGTACCCGGAGCGGCGCATCCGCGATCCGCTGGTGCGCCAGGGCCCAATCGAGGGCGTAGTCCGCCACCTCCTCCCACCCGGGCTCGGTGCACAGGAAATGCGACCGACCCGGGGAAGGACTTCAGCTCGGTGACGGAGGGCGCGCGTTTCTGTTTGCGATACGTGGCGCGCACCATCGCGGGCACGATCGTGCGGTCCGCCTCTCCGGCCACGAGGAGGAGCGGGGCGCGATCGGGGTTCTTCGCGTGGATGCCCGTGCCGATGCCGAGCGCACCCTGCCAGTAGAGGCGGCCGGGCGTCCCGACCACGTAGCGCTCGTACGCCGGGCGCTTCGCCTCCGCGGGAAGGGTCTGCGCGAAGTTGGTCGAGAACTGCTGCAGCGTCATCGGTACCACGCGGCTCCAGCCCCGCCAGGCCAGGAAGACCGGAAGGGCGGAGAGGAGCGTGCGCGGCCTCGGAACCACCCCGCGGATCGGCGCCGGATCGAACGCGACGCCCGCCACGCCCAGGCCGCGGTCCAGCAGCAACTGCGCGAAGAGGCCGCCGTACGAGTGCCCCATGATGATCGGCGACTCCGGGAGCCCGTGGATGGCGGCGGCATAGTGGTCCACGATCCGGCCGATCGTGAGCCTTGCGAGCTCCGGGCGGGGGCGCGCCGCAGCTCCTCGATGGTCTGGTCCTCGAGCGGCCACGGCGGCGCGACGGTCTTGATCCCCCGCGCTTCGTAGCGAGCCCGGAAGGAGTCCCACGACGTGGGCGTCAGCCAGGCGCCGTGGATGAGCAGGACGGTCTTGGACACGATCGGTCTCCCATGGGGCAGGTACGGGGACGTTCGAGCCGCAGCAGGACGATACGACGCGGTGGGCCTTTCGCCCACCCTCGACGTGAGCCGCCCTACTGCGTGTCCAGATCCCCCCGCACGACCTGGGCCACCGTCGCAAGCACCCCGGCCAGGCAGGTGACGCCCACCACCACGAGGCTCCCGGCAGACAGCGTCTCGACGCGGGGCCCCGCCACGCCGGCGAACAGCGGCACGATCGACCAGGGGAACCACCGTCCCCAGCCGGTGGCGCCGAACACGTTGCCGAGCACGAGCATCAGCATCGCGAAGCCGAGCGGAGGCAGATAGCCACGACCGAGCGTAGCGATCCACGCGACGACCGGCGTGAGGAGGAAGCCGACGGCGGCGGCGAGCGACACGGCCCCCACACCGGACGCCAACACCGCGGCCGAGAAGCCCGGCAGACGGAGCGCCATGGCCACGGCCACCCCTTCGACCAGGACGGCCGCGACGAGCCCGAGCCACCAGCACGGCCGCGACCGCCAGCTTCGCGAAGACGAACCACGGCCGCGGCACCGGGAGCGCGAGCATGTTCTTCGCCGTCCCCTCCGCGTACTCCCGCCCGAACACGTACGCGGCGATGACCGCGAGGAGGAGGCCGCCCACGATGCCGATCATCTGCGTGAGCATGCCGAAGTACCCGGCCCAGGACGCGTCGAGGCCCAGGATGCTGGCCTTCGTGCCCAGGAGCCCCATCCGCGTCGCGCGCTCGGGCTCGCGCACGATCCACATGAAGAGGCCGCCGCCCAGCGGCCCGAGGGCGATCGCCAGGAGCGAGAGCCCCGCCACCCGGCTCCTGCGCAGCTTGGCCGCTTCCGTCGCGACCACGTCGACGAAGGTCATGTGGCACCTCCCGTGCGCCGGAGGAAGTAGCTCTCGAGGTCCTCCCGCGCCGGGATCAGGGCGGAGAGCTCCACGCCTCCCTGCACGAGCAGGCGGGCGATGTCGGGCGCGCGCGCAACGTCCCCGAACACGCGCAGCCCGCCTTCGACCTCGTCCATGCCCGAGAACCCGGCCGCCGTGAGCACCCTACGCGCCGTGGCCGTGTCGCCCGCGCGCACCTCGATGAAGGGGCGCGCCCGCGCCCGCAGCTCGTTCCGATCCAGCTCCTCGGTCAGGCGTCCCTCGTGGACGATCCCGATGCGATCGGCCAGTTGGGCCACCTCCGCGAGGATGTGACTCGACATGAAGACCGTGACGCCCTCGTCGGTTGCGAGCGAGCGCAGCAGCTCCCGCACCTCCACGATGCCGGCGGGGTCGAGCGCGTTGGCCGGCTCGTCCAGGAGGAGGAGGGCGGGGCGATGGAGCAGCGCGCGCGCCAGGCCGAGGCGTTGCTTGTTGCCGAGCGACAGGATGCCCGCCCGCCGATCCGCGTAGCGGGCCGAGCCCCAGCCGCTCGATCGCCTCCGCCACCGCGCGGCGAGGCGCGTCGGTGAGGCGCCGCTGGATCTCCAGGTTCTCGCGAACCGTGAGGTTGGCGTAGGCGGTCGCGGTCTCGACCAGATAGCCCACGCGCCGGAGCGCGCGGCTCGACCGGAGCGTCATCGGCGACCCGAGGATGCGCACCTCCCCGGCCGTGGGTCGGACGAGGCCGAGCAGCATCCGGATCGTCGTGGTCTTCCCCGCGCCGTTTCGCCCGAGGAAGCCGTAGATCTCCCCCTCGCGCACGTCGAGATCGAGCCCGTCCACGGCCACCACGTCGGGGTAGCGCTTCGTGAGGCCGCGCGTCGCGACGGCGCCGCCGCCGCTCACCGGCCGCCCCCGGTGGCCGAGCGCGCGCAGCGCCAGCTCCGCGCCGAGCGGTGAGCGCGTCGGGCATCCGGTCCGTGGGTGTTCCGGCGAGCTCCGCCCCGCGCAGCCCTCCGAGCACGAACCAGGCCGCGGCCTTCTCGTCGGGAACGTGGAAGGCGCCCTCCGCCACGCCCTTCGCCACGATGCCCTCCATGAGGGGAAGGAGGCGCGGTACGATCCGCTCCTCGAGTCGGCGGTGCAGCGGGAGGTTCTCGGGACGGTGCAGCAGCTCGGCCAGCTCGGAGGCTCCTTCCTCCCCGGCGGCTCCGGCGAGCGCGTCGATGAAGGCGCGCAGCTGCGACGCGGCCGAGGAGCCGTCGTCGAGCGCCGCCTCGGCCACGTCGATGACCCCGCCGACCATCCGCTCCGCCACGGCGACCAGCACGTCGTCCTTGCTGTCGAAGTAGAGATAGAACGTGCCCTGGGCCACGCCCGCGCGCTCGCACGATGTCGGACACGGCCGTGTTCGCCACGCCCCGCTCCGCGAACACGGCGGCGGCCGCGGCGGCGAACTCGGCGCGGCGCGCGCCCTTGTCCACCTTCTTCGGCATGGGGTCCTCCGGGAACGGAGATCGTTTATGACTGACTGTCAGTCATTATAAGATCGCCGCGCATCGATCCGACAAGGGGCCGCGACCCGTCGGCCGATGGAGGCGCAGCGGGGACGATCCCCCTATCGTGTCAGCGCGGGCACGCCCATGCGTGTCCTCGACGTATCCGCGTCGCCATCGAGAGAGATCCCCCATGAGCAAGCACGCCTTCCGCGCCCTGGCCTTCCTGGCGGGCGCCGTTCTCGCCTCCTCCCCCGGCCTTCGGGCCCAGACGAGCGCCTCCGCCCCGATGCAGGGCTCCGGCGCCCTTCCCGAGCGGGCGATCCGTCGCACGCTCCCCATGACCGACATGATCCGTCGCGCCTGGGCGGCAGGCACGCGCGACGCCAGCGGCCGGCCCGGCCCCGACTACTGGCAGCTCGGCGTCGACTACACGATCCACGCGACCTTCGACCCCGGGACCGCCCGCGTCACGGGCCGCGAGACCGCCGTGATCCACAACACGAGCGACTCGACGCTGTCGAGCGTCCATCTCCGCCTGGACCAGAACATCTTCGCGCCCAACGTCCCGCGGCTCGAGACCGTGCCGGAGATCACCGACGGGATGCCCGTCACGCGCCTCGCGTTCGACGGCCGGGAAGTGGACCTGAATCCGCCTCCGCGCCGGCGCTTCCGCGGAGCCGGCGGGCAGGCGCAGGAGGTCACGCTCGCGGCGTACGGCCTCGGCCAGACGACCGCGCAGATCACCCTGCCCACGCCCATCCCCGCGCACGGCAGCGGCACGCTCGAGGCGGAGTGGAGCTTCAAGGTCCCGCGCTCCGACAACATGCGCGGGCTGCGCATGGGGAGCTGGGCGGACTCCCTCTTCCAGGTGGCGCAGTGGTATCCGCGCGTGGCCGTCTACGACGACCTGCGCGATGGGCGGCTGGGACACGGATCCGTACCTCGGTCCGTCCGAGTTCTACAACAACTTCGGCAGCTTCGACGTGACGATCGACGTCCCGGCGGGATGGATCGTGGGCGCGACCGGCGTGCTGCGAGAATCCCGAGGAGGTCCTCACGGCCACCGCGCGCGATCGGCTGTCGCACGCGCTCGACTTCGACACGACGTTGACGGTCGTCGGCGCCACCGAGCGGGGCGCGGGCCGAGCCACCGCGGCAGGCGACCGGCTGCAGTGGCACTTCGTGGCGGACAGCGTAGCCGACTTCGCGTGGGCCACCTCGGACCGCTTCGTGTGGGACGTGAGCCGCGCGACGATCCCCGGGAAGGGTCCGATCCCCATCCAGATCCTCTACCTGCCGAGCAACACCGAGCGGTACGCCGAAGCCGGCCCGGTCGTGCGCCACGCGCTCGAGTTCTACTCGAAGCTCTGGATGCCCTACGCCTTCCCGCAGATGACGATCGTGGACGGCCCGGAGGGCGGGATGGAGTATCCCGGGTTCATCATGTCGAGCGTGGGCGCGGCCGACCACGAGACCGGACACCAGTGGTGGCCCATGATGGTCGGCGTGAACGAGACGTGGTACGGCTTCATGGACGAGGGATTCAACCAGTACATGAACATCCTGTCGCGCGACGACCGCGATGGGCGGCCCCCCCGACCTGGACGGGCTCGGTCAGCGCTACGGCTCCATCAGCCGGCGACGAGCGCGAGGCGCCGCTCATGTGGGACGCGAACTACGGCGGCCCGATGTACTCCTTCCAGGCCTACTCGAAGGCGCCGCTGATGCTGTCCATGCTCGGTGGCATGGTGGGGGACACGGCCGTGTGGCAGGCCATGAGCGGGTACGCGGAGGCGTGGCGCTTCAAGCATCCGTCGCCGTGGGACTACGCCTTCTTCATGAACGACGCGCTGCACCGTGACCTGTCGTGGTTCTGGAACGCGTGGCTCTTCGAGACCAGCTCGGTGGACGGGGGCATCCAGAAGGTGGTGACGGAGGGAGGGCGCACCACCGTGACCGTGAAGCAGGACGGGGAGATGCCCTCGCCCGTGGTGCTCGAGGTGGAGCTCGCGCCCGGCCCGTCTCCGGCGAGGCCGATGCCCAACGCGACGATGCTCGACGGCGACAGGGCCGTCGTCACGTGGCCCGTGGACGTGTGGTTCGCCGGGAGCCGGACCTTCGACGCCGTGCTCGACTTCGGTGGGCGGGCGGTACGCAAGGTCACGCTCGACCCCGCACTGCCGCTTCCCGGACCGGGACATCACGGACAACGTCTGGCCGCCGGACCCGAGCCTCGCCGAGGCGACGGGTGGCAACCCCTTCGGTCGGGCGACCTGCTACGGCCATTGAGGGCGGCGCCGTGGCAGATACGCTGAGGCTGATGGCCGTGCTGGCCCACCCCGACGACGAGACGCTCGGGTTCGGGGGCGTGCTGGCGCGCTATGCCGACGAGGGCGTCGAGACGCACGTCCTGACCGCGACGCGCGGGCAGGGCGGGCGACACGGCGAGGGCGAGCACCCGGGCCGGGAGGCACTCGGCAGGATCCGCGAGGCGGAGGAACGGGCGGCCGCGCGCGAGCTCGGCGTCACGGACGTCCGCTTCCTCGACTACATGGACGGGGAGCTGGACCGCGCCGATCCGGTCGAGGCGACGGCCGCGATCGCCGGCCACCTCCGCCGCGTCCGTCCCCACGTCGTCGTCACCTTCGCGCACGAGGGCGCCTACGGGCACCCGGACCACATCGCCGTCTCGCAGCTCACCTCGGCCGCGGCGATCCGCGCAGCGGACCCCGGACAGGACGATGGGAACGAGCCGCACGCGCTCTCGAAGCTCTATCAACTCGCGTGGAGCGGCGCGACGTGGGAGGCGTACCAGCGGGCGTTCAAGAGGCTGGTCAGCAGGGTGGACGGGATCGAGCGCAGCGTCGAGCCGTGGCCGGAGTGGGCGATCACCACCCGCGTGGATTGCCGGCGGTGGTGGCCGCGCGTGTGGCGCGCGGTGCAGTGCCACCGGACGCAGATGTCGTCCTACGCCGCGCTCGCCGGGCTCGCCGACGAGGACCACGAGACGCTGTGGGGCAACCAGACGTTCTACCGCGCCTTCAGCACGGTGAACGGCGGGCGGGCGGTGGAGACCGATCTCTTCGAGGGGCTGCGGCGATAGCCGAACGGCACCGCCCCCTCCCGTCAGCGACGGACGGCCCAGGTGCCGACGACGTGGTCGGGGATGCCGCGCTCGGGGCTGTACACGCTATAGGTGGCTCCGGCCAGAAGGGCGAGGAATCCGACCGCTCGGAGTCCCCGGAGGACCGGCGTGGCGGTCCACACCAACCCGGGCACCAGCGCCAGGCAGGGCGACCAAGCCACCAGTGCCGGAGCAGGCAACGCACGCGGCCGACCCGGCGGCCTCGCTCGTCCACGAGCCGGATGCCGAGCATCGAGTAGGACAGACCACCGCGGAGCAGGAAGGCTGCCGGAAGGGCGAGGAGCCCGAAAGCGGTGTACACGGCCGCTCCCTCGGAAATGTGTAGGCGAGGGTGAAGTAGCCACCGTAGGTGCCCGCCGGATTGCCGATCACGGCGCGGGCCTGGTGCAGCCGTGATCGATCGGTCCTCGGGTACTGGCGGGCCGCCTCCCGCAAAGCCTCGCGCGTCCCCGCGGAAAGGTCACCGAAGGCGACGCCCTGCCCACCTCCGTACGCCCCCGGTAGAGGTGGGCGAGGATGATCCGCGCCGCGTCGCGCCGGGCTTCCACCTGCTGCTGGATGTCGGCGTCCTGGACATACCGCTCGACGAACTCCGACTCGATCCGCTCGGAGACGTCAGATACTCGATGGCCTGGGCCACGCCCGGAAGGAGCATCAGCGCCGGGACGAGGTTCAGCCAGAGGATCACGCCGAGGCGGGTGATGCGTCCGACCACGTCGGGGCGATGGGCGTGGGCCGCCAGCGCCTCCAGAACCTCCTCCATCGCCGCTTCACCCGCCTCGAACCGAGCGATCGCCTCCACGGCCGCGCGCCCATGTTCAGGGACCTTCAGCTCGTCCAGGCGCGCGCTCCCGTCCGCGTCGCTGCGCCCGGTGAATCCGAGACCGAGCATGCAGGAAAGCAACCCGGCAGCTCGCCCTTCGCTGTCCGGCGCGCTCGCGGGCCGTGGGCGATCCTCCCGCGCTCCCACGGCCGTCGTATCGGCGGATGTGGGGATCGGAAAGTCCAGGATCTTGGCGTGCCCATTGGCGTCGATCCAAACGTGGGCCAGCGAGGTCGGACTCTGCCACCCGCCCTTCCGCCGGGCCTCGAGCTCCCGGGCCACGTCAAGGAGGAGGGGACGCAACCTGCCCCAGGAAAGGCGGCCCTCCTCAGCGACCCAGCGCGCGAACCCGACGCCACCGGGCGCGCCGTAGGCGTCCCAGGCACCGTCGTCGGCCCGTGCGCCCTGTAGCCACCGGAGGCGACCGAGCCGAACTGCACTCACCTCCGCGACGGGGCGGGCCCGGCCTGGGTCCGCGAAGTGGTGGAGCCACACGTCGCGGTGCAAGCGATCGTCGCGCGCGGTGTAGACGCTCTCCTGGGGCGTGGACGAGACGACGCCCGTGGTCCGATAGGGGCCGGAAGCTCCGGGAATCGCGTCGACCGCCAGGGAGCTCACCGGTGGCCGCTCCGGCACCGGCGCGGGGCCGGCCCTGCGCCTCGCCGCGATCACCCGCGTGCCGCTCGCGAGATCGTGCAGTCCGACGAAGCCATTCCGGCGACGGGCCGGGATGAGGAGCGCCGCGTACAGGAAGGGCGTGAGGCCACCCTGCTCCGACACGACACGGAGCACGGCAAGCCGCGTCAGGACCGCGCTTGCGAGCGCGGGAACCGCCCAGAAGGCCACGGTGCGAAGCGCCACCCGCGGCGCGCCGGCCCGCGCCCCCGACGCCGTCGCAACACGGAGGCCCATCAGCCCCTTCCCCGGACTTCGTCCCCACACTGTCTCAGGGAGCCCGAAGTACAGCAGGCCGAGGCCGATCCACCCACCCTTGCCCCGAAATGCCGCGGCCGACATGCCCACTGCGAGGAAGAGGAACATGAACAGGATCCAGTCGATTCCCGCCGCCATGAGCCGCTTCCCGGGGTCCGCCGGCAACGGCCCGCTGGAGGATTGCGGCAGGAGGTCCGCGCGCACCGCGTCGTAGTCCGGATACCGCTTCTCCCGATCCTTCTCCAGCAACCGCATGACGACGCGAGACAAGCGCCTCGACACGTCCTTGCAGATCTCGGACGGCGCCGGGGGCTGAGCGGTCAGGATGCTCGCGATGACATGCACGGGCTCACCCGAGAACGGCCGGACGCCCGCGAGCATCTCGTAGAGGAGGGCTCCCAGGGAGTAGAGGTCGGATCGGACGTCCAGTTTCTCCCCACGAACCTGCTCCGGCGAGGCGTAGTAGGGTGTGCCGACGAACAGACCGGTGCGGCTCAGGTCGCTCGGTGCCTCCAGGAGCTTCGAGACACCGAAGTCGCCGATCTTGACCGATGTCCCCCCCTCGTCGAGGAAGCAGTTGGACGGCTTCACGTCCCGATGCAGGATGCCCTTGGCATGTGCAGCCTCGAGCCCGTCCATCAACTGGAGCGCGTAGTCCACCGCCTCCACGACCGGAACGGGCCCCTGCGCCAGACGATCCGCCAGCGTGCCGCCACGCATCAACTCCATGATGGCGGGCTCACCCTCCACCTCCTCTGCCCCGAAGACGTACACGCACGCAGGGTGACTCAGCGACGCGGCCAGCCGCCCCTCTCGCTCGAATCGCTCCACCGCGTCGGGCGAATCCTGTCCGACCTCCGTGAGCACCTTGAGCGCCACGCGCCGACCCGTGCGACGATCCTCCGCTTCCCAGACCGACCCCGCTCCACCCTTCCCCAGCAGGCGGATCAGGTCGAACGGGCCGAAGGAGATGCCGGACTCGAGGCGGGCGGCGCTCATGTCGGCCAACATCTGCCGCCGTTTCCGGAGAGCGCAACCTTGTCGCCGTCCCACGGCCCCGGCGCCGCCCCCTTTTCAACTTTCTTGACACCCCGACGTCCAACTGCTAGAATCCCAGCATATGGTGGTTTTTCAGCAGTAGGGAGTGGACGACATGACGAGCGGCCCCTTGAAGGACCTGAGCCGGCGTGAGCGCCAGGTGATGAGCGCGCTGTATGCCGGAGGGTCGGCGACGGTGAACGAGGTGCTCGAGACCATGGCCGAGCCCCCGAGCTACTCCTCGGTGCGGGCGACGCTGCGCGTCCTCGAGGAGAAGGGCCACGTCACGCACGACGTGGACGGGCGCCGCTACCTCTACCGCCCGACGGTGGCGCCGGAGGCGGCCCGGCGTGCCGCCCTCGCGGAAGTGGTCCGCACCTACTTCGACGGATCGGCGGAAAGCGCGGCGACGGCTCTGCTGCGCATGTCGGACAGCACCATCCCGCAGTCCGCGATCGAGCGGCTGGCGGCGGAGATCGAGCGCGCACGGCGCGAAGGGAGATGACGACGATGACGACGATGATGCGGGCCGGCCTGGACCTTCTCGCGACGCTCGCCCCCGTGGAGGTGATGCGGTTCGGGGTCGTGCTGGCGCTCAAGGCCTCGATCCTTCTGGCGGTGGCGGCGATGGCCACGGTCGTGCTGGCGCGGCGCACCGCCGCGCTCCGGCACTTCGTCTGGTCGCTGGCGCTGGGTGGAGCGCTCGCGCTGCCCTTCGTGGCCCGGACGCTTCCCTGGTCGTGGCAGGTGCTTCCGGCCCGGCCGGTCGCGACGGCCGCCGAGCCCGTGGCGCCGGCCCAGGCGTCCGGCGACGCTGGGATCGGTGCGATCGCGCAGGCTCCGAGGGCCGCCCGACGCCCCGCGGTCGAGGCGGGACCCGTCCGCGCATCCCAAATCGGGAGGCTCGCCGCGGCCGCCGCGCCGGTCGCGCCCTCCACACCCGCCGCGCCGCGCTCCCTTCCGGTCGGATGGATCGCGCTCGCGCTCTGGGCCGTGGTCGCGGACGTCCTCCTCCTGCACATGGTCGCCGGGCGCCTGTCGCTCGCGCTCATGGCACGCCGGGCCACACCCGTGCTCGACGAGACCTTCCTGGAGGAGCTGGCGCGTGGCACGCGCGCCGCCGGCGTGCGCCGTCCGGTTCGGCTCCTCTGGAGCCACCGCGCGCGCGTGCCGATGACGTGGGGGATCCGCCGCCCGGTCGTGCTCCTCCCCGAGGACGCGCGCTCGTGGAGCCGCGAGCGCATCGGCCTCGTGCTCCAGCACGAGCTGGCCCACGTTCGCCGCGTGGACGACCTGACGCAGATGCTGGCGCGGGTGGCCTGTGCCGTCCACTGGTTCAACCCGCTCGTCTGGTGGGCCGCCTCGCGTCTCCGTGACGAGAGCGAGCTGGCCTGCGACGACCAGGTGCTGCGCACGGGCGCGCGCGCCTCGGAGTATGCGCGCCACCTTCTCGAGCTCGTCTCGACGCTCGGCGTGCACGCCGCCCCCGCAGGCGCCCTTCCCCTCGCGCAACGCTCCCGCTTCGAGGGGCGGCTCCTGGCGATCCTGGATCCGGCACGCCGCAGGAGCGGCCTCGAGCGAGGCGGCGCCACCGCGCTCGTCACGTTCGCGGCGGGACTCGTCGTCCTTCTCGGAGCCGTCGCGCCCGAGCGGGCCGAGGCGGCCCCGGAGGCCGTAGCGCCGGCGATTCCGGCCGCGGAGGCGACGAGGCTCGACCTACCTTCGGTTCCGGCCGCGGAGGCGCCGAAGCCCGACCTACCCTCGGCTCCGACCAGGAAAGCGGTCGAGGTCGCCCTGGCCGATTCCGCCTCGGTGCGCGCGCTCATGCGTGCCCTGGCGCAGGACGACGACGAGGGCGTGCGCCGCGCGGCCGCATGGGCGCTCGGGCAGCTCGAGGACCGCACGGCCACGGGCGCGCTGGCCACGGCGCTCACCGCGGACGCTTCGATCGAGGTGCGACGCACGGTCGCATGGGCGCTGGGTCAGATCGAGGATCCGTCCTCGGTCTCGGCGCTCGGACGGGCCCTTTCGGACGCGGACGCCGAGGTCCGTCACACGGCCCTGTGGGCGCTCGGCCAGATCGAGTCGCCCGAGGCGATCCCGGAGCTGACACGCGCCCTCGGTGACTCGGAGGCCGAGGTGCGCAAGACGGCGGCGTGGGCGCTCGGCCAGATCGAGAGCCCCGAGGCCGTCGCTCCGCTCTCGTCCCTCGTGAACGACCCCGACGAGGAGGTCAGGGAGCAGGCCGTGTGGGCGCTCGGTCAGATCGAGAGCCGCGAGGCCGTGGCACCGGTGAGCCGGGCGCTGTCCGACGAGTCCCCCCGGGTGCGGAAGCAGGCGGCCTGGGCGCTCGGCCAGATCGAGGCGGACGAAGCCCTGCCCGCGCTCTCGAGCGCGTTGTCCGACACGAACCCGGAGGTGGCCGCCACGGCCGCATGGGCCATCGGCCAGATCGAGCCCTCCTCCGCCCCACCGGCGCTCCTGGAGGCGGTGCGCTCCGGGAGCGGCGAGCTCCGGTCGAACGCCCTGTGGGCGCTCGTGCAGATCGAGGATCCGGCGGCCGTGCCCGTGCTGACGGAAGTGCTGCGCGATCAGAACCCGGACGTTCGCGCCACCGCGCTGCGCGGCCTCGCCTCGATCCGCGACGAGAGCGCGATCCGTGCGATCACGGGGCTCCTGGAGGATCCGGACCCGGAGGTCCGGGCGGCCGCGGTGCGCGCGCTCGCGGGGCGGAGTGGTGGATGGGGTGGAAGCCCGCGCCCGCGGCCGCAGCCCCGGCCTCGCCCGAGGCCCCGGCCCAACGGCGGATGAGCCATCATGTCTGAGAAGAGAGGCGGTGGGGTGATGGTGGGCGCGGCGGCCGCGCTCGCCGGGGTGGTGGCTCTCGGCGCGGTGCGTGGCGACGCCCGGGCAGCGCGGGAGCCCACGGAGGTCGCGGTCCCGCAGGGCGTCGTGGAGGCCCGCGACGCCGCGGGGCTGCTGGCGGCGGTCGTGGGCACGCCGCCGGTGGCGTGCGACCTGGTGGTGCGTACCCTCGGGAACCGGTGGGGAAGCGGGATGGTGCGGCCGCGGGTGCACGAGCCGCTCGGACCCACGGCGGACGAGCGGGCGCTCGCCCGCTGGGCGTGGACGGAGACGCCCGAGGCCGGCGATGCATCCCTCCTGCTCGATGGGCTCGATTCCGGGGACGGCTGCGTGCGCAGGGTCGCGGCGGCGATGCTCACCCGCGTGGACGACGACGCCACCCGCGCGGCGCTGCGGGACCGGGCGGAGCGGGGAACGGGCCGTGCGCGCCTGGCGGCCATCACCGCGCTCGCGGGACGGAGGGAGGCCGCCTCCGAGCGAACGCTCACGGGCCTGCTGGCGGAGTCCGACGCCGAGGTACGGCGCGCGGCCGCGTGGGGCCTCGGTGAGGTCGAGGCCGGGGGCGCGGTCGAGGTGCTCGGGCGAACGCTGCGCGACCAGGACGTTGCCGTGCGCGAGAACGCCGCGTGGGCGCTGGGCCGTATCGGGCGGGCCGAAGGGGTGACCCCCCTGCTCGGTGCGCTCCGCGACACGAATCCGGGCGTTCGCGTCAACGCGGCGTGGGCGCTCGGCGCCATCGAGAGCGGGCAGGCGATCCCCGCGCTCACGTCCGTCCTCGCGTCCGACGCGGACCCGGAGGTCAGGATGGCGGCCGCCTGGGCGTTGGGCCATATCGAGGACTGACCTCACGCCCCCACGTGGGGTGTCCCGGCGTCAGCGCCGGGCTTCCTGCCAGTCGCGCGCCAACGCGAGAACGCGGTCGATCTCCGTCTCGTCGTTGTAGACGGCCACGGACATGCGCAGGACGCCTTTGCGCACCGACAGGCACACGCCATGGGCCGTGAGATGCCTGTAGAGGTCGTTCATCGCCGGATCGTCCGCCGAGTCATGGTGGCCGCCCCCGCTCTCCCCCACGGCGACGATGTGCGCGAGGTGCGGTCCGGGTGGGCCGCCGACCACCGGGAGCCCGAGCTCGAGCAGCCCCGAAGCCAGGCGGGCCGCCAGGCGGCGTACGTGCGCCTCGATGCGGTCGATCCCGATGCCGCCGATGAGCTCGAGCGCCGCGACGGCCGCGCGCGCGCCCAGGTAGTTGTAGTTCCCGAGGTCGAAGCGGCGCGCCCCCGGGGCGAAGGGGAGGTCGCCCTCGCTGCGGGCGGTCTCGCCGGCCTCGGTCCCGAGGTCCATCCCGTAGCGGGCCACGTGCGACGGGGCCAGCGCCTCGGCCACCTCCCTGCGCACGTACAGGAAGCCGAACCCGTAGAGGGCGAGGAGGCACTTCTGCGTGGCTACGGCCAGCGCGTCGACGCCCAGTCGGTCCACGTCCACGGCGATGGCGCCCACCGACTGGGCCGCGTCCACCAACACGAGGGCACCCCGCGCGTGCGCCGCGTCCGCGATCGCGCGCACGTCCGCCACGAACCCCGGAGAGAACGTGACGTGGGGCACGCTCACCACCCGGGTGCGCCCGTCCACGGCCTCGGCCATCGCGGCGGTCGGAACGTGCCCGTCGATCGGCTCGACCCGTCGCACCTCCACCCCGAGGCGCTTCCGGAGGTTGTACCAGTGGAAGACGTTGTTGGGGTGCTCGAGGTCGGGGCAGAGCACCACGTTGTCCCCCGTCTGCCAGCGCAGGCTCGTCGCGAAGAGGTTCAGCCCCTCCGAGACGTTCTTCGTGACCGCGACTTCGTCGGCGTGCGCGCCGATGAGCGCCGCGAGGCGTGTCCGCGCCCCCTCCACCGAGGCCTGGAAGGCCGCCTTGTCACCCGTGCCCAGCACCCGCTCGCGCAGGTGGGCCTCGGCCGCTTCCGCGACCGGCGTGGGCACCAGGCCCCGAACCGCGACGTCGAGGTAGGTCCGGTGCCGGGTGCCCGGGAAGAGCGCGCGCACCTCCTCCACCGGATGCGACCCCGGGTTCAGTCCAGGACGAAGGTGAGCTTCATGTTCACGCGGTAGCCCGTGACCTTCCCGTTCTCAACGACGACCTGCTGGTCCTTCACCCACCCGGAACGAATTCCCTTGATGGTCTCGGACGCCTTGCTGATGCCGTCCTGGATCGCGGCCTCGAAGCTCCTGGAGGACTCGGCCGTGATCTCGATGTGCTTGGCAACGGACATGTTCGTCTCCTTATGGGAAGTGCAGTTGGGTGGGCCCGCGCCTGTGGCTACGCGTCGAGCGGCGGCAGCCGGAGGACCTGGCCGACGTAGATCTTGTCCGGGTCCTTCAGGGCGGGACGGTTGGCCTCGAAGATCGCCGGGTACTTCATGGCGTCGCCGTAATGGACCTTGGCGATCTTCGAGAGCGTGTCTCCGGCCACGACGGTGTAGAGGGTCGCCTCCGGCGCGGTCTCGGCCACCGTCATCTGGTCGTCGACGCGGGCGATGCCGGCGGTGTTGCCCACCGCGAGAACCACCTTCTCCCGCGTCGCCTGATCCGCGGCGGCGCCCCGGATGGTCGCCACGCCGTCGTCGTAGTCGATGCGGAGCTGGTCCACCTCGAGGCCCAGTCCCATGACGAGGCGAAGCAGCGTGTTCCCTTTGCGACGCTCTTCGGCGCCTCGTCGAAGGCCTTGTCGTCGTCCTCGGCGCGTAGTTTCTGTCAAGCTGCCTTCACGAATCGAAGATGCCCATCCGTTGACTCCTGCGAGGGGGGAGAAGACTAAGGAGCGAGACGACAGCTCCGCGCTGGCTGCAGGGCGAAGCGGGCGCGCTGAAGTCGAAGAGCCCGGAGGCTCGGTGGGCTCTCCTCCTCGACGCGGCCCGACGGCAGCATCCTCGACGACGCCGCCGCTGGGCGGGGCGCTCCTCCTTCTTCAGCTGACGGTTAGGCCCTGGTAGGCGCGGGGGGCGGTCGCCCGTCAATCTAGCACCCACCTTGGGAGAACGCCGTCATGCGTTGGCAGCAGAGCAGGCAGAGCAGGAACGTCGAGGACCGGCGCGGCCAGCGGATGGCGGGTGGCGCGAAGATCGGAGGCGGCGCGGGGCTGTTGATCATCGTCGTCGTGGTCCTCCTCGGCGGCGACCCGCGCCAGGTGCTGCAGCTGCTGGGTGGGGGGCGGCCGCAGTCTCCGCTCCCTCGTCGGCGCCCACCGGCCCGCCCACGGACGAGACGGGCCAGTTCCTCGGTGCGGTGCTCGGGATGACCGAGGACGTCTGGACGCGATCTTCGCGAACGCCGGCGCCCGCTACGCGCCGCCGACCATGGTCCTGTTCACGCAGGCCGTGCAGTCGGCGTGCGGCTACAACACGGCGGCCACGGGCCCCTTCTACTGCCCCCCGGACCAGAAGCTCTACCTCGACACGAGCTTCTTCGATCAGCTCGCGCAGATGGGTGGGCCCGGCGACTTCGCGCAGGCCTACGTGATCGGGCACGAGGTGGGCCACCACATCCAGAACCTCACCGGCACGGACGACTGGGTCCGCCAGCTGCAGCGGCGGGGCGACGAAGTCCCCAACCGGCTCCAGGTGCTCATGGAGCTGCAGGCGGACTGCTACGCCGGCGTGTGGGCGTACCACGCCAACCGTCTCGGGAAGGTCCTGGAGCCGGGCGACGTCGAGGAGGGGCTGTCGGCCGCCGCGGCCATCGGGGACGACCGCCTGCAGCGGCGGGCGGGGCGTGAGGTGGCGCCGGAGTCCTTCACCCACGGGACCTCGGCTCAGCGCCAGCAGTGGCTCCGGACCGGGATCGAGACCGGCGACGTGGACCGGTGCGACACCTTCGGGGAGGCTGGGTTCGTCAGGAACCGCTGACGCCGTAGATGCCCCTGGAGGGGTCGGCGGCTCCCCGTCCGACGGCGCATCCTCTTCGCTCGACTCTGCCGCGGTCCTCCCGGCGCGGATCGTGGAGCGCGTCGAAGCGCTGTACGGCGGGGGAGCGGCTCGCCGCTTCGAGATCCACGTCGAAGCGACGATCGCGCGCGGGATCGGCAAGCGCCGCGAAGAGCAGCCAAGCCCCCCAGACGCTCACAGCCATGGAGATGGGTATCGCCGCCAGCCCCACGAGGATGCCGAAGCTCCCGCGCGTGAGGACGAGGATCCCGAAGGCGAGCAGCGCCAGGCCGCCGAGGACCAGCGCCAGACCGAACAGCCCCGAGATCCACTGCAGGAGGGTGCGCATCGGGCCACCGCGAACGCGGTGCATGCCCAGCATCAGGGCGAGGCCCACGGCCCACGGGCCCCAGATCAGCCGGCCGACTCCCGGGGATACGACGGCCTCCCAAGCCGCGATCGGCACCACGAGCCAAAGCAGGAACTCCACCCTCCGGGAAAGCCGGTTGAAGGAGGGTCACGCAGCCGAGATTGTCCTTCTTGATTCACGGGCGCCGCTCCGCGCAGGTGAGCAGGGCCGTGCCCACCAGGTCGCCCATGACGTTGACGGTCGTGTTGCCCATGTCGACGAGACGGTAGATGCCTCCGACGATCGCCGCCAGCTCCAGCGGGAGCCCGAAGGACTGGACCAGGACGAGCGCGACGACGAAGCCGCCACCGGGGATCCCGCCCGATCCCGCGGAAAGGACCAACCCCATCAGGAGGGCCGTGGCGAGCTCGCCCGGCCCGAGCGCCACGCCCGCGGCGCGCGCCGTGAAGAGGAGGACGCCCATCAGCATGATCGCGGTCCCGTCCTTGTTGATCTGCGCGCCCAGCGGGAGCGCGAAGGAATAGAGGGGGCGGGGGAGGCGCATCTCCTCGGCGACCTCCATCGACACGGTGAGGGACGCGAGGCTCGACGTGGTCGAGACCGTGGTCGCCCACACCGGCCAACTCCGCGCAGGAAGGCGAGCGGCCGCCGGTCGGAGAAGGCGCGGAGCACCGCCATGTACACGCCCACCATCACCAGCTGCGCGCCCCACACCCCGCCGACGAAGCGCGCCATGGGCCCGAACAGGAGCCCGCCGTAGCGCCCCACCGCGACCGCCATGAGCGCGCCGATGCCGACCGGCGCCACCGCGAGGATCATGTCGACCAGGCGGCGGAACAGCGCCGCGAGGTCTCCGAAGAGCGTGGCCAGCACCAGGCGCGGGCGAACGGGAAGGTGGAGCGCCGCGACGCCCACCAGCATGGAAGCCACCACGATCTGCGTGACGTTGCCGTCGGCGAGCGCCGCGAACGGGTTCGCCGGGACAGCCCGACCAGCAGCCCGGCCACGGGGCGGGGGCCGACTCACGCGCCACCCTGCGCGGAGGCGCTCATCCCGGCGCCGGGGGCGGACGATCACATGGCCGCGAGCCCAGGAGGAGCGCTACGACCGTGGTGGCCGCGAACTACACCATGAGCTTGCCCGCGAGTCGGCCGAAGGCTCGCGCGTCCTCCATTGTGGTGAGCGCCGCCAGGAGGTTGAACGCGACGAGGGGGAGCGCGACCATCGTCAGCAGGCGGATGAAGACGTCCCCACGGGCTCCAGCGCGGCGGCCCGTTCGCCCAGGACGGCCCCCAGAGCCGCGCCGACCACCATTCCGAGCAGGATACGCGCGCCGATGCCCATCGCCTCAACTTGCGCGGGCGTCCGCGCGGCAAGTGGCGCAACGGACGCGGCGGCGCCATGTTCCCCGACGACCTGACCCCCCCAGGAGGCACCTTGTACGACCCACTGAGCCTGCGCCCCCACCCGAAGCCTCGCCCGGGCGCCGCCGGAGCTACGAGGTCATCTTCGAGCACGACACGCGGGCCGGGCGCACCTTCGACGTGGTGCTCATCCTGGCGATCCTCGCGAGCGTGGTGGCGATCATGCTCGAGAGCGTGGCTTCGATCCGCGCGAGCCACGGCCACCTGCTGCGCACGCTGGAGTGGGTCTTCACCGTGGCCTTCACGGTGGAGTACGTGCTGCGCCTCTGGTGCGTCTCGCGCTCGCTGCGCTACGCGCGGAGCTTCCTGGGGGTCGTAGACCTGCTGGCGATCCTCCCCACCTGGCTCTCGCTGGTGGTGCCGGGGGGGCAGGTGCTCACGGTCGTGCGCATCCTGCGGGTGCTACGGGTGTTCCGCATCCTCAAGCTCGCCCAGTACGTGGGGGAGGCGCGCGTGCTCGTGCTGGCGCTGCGCGCTGCGCGCTTCAAGATCACGGTGTTCGTCTTCACGGTGCTCACGATCGTGGTGATCGTGGGGGCGCTCATGTACCTGGTGGAGGGGCCGGCCTCGGGCTTCACGAGCATCCCGGCGGGCGTGTACTGGGCGGTGGTCACGCTCACCACGGTGGGCTTCGGCGACATCACGCCCCAGACGCCGCTCGGCCAGACGCTCGCCACGGTGGTGATGATCATGGGCTACGGGATCATCGCCGTGCCCACCGGCATCGTGACCGCCGAGATCGCCTAGCGCGACCCGGGGGCAGATGCGCGCCGAGGCGCTGCGCGGCTTGCGGCCGCGAGGGGCACGACGAGGACGCGCGCCACTGCAAGTGGTGCGGGGGGCGCCTGGCTACCTGAGGGCGGCCCGGCGTTGCACCCCCACCCGACCGGGCCCAGCGCACCGTCCAGGTGGCCATCGTGTCCGCCGCCGCCCGCAGGCGTGACCACGCGGAGGCCGCCGTCCACCCGGGTCGCCACACCACCTCCGCGCCTGGGCCGTCACGCCGTCGAAGCGGTATCCCGCCGGCTCCGTCAGGTGGAGCTCGTAGGCGTCGCCGCGCACCAGGCGGCTCCTGCCCGACAGCGCGTCGCCTGCCCACGAGACGGCCTCGAGGTCTGGGCCTCCGCAGCTCACGTGCCGGCTCGTGGCAACCACCTGCGGCCGGTCCTCCCGCTCTCGGATGCAGAAGACCTGCACCTGCCGCCGCGGGTCGACGGGGCCGGGGGCGAAGCCCCCCTGGAACGCCCCTCGAAGCGTCTTCGTCCAGAACTCGAACACGACGTGGTCCTTCGTCGGGTCGAGGCCGAGATCGGCGAAGCGCAGGGTGTCCGCATCGCCCCCTCCGGTGCGCGCCAGCACGGACCAGCGCCCGAAGGGGCGGCTCACGTCGAGGAGGTAGAGGGGCACGTTCAGGCGCTGGTCGGCGTCGAAGGGGCGCGGACCGGAGCCGGAGAGCTCGGTCGCGGCCCGCCCGATGAGCTCCGAGCGCGAGGGGTCCACGTCGTAGATCTGCTGCGGACGGTGAAGAGCACGGGGGCCGTGCGCCGCGCGATCTCCGCCCGGTCGGTGCGGTAGACCGAGGCGGATCGGTGAGCATGAGGAGCGAGCCGGTGAGCGAGGACAGCGTGGCGGCGCGCCACGCGTCGGGCGTGGTCAACTCGATGTGGTCGGGGTCGTTCCGCCACACGACGTTGTTGAACGAGTTGTACTGCGCGAGGCCGCCGTAGCCGAAGCCGTCGTTGCCGACGCGCACCGCGTCCGCGATGCCGATCAGCTCGGGGCGGATCCCCCAGCAGGCCAGGAGGAAGGCGTCGGGGCCGATCGCGTCGCGCACCGTCCTCGGCGAAGCGCCGGAACACCTCCTCCCGGTCGAGCCCGCGCTCGCGGAAGTAGTCCGCGTGGCTGTCGTAGCCCTCGTAGCGGAGGTGGCGCAGCGCGTCGAGCTTGAAGTAGCGCCATC
Organism: uncultured Gemmatimonadales bacterium; assembly: GCA_963823035.1. GTDB lineage: Bacteria > Gemmatimonadota > Gemmatimonadetes > Longimicrobiales > Gaopeijiaceae > SZUA-318. The sequence goes on from CAWGKG010000017.1 coordinate 94,143, forward strand.
CCTGTGCGCGAGGGTGTCGTACACGGGACGCACCAGGCGCTCGAGCGTGGCCGGATCGGAGGCGTCCATCACGTACCCGATCCAGTTGCCGAGCGCGGGCGCGCCGTCGGCGGTGCGGACGAAGGCTCGGGGTGCGTGAAGGCCCAGGCGCTGTCGGCGAAGCTCGCGTTGGTCCAGATCCCCGGCCGCAGCCCCGCGACGGCGACGTAGCGTGCCAGGCGCCGAGGCCCGGAAGGGAACTTGTCGTTCGGATGGATCCAGCGCTCGGGGGTACCGATCGGGAGCTGCTGGTAGCCGTCGTCGATCTGCAGGTAGTCGTAGCCGAAGCGCGCGAGCTCCTCGCCCAGCACGTCGGCGGTCTCGCGCACGTCGGGCTCGGTCACGTCGTCGCGGAACGCGTACCAGGACGTCCATCCCGCCACCGAAGGGCGCCACACGGCGTACGTCCAGGGCCGGAATTCTCGCAGCCCACGGTGCTTCTGGTAGTAGCGCGGTCGGAAGCGGAGGGCGATCTCGGACCCGCGGGCCTCGAAGGCGAAGGACGTCGCGTCGTCCGGGCCCGCGAGCGCGGCCATGACGTCACCTCGGCGGGCTCGTCGACGGACAACACCCAGTCGGAGCCCCGGTCGTAGACGGCCCGGTTGAGGCGGCTGGCGCTCGGCCCTAACGCCTTGCGCACCATGCCGAGGGGCGTTCGGGCTGGGCTCGACCTCGCAGGCGAACGCCTGCGCGCTCCCGTGCACGGTGCCGGCAAGCGTCATGCGCGCTCCGCCACGCACGGTCCACTTCAGCACCTGCGTCACGGCGCTGCCCACGGTGTCGACGAGCACGCGCGGCTCGGGGCGCGGGCCCGTGGTGGAGAGCGGGCCTCGAGCATCACGCGCCCATCGTAGACGAGCGACACCCGCTCGCCCTCGACGCGCAGCTCGGCGGGTCCGTTGGAGGGCTCGGAGCCGACCTGCGCCCGGGCCGACGCGCCGGGCATGCGGCGGCGAGGGCGGAGAGCACGAGAAGGGAACGACGCATGCCGACCCCAGGGCATCAGTTCACCGTCACGTAGCCCCGGTCCTTCAGGACGGCTATCGCCGTCATCGCGGAGAGCGCGATGCGCATGTACGGCTGTAGCCGGTCCCGGGGCAGGTCCCGCGACATCGCGCTCTGACCGCACAGGTAGATCTCCACGCCCGCGGCGTCGAGCTGTCGCAGGAGGCCTTCGTTCCGGTTCGCCGTGCCGTAGCGCTCCGGAAGAGCTCCGCGTCGAGCGCGTCCTTGGCGGCCTCCCCGTGCATCACGACGCGCGACGTGCACCCGGTCACGAGGGACGCCGGCGCGGGCATGCATGTTCAGGAAGCGCGCGACCGTGTTGAGGAAGGGGTTCACCTCCCCGGGGGTCTCCGACGACTGCGCGACCTCGAAGACCACGCGCAGGTCCCGGTCGAGGGGGGTGGCGAGGTCCGGGTCGGGGATGTCCCACACCGCGCCGTAGCCGTGGACGACCGGTCCGTCCGAGGCGGCGGGCCTCTCCTGGGCGAGCGCAGGCGCCGCGAGCGCGCCGAGGGAGACGAGGACGAGGGAGAAGGCGCGGGTCGGCGAAGCAGCGGAGCGAAGGGATCGGATCATGGCTCGCGAGGGCGCGTCGGGTGCGGTGGGCCGCGGCGTGTTCGCGCGTCGCCCCGGCGTTCGCGGCGTCCGGGCGGTCGAGTTTCCTCCGACACCGTCGACGCTCAGGGAGAACCTACCCCTCGGAGGAGGAGCATGCACAAACTGAACTGCTGGGAAGTCCGAGGATGTGGCCGACAGCCGGGTGGGGTCAATGTGGCCGACTGGGGATCTGCCCCGCCTCGGTGGATGAGTGGGCGGACGGCATGAACGGTGGCCGCAACGGAGGTAGGTGTGTTGGGCGTTGGCCGGCACGTTGTGTCGCGGAGAGGTTCAGGGCACGTTGCGATCGGTTGCGAACTGCGTGCGGTGCGCATTCTACCTGCAGGTGGCCCAGGAGGAAGGCCGGAACCCGCTCACCTCGCGCACCGTCCTCTCCGTGATCGCCGACCTCTGATCGAGGCGGACGCGGCCGGCGGATGGCGATCCGCCGGCCCCGCGCTCCAGCCTCCTCAGCCGCAGGCGTCTCGCAGCGCGGCGGAGAACGCTGGTGGTAGTCCGTCAGGACGTCGTGATTATCCATGGAGCGGCTCGTGAGCCAGTCGAGGAGCTGGTTCCGGGCCTCGACGTGGTCCGTGTCGAAGTACTCCGTGCAGACGGAGGCGTAGCGCGCGGCGGCCCATGCGTCGTCCGACGGGCTGCCTTCGCCCCGCGCACGCTGCGCACGCCCGTGCTCTCCGCGGCGCCACGTAGCTGTCGAACGCGCGCATGGCCCAGTAGCTCCGAAGCCGCGCGTCGGGCTCGCCCGCCGCTGCGCCTGGGCTGCGCTCTGCTGATTCTCCCAGGCACCGGACGTCGCCGCGGAGGCCTGCGAGAGGTTGGCCTGCCCCGCACGCAGGTTTCGCCAGGCCTGGTTGCCTCCGCGAGCGCGAGCGGGTTCCTCCGCGCCACTCCGGCGCAGGGCAGTGAGCGCCCACGCCTGGTCGACCTTTTCGGCGGCGCATTGCGAGGGCGCGCCTTCGAGCGCCGTCAGATACGAGAGGAGGACTCGAGCCTCCTCCACCGGGTCGTAGGGCTGCTGGAGGGCGACGTGGGCGCACGCGCCCAGGAGGGGGAGGGCCGCCACGAGAACGGCGAGTCGGGTGGTCCTTGTCCGTATGCGCATGTTCCGTAGGACAGGCAGGAGTCGTGCCATCCCGGCCATCCCGCCAGGCAGGGTATTCCGGTGCGTTACGGCCGTCACGCGCCCGAAAGTCAGACGGTCGACGTCCACTCCGCGTGGACGGCCGCGCCGGTCACGTCCGGCCTCCGATTGGCGTATAGTTCAGCGCCGGCCGCAAGAGCCGGATCCAACCCGGGGGCGCGTTCCTCATCATGAAGCGTGTGCATGTGTCCATGACGTCGTGGCGGTGCTGGCCTGCGCCCTGGCACCCCCGCTCCAGGGTCAGGGAGACCAGGGACGTGCCGGGCCGGGTCGTCGACGAGGCGACCCGCCAGGGCGTGTCCGGTGCGGTCCTGCGCATCGTGGACACCGAGGTGTTCGCGGTCACGAAGCAGGACGGGAGCTTCGTCCTGGAGGCGGTCCCCGAAGGAAGTTGGGCCCTCCGCGTCGAGCACCTGGCCTACGGCGTGCACGACCACGATATCAACGTGCCTGCGGATCAGGCCATGGAGTTGGAGATCCGCATCGCGTCCGAAGCCATCGAGCTCGAGCCCGTCATCGTCGAAACCGAGACGCAGCGGCAGCGCGTGCAGCGCGGGCAGGGCTCGAGCCTCCACGTGGTGGAGCGGCCGCAGATCGAGCGGGCTCTCGGTGTCAGCAGGCACCTCGGCGACCTCATCGTGCAGACCGTGCCCGGCGTGAAGATGCGCCAGTCCAACAACCTCGCGGGAACCGAGGTGTGCCTGGAGTTCCGGGGCGCCGCCAGCATCTCGCTCATGCAGACGCGCGCGTGCAGCAGCCCGATGGTGTTGCTGGACGGCGTACCCGTGTCGGATCCCCGGTACCTCTACGGGTCGGTCGGCCTGCAGAACATCGAGCGCATCCAGGTCATCCCGCCGGGGGAGGCGGGCGCCCGCTACGGCACCGGATCACTCTACGGCGTGATCCTCATCGAGACGCGCCCGCCGGGACGCGGCCTCTCGGACCCGCGCGAGCGGCCGGTGATTCCGTTGTCGGCGCCGAGGCTGACCTTCGACTGGGGACAGGACCCGGAAGGGCACGACCTCCTCAAGACGGTGGCCGGCGCCTTCCTGGGCAACGCCGTCGGGCTGGTCGCGGGGTTGGCCGTGGCTCGGCAGTGCATCGACATCGACGCCAAGGACGAGATCGTGACCACCTGCGGCGGTCTCGGCGTCATGGGATCGGGGGTCGCGGCCTTCGCACTCCCCGCTCTAGGCGGAGCGATCGGGGCGAGGTGGGGCGGCGGGACGTCCACCTCCGTGGGGAGATTGCTCCCCGCGTTGGTCGGAGCGTCGATGATGCTCTTCCCGGGCTATGCGTTCTCGATGTCCACCGTCGGCGACGGCTCGGCGGCCGAAAACGCCGTGGGTCATGCCTTTCTCGTGGTGGGCGCGCCGCTCGTGGTGACGTTCGCGGACCGACTGTTCCGGTCGCTCCGCGGGGGCCCGCGGTAGCTCGGCGTCGTGCCCCCGTACACGTAGACGTAGACCAGCTCGGCCCCGTCGGAGAGCGTCGCGCTCTGGTCGTACGCCTGTCCGTTGTCCAGACTGATGCGCAACCTCACCGATGCCACGTCGACCACCGGGTTCTTCAGCCGCACCACGATGTCGCCCAGCGCCGAGAGGTCGACCGTGTGGTCGTGCGGCAGTTGGATGTCGAAGGTGTCGGCCGAGTTGAAGTGCTGTACGATCTGGAACGTGATCGGGTCGACGGACTCGGTGAAGTCGGTCGAGATCACCAGCTCGAGCGGCACGGGCGCCGTACCCTCCACCACGATGTGTGCGTTGGTGGGGCGCTTGTGGGGTCCGGTCGAGACGGCGCAGGCGGAAGCGCTCACCGCGGCGACCGCCATCAGGGCCAGCGCGGTGCGCGCGGCCGTCCAACGTGAACGAGCGAGGTCCATATCGTGATGCGGCTCCTGTCCGCGGTTCGCCGAGCCTATACGGTCGGGTCGATCGTCGCTTTCCCGTCCCTTCTCGCCGCCTGCGGAACGCAGGGGGTCGAGGTCGCCGGGTCCGCCGACGTCGGAGACCCGATGCCGGGCCTCGACGCCGCCCAGATGGTCCGCTTCGAGGCGGGACGTGCCGGCTTCGACCGACGCTTCACCCCGCGCGACGGCCTGGGGCCGAGGTTCAACGAAAACTCCTGCAACGCCTGCCACACACAGCCGGCCGACGGCGGCACCGGCGAGACGATCGTGACGAAGGCCACGCGGTACGTCGACGGTCGCTGCGATCTCCTCGTACACCAGGGTGGCGAAAACGTCCGCCTGCGCGTCACCCCCGAAGCCTCGACGCTCGGGGCGGGCCGCCCTCCCGTCCCCGAAGAGGCCACGGAGACCATCCGCCTGACCATCCCCTTCCTCTACGGGATGGGCCTGGTGGATGCGGTCGACGAGCGCGCCATCGAGGGCCGCGCCGATCCGGACGACCGCGACGGAGACGGCATCTCCGGCCGCGTAGGCGTCGACCCGGAGGGGCGCCCCGCCCGCTTTGGACGCAAGGCGGACTCGGCCACCCTCGAGGACTTCGTGGTCGGCGCCTTCCGCCTCGAGATGGGCGTCACCTCTCCGGCGTATCCCGACGAGGCCCAGGCGGGCGCCCTCCCGGCCGTGCCGGAAGGCACCGACCTGGCGCCCGATCCCGAGATCGATCAGGCCACCGTCGATGGGGTCACCGACTTCGTCCGCTTTCTCGCGCCGCCCGCGCGTGTCGAGCCCGCGGACCCGGACCGTGCGGCCTCCGCGGCACGAGGGCAGGAGCTGTTCGGCCAACTCGGCTGCACGTCCTGCCACGTTCCCGAGATGATCACCGGCGCGAGCCCGGTCTCCGCGCTCGCCCACAAGCGGTTCGCGCTCTACTCCGACCTCCTGCTCCACGACATGGGCGAGGGCCTCTCCGGCACCTGTGCGGCCGGCGCGAGCCCCACGGAGTACCGGACGGAGCCCCTTCTCGGGCTCCGTCACCGCAAGATCTTCCTGCACGACGGGCGGGTGAGCCGCGTGATCGACGCGATCCTCTCGCACGGGGGTGAGGCCGAGAAGGCGCGTGCGGCGTTCGCGGCGCTCGACCGCCTGCGCCAGGAAGACCTCATCCGCTTTCTCGACACGCTCTGACCTCGCGGCGTCCAACGTGAAAGGGCGGGGCGCACCGTGCGCCCCGCCCCCGACCCTCACGGCCGCCTCCGGGGAGGCCGCCGGGCCACGAGATCAACCGTTCGGGTTGGTGATGTTCGGGTTGCCCTCGTACTCCTCCTTGGGGAGCGGATAGCACGTCGCCGTGCCGTAGTTGCCCCACCCCTCCGTCGGATGCAGCCCCGTCGGGAAGAGGTCCTGGCCGTCGAGGCGCATCCAGCGCCGCAGGTCGCCCAGGCGGTAGCCACCCATGAACAGGTCCTTGCCGCGCTGCTCGCGCAGCTCGGCCATGAGCGCGTCACCGGACAGGCTTACCGGGTCCTGGTTGCCGAACGCCCGCCGCGAGTTCACGAACTCGAGCGTGGTGCCCAGCGGACCCGTACCCGTGGGCCCGGCTGCCTCGTAGTAGTTCTCCATCGCCTCGATGTAGGAAGCCATGGCGATGTCGGTGCTGCGCTTGTAGGGCTCCGGCGTGCCGCCGTCGGCGAACGTCTGGCCGTTGTACTCCGACCACATCAGGCCCTGCTTGGGCTTGTAGAGCTTGGTCAGGGCGTTGTGGCCCGTGCTCCAGCTCGGCTCGTGCTGCACTCGCGGATCCGTCAGGAACGCCTCGAGGTTCTGCACCCCGAAGTTCTGCGGGCCGCCCGCGAGGAAGTGCGGGTGCATGCCCACAGCGTGGTTCGCTCCCTTCGTGCTAGCTTCCAGCGGGTCGTACACGCGGTCGTCCGTGTCGTTGTACTCGACCCACCAGTAGAAGCCCGCGGGCACCTTCGCCGCGGCGGCCATCGCCTGGGCGTTCTGCCCCAGGTTCAGGTACGCACGCGACAGCCCGACGTTGATCATGCTCACCAGGTCGGCCGCCGTCCGCTTGTTCAGCAGCACCGCGCTCCCCGCCGCCGTGGCGATCGGAAGCGCCTCGTTGAAGCGATCCACCGCGAACTGGTACAGGTCGGCCGGCTGGTAGATCTCCGAGCCGACGTTGACGGTGGCCTCGCACATGGCGTCCGCCAGCACGATGTAGCTGTACCCCGCGTACGCCAGCGTGACCGCGAGGTTCGGGTCCGTCGAGGGGTTCTCCGAGAGCCCGTCCTTCAGGCGTCCCGAGATGGAGTCGGCCTGGGCGCGGGCGCGGCTGATACGGGAGAACATCAGGTCCGCGTCACCCTCGTCGTACTTCACGATCCGCTGGCTCAGACGCGCCGTCTGCTCCCAGTTGATGCCCGTGATCTGCTCGTCGGTGAACATGCTGCCACGCCACAGGAACGGATCGGCGTACATGTCCTGGAAGTCACCGATCACACCACCCACCAGCACCTTCACCAGCGCCGCGTCGTTGAGCAGCGACTCGTCGAGCTCCGCGGGGTTGTTCACGTCCAGAAGCTGGTCCGCGACGTTGCACGACGCCGCCACCCCTACCGTCAATGCCAGAAGGCCTGCCGTGGCCGCCTTCCGGAGCGAGATGATCTTGTTCATCGTCTCAGTTCCTTTCCGGTCAGCCCGGTCAGAAGGAGAACCGCATACTCAGGGAGAACGTCCGCAGCATCGGAATCGATGCGTAGTCCGTCATCCTGAACGGGTCCGTGGAGTCGAAGTTCACTTCCGGGTCGGGCGAGCCCAGCCCGTCCTGACCGAGATCGTACTTGGTCCACATCCACAGGTTGCGACCGGACAGCGTCACCGCGGCCGCGTCGAAGCGGAGGTTCTGCGCGAACTGGCTGGGGAGCTGATACGTAACCGACAGCTCCCGCAGCTTGATGAAGTCCGCATGCTGGATCCACGTCTTCGTCTGCAGGCTCTTCGCCACCAGGACGTCGACCGGATCCGCGTTCGGATCGTTCACCAGCTTCGTGTTCATGTCGATGCGGCTCCGCACGGAGCAGATCGCGCACCACTGGTAGTGGCCGCCCTTGTAGTCGAAGTTCGCGAACAGGCGGAAGTTGTCGAACAGCGTGAAGGTGTTCGTGAAGCCGATCTCACGCGTCGGCAGCGACGGGCCCACGTACTCGTTCTCCGAAGCAACCGTGACGTCGCCGTCGGTCACGATGGGCGCCCCGCTCGCGTCGCGCTCCACGTCCTTCGACCAGAAGCCACCCATCGGGTAGCCCGGGAGGTGGCGCTGCACCGTCGCGAACGCGCCGAAGTCGACCGAGCTGAGCGGCGCGCTCGCCCCAGGAGGCCAGCTCGTTGCTCGTCTTGGCGAGCGCGACCGTCGCGTCCCACTGCACGCTGCGCGTGTAGAGGGGCGTCGCGGTCAGCAGAATCTCGATGCCCTTGTTCTTGATCTCGCCCACGTTCACGAAGTGCGTGCCGCTGAACCCGCTCGAACGCGGGTCCGGTACGGGCACCAGGGCGTCCTTGGTGCTCTGGCTGTAGTACGTGAAGTCGAGGCCCATGCGGCCGCCCCACATCGAGGACTCGAAGCCCAGCTCGGCCTCCGAGCCCGTCTCGGCCTTGAGGTCCGGGTTGCCGTACGAGGAGGGCCGTAGCTGGTTGATGACCACGTCACCGGCCGTCGTCACCGCCGCCGAGTAGGTCCGGTCGGCGGTGAAGGGGTCCGGCGGGTTGCCCGCCTTGCCCCACGCCGCGCGCAGCTTGAGCTGGTCGATGAAGCCGTAGTCGAAGAAGTCCTCGTCGCTGATCACGTACGACAGCTGCGCCTTCGGATAGACGACCAGCGAGAAGTTCTGACCGAACGCGCTGTTGTCGTCCACACGGACGGCCGCCGTCGCGAAGAGGCGGTTCTTGAAGCCGACCATCTCCTGGACGTAGAAGCCCAGCGACGTCTGCTCCTCGAAGTCCTGGTCACCGCGGTTCACGGCGGCCGAGCGGACCAGGTTGAGGTTGTTGGCCACCAGGCCCTCACCGGTCGCCCCGTAGAGGTTGTACTTCCTGGCGTTGAGCTGCATCCCGCCGCTGAACGCCGAGTTGTAGTCCTCGTTGATGTCGGTGTTGATCGTTCCGGAGTAGTCCACCGTCCAGATGTGGGTGTCACGCAGCTGGAGGTCCGTGTAGCCGGTCGAGCGCGTGGTGCCCCAGGGCTGCAGCCCCGTCTGATCGATCCCCGTGAAGTCGGAGACCTTCCGGTTCTGGTTGTCCAGGCCGAGGACGAGCCGGTTCGTGAACCACTTGAAGGGCGTGTAGTTGACCGTGGCGCCCATCGTGTAGCGCTCGCCGAACGACTCCAGGTCCCACTGGTTGGCGAGCGTGGGGCCGAAGTTCCTGAAGCCCACCTCGTACTGGTAGTTCGCGTCCGCCTTCCCGCGGTAGCCGTTGCGCAGGATGGAGTTGGACGAGTTGTTGGAGAGGGGAGCCCGCACATTCGTACGCGAGTAGCCCATGTTCACGTTGAAGCTGAGCTTCTCGGACGGCGTGAAGCCGAAGTTCGCCCGTCCGCCCGTGCGCTGCGAGTAGTTGTTCAGGAAGATGCCCTGCTCGTCTCCCCGCTCCGCGCTCACGTAGAAGTTGAAGAGCTCACCGCCGCCGCGAGCCGAGAGGTTCCAGTCCCACCGCCCCGCGCCGTTCGGATCGTCCGACCCGGAGTTGCCGCGCATGGCGTTGGGGTTCTCGTCCATCGGGTGGTAGACCTTCACCGTCCCGGGCGCGAGGCCCGCGCATCCCGGGTAGGAGCTCGACGTCACGTTGGAAGCCGAGCACGTCCAGTAGGTCGTGGGCGTGCGAGCGCCCAGTCGGACGTACCCGCATTCAGCGCGGCCGTCCACTGGACGCCAGCGCCCGCGCGGCCCTTCTTCGTGATGATCTGGATGACGCCGGCCGCCGCCTCGGCGCCGTACAGCGTCGACGCCGCAGGGCCCTTGATGACCTCGATCGACTCGATGTCGTTCGGGTTGAGCGCGTCGAGGGCGTTCGTGCAGTGCGTGATCGTTGCCGCAATTGCCGCCCTGGTTCCCGCTGATGATGCGCACGCCGTCGACGTAGATCACCGGCTCCGTACGGCCCTCGATCGAGCCCGTGCCGCGCAGGCGGATCTGCGAGCCGTCACCGGCACCGCCGCCGTTCGAGACCAGCGTGAGCCCCGGCGTACGCGCCTGCAGGAGGTTCTGCACCGAGGGCATCGGCACCTGCTCCGTCACCGCTGCCGCCTCGAACTGCGACACCGAGTTGCCGATGGCACGGCGCTGCGTCTGACCCGGCGTGCCCGTCACGACGATCGCGTCGAGCTCGAGCGCCGCCTGACTCAGGCGGAAGTCCGCCTGTGCCACCTGACCGGCCACCACCGTGATCTGCTGCTCCTGCGTCCCGTAGCCGATGATCTCGGCCCGCACCGTGGCGGTGCCCTGCGGCACGTTGAGGATGAGGAACTGCCCGCTGGCGTTGGCCAGCGCTCCGCGTCCGCTACCGGGCACGGACAACTGCACGCCCGAAAGGGGGCGCATGGTCACCGCGTCGGTGACCTGACCACGAATGGTGCCCGTAGCCCCTTGCTGCGCTGCGACGGGGACCGTGAGCCCAAGGCTCAGTGCCACCGCCGTTGTGAGCCGCAAAACGGCTCTGCAGACGAGTCTTACGTCCATACCGCCTCCGTGAATCTTCAGTGAGATGAATTGCCCTACGACGGTGTCCAGAATCGACTCCCCGGGGATCTGGAGAGGCTCGTCAGGAACGACAAGCGGGTGGGTTGCGCGACCGCGCTCGCGGCCTGCGAAGGATGCGCCGACCCCCCGGGGGCGCATCTCGCGTGAAACCACGTACTTCCTCAACCCTTTTTATGGGCCCATGGGTTCCCATACGCAAGGGGGCCCCCTTCCTTTCGATCCCGCCCGGATGCCCGTGGTGGAGGACCGTCCTGACCGACGGCTCTCAGAACGAGCGTCTGGTGCCGATACTGGGGTCGTGCGGCCCGGTCGCCCCGCACCACCGGCGGTGCACCCGGATCAGGAACCCACCTCGACGCGGCGCAACCACGTGGACAAGGCCTCCATCTTCGGTGTCGTGGTGGGATCCGGCCTGGTGGTCGGATCCATCCTCCTCGGCTCCAGCCTGATGATCTTCATCAACGTTCCCGGCCTCCTGATCGTCGGGGGCGGAACGTTCGCGGCGACCAGCATCGCGTTCCCGACGGAGGAGCTGAAGCACATGTTCGGCGTCGTGCGCCGGGTCTTCAACGACCCGGGCAACGAGATGGTGAGCATCTCCCAGTATCTCCTGCAGGCGATGCGCATCCTGAAGAAGGACGGGCCGCTGGCCCTCGAGGACATGGCCACGAAGGCCCCCACCGAGCCGCTCAAGAAGGGCCTGCAGCTCATCGCCGACGGCGCGGACGTGCGCACGATCCAGGAGATCCTGGCGACCGAGCAGAAGTACATGGAGGAGCACCACCGCATCGGCCAGAAGATCTTCAACGAGATGGGCAAGTACGCGCCCGCTTTCGGCATGGTGGGGACGCTCATCGGGCTCGTGCAGATGCTCGCGAACATGAGCGACCCCGAGAGCATCGGGCCGGCCATGGCGGTCGCGCTGCTGACCACGTTCTACGGCGCGGTGCTCGCGAACCTCATCTTCTTGCCGATGGTGGCGAAGCTCGACCGCCGCATCGTCATCGAGGTCACGCAGATCCAGCTCGCGATCGTCGGCCTCATGTCCATGCACGGAGGTGACACGGCAGCGATCATGAAGGACAAGATGCAGGCCTTCATCCGGCACGAGGCCGTGCCTGACGTGAAGGAAGCCGCGAGGCGGCCTGATGAGCGACTGCGATTGCGGCGAAGGCGGCGGGTCGGCGCGCCAGCGGAGGAGGGCGCGCCTCTCTGGACGGTCACCTTCGGGGACATGATGAGCCTGCTCCTCACCTTCTTCATCCTCCTCTTCTCGATGTCGGAGCTGAAGGTCGAGAAGTTCATGCTCGCGCGTCATCGCTGCGCGAAGCGGTCGGCGGCGCGGCCACGGAGCCCTCGGAGGACCCGCCTCCGCCACCACGGTGGCCGAGCCGGCCGGAGGCATCCGACGGGGGCGGCGGCGGGCGGCTCCGAGATCGACGAGATCGTCGACGCCTACATGACGATGATCACCGAACGGCTCTCCGAGTTCGTCGAGGGGCGCGGCCTCGAGGAGTCCATCACCATCGAGCGCGACGGCCAGGGCGTGTACCTGCGCATGGAGACCGGCGCGCTCTTCGCATCCGGCTCGGCCACGTTGCAGCCCGAAGGGCGCGCGGCGCTGGTCGAGCTGGCGGAGGTCACCTCGGGCATCAGCGTGCGCGTGCTCGTGTCCGGGCACACCGACAACGAGCCCGTGGTCGGCGGCCCCTTCCCGTCGAACTGGGAGCTTTCCGCCGCGCGTGCGGCGGGCGTGGCGCGCACGCTGGTCGAGCACGGACAGGATCCCGTGCGCGTGCGTGCCGAGTCTTACGGCGAGTACCGCCCGATCGCGGACAACGACACCCCCGAGGGGCGCGCGAAGAACCGGCGCGTCGAGCTCATGTACGCGCGCTCGGACATCATCGCCGCGGTCCGCTCCTGGGCGCCGGTCGACCCCGTGGGGGTGGACGCCGCGGCCGGCGTCGCCGAGCCGGCGACACCCCGCGACCATCCGCTGACGCCCTCCTACCTAGCCGGGGGCTCGTCGAGCGCGGCGCCTTCTCGCACTCCGGCCAACGCCCGCCGCCACCGTAGCGGCCCCCGTACGGGTTCGGCTGCGAGGTCAGGTCGACCCGGTCGAGCGGGATGCGCTCGGGGTCCTCCGAGGCGAGGTAGACGAGCATCGCCGTGAGCGTCGCGTTGTAGCGCAGGTCGTCGAACACGATCTTGTCGTATGTGTCGCTCTCGGTGTGCCAGGTCACGTTGCCGTAGTCCCACGAGAGCGCGCCGAGGCCGAACGCCGGGAGGCCACGGCAGCCGAAGGGGAAGTCGTCGCTCCCGCCCCCTGCCGGACGCCCGGACACGACCGGCGCGCCGTCGTTGATCAGCTGCCGCCACTCCATGGGGATTCTCGCGAGCCACGCGTTCAGGTGCTCCGGCGCGTGCACCAGCCCCGCGCCGCCGATACGGATCACCCGCCCCGTACCGTTGTCCTGGTTGAAGAGCGCCTGCAGCCCGCTCAGCACCTCCGGGTGGTCCTCGGTGAACGCCTTCGACCCGACCTCGCCCTCCTCCTCGCCGCTCCAGTGGCCGACCAGGATCGTGCGCTTCGGGTGCGGATAGACCTGCTTCAGGATGCGCATCGCCTCGAGCATCGTGAGCGTGCCGGTGCCGTTGTCCGTTGCGCCCGACGAGCCGTCCCACGAGTCGAAGTGCGCGGACAGCATCCACGTACTCGTCGGGCTTCTCCGTCCCGGGGATCGTCGCCAGCACGTTGTAGACGGGCTGCTCTCCCAGGAGCTTCCCCTCGAGGTCGAGCCGGAGCTTCGGCGGGTCTCCCTTCTCGGTCAGCCGGTACACCAGGCCGTAGTCCTCGCAGTCGAGCGCGATCGCCGGCGTCTTCGTGTTGTACGTCTCGAACACCTCCATCGCGCCCCAGCCGGTGTTGAGCGCGCCGGCAAAGCCAGCGAAGCCGCCACCCCGGCCCGCGGATCGAGCTCGGCCGCGACGACCTGCTCCGGCGTGCGTCCGCCGTCCAGGCGCCAGGAGAGCTTCGGACGCGAGCTGATGATGCCGGCCGCGCCCCCCTCCTCCAGCCGGACGCCCAGGTCGCCCCCGCCGAGCGCCGGGTAGTAGCCCGTGCCGCGCAGGCCGGCGCTCGCGCCGTCCACGCCCTGTCCGGGCCGCACCGGCGCCCAGGCGCGCTGCGTCGCCACCATGAGCGTGTCCATGCGCGCCTTCGACTCGGCCGTCGCGTTCATGGCCCAGTCGTCCTGGGGGCGGCAGGTGGGGAGCGCGGCGGAGATCATCACGAGCTTCCCCTTCGCCTTCGGCAGCCACTCCACGAACTCCGTGCTGTCGCGGAACGTCGGCAGGACGATCGTCTCCAGCTCGACGTCCTTCCCGCCCGTGCCGGGGCTGTAGCCGACCATCTGCCCCTGGAGCGTGCGCCTGCGTGGCGCGACCAGGTCGATATGCGAGTGGCCGCGCTCCCATCCCCGCCAGGTGCCGTACTGCTCCTTCTTCGCGTCGATCCCCCACGAGCCGTAGAGGTCGACGAGCCAGTCCTGCGCGCGCTTCAGGTCGGGGCTACCCATCAGGCGCGGCCCGAGCGAGTCGAAGAGCTCGTGCGCCTCGACCTCGAGGCGCGAGCTGTCCATGCCGACCGTGTAGATCCTGCCGAGCACGGGGTCGGGCGTGGGGAACGTCTGCGCGCCGAGCGGCGCCACGAGCGCGGCGAGCAGCGCCGCCGTCGCGAAGGGGAGGGTCTCGCGTTCATCGACTCTTCGGTTCCGGGTGGTCTGTACGTCGCCGTGCCTAGCGGATGCCCGCCGCGGTATGGGGCTCCGGCTCCCGCCACAGCAGGGCCGGCAACGGTCGCGCGCGCGGGTAGATCTCGTCGAGGGTGGCGCCCTCGTAGAGCCGGCCGTTCTTCATGACGTATCGGATGGTGTTCGTGTTGTGGATGTCGTCGAGCGGGTTGGCGTCGAGCACCACCAGGTCGGCGAGCTTGCCCGCCTCGAGCGACCCGAGGTCCTGCTCCATGCCGATGGCCCACGCACCCGACATCGTCGCCGCGCGCAGCACCTGCATCGGCGTCATCCCGCCGGTGGCCATCATCCACATCTCCCAGTGCATGCCGAGCCCCTGGAGCTGCCCGTGGCTGCCGACGCCGACGCGTCCGCCCGCGTCCACCACGTCCTTGGCGAACTTCGCGTGCATCGGGAAGACGTACTCGTCGTCCATGAACCACCCGCCGGGCCCGGGCGAGCCGCCACTCCCCGTGCCGCGCCGCCGGGTCTTCGCGTCGAGCTCCTGGTGCGGGGTGAAGCGCGCCAGCTTCGCGTCGTCGTGCACCCCGCCCTTGGTGTAGAAGTAGTTCTCGCCGAAGGGCCCGCCGTACGAGACGATGAGCGTGGGGGAGTTCACGGTCTGCGACTGCGCCAGCAGCCGCACGGCGTCTCCGTACATCGGCTCGATCGGGATGGCGTGCTCCACGCCCGCGTAGCCGTCCATGATGTGGGTCAGGTCGAGCTTGAAGTCGAGCCCGCCCTCCGTGGTGGGCGAGAGCCCGAGCTCGTGGGCGGCCATGATGACCCACTGCCGCTGCTCGCGGTTGCCGGTCATGTACATCTTCAGCGTCTTCGTGTCGTAGTACTTCGCGTAGCGCTCCAGGACGTGGCGCGCGTCGTCCAGGCTCGAGATCATCTCGCTGGAGAAGACGCCCGGGCCGGTCGAGTAGATGCGCGGCCCGACCATCTCGCCGTTCGCGACCTTGTCCTCGTAGGTGAGCACGTCGGTCGTGGCCGTCTGCGGATCGCGCGTGGTCGTCGTGCCGTAGGCGAGCTCGGCCAGGTACTGCCACGCCTGCGAGCTGTGGATGTCGGGGATCAGCCACTGCGGGTGGTAGTGCGTGTCGACGAAGCCCGGCACGATCGTCTTGCCGGAGACGTCGATCACGCGCGCGTCCGCGGGGACGTCCACCGATCCGCGGGCGCCCACCCCGACGATGCGGTCGTTGCGGACCACGATGTCGCCGTTCTCGATGACCTCGTCGCCGTTCATCGTCACGATGCGCGCGCCGCGCAGCACCGCCACGCCGGTCGGGATGTCCCGCCGCACGGAGATGTCGATCTCGTGGGCGATCGCCTCGTACCGGGGCGGCTTCGCGCCCGCGCTGTCCGCCTGCGCGCCGGCCGGGCGCGCGGCCGAAGCGGCCTGCACGCTGTCGTCGAACGCCTGGGCGCGATCGAGGTCGTACGCGAAGTGCGTGTTTCCGATCGACCAGTGGGCCGTGCGCCCGTCCGCGCTCCACGCCGGGAACTCGCCGCCGACCACCGAGAGCTGCCGGGCCGGGAACGCCGCGTTCGCCGGGTTGGCCACCGAGATCGTGAGCGTGTCGCCGCCGAACATCGGCACCGTGACCGCGTACAGCTCGTGCTCCATCAGCACGAGCGCCTGGTCGCCCGTCGGGGCCATCAGAACCTGGTCGGCCCGCATCGGCTGCCGGCCGCCCGGCTGGGTCTTGCCGGTGACCTTCACGATCGCCCGCTCGTCCGTGCCGTCCCAGCGGAACGAGACCAGCCCGTCCTGCGGCGAGTACGCGTAGATCCGATCCGGGTCGCTGGTGAAGTGCGGGTGCTCGCGCCCACCGGCGGGCGCGATCGTGTGCACCTCGCCTCCCGCCGCCGGCATCCACACGAACTGGGCGCCGAGCCCGCCGCCGAACCCGCCCAGCGCCTCGTGCAGCTCACGCGCGGCCACGCGCACGGCGACGACGCGGGTGCCGTCGGGCGACCACGTGGGCTCGCGGTACAGCGCGCCCTCGGGCGTGAGTCGCTGGGGCGTGCCGCCCCCGTCGGCGGCCACCTTCCAGACGTAGCCGGCGTCCTGGTCCTCCCACGACACGTACGCGAGCTGCCGGCCGTCCGGCGACCACGCCGGCTGGGCCTCGACGACGCCGCGTCTCCGTGCCGGTGAGGCGGCGCGGGGTGCCGTCCGGGTAGTCCATCACGTACAGCTTGTCCATCGACGTGAAGGCGAGCCGGCGCCCGTCGGGCGACGGCACCGCGTCACGGATCTGATGCGCCGTGAACGTCGGCGAGGTGTCGACGCGGTACTCGAAGCGCGAGAGCGGCCCGAGCTCGACCGACACGTCGGCCGTGAAGGGGATCTCCGTCGGCGCGCTGCCGTCCACGGGGACCCTCCAGATCTTGCCGCCGTACGAGGCGACCACGCTTGCGCCGTCCGGCGTGAAGCTCATCCCGGGAAGCACGTCGAGCGGCGCCACCGACTCCTGGTCGTCGCGCTGCACCGGGTAGGCCAGCCAGCGCTCCTCGCCGGTGTCCTGGTTGCGGAGCATGAGCCCGGTCTTCGTGTCGAGGCGCGTGCCGTACACCATCCACTTCCCGTCGGGCGACAGCGTGGGACGGAAGGCCGAGCCGACCCGGTCGGTCATCGTCGTGCGCTTCCCGTTCGTCCGGTCGTAGACCGCGATCTGGTACTGCGGGAAGATCGCGTTGTACTCCCAGTCGCCCTGGCGCTGCGCGAACCAGATGTAGCGCGGGTCCGGGCCGAAGGCCGCGCCGAGCGTCTTGAGGTTCTCCGGCTGCTTGATGAGCTGCGCGCCGCCGCCGCCGTCGCGGTGGAAGAGCCAGAGCTGCGCGATCCGCGTCCCCTTGGAGGCCACGACGTACTCGCCGTCGGGCGTCCACTCCGGGGAGGCGTACTCGAAGTCCTTCCCCTTCGTGACCTGCGTGGTGTCCGTCCCGTCGAGCGACATGATCCAGAGGTTGTTGCCGCCGTCGCGGTCGGAGACGAACACCACCGACCTGCCGTCCGGGCTGAAGCGCGGCTGGGCGTCGTAGGCCATGCCGCTCGTGAGGCGCGTGGCGCGCCCGCCCGCCATGGGCAGCGTGTACAGGTCGCCGAGGAGGTCGAAGACCAGGGTGCTTCCGTCCGGCGACACGTCCACGGACATCCAGGTGCCCTCGTGGGTGGTGAACGCGACCGTGCGCGCCGGCGCCAGGGGCAGCCCCTTCTTCCCGGCGGAGTCGGCCGCGGCCGGCCCGCCGCCCTGCCGGGCCGCCGCGGACGCGGAGACGAGCGGAGGACGAGGACGAGGAGCAGGAGGGTCGAACGACGGATCGCGCGCATGCATGTCTCCCGGGTGGTTGGAACCGACCGGACGTCTGCACGCGTGCGCGGCGCCCGGCCTGGGCAGGTGCCGGGTGAAGCGGCCAAGATCGAAGGGAAGGCGCCGACGGGCAACTCGGACCGTCGGGGCCGGGCCGGAATCGGGCCGGGATCGCGCTCCGCGAGGGGTCGGCCGCCCGGCCTCGGGGCGGGACGACTATCGCCCTACTCGTCCAGAGCCTCTCTGACCCGGACCCGTCCGGCTCCAGCCGGACGATGTGTCCGTCCGCCGTCCGGATCCGCAGCACCTCGCCTCCTTCCTCGACGAGGGCCGTGAGCCCGAAGCGCGTACGGGGCGGGTCCCATGGGGTCAGCCTCACCGTGCTCACGCCCACCCGGGGCGAGCGGATCCACCACCGCCGCACCACCCACGGGCCACCGTCCAGGTGGTGGAAGTCCACGCGACCTCCGGCGCCCTCCGTGTCCACGTTCCACGGGAGCGCCGGAATAGCGGAACTCGAGGCGTCGAGGCCCGAGCGCCCGCCTGTCGATCCAGAGCGTCCCTTCCACGTCCATCCCCCCGCCGAAGCGGGGCCGGAAGGTGAGGCCCACCCAATCGGGCTCGGGGCCCTCCGCGGCATATCCGAGGCAGTGGCTGCTCGCGAAGGTCGGGGAGACGAGCGTACGCGCGTCCGGCGCGAAGAACTCCCAGCCCTCCTGGTCGCCCCCCTGGATGAACCCGAACTGGGCGAGCTCCTCGGCCGGGGGACTCCGGAGCGGGCTGCCCGCGACGAACGCGGTCGCCGGTCGGACCCGCTCGTCGAGCGTGTGGAGATCCTCCGGGTCCAGGGTGCGCGTCCAGGTGCGTCGCTCCTCGCCGTGCATCCCGCGATCTTCGGCCAGCATCATGGCCTCCAACGCCTTTCCGACCTCGATCCACAACGCGGCCACGCGCTCGGCGCCGTCCCCCGGCAACCTGCAACGCCGGTTCGGGGTCATCGTCCGGGCGGCAGGTCCAGGGAGAGCGTGCTCGCGACCAGGTCCACGAGGACCGGCCGGGCATCCACGCTCGCCGTCCCCTCGGCGTCGCCGTATCCAGGCGCCTCCCCGAGAACGGCGTAGTCGCCCGCAGACGGGGCGGTGAGCGTGAACGCCCCCGCACCGTCCGTCAGGGTCGCGTCCACCACGACGCCGTCGGCGTCGCGGAGCGCCACGCGGGCGCCCGCCAGGCCCACCCCCTCCGGTCGTGCGCGCAGACGTCCCTGCACGGCCTGGCCGCTCAGGGCACCCGGTGCGCCGGCATGCGCGATCGCGATCGCGATCGCCACCAGGAACCGTGCGGCCTCCCTCGTCCTCGTCAAAACGCGCCTCGTGCGGGGGGTGGAGCGTCGGGCCCGCGGCCCTTTCGGAATCTAGCGCCCTCGAAAGCCCCACGGAGAGATCCCGTATGGAGGTGCGCGAGGTCCGGAGGGACACGAGGCGAGGAGGGGCGGGCATGGCGCGTGGACGACATCTCTGGATCACGGTGTGCCTTGTCGGCGCGTCGGCGGGCCTCGCCAACGGAGGGGCGGCCAGGCAGATCCCCATCCCGCCGGACACGGTGACCCCGCGGCGCTCCCGGCGGATGCCGGCCCGGACGACGTGCGTCGGGCGCACGACGCCTATCACGACGCCCGCCCGGACGAGGACACGACCGCTGAGGCGATCACGCTGGCGTTCCAGTGGATGTCCTCGGGGCGGGTGGCCGCCGGGCTCGCGCTGCACGAAGCCAACGCCCGGGCGTTCCCCGAGAGCGCCGTAGCGCAGTTCAACCTCGGCGAGGCCTACCGCTACACGGGCCAGACCGGGAAAGCCGCGACCCAGTACCGTCGGGTGCTCGAGCTCGACCCGGACCACCCCCAGGCCGCAGCTCGCCTCGAGCTGGTGGGCGGCGGATAGCCCGGAGGGGCGGCAGGGCGTGACCCCTATCGTCCCATCAGCTCCTTCACGGCCGCCTCGATCTGCTGGTCGCGGCCGGCCGTCATGACCGCCGGGTCCATCCGCACCCGGATGTCCGGCTCGAGCTGCGTGCCCTCGCCGAACCGCCCGTCCGGCATGCGCCACCCGCCCATCGGGATGCCGAAGACGAGCGTCGGGATCGATCTGCGACTCCCACCACACGAAGGTCCCCGTGCCCGGCACGGGCATCCCGAGCGTCTTGCCGATGTCCTTCAGCTTGTACGCGAGCGGGAAGAGGTGGGCGTCCGAGTAGTCGCTCTCGTTGATGATCACGATCGACGGCTTCGTCCACTTGTCGAGCGGCTCCACCCCGATGTGCTGCCCGTGCGGCACGATGTCGAAGTAGACCTTCCCGCTCAGGAAGTCCGAGAGCTGCTCGTGGATGTTGCCGCCGCCGTTGAAGCGCGTGTCGACGATGAGCGCCTTCTTCCCCCACCCCATGCCCATCGCCTCGTCGAAGACCGTGCGCATGCTGGCGTCGTTCATCGAGCGCACGTGCACGTACGCGATCGTCCCGCCGGAGAGCGAGTCCACCTCGGCGCGCCGCTGCCGCACCCAGCGCTGGTAGAGGAGCTGGTTCTCGGCTCCCCCGGAGATCGGCTTCACCGACTCGTCCCAGCGCTCGTTCGTGCGCGGGTCGAGCACGGAGAGCAGGGTCAGCTTCCCGACCTTGCGGTTGAGCAGCGCGTAGAAGTCGAGTCCGCGGCGTGAGCGGCTGGCCGTCGATCCGCTCGATGACGTCTCCGGCCGGATCCTCGACGCGGCCTTGTCGACCGGCCCGCCCTCGACGACCTCGGCGACCTTCACGCCGTTGCCGGTCCAGGAGAAGTCGTAGAGCAGGCCGAGCGCCGCCGTCTCGTCCGTGTTCGGGCGCGACGCGTTGAAGCGCCCGCCCGTGTGCGACGCGTTCACCTCGCCGAGCATCTCGCTGAGCAGCTCGGCGAAGTCGTAGTTGTTGTCGATGTACGGGAGGAAGCGCTGGTACTCGTCGTAGTAGTACGGCCAGTCCGCGCTCGTGATCTCGGGGAGGTAGAACTTCTCCTTGAACTGCCGCCAGGCGTGGTCGAAGATGTACGCCCGCTCGTCCGCCCGCTTCAGGAGCATCTCGCCGCGCGTCGCGATCGGCGTGACCTTGCCGTCGTCCGTGCCGACCTTCATCGGCTTCCCGTCGGCGAGCAGGAAGATGAACTTGCCGTCCGGGCGACATCTCCATGCGTGCGTTGTCCGCGCCCAGCTTCGCGAACTGCTTCGTCTCCCGCGTGCGCGGCTCGGTCACCCACAGGTCGTTGCCCTCGTCGAACACCGTGAGGTAGAAGAGCTTCTCGCCGTCCTTCGACAGCAGCCAGTCGTTCGTGGGCGAGGTGTGCACCGTCAGGCGCGCCTTCCGCTCGGTGAGCCCGTCCCAGTCGATGGCGATGTCCTTCTTCGCCGAGTCGGCGGCCGCCTTCGTCGAGTCCTTCTCCTCCTTCTCCTTCGCGAGCGCCAGCTCCTCCTTGGTGAGGTGGAAGCGGTCCCACGCCGCCTGCGAGAAGAACATCGCGTACACGTCCCCGCTCACGAGGCTGCCGCCCTGCTGGCGCGTGCCCTCGCGGTCCGAGCCCCAGATCATCGCCTTCCCGTCCAGCGCCCACTTCGGCTGGAAGTCGTCGTAGCCGCTGCGCGTCAGGTCGTGCAGCTCGCCGTCGCCGGCGGCCGAGATCAGGCCCACCTGGGGCGTGAAGATCCGGTCGTGGTAGCCGTACTGGACCAGGAACCACTTCCCGTCCGGCGACCACGTGTAGTACTGGTCGCCGTCCGCGTAGGAGTAGTTGTGGTCGCCGGTGAGGATCGTGCGCGACCGCCCGCTCGCGAGGTTCACGACCTTGAGCACCACGCGGTTCTCGAGGTACGCCACCTCCTTGCCGTCGGGCGAGAAGGCGGGCTGGTACTCCTCGGCCGTCCGTGGCCACCACCGGCTTCTCCGTCGAGCACGGTGGAGGCGAAGAAGTACGGCTCCTCCTGCCGCGAGATCGTGGTGGTGTAGACGTTCCAGCTCCCGTCGCGCTCGGCGGCGTAGACGAGCGAGCGGCCGTCCGGGCTGAAGCCGACGCTCCGCTCCTGCCAGGGCGTGTTCGTGATCCGCTTGGTGATGCCGCCCTCCATGGCGGTCACGAAGATCTCGCCCGCGGAACACGTAGGCGAACTCCTTCCCGTTCGGGGACAGCGTGGCCTCGGTGAAGTGCTCGTTCACCGGCACGATCTCGTCGATCGCGCTCCGTCCGTCGGCGGCGATGCGGATCGCCACCTTCGCCGGCTCCGCGCCGGGCGCCATCGTGTAGATCTCGCCGCGGAAACCGAAGCAGAGCGTGCCGGTGCCCGCGCGGGTGAGGAAGCGCACCGGGTTCCGGTCGAAGTGCGTGACCGCCGTGCTGGTGGCGGGGTCGGACAGCGAGCTCCGGTACACGTTGAACGACCCGCTCTGCTCGCTCAGGTAGTAGAAGTGGTCGCCGTCCGCGTCGAAGACCGGGTTGCGGTCCTCGCCGGCGAACTGCGAGAGCTGGCGGTACGTCTTCGCCGCGAGGTCGTAGACCCAGACGTCGCGGGTGACCGCCGACGTGTGGTGCTTCCGCCATTGATCCTCGTAGCCCTTCACGTCCTCGTAGACCAGCTTGCCGCCCGACGCGTCGAGCGTGGCGTTGACGGCCGGAACCGGCAGCACCATCCCCACGCGCCCACCCGTCACCGGCACGGACCAGAGCTGCGTCATCAGGCCCATGGGGAACTGGGCGTTGGTAGCCAGCTCCTGGCGGTAGGCCGAGAAGAGCACCGCCTGGTCGTCCGCCGTGAAGGTGCTCGGGATCTCCCCGGTCGAGTGGAAGGTGAGGCGCGTGGCCTCGCCGCCCGTGGCCGGCATGACGAACACGTCGAAGTTGCCGTAGCGGTCGGAGGCGAACGCGATGGAGCGACCGTCGTGGCTCCACACCGGCGCGAACTCGTGGGACTCGCCCAGCGTCAGGGGCCTGGCGTCGCCTCCGGACGCGGGGACCGTGTAGATGTCGCCCTTGAACGCGAAGGCGATCGTGTGGCCGTCCGGGGAGATCGCGGGGTAGCGCAGCCAGAGGGGGGCATCCTGCGCGTGCGCAGCGGCCGGCACCGTGGTGAGCAAGGCTACCGCGAGCGCGACGAGCCAGACGGGAACGGGCGTGAGCGAAGATTGCCATGTCGGGGACTCCCAGGGGAAGGACCCCCACCCGACGTGCACCGCCCCGGGGTGCCGACGGACGAGTGGTCCGGGATGCACCTCCCGCCGAGGAGAGTACCACCTCGTGCCGTCCCGTGTCGACACGTGGGGCACCCCGGGCAACCCAGCGGGCCGCGGTGCGACTCTACGATATCGATGGAGTCACTCATCGAGAGGTCCGCCGGAGCTTTGGATCGCCGAAGGATCGGCGCGCGTCACCCCGTGGCACGAGCGCCAATCGCTGCGCTGCGGCGGCGCGCCTGGCGATTGTCGCCTGCGGCGCGGTGCCGTGGCTCGCCCTCGCCGCCTGCGGCGACGATCCCTACCACCTCGACTGGACGCAGGGCCTCGACACGGTCGACCTGTACTCCGTGAGCCACCCCCGCCCGGGCCTCTACGACGCCTTCGACTTCGTGCACGACGCACCCCTCGTCCTCGAGTCGATCGGGGCGACCGGCAACTGGGACGTGGCGGTGGGAGGCGACGAGAACGTCACCGCCCTGCGGTGCCGACGGACGAGCGGTCCTGGATGCGCCTCCCGCGGAGGAGAGTACCACCCCGCGCCGTCCCTTGTCGACACGGGGGGCGAGCGGGCAACCGGCGCGCCGCGGCGTGTGCGCTTCAGCCGCTCCCCCTCACGCCGTTCGCTCAGCCGCGACGGGAGGCCCGACGCGCCATCCACAGGAACGCGAGGCCGAACACCAGGAGGACCAGGCCCCACCAGAGGTTGACGTTGATCCCGAAGCTGCGGGCGTAGATCTCGCGGTTCGCGAAGACGCCGTAGCCGGTCACCATTACGCCCAGGACGGTGAACATGAGACCGATGGGGGTGCGGATGTCGAGGCGCTTCGGATTGTCCATGCGGAGCTCCTTTCGAGCGCGACGCGGCTACCAGAAGAGGATGTTCAGCGCCAGCGCCATCACGATCACGATCACGCCGAGCGCCGCGGGCTGCTTGATCCAGCTCACCGCCTCGCGCTTGGGCCGTTCGGTGAGCGAGTAGACCAGCCCCACCATCTCGCTGTCGGGGCGCGGGCGGGTGAGCAGGCTCACGATGATCGTGATGACGAAGCACGAGCGTCCACGCCCAGATGGCCGTCCAGAAGCTCTGGGCCATCTCGCTCGGGTAGGTGTGCGCGACCACGCCCAGCCAACCGCCCTTCACTCCGGGCGCGTTGCCCACCGAGAGGGTGAGCCCGTGGTGGATCGCCGCGGCCACCGTGCCGCCGAGCAGCCCGGTGAAGGCGCCGTGCCCCGTGGAGCGCTTCCAGAACATGCCGAGGAGGAAGGTCGCGAACAGCGGCCCGTTCACGAAGGCGAACACCAGCTGGAGCATGTCCATGATGTTGTTGAACGCGGACGCCAGGTACGCGGTGACGACCGAGAGCGCGATGCCCACCACCGTGGTCACGCGCCCGACGCGCAGGTAATGCGCGTCCGTGCCGTTCTTGTGGATGTAGGACTGGTACAGGTCGTACGTCCACACGGTGTT
Organism: uncultured Gemmatimonadales bacterium; assembly: GCA_963823035.1. Taxonomy (GTDB): domain Bacteria; phylum Gemmatimonadota; class Gemmatimonadetes; order Longimicrobiales; family Gaopeijiaceae; genus SZUA-318. The sequence continues at coordinate 118,437 of CAWGKG010000017.1, forward strand.
GAAGGCCGTCACGTTGCCCGCCATCCCACTCATGAACGACGCCATCAGCGCGGTCAGGCCGATGCCCAGCAGCCCCGACGGGAAGTAGTGGATGAGCATCGACGGGATGGCCATGTTGTAGTCGTAGCCCGTCCCCGCGGCGTTCATGGGCAGCTCGTAGCCGGACAGGCCACCGCCCGAGGTGAGCGCGATCGCGACGATGCCCGGGAGGATGACGAGGAAGGGGAAGAACATCTTCGGCACCGCCGCGATGAGCGGCGTCCTGCGCGCCGCGCTCATCGAGTCGGCGGCCATCGCGCGCTGGATCACGAGGAAGTCCGTGCACCAGTAGCCGAACGAGAGCACGAACCCCAGGCCGAAGACGAGCCCGAACCACTCCACGCCCATGGGGTTGGCGGCCGCGGAGCCCATCTCGGCCCACGAGTGCGTCATGGCGGGCTCGAGGCGGTCCACGATGCCCTGCCATCCCCCCACGTCGCGCAGGCCGAGGTAGACCAGCGGGATGAAGCCGAGCACGATCAGGAAGAACTGCAGCACCTCGTTGTAGATGGCCGAGGTGAGGCCGCCCAGGAAGATGTAGAACAGCACGATCAGCGCCGACACGATGATGCTGAACGTGTAGTTCCACCCGAGCAGCAGCTTGAGCAGCTCGGCCATGACGTGCATCGAGATCCCCGACGAGAAGAGCGTCATGACCGCGAACGAGCCGGCGTTGAACGCCCGCGTCTTCTCGTCGAAGCGGAGCTTGAGGTACTCGGGGACGCTCCTGGCGCGCGAGCCGTAGTAGAACGGCATCATGAAGAGCCCGACGAAGACCATCGCCGGGATCGCGCCCACCCAGTAGAAGTGGCTGGTGGCGATGCCGTACTTGGCCCCCGACGCGCCCATGCCGATGACCTCCTGCGCGCCGAGGTTCGCCGACAGGAACGCCAGCCCCGCGACCCACGCGGGGATGCTCCGGCCGGAGAGGAAGAAGTCGGTGGACGAGCGCGTGTAGCGGCGCAGCGCCCAGCCGATGCCAAGGACGAATGCGAAATAGGTCGCCAGGATCGCGTAGTCGATGAACGTGAGGTCGGCGCTCATGCGGTCGGCTCGGCTGGGGAAAACGTGTGCGCAGTTTGGGACGCGAGCGTCTTCGGGGCCATGGCCCCTCATCGGGCGGGAACCCGCGGGGGCGGATCGCCCGCCACCACGACCAGGTCGAGCGTGGCTTCGGGGAGCCCCTCCGACCGGGCGGTGACCGTCACCCTTCCGGTCCGGTCGCTCGACTGGATCATCCCCAGCAGCAGGCCGTGGAACGCCGCCCGCCGCGCCGTGCCGTACGCGGTGTGGTCCGTCGGGTCGCCGTTCCCCACCGCCAGGACGCGCGCCGGGGCCGTCGATCGACAACTCCACGATCGCGCTCGCCGAGGGGACCACCACACCGTGGCCGTCCACCACCTCGACGGTGACGTGCGCCACGTCCCGGACGCCCGAGCGGATCGTGTCGCGATCCACGCTCAGGCGCAGCGCCGCCGGCGCACCGGCGGTCCGCACCTCCTCGGTGGCCACGACCTCCCCATTCCTCTTGCCGACCGCGCGCAGCACGCCCGGCTCGTAGGGCACGTCCCAGGACATGTGCAGGTCCGCGGTGGTCGGGAAGGCCTGCGGCCGGTCGTAGTGGTTCCAGCTCTCCGAGGTGCCCTGCCGGGGGAACTCGATACGCTTCTCGCCGATGAACCGGTCGTTGAGGTACAGCTCCACGGCGTCGCAGTTGGTGTAGGCGAGCACCGGAATGCTCTGCCCCTCCCGCCCGGGCCAGTTCCAGTGCGGGAAGAGGTGGATCATGGGCGCGTCGGTCCACCGGCTCTGGTAGAAGAAGTACCCGTCGTCGGGGAAGCCCACGAGGTCGAGCACGCCCGACGTGGAGCTCTTCCGGGGCCAACGTGCCTCGCCGAGGTAGTCGATGCCGGTCCACATGAAGTCGCCTGCGAACCAGTCGTTGAGGGCGACGAAGCGCCAGAGCTGCTCCGCACGGATCATCCCGTTCGTGTAGTCGGGCTGCACGCGGTCCGGGTCGTCGCCGAGCGAGTATTCTCCGCGGGTGCCCCGCACGGACACGCTCTCCGTGCCGACGCGACTCCACTCCGGGTGCGCCGACCGGTCCGCGGTGGCGTACAGCTCCCTCCGCTCGTGCCAGCGGTCCACGTAGTTGTAGCCGACCACGTCCAGCAGCCCCATGAACCCCTCGGTGGTGGCTCCGTCGTCCGCGGCGATGTGGTCGTTGCCGGTGGTGACCGGGCGGGTCGGGTCCTCCCGGTGGGCGATGTCGCGCAGGCCGCGGAGCACCGCCTCGCCCCCCTCGGCGTGCTGCTCCCCGATCTCGTTGCCCAGGCTCCACAGCACCACGGACGGATGGTTCCGGTCGCGACTGGAGGAAGTCGACCAGGTCGCGCTCGCCCCACTCGGCGAAGTACTCGTGGTAGCCGTGCGGCACCTTCCCGTGCGTCCATTCGTCGAACGCCTCGTCCATCACCAGGAGCCCGAGCCGGTCGCACAGGTCCAGGAACTCGGGAGCCGGCGGGTTGTGGGCGGTGCGGATCGCGTTGACGCCCATCCCCTTGAGCAGGACGCAGGCGTCGCTCCCACACGGCCTCGGGGACCGCCGCGCCGACGGGCCCGCCGCCGTGATGCAGGTTGACGCCGAGCATCTTCACCGGCTCGCCGTTGAGGAGGAAGCCGCGCTCCGCGTCGAAGACGGCGGTGCGGATCCCGAAGGGGGTGTCGGTCCGGTCGACCGTGCGCCCCGCGCCGTCCAGCACCGTCGTGCGCAGCGTGTACAACACCGGCGCCTTCAGCGACCAGAGCGCCGGGTTCGACACCGGGAGGCGCTGTGCCACCTCGGTGGAGGCCCCGGCCCGCACCTCGAACGGCGTCTCCGCGCGGGCGACCTCCTCGCCCCTTCCGTCCAGGACGGCCGTCCGCAGCGTACCCGCTCGGGAACCGGCATCGTCGTTCACCAGCGTGGTGCGCGCGGCCACGACGGCGGCCGTGCCCTCGACCTCGGGGGTGGTCACGTACGTGCCCCACAGGCCCACGTGCAGCGGATCGGTCACCACGAGCCAGACGTGCCGGTAGATCCCGCTCCCCGAGTACCACCTCGAGTTCGGCTGCCGCGAGTTGTCGACGCGCACGGCCACCACGTTGTCGCCGGCGGTCAGGTGCGGCGTGAGATCGTACGCGAAGCTCACGTACCCGTTCGGTCGGTGGCCGAGGAGGTGGCCGTTGATCCAGACGTCCGCGTTCTGGTAGACCCCGTCCAGCTCGATGGTGACGCGGCGGCCCCGCCACGCGTCGTCGAAGGCGAAGGAGCGGCGGTACCAGCCCACGCCCGTGGGCAGATAGCCACCGCCGCCCCCGGTCGGCGCGTTCTGATCGTAGGGGCCCTCGACGCTCCAGTCGTGCGGAAGGTCGAGCGTTCGCCACCCGACGGCGTCGAAGGCGCGCGCCTCGGCTCCCGCCGGGTCCCCGCGGGTGAAGCGCCAGCCGTAGTCCAGCGACAGGCGCCGGGCCTGCATACCCGTGCCGGCGCGCTGTGCGGCGAGTGGGCCCGCTGCGCAGGCGACCACGCCAAGGGTCGAGAGGACCAGCCGCCACCGACGCCTCATCGTGCCTCCTCCGGTGCCTCGCTGCCGGGAATCCTGAACTTCGGGGCGTCACCATCCGCCATCGCGACGCGCTCGCCATCGACGTAGAGGGCCGCGCGCACACGCCCCGACGCGGTGAAGGGTCCATCGTACAGCGGGGCGTCGGGCCCCGGCTCCCCGCCGTCCGTCGCGACACGTACGATCCACGGCCCCACGTCGCCACCCACGCTCACGCCGTCGCTCAGGACGCGGGTGCGCTCCCCGTCACGCACGATGGCCAGCGCGTACACGGCCGCGCGCGGCCTGCGCGCCTCCGTCTGCACCAGGATGCTGGAGGTCCCCGCCTCCGAGGAGAACGGGTTGGCGCCCACGAGCTCCACCTCGCCCGTCGCCCCGAAGAAGACGTTCTCCCAGGCGGAGGTGACCGGCGTCCCCCATGCGTCCAGCAGCGTCGCGCGCAGGAAAGCGACGTCCTTCCCCTCCACGGCGAAGGGGCGTCCGCCCTCGTCGAGCCGGAGCTCCAGGCGCGCGGGCGCTTCCGGCGTGCGCACGGCGTGTCGGGCGACCGCGCGCCCGTCGATGTAGCCGATCGCCTCGAGCGTCCCCGGGCGGAACACACCGAGGTGGAACGTGAAGGGAGGATGCGGCAGGCGCGTCGAGATCCGGTCCGCATCCGGCGCGCGCCGCTCCACGACCTCACCGTCTCGCCTCAGCTCCACCTGCTCGCAGTTGCTGAACACACGCACGTCCGGCGTCGACTCCGGCGTCCAGTAGCTCGCGATGAACACGTTGGGCCCGGGTGCCGTGCCGCCCACCTCCTCCGCGGGATCACGCTGACTCCGGTAGAACCGGTACGACAGCTTGGGGAGGCGGAAGAGGTCCATGCACCCGGACGACTCGATGTCCGGGGCATATCCGCGGTTGTAGTCGAACATCACCCATAGCCCGTCGGCGAACGCGATGGTGGCCAGGTTGTCGTTGTGGGCTTCCTGGAAGTTCGTGGCCTGCTGCAGGAGGGCGGTCTCACCTGCCCAGCGCATCTGCCGGCTGTTGGCCGCGTCCGGCGCCAGGTTCGCCCAGGTGTCCTGGTTGAAGCCGGCGTTCTGCGCGTAGTACTCCCAGTCGCCGTACTCGCTGACCATGCACGCGCGTCCCACCACCTCGGTGCAGCCGCCATGCTGGCGGGCCTGGATGAACACGTCGTAGCCTTCGGTCCATCCGCAGCTGTAGCACTGGTCGCCGGGATATTCCTCGTGGGCGATCGCCTGCGTCCTCTCGATGAACGCCGGCGGCATCCCGGTCTCGTTGAGGGAGACCTCCCACAGCACCACGCACGCGTGGTTCCGGTCCCTGCGGATCAGCTTCCGGCAGTTGTCGTACTGGACCTCGGAGAACGCCGGATCCTCGGCGTTGAAGTACTGCCAGCCCGGGATGCAGTCCATCACCACGAGGCCCAGCTCGTCGCAGGCGTCCATGAACGCCGGCGCGTGAGCGTAGTGGGAGAGGCGCACGAAGTCGAAGCCCGCCTCCTTGATCTTCCGTGCGTCGCGGTGCTGCGCCGCGTCGGAGAGCGCGTATCCCACCCACGGATACTCCTGGTGACGGTTGGCTCCCCGCAGGAACATGCGCTCGCCGTTGATGCGGAAGCCGTCCGCCGAGATGTCGATGCGGCGGATGCCGACGCGCGTCGACTCCTCGTCGACCACGGCGCCGTCCTCGATCACCTCCGTGTGGAGCGTGTGCAGGGTGGGGCGTCGGGGGCTCCACAGCGCCGGCGACGGCACGTGGAGATCCCCCTCCACGTGCGTGGCCCCGCCCGCCCCGAGGCGCACGGGGTCGGACCACGCCTCGGCGACCATGCCCTCCTCCGCGCCGAAGAGGCGATGTCGCACCCGGAAGGCGCGCCCCACGCGGTCGTCGTTCCGCACGTGGACCCGGACCCGTACGGTGGCCCGTTCGGTGGAAGCCTCCGCGCAGGTGACGAACACTCCGCCCCCGGCGGGCTCGTCGGCGAGGATCGGATCCGTGATGTGGAGCGGGTCCTTGAGGATCAGGTGCGCGTTGCGGTAGAGGCCGTGGTACGGGTTGAAGTCGAGCTGCGCGAGGGGCTTCGGGCCGGTCACGGCGTTGTCGCGGTTGTCCAGGCGGACGGCCACCACGTTGTCTCCACCGACGACGACGTCGTCCGTGATGTCGAAGGCGAAGGGAAGCCATCCGCCCAGATGGCGACCGAGCCGCGCGCCGTTGAGCCAGACGTCGGCGACGTTCATGGCGGCCTCGAACTTCAGGAAGACCTTGCGCCCCCTGCTCTCCTCCCCGAGGTGGAAGGCCTTGCGATACCAACAGATGCCCTGCCACTGCGCGGTCGCGCTCCCGGGTTCGCCGGTCACAACGTTCTCGATGCGCGCCGTGTGCGGGAGGGTGGCCGCGCTCCACGCGGCGTCGTCGAACCCGACGGCCGAGGCGCCGTCCACGTCCCCGAGGAGGAAGCGCCACCCCGGATTGAAGTCTCGCCGCACCGCCCCGGGGCGAAGGACCACGTCCACCCTTCCCGGGAGCTTCGGATCGAGGGCCAGGACGGCGCCCGCCACCGCCGTGTGTCGCACGAACTCGCGTCTCTTCATGGTCCCCCGGAGGTTGGCTCGAGAAGCACCGACTCGACCTCGAAGCCGTGCGTACCCGCCGACCCGCCCACGAAGAGCTCCGGGCTCGAGAGGAGCTGGATGCCGTCGAGGCGGGAGGGGTCGGGCGACGGGCGGTCCGTGTCGGCCGTCAGCAGGTAGGGAAGGAACTCGGGATAGGGCCGGGGCAACAGGGCCAAGGGCACGCGGCGGAGCGTAGAGAGCGGCAGGGTGACGTCGCGCCAGCGGTCCGTGAGGTCGATCGCCGCGCCCCATGTGGTGCCGTCCCGCTCCACGAGCGCCACCTGTACGCGGTCCGCCGCCCGCCCCGCCGAGCGCGCACGCACGCGAAGCGTCCACCCCCCATCGGCCGCGGCGAGCCGCGTACGCTCGGTGGGAGCCAGAAAGGTCCGGACCGCGAAGTGATGGGGCTCGGGCGTGAAGTTCTCCACGTCCACCCGCAACGCCGACCGTCCGGGTGCGCTTCCCGGGACCACGTCCATTCGGAAAGGGACGTACGCGAACGGGGTGGGCACGAGCAGTCGGTCCAGATCGCGCCGCGCGTCGTACAGCAGGACCGCGGACGCCTCCTCGACGATCGGCACGCGCCACCCCTCGCGGCCGGTGAAGTCCCAACGGAAGGGGTCCCCCTCGACGCCGCCCGGGAAGGTGCGCACGGCGTCGGGAGTGTAGACCGCGACCACGTAGTCGAGCAGTCCGGAGCGCATCGCCTCGGCCGGCAATTCCGCAGCGTAGCCGAAGGCCCCCGTGGGCGACATGGGCTCGCGGAGCATCCGGCCGCCGCCCATGACATGCCGCGCGAAGAGCGCGACGGAGTCGGGTGCCTCGCGCCCCACGACCTCCACGGCCACGCGCAGCGGCTCCGCCGCCGTGGCCTCGTCCGCCGGCGTGTGCAGCACCACCGTGCCGGCCGCGCTCGAGGAAGGAGGCGCCACGAAGGCGCCGAGGTGGCGGCCCGCCACCTCGCCTGCGACCGACACGGGTACCTCGGCGCCGGACCGCGCGAGGAGATAGACGCCGGGGCGCACGTCGAGCGCCCTGCCCCGCACCGACGGTCGGTGGTCGTTGCCGTCGTCCACCGGGCGCGCGCCGAAGTCGGAGCCGAGATCGGGGAGGTCGACGGTCATCGCGCGCGTTCGCCACAGGACGCGCACCGCCTCACGCTCCAGGCTCGGGCGGGTGAACGGGTCGACGACCCAGACGGCGTCCGGGTACACCTCCAGGCGCCAGACGCCGACGGCCACCCGGTCGAGGAAATAGCTGCCCGTTCCATCGTAGGACACCACGGGAGAGCTGCCGACGCCTGCGACGTGCCGCAGCGTGGAGGGCTCGGGCGGACGCGTACCGGTGTCGTTCGAGTACAGGAAGACCGTGTCGCCCACCAACTCGCTCAGGTCCTGCTCGTAGCTCACCCGGAAGTCCCCGAACCGTTCGCTCGTGGGATAGACGCCATAGGCCCCACCGCGAGGGAGCGCGCGGAAGGCCGCGCCGGCGATCATGAAGCTGACGGCCTTGTGGGGCGTGTACACGAGGTTGAGGAAGTGGGTCTGGTACTCGGTGTTGGACCGGGCGATGGCGAGGGGGTCGTACGCGAACTGGGTCGCCCACTGGAAGCCCGCCCCGCGGAAGGCACGGGCCATCGCCGGATACATGTACGAGCCCGCCTCGTCGGCGGCGTCGAACTCGTAGACCATGCGCGCCTTGTCGCGGCACTCGGGGAAGGCCTCCCAGGGGATCGGGTAGCGGTCCACGTTGGGGAGCATGTTCCCGCCCACCGCGCCGTTGCGGACGAGCCCCGTGGGATACCACTGGTGGCTCACGCCCTGGATGTCGGCGGCGCACACCGCATGGCCGTGGGCGTCCCGGTAGCCCTGGCTGATGTTGTAGAAGATCGGCTTGCGGAACCCCGCTTCGCGCAGCGCCTGCACCATCTGGTCGATGTAGTCCGTGGTCTCCGCCGGCGTGCCCGGATGGCTGGGCTCGTTGAAGACCTCGACCGCGAGGACGTCGGGATCGTCGCGGTAGGAGAGCCCCGAATACGGGTTCACGTGGGCGATGAACTGGCCGAGGTAGCGGGCCTCGCGACGGCGCGCCTCGGGGTCGACGGTCATCGCGCCCTTCTCCCATCCGTCGGACAGGCCGTCCGTAGGCGGATCGCGCTCCGGGTAGCCGGTGCCCCACCAGGCGATCGGCGTCAGGATCGTGTGGATGCCGTGCTCGCCCAGGCGCGTGATGAGGTAGTCCAGCAGATCGAGGTGGTCGTTCGGAACGAGATCGCCCTCCCGGTCGCTCACCTCCCGGTCCCACACGTGGACGCGGAAGGCGTCGACGCCGAGGCGGGCCAGGTGGGACACGTCCGCGTCGATGGCGCGCTTCCGGTCGGCGCCTACGCGACCGAGGGCGCGATACGCGTACGCGAAGGGCGCGGTGTAGTTGACACCGAAGAGCGCGACCTCTTCGTTCGTGGCCGTCCAGCGCATCACGCCTTCGCCGTCGACCGAGACGGGCACCTCCCGCTCCGCGACCTGGCGGGCCGCTACGGCGCCGGACCCGAGGCACGTGAGCGAACCAACGGCGAGGGCGACGCGGACCACCCGGCGGGCCACGCCCGTCGATCCGGACTCCTCGACGCGCGCCCTCGTCGTGCCGGCCATCACCGCCTCCTGGCTTTCTCCCCCGCGGGGGTGTACGCTCGCGGGCCACCCCGGTGCCGTACACACGGGGACCATTTGTCGATAGTATTGACAAAAGCGGCTGCGGTCGACAAGACTCGCGCCGGATCTTCTATACAGGTGTTGCTGTCCCGATGCGCAAGATCGACACGAAGAGTTTCCGCAGAGCCACCCGCACGACCACCCGGCTGATCAACCGGCAGATCGTCCTGAACCTCGTCCACGAGCACCAGCCCATCTCGCGGGCCGAGCTCGCGAGGAAGATGAAGGTGGCCCGCGGATCGGTGACGCCCCTGGTGAAGGACCTCCTCGAGGACGGCTTGATCTACGAGGGCGCGAACGGTGCCACCTCGCGCGGTCGCCCCGCCAGGCAGCTCTACGTCCGCACGGTCGACCGCCTGGCCGTGGGCGTGGACATCCGTTACAGCGGCACGTCGATCCTCCTCGGCGACTTCAGCGGACGGGAGCTGCACATCGAGCGCTTCGACACGCCGCTCGATCCCGACGACATGGTCAGGGAGCTGGCCCGCAGGATCGGTTGCCTGGTGACCAGCTTCTCCGACGTGGGCAAGTGCGAGGGCGTCGGCCTGGTCGTGCCCGGAATCGTGGACCGACCCAGCGGCGTGGTCCTGCACGCACCCACCCTGCACTGGAAGGACGTGGACCTGCGCGGCGCGCTCGCGCGGGAAATCGACGCGCCCGTGCACATCGAGCGCGACGCCGTGGCCTGTGCGATGGCACGCATGTGGCTCGGACACGACAAGGGCGACGCCAGCAACAACTTCGTGTACCTCACCGTCTCCGACGGCGTGGGTACGGGCCTGGTCGTGAACGGCGGCGTGCTGCGGGGAGCCTGGAGCACCGCCGGCGAGTTCGGACACGTACCGCTCAACCTCGAGGGACCCCTTTGCGCCTGCGGGGCGCGGGGATGCCTGGAGGCCTACGCGTCGAATCCGGCCACGGTCGCCCGGTACATGGGCTGGGAGTTGGCCACCGCGGAAGACCATGCCGAGTTGCGGGCCAGCGACATGGCCATCGGGGACGTGATCGCTCGCGCTCGCGCCGGCGACGCGGCCGCGACCTGGGCGCTCTGGGAGACCGGGCGCTGCCTCGGGATCGGCATCGCCAACCTCATCAACTCCGTCAGCCCGGCGCTCGTGGTGATCGGTGGCGAGATCACCTCCGCGTGGGACCTGATCGAGCCGGCCGTCCGTGATTCGGTGCGCGGCCGCTCGCTGACGGGCGTCTCCGCGGAGACGCCGCTGGCCATCGAGATGGACGAGGACCTCCTCCGCCTCAAGGGCGGCACGTGCCTCGTGCTCGCTCCCGTTCTGGTCGCTCCCGAAGTGGCCTGATCGGCCCTTCGCTCCCCGACGTCGTCCGACCCCGGGATCGGCACGCCGGAGTCCGCCTGACCGGATAAAGTAAATTCTATTGACAAAATCGGATTTGAACTTTAATTCGAGGACACGCAAACGCGGGTTCGGGTCGAGCCGTCCGGTTACGTCTTCCCCCCACCGACCCGCATCCGGCCGGGGGCCGTCGCGGCCCCCACAGCTCGAGGAAACGGCATGGGACGTCGACTACAGTACCTGACCGGTGCGCTCCTGGCGGTCCTTTGGTGGGCCCCGCTCGGCGCACAACAATCCACCGGCACCATCGTCGGCCACGTCACCGACGGTGCCACGCAGCAGGGTCTCTCGGGAGTCACCGTTCAGATCGGCAACCGTGGGGCCCTGACCCAGAACGACGGTCGCTACATCATCCCGGGGGTGCCCGCGGGGACGTACGAGCTGCGCACGACGATGATCGGCTACGCGGAGGCCACGCAGTCCGTCACGGTCCAGGCCGGCCAGACGGTGACCGTGGACGTGCCGATGGCTTCGCAGGCGCTGAACCTGGCGGAGATCGTCGTCATCGCGTACGGCCAGCAGCGCGCGGGCAACCTGACCGGCTCCGTGAAGCAGGTCACACCCGAAGAGTTCAACAAGGGGCGCATCGTCACGCCGCAGCAGCTCATCCAGAGCAAGGTGGCGGGCGTCCAGATCGTGGACAGCAACGAGCCGGGCGGCGGCAGCGCCATCCGGATCCGCGGCGCGACCTCGATCAACGCGAGCAGTGACCCTCTCGTGGTCATCGACGGCATGCCCGTGGGCACGGGCGCCGGAGGCGGCCTCTCGGACGGACGTGACGCGCTCAACTTCCTGAACCCCAACGAGATCGAGAGCATCACGGTCCTCAAGGACGCCTCTGCCGCGGCGCTGTACGGCGCCAACGCGGCCAACGGCGTGCTGATCATCACGACGAAGAAGGGCGCGGAGCGGCCGCAGCTCGAGTACTCCGGCAGCGTATCGGCTTCCAGGGTCACGCGCCTGCCCGACATGCTGAGCGCGGATCAGTTCCGCACGGCGGTCCAGCAGTACGCACCGCAGAACGCGGGCCAGCTCGGATCGGCGAACACGAACTGGTTCGACCTCGTCGACCGCACCGGCATCGGCCAGGAGCACAACATCGCGGTGTCCGGAAGGGGCACGGCGATGGACTACCGCTTCTCCGTCGGCTACCTGAACCAGCGCGGCATCATCGACGGCACGAAGCTCGAGCGGCTCTCGGTCGGGATGAACTACGACCAGCGCCTCCTCGACGACCGCCTCGACATCAAGGCGAACATCAAGGCGTCCCGCGCCGACAACCGCTACACGCCGGGGGGCGTGATCTCGAACGCCGCCCAGTTCGGTCCGACGCAGCCCATCATGGATGCAACGAACCCGACGGGCTACTACGAGTGGCCCGGCAACACGCTGCAGTCGCCGGACAATCCCCTGGCTGTGCTGAACCTGGCCACCGACCGGGGCACGACGGAGCGGAGCATCGGCAACCTCCAGGCCTCGTACGACCTCCCGTTCTTGACCGCCCTGAAGGCGAACGTGAACCTCGGCTACGACATCACGCAGGCCGAGCGCGAGACCTTCAGCCCGAGCAACCTGCACAGCCAGCTCAAGTCGGGTGGGGGCGGCACCGTCTACCGCCGCAACCCCTCGGTCGCGAATACCGTGCTGGAGACGTACCTCAACTACGCGTCGCCCCTGAACGTCGCCCCGGGGCGCGTGGACCTGACGGCGGGCTACTCGTACTCGCAGTCGCACGCCAAGAACCCCTGGTTCCAGGCGTCCGGTCTCAGCACCAACCTCCTCGGGGACAACGGGATCCCCGGTGCGAAGACCGTGCAGAACCAGCAGGACATCCAGGACAGCCGGTTGATCTCCTTCTTCGGCCGGCTGAACTACAACCTGAACGACGAGTACCTGGTGGCGCTCAGCGTCCGGCGCGACGGGTCTTCCCGCTTCGGTGAGGCCAACGCCTGGGGCGTGTTCCCCGCGGTCGCCCTCGCATGGCGCATCTCGCAGCAGCCTTTCCTGCAGGACATCGAGGCCCTCTCGGACCTCAAGCTGCGCGCCTCGTGGGGCAAGACGGGCAACCAGGCTTTCGCGAACTACCAGCAGTACTCGACCTACCTCGTCGGTGACGCGCAGACGCAGTACCAGTTCGGCAGATGAGTACGTCACCACCATCCGCCCGAGCGCGTCCGACCCGGACATCAAGTGGGAGGAGACCAAGTCCTGGGACGTCGGTCTCGACTACGGGTTCATGGACCAGCGGTTCACCGGGGCCGATCGACTGGTACAGCAAGGACACCAAGGACCTGATCTTCACGGTGCCCGTGGCCGCCGGCACGAACCTCTCCAACTACCTGACCACCAACATCGGCAGCATGAAGAACTCGGGCCTCGAGCTCAGCCTGAGCGCCGACATCCTTCGCGGCGAGTCCGGCGGCCTGAGTTGGACCGGCGTCTTCAACGCGTCGCACAACACGAACGAGCTGGTCAGCATCAACCCCTTCGCGGGCGAGTCGCAGCAGATCCTGACCGGCCTCGTCTCGGGCGGCGTCGGCACCTACATCCAGGTCTACCAGCCAGGCGTGCCGATCAACTCGTTCTACGTCTATCAGCACAAGATGAGGAACGGGAAGCCCATCTACGAGGACAACAACGGGCTCGACTCCGAGGGGCACTTCACGGGCCAGCCGGACGGCACCATCAACGAGCAGGACCTCTACGTGGACGTCAACGGGGACGGCGTCATCAACGTCTCCGACCGCCGGGCGTACAACGATCCCTCGCCCAAGTGGATCTTCGGCCACACGTCGAACCTGACGTACGGCAACTTCGACCTCGCGCTCACGCTGCGTGCGTACGTCGGGAACTGGGTCTACAACAACGTGGCCTCGAACCTGGGCACGTATGCGGAAGTGACCCGCGCCTCCCCGTACAACCTCCACGCGTCGGTGCTCGAGACCGGCTTCGAGACGCCGCAGTACCTGTCGGACTATTACGTGGAGGACGGGTCGTTCCTCCGGATGGACGACATCACGGTCGGATACTCTTTCGACTACCAGGGACGTCCGCTTCGCCTCTACGGGACCGTGCAGAGCGCGTTCACGTTGACCGGCTACAGCGGCGTCGACCCGACCGCGGGGCTGAACGGCCTCGACAACAACATCTACCCGCGCTCACGCACCTTCACGGGTGGGCTGAGCGTCCGCTTCTGAGCGCGGCCATGGATTCGACCATTCGAGAAGGGACGGGGACATGAACATGACACTACGCAAGGTGCTCGGCGCCGCCGTCGGCCTCGTGCTCGTCGCCACGGCCGCGTGCACCGACACGGTGGTGCAACCGAAGAGCACCATCACCGACGCCAACGTATTCAACGATCCGAGCTCGTACCGGGCGTTCATCGCGAAGGTCTACGCGGGGCTCGCCGTGAGCGGGCAGCAGGGTGCGGCCGGTCAGCCGGACATCCAGGGGATCGACGAAGGGTTCTCGCAGTACCTGCGCCTCCTGTGGGAGGCGCAGGAGTTGCCGACGGACGAGGCCGTAATCGGCTGGGGCGACATCGGGCTGCCCGAGATGAACACGCAGCTCTGGGCCTCCGACAACTCGTTCGTGGTGGCCATGTACTACCGGATCTTCTTCCAGGTGGGGATGGCGAACGAGTTCCTGCGCGAGACGACGGACGCGAAGCTGGACGCCCGGGGTGCGACGTCCGCGCTCAAGGGCCAGGTCGCGCAGTACCGCGCGGAGGCCCGCTTCCTGCGTGCGCTCAGCTATTGGCACGCGATCGACCTCTTCGGGAACGTTCCGCTCGTGACCGAGGACGATCCGCTCGGCTCCACGCCGCCCATGCAGTCCACGCGGCAGGAGATCTACGACTACGTCGTGAGCGAGCTGGAGGACATCAAGGGTGAGCTGCCCGCCCCCGGCGCGTCCACGTACGGACGCGCGACCGGCCCGGCGGCGTCCATGCTGCTGGCCAAGCTCTACATGAACGCCGAGGTCTACACCGGCACGGCGAACTGGAGCAGCGCGCTCACCGCCATCCAGGACGTCATCAACTCGGGCGCCTATTCGCTGGATCCGAAGTATCGGCACATCTTCATGGCCGACAACAACACCTCGCCCGAGATCATCTTCCCGATCACGCAGGACGGGCTGAAGACGCAGACGTGGGGCGGCGTGACCTTCATCATCCACGCCTCCTGCGGCGGCAGCATGGCCAACCTCGACTACGGGATCGACGGGTGCTGGTGGGGCATCCGGCTGAAGCAGCAGGCCTACAACCTCTTCGCCGCAGACGATCCGCGCAGATCGTACTTCTACACGACGGACCAGGCGGTCGACGTCTCCAGCATCGGCGACTGGGCGAAGGGCATCGCCGCGCCGAAGTTCACCAACGTGACGTCGGGGGGGCAGATCGGCTCGCACAAGACGCACGTCGACACGGACTTCCCCGTGTTCCGTCTCGGTGACGCCTACCTCATGTACGCCGAAGCCGTGCTACGTGGCGGCGGCGGCAGCCGGGCGCAGGCGCTCACCTACGTGAACGCGCTGCGTGAGCGCGCCTACGGGGACGCGAGCGCGGACATCACCGACGCCGAGCTCACCCTGCCGTTCATCCTCGATGAGCGCGGCCGCGAGCTGCTGTGGGAGGGCCACCGCCGGACCGACCTGATCCGCTTCGGGCTCTTCACCGGCGGGGACTATCTGTGGGCCTGGAAGGGCGGCGGGGAGAACGGCACGGCCACCCAGGCGTTCCGTGATCTCTATCCGCTGCCGGCGTCGGAGCTCGTGGCCAACCCGAACCTGACGCAGAACGCGGGCTACTGACGAGGAACCGCGAACGGGTTACCGCCCCCGACGCATGAGAGAGGATGGAGACTCTTGAAGAAGCACATGGTTCGCTGGACCACCCGCCTGGCGGTCGCGTGGACGGCCGGGACGCTGTTCACGACGGCGGCGTGCGCCCAGCAGCCCCTGCAGGTGGCCTCGCCCGACGGTCGCACCGTGGTCACGGTGGCGACGCAGGACGGAGCGCTGGCCTACAGCGTGGACCGGGACGGGAGGGCGCTGCTCCTCCCGTCCCGGCTCGGCTTCGAGTTCAGGGGCGCCGCGCCCCTGCGTGACGGGCTGCGCGTCACCGGCTCCCGACGCGCTTCGGCCGACACGACGTGGCAGCAGCCGTGGGGCCAGGTGGCGCAGGTCCGCGACCACCACAACGAGCTCGAGGTGTCCGTGGAGGAGAGCGGCGCGCCGCGCCGCCGGTTCCAGGTCGTCTTCCGTGTGTTCGACGATGGGATCGGCTTCCGCTACGTGCTCCCCGCGCAGCCGGCCCTCGACACCTTCGCGATCCAGGAGGAGCTCACGGAGTTCTCCTTCGCGGGGAACGCGAAGGCGTGGTGGATCCCGTCCGACAAGCCGCGCATGGACCGCTCCGAGATGCTGTACTCGGAGTCTCCTCTGAGCCTGCTGGACAGCATCCAGACGCCCGTGACGCTGGAGAGCCGTGACGAGCACACGTTCATGGTCATCCACGAGGCCGACCTGGTCGACTATCCCCGCATGTTCCTCGCGGGAACGGAGTTGGAAGGCCGGCGACTGAAAGCGGCGTTGGCGCCGATGCACGACGGGGTGAAGGCCCGGGGCCACACGCCGTTCTCCACCCCCTGGAGGACGATCCAGATCGCGGATCGTGTCGAGGATCTCGTCCCGTCGGTCCTGGGGCTGAACCTGAACCCGCCCAGCGTCATCGAGGACACAGACTGGATCCATCCGATGAAGTACGTCGGGATCTGGTGGGGGATGCACCTCGGCACGATGACGTGGAGCTCGGGCCCCAAGCACGGTGCCACCACGGCCAACACCCGCCGCTACATCGACTTCGCCGCAGCCAACGGCTTCGGCGGGGTCCTCGTGGAGGGGTGGAACATCGGGTGGGACGGCGACTGGATCGCGAACGGCGGCGTGTTCTCGTTCACCGAGCCGTACCCGGACTACGACCTCCGCGGACTGGCGGCGTACGCGCGGGAGAAGGGCGTCGGGCTCATCGCGCACAACGAGACGTCGGGCGGGATCTGGAACTACGAGAGCCAGATGGACTCGGCCTTCTCGCTCTACGAGTCGCTGGGGATCCACGCGATCAAGTCGGGCTACGTGACCGACACGCTACGCAACGGCGACTCGCACTACTCGCAGACGATGGTCCGCCACCATCGCCTGGTGCTGGAGAAGGCGGCCGAGCACCACATCATGATGGACGTGCACGAGCCGATCCACGACACGGGCGAGCGGCGCACGTACCCGAACATGATGACCCGTGAGGGCTCGCGCGGGCAGGAATACAACGCGTGGTCGGGAGACGGCGGCAACCCGCCGGAGCACGAGACCATCCTCTTCTTCACGCGGTTGATTCCGGGACCGATGGACTTCACGCCCGGCATCTTCGACATCCTCGAGGCTTCGGCCAACGGCCACCCGCGCTCGCCGGACCAACCGCGCGTCCGCACGACGCTGGCGAAGCAGCTCGCCCTCTATGTGGTGATCTGGTCGCCGGTGCAGATGGCGGCCGACCTCATCGAGAACTACGAGGACCGGCCCGCCTTCCAGTTCATTCGCGACGTGCCGGTCGACTGGGAGCAGACGAAGGTCCTGCAGGGACGCATCGGCGACTACGTGGTCGTGGCGCGCCAGGAGCGGGGGGGCGACGACTGGTACGTCGGCGCGATCACGGACGAGGAGGCACGGACCTTCGAGGTCCCGCTCGACTTCCTTCCGGCCGGCAAGCGCTACGTCGCCGAGATCTACGCCGACGGGGCGGGCGCCGACTGGCTCACCAACCCCCTCCCGGTGGACATCTCGAGCCAGGACGTCGACGCAGGCACCACGCTGACGCTCCGACTCGCCCCGGGCGGCGGCCAGGCCATCCGCATCCGGGCGGCCGGGTGAGCCTGCGCCTCGACCGCACGACTCGATGACGACCCGGCGCACGAAGGCGCGGGCGGCCGTGGACGACGCGGCCGCGGGCGCGCGGGTGGTCGCCGACATCGGCGGCACCAACGCCCGGTTCGCCACGCTGACGCCCTCGGGGGGCCTCGAAGGTATCGAGGTCATGGCCTGCGCCGACTTCCCGTGCATCGAAGACGCGATCGGCGCCTACTTCCGCAGCCATGACGTCCGCCGACCGAGCCAGGTCTGTCTCGCCGTGGCCGGACCCGTGGACCAGGACCCCGTAGAACTGCCGAACAACCACTGGGCGTTCAGCCGCCACGAGCTGGAGCGGGAGCTGGGTGCGCCGCTGACGCTCATCAACGATTTCACGGCGCAGGCGCTGAGCATCGACCTCCTCGGCGAGGGCGACCTGACCTGGATCGGGATACCCCGCCTTCACGAGGTGGGCTGCCGCGTGGTGGTCGGTCCGGGCACGGGGCTGGGGGTCGCCATCCAGGTCCCCGGCGGCGAGGTCATCCCGTCCGAGGGCGGCCACGTCGGCTTCACGCCCACCAGCGACCACGAGATCGACCTTCTGCGCACGCTGCGTACGCGCTTCCGGAGGGTGTCGGCGGAGAGGCTCCTCTCCGGGCCCGGGCTGGAGAACCTCTACTGGGCGAACTGGCACCTGAAGCGCGACTCCACCGAGTCCGCGTGGACCCCGGTCCCCGCACGAGAGGTCGCGGCGATGGCGGCGCGGGGAGAGCCCCTCGCGCTGCAGGCGATCGAGGACTTCCTCGACATCCTCGCCACCTTCGCGGGCGACCTGGCGCTGACGGCCTGGGCGACCGGCGGCGTCTTCCTGTCCGGAGGCATCCTCCCGAAGCTCGGCGCCCTCTTCGACCTGGAGAGGTTCCGCAACCGCTTCGAGGACAAGGGCCGCTTCACCCGCTTCTGCGAGACGGTTCCCATCGGCTGGATCCGCTTCGAGCATCCCGGGCCTTCTGGGCTGCGCGGCCGCGCTGCTGGGGAAGGACGGCAGCCTGCCCGCCGCGGGCGCCGCGTGCCCGTGTGAAGGGAAGATCTCGTGAGCCGAGCGGCCCCGATCGCCCCGGTCGCGGTGCTGGTCGCTCCTCGCGGCCTCGGCGTGCGCACCCGCGCGAGCCGGCGGCCGAGACGGCGGAAGGCTCCGCCACCGAGCTCGCCGACGATTGGCGGGACGGCGGCGTCTGCTACGAGATCTTCGTGCGCTCCTTCTACGACAGCGACGGGGACGGGATCGGCGACCTGCAGGGCCTCATCCGGCAAGCTCGACTACATCAACGACGGCGACGACGCCACGGACGGCGATCTGGGCGCGCGCTGCATCTGGCTGATGCCCATCTCCCCTTCCCCCAGCTACCACGGCTACGACGTCACGGACTACTACGGCGTCAACCCGGACTACGGCACGGTCGAGGACTTCACGGACGTTCGTGGCCGCCGCGCACCGAGCGGGGCATCCGCGTGCTCGTCGACCTGGTGCCCAACCACACCTCGAACCGAGCATCCGTGGTTCCAGGACGCGCTGCGCGACCCGAACTCGCCCTATCGGCGCTACTACCGCTGGTCGGACGACGCCCGGGCCGGACAACGAGTGGGGCGACAACGACTGGCGCCGCTCTCCCGTGCGCGACGAGTACTACTACGGCTTCTTCTCCCCCGTCATGCCCGACCTGAACTGGGCGTCGCCCGAGGTCGATGCGAGGAGATGGAGCGCGTCGCCGACTTCTGGCTCCGGGACATGGGCGTGGACGGATTCCGCCTGGACGCGGTGCGCCACCTGGTGGAGGGAGACGACGGACGGGCGGCGAACGTCGCGGCCACGCACGACGTGCTGCGCGACCTACGAGGCGCACATCCGGGCGGTCGCGCCCCGACGCGTTCACCGTCGGCGAGGTGTTCGACAGCACCGACGTGCTCATGTCGTACTACCCCGACCAGCTCGACGCGTACTTCGCCTTCCAGGTGGCGAACGCCATCGTCGCGTCGGTGAACGAGGGGCGCGCCGGCAACCTCACGGCCTCGGTGCTGGAGCTCCAGAGCAGGGTGCCGAACGACCGCTGGGCGCCTTTCCTGCGCAATCACGACCAGACGCGCACGATGACGGAGCTGCACGGGGACGTGGCGCGCGCCAAGCTGGCGGCCAGCCTCCTGCTCACACTCCCCGGCGTGCCCTTCCTGTACTACGGAGAGGAGATCGGGATGAGCGGCGCCAAGCCCGATCCGCGTCTGCGCACGCCCATGCAGTGGACCCGCGAGCGCGCGGCCGGCTTCACCACCGGATCGCCGTGGGAGCCGCTCCAGGCCGACTCCTTCACCGCGAACGTGTCGGTGGAGGACGCCGACCCCGGATCGCTCCTCAACCACTACCGCCGCCTCGTCCACCTGCGCGCCGCCACGCCTGCCCTGGGCTCCGGGAAGCTCGTCCCGCTGGACGCCGGCACGGACCAGGTGGTGGCCTGGCTGCGCGAGGCGGACGAGGACCTCGCCCTCGTGGTCGCGAACCTCGGCGACTCCGAGGTGCGCGGCGTCACGCTCTCCTCCTCGGACGCGACGCTGCCGGCCGGGCGCTACGCCGCATCCATGCTGCTCGGCGCCGGCACGCCGCCCCGGCTGTCGGTCGGTGGGGACGGGCGGGTGCGGGGCTATGCGCCGCTTCCCTCGCTGGCGGCTCGGACGGCCTACGTCATCCGGCTGACGGCGGGCGGGTAGGTAGGCGGATCCGCAGCCGTCGACGCCGACGCGCTACCCTTCGGCCGCGCGTAGCTCGATCCGGTATCGGCACCGGGCCCCACCCCGCAGGATCGACTCGACCACCTCCGCGCGGACCGGGCCTCCCGTCACGGTCGAGAACATCCTCCTGGCGAACCCCTCCGAGCAGGAGCAGAGCGCGCCCAACGCGTCCCCGTGATCGTCCGGTACCAGCGGGCACACGCACCGGTCCTTGTTCTCGTTCGCCAACACGACGCCGGATACCGTGTCGTGCTCGACGATCCACCCCCACTCGGAGCGCAGGAAGGCGAGGAACGAAGGGAGGTCGCCGCGGAAGGGGGCCAGCGTCGCGTCCATGTCCAACTGCTCGTAGTGGGACGCGGAGCACCGTCCGAGCACTTCTCTCGCCTCGTCGGCATCGAGGCCGGCGAGCGCCGGGAGCAGGGTGGCGATCCACCTCCGCGGCAGGTCGGGCGGTTCGGCGTCCGCGGGCTCGGCCGCGTCGGCTCGGCCGGCCCCGGCGCACGCACCGATCCCGGCGAAGCACGCCGTCCTGAGAAACGCCCTGCGCCCCGCTTCGGACACCCGGTCGGGCTTCATGTCGCCTCCTCGTCACCCCCTCCTACGAAGATCCCGAAAGGGAGCACCCGGCGCCAGCCGTCGTCCGCTGGAGGAGTGTTGGAAGGCGACCTCCCGTGCGCATCTTCGGGCATGCGCGCAGCAGACTCTCCCACCGCCGAGCCCGGCCCTCCCGGACGGGAGTCGCCCATGAGCCTCGGCCGGCGTGCCGTCGCCACGGCGCTCCTCGGCCTGGCCGCGACCGCCTGCGGGGAGTCGTCGACCGCGCCGCCCCAGGGCGGCCTACCTCCGGAAGGGCGGCCGACGCTGTTCCCCACCTATCGCGCGAGCGGCCACATGGCCGCCGGCGACGTCTTCGTCCACCTCTTCGAGTGGAAGTGGACCGACATCGCGAAGGAGTGCGAGCGGTTCCTGGGCCCGATGGGCTACCACGCCGTGCAGGTGTCCCCGCCCCAGGAGCACAGCCTCACGCCGAGCGAGGACTGGAGCGAGCGCTACCAGCCCGTGAGCTACAGCCTGGCGCGCAGCCGCTCGGGCACGGAGGCGGAGTTCGCCGACATGGTGGAGCGGTGCGGGGCCGCCGGCGTCGGCATCTACGTGGACGCGGTCATCAACCACATGACCAACTTCCCGAGCCCCGGCGTGGGTAGCGCCGGCACGGCGTACACGAAGTACAGCTACCCGGGCCTCTACACCCCCGAGGACTTCCACACGCCCTGCCCCCTCGACGACTACTCCG
The DNA here is from genome assembly GCA_963823035.1 of uncultured Gemmatimonadales bacterium. Lineage (GTDB taxonomy): Bacteria > Gemmatimonadota > Gemmatimonadetes > Longimicrobiales > Gaopeijiaceae > SZUA-318. Next base: position 139,773 of record CAWGKG010000017.1, read on the forward strand.
ACGCGGCCACGGTGCAGGACTGCGAGCTGCTCGGCCTCCCGGACCTGAACACGGGCAAGCCGAGCGTCCAACAGAAGATCGCGGGCTACCTGATCGCGCTCGCCCGCCTCGGGGTCGCGGGCTTCCGTATCGACGCGGCCAAGCACATCCAGCAGGTGGAGCTCGACCGCATCCTCACGCTCGTCGACTCCACGGTGACCGCCGAAGGACGCCCGATTCCCTACTGGTTCCTGGAGGTCATCGGCGGCGGCGGCGAGGCGCTGTCGCCGCGGGACTACTACGGCGAGGCGTACCGGAGCGGCGGGCTCCGCGGACATCACCGAGTTCACCTTCTCGGGCGTGCAGGACAAGTTCCTGGGCCGCAGCGGCCAGCACATCTCGCAGCTCGACCCGAACGGGCCTCCAGGCAGCCGATTCTCGGAGAGCGCGTGGGGGCTCATGCCGTCCGACAAGGCCGTGGTCTTCCTGGAGAACCACGACTCCCAGCACCAGACGGGCCAGATCGGCTACCGGGAAGGCCAGGTCTTCCGCCTGGCCAACGTGTGGATGCTCGCGCAGCCGTACGGCTATCCCAAGATCCTGTCGAGCTACGCCTTCGACAGGCCGGGGCAGAACTCCATGGGTCCTCCGTCCGACGCTGCGGGCGTCACGAAGGACGTGGTGTGCGCCTCCAGCCTAGAGGCCGCGAGGGTGGGCGACTGGGTGTGCGAGCACCGCGATCCGATGATCGCCTCCATGGTGGCCTTCCGCCGTGAGGTCGCGGGCACCGCCGTCGACAACTGGTGGGACGACGGCGCCAACGCGATCGCCTTCTCACGAGGCGACCGTGGCTTCGTCGCGATCAACCGGGAGGCGGACAGCGTCGCCGTGGCCCTCGCCACCGGGATGGCGCCGGGCACGTACTGCGACGTGCTGAGCGGGGGACCGGCCGCCTCGGAATCGGCGTGCGTGGGCGCGTCGCTGGTCGTCGACGCGAGCGGAACCGTCGAGCTGGCGCTCGCCGCGAACTCGGCGGTCGCGATCCACGCGGGTACCCTGCTCGGCTCGTCCCCCGGTTCGACGGCCCGGAGGTGAGGTGGTCGCGTCGCTCTCCTCGACGTTCCAGGAGAACGCGCCGCTTCACGGCGCCAGCGCCCGATCGGCCTCCAGCGTCTCCGCGGGGAGAGAGGCCGCGCGCTTCCACAGGCCCGAGCCCACCACGCCGAAGGACGCGAGCCACGCGTAGTAGCCCATGTAGAGGTCCGAACGGTCGTCGGTCAGCACGAACCAGCAGAGGTTGAGCACCACCCCGAGGGTCATGAGCCAGGCCAGCAGGCGGGCTCGACCTCGTCCCGCATCGGAGATCCGCCAGAACGTCGCGAGCATGAACAGGTTCGTGAGGCCGCTCAGCACCCCGATCGCGCCGCCCCACCCACCCAAGGCGAGCAACAGCGCCTGGATTCCCGGTAGGAGACCCTCCTCGACGTTCCCCTGTCCGAACGTGATGCCATAGTGGGCGACCGGGAGGAAGAACGACGTCGCGAAGAGGAGCCATCCGACGGTGAGCATCCGGCGCCAGCTCCGCCCCTCGACCTTCGCGAACTCCTCGGAGATGACGCCGGGTGAGCCGAGCGTCTCGCAGGCGTACCCGAACGCCCTCTCCGGCGCCAGTGTCGGGTTCAGGTGCAGCTCCACCTCGTACGCTGCCCGCAGGTGATCCTCCAGCTCGTCGAGGTCGTAGCGCGAGAACGAGCGCTCCTTCGCGAAGCCGCGCCGCCAGTCCACCACCGCCCTCTCGAGATCGAACATGGCCCTACCCCCACGTCTGGCTGAGCGCACCGTGCACGGCGAGCCAGCCGTCGCGATCCGCCGCGAGCTGCCGTCGTCCCTTCTCGCTCAGGTGGTAGTACCTGCGCCGTCTCCCGGACTCCATCGTCCGCCAGTCACCCACGATGAGCCCCTCCTTCTCCAGGCGGCGCAGCACGGGATACAGCATCCCGTCCGACCACTGCACCCGGCCGCTGGACAGCAACGCCACGCGCTGGAGGATCTCGTAGCCGTAGCTCTCACCGCCCTTGAGAATGGACAGCACCATGGGCCGCGAGGACGCGGCCACCAGCTCTTTGGAGAGGGAGATCGGTTCCATTTCTATACCTTGAGGTACAAGGTATAATCTCCTCGAAGCGATGTCCAGCCTATCGAGGCGGGGTGGTCGGACCGGCTTCGTCCGACCACCCCGCCTCACCCTGGGGGTACTCCGGCGGTGCGAGATCCGCACCGTTCACCACGTGAACTTCTTCGATCCGATCGAGCCGCCGCAGACGGCGATGAGCGTGCATCCGCGCACGTCCACCTTCAGCCAGCTCTTCCCCTTCGTCTTGGAGAAGTTCGAGGTCATGATGACCTTCGCCTGCGCCACGATGCCGCCGACCGGGAGGATCACCTCGACCCGGTTCTTCGTCGTCGACAGGTTGTACTTGTGGAGGGTGTTGCCGAACACCTGGATCTCCACGTCGGCGCCCTTGTAGTCCGGGTGCACGTTGAAGCAGGCGCTCAGCACCTTGATGTCGGCGCAGGCGTGGGGAACGGGGTCGAGCGCCAGCGAGCCGTCGGACGCCACGCGGTTCCCGGCGGCGTCGGTCGCGGTGACGACCACGCTGTACTTCCCGTCCTTGGTGTAGTCGTGCGTCTTCGAGATCGCGTCGAAGTCCGCCGTCACGGTGAACGTGGACCCGTCACCCCAGTCGATGATGACGTTCGCCAGCTTCCCCTCGGGGTCGGTCACGGACGCCCTCAGCGAGCCGCGGAGGTAGACGTCGCCGACCTTGGCGACCTTCAGGGACGCGATGGTGGGGTCCAGGTCCATGGCGGGTTCCGTCGGCGAGCCGGCGTCACACCCACCCAGGAGGAGAGCCGCGGGAAGGGCCACGAGGAATCGGCTGTAGAGCCGGCGGCCGCGCAGGGCAGAAGTCGCGAGTCTCATCGGATGCTCCGGAGGTGGGGGTCTTCGCTCGCCCGTTTCGGGCCTTCACCTCGGAGAGCGTCGAACGTGCGCGCATCCCCTCACGGCATCGGACGGACGCCGATCACGACCGGTTCGCGCTTGCGGTGGGCGCGCTCACTCCCCCTGCGCCGGGTCGTCTCCGAAGAATTGCCGCAGCGTAGACGCAGAGGCGGGCGCTGTCGTCAGGCTCACGGCGACCATGAGCGCCGCGCTGACCAGCACCCCGGCCTCCGCCGGATCGAGGCCGAGGAAGTACGGGTCGCCGTAGCGCGACCACACCAGGCAGGCGGTCATCCCGCCGAGCATCGAGGCGATGGCTCCCGACCGCGTCGCGCGCTGCCAGTTCAGGCCGACCACGACCGGGACGAACAGGAAGCTCACCATGAGCTTCGCGGCCCAGATGACGATGAAGTTCACCAGGTCGAATTGACGGAAGGCGAGCGCCACCGGGATGGCGCTGAAGGTGAGCACGGCCAGGCGCCCCGCGCGCACCTTCGCCCGGTCGGACGCGTTCGGGCGGAGGAGCTTCCCGTAGATGTCGTGCGACACCGCCGATGCGACGGTCAGGAGGATCGCGCCGCCCGTCCGCGTGAAGGTGACGACGGCCGCGAGGAGGACGAGGAGCCCGATCCACGGCGGAAGGACGCTCATCCCCAGCACCGGGGTCGCGAGGTCGGGGTCGGGGAGCTCGGGCATCGCCACGCGCATCGACAACCCGAAGAGGAGCACGCCGACGCCGATGCATCCCTGGAAGAGGAAGGAGTACCCGATCGCGAGGCGGGTCGCGCGCTTGCTCTGGATCGAGTAGATCGCCGAGATCTCGTACGGCGAGGCCGCGAGGCCCAGCCCGATCGCCATGGAGATGGCCAGCAGCTGGCGCCAGCCGAACCAGTTGGCGCTCAGGCGCGGGTCGAGCGCCGTCAGCGCTTCGCCCAGGCTCCCGATGGAGCCGACGTGCACGAGCAGGTACGGCACCGCGAGGGCGTAGCTCCCCAGCAGGAGGATCGCCTTGAGCATCCCGACGTACGCGTTGCCGTACATGCCCCCCAGCACCGTGTACGCCGTCGTGATGACGGCCACCAGGAGGACCGCGCGCGTGTACTCCATCCCCCCGACCAGCCCGAAGAGGAGCCCGCCGGCCTGGTACTGCGCGGAGAGCATGACGGCGTACACCACGAGGATGAACACCGCGGCCACCGCCCGCGCGCCCCGGCTCTCGAAGCGGGCGGCGAAGAAGTCGGGCAGCGTCAGCCCCGCGAAGCGGCGGATGCGCGGTGCCACGAAGAGCGCGGCGACCACCCATCCGATCCATACCAGGGGCCACGACCAGGCGTAGCTGATGCCGGAGAAGTAGTGGAAGCCGACCATCCCGATGGTGGCGCCCGCGCTGACCTGGTTGGCCATGAGCGTCGCGCCGCCGACGATCGGGCCGAGGCTGCGGCCGGCGGCGAGGAAGCCCTCCTCGGTGGAGGCGCGTCGGTAGTTGTACGCGCCGATCCCGCACACCAGAAGGAGGTACCCGCCGACGACCACCCAGAACGCGGTCAGGTGCGCGCCGGTCACGCGCCGTCCTCCGCGGTGCGCCGCGCCCAGGCGAGGTACGTCGGCACCCAGGCGACCATGATCCCGACCAGGAGCAGGAACCTCCACGTCAGCCCACCGTCGCTTCCGGGGGCCGCGTCCAACGAGGCGCAGTCGGTCGACGTGCCTCCCGTCGCGTCGGGGCGGGCCACCTGTACGAACGAGGGGATCGCCACGTAGCGCGCGCTCCACTCCGTGGCCGAAGCACGCGCCACGTGCGGGAAGAGCACGCTTCCCCCCTCGTCGGCGAAGCGCACCACGAGGTGGACCGTACCCTCGCGCTCGCCGTCACGCTGGGGGATGGGCTCCGTCAGGTGCAGGAGAGGCACGTCGGCGTCCGTCCCGACCGTGCGCACCTCGTAGCGTACCGAGAGCCGCAGCGTATCAGCTCCGGGCGCGACCGAAGTGTCGCGATGGACGAGCCAGGGGCCGCGGCGCTCGCGGACCAGCGCCGTCTCCACGCCGTCCCGCTCGATCCGGACCTCCCCGATGGCGGCGCACGGCCGAAGCAGCGCCCGCAACTCCAGGGTGCGCGGTCCGGGCGTGACCACGTAGCGCTCCTCGACGCGCGCCGTGCCCGTCCGGTCGACCGTCACCTGGACGTCCACCGCACCGATCGGCTCCTGCGCGCGGGCGCCCGCCACCACCCCCAAGGCGAGCGCCGCGAGGGGCAGCGACCGGACGACGCCGCGGAGCGACATCAGTCGTCGTATCGCGTCGCGGTCGCGCCGTTCCCCATCATGAAGCCGTAGTCGCCGGGATGGATGCGAGTGACGTAGTTGCGGCAGAGCACCACGATGCTCTCGTCGAACGGCGCGGTCATCGTCTCCAGCGTCTCGAAGGTGTACGGGCTGACGATGTCCGCCAGCGCCGTGCCCCCGGCAGGATCTGGCCCGGCGTGAGCGTGGCCCGCGGCACGCAGATTCCGCCGTGGCGCGGGCGCATGACCTTCATGTCGTGCATGAGGACCTGGCCGGCGCGGCGCTCCACGTCACCGTCGAGCACCCCCGCATAGCGGAGCTGGTTCATCACGCCGCGCACGCCGTTCGCCACGTGGGCCGGCTGGTCGTGGTAGCCCCCGCCGATCTCGACGACCATGCACCGCACCCCGTTCTCCTCGGCGTACGTGGCCGTGGTGCCGGGGTACGGCGTGGCCGGCTCGTACAGGAGCGCCGGAAGGAACGCGCGGGACAGACCCTCGTCGTTCACCACGTAGCAGTAGTCGACCCACGGGAAGGTGCCCCCGCAGTGGATGTCGACCAGGAAGTCCAGGTGGTCGATGAACTCGTGCGCGATGACGTGGGCCTGCTGCTCGCTCAGCCAACCGTCGGGCGCGCCGGGGAAGAGCCGGTTCATGTCGAGTATGGTCCACGGGCGTGTTGCGCGCGGCACCCTCCATCGCGAGCGGGTTGGCGACGCCGAGGATCCAGACCGATCCCGACAAGGTGCCCGGATCCAGCGTGCGTACCAGCTCGCGCGCGATGAGGAGCCCGTCCAGCTCGTCCCCGTGGATCATCGCCGATACACCGACCGTGGGGCCCGGGCGGCTGCCCTCGAGGACGTGGAGGGTGAGGCCGAGCTCGGAAGCCGCTGGCCAGCGTGGTGATGGGGGCGAAGCGGCGCGAACGGCCCGCGCCGAGATCGACGACGGTCGCGGATGAGGCGTTCATGGTCGGATCGGGAAGGAGGGTCGTTGTGCGGCGAAGCGCGGACGAAGCTACGGCGCGAACACGCGTCGGGCATCCGGGGAGCGGCATCGGACCGCGAAGCCCTGGGGCCCTGGCCTCCCGCCCTCCCGCACAGCTCGAGCCCTCAACGCTTCCCCTCCTCCAGTCTCCGGCGCAGCTCGATCGCTTCGTCGCGCGCCGCCTGGTCCAGCGCCGACGTGACCGGGAGCGCCAGAACGTGCTCGACCTCCACGAGGGCGAGCTCGGGCCGGCCGGTGTCCCGGTAGAGGTTGGCGAGCTGCAGATGGTGGTCCGGGACCTCGGGCGCCTGTTGCTCGGCGAACGCCAGGTTCCGCTCCGCCTCCTCCCAGCTCGCGCCGGCCAGCGCGTCTCCGCCGAGCAGCCTGGTGGCGATCCAGCGCACCACCGAGTTCATGCGGCAGACCCCCGCGTTCAGGCGCCCCAGGAGGTGCCGCGCCCGGGCGTGCTCCGGATCGAGCTCCAGGATGGCCACGAGCTGGCGGTGGAGCTCGTCGGCCGCCTTCACCTTGGTCTTCCCACCTTCGCGGTCGGCCCGGAGCCCGAGGACCACGGCCAGGGCGAAGCGACGGCCGACGTCTTCGGGGGCTTCCGATGGACGCTTCGCGGGCACGGGCTTCCGCCTCACGCAGGAGCTTCTTGGCCCGATCGCCGTCCGGCTCCGCCGTGGCGGCCTCGACGAGGACGCGGACGGTGTCGGGCACGCCGTCCACGGCCCACGCCGGTCGGGGAGGCGAGGGGTCCGGGGTGGTCACCTGCCCGGGGAGGTCACGGGCCAGGAAGAACGGCAATGCGAGGATCAGGATGGCGCGCATGAGAGGTCTCCCTGGTCAGATCGCGAGCAGGCCGGCCATGCCGGCACCAACCCGCACGGCGAGGTTTCCGAGTCGGGTGCCGACGCTCCGCCGCACGTCTCCGGGGAGGGCGGCGGCGAGGTCGGGTCCCCATACCTGGTCCTTGAAGGCGCGCACCACGGCGACGTCACGCGTCAGGACGACGAGCTCCTCGAGGATATGGTAGCTCATGAAGTCGAAGTTGCTCGATCCGGCGACCAGCAGGTCGTCGTCCACGACCATGGCCTTCAGATGGCTCATGCCACCCGCGAAGCGCCTCACCTCGAAGCCGTGGCGGTGCGCCACGTGAAGCACGTGGCGCGCGAGGTTGCTCTTGTTGTTCCGGGCCGGGGTGAGCACGCGTACGCGAACGCCCCGTCGCCGGGCCGCGGCCAGGTGGCGCGTGAAGGGGTGCGAGAGGTACGCGCTCGCCACGTCGATCGAGTGACGGGCGCCGCGGACGGCGTCGACCACGGGGCGTAGGCCGCGAGCGTTGCCCCGCCCGTTCAGCGCGATGACGCGGAGCGGACCGACCTCCCGGTCCAGCGCGACGGGACGTCCCTCGAAGCTGGCACGGAAGTCGGCCGCGAGGAGGCGCCCCAGCTCCGGGTCCTCGACACGCAGCATCATGTCGTGCCACGCGAAGTTGTGATCGCTGAAGTTGATGCCGCCGAGGTAGGCCACCCGCTCGTCGATCACGGCCAGCTTCTTGTGGCTGCGCCGGAGGAGTTGCACGGGCGACGGCCCCAGTGGGTTTCCGAAGCGGACGCGAGCGCCCCCCGTCCTCAGACGGCGGACCCATCGGTGGGTCAGCAGGACCTCACGGCGGAAGGGCCGCTCCAACCACGCGCTCCCCGGGATCAGCCGGTCGTTGTGGTAGAGGAGGCTGAACCCGTCCACCAGGAGCCGACGGTCGGCGGCGGGACAGGCCTCGAGCGCTCGGCCGAGCGAGGTGCCGACCCGGTCGCCTTCGAAGGAGAAGGTCTGGACGTAGGCGACATGCCGCGCGGAGCGAAGGTCGCCGCGGAGGCGGTCCCAGAATGCGGGCGCGTCGACGAGAAGCTCGATGTTCATGGCGTCAGCCTCCCAGGAAGGTGGTGGCCACCCGGTGCGCCAGGAGCGACGCGCCGGTGTCCCCGAGGAGGCGGGCCGACCAAGCCAGCACGCCGAAGCGCACGGCTCGCCCCGCCGCTCCGGCGACGAGAAACGTACGACCACGCACGTGGAGCGCCCCGCACGCCAGCGCCACGCCGTAGAAGGGCGGTAGGCCCACCGCGGCGCTGGTGAAGACGAGAGAGCCCGTCGCCCCGTGGCGAGCACGAGACGGCCGAAGCCGCCCGGCCGAGCTTCGTCCTCGCCCGCTCGGGGAGCCTCGGCGGGCGCCCAGCGCGCCAGCGCGTAGAGGAGGGACTTCGTGGACATCTGCCCCACGGTGGACGACGAGCGCCACCAGGGGCAGGCCCGCGGCGGGCACGGCCAGCGCGGCGCCGGCGACCAGAAGCTCGGCGTTCACCAGGGGAAGGATTCCGCTCACGGCCGTCCCGATCAGCAGTCCTCCCAGGATCTCCCACATGTGCGACTCCTCCGGCTGGGGTGGTCGTTCTCCGTGGACCATACTATACCGTATGGTATAGTCACGACCGGGAAAACGCAAGAGTCACGAGAGGCACAACCAGGGGCTTTCGTCCGCTACCGACCCGCGGGCCGCACGGTCGAGGCCGCCAGCTTCCGTCGCATCGCCGCGGCCCGCGCCCCGTCCCCGATGCGCTCGTAGAACGCCTGCGGCCCGCTCGAGGGACGCGCGCGTGCGTTCGTCGTCTCACGCCGAGGCTCGCCTCCAGCGCGGCCGCGCTCCCGGACAGGAGGGTGTCCGCCTCGGCGCGCCGACCCAGGGCCGCCAGGCACTCGCCGAGGACGCTGCGGGTGAGCGCGATGCCCCAGTGGTCCGGGGCGAGGATCGCTTCCCTCATCCGGAGCGCCTCCCTGAGGAGCGGCTCCGCCTCGCGGGCGCGGTCCGTCCGCACGAGGAGATCTCCGAGCAGGGCGAGCGTCGTGGCGGTGTTCGCATGCGTTGCCGGGAGGTGCTCCCGCTGGACGTCGAGGGCCCTTCGAAGCGCCTCCTCCGCCTCGGCGGTTCTGCCCTGGAGATCGAGGACACGACCGAGGTTGGCGAGGAACGTCGCCCTCACCGCGACGGGCGCCGAGGCGTTCTTCTCCATCTCGGCGATCGCCGCCCGGTACTCGCCCTCCGCCTCGGCGTAGTGACCCTCCTCCTCGATCACATGGCCGAGGTTGTTGTGGCCTATGGCGATGTCGAGGTGCCCCGGCAGAAGGACCCGCTGCATGATCGCGAGCGCATCGCGGTCCATCTGCTCGGCCTCGTCCAACCTGCGCTGGGCGAGCAGCATGCTCCCCAGGTTGCTCATCACGGTGGCCACGCGCTGGTGATCCTCCCCGTAGCTCTTCCGCCAGATCGCCAGCGCCTGTCGCGCCGCCTCTTCCGCTTCCTCCGAACGCCCCTGCGCCTGCAGCAGCGCGGACAGGTTGTTCCACGCCAACCCGGTGGAGGGGTTGGCGTCGCCCATCACGCGGCGGCGCAGCGCGAGCACCCGGCGCATGATCGGCTCCGCGTCGGTGAGCTTGCTCTGCAGGTAGAGCGCCTGTCCGAGGTTGTTCAGCGACGTGATCGTGACGGGATCGTCCTCCCCCTTCGCGTTCACGTTCCGCTCCCATGCCTCCCGCGCCAGCGGCTCCGCTTCCACCGCCTCGCGCCGGTTCAGCAGGACCGAGACCCGCGCGTCCAGGGCCGAAGCAAGCAGCGTGTCCGACCCGGAGCGGCGGGCCCGGTCGACCGCGTCGAGCACCACCGAGTCCGCCTCGTTCAGGCGGCCCGACCGACGGAGGGCGGCGACCAGGTTCACGCGGGCAGCCACCGCGCCGGCCGCCCGGCTCGGGTCGGCGTCCAGGCCCGCGATGGCGCTGCGTATCAGCACGGCGGCCGAATCGAACTGGCCGAGGTCGGTCGCGACCGACCCGAGGCGCCAGAGGAACTCGGCGGATGACGGCGGCTCGTCGCCACCCGAGCGCAGCCTGAGCGCGAGCCCCCGCTCGAGGATGGGGCGCGCGTCGCGGTTGAGCCCGAGGCTGGTGTAGACGTTCCCGAGGGTGTAGAGGAGCGCGGCCTGCACCTCCGGCTCATCGGCCAACTCGGTCGGCACGCGCTGCACGGCGCTGTCCAGCACCTCCCGCGCCGTGATCGTCGTGCCCCGTGCCTCGCTGGGATCGGAGACGCTGAAGAGCCGCTCGAGGAAGGCCGTCACCTGCTCGGACTTGCGCGTCTCCTGCCGTGCCAGGTCACGCTCACGCGCCAGACGCGCCGTGTAGAAGGCGCTCAGCCCGACGACGACGAGGACGATCCCGACACCCGCCAGGACCGCGCCGCGATGGCGCGACACGAACTTCCGGAGGCGGTAGGCCCGGGTCGCGGGGCGTGCCAGCACGGGCTGGCGATCGAGGTACCGACCGATGTCGTCCGACAGTCGCTCCACGGACGGATAGCGACGGGACGGCTCCTTCTCGAGCGCGGTGAGCAGGATGGCGTCGAGATCGCGGTCGAGCGGCTCCGTGCTCCCGTCCGCGCGGACGCGCCGCGCCTGGGCACGGCTGGGCGGCTGCGGCGGCTCCTCGAGGATCGCCCTGGCGAGCTCGGTGCCCCGCCGCGTGGACGCGCCGTACGGCAGCACGCCCGTGAGGAGCTTGTAGAGCAGGATGCCGAGCGCGTACACGTCGGCCACCGTGGTGATCGGCTCGCCGCGCACCTGCTCGGGGCTCGCGTAGGCGGGCGTGAGCAGCCCTCCCGCCATGGCCGTCTGCGTGGGGCCCTCGCGCTCCTTGCCGCTCGGCTCGAGCAGCTTCGCCACCCCGAAGTCCAACAGCTTGGGGGTGCCGTCCTCCGACACCAGGATGTTGGACGGCTTGATGTCGCGGTGCACCACCAGACGCCGATGTGCGTGCTGCACCGCGTCGCACGCCTTGCGGAAGAGGAGGAGGCGCTCGCGGACACCGAGCCCATGGCGGTCGGCGTAGTCGTCGATCGGCTCGCCGTCGATGTACTCCATGACCAGATACGGCGTACCGTCGTCCGCCGCGCCGCCGTCGAGCAGGCGCGCGATGTTCGGATGCCGCAGGTCGGCGAGGATCTGCCGTTCCGCGAGGAAGCGGCGCAGGACTTCGGGAGCGGCGACCGATGCGCGCACGAACTTGATCGCCACGCGCGCCTCGTACGCGGCGTCGGCACGCTCGGCCAGGTAGACGGTGCCCATCCCGCCGCGCGCGATCTCCTCGAGGAGGCGGTAGCGTCCGACCGTGCGTCCGATCCAGGAGAAGGCCGTCGCTTCGGCGAGGTCCGAAGCGGCGTCGCGCACCAGCCCCTTGAGTCGATCCACCACCGGTGCCCCGTCCGCGGCCAGCAGCGACATGACCTCGGCCAGGAGCTCGGCGTCGTCCCCGGCTTCGGCACGCAGGTACGCCTCGCGTTCCTCCGGGGGGAGGTCGAGCGCGCCTTCGAACAACTCCTGGACCCGCTGCCAACGCTCGGAACCCGTCATGGCGCTCCTGCCGATGCTCGGCCGATCGAAGGAGATTGAGGTACCTTCGGCGTGAAGGTGGCTTCCGGGGGACGCACGTCAAGCGGACCCCAGCCGCGCACGGACGCCCTCTCGGCGGGGCGGCGATCGAGTGGCACCCCCGCATGATGGAATCCGCGGGCTTTCGACGCTCTCTGGAATGAAGGGTCCGCTCGGGCCCACCTACGTCCCGACGGAGATCTGCCCATGAAGCTGCGATCGAGCATCGTGCGCTGGACGACCACCCTGGTGGTGGGGGGCCTCCTGGCCTGCGGCGGCGACGGCGGCGATCCGCTCCAGGTCGAGGACGCGGGCGACCCGAGCGCCGGTGAGTCGCCCGTGACCGGGGGCAACTGGTACCGCCCCTCCACCGCCGTGACCTGGACGTGGCAGCTCGACCGGGACGGTTCCAGCGGGCCGCAACGTGGCGCTCTACGACATCGACCTCTTCGAGACCACCGCCGGCTTCGTGGCGACGCTGAAGGAGCGAGGTGTGCGGGTGGTGTGCTACTTCTCGGCCGGCTCGTGGGAGGAGGTGCGCCCGGACGCGCAGGCCTTTCCGCCCGCGACGCGCGGGAAGAAGCTGGACAACTGGCCCGAGAACTGGCTCGACATCCGCTCCGAGGCGGTCTTCACGGCGCTCGAGGCGCGGCTGCGGCTGGCCAAGCTGAAGGGGTGCGACGCGGTCGAGCCCGACAACGTGGACGGCTTCACCAACGACACGGGCTTCCCCCTCACGGCCACCGACCAGCTCGTGTTCAACCGCCGACTGTCGAACGCCGCCCATCGGCTCGGAGCTCGGTGTGGCCCTGAAGAACGACGGGGACCAGGCGGAGCTCCTGGTGGACTACTACGACTTCGCGCTCAACGAGGAGTGCCACGCCTACGACGAGTGCGACCAGTGGGTCCCCTTCGTGGACGCGGGCAAGGCTGTGCTGAACGCGGAATACGCCTCCTCGCAGTCGGCGGCCTCCGGGCTGGCGTCGAGCGTCTGCGCGGCCGCGACGTCGCGACGGGGCTGCGCAGCGTGATCTTCCCCCACGACCTCGACGGCTCGTGGGAGGTACCCTGCTGGTGAGGTGAGCGGTGGGCGGCGGCGGGCGCTCGCGTAGGGGATCGACCGTCGCCGCGCCCTGCCGGGGCGCTCGAACCCGCGCTTCTCCCGCGACCGGGGCGCCCCTCGGGCGCCCCACGACCCGCCTTGCGGTCCATTTCACCCGCCCCTACACTGCGCGGATTCCCCGTTCGATCTCGCGATGAGCGAGGTGCATCGTGGGCGATATACAATATCCATGACGAGTGAGGGCGGAATGACGCCGGCCCGAATCGAGCCGCCGAAGTGACCCCCGACCCCCTCGCCTCCGCGGGGCTGTACCTGGGCTTCCTGCTCGGGTACTCGGTCCTCCTGGTGGCCTTCGGCCTCCTGGTGTCGCGCCGCGTCGAGGGGAGCGGGAGCTTCTTCGTCGCGGACCGCAGGCTCGGCCCCGGGCTCGTCTTCTCGACGTTCCTCGCCGCGAACATCGGCGCGGGATCCGTGATCGGCGCGTCCGGCCTGGGCTACCGCGACGGGATCTCCGCGTGGTGGTGGGTCGGGTCGGCCGGCATCGGCTCCCTCCTGCTCGCCGTGTGGATCGGGCCCCGGATCTGGCGGGTGGCGACGCAGAACGGGCTCTACACCGCGGGCGACTATCTCGAGCAACGGTACGGCAGCTCGGTTCGCGCCACGATCGCCACCCTCCTCTGGTTCCTCACGCTCGTGATCCTGGCGGCGCAGCTCATCGCCATGTCCCAGATCCTCGAGTGGGTGGTCGGCACGCCCCGGTGGGCGGGCGCGGTGATCGGCGGCATCGTCATGACCGCGTACTTCACCGCGGGCGGGCTGCTCTCCTCGGCGTGGGTCAACCTCGCGCAGATCGGCGTGCTGCTCGCGGGCTTCGGGATCGGCCTCCCGCTCGCCCTGTCCCGCGCCGGCGGATGGGGAGCGGTCGCGGCGGCCGCACCGCGGGACCCGAACCTCGCCAACTTCCTCGTGGGCCCCGGGTCCGGGTTCATCCTGGTGGCGCTCCTGGTGCCCGCCTTCATCATCTCGCCCGGACTCCTGCAGAAGGGTTTCGGCGCGCGGGACGAGCGCGCGTTGCGCATGGGCGTGGGCGTGCAGGGGCTCGTGCTCATGCTGTTCGCCTTCGTCCCCGCGATCATGGGGATGATCGCCCGCGTGTACGACCCGGCGCTCGCGAACCCCGAGTTCGCCATCCCGATCGTGCTCACGACGGGGCTCCCGCCCTTCCTCGGCGCCCTGGGCCTCGCCGCGATCTTCTCGGCGGAGGTCAGCTCCGCGGACGCCATCCTCTTCATGCTGTCCACGTCGCTCTCGAAGGACCTCTACAAGCGATACGTGGCGGCCGATGCGTCCGACGCCCAGGTGCTGCGCGTCGCGCGCGGCGCTGCGGTGGTGGGCGGGATCGCCGGCGTGCTCCTCGCGGTCGTCATCCCGACGGTGATCGACTCGCTGCGTGTGTTCTACTCGCTCCTCTCGGTGAGTCTCTTCGTGCCGATCGTGGCCGGGCTGCACGCGCGCCGCGGCGGTGCGCCGGAGGCGCTCGCCGCCATCGGGGTGGGGATCGCGGTGCTCTTCACCGTCCGCCTCTCCGGGCTGAACCACGCCTCGCGCCTCCTCGACCCCACCCTGCTGGGGATCGTCGCGTCCGCCGTGGCCTTCGCGGTGGTGCTCCAGCTCCGCGGCGACCGGACATGACGCCTCCCGGCGGCGTGTCCGCCTCCCTCCAGGACCGCATCCTCCGCGCCGTGGAGGCGCTGACCGACGAGGTGGTCGACTTCACCTCGGAGCTCGTGCGCATCCCGACGGTGAACCCGCCGGGCGACCTCTACGAGGACTGCGCGCGCGCCATCGGCGCGCGGCTCGACCGCTTCGGCTTCGAGGTCGAGTACCACGTCGCCGAGGAGCGTCCGGAGCACACGCCCGAGCACCCGCGCGTCAACGTGGTCGGCACGCTGCCCGGGAGCCGCCCCAACCCGCTGGTCCACCTCAACGGCCACTTCGACGTCGTGCCGGTGGGCGCCGGCTGGACGGTCGATCCCTTCGGCGGCGAGGTCCGCGACGGACGCATCTACGGGCGCGGCGTCGCCGACATGAAGGCGGGGCTCGCCGCCGCCGTCTACGCGGTGGAGGCGCTGCGCCGCGCGGGGGTGCGGCTCGCCGGGACCGTGGAGGTGTCGGGCACCGTCGACGAGGAGAGCGGTGGCTGGGCGGGCATGGCGCACCTGGCCCGCAAGGGGAGGCTGGCGCGCGGACGCACGGATGCCGTGATCATCCCCGAGCCGCTGCAGGTGGACCGCATCTGCATCGGCCACAGGGGCGTGTACTGGTTCGAGGTGGAGACGCACGGCCGCATCGCCCACGGCAGCATGCCCTTCCTCGGCACGAGCGCCATCGAGCACATGGGCGCGCTGCTGGACACGATCCGCCGCGAGCTCCTCCCCACCTATGCGGAGCGCGCGACCTCCGTGCCCGTGGTGCCGCCCGGCGCGCGCCACGCGACCCTGAACGTCAACGCGCTCCATGGCGGGCAGCCGGCCGGAGACCTCCAGACCCCGTGCGTGGCCGACAGCTGCAAGGCCGTGTTCGACCGGCGCTTCCTGATCGAGGAGGGCTTCGAGGCGGTGCGCACCGAGATCGTCGGCCTCCTGGACGGCATCGGCGAGCGGGTTCCGGGCTTCCGCTACGACCTGCGCGACCTGATGGTGGTGGAGCCGACGCAGACGCCTCCCGGACGCCTCCGTCGTGAAGGCCCTGGGCACCGCGATCTCCGGCGTGCTGGGTCGGGATGCCACGCTGATCGCGAGCCCCGGCACGTACGACCACAAGCACGTGGCCCGGATCGCGGGCGTGGAGAACTGCGTGGCGTACGGCCCGGGCGTGCTGGAGCAGGCCCATCAGCCCGACGAGTGGTGCTCCATCGAGGACCTGGTGCACGCCACGGGCGTCCTCGCGCTCGCGGTGGCCGACCTCGTGGGCGTGGACGGCGTGGCCTGAGCCGGCGCCGTCGACTAGCAGACGCTCCCCGATCGCCGCCGCCATCTCGATGGTGGTGGCGCGCCCGCCCAGGTCGGGCGTGCGCACGGCCCCCTCGGCCAGCACCCCCTCGATGGCACCCACCAGCGCGTCGTGCGCGCGCTCGAGACCGAGGTGCCCCAGCATCAGCGCGCCCGCCCAGACCGTCCCGACCGGGTTGGCGATCCCCTGCCCCGCGATGTCGGGCGCGGACCCGTGGATGGGCTCGAACATCGAGGGGTGCCGCCGCTCGGGATTCAGGTTCGCGCCGGGCGCGAGGCCGAGGCTCCCCGTGAGCGCCGCGCCCAGGTCCGTGAGGATGTCCCCGAAGAGGTTCGATCCCACGATCACGTCCAGGGTGTGCGGATGGGTCACCATGCGCGCGGCGAGCGCGTCCACGTGGTACGGCCTCCACGTCACGTCCGGGAAGTCGGCGCCGACCTCCGCGACGACCTCGTCCCACAGGACCATGGCGTGCTGGAGCGCGTTCGACTTGGTGGCGCTGGCCAGGAGCCGCCGGGGCCGGCTCCGGGCGAGCGTGAAGGCGTAGCGCGCCACCCGCTCGATGCCGCGGCGCGTGAAGACCCCCGTCTGCTCGGCGCGCTCGTCCGGCGTGCCGGCATCGTAGCGTCCCCCGACGCCGGAGTACTCGCCCTCGCTGTTCTCGCGCACGCACACCATGTCGAAGTCGGGTGAGCCCGCGAGCGCACCCCGCACCCCCCGGAGCAGGCGCATGGGGCGCAGGTTCACGTACTGCTCGAAACGCTTCCGGATCGGGAGGATCAGCCCGTGCACCGAGACGTGGTCGGGCACGTCGGGACGGCCGATCGCGCCGAGGAAGATGGCGTCGACCCGGGCGAGCCGTTCGAAGGCGTCCTCCGGCATCATGCGCCCGGTGGCCTTGTAGTGGTCGCACCCCCACGGGAACGAGCGCCACTCGAGCTCGGCCCCCTCGACCGCGGCCGCCGCCTCGAGGAGCGGGACGGAAGCCTCGACGACCTCCGGGCCGATCCCGTCTCCCCCGACGACGCCGATGCGCAGCCTGGGCGCCAACGTCACTCCATCCCGGGGGGCTGGAAGCGGCCGTCGATCGCGGTCCACCCGCCGTCCACGAACATCACGGAGCCGGTCACGTAGCTGGCCGCGTCCGTGAGGAGGAAGGCGGTGGGGCCGGCCATCTCGTGCGGCTGCGCCCAGCGCCCGAGGGCGCTGTGCCGAGCGTAGGCTTCGTACCACTGCTGCTGCGACTTGATGGGCTTCGTGAGCGGCGTCTCCACCACGCCCGGAGCCAGCGCGTTCACCCGCACCCCGTGCGGGCTCAGCTCGGCGGCGGCGGTACGCGCGAGCTGCACGATCCCCGCCTTGGTCGCCGCATACACGCTCTGGCCGGGCTCGACCACCTGGGCCCGGATCGACGAGAAGAGCACGATGCTCCCCCGTCCGGCGTCACGCATGATGCGGCCGGCGGTCTGGAGGACGTTGAAGGTGCCGCCCAGGTTCATCGTGACCACCCGCTGCAGCTCCTCCGGCGTGTACGCGAGGATCGGCTTGCGCACGTTGATGCCCGGGGTGCACACCACGCCGTCCAGGCGCCCGTGCCGCGTAGCGAGCCCTCCGAGCGCCGCGCGCACCGCCCTCGGCGTCGCAGATGTCGATGCGGCCCGCCTCGGCGCCCTCCGCTCCGCCGTCGGACAGCGCGCCGGCCACCCGCGTGGCCGCGCCCTCGTCGATGTCGAGGCAGGCCACCGTCGCGCCGAGTCCGGCGCAGGTGTGGGCGACCGCCTCGCCGATGCCGCTTCCGGCACCGATGACCGCGACCACGCGCCCCTGGAGCCCGAAGAGCGCGGGGATGCCGTGAACGCCCGGATCGTGCTGGCTCATCGTCGTCCTCAACCGTGGTGGATGGCGATCGTCTTGATGCGCGTGAAGCTCTCGAGCCCCGCCATGCCCTTCTCGCGGCCGTAGCCGGAGCGCTTCACCCCACCGAAGGGCAGCTCCACGCCGCCCCCCGCACCGTAGGTGTTCACGAACACCTGGCCGCAATCGAGCGCCCGGGCAACGCGCAGCTGCCGTCCGCCGTTCGTGGTCCACAGCCCGGCGACCAGCCCGTAGTCGGTGGCGTTGGCCAGGCGGATCGCCTCGGCCTCGTCGTCGAAGGAGCGTGGCCACGAGCACCGGACCGAACACCTCCTTGCACGACAGCTCGTGCTCGGGCTCGACCGGAGCGTACAGCTTCGGGGTGATGTAGAACCCGCCCGCGGGGGTCTCGACCGTGTTTCGCCTCGGCGACCAGCGGAAGGTTCTCCGTGGCGGCGCGGGACAGGAAGCCGAGCACCCGCTCGGCCTGCGTGGCCGAGATCAGCGGCCCGCAGTCCGGGTCCTCCTCGGCCGGTCCCACCCGCGTCGACTCGAAGCGTGCCGACAGCGCGTCCACCACCTCGTCGAAGCGGCTCCTCTCGACCAGGATGCGGCTCCCGGCCGAGCAGGTCTGCCCGGCGTTCTGGATGAGCGCGCCGTAGAGCGAGGGGAGCGCGAGGTCGAGGTCCGCGTCCGCGAATACGATCTGCGGTGACTTCCCGCCCAGCTCCATCGTGGCGGGCCGGTTGTGCGTGGCGGCCGCCTGCTGCACCAGCGCGCCCGTGGCGGGCGAGCCGGTGAAGGAGATGTGGTCGATGCCCGGATGCCCGGCGAGCGCCGCGCCCGCCTCGCCTCCGTAGCCGGTGACGACGTTGAGCACGCCCGGAGGCAGCCCCGCCTCCAGCGCGAGGTCGGCGATGCGCAGGATGCTCTGACAGGCGTCCTCGCCCGGCTTGATCACGGCGCAGTTGCCCGCCGCCAGCGAGGCGATCACGGACCGTCCGAACATCTGCGCCGGGTAGTTCCAGGGGATGATGTGGGCGGTGACGCCGAACGGCTCCCGGAGCGTGAGGACCAGGTAGCCCTCCTCGTAGGGGAGCGTCTCGCCGTGCAGCTTGTCCGCGGCGCCGCCGTAGAACTCGCAGTACCGCGCGCACGCCGCGATGTCCTTCTTCGCCTGGGCGAGCGGCTTGCCCACGTCGCGGCACTCGACGAGCGAAAGCTCCTCGTGGTTCGCCTGGATCCGCTCGGCGAGGCGCGACAGGATGCGGCCCCGGTCGGCGGGCGAGACCCTCGACCAGGTCTCTTCGAAGGTCCTGCGCGCGGAGCGGACGGCCTCGTCGATCTCGTCGGCGCCCCCGCGCGCGAGGTCTCCGAGCGATCCTCCGGTGCTCGGGTTCACCACGGGGATCGTCCGCCCGTCGTTGGCCTCTCTCCAGCTCCCGTCGATGTGGATCGTACGGCCGTTCATGGGTCTCGCTTCTCGATGGCGGGGTATGAAAATCGTGCTTAGTATACAGCATCCAACGACAGCCGGCGACCGGCGAATCCCTCCTATGAAGACACCGCGCATCCTAACCCGGCGAGGGTTTCTGACCACCTCCGTGGCAGCCGCCGCGGGCACCGTCGCAGGTGAGCCGCTGCTGCGCGGCGCGCTCCTCGGCGCACCCGCGATCATCGGGTCCGAGCGGCAGCTTCCGACGCTCCCGAGCGGCGTCCAGGTGGGCGACGTGACCGACGCCCGCGCGCTCGTCTGGAGCCGGAGCGACCGCCCTGCCCGCATGTGGGTGGACTGGGCCACCAACGACCGATTCGTGGACGCGCGCACGGTGCGCGGCCCCGCGGCCCTCGAGCACGGGGACTTCACGGCCGCCCTCGACCTGCGCGACCTCCCCGCCAACGAGGAGATCGTCTACCGCGTCCGCTTCGAGAGCCTCGACCTTCCCGGCACCTGGAGCGAGCCCGCGCTCGGGCGCTTCCGCACGGCGCCGTCGCCGGGCGACACCGGGGGCCGCCGCATCCGGATCGCGTTCACCGCGGACCTGGTCGGCCAGGGTTGGGGCATCGACGTCGACCGGGGCGGCATCCGGACGTTCGAGACCATGAGGCAGGCCGAGCCGGACGTCTTCATCCACTCGGGCGACATCATCTACGCGGACCAGCCGCTCGAGGCCGAGGTGCGTGCTCGACGACCAGACCGTCTGGCGCAACCTCGTCACCGAGCCGAAGTCGAAGGTGGCCCAGACGCTCGAGGACTTCCGCGGCTGCTACGCCTACAACCTCCTCGACGAGAACACGCGCCGCTTCAACGCCTCCGTGCCGTGGATCGCGCAGTGGGACGACCACGAGGTCCTCAACAACTGGTTCCCCGGGCTGCAGCTCGATCGCGACGAGCGTTACCGGGTGAAGAGCGCGTCGCTCCTGGCGGCCCGTGCGCGGCAGGCGTTCTTCGACTACGTGCCCGTGCGCCACAGCCCCGAGGACGGAGAGCGCATCTACAGGAACTTCGCCTGGGGATCGCTGGTCGAGATCTTCGTGCTCGACCTGCGCAGCTACCGCGGCCCCAACACCGCCAACCACGACAGCGAGCGTGGACCGCGGGCGGCCTTCATGGGCCCCGAGCAGCTCGCCTGGCTCCAGAACGCGCTCCGCTCGAGCCGCGCCACCTGGAAGATCATCGCCTCGGACCTCCCGATCGGCCTGATCGTGCCGGACTTACCCGCGCGACGGGGGCCCGACGTACGAGGCGTGGGCCAACGCCGACGACGGCCCGCCCCTCGGCCGCGAGATGGAGCTGGCGCAGCTCCTCTCCTTCATGAAGCGCGAGCGCATCCGGAACACGGTCTGGGTCACCGCCGACGTGCACTACGCGGCGGCCCACCACTACGCGCCGGAGCGCGCCACCTTCACGGACTTCGACCCGTTCTGGGAGATCGTGGCCGGGCCGATGCACGCGGGCACCTTCGGTCCGAACAAGCTGGACGGGACGTTCGGGCCCGAGGTGCGCTTCTCGTCGATCGCCGGCGGCATCGAGCCGAACCGCCCTCCGAGCGAGGGGCTCCAGTTCTTCGGGACGCTCGACGTCGACCCCGCGACGCGGGCGCTCACGGCCGCGCTGCACAACGTGGGCGGCGAGCGGATCTGGCGGATGGAGCTGGCGCCCGACGGGGAGGGCTGACCTCCCCGCCGGGCACGCCGCGTCAGTTGAAGGGCAGCACGTCCGGACGAGTTCTTGTTGGCCACCAGCACGGCGTTCATGTCGTGCAGGATCACCGCGAGGGTGTCGCCGTCCTCGTAGGTGAAGCCGTCCAGCTGGTAGTTCTGCGGGATGAAGCTCGGCATGCGCGCCGTGAGCGCGGGCGAGCTCTCGTCCACGTTCGGGTTCGTGAGCGCCTCGTCGAGCGCGACCGGGAAGCGGATCCCCAGGTCGGTCATCCGACGCCCCTCCACCACGAAGATCTCCTGCCGCATCAGGTACAGGAGGTAGAGCATGTCGTCGACCGTGGTGGCTCCGTCGAGCATCGCCTGCGTCACCGACGTGCCGGACACGGTCGGCACCTCGACCAGTCCGGTCGCGCGCGTCAGCACCAGCCCGGCACGCGCCTCGGCGTCCGGGCTCGCCTTCACGAGGATGTCGCTGGTGTTCGGGTAGATCCACGTGCCGCCGCGACGGCCGCGCTGCTGCCCGCGGTCGTCGATCATCGCGGTGGGCCGCGAGGCCACGAGCCCGAGCAGCGCGCTCAGCTCGCTGCGCGCTCCGCCCACGTCGCCCTGCGACAGGTCGGCCTCGGCGATGATCAGGTAGGCTTCCTCGCCCTTCAGGATCGCGATCGGGCTCTGGTCCCCGGCCGACTCGCTGTAGTACTTGGGGAAGAGGAAGTCGAGGCGGGGCAGCGGCTGGAACTCGTCCTGCCCCGAATCGTAGATCGCGAACTGCATGGAGTTCGTCGGCCCGTCGACGTTGTCGTACTGCACCCAGCGGATGAGCGTCGGGTCGGCCGCCTTCACCTGCTGCGCCGCCGCGACCGCCGCGTCGCGGTTGCCCGCGTCGTACTGGGCGCGCGCCACGCCGAGCATCGCCGCGTTGCGCAGCGCGGCGTCGGCGGTCATCGAGGCGGCCTGCTGGAAGTCCTGCACCGCCAGCGCCAGGTGCTCGGACGGCTCCACGACCGGGCCGCCACCCTCGACCGGGAGCCCGACGAAGAGCTCGCCGCCGAGCAGGTAGGCGAAGCCGCGATGGAAGTGGAGCTGCGCCTCCATCTCGGTCGTGGACGACGGGTCGCCCGGCAGGATCACGTTCAGCCCCTGGTCCGCCATCGCGCGCAGCCGGTGCACGTCCGCCTGGATGTTGCGCACGTCGAAGTCGGAGGCGTCGATCTGCGGGATGTCGAACACCTTGCTGAACAGCGTCCGGTTGTTGAAGAGGTTGTCCGAGACCACCTCGGTGCCCGTGATGACCGTGTTGATGGTGGCCGCGAGCTGCCGCTCGACGCCGCGGGTCCAGGAAGCCGCAGCGTTCGACGTCTCGACGAAGGTCTCCTCGGTGACCGTCGGGTTCGTGACGTGCGTGGGATCGACGAGGTCGCACCCCGCCGCGGTGGCGAGGGCGAAGACGGTGGCGGTCGCGAAGGCCCGCGTGCGCAGGGTCGTGATCCGGCTGTTCGAATCGTGGCTATGCATGGCTCGGCCTCCTAGAACCGCACGCGGACGGTCGTGAGGAACGACCACGGGTGAGGGATCGCTCGCGTAGTTGAAGCCGCCCACGCTCGCGGCGCCCTGGCTGGCCGCGCCCGAGTGGTCGGACTCCGGGTCGAAGGACGACGTCCACCAGCCCAGCGGGTTCAGCAGCGTGATGCCGAGGTCGATGTCCCGGGCCCAGCTCCCGATGATCCCGCCCGCCAGCGAGTAGTCCGCCGAGATGCTGCGCACGCGCAGGTAGTCGGTGTTCTCCACGAAGAAGTTGGTCAGGTTGAGCCAGTTTCCCCGGATCGGTCCGGGGTTCGCCTCGAGCAACGCGGGTGGCAGCTCGGGATCGTCGATGCCGTACAGGTAGCGGAACTGCCGGTTGAAGGAGTGGAGCTGGGCGCCGGTCTGCCAGTCGGCGTGGGCCTGCAGGCGCAGGTTGCTGCCGAACGTCATCTCCAGGCCGAGCGAGCCGAAGCGGTCGGGCAGCGGTTTGCCGAGGTACTGCAGGAGCTCGGTCTTGGCGATGGTGCCGTCCGCGTTGAGCGTCGAGGAGGTGCCGCGCAGCGCGCCCACCGGCCAGCCCTCCTTCACCACGGACTCCACGGTCGAGGAGCTGAAGCCGCTGATGCCGAACACCGGTGAGCCGCCCGCGTCGATGACCTCGTTGTGGAGCGTGTTGTACGACGCGGTCAGGCGGGCCGTCACCGACTGCGTACGGACCACGTCGCCCACGATCTGGATCTCGACGCCGTTGTTCGCGATCTCGCCGACGTTGCGTAGCTGGGTCCCCTCGCCCGAAGAGGGCGGAGACGGCACGAGGAAGAGGGCGTCGCGCGTGCGCGCGTCGTACCAGTTGACCTGCAGCGTGAGGCGGCCGGTGAGCGCCTGGAGCTCGCCACCGAGCTCGACCGTGTGGGTCTTCTCGGGCTTGAGGTCGGGGTTGCCGGGCTGGCCGAAGGCGGCGGTCTGGTCGCCGAGATAGGAGGCGAACGACACGGTGCGGTCGTTGGCGAACGGCGGCGGGAAGTTGCCCGCCACGCCGTAGTTGCCGCGCAGGCGCAGGCTGGAGATCGCCCGCGACGGACACGTTGTCGCGGAAGAAGGACTCGGATCCGATGTCGTACGAGAAGCCGATCTTCGGGTAGTACTGCAGGCCCACCTGGTCGCCGAACGCGGAGTTGCCGTCCGCCCGCAGCCCGACGTCGAGGAAGTAGCGGTCGTACAGGCCCAGGTTCTCCTGCGCGTACACGCCGTAGTTCACGAGCTGGCTGTGGTAGTCGTCCGCCGTGGTCGATCCCGCCCCGCGCACGGTCTCGCTGCCGTCGCGGACGTTGAGCGCGACGCGCGAGGACTGGTCGTCGTCGTTGCGGAAGAGCTGGGCGCCGCCGCTGGTGACCAGCGACAGCGGACCGCTCGTGTAGCGGTGCTGGCCCGAGCCCTCGAGGGTGAGCCCGAGGAAGCGCCGGTCGTAGCTCGAGATGCTCCCGCGGTCGTCCGTGCCCTCGGGATAGACCTTCGTGAAGATCAGGAACTCGTTGGTCTCGATGCCGCGCTCGTTGCTCACGCGGCTGTCGAGGCCGACGGTCGCGTTGAAGGTGAGGTCCTTGGCCGGCTCCCAACGGAACGCGTTGGACATCTGGTAGCGCGAGACCTCCACGCGGTAGTTCTGGAGCGCCTCGGCCCCGGTCAGGAAGGTGCGCAGGTCGTTGAGCTCGCTCGGCGTGGCCTCGTTGAGCTTGTTGTTGAAGCCCAGCGCGAAGATGCGCCCGCCCTCCAGGAGCCAGAGCGGGGTGTAGCCTCCGGCGTTTCCGTCGCGGGTGCGGTCGTAGTGGTTCCACCCGAAACCGAACGAGCCCGTGTACTGCAGGTTCTCGCGGATGCGCGCCGTGAGGCCCGTACGGGCCTGGTAGCTGCGCGATCCGTTGTTGGCGATGCGGTACCCGGCGCGGTCGTGCAGGCTGCCGCCGAAGGACCACGTCACGTTCTCGTTGCCCCCGTCCGCGGAGAGGCGGTACTGCTGCGTGAGCCCGTTGCGGTAGAGGAGGTCGGCGGTCTGCGGGAAGAAGAACGCCTTCTTGACCGGGGCCTCGAAGCCGATCTCGGTCTCCACGGACATCCGCGTGGGTCCGGGCGTCCCCTTCTTCGTGAAGATCTGGATGACGCCGTTCGCGGCGTCCGACCCGTACAGCGTCGTGGCGGCGCCGCCCGGGACGTACTCGATGCGATCGATGTTCTCGAGCGGGATGTCCGCGATGGAGGAGGTCTGCGTCCCCTGGCGCCGGTTCCCCGACACGTTGAGCGAGAGCTCGGCCATCGTGTTCAGGTTGTCCACCCGCACCCCGTCCACGTAGATGACCGGCGTGGTCGACCGACTCACCGACACGGGCCCACGCCCGCGCGTGACGGAGGTCGCGCCGGGCTGTCCGGAGCTCAGGCGAACCTGGACGGAGGGGAGCGCGGTCTGCAGGAGCTGGTCCAGCCGCGACGCCGAGGAGGCCTCGATCGCGTCGGACGAGATCACGTCGATGTTCGTGGAGAGCCGCCGCCTGGAGATCTCCGCACCCTGCCCCGTCACGACGATCGGGTCGAGCTCCATCGCCTGCTCCTCGAGCTCGAGGTCGAGCGCCAGCGCCTGACCCGCGGTCACGGAGACCGTGCGGGAGACGCCGCGCGAAACCGAGCGCCTGGGTGACGAGCGTGTACTCGCCGGGGGCGACCCAGTGAGGACGTAGGCCCCGCCATCTCCGCTGAGCGCCGAGATCCCCTGACCGTCCAGGGACACCTCGACCCCGCTCAGGGGCTGCCCTCCGAAGGTGGAGGTGATGCGGCCCTGGATCGAGCCGGTGCTCTGGGCGCGGAGGGGAGCGGCGATCGCCAGCGCCCCGACGAGCAGCCGGGACGAGGACGCGGACTCTTCGGAACATGGCAGATGCTCCTGGGCAGAGAGACGCCGGCTCGGAGGGGGCGTCGACCTCCCGAACCTCCCCCCGACTGCGGATTTCGGAGCCATCGTATGCAGTATAAGATATGGAGTCAAGCACCTTCTCCGACTCGTTGCCGACCTGCACTTTCAGGGTAGACAAACCGGGGATCTCGCGCCGCTTCGCACGAAGGGAGTCGAACATGACGGTCATCGCTCTTGCCCTCCGCAGCACGCGATTCGCCGCCTCCGCGGCCCGGATCGCGGGCGCCTTCGCGGTGGTCCTCGGGCTGGTCCCCGCCACCCTCTCCGGGCAGCAGCCGGGCCCCACGAACACCCTCACCGACGTGGCCGGCATCAAGGTCGGCAGCTATCAGCGCGTCGAGGGCGGCTACAGGACCGGCACCACGGTCATCCGCACCGAGACTGGCGCGACGGCCAGCATCAACGTGCAGGGCGGCGCCCCGGGAACGCGCGAGACGGACCTCCTGGCGCCGGGCGGCCTGGTCACCAAGGTGAACGCGATCGTGCTGAGCGGGGGAAGCGCCTACGGGTTGGACGCGGCGACCGGCGTGATGCGTTGGATGGAGGAGCACGGGTTCGGCTTCCCGGTGGGTCAGGGCGTCGTGCCGATCGTGCCCGCGGCCATCCTCTTCGACCTCGGCCGGGGTGGGGACTTCTCGAAGCGGCCCGACGCGGACTTCGGCTACATGGCGGCCGACGCGGCCACGGACGCGGCCGTGGCGATCGGGCGCGCCGGGGCCGGGACGGGCGCGCGCTACGGCCTCGGGTCGGCGAGCGTGGTGCTCCCGAACGGGTACACGGTGGGCGCGATCGTGGGGCTGAACCCGGCCGGCTCGGCCGTGAACCCCGAGACGTGCCGTCCCGTACGGCGACTTCCTCGAGCTGGACGGCGAGTTCCACCTCGTCGCGCCCGATCGCGGCGGAGTGCGAGGCATCGAGGAACGCACCTCCCGGACGCGGCGAGAGCTTCAACACGACGATCGCGCTCGTGGCCACGGACGCGCCTCTCGACCAGACGCAGGTCCAGCGGATGGCGATGGTGGCGAACAGCGGGCTGGCGCGCTCCATCCGCCCGATCCACGGCATGGGCGACGGCGACGCGGTGTTCGGGATGGCCACCACCGACCCGGCGCCGGGGTCCACGGTCTCGCTCCAGGATCTCCAGGCGATCTACAACGCCGCCTCGGACGCGCTCGGCCGCGCGGTCGTGCACGCGCTCCTGGAGGGTGGCGTCTACTGCGACCAGTTCCCCAGCGCCTGCGGAACCGCGCCGCCGGAAGCACTGAGGCGGAAGGAGCGTCGCGGGACCGAGGCCGGTTCGGCGCCTGCGTGGCTATTGTATGCTATATTCTCGCGCCGTCACGAGTTGCCCCCGGTTCACCGTTCTTCGTGAAAGCCGAGACCATGACCCGCAGCCCTTGGCCCAAGGTTTCCCAGGTGACGCTGGCGGACCAGGCGTACGCCGCCATCCGGGCCCGTATCCTGAGCGCGGACATGGCACCCGGGGAGTTCGTGCGGGAGCAGGACGTGAGCGAAGCGCTGGGCGTGAGCAGGACGCCCGTGCGTGAGGCGCTGGGCCGGCTGGCGAGCGAGGGGTTCCTCGAGCGCATCCCGCACCGCGGCTTCCGCGTCCCGGACGAGGCGGTGGGCACGCTGCTCGAGCTCTACCCGATCGTGTCGGCGCTGGACCTCCTGGCCGGCAGGCTCGCCCTTCCCCGGCTGAAGCGGGACACCATCGCGCGCCTGCGCGACCTCAACCGGCGCCTCTCCGAGAGCGAGGACAGCGACGACGTCCGGCAGCGCATCGAGCTCAACAACGAGTTCCACCACGTGATCTGCGAGCAGAGCGGTAGCCAGCGCCTCACCGAGCTGCTGGACGACCTGCGCAGCCAGGTGACCCGGCTGGAGATCTGGTACTACTCGCAGCGCTCGCGCACCGACGAGTCCGTGGCGGACCACGACGCGCTCATCGAGGCCATCGAGGCGGGCGACCACGAACGAGCGCTCGAGCTGCTCGAGCACAACATGGCGCTCACGCTCAAGCGCCTGGCCGAGTGACGCCCCTCAGTCGCTGACGGCGCGGCAGGCGCGGCCCAGGCGGGCCAGCGCCTCGGCGGTCTCCTCTTCCGTGATCAGCATGGACGGACCGATCCGAACCACCTGGCCGTGGAGCCCGCCCGTGCCGATGAGGAGGCCCTCCTCCTTCGCGGCCTGCTGCAGCGCCTTCGTCCGTCCCGGATCGGGCTCGCGGCTCGCGCGGTCCTTCACCACCTCGAGGGCCTGCATCAGCCCCATGCCGCGGACCTCCCCGATCCACCGGCACTCGTTGGCGAGGAGCTCGAGGCCGGCGCGGAGCTGACGTCCCCGCTCCTCCGAGCGGGTGGGCACGTCCTCCTCGATCATCACGTCCAGGGTGGCCCCCGCGGCGGCCATCGACACGGGGTTGCCCCCGAACGTCGAGATGGAGGGGGAGCCCCACGCCTCGGCGATCTCGTCGCGCGCGAGGGTGGCGCCCACCGGGAAGCCGTTGGCGATCCCCTTGGCCATGATCATCAGGTCGGGCTCCACCGCGTCGTGCTGGCACCCGAACCAGTGCGTGCCCGTGCGGCCGAATCCGGTCTGCACCTCGTCGCAGATGAACACGCCGCCGTAGCTGCGGATCACCTCGGCCGCGCGGGCCAGGTAGCCGGCCGGGGGCACGACGAAGCCGCCGACCCCCTGGATCGCCTCGACCAGCAGGGCGGCGGGGCGACGCGACGTGGTCGTCTCGATGACCTCGACCAGGTCGTCGATGAAGTACGCGGTCTGCTCCTCCTCGGTGGCGTCCGGCCCCAGGGGGGAGCGGTAGGGGTTGGGCGACTTCGCGTGGCTGACGCCCGCCACGGTCCCCGCCACCGGCCGCCAGCTGCCGTGGCCGGTGATCCCGGCCGCGAGCGTGCTCCTCCCCGAGTAGGCGTGGCGCAGCGCCACGATCTCCGTCCGGCCCGTGTACACGCACGCCGCCGTGATCGCCGTCTCCACCGCCTCGGTGCCGCTGTTCGTGAAGGCGACCCGGGTCAGCCCCGCGGGCGCGATGCGCACCAGCCGATCGCCGACCTCGACCTGCCCCTCGGTCAGGTACAGCGTGGAGGTGTGCCCCAGTCGCTGCATCTGCTCGTGCACGGCCTCCGTGACACGCGGATGGCAGTGCCCGATGGACGTGGTGAGGATCCCGGCGAAGAAGTCGAGATACTCCCTCCCCTGGACGTCCTTCACCCAGACCCCCTGCGCGCTCTCGAGCGCGATGGGCTCCGCGTAGTAGGGCCTCACCCACGGGAAGAGGCGTGCGCGGTGCGCGTCCAGGATCTCCTCGTCGGAGCGGATCACCGTGGCCGGGGCGCTGTTCGGGGTCACGTCCACCTCCAGGGAGGTCACCACCGCGAGATCACCACGCGCTGGTCCGTGAAGAAGGAGATCGCATCCTTGCCCTGGGCGCGCAGGTCGCCGAAGAACGAGGCCCGGGACCCGCCGAAGGGAAAGAAGGCCATCGGGGCCGCGACGCCGATGTTGACGCCGATCATGCTGATCCCGGCCTGGTAGCGGAACTCCCGCGCCGCCCGCCCGCTCGTGGTGAAGATCGAGCAGGCATTGCCGTACGCGACGCGGTGCATCAGCTCGATGGCTTCCTCGAACGACCCCACCTCGGTGAGCCCCGCCACGGGCCGAAGATCTCCTCACGGCCGACCGACATCTCCGGGCTCACGTTCTCGAGGATCGTGGGGCCCACCCAGTGCCCGTGGGGAAGACCCTCGACCTCGTAGCCTCTCCCGTCGAGGAGCACGCTGGCGCCTTCCCGCTGCCCCGCGTCGATGAAGCCCTCCACGCGCTCCCGGTGCTTCGCCGAGATGACCGGCCCCATGAACGTGTCGGGGTCGAGGCCGCGGCCGACCTTGATGGGCGCGGCCTGCTCGTGGACGCGCTCGCGAACGGCGGCGTAGGCCTCGCCCACCCCGACGATCTGGCTGCCCGCGAGGCAGCGCTGCCCGGCGGACCCGTACACCGAGCCGATCACCGCCTCGGTCGTCAGGTCGAGGTCCGCGTCGGGGAGGACGATCATGTGGTTCTTCGCGCCGCCCAGCGCCTGGACGCGCTTCCCCGAGGCCGCCGCGCGCGCGTAGATGATCCGGGCGATCTGGCTCGAGCCGACGAACGAGATCCCCTTCACGTCCGGGTGGTCGAGAAGCGCCTCCGTCGCGACCCGGTCGCCGTGGACGACGTTGAGCACGCCCGCGGGAAGGCCCGCCTCCATCGCCAGGTCGACGATCTTCTGGTGCGTGAGCGGGTCCTGCTCGCTCGGCTTCAGCACGAAGGTGTTCCCGGTGGCGACCGCGTACGGCCAGAACCACATCGGGATCATGACCGGGAAGTTGTACGGCGTGATGCCGGCGAAGACCCCGAGCGGCTGCCGGATGGACTCGCAGTCGATGCCGCGCGCCACGTCCTCCACGGTGTCGCCCATCATGAGCGTGGGCACGCCGCAGGCGTGCTCGACGTTCTCGATGCCGCGCTGGATCTCGCCCAGCGTCTCGGCGACGTTCTTCCCGTGCTCCCGGCTCAGGTCGCGCGCGAGGTCGTGCTTGCGCTCGTCCATGATCGCCTTGAAGCGGAAGAGCACGCGCGCGCGCTCCACCGCCGGCGTCGCCCTCCAGGCAGGAAAGGCGTCCCTCGCCGCCTGCACCGCGGCGTCCACGTCCTCGGCGGTCGAGAGCGGGACGTGCCCGAGGATCTCACCGGTGGCCGGGTCCGTAACGTCGAGCGTGCTCGTGCCGGACGCCGGCACCCACATGCCGCCGATGAAGTTGCGGATGGGCGTACCGGATCCTCCGGCGGTGCCCGTGGTGGCTGGGCTCATGGCGAAGCGCGGCTCCTTCCTGCCGATTCTGCTCAGGGTGGAGAGGGCCGGAGAAGCGCGGCCGGACCCCGGAGAAACGCCCATCGGACGAGGCACGGGCGGATTTTGTAGATTGTATGTAATGTGTCCCCTCGGGCGCTGTCAACGTCGCGGCTCAGCGGTCCTTCCACGACCCCGCGACCTGCTCTGTCGCGGCGACGAGGGGCTCACTCTCGCGCCCGCCCGACCTTGAGCATCACCGACCCGTGCCGGGGCACGCGCACCGTGTAGCCGTCCGTGAACTCGCCGAGGTCCCGCCGTCGCCACAGGTCGCGCACGGGCTGGCTGCCCGACAGCCCCAGGTCGGAGAAGCGCGCCGTGATCTCGTAGGGCACGAGCCCACGGTTGAACAGGCCGACCGCCCGGGTACCGTCGGCGAGCGGACGCGCCCAGACCTCCAGGCGCCCGCTCTTCCAGACGCGCCCGCCGGCCGTACCGAGCGTGTCCAGGGTGACGGCGAGGACCTCGTCGTTCGTGAGCAGGTCGATCGTCCACGGGTCGAGCTTCGCGAGGTCCGCGCCGATCATGAGGGGCGCGGCCTGGATGGCCCACAGGGTCAGGTGCAGGATCTGCTCGTTGCGCGTCAGCTTCGTCGGAACGGGCTCGCCCCGCCCCCAGCTCAACGTGCCCACGATGAGCATGTCCGTGTCGTTCCAGTGGCCCGGACCCGCGTACACCTCACGCCCCGCCTGGCGGAAGCCCACGCTTTCCAGGTTGGCCCACGAGTTCTCCAGGTCCCCCGTGGTCCGCCACAGGTGGCCGCCGGCGCTCTCGCCCCACGTCCACACGTCGCCCCACCCGTACTCGCCGATGCTGTACACGATGTCACGATCGATCCCGGTCAGGACGCGGTGCATCAGGTCGTAGGGCTTCCGCAGCTCGGCGACGCTCCGGTCGGCGGCCACGCTCGAGTACCCGCAGTAGTCGTGCTTGAGGTAGTCGACGCCCCAGGCCGCCCACGTCTCCGCATCGACGCGCTCGTGTTGGTAGCTGCCCGGCAGCCCCTGGCAGGTGGTGGGCCCCGGCGACGAGTAGATGCCCAGCTTGAGGCCGCGCGCGTGCACGTGGTCGGCCAGCGCCTTCATGTCGGGGAACTTGTCGTTCGGATGCAGAACCCCCTGCGCGTCCCGCTCGCCCTCCCACCCGTCGTCGATCACGATGTACTCGTACCCGTGCGCCGCGAGGCCGCTCTCCACCATGGCGTCGGCGGCCGCGCGCACCTTCGCGTCGTCGACCCCGTCACCCCAGGCGTTCCACGAGTTCCACCCCATGGGGGGCGTGAGCGCGAGGGCGTCGTCCCCGCCGACGATCGTGAGCTCGCGGGTCGCGGTCCCCTCGGGACCGGTGACCGTGAGCGTCGCGACCGTTCTCCCGGGGGCCCGCAGGGATCCGGTGACGATCCCGGTCGAGGGGTCGATGCGCAGGCCCTCCGGAAGGGCGACGGCCGCGTAGCGCAACGGCCCTGCGCCGGTGGCGGGGACCAGGTGCCGGAAGGGGCGGCCCGGCGTCGCGCCGACGATGAGGGGGCCGTGGATGCGCGGCTCGGCGGGCTCGTCCCACGAGATGTCCGGCGCCGGATCCACCGGGACATCGTACGGCTCGGGGACCACGGCGGCGCCTTCCTCCATGAGGATCGTGGCGCCCGCCCACACCCCGAGGTCGCCGTTGCTCGTATCCTGCGCGTCGTCCAGGAGCAGCGTGAGGACCCGCACGTCCGTGAGGTCGACCGAGACCAGTCGGGGCGGGTCTCCGGGGCGCAGGGTGTCCGTCGCGAAGAGGAGGGCGTCGTCACCCCACACCTCGAAGTTCACGCTCGCCTCTTCGGAGGTGGCCGAGTCGTCCAGGCCGACCATGGAGACGAAACGCCGCGCCCGCCCCTTCAGGTCGAGCACGAACTCGCTGATCGACTGCGTGCCGATGCCGTGGCGGTATTCGACCCCGCCGAGCGTGATGGGCCGCACCGCGCCCCGCCGCCCCGGCACGCCGGCGGCGACCGGACGGCCGCGCCGCTGGAACATCGCGTCCATGCCCAGCGTCTCGACCCAGACGCCTCCGGCGGGCGGGTCCTCCCCGCGGATGGCGAGCGCCTCCGGTCCGACGGGCTCCGTCAGCCTCCGCAGACGCTCCGTCTGCTCGCGCGTGGCGTCCGGACGCACCTCCAGGACCCAGCTCCCGCCCTCGGCGAACCGCAGTCCGAACGGGTCCAGCGCCTCCGCGTAGTCCAGCTCCTCGGTGGACGCCAGCGCCTTCCGGAACCACCCCGACAGGTCCGTACCCGCCACCTCCGCGGCCACCGCGCGGAACTCCTCGGGCGTGTAGCCGCGCTCCCCACCGTACCGCTCATAGGCGAGACGCATCACGTCGTCCAGCGAACGGTCGCCCCCGGTGGCCGCCCGTACCCGCGCATCCAGGAGGAAGCCGAGCACCTCCCCCTTCACGTAGTAGCTCACCGTCGAGGCGGCGGCCCCCACCCCGGAGTTGCTGTTCGTCCACACGTCGAGGGACGACTGCTCCACCGTCTGCAGCAGCCGCCCGGGGGACTCCTGCAGCTCGCGGATGGCCCCCGACATGGAGGCCAGGAAGCCCGCGCGGTCCGACAGCCCCGCACGCGCGACGGCCAGGTCGGCCAGGTACGACGTGACTCCCTCGGCGAGCCAGAGGCTCGGCGTTCGCGGCGGCTCCTCGTAGTCGAACGGCCCGAGCTCCACCGGACGTAGCCGCTTCACGTTCAGCGCGTGGACGTATTCGTGCGCCGCGAAGGAGAGCCACCCTCGGTATCCGTCACCGGTGCTCACGCGGTCGGGCCGGGTGGTGAGCAGCGTCGAAGTCGCGTGCTCCAGTCCCCCGCCCCCACGCCAGAAGACGTTGAGGAAGACGTACTTCCGGTACGGCAGCTCCCCCCAGAGCGGGAGCGTCTGTTGGACGATCCTCCGGAGGTGGCGGGCCACGCGCTCGCCGTCCCAACCGTCCGGGGCGCCGACGTCCACCAGGTAGTGGGGAACGCCGTCCACCTCGAACGCATGCGTGTCGAGGTTCCCGGCCACGATGGGCGCGTCCAGGAGCGCGTCGTAGTCGTCCGCCCGGAAGTGGTGGGGGTCCCCGTCGTCCGCGACGTCGAGCCCCGTCGCCACGTCCCGCCACGACGGGGGCAGCTCCACGTGGACCTCGCGTGGACGCTCCGCGTCCCCGACCACGGTGACGAACGTAGCCGGTCCGTTCAGCGCGGCGAACTCGGGGGACACCCAGTTCGTGGTGACGAAGTACCGGGTGCAGAGGAGGCCGTAGGTGAGCGTCACCCGCGGAGCGCCACCGGTGTCCACGCGCCAGCGGTTCGGGGGGATCCGCTCGACCGGGAGCGCCCGTCCGTCCGGGCCACGCGCCGAGAGATCGCGCACCTGCGCGGCGTAGTCCTCGACGCTGTAGTAGCCCGGCGACCAGATCGGCAGCATGACCTCCACGCTCGGCGCGCCTGCCGTCGGCAGGGACGCCTCGATCGTCGCGAGGTGCTCCGCGAGGGAGGGGAAGCGCACGGTGTAGACCGCCGGCTCGAGGGTCGTGTCCCGACGGGGCCCGTTCGCGCAACCGGTCAGTGCGAGGCAGACGGTGAGGGCGAGGGCGCCCGCCCCGCGACGATCCATGCGTGTCACCAGACCATTCTCCGGATCAGACCGCCGCCGACCGACCACCCCGCGTCGGGCGCGGCGAAGGACACGGCCCAGGCGTTCACCGAATCCACCCGCGTCCAGCTGTCTCCTCCGTCCCGCGAGATCGCGGAGCCCGCGGGTGACACCGCCACCAACGTGGGCGTGGGCGCGCCGGGCACCCAGGCGATGCCGTAGACCGAGCCGCCCAGACCCGTGCGGCCGCCCCGACGCCACGTGCGGCCCCCGTCGTCGGTCAGGATGACGTCCTCGAATTGCATGTCCTTGCGGCCGTCGTCCCCGCCGGCCGCGGCCCCCGTCCGGTCGTCGAGGAAGGCGAGCGTGAAGATCCCCGAGGTCTCGTCGAAGCTCTCCAGGGGGGTCGGCGCCTCCTCCCACGTCACGCCGTAGTCGGCCGTGCGGATCACGCGGGTGTCCACGCCCGAAGCGCCGGTGCCGAACCATCCCAGCCCGCCCGGACGCGTCACGACGCACGTGCCGGACGACGCGAAAGCTCCCTCTCCCTCGCGGGCGTCGGGCACCCGGGCGGGATCGATCCGCTTCCACGTCGCGCCGCCGTCGTCGGTGCGCACGAGGGTGAACTCCCCGTCGTGGCTGTCGCTGAAGGCGAACCCCCGTCGGCGATCCCAGAACGAGAGGCAGTCGAAGAAGCCCTGGGGATCCTCGTTCCGGAAGGAGAGCGTCCAGGACGCGCCGCCGTCGCGGGTCACGTAGATCCTGGACTCGTCGCCGGCGCCGATGGACAGGACGAAGGCCTCGTCCCCGGAGAAGGCGTGCACGTCCCGGAACTGGAGCGACTCGGCGCCCGGCACGACCCCGACGTGCCAGCTCCGGCCACCGTCCGTGGAACGGGCGACGTGACCCCCGCTCCCGGCCGCCCAGACCGTGTTGGCGTCCACGGCGTGCAGGCCGATGAAGCGCACCGTGGAGTCCTGGTACTGGACCTGCCAGGCGGGCGCGGCCGAGCGGGCAGGTCCGCCTCCCGCGCACGGCGTACGCGCGTAGTGGATCGAAAAGGCCGGCGTCTCGTCGGCGACCTCCCGGAACACGCTCGCGACAATGGAGTCACCACCGTGGCGCAGGTAGTCGATCCGGCGCGGGAAGTCGTGGTCGGGGTTCTCGACGCGCAGCTCCCGATCGGTCAGCCGGGCGACCGGGAAATCCGCGGGCTGTTGGCCGGAAGGATGCGCGGAGTATGTGAGGCGGCCGTCACGGACGCCGAGCACGACGGACTCGTACCCCGTGGCGCGTCCGCCGCGGACCGAGCGCGACATGCCGACCATGAGCCCACCCGCGGGCGCCATCCACACCTCGTCGGAGCGGCTCTCCCCGTTCTCGGCCGCCCAGCACCCGGCCAGCCAGGCCGCGTCCTCGACATCCTGCGGCACGGCGGAGGGCGGAGCGACCACACCCACCGCAACGAGCACCACCGCCATCGAACCGCTACGCCGGACCATGCGCTTCCCCCGTTGTGGAGCCGACGCCCGGGCGGGACGCCACCGGCAAGGTAGATCCGCGCACATGCGGGGAAAACACGTGGCCGGACCGGTCGAGTCGAGCCCGGCACGGGCTGCTAGACGTCGCCACCCAGAAGCCCTTCGAAGGAGAAGTCGGTCACGGCCAGCGCCCCCATCCGCGCTCCGACGCGCAGCGCCTCCCGCAGGGCCTCCGCGGACAGGCTACGGCCGACGGACAGCGAGGCCACCACGCCTCCGGCGAAGGCATCCCCCGCGCCCGTCGGATCGACGACGCGCGCGACCCGCACGGCTTGCACCTCGACCGGCCCCTCCGCGCCCCAGGCGCACGCACCCCGGGCTCCGCGCTTCACGATCACCCACGACGGGCCGCGGGCCCGTGCGGCCGCGGCGGCCTCCTCCTCCTCCTGGGCGCCGCCGAGGATCCGGACCTCCTCCTCGCTGGCGAGGAGCACGTCCACGCGTGGGAGGAGGGCGTCGAGCTCGGCGCGTCGGTCCCGGATCCAGTGCGCCATCGAATCCAGGACCACCCTGCCCGGGACTCCGGCCTGTCGCAGAACGTGCCCCTGGACCCCGGGATCCGTGCTCCCCAGGAAGAGGACGTCCGGATCGCGCAGCGCCGCCGGCACCTCGGGCACCTCCCGCACGATGCCGCCCCGGTGGACCGAGAGGATCTCGCGCGCGCCCGCCTCGTCGTAGCGTGCGTGCCAGCGGAAGGTCGGATGGGGACGCCGCACGATCCCGGACACGTCGACGCCTCGCGCGGCCAGGCCGGCGAGGGCCTCCTCGGGGAAGTCCTGTCCGGTCACACCGACCACGGCGACGGAGCGGAGGCGCACGGCCGCCGCCGCGAAGTACAGCGCCGACCCTCCCGGCACTTCCCGGGCGAACCCGTCCGGTGTCTCCACGGTGTCCAGCGCCACCGTCCCGACGCCCAGGATCATGGTCCCCCCGCGTCAGATCAGGAGCCCCGCCACGGCCGCCGTGAGCAGCGTGGCGAGGAGTCCGGCGAGCATCGCCTTGAGGCCGAGGCGCGCCAGGTCGTGACGGCGCGTCGGCGCCATCTCCCCCAGGCCCGCGATGGTCATGGCCACCGACCCGAAGTTCGCGAAGGAGGTCAGCGCGTAGATGGTGATCACCAGCGAGCGGGGATCGAGCGTGACGCCCTCGGCGAGCAGCGCCTGCAGGCGCGCGAAGGCGACGAATTCGTTGAGGACGGCCTCGAGGCCGATGAGCTGTCCCACCACCTGTGCGTCCGCCCAGGGGATGCCGAGCACCCAGGCGACCGGCACCAGGAGCGTACCGAGGATGCCCTCCAGGCTGAGGTTCTCCACGCCCACGAGGTGCCCGAGCCATCCGAGCCCACCGTCGGCGAGCGACACCAGCGCGATGAAGGCGATCAGCATCGCGCCGACCACCAACGCCAGGCGCAGGCCGTCCGCCGCGCCCCGCGCCGCCGCGTCGATCACGTTCACGTCGGGACGCTCCACGCTCGTTTCGCCCAGCGACCCCGCCGTGACCGGTGTCGACGTCTCGGGCACCAGGAGCTTCGCCAGGACGAACGCCGCCGGAGCCGACATCACCGAGGCCGCGATGAGGTGTCCGGCCGCGTCGGGCTCGTAGGGCAGCAGCATACCCGCGTAGGCCGCGAGCACGCCTCCGCTGATCGTCGCCATCCCGGCGGTCATGACGGCCATGAGCTCGGATTCCGTCATCCGTTCGATGAAGGGCCGAACCGACAGCGGCGACTCCATCATCCCGACGAAGATGTTCGAGGCGACGTCGAGCGTCTCGGCGCCGGAGGTGCGGAGCGTCCGCTGCATGACCCAGGCGATCGAGCGCACCACGCGCTGCATGACGCCGAGGTGGTAGAGAACGGTCACCAGGCAGGACACGAAGATGATGTTGGGAAGCACCTGGAACGCGAAGAACGCCCCGGTATGCGCGACCGTCCCCGGGGTCGCGACGAAGCTCCCGTTGCCCGGGACGCCGCTCCCGACCGGAACGTCGTCGGAGATGAGGTTGCCGACCACGAAGCGGGCGCCCTCCGCCGCGTAGCCGAGCACGGCACGCACGACCGCGTTGACGTTCTGGAAGAAGGCCACGCCCAGGGGGGTGTGCAGCACCACGATGGCGAACGCGAGTTGAAGGCCCAGCCCCCAGAGCACGATGCGCCAGGAGACGGACCGGCGATCGCTCGACAGCAGCCACCCGAGGCCGAGGATCACGCCTACGCCGAGAAGGGCCTGCAGGCGCAGGAGCGATCCGGCGGACGAAGGCGTCTGGAGAGCGGCGAGGATCAGCGGCGACAAGGGGGCCTCGGGCAGGAGTCGGATCGCGGACAACCTGCCGGGCGCCTCAGCCCTGCGCCAGAATCCCCTCCACACGCGTGGCGTACGCCCACCCCTGCGCGTCGTCGCTCACGAGCTCGATGTCGCCGGGTCCACCGACGCCCAGGCCGACCTCCACCGCGCGGGCGATCTGCTCCTGCCGGAAGATCGGCGTGCCCATGATCGCGTCGTTGGAGCCCAGCTCCTTGAGGATCGCGAGCCCCACCGCGTCCACGGCCACCCGGTCGGTGCCGGCCACGAACACGTTCGCCCGCTTCAGCGTGCCCTGCGACGGCCCACCGTCCGTGAACGCCTCCACGCCGTCCATCACGATCAGGTCGGGCGCGTAGCCCTGGTTCAGCTCGGCGATCATCCGGCGCATGTCGGGCGAACGGTGCATGCCCCGACGGATCGGGCGAGGCGTGAGGCCCACCGCCAGCTTGAGGGACATCGTGAACACGCCGCCGAAACCGTGCGTCTTCAGGCAGCAGGTGCTCACCAGGTACTCGGCGTCGGTGACCATGCGCGGCAGGTGGTAGCCCTCCGCCCAGTGGGTGCCCGGCGGGTTGAAGTGCACCCAGTCGGCGTCGGGAAGCTGGTCGAAGTCCACCACGCCGAAGTCGTGGTCGCGCGCCAGGTCCAGCGTTCCCTTGGCGGCGAGCACGGACGTCGTTCCCTGAGGACCGCTCGACTCGCCCACCGTGACGCTGCGGGCGTCGCGCTCCTGGAGCTCGCCAACGAGACGCAGGAGCGTCTCGTCCTGCGTGCCGGCCGGGCCGCCGTCCGCGCTGTTGAAGTTCGGCTTCACCACCACCCGCTTGCCGGCCATGCCCGAGGGGTCGAGAAGCGCCATCGCGCGCGTCACGCCGTCGGCTCGGCTCGACGTGCGGATCAGCGCGACCCTGGAGGCGCGCCTGCGGCCCGCGGGCGCGAGCGTCTCGAGGTCGATCCACGGCAGGGCGACGAGCCCCACGGCCGATCCCCTGAGGAAGTCCCTGCGATCCATGCCACCAACGTTCAGGCGGGCCATGTCGGCCTCCTGGCAAAGAGCGGGCAGGCTCGAAGGAAAGATATGCCATCGGTGGCGTGCGCGCCCACGCGCCGCCAAGCTGACCGGAGCTCCGGCGCCGCGGTGACCGGATCGTCGAGGATGCTCCAAGGAGGCACCATGAGGCTCTACCACGCGGTCGTTCCGTCCTTCCCCCACGCGGCGCCGCTGTCCATGGCATTCCTGGTGGCCCTCGGCACGGCCCTGGGCCCCCTGCCCGTCACCGCCCAGCTCGAGCCCGGGATGTTCGGGGACCTCTCGGCGCGGAACATCGGCCCGACGGGGATGAGCGGCCGGGTGGGCGCCATCGACGCGGTGGACGCGAACCCCGACATCCTCTACGTGGGTGCCGCGACGGGCGGGGTGTGGAAATCCGTGAACGGCGGGGTCACCTGGGCCCCCCTCACCGACTCGCTACCGGCGGCGTCCACCGGTGCCATCGCCATCCATCAGCCGAACCCGGACGTGGTGTGGATCGGTACCGGCGAGCGCAACCGGCGCAACTCCGCCGGCGTCGGCACGGGCGTCTACCGGACGTTGGACGGCGGGAAGACGTGGGCCCCCATGGGCCTCGCGGAGACGGGCGCCATCGACGCCATCCTCATCGACCCCCGTGACGCCGACGTGGTCTACGTGGGCGCCCTGGGCAACACGTGGAAGGACAGCGAAGACCGGGGCGTCTACAAGACCACCGACGGCGGCAAGACGTGGAGGAAGATCCTGTACGTGAACCCGCGCACCGGCGCGGGCGACATGGTCATGGATCCCTCCAACCCCGACCACCTCATCGTGGGCATGTGGGAGCACCGGCGCTGGCCCTGGTTCTTCAAGTCCGGAGGCCCGGGAAGCGGGGTCTACACGACGTACGACGGCGGCGAGACGTGGAAGCGGCTCGGCTCCGCGGAGGGCATCCCGGACGGCGAGCTCGGGCGGACGGGACTCGATTTCGCCCGCGGCGAGCCGGACGTGGTGTACGCGCTGGTCGAGGCGAAGAAGAGCGCGCTCCTGCGCTCCGACGACGGCGGGGACACGTGGGCCGTCGCCAACACGACGCGCAACATCGACGGTCGGCCGTTCTACTACGGGCAGGTGCGGGTGGACCCGACCAACGAGAACCACGTGTGGATCGTCGAGAGCCCGGTCAACGAGAGCACCGACGGCGGCAAGACCTTTCACACGCTGTTGGGATTCGATGAGGTGCACGTGGACCACCACGCCTTCTGGGTGAGCCCGAACGGCAAGGTGATCGCCGACGGCAACGACGGCGGCGTCTACATCTCCCGGGACGGCGGCGGCACCTTCCGCTTCATCGAAAACCTGCCGTTCTCCCAGTTCTACCACATCGCGGTGGACATGGACACGCCCTACCACGTGTACGGCGGACTGCAGGACAACGGCTCCTTCGTGGGCCCCGCCGTGACCTGGCACGGCGGCGGCATCCGCATGTACGACTGGGAGGAGGTCGCGTTCGGCGACGGCATGGCGACGTTCCCGGACCCGCGAGACCCTCGCTACGGATACGCGTCGACGCAGAACGGGGACATCCTGCGCTTCGACAAGGAGACGGGGGAGCGAAAAGTCATCAAGCCGGCGGCGCCGGATACGGCCACGGAGCTGCGTTTCAACTGGAACGCCGGCATGACCTTCGACCCCTTCGACGGCTCGATCTACCTCGGGAGCCAGTTCGTCCACAGGAGCACGGACGAGGGCAACTCGTGGACGACGATCAGCCCCGACCTGACCACCAACGACTCGACGCACCAGGGCTATCACCGTTCGGGTGGCCTCACGTACGACGTGTCGGGCGCCGAGTTCTTCACCACCATCGTCCAGATCGCGCCCAGCCCCGTGAAGCAGGGCATCCTGTGGGTGGGCACCGACGACGGCAACGTCCAGCTCAGCCGGGACGCCGGAAGGACGTGGACCAACGTCGGCACGGCGATCGAGGGGGTGCCGGCCGGCACATGGGTGCCCCACATCGAGCCGTCGAAGTTCGACAGCGCGACCGCCTTCGTCGTCTTCGACGACCACCGGCGCGGCAACAACCAGCCCTACGCGTTCAAGACCACGGACTTCGGGAGGAGTTGGACGAGCCTGGTGACGCCGGACGTCCAGTACTTCCTGCACACCATCGCCCAGGATCCCGCCAGCCCGAACCTGCTGTACCTGGGCTCGGAGTTCGGGATGTACGTCTCGTTCGACGGGGGCCGGAGCTGGATGCGCTGGCACGACCTGCCCCGGGTGCCCGTGCGCTCGATCGTGGTGCACCCCCGGGAAAGGGACCTCGTGGTCGGCACCCATGGCCGCGGCGCCTGGATCCTCGACGATGTGCGTCCCCTGGAGGCGCTCGCGTCCGACCCGAGCATCACGGAGCGGCCGCTCCACCTCTTCCCGATCCCGCCGACGGTGGCGTACCGGGAGGGGCCTGTCCGAGGCCCACGGTTCACCGGCTTCGCGATGTTCCTGGGGAAGAACCGACCCTACGGCGCCCTCCTCACGTACTGGGTGGGCTCAGGCGCCGCCGACACGACGGCCGCCGCCGACACCGTGGCGTCGATCTCCGTGCTCGAGGGCGACAGCGTCATCCGCACCTTCCACGGCCCGGCGAAGTCCGGGCTCAACCGGACCGCGTGGGACCTGTCGATGGACGGCTTCCGCTCACCACGCGCGGCCGGCGAGAAGGACGCGGACGTGTTACCGCCCGGACCCACGGTCCTGCCAGGGACGTACACGGTGCGCATCGCGCTGGCGGAGGACACCGTGACGGGCAGCGTCACCGTGGCCGAAGACCCGCGCATCGTGGTGAGCGCCGCGGACCGGCGCGCCAACCTCGCGGCGATCCTGCGTGCGGGGCAGCGCCAGAACGTGGCCACCGAAGCGGTGAACCGCCTCCGTGACGCGAAGGAGTCAGTGGACGAAGTGGACAAGGCGCTCGCGAACCGGGAGGACGACACCTCGAAGGCCCTGCGCGCCGCCGGAGACAGTCTGAAGGAGGAGCTCACGGCCGTCGAGGCGCTCTTCACGGGCGACGAGGACGTCCAGGGCTTCGCCGACGCACCCAACGCGGTGCTGGGCAGGATCGGCGGCGTCATGTACGCGCTCACGTCCTCGTGGGACGCGCCCACCCGGGATGCGGATATGCTCCTCCGCCAGGCCGACCAGCTGCTCCAGTCGGCGCTGGCTCGCTTCAACGGCGTGGTGAGCGACGACCTCGCGGCCTATCGGCGCCGCGTCGAGGCAGCCGACGTGCAGATCCTCACGGCTCCGGGGTCGCTGAGCATGGAGTGGAGGCCGGGAGGTTCCTCGTGAGCACGTCCAGGCGGCACACCCGCCCGCGACCGCCGCGCGGCGACCCGGCGTCGGGGCGTCTCGTTCCGTTGGTGACGGTGAGCCTGGCCGCTCTCCTCTGCCTCCTTCCCGCCATCGCGTGCAACGACGCGGACGAGGGTCGCCCGGACGCCGACCTCGCGGCGTACGTCGACACCGTGTGGGCCGTGGACGTCCACGCGCATCCGATGGCGTACGTCGCGCCGGGAGAGCCGGCCGACACGGACTTCGACGCCCTGCCGTTGGACGGGATCCCCGCGTTCGACGTGCCGGTCGGCCTGCGGGCGGACAACCCCTCGTACCGAGCAGCGCAGGTGGCCCTGTACGCCACCAGCCCCCGCGATACCGGCGCCGCGTACGCCGACACCTTGCACCGTGCGCGCGCCGCCGCCTTCGCCGCCCACGGCGAGGACTTCCCCACGTGGGCTCTCGACCGGGCGCACATCCAGATGATGCTCGCCAACCGCATCGCCATGGGCGGCGGGCTCCCGGCGGAGCGCTTCGCGTGGGTGCCCTTCGGGGACGCGCTCATGCTCCCGCTGGACACGAGGGGGGAGGCGGAGCGCACCGCGGACACCGAGGCGCTCTATCCACTGGAGTCCAGGCTCCTGGCGCGCTCCCTGCGGGACCTGGGCCTGCAGCGCATTCCAGGCACCCTGGCCGCCTACGAGCGAGACGTGGTGGCGCCTATCCTACGGTACCAGAGGGAAGCCGGCGCCGTGGGCCTCAAGTTCGAGGCGGCATACCTGCGTTCCCTGGACTTCGGCGCCGCCGACCCGCGGGACGCTGCGGCCATCTACGCCCGCTACGCGGGCGGCGGCACCCCCACGCACGAGGAATACAAGACGCTAGAGGATCACCTCTTCCGCGTCATCGCGCGTGAGGCCGGCGCGGTCGGGCTCACCATCCAGATCCACGCCACCGAAGGGTTCGGCAGCTACTACTCGGCGCGCGGGAGCTCGCCCCTGCTCCTGGAGAGCGTCTTCGACGACCCGGCCCTGCGTGGCACCACGTTCGTCATCACCCACGGCGGTTGGCCGCGCGTGCGCGAGACGTTGACGCTCCTGGGCAGGCCGAACGTCTATGCGGACATCTCGATGATGGATCTGCTGGCCGAGCCCGGGGCGCTGGCGGATGCTCTGCGCCTCTGGCTGGGCGAGTGGCCGGAAAA
The DNA here is from genome assembly GCA_963823035.1 of uncultured Gemmatimonadales bacterium. Taxonomy (GTDB): domain Bacteria; phylum Gemmatimonadota; class Gemmatimonadetes; order Longimicrobiales; family Gaopeijiaceae; genus SZUA-318. The sequence goes on from CAWGKG010000017.1 coordinate 183,003, forward strand.
GGTGCTCTTCGGGACCGACGCCTTCGACGGCGGCGACGCTGAGGGGTGGGAGCAGGTGGCCTGGGTGGCGTCGCGCAACGCGCGCAGGGCGCTCACCGTTGCCCTGGACGGTATGGTGCGCGACGGCGCGATCGGTCCGCAGCGCGCCCGTGACATCGCGCGGATGGTGCTGCGGGACAACGCGGTGAAGGCGTATCGGCTGACGCTGCGTTGACGGGACGCGGAAGGACGCGGAGGTCCGCCGCCGCCTATCGCGTCAGGGCGCCTCTCAGACTCCCGGAGACCAGGGCGGAAATGCCGGCCAGCACGCGAGGAAGCGCGGTGCCTCCGGGACTCGCCAGGTATCGGGGCTCCCACGCGGGGTCGAACTTGTCCTTGAAGGCGCGCAGCCCCTGGAAGTTGTAGAAGTGCTCCCCGTACCGGTACACGGCGGCACCCAACTTCGCCCACAGGGGCGAGAGCGGGCCACCCTCCAGGCCTGCCAGGGGCGCCATGCCCAGACCGAAGCGGGTGAACGCCTGCCCCTGGCCCCAGAGGATGAGCTTGAGGAAGAGGTACTCCATGCAGTCGGTGGGTGCCCGCTCAGGGTCGTACCTCATGAGGTCGACGGAGTACTCGGTGCCCGGGGCGGCGAGCCAGAGGTTGGCGAACGCCACGATCTGCCCTTCCACCCGCACGACCGCCATGGGGAACCGGCCGATGTACGCCTCGCTGAAGGCCCCGAGGGAGAAGGCCTTCTCCTTCGTGCTCTTGGCTGCCAGCCACGCATCGGAGACCTCCCGCAACCGTTGTAGCTCCGGGACGACCGCCTCCCTGGGGAGGAGCTCGAAGACCCCGCCGTCCTTCTCGGTCTTCCGGAGCGTCCGGCGCATGCCGGAGCGGTGGCCGCCCTCCATGGAGAACGTCTGCGGCCTCACCACCGCCTCCTCGCCCAGCTTGATGAGGGTGAGCCCGGCGTCCACGTAGAGGGGCAGGAACTCGGGACGAACCTGATAGAACGCCGGCCAACCGCCGTGGACGTGCACCCGGTTCCGGAAGCTCCACACCAGCTCCGGGAAGTCCTCGGGGTCGCCCACCGGGTCCCCCATGGACACCCAGCTCCTCCCCTCCACGCCATACATGATGAAGGCGTTCCCCGATGCGGAGACCAGAAAGGACTTGTCCCCCAGGAAGGCCAGGGAGGCGTGGGCCCGGTCGGCGCGCGGGACCAGCGCCGCAACGGCCTCCGGCACCTCCGAGCCGGGCTCGGCCTCCTCCGGCTCGGCGGGGCGGAGAAGCCGGGCGCCGGCGAAAGCCAGCAGCACCGTCGCCGCGCCCACGGAACTGCGCAGGAAGCGGGACGCGTCTCCGTGGAGGGCGAACTGCCACCACAGGTCCCCGCTATAGGCAACCTCCTTGAAAGCGAAGAAGCCCAACCACGCCGTGGCCAGCAGCACCGCCACCACGCCGAACACCCACTCGGGTGACAAGGGCTCGGCCAGGAGCGCCGAGCGGCGGAAGAACTCGCGGCGCGTCGGTGCCAGGGCGATGAGCACCATGAGCGCGATCATGGCGGTGACAAGACCTCCGCCGCGGAAGGCCGAGAGGACCGCGCCCGCGCCCAGGAGAGCCAGCGCGGCATGGAAGGCACCGTCCAGGCGGCGGGCGAGCCCCCACGCGAGAATGAGGAGGCACGCCCCCACGACACTGCCGAGGAAGTGGGATGCCTCCAGGAGCCCCAGAGGAAGAAGGTCCCCGAAGGATCCGAGGTGACCCTGAAGCGGCAACGCGCCCTCCGCCAGCATCCCGGCGCCCGCCACGAACACCGCCCCCGCGGCCACCAGCGGAACCGAGGAGGAGACCCCCGTCCCCAGCAGGGCCATCACCCGGGTCAGGTGCTCCTGCCGTCGGCGGAACTCGAACACCCCCAGGGTCGCCGCGGCCAGCACCAGCGGGAGGAGGTAGTAGATCGCCCGGAACGCGAGGAGCGAGGTGACGAAGGAGCTGTCCCCGGCGTGCTCCCGCAGGGCCACCAGGAGAACGACCTCGAAGACGCCCAGCCCACCCGGGACGTGGCTCACCAGACCCACGATCTGGGCCAGGAGGTAGGCAGCCAGGAACGTCGGGAACGAGAGTCCCGTGCCCGCCGGGAGGAGGACGTACAGCGCTGCCGCCGAAGCCGCCCAGTCCACCGCCGACACCAGGATCTGCTGGAGGCCCATGCCGACGCTGGGCTTGGGCAGGGACCACCCGCGAAAGCGGATCGCGCTCCCACCCCACCGGCACCAGACCAGGTACCCGAGGGTGACCAACACGAGAAGGACGCCAAGGGGTCTGGCGGATCCTCCCAGGAACGACAATGCGGCGGGAAGGGGCGGTGGATCCACCGCGAAGGCGGCGCCCGCCAGGGCCAGGAAGCCGACCCAGAACGTGGTCGAGGAGAACGCGATGATGCGCGCGATGTCCGGCGCCTCCACGCCCCAGGCCGAATACAGGCGAAAGCGCACCGACGCTCCGGTCAGGAGGCTGAAGCCCAGCGACTGGCTGAACGCATGGCCGATGAAGGAAGCGAGCGCCAACCGGCGGTACGGCAGGTCGGCCTTCACATACCGGGCGGCGAGCCAGTCGTATCCCGTGAGGGTGAGGAAGCTGGCCGCCGTGAAGGCGACAGCCCCGAGGATCTGGCCCGTAGGGAGTGCCCGGAGTCCCGCCAGGATCTCCGCCACCGAGTACGTCCGCAGCTCCCGGTGGAGGAGCGCGAGGGCCACGACGAGGACCGCTGCCCCCAGGATCAGCGGGAGCCAACGTCGGCTGGCCTGTCGATCCATGGAAGTAGCCCGGTGGAAAGGAAAGGAGGCCCGACGTCAGCCTGAAGCTACCGATCTACCGGGTCGCAGCAAGCGACACGGAGCCTCCGGCGATTTGCCGTGTATAGCCTGCCCGCCGGACGTGCGGTGGCACGCCTCGACGACACCCTCACGACCCTCCCTGGCCTTCCTCCCTTGGTGCTTCGACGCTTCGTTTCGCGCGTGTGCCCACTTCTCCTTCTCGTGGGCACGGCAGCGTGCTTCCCCCTCCACGCCCAGCGGCAGCCGCCGGCGGAGGAGGTGAGAGACCTGCCCCTGCGCATCCTACCGGCCGCGACTCCCGGCCCGGTCCTGGCTCTCGTGATGAGCGGGGACGGCAACTGGGCCAGCTTCATCTCGGACATGGCAGACGCCTTGGTCGCTCGGGGCGTTCCCGTCGTGGGCCTCGAATCCCGCGCGTACCTGTCGCGGGCCCGCACACCCGAGGAGCTGGCGGCGGACATGTCGCGGGCCCTCCGGACCTATCTGCGCCTCTGGGGAGCGCGGCAGATCCTCATCGTGGGGTACTCCCGGGGCGCGGACTTCGCGCCCTTCCTGGTGAACCGGCTCGCGCCCGACCTCAGGGCCCGGGTGGTGGGCGTCGGCCTCTTCAGTCCCTCGAAGATGGCGAACTTCGAGTTCCACTACACCGATCTGGTGCGGTACACACATCGGGACTCGGACCTGGACGCCGTCCCCGAGGTCGAGGCGCTGGCGCCCCTTCCGGTGCTTTGCGTCTACGGAGAGGACGACAAGGACACGCTGTGCCCGCTCCTGCCTCAGGGGATGGCCACGGTGGTCCCCAGGGACGCTGGCCACCGCCTTCATGACCCCGCCGGGTTGGCCGCGATCCTGCTGGAACACACGTTGGGCGAGGGGCCGGGCAGCGAAGGCTGACCGGAAGCGTCAGGTGCGGCCCGTTTCCCGCCCACGGCGGCGCTTGTATCTTGACCCCCCGCACCGGCGACGGGCGGCGATCCTCCCGATCATGAGTTGCATGATGACATCCCGAATGTCCCGCCCCGGCATCGTGGCGCTCTCGGCGCTCGTCATGGTGGCGTGCGCCGGGACTCCCTCCGCTTCACCGCCCACTCCGCAGAACGCGATGGCCGGAGGTCACTCCGACGCGGAGATCGAAGCGCTCTACCGCGCCCGCACCGACAGCTCGCGGATGCGCTTCACGCAGGCCGACACCCACTTCATGACCATGATGATCGGCCACCACGCCCAGGCGCTGATCATGTCCGAGATGGCCCCGAGCCACGGCGCGAGCCCGGGCGTGCTGCGACTCACGTCCCGGATCATCAACGCCCAGAAGGACGAGATCGCCACCATGCAGCGTTGGCTCCGCGACCGCGGCCAGCACGTGCCGGAGGTGCACCTCGAGGGACTGAAGGTCCTGGTCGACGACAACCCACGTCCCGTGTACATGCACGGCATGCTGAACGACGAGGAGATGCGCACGCTGGACGCGTCGCGCGGAACCGAGTTCGACCGGCTGTTCCTGACGGGAATGATCAAGCACCACAGCGGCGCGGTCGACATGGTGCACGACCTCTTCGCGACGGACGGTGCCGCGCAGGACGAACTGGCCTTCAAGCTCGCGAACGACATCCAGGTCGATCAGACGACCGAGATCGAGCGCATGAAGCGCATGCTCGCCGCCCTGGAGGCACGGGACCGTGAGCCGTAGGCAGCCCGATACGAATGAACCAGCGAAGCAGACGCCCAATGAAGGAGTGCCCATGAGATCCGGAGCCGCGCCCCGTCGTCCCCGCTTGCGCCCTGTCGTCACGCGCCTCGGGTCCCTGATCGTGATCGCGGGATCCGTGGTCGCGACCGCCTGCGCCTCGTCGGGCGCCACCCAGGGGGCCGCGTCGATGGGCGCGTCCTCCGTGAACGTCCCACCGTCGAACGTGGCCCCGATCGCGACCGCCACGCCCCCCAGCCCCGACCCGCGCGTCGGCCTGCGCGCCGGGCTGCTGGACGCGGGCGAAGCGGCGTGGAACCTGCGCGTGGTCTCGGCGACGCCGCCCGCCCAGGACTTCGTCGGGATGACCAACTCCGACCTCGCCTTCTCGGGCAGATACGCCATCCAGGGCAACTACAACGGCTACCAGGTCTGGGACATCTCCAACCCGGCCAGCCCGACGCTCGCCGAGGGGTTCGTCTGCCCCGCGTCCCAGAGCGACGTCTCGGTCTACAAGAACCTGCTCTTCGTCTCCGGCGAGGGCCTGGGTGGCCGCCTCGACTGCAGCGCGGAGGGTGTGAAGCAGCAGGTCAGCGAGGAGCGGCTGCGGGGCATCCGCATCTTCGACATCTCCGACATCCACAACCCGAAGTACATCGCGAACGTGCAGACCTGCCGGGGCTCGCACACCCACTCCGTCCTGGTGGACCCGGCGGACAAGGAGAACATCTACGTCTACGTCTCCGGCTCGGCACCGGTCCGCCCTTCCGCGGAGCTCCCTGGCTGCTCGGGCGCCACGCCGGACGAGGACCCGAACTCGGCGCTCTTCCGCATCGAGGTGATCCGGGTGCCGCTGGCCCACCCCGAGCAGGCCGCCATCGTGAGCTCGCCGCGCATCTTCAACGACCTGGTCGCACCGCCGACGCACGGCATGTCCGTGGCGGACCAGCAGGCCATCGCGGAGGCGCGGGCGCGCGGCGCGTTCGTCGTGGACGTCATGGGCGAGTCCTTCGTGCTGCCCTCGCAGATGACGGTGCCCATGCTGGACAGCATCGTGAAGGCGCGCGGCGGGACGGGTGCGCCGACCGCGGCGGACAGCACCACGCTCCGTGAGGCCCTCCCGGACATGATCGCCCGCATGATCGGCAACCGGGACGAGGAAAAGCCCGGCCCGAAGCCGGGGCCCACCCAGTGCCACGACATCACGCTCGCCCCGGCGCTCGGCATGGCGGGCGGCGCGTGCGAGGGCTACGGCATGCTCCTCGACATCCGCGATCCGATCCACCCGAAGCGACTGGCCGCCGTGGCCGACTCGAACTTCTCCTACTGGCACTCCGCCACGTTCAGCAACGACGGCAGCAAGATCCTGTTCAGCGACGAGTGGGGTGGCGGCGGGCAGCCGAAGTGCCGCGCGACGGACCCGAAGCAATGGGGTGCGGACGCCATCTTCACCATCGAAGGCGGCAAGCTCCACTTCCAGAGCTACTACAAGCTGCCGGCGGCGCAGACCCCCGAGGAGAACTGCGTGGCGCACAACGGCTCCCTGATCCCGATCCCCGGACGCGACGTGATGGTCCAGTCGTGGTACCAGGGTGGGATCTCGGTCTTCGACTGGACGGACCCGTCCAACCCGAGGGAGATCGCCTTCTTCGACCGCGGTCCGGTCAACGCCGATCACATGGCCATGGGTGGCTCGTGGTCGGCGTACTGGTACAACGGCGTGATCGTCAGCTCGGAGATCGCGCGCGGGCTCGACGTCTTCGAGCTCACGCCGAGTCCCTTCCTCACCCAGAACGAGCTGGACGCGGCGAAGTCCGTGAAGCTCGACTACTTGAACACGCAGGGTCAGCCGCAGTTCGAGTGGCCGGCGACCTTCGCGCTCGCCCGGGCGTACGTCGATCAGCTCGAGCGCTCGCGAGGCCTGTCCGCCGAGCGCATCGCCGGGGTTCGCGCGGGCCTCGCCGGAGCCGAGACGGCGTCCGGCGGCTCCCGTCGAAACGCGCTCAACGAGCTGGCCTCGACGCTGGACGGGGCCGCGGGTGGCTCCTCGGACGCGGCCAAGGTGCGGGCGCTCGCGGGAGCGGTGCGAAGCCTGGCGGGGATGTAGGAGCCGGCCAGCATCGCCGACAGCGGCTCGACGCCGCGTGTGGGCACGAGCGCGAGGCTGTGGGGGACCAGCTCCCCTACAGCCCGCGCCGCGCCCGACTCCGGTAGAACGTCGCGCGCCCTGCGATGGCCGCCCCACCGGCCGCGGCGAGCGCCGCGGCGAGTGCGCCCACGCCGCCCCACCCCGCGAGCCCCGTCACGGAGAGCGCCAGCGCGATGACCAGAAGCGCGGGACGCAGGGCGCCCGCTCGTGACGCGTCCGCCCGCACCTGGTTGAGTCCGGCGTCCACCTCCGCGAACGCGCGGCGACGCACGGACCGCCACGCGGGCTCGAGCGCCAGCTCCATCGCCAGGCACGCCGCCGCCAGGAGGACGAGGCCACGCGGTGTGCTCCCAGCGCCCGTAGCGGAGCCGACGGCCAACCCGGCGGCCAGTCCTCCGAGCGACCCCGAGGTCAGGAAGAAGGCCGCCGTCGTGAGGGGCGTGTCCCACGCCGGCACGGTCCGGATCCGATAGACGCGCGACATCGCGTAGACCAGACCGACGCCCGTGACGGCCGCGAATGCCGTGAGCGCGGAGACGACCCCGGGGGAGGCCTCCGCACCGCCACCGACGCCGAACGACCGGGTCGCTACCACGGCGCCCCACCCGCCGACGAAGAGCGCCAGGAACAGGATCTCCCGGCTCAACCAGGAGGTCTCCAGGTTCGCCAACGAGCGCCACGCGTTCCGAGGTGAGCCCAGATGGAGGAGAGAGACCGACGCCGCCGCCACGGCCAGCAGACCGACCACGAGCAGGGCGGCCACGGACGGACCGCGCGGAGCGCTCGCGGCGCCGGGAATCCACCCCACACCCGCCAGAGCACAGAACATCCCCACGGCGGCTTGGGCGAGGAGCGAAAAGGCCACGAGGGACCGCTCGCCCATCCCGGGCCGCTCCTCGCCCCGCACCTCCTCCCGATTCGCGACCCGCGCGCCACCTTCCGCCGCACGGGCGGCCGCCGGGTGCGGCGCCAACGACGACGCGGGCCGCGTCAGCGTGGGATCCGGGAGCGGGTACATCGCCGGACTCGCCCCGTGGCGCGCCTCCAGCTCCACCCTGTCGCCGAAATCCAGCACCCGCTGGGGGCACGCCGTCACGCACGCGGGCGCACCACCCCGGTCGAGCTCGTCAACGCAGAACGTGCACTTGCCCATGCGCCCACGCATCGGGTCGTACTGCGGCGCGCCGTAGGGACAGGCCCACTCGCAGTAGCGGCACCCCAGGCAACGATCCGGGTCCAGCAACACCAGCCCGTCGGGGCGTCGTGTGATGGCGCTCGCCGGGCACACCTCCATGCAGATCGGCCGCTCGCAGTGGTTGCATGCGACGGAGACGTTGTAGGCGAAGACGTCGTTGAGCCACGCTCCGTCGCGCCGCGTCCAGCCGCCACCCGCCACCTCGTAGACACGCCGCCAGCGCACGCCCACCGGGAGGTCGTGCTTGTCCTTGCAGGCGACCTGGCACGCCTTGCACCCCGAGCAGGCGGAGGCGTCGAACCAGAAGGCGTTCGCGCTCACGCCCGCCACCGCTCCACCTCCACCATCGCCGTATGCTGCGCGGTGGCGTGGGCGAGCCGCGTCCACCGCTCGGAGGTCAGCACGTTGATGGCGCCGCGCCGGTCCACGCCGTCCGCATCGGGCGACCACCAGGCGCCCTGCGGGATGTCCACCACGCCGGGCATGATCCGGGGCGTGACCCGGCAGGGCAGGACCATCTCGCCGCGGTCGTTCCATACGCGCACCGGGTCGCCGTCGCCGATGCCACGCTCGCGCGCGTCCACCTCGTTGAGGAAGACCCGGTGGGGAAAGGCCTCTTCCAGCCAGTCGTTGTTGTCGTGCGTCGAGTGGACCCGGGCCATCGAGTGGTGTCCCATGGCCTGGAGCGGATAGCGCTCGGCGTCGGAGCCGAACGGGCTTTCCCACTCCTCGAGGTACTGCGGCACCGCCGGGATCCAGGGGTCGTCCATGTCGTGGAGCGCCTTCGAGAAGATCTCGATCTTCCCCGAAGGCGTCGGCAGGGGGTGCGCCACCGGGTCCGCCCGGAAGTCGGCGAGCGCCACGGCCGGCTCCGTCACGGGGCGGGAATGGACGCCCTGGTTGGACGCCTCCATCTCGTCGAGGGTCGGGAGATCCGGGAACCGCGTCTCCCGGAACCGATCCAGCGCCCACGCCACCCACCCGCGCTCGTCCCGCCCTTCCGTGTACGCTTCGGCGATGCCCAGCCGCTCGGCCACGTCGGCGCAGATCCGATAGTCGGTCCGGCACTCGCCCGGCGGCTCGACCAGGGGAGGCATGAGCAGCACCTCGTCCCCGTACTTCCACCCGTCCTCGACGCCCCACGTCTCGAACTGCGTGGCGACCGGCAGGACCAGGTCCGCGAAGCGGGCCGTGGGCGTGAGGAACTGGTCCTGCACCGCGATGAACTCGACCCGTGATTCGTCCGCCAGGATGCGCGCCGTGCGATTGATGTTGGCGTGCTGGTTCACGAGCGCGTTGCTGGCCACCGCCCAGATCAAGCGGACGTCGCTCTTCAGGCGTCGCCCGTCGTCTCCGCCACGCCCGGCCACGGCGGCGGCCGCGCTCTCGGAGCCTTCCCCGCCGTCCGCACCATCGAACAGGATGCCGTCGGCCGCTCCGAGCTCCCGGCCGCGCAGCACCGCCTCGGTCCAGAGGAAGCAGGGGACGGCGGCGCCCACCGGGTTCCTTCCCACCGGGAAGACGTTCCACAACGGGCCGCCGTCCGGCGCCTGGAGCGCCAGCCCGCCCGCCCAGCCGCCCGGGACGCCCACGTTGCCCGTGAGCGCGGCGAGGGCGGCGCCGGCCCGCACCACCTGCTCACCATGCGCCCGGCGCTGCATGCCGTAACCCTGGTAGAGCACGCCGGGCTTGCGTGTCGCGTACTCCCGCGCGATACGCGCGATGGTCTCGCGCGGCACCCCGGTGATCGGCTCCGCCCAGTCGGGCGTCTTGGCCTGCCCGTCGCGCGTGCCCAGGAGGTAGTCGCTCCAGCTCGTGGCCCCCTCGCATCCCGCCGGCATCTGGGTGCCGTCGACGCCGATGCAGTGGGTACGCACGAACGCCGCGTCGTGCAGACCCTCGCGTGAGGATGACGTAGGCCATCGCGCTCATCATGGCCGCGTCCGTGCCGGGGCGAATCGGGATCCACTCGTCCGCCAGCGACGCGGCGCTCATGCTCAGGCGCGGGTCCACACAGACGACACGGGCGCCCTTCCGGCGCGCCAGCTGGAGGAAGTACTCCGTGTTCGTGCCGTCCCGCATCTCGGCCGGGTTCCAGCTCCACATCAGGATGGTCTTCGCGTTCAGCCAATCCTGACGCTGGTTCCCCGTCTCCACCGTGCCGTAGACCGTGGGCGTGGCGACGTTGATGGCGCCCCACGAGTAGCTGTTCCAGATCCCGAGGCACCCGCCGTAGAGATTAAGCAGCCTACGCGCCGTCTGGGACCCGTTGGTCTGGCTGTAGCTGCCCGTGCCGTAGGGCACGAAGAGCGCGCCGTTTCCGTAGGTGTCCCGAACCCGCCGGATCTCTCCGGCCAGGAGGTCCAGCGCCTCGTCCCAACCGATCCGCTCGAAGCGGCCCTCCCCGCGCGCGCCCACCCGCCGCAGCGGATGCAGGAGGCGGTCGGGGTGGTACTGGCGCCGCAGGTACGCGCGCCCGCGTGTGCACGCCCTCAGCTGTGGATCCGCCACTCCGTCGGGACGGTCGTCGGTCTCCAGACGTACGATCACGCCGTCCCGCACGTGCGCCTTCAGGAGGCAGCGGCCACCGCAGTTGTGCGCGGGGCAGCCCACGCGCACCACGCGGTCGGACGACGCCTCCCCGGCTCGGGCCATCTGCATCTCGGGTGGTGGGGAGGGATACCCGAAAGCTGTCCGCACGCCCGAGTCTCGGCAACGGCGTCGGGGTCGAGCGCCCTCCTCCACAGGTCGTTCACACGCTGGTGCCATCCTCCGTGCGAGGCGGGCACCGATCACGACTGCAGGGGGTGGAGGGGTCATGGACGCAGCACGCGGTGAGTTGGGGCTCTTCAGGACGATTGTGGCGATCACCGTGATGTCGTTCGGGCCGCACGCGGCCCCGGCCGCGGCCCAGCAGGGCCCCCCACCGGCGGTGCGGGAGAGCGTCGACGCGGTGGTGGCCTACGTCACGGGGCCGGACCCGGCGCCACCGGCCGCGCTCCTGGAGCGTGTGGCCGACGGCTACCGCGCGAGCTTCGCCTCGGCGCAGGCGTTCGCGGACCACCTGGTGGGGCTGCGCGCCGCCGTCGGAGGGGAAGCGGGCGACATCGCGGTCGAGCGGGACGACGAGGGTCTGGTGCTCCACATCGAGGGGCGGGGCGTCGCGAACATCCGCATGGTGATCGACGAGGACACCGGCCGCATCGGCAGGCTGGACCTCATCGACGTGGAGACGCGGCCGGGCGGAGGGCCGGACGCGGACCCGGCGGGGCGTGCCCTCGAAGGACGCGTGGGGGCACTCCTCCATCTTGCCAGCGAGGATGGGGCGACCGAGGCGTTCCTGGCGTCGGCGATGACGCCGGAGCTCGTGGCGACCCGGTCACGAGAGGCATGGCTGGCGCTCCTGGCGCGGGTCGGGCGGATCGCCGCGGCGGCGCAGACCGTGGACGCGGTTCCAGACGGAAGCGGCCTCCGGGTCACGCTGCGGGCGGGCGGAACCGTGGCGGAGGTCCGGATGGCGGTGGAACCTTCGCCCCCGTATCGCGTCGCGTCTCTGGCGGTCGACACTGCCGCCGCCACCCCTGAGCCGTCGGGGCCGCCGATCACGTGGGCATCCCTCGAGGACAGGCTCCGGACCACCGAGGGCTTCTCGGGCGCCGTCCTCGCGATCCGGGACGGGGAGGTCGTACTGCACAGGGGCTTCGGGATGGCGAACCGCGCCCTCGGGATCCCCAACACGACGAGCACCGTCTTCGACATCGGGTCGATCCCCATCGACTTCACGCGCGCCGCAGTGCTCCTCCTGGTGCAGGAGGGTCGCATCGACCTCGACCATTCGATCGACCGGTATCTGCCCGACGTGCCGGAGGACAAGCGGCCCATCACGATCCGACACCTCCTCGAGGGCCGCTCCGGCCTGCAGAACTTCCACGACCTCGCGGAAGACGACGACGCGGACCTCACCCCGATCGATCGGGAGACGGCAGAGCGCCGGATTCTCGCCGAACGGCTGCTCTTCGCGCCGGGCGGCGACAACTCCCCCTCGCACTCCGCCTTCGGCCTCCTGGCCGCGATCGTGGAGCGGGTGTCGCACACCACCTACGCCGCGTTCCTGGAGCGCCGGTTCTTCGCCCCGGCGGGCATGCGACGCACCGGCTTCTATGGGGACGATCTCGGTCTGCCCGCCGGGGACTTCGCGGTCGGCTACGGCGGGACGCAGGTCGGGGATCCCAACATCCCTCCGAACTGGGGCCCCGCTTCCTGGCTGGTGGTCGGCAGCGGGGGCATGGTCTCCACGGTCGACGACCTGAACCGGTGGTTCACCTTCGTGCGCTCCGGCCGCGTGCTCCACGGCGACGCGCTGGCCGCCTATCTCGAGCGGGGCTCGGCCCTGGGCGGCACGGACCGCGGTTTCTGGAGCGTGCATGCGTGGGCGGGAGGTGACAACATGGTGTTCGTCACGAGCAACTCGGGCCTGCGCAATCCGGAGGTCGGCGCGCTACCGCGCGTCATCATCGACCTGGTACGCGGGGACGGGGTGGTGCGCTGACGCGCGGAGGCCCTCCGGCCAGGAGGGTCGATTCCCACACGAGCCGAGGAACGACTTGACCGCGCCGGTCCCGGGATCCTCGATCCTCCTGGTGGAGGACGACTTCAAGACGGCCGACACCGTGGCGCTCTACCTGCGGCACGCGGGACACCGGGTGGCTCTGGTGCGAGACGGCACCGAGGGGCTGGCGCGCGCCGTGGAGGAGCCGTTCGACCTCGTGATCCTCGACCGCATGCTCCCGGGGATCGAGGGGCTGGACGTATGCTCCCGGATCCGGGAGCGCTCGGACGTGCCCATCATCATGCTCACGGCCGTGGGCGGGGAGCGGGACCGCCTCGAGGGGTTCGCGACCGGCGCCGACGACTACGTGGTGAAGCCCTTCAGCCCGCGAGAGCTCGTCGCCCGCGCCCACGCCGTGCTCCGGCGAGCGGACGCCCGGGCGGCGCGGCGGGAGGGGGTCCTGCGCGTCGGCCCCCTCGTGCTGGACGTCCCGGGGCGCACGGCGACTGTGCACGGGCACGAGATCCCGCTCAGCCCGACCGAGCACCGCTTGCTGACCGTCCTGGCCCGGGCGCCCGGCCGCACCTTCTCCCGCCGGGAGCTACGCGAACGCGCCCTCTCCCGCGACAGCGACGCGGACGACCGCGTCATCGACTCCCACGTGAAGAACCTACGCCGCAAGCTCGCCGAGGCTCCGGGCGGGCCGGACGGCGACCCCGGAGACGCCCCGTCGCTCCTGCGCACCGTGTTCGGGGCGGGCTACAAGCTCGTGGATCCGTCCCGTGATCCGTAGCCTGCGCGCCCAGATCGTCTTCCTCGCCGTGGGCTCGACGATCGGCGCGATGCTCGTGGTCGGTCTCGGCACCCAGCGGATGGTGCGACGGGAGTTCGAGGCCACCCTCACCGCGCAGGGCGGGCAACCCATCCGGGAGGTCCCCACCACGGAGCTGACGACGCTCCTGCAGTCGCAGGGGTGGGACGGCCTGCGCGCGTGGGTGGCGGCGCGCGCGCGCGGCGGCGATCGGTTCCTGGCGATCGATCCGTCGGGCCGCGTGATGGCCGCACCCGACTCGGCCATCCCCGCCTGGAGCGCGAGGCCGGCGCCCGACTCGGGATGGGTCCTCGAGTCGCGGCACGCGGGGGAGCTGACCCGCTTCGTCCTGAGCGGGGGCGTGCCGCTGCTGTCGGCCCGGGGCGACACGGCGGCGCTCGCGTTCGCCCTGCCACCGGAGGACGATGCCGTCGCCGCCGACACGTCGGAGGGAGGCGCCTGGCGCGCCTTCGGGCGTCGCCTCTGGCTGATGATCGCGATGGTCGTCGTGTTGGCGACCACGGTCGCCGTCGCGCTGAGCGCTCGTGTCGCCCGCCCTCTCCAGCGTCTGGCGGCCGCGGCCCGGATGGTGGGCAGCGGGAACTTCACGGCCCGTGTCGAGGAGGGCCGTACGGTCGAGCTCGCCGAGGTGACGAAGGCGTTCAACGCCATGGCCGGCGCGCTCGAGCGGTCGGAAGCGCAGCGTCACCGCATGGCCCGGGACGTGGCGCACGAGCTGCGCACACCCCTCACCAACCTCCGCGGGCAGATCGAGTCCATGCAGGATGGGCTACGCCCTGCCGACGAGGCCGGGCTCCGGTCCCTCCTCGAAGAGGCCACCCTCCTGGAGCGCCTCGTCCGGGACCTGGGTCAGCTCGCCGACGCGGACGCGGGTCGCCTGGAGGTGGACCCTTCCGTGACGGCGCTGGAGCCGGAGATACGGCGCACGGTCGAGGCGTTCGTTCAGGCAGGTCGGGCGCCGGGGGGGCGGGTCGCGTGGGCCGTTCCGGCGGACCTGTGCGTCCACGCGGACGCGCGCCGCGTCGGGCAGGTCCTGAGGAACCTGATCGACAACGCTCTCGTGCACGCACCCGGCTCGTCGGTCCGCATCGCGGCCGGTCCGGACATCGAAGGCGCCGGGATGATCCGGGTGACCGTCGATGACGACGGTCCCGGGCTCGACCCGTCCCACCTACCCTTCGTCTTCGAGCGGCTCTATCGTGCAGATCCGTCACGCGGCCGGGAGACGGGCGGCAGAGGCCTGGGGCTGGCGATCGTACGTGAGCTGGTGGAGGCGCAGGGAGGTCAGGTCGGGATCGAGAGCGCGCAGGGAGAGGGCGCCCGGCTCTGGTTCACGCTCCCGGGCGTTCCGGGAGATCAGCGCACGCGCGGAGGAGGTGGCGCGCCATGACGAAGGGATCGGGACGGAGGGGCCGGTGGCTTCTCCTCGGCGCGGGCGCCCCCGTGGCGATCGCGCTGCTCGTGCTCGGCATCGGGCTGGTGCTGCCGAGCGATCACGTCGCGCGCATGTCCGTCGATCTCCGCGCGACACCCGACCGTGTCTGGGAGCTGGTGTCCGACGTCGCCGGCACCGCCCGATGGCGACCCGAGGTGGAGGCCGTGGACATCGTCGAGACGGCCGAGGACGGCCGGGTCGTGCGGTTCGTCGAGCGCTCGTCCTACGGGGATACCCCCTTCGCGGTCGTGTCCCGGACGGCGCCTTCCCGACAGGTCGCCCGGGTCGAGGACGAAGGGCTGCCGTTCGGCGGCACGTGGACGTGGGAGCTCGCTTCCGCCGGGAGCGGCACGCGGCTCACGATCACGGAGGACGGATTCGTGCGGAGTCCCTTCTTTCGCGTCATGAGCCGACTGTTCTTTCCCCCGACCGCGACGATGGACGGATACCTGCGCGCGCTCTCCACCGAGCTGGGCGAGGCGACCGAGCCGCGCGTGCTTCAGGCGCGATAGGAGAAGCGCTTCCCATCCGGACCTTGATCGACCCGGCCGGAGGACACTACCGTTAGGCACTGCGGGCGACTCGATCTGGAGCGAACCATGCGCAGGGACATCCTCACCACCGCCACCCCCCTCGGTACGGCCCACGCCGTCACCGCACGGGTGGCATTCGATTTCGGGCCGGTCCCGGACGGAGGATGTCCCAGGTAGCAGCTCCAGGCGCAAGCGCATTCGAAGCGGCCTCCCGGGTTTTCCACCCGGGAGGCCGCTTCTCTTTACCCGGACCACGGGTCGAGGACGATGACGAGGACGACGACGGGGGAAGACGAGGGGCGCACGCCGGGAACCTCCTGGCCAACCCTCGTGATGGACGCCCTGAGGGGGCGTGGCGGAGACCTGACCGAGGTGCCCCTCGGCAGCGCGATCCTCTTCCTCGCCGTGCCGATGGTGCTCGAGATGGCCATGGAGTCAGTGTTCGCGGTCGTGGACATCTTCTTCGTGTCCCGCCTCGGCGTCGCGCGCGGTGGCAGCCGTCGGACTGACGGAGTCGCTCCTGGCCATCGTGTACACGGTGGCCATGGGGCTGTCGATCGGCGTGACCGCGACGGTGGCGAGGCGCATCGGCGAGAAGGACCCGGAGCGCGCGTCCCTCGCGACCGGCCAGGCCATCCTGCTGGCGCTCGGGGTGGCGGCCGTGCTGGGGGGCCTGGGCGTGTGGCTCGCATCCGACCTGCTCGGCCTCATGGGCGCGGACGACCGCGTGATCGCGCAGGGCGTCGGCTACACGCGCACGCTCCTGGGCACCAACGGCGTCGTGCTGCTCCTCTTCCTGCTGAACGCGGCGTTCCGCGGGGCGGGCGACGCGGCCATCGCCATGCGCGTGCTCTGGATCGCGAACGGGCTCAACCTGGTGTTGGACCCGGCGCTGATCTTCGGCCTGGGCCCCTTTCCGGAGCTCGGCGTGACGGGGGCGGCCGTCGCGACCGTGTTGGGACGCGGCACGGCGGTGGTGGTGCAGCTCGTCGTGTTGTTCCGGCTCGGGGGGCGATTGTCCGTGGCCGTGAGGCACCTGGTGCCGCGGCTCGAGGTGATGGCGAGGCTCGTGCGCCTGTCTGCGACGGGGACGTTCCAGGTCTTCGTGTCCACCGCGAGCTGGATCGGCCTCGTCCGGGTCATCGCCGGCTTCGGAGCCGAGGCGGTGGCCGGGTACACGGTGGCCATCCGTATCGTGCTCTTCGCGCTGCTTCCCGCGTGGGGGCTGGCCAACGCCGCGGCCACGCTGGTGGGGCAGAGCCTGGGAGCCTCCAAGCCCGATCGGGCCGACCGGGCCGTATGGCTCGCGGGTCGCATGAACTTCGCGTTCCTGGGATGCGTGGGCCTGGTGTTCCTCGTTTTCGCGCCGGGGATCGTGGGCGTGTTCGGGGTCGATGCCGCGAGCTCACTGCACGCGGTCCACGGTCTGCGCATCCTGAGCGCGGGGTTCCTCTTCTACGCCTATGGCATGGTGATGACGGCCGCGTTCAACGGCGCCGGAGACGCGTGGACGCCCACCTGGTTGAACCTCGCGTGTTTCTGGGCGCTCGAGATCCCGCTCGCATGGTGGTTGAGCTATCCGCTCGGGTGGGGCCCCGACGGCGTCTTCGCCGCGATCACCGTCGCCTTCTCGACGATCGCCGTCGCGTCGGCCGCGATCTTCCGCCGGGGACGATGGAAGGTGGTCACCGTCTGAGGGGCGACACGCGTCGCCGTCGCCCGCGACCGACGACGACGCCATGGCACCTCGCGACGGGAAGGTGGCGAGTCACGCCGGTGGTCGCCTAGGTTGGGGCGCATGATGCCAGGTGGACGCTGCCTGGGATCGGCCCTGCTGGCGTTCTGCGTCCTCGTGGCTCGGGCCGATCTCTCCGCCCAGACGGTCTACGGCGTCCTGCTCGAGCGGGGCACCGAACGGCCCATCGACCTGGCCCTGGTCATGCTGCTCACGGCCGAGGGCGACTCCGTCGACGCCGTGCTCTCGGACGCGTCGGGGCAGTTCCGGCTGGAGGCTCCCCGGGGCGGTGACTTCCGCCTCGCCGCGAGCGCGCTGGGGTACAAGCCGACCCTCGCCGCCGGCGTGCTCAGCCTCCCGAAGGGGACGGCCATGTCCCTCCAGTTCAGGATCGAGCCGCAACCCATCGAGATCGCCGGGGTCACCGTCGATGCCCTGGCCTCGAAGATCCGGCAGCCGCGGCTCGTTCGGAACGGCTTCGTGGAGCGGGCCAACCGGGGTTTCGGGCGCTTCGTCACACCGGTGGACATCGAGAGGTCCGCAGCTCCCAGCACGTCGGACCTGCTGGCGCGGACGGGGCGCGTCACCACGCGGTATGCCCTGGGAGGCGACCGCATCATCATGCGCGGGCCCAGGGGCTACTGCGCACCCACCGTGTACGTGGACGGCGTCCGGGTCGACCTCTCCGACATCCCCATCGACGCGATCGCACCCAGGTTCGATCTCGACGCCGCCGAGGTCTACCGGTCGGCGGTCGAGGCCCCTCCGCGCTTCGGAGGAGGGCTGGAGGGCTGCGGGGTGATCGTCCTCTGGACGAAGGCCCGCTAGAGGAATCGCGGGCGGCGAAGCCCTGCGGTCGCGACACCGTCACCCGGTGCTCTGCATCGCGGCGGCGATCCCGTTGATGCTGAGGAAGAGCGCGTGCCGGAGCTCGTCACGCTGAGCCTCGTCGGACGTGGCGCGGAAGCGCCGCAGCAGCTCGATCTGGACGAGGTTGAGCACGTCCGTGTACGGATTGCGCAGCTCGATGGAGCGCTGGATCACCGGATCGGAGTCGAGAAGCGACTCCTGGCCCGGTGATCCGCAGGATCGCCCTGCTGCCGCGCCACAGGTCGTCGAGCACGCGTCCGTGGAAGTCGGACGCCTCGTCGCCCTGTCGCACGAGGCGATCGTACGCCTCGGCGACGACCGGCCGCGCGCGCGCCATCTCCCGCTGGGCATTGTCCACGAGCGCCCGGAAGAACGGCCAGTCCGCGTAGAGCCCGGCGAGGTCGTCGGCCGCCTCGGGGTCGTCGGCGAGGAGCCCACCGAGCCCCGCGCCCGTCCCGTACCAACCGGGCACGTTGTAGCGCACCTGGGTCCAGGCGAACACCCACGGGATGGCGCGCAATCCCTCGAACGCGACCTCCGCCGAGCTCCGCGGGAGACGGGTCGCGACGCGATGGGAAGCCGGCTGATGTGCTCGATGGGCGTCACCGCGTGTACCATCCCAGAACCCCTCGTCGTGGATGAGGGCGTGGTACGCCGCCATGGAGCGCTCGGCGAGGTCGTCGAGCAACGCTGCCGCCCGCCGGGAAGGTGCGTATCCCACATCCTCCGACCCGACCTCTTCGACGGTCCCGCGCGGAGTCAGCGTCAGCATCATGGCGCTCACGATCTGCTCGAGGTGTCGACGCGCCAGGTCGGGCAGCCCGTAGCGGAAGGAGATCACCTCGCCCTGCTCCGTGAAGCGGATGCGGCCGTTGTGGACCGACGGCGGGCGTGGACAGGATCGCGCGGTTCGCCGCCCGCCGCCCCGGCCGACCGTGCCACCGCGTCCGTGGAAGAGGCGGAGATCCACGCCGTGCTGCGCGCACACGCGACCGAGCGCATCCTGCGCGAGGTGCAGCGCGCGGTTCGCCATCCAGTAGCCGCCGTCCTTGTTGCTGTCGGAGTAGCCGAGCATGACCTCCTGGAGGCCGCCCCGGGCGTCGAGCTGCTTCCGGTAGAGATCGCTCGTGAACAGCGCCCTCATGCGCTCGGGCGCGGCCTCGAGGTCCTCGACCGTCTCGAAGAGCGGCACGAAGTCGAGCGCCGATCGCACCCGCTCCGCCCGTGATCGACCACAGCCCGACCTCCTTGGCGAGGAGCATCGGCTCGAGCAGGTCGCTCACCGTGTGGGTCATGCTCACGATCCAGCTCCCCACCGACGTCCGGCTCCCGTCGCGGCCGCGTCGCTCACGACCCCGAGCGCGGCCAGCAGCTCGGCCGCCTCATCGGGCAGCTCGGCACCCGGTGGAAGGAGAGGACGCGGGTTCTCGAGCTCGCGCACCAGCAGCGCCTGGCGTGCCTCCTCGTCCAGCCCCGCGTAGTCGCTCCTCGACGCCGGCCGCGGCGAGCAGCGCGGCCACCGCGCGCTCGTGCACCTCGGCTGTGCTGGCGAACGTCCAGCGCGGCCAGGTGGAAGCCGAACGTGCGGGCCAGCGAGAGCACGCGTGCCAGGCGCCCGTGCCGGGCCACGCTCTCGAAGCCGGTGGCCACGAGGCACCGCTCGATCAGCTCCAGATCCTGCGACGAACCGTGCGGCGTCGTAGGTCGGCGACTCGCGTCCTTCCGCCTCCTCCGCCGCACGGGACAGCTCGCGCAGCCTGACCGCGATGTGCGAGGCCTTGCGGCGGTAGGGCTCGTGGCGGAAGGCCCGAGCCTCCCGCTCTGGCAGCGGCGCCTCCTGCTCGTCGCGCGCCAGGGAAGCCGCCAGATCGTCCGGCACGGGCACCTGCAGCTCCGAGAGGCTCAGCTCGTAACGCAGGGCCTCCATCTCCTCGACGTGCCGCTGCGAGCGCCGCCTGCCTCTGCACCGCGAAGGTCCATCGCGTGACGTCGGCGGTGACGTACGGATTGCCGTCGCGATCGCTGCCGATCCACGAGCGATAGCGCAGGAATGCCGGGAGATCGGGCGCGGCGTCGTAGTGGCGCTGCAGCGCGCGCCGCACGTCCGCGTGGATCCGCGGGACCGTATCCCAGATGATACCCGCCAGGAAGTGGAGACCCTGGCGGACCTCGTCGCGGACGTCGGGTCGGTCGGCGCGGATCTCCTCGGTGGCCAGAAGGAGCAGGATCTCGTCGTAGACGGAGTCCAGGAGCCCTTGCTTCTCCTCGGGCGTGGCCTCGGTGCGACGCAGGCGGCCCAGGAAGTCGGCGATCCTGCGCTGCTTCTCGAGGACGGTACGCCTGCGCGCCTCGGTGGGATGCGCCGTGAGCGTCGGCTGGATGTCGAGGCGGGCGAGCATCCGCTCGACCGTGTCGAGCGGGACGCCGGCTCGCGCCAGGTTCCGGATGCGTCTCGGCGATCGACTCGGGCCGGGCGGCTTCGCTACCACCTTCCCGAGCGCGCTCGCGGTTCACGCGGATGATCTCCTGCTTCTCCGCCTGGTTGACGAGGTGGAAGAAGGAGGTGAACGCCCGGAGCAGGGCCACGAGGTCCTCGAGGTCGAGACCAGCCACCCGCGCGGCGGCGCGCTCCCGCTTGGAGGCGTCGCCGTCGCGCTCCGCCTCCCTGCAGAGGAGGCGCAAATCCTCCACGAGCCCCAGCGTCTCCTCGCCGTAGCGCGCGCGGAGCGCCTCGCCGAGCATCGAGCCCAGCAGGTTCACGTTCCTGCTGAGAGGACGTGAGATCCCCGTCCCCTCCGTTTCGATGTCCAGCCCTTCCCAGCGACTCATCGAGCGTCCTTTCTCCACCGCGGGCACATGGGCGCTCTCCCGGTACCCGCTCATGCGTCGGGGTTCTCGTGTCGGGCCGGCGTCCGTGACGCCCTCCCTTGCCAGGCCAGCCGCCTGATGTGAGAGTGGCGGACCCCAAAAGCTCCGCCAACTCCCGGAATCGATGTCACCCCGTCGGATCAACGCCGCATGACCCTGCCGGGCGCCCTGGGCGCGCTGGGGGCCGTCGTCGCGTCGAGCTCGTCAGCTACGCGCTCATCGGCCTCTCGGGCTGGCTCCTGTCCAGGCATATACCGCGCCGCCGAACGCTGCTCGCGGATCAGACGAAGAAGCTGGACCGCCTGGCCAACGCCGAGGGGATCCGCCCGCGCATCCACCCGGTGCTGGGGTGGGACTACCTGCCCGACTACTCGACCGACACCGACACGGTGAACAGCATGGGGCTGCGCAGCGTCCGGGAGTACGCCCCCGAGCCGCCGCCGGGAGTTCGGCGGATCGCCGCCTTCGGAGACTCGTTCACGTACGCCGGCGAGGTCTCCGACGAGGGGTGCTGGGCCGCCCGTGTCGAGGCCGGGTGGCGCGCCGAGGTCCTGAACTACGGCATCGGGGGGTACGGGCCCGACCAGGTGTACCTCCGCTACCTCGACGAGGGACACCGCATGAAGCCCGACGTGGTTCTGATCGGCTTCGTGCCGCTCATGGCCAGTCGGGTGGTGAGCCGCTATCGGCGCTTCCAGGACCCTCGGGACGGTCCATGGTTCAAGCCCCGCTTCGTGCTCGAGGGCGAAGACCTCCGGCTGGTATCGCCGCCCGTGGCGTCTCGCGAGGATGCGCTGCGCCTCCTCGAGAACCCTTCCCTGGTCGCGCAGATGTCCGCAGGGGACTTCTGGTACGTGCCTGCCATCTATGAGCACCGCCTGCACGACTGGTCCGCGACGTACCGCCTGCTCACCTATTTCTTCGCCTGGCTCAACCGGCGCCACCTGCACCGGGATCGCATCCACAAGGGTCGGTTCCTCAACCCCGATGCCGAGTCGTACCGGATCCTCACGCGCCTCTACCGGAAGTTCGGCGAAGCCGTCCGGGCCAACGGCGCGGAGCCGGTGGTCATGCTGTTTCCCACCCGAGGCGACCTGGAGATGTACGCCGCGTCACGCCAGACCACCTACCAGACGCTGGCCGCAACCTTCGTGGAGGCGGGTCTGGGCGTGGTCGACCTCGCGGAGCCGCTGGTCCTGTCCGGCATACCCCTCCCGGAGTTGTTCGCGCCGAAGGGCCACCTGTCGGACAAGGGAACGAGATGGTGGCTCGGCGGTCGCGGCCGCGCTGGCCCTCCGCCGGAGGGAGAGCCCGCCGACCGCCCGTTGCCGCAGGCGCCAGATAGCCGCGAGATTGCGGAAGCAGCCTGCCACGGCGCACAATGTTCAATCAGCGGTTCCGGTGGCCCGCCCCTCCGGGATCACTCCCCCCCCGAGTAGACACCTGCCCATGTCCACTGCCCGTTCCGAGTTGAACCCTTTGGGGCTTGCCTTCTCCTTCGACGAGGGCAACGCCGCCCAGGCCCCCCGAGCCACGACCCTGGGCCACCGTAGGGCGTACTACCACCTGGTCAACGTCGAGGAGCACCCCGAGATCCTGCCTCTGGCCCACGACCACCTCGTGGAGCGGATCGGCCAGGCCTGGACGGGGGGGACCGACATGGCGGCGGCCCTGGCGGCCCTCGCGGACGACCCGGCGGCGCTCGGAAAGGTGGAGGCCCTCCTCTCCGGATCCCGCCCACGCTTCGCGCGTCCCTGGCGCCAGGACAGCGAGGACCTGACGCGCAGGCAGGTCCTGCACTATTTCGTCCAGTACATGCCCACGGCGTTCGTGGACGGGTGTTGGCTACAGTGCGGATTGAGGGTGGCCGCCGCGCACACGCGTGTGGGAGCGGCGCTCACCGGCCTGTACGAGCATCAGGTCCGGGCGTTCAACGCGGACCCGGGGCGGCACTTTGTGGCCGACTACCGAGCGGTCTACCAGCGCCTGGGGTCCCCGCTCGAGGAGGTGTCCACCCGCTCCTTTTCCGAGCGTCCGGACATCCGCGAGACCAGCCTGGGGCTGCCGATCCTGCTCATGTGCATCGCGCAGTTCCCCCGGGCCCACGTCGCCGAGCTCCTCGGCCTGAACCTGAGCTGGCACCATCTCGACCTGTGCGCCTTCGGGCCCGACCTGATCCGCGACATCTGTCAGGCCTACGCGCTCCCCTCGTACGGCGACGACCTCGGCGGCGCAGAGTACCTGGATCGCGGCCGGGAGATGGCCTCGGCGGCCGTCGCCGACTTCCTTTCCGGTTCGGAGCCCGACCTGGTGGACGAGGCATGGCGCGGCGTGCTTCGTGGGGTCTGCCTCGGGTCGGCGGCTTGGTCGGATTGGTTCGAGGAGACCGCGGCCGCGGCCCCCGACGGCCCCCCCGACCCGCGCCAGGAGATGATCGACCTCTTGTGGCGCAAAGCTCCGCACGCGCGGGGATACCACGCCGACAAGACGATCGGCTCACGCAAGATCGACGACCACCTGGACCCGGCGAACTTCGACGGCCCGGCGATCCTCGCGGACCTGGCCCGGTCGCCCTGGGTGAAGCCGGGGGCCTCGGACCGCAGCCAGCTCCTCAAGGGTCTGGTGGAGTTCGGCGGGCCCATGCTGGCGGTGTTCTCGCCGGTGGAGCTGCAGATCATGCACGCGTGGATCGACAGCCTTCCCGCGCAGGGCTCGTCCAACGGGTCGGACGCCCCCGAGGAGGTCCAGGCGGGTCCGTCGGCTCCGTCCATCCCGACCGAGCTCACGGTGTCGGGGCGGGCCTGGGCGCGTGAGGACCTCCGGCGACGCAGCGAGGATCGGTTCGCCAACCTCACCGTGCGGGAGCTCTACCACTACCTGATCAACGTGGAGTTCTATCCGGACATCCTTCCCGTGGCCGAGCGCTTCGCCCGGGACCGGCTCGAGCGGTCCATGGCCATGCTCTGGAAGGGCGCGCGGCCGATCCCGTCGCGTCGTTACGATCCGGAGGCGCTGGAGCGGTGGGTGTACAAGAAGCACCGCGAGCAGGTGGACTCCTATCGTCCGCCGGGCGAGCGCCCCGATGCGCCCAGGGAACCGTTCATCGAGTCCACCGTGCAGCTCGCGCCGCTGATCCTCATCGACGGCGGCTGGCTGCAGGGGATGGCGTCCCCCGCGCTCATCCACACCACGGTCGGACGGATGCTGTTCCACGTGCTCGTGGAGGAGATCGGGGAAGGCAATCCCGACGAACACCATGCCAATATCTACCGGGACCTGCTGGCGGCCATGGGTGAGGACGCGCCCCCTGTGGACACGTGGGAGTTCGCCCGATGGACGCGCCTGCGGGACGTGTCCTTCGAGGTGCCTACGCTCTGGCTGAGCATGTCCTGCTTCCCGCGCCACTTCCTCCCCGAGATCCTGGGCCTGAACCTGGCGGTCGAGCTCGCAGGGATCGGCGGGCCCTACATGGAGGCCCGCGACACGCTCAAGCGCTTCGGGTATCCGACCCTGTTCGTCGAGGTCCACAATGCGGCGGACAACGTGTCCGTGGGGCACGCGGCCTGGGCGATGAACGCGATCAAACGGTACATCGACGACGTCGCGGATCGGGAAGGACCCCACAGCATCGACCACGCGTGGCACCGGGTGTGGACCGGCGTGCGCGCGACGCTCCCGCAGATCGGGCGCGTGCGCCTGATGGTCCACCGGATCGCGAGGCGTCTGTTCGCGGAAGACCCGCGACTCGTCCCTCTCATCTTCCCGTCCTGAGGACCCGCCGTGTCGACGTACATCCTGGGAATCTCCGCATTCTACCACGACAGCGCCGCAGCCCTGCTCAAGGACGGCGAGATCGTGGCGGCGGCGCAGGAGGAGCGCTTCACCCGGATCAAGGGCGACTCCTCCCTGCCGATGCACGCCATCAGGTACTGCCTGAAGGAGGCGGGCATCGGCGTGGCCGACCTCGCCTACGTCGGCTTCTACGACAAGCCGAGGCTCAAGTTCAGGCGAATCCTCCAGACCTACCTGGGCGTGGCCCCCGGGGGCATCGAGTCCTTCCTGTCGGCGCTGCCTCTGTGGCTCACCAACAAGCTGTTCATCGAAGGTCAGATCAGGAAGAGCGCTCGGCTACGACGGCGAGATCCTCTATCCGGCCCACCACGAGTCGCACGCGGCCAGCGCGTTCTTCCCCTCTCCCTTCCGAGAGGCCGCGATCCTGACCATCGACGGCGTGGGGGAGTGGGCCACGACGTCCTGGGGGGTGGGGCGCGACGCCGGCCTCCAGCTCCTGCACGAGCTGCGGTGGCCCGACTCGGTGGGCCTGCTGTACTCGGCGTTCACGTCGTTCACGGGGTTCAAGATCAACTCCGGCGAATACAAGGTGATGGGGCTGGCGCCGTACGGAGAGCCGCGGTTCGTCCAGGTGATCCTCGACGAGCTGGTGGACCTCCAGGAGGACGGCTCGTTCCGGCTCAACCAGAAGTACTTCAACTACCTCACCGGGCTGACCATGACGAACGACGCGTTCTCCGAGCTGTTCGGAGGCCCGCCGAGAGCGCCGGAGAGCAAGCTCACGCAGCGGGAGATGGACCTCGCTCGTTCCGTGCAGGAGGTGGTCGAGGAGATCATGCTGCGCATGGCCAGGACCGTCCATCGCGAGACGGGACTCGACAGCCTGTGCATGGCCGGTGGTGTGGCGCTGAACTGCGTCGGCAACGGGAGGATCCTGCGGGAGGGGCCCTTCGAGAACATCTGGATCCAACCGGCGGCGGGCGACGCGGGCGGCGCGCTCGGCGCCGCGCAGCTCGTCTGGCATCGGTACCTGAAGAAGGAGCGCACCGTCCGCTCCGGTGACGCCATGCGCGGCTCGTATCTCGGTCCGTCCTTCACGGACGCCGAGATCGAGGCCTTCCTCCAATCCGTGGACGCGGGCTACGAGCACCTCGAGCGGACGGAGCTCACGCGACGGGTCGCGGCGCTCCTGGCCGACGAGAAGATCGTCGGGTGGTTCAACGGCAGGATGGAGTTCGGGCCGCGTGCGCTGGGCTCGCGGAGCATCCTCGGGGATGCGCGCAGCCCGCGGATGCAGGCGCAGATGAACCTGAAGATCAAGTTCCGCGAGAGCTTCCGCCCCTTCGCGCCCAGCGTGCTGCGCGAACGGGTGTCCACGTTCTTCGAGATGGATGTGGATTCTCCCTACATGCTGCTCGTCGCCCCGGTGAAGGAGGATCGCCGGCTCCCGATGCCCGAGGGCTCCGAGGAGCTGTGGGGCATCGCGAAGCTGAACGTGCCCCGCTCCGACATTCCGGCCGTGACGCACATCGACTACTCGGCCCGCGTCCAGACGGTGACCGCCTCCACGAATCCCGACTACCACGCGCTGATCCAGGCCTTCGAGGAGCAGACCGGCTACGGCGTCGTCGTGAACACGTCGTTCAACGTCCGCGGCGAGCCCATCGTGTGCACGCCCGAAGATGCCTACCGGTGCTTCATGCGCACCCACATCGACTACCTCGTGCTCGGCGACTACCTGCTCGCGAAGGACGCGCAGCCGGAGTGGAAGGAAGCCGGGGACTGGCGCACCGAGTTCGAGCTCGACTGAGTGACGCGCCGGGGTCGCCTCCCGGCTTCGACTTCCCTTCCGGATGGTGTGACCGTGATTCTCAGAGTGATCGGCCGCTTGCTGCTCCTGGCCCTCTTCTACCTGATCCTGACGCCCATCGCCTTGATTCGCAGGGCGGTGGCCGGCAACCCCATGCGTCACCGGCGGGGCGAGCGGGGCTACTGGACCCCGGTGAAAGCCCCCAGCCCCGACGCGGCCGACATGCGTCGACCGTCCTGAACCGGTATCGTTCTTGCACATCGGGGGCGGAACGAGTCGATCGGCCGGCGCGCCCCGGTCCTGCCCCACGGAGATGTTGATTCCATGAAGAGCGACGCCAGCCGCGACGCGGCTCCTGCCCCGGGATTCTTCGCGAAGTTGCTCGGCGGTGTACGTAGCCGCCTGCGGAAGCTGTTCGGCAAGAACGACGACCCGAACATCTACCCCTTCTTCTAGGAGTGGCCAGGAGGGGCGCGTAGCTCCGCAGCGCCGCCTTTCGACGCCGGCGCGGGTTGTTGCGTTGGCGTGACATTTGT
This sequence comes from uncultured Gemmatimonadales bacterium, assembly GCA_963823035.1. Taxonomy (GTDB): domain Bacteria; phylum Gemmatimonadota; class Gemmatimonadetes; order Longimicrobiales; family Gaopeijiaceae; genus SZUA-318. Next base: position 209,822 of record CAWGKG010000017.1, read on the forward strand.
CGTGCGCGGGTCACGACCACACCACGGTCCGTCGTGACCATGCGGGTCACGGTCCCAGAGGTTTTCCCTCGCCGCTTCGCCGCCGTATCTTCGCGCGGCCTGAGACGAACCCTCCGACGGACCGGGACGATGAAGACGATGCGGACCCCTCTGCTCGCCTGCGCTGCTCTTGCGCTCCTCCTCCAGCTCACGCCGCAGCCGACGCTCGCGCAGAACGAGGCAGCGGACACGGCTGCCGCCCGCAAGAAGCGCGAGCAGGTGTCCCTACCACTCGAAGCCGCGCGCAGCGTGCACCTCGCGACCGACGAGGGCACATGGATTTCCGTGGACGTGAGCCCGGACGGAAAGACCCTGGTGTTCGACCTCCTCGGGGACCTCTACTCGCTGCCGCTCTCCGGCGGCTCGGCGACGCGCATCACGAGCGGGCTCGCCTTCGATGCCCAACCGCGCTTCAGCCCCGACGGGGCGAAGGTCCTCTTCGTGTCGGACCGCAGCGGCGGAGAGAACCTGTGGACCCTGGATCTGGCCAGCGGCGACACGACGCAGATCACCAAGGGGAACGGTGACAGCTGGATGTCGCCGGACTGGGCGCCCGACGGCAAGTACGTGGTGGCGTCCAAGGCGGAGACGCGTCTCGGCGTGCACCGCCTCTGGATGGGCCACGTCGACGGGGGCGCCGGGAAGGTGCTCCGCCCGGAGCCCGAGACCCTCAAGACGATCGGCGCGGCGGTGTCACCCGACGGCCGCTACGTCTGGCACGCCCAGCGCACCGGCTCGTTCGCGTACAACGCGCAGTTGCCCGAATACCAGCTGGCCGTCTACGACCGCGAGACCGGAGAGACGTTCGGACGCACCTCGCGCTACGGCTCCGCCTTCCGGCCCACGCTGTCGCCCGACGGCAAATGGCTCGTCTACGGCACGCGCCACGAGAACCAGACGGGGCTGCGCCTCCGCGACCTGACCAACGGAAACGAGCGGTGGCTCGCCTATCCGGTCACCCGCGACGAGCAGGAGTCCATCGCCGATCGCGACGTCTATCCCGGCATGGACTTCACGCCGGACTCACGGGAGGTCGTCGCGTCGTACGGCGGCAAGATCTGGCGCATCCCGGTCGACGGCTCCGCGCCCGTCGCCGTGCCGATGCACGTCGAGGCGGACGTCGCGGTCGGGCCCGAGCTGGCGTTCGACTATCCGATCGAGGACGCGCCGCAGTTCACGGTCCGCCAGATCCGCGACGCCGTTCCGTCTCCGGACGGCTCGAAGCTCGCGTTCACGGCCCTCGACGAGCTGTACGTGATGGACTTCCCGGACGGCACGCCGCGACGCCTCGCCGCTCAGGAGGGGCTCGTGCAGGCCGAGCCGGCGTGGTCGCCCGACGGTCAGTGGCTCGCGTGGGCGACCTGGAACGAGCAGGGCGGACAGATCTTCAAGGCCCGTGCGGACGGCAGCGGCGGCCCGCAGCAGCTCACGCAGCGCGCCGCACAGTACCAGCAGCCCGCATGGAGCACGGCGGGCGATCGCATCGTCGCGTTGCGCAACCCCGCCCGCGCGTTCGAGGAGTCGGTCGGGCCCGGCTTCGGCGGCGCCGAGATGGACATCGTCCAGGTGCCCGCCGCGGGCGGTGAGGCGACGCTCGTGGCCCCGGCCGAGGGGCGGGAGCATCCGCACTTCGTGCACGGGTCGGACCGCATCTACCTGTACCACGGCCAGAAGGGGCTGGTCTCGATCCGCTTCGACGGCACGGACGAGAAGGCGCACGTGAAGGTCACGGGCGCGACCCGCCCGGGACAGAAGCAGCCGGACCGCGCGGACGTGGTGATCATGGCGCCCGAAGGCGATCAGGCGCTCGCCCAGGTGCACAACGACCTGTACGTGGTGACCGTGCCGAAGCTCGGCGGCGAGGCCCCGACGATCTCCGTGGCGAACCCGGAGAACGCCGCCTTCCCGGCGCGGAGGCTCACGGACATCGGCGGGCAGTTCCCCGCGTGGTCCGGCGACGGGCACGAGGTCCACTGGTCGGTCGGCAACGGGCATTTCGTCTACGATCTCGACGCCGCGAAGGCACACGACGACAGCGTCGCCGCGGCGAAGAAGGCCGCCGGCGAACAGGCGGATTCAGCGTCCGCGAAGAAGGACGAGAGCGCGGGGTACGAGCCACTCGAGCGGCGGATCCGTATCCAGGCCACGCGTGACATCCCCAGGGGCATCGTCGTGCTCCGAGGCGCTCGCGTGGTGACGATGAACGGCGACGAGGTGATCGAGAACGCGGACATCGTGGTGCGGAACAACCGCATCGCCGGCGTGGGTGCGCGCGGCTCCGTCGACGTGCCGTCGGACGCGCAGATCGTCGACGTGGCAGGAAAGACGATCGTTCCGGGCTTCGTCGATACACACAGCCACATGTGGCCCGCGTGGGGGATCCACAAGACGCAGGAGTGGATCTACCTGGCCAACCTCGCGTACGGCGTCACGACCACTCGGGACCCGCAGACGTCCACCACGGACGTGCTCACCTACTCGGACCTGGTGACGGCGGGCCGGATGCTCGGGCCGCGCGTGTACTCCACGGGCCCGGGGATCTTCGGCGACTACGTCGAGGACGGCATCAAGAGCCTGGACCAGGCCCGCGACATCGTGCGTCGCTACAGCGACTACTACGACACGAAGTACGTGAAGATGTACATGGCCGGGAACCGCCAGGTACGACAGTGGATCATCCAGGCGGCCCGGGAACACCACCTGAAGCCGACCACCGAGGGTGGGCTCCAGTTCATGTACGACCTGACGATGGCGCTGGACGGCTATCCCGGTCAGGAGCACGCGCTGCCCATCGCGCCGATCTACGGCGACGTCGTGAAGCTCTACTCGGGCATCGGCATCACCTACACACCGACGCTGCTCGTGTCGTACGGCGGGCCGTGGGCGGAGAACTACTACTACTCGCGCGAGAACCCGCACGACGACGCCAAGCTCGCGTACTTCACGGCGCACGAGGAGCTCGACCAGAAGAGCCGGCGCCGCCCCGGGTGGTTCCGGGACGACGAGCACGTCTTCCCGCTCCACGCCGCGGGCGCGAAGAAGATCGTCGAGGCGGGCGGGCGCATCGGCATCGGCAGCCACGGGCAGCTCCAGGGCCTCGGCTACCATTGGGAGCTGTGGTCGATGCAGTCGGGCGGCATGAGCACGATGAACGCGCTGCGCACCGCGACCATCCTCGGTGCCGAGGGCCTCGGCCTCGAGAAGGACGTCGGCTCCCTCGTTGCCGGGAAGCTCGCGGACCTCGTCGTGCTGGACGCCAATCCCCTCGACGACATCCGCAACACGAACACGATCCGGTACGTGATGAAGAACGGAAGGCTGTACGAGGGCGACACGCTCGACGAGGTGTGGCCACGACAGCTGCCGTTGAAGCGGACCGACTGGGTCGTGGCGGAGCCGGACACGAGGGCGGGGATGGGGCGGTAGCGGAGCGCCGAGCCGTGACGGACGTCGACCGCAGGGCCTTTCTCCGGTGGCTGGCCGCGAGCCCCCTCGCCGCCGGGCTGTGGGGGTGCGTGGCGCCCGACCCGGGCCCCCGGCGCAGCGAAGCGGCGGCGGAGAGCCTCTCCGGGGCGGTCCCCGGGGAGCCACCGCTCGCCATGCTCCCCGGCGACGCACTGGACGTGTTCGACCTCGAGCGCGTGGCGGCCGGCAACGTCCCCGTCGCCCACTGGGCCTACCTGCAGACGGGTACGGACGGTGAGACGACGCTACACCGCAATCGCGAGGGCTTCGAGCGCCTCTACGTGCGACCGCGCAGGCTCCGCGGGGTGGCGGAGGTGGACACGCGCACCGCGCTCTTCGGGCGAAGCTGGCCGACTCCGTTGGTGCTCGCGCCCGCAGGCAGCCACCGGGCCTTCCACCCCGACGCCGAGCCGGGCGTGGCACGCGCGGCCGCGGCGCGCGACCATCTGATGGTCCTGTCGAACGTGGCCTCCACGTCCGTGGAGGAGGTGAATCGGGCGCGGGGTGAGCCGGTCTGGTTCCAACTCTACGCCTCTGGGAGCTGGAACGTGAACGAGGCGCTCCTCCGTCGCGTGGAGGCGGCGGGTTGCCCCGCGCTCGTGCTCACGGTGGACAATCCCGGCGGGGCCAACCGCATCACCGCGGAGCGGGGGAGGAGGGCGGACGACCGTCCCTGCGCGACCTGTCACACCGAGGGCGGGATGGCCCCTCCCGTGAAGCCGAACTACCGGGGCCTGCCGGAGCCGGAGGGCACGGCCGGTCGGGACGCGCTGACCTGGGACTTCGTGGCACGCCTCCGTGACGCCACCCGGATGACGCTGCTCCTCAAGGGGATCGTGACGGGAGAGGACGCCGCGCGCTGCCTGAGCTATGGGGTGGACGGCGTGTGGGTGTCGAACCACGGCGGCCGGACCGACCCCAGCGGACAGGCCACGATCGACGCGCTCCCCGAGGTGGTCCGGGAGGTGGGCGGGCGCGTTCCGGTCATCATGGACAGCGGGGTCCGCCGCGGCGCGGATATCTTCAAGGCACTCGCCCGTGGGGCGGACGCCGTGGCGATCGGACGACCCTACCTCTGGGGGTTGGGCGCCTTCGGCCAGGCCGGCGTGGAGCGCGCCCTCGAGATCCTGGACCACGAGCTCGTGCTGACGATGCGCGCGGCGGGCACGCCGAAGATCGAGGACATAGCCCCGTCGCTCGTCGCCGGTCCCGCGTAGTCGTCGCGGCGCCGTGCGCGCCGCCCCGTCGTGCGGGCGATGTCCGTCGTGCCGTTGGCCCTCGCCGCCGGCGCGTGTGCCAAGTCCTCGACGGACCCCCTCGAAGAGGTCCCCGAGCAAACGGCGACAACCGGGGCTCTCTGGCCATCCATGCGTACGACGCGTCGGGCCAGCTCCAGGGCGTCGTGGAAGCCGGCGGCGCGCGCTACGTCTACGCGGTGGACGTGGACGAGGCGGCGGAGACCGTGACGTTCCGCGGACAGGACGACCGCACGGTCACGATGACGTGGGAGGAGCTGCGGGCGCTGCGCTGAGCCGGATGACGGGGAGGGAGCGGGACCGGCCTCCCCGGGGCCAGCATCGGTAGACCTGCGCTCAGTTCATGGAGGGGTCGAACGGCATCCGGGAGAGCCGCCTGTACGCCGGACCCTTCCGCTCGAGGATGCGGCTCCAGAGGCCGTCGGGGTCGTCCGTGAAGACGTCCTCCTCTCGGGCGGGCTCGACGATCCAGGAGTTCTGCTCCATCTCGGCTTCGAGCTGACCCGGTCCCCAACCCGAGTAGCCCGCGAACACGCGCGCCCTGCGGATGCCGGCGCGGACGTCGTCGGGCACCTCGCCGATCAGGAACCCGATCGAGCCGAAGATCAGCACGTCGACCAGCTCGGGGTGCACGACCTCGGCGACGACCACGGAGTGCGAGGGCTGGACAGGCCCGCCCTGGAAGAGCGGCTCGTCGGGATCCACGAGGGAGGCCAGGGGTGGGACGGCCTTCGCGACGGTGACGTCGAGCGGGCGGTTGAGGACGAAGCCGAGCGCCCCCTCGGCGTTGTGCTCGCCCATCAACACCACGGTGTGGCGGAAGTTCGGGTCGAACAGGCCCCCGCTCGAGATGATCAGATGGCCCTTCAAGCTCCTCATGGTCTTCACGCGCTTCGAGTAGGAATGAGGCCCGCGTGCGACAAGGGCTTCTCGAACGTAGGGAGCTCCGTCGAAGGAGCAAGGCGGTCGCGGCGGGAGGGGCCGTCGGACTGACATACGGTTTTTCGATGTCTGCCGCCGTCGTCTATGTTTCGTGACCCGTGGCACGGTTGCCGTGGCCCCGCCATCGCGCCGGCCCGCGCACACCATCGAGAGGAGGTGGCCCGTGGAGGAAGTCGGGTGCGCCCGACCGACGGGAGGACCCGTCGGGGGTGCGTCGAAAGGCGAAGAGGGGTCATCCCATGACCTATCGACCAGGATGGAGAAGAGCATGATCAAGGTCGGCCAGAAGGCGCCGGACTTCACGGCGCCCGCGTTCCACGAAGGGAAGTTCGGTTCCGTGCAAGCTCTCGGACTATCTGGGAAAGTGGGTTGTCCTGTGCTTCTATCCGGGCGACTACACCTTCGTCTGAGCAACGGAAGTGTCGGCGGTCGCCGACAAGCATGGTGCGTTCCGGAAGCTCGGTGTGGAGGTGCTGTCCATGAGCGTGGACAGCGTCTTCGTGCACAAGATGTGGAACGAGACCGAGCTGTCGAAGATGGTGGACGGCGGGCGTGCCGTTCCCATGTTGTCCGACGCCGGCGGGAAGGTCGGTGAGGTCTACGGTGTCTACGACGAGGACGCGGGCGTGGACACGCGCGGCCGATTCCTCATCGATCCCGACGGCGTGGTCCAGGCGTTCGAGGTCCTGACGCCCCCGGTGGGGCGGAACGTGGCGAGACGTTGCGCCAGATCCAGGCCTTCCAACTCGTCCGTGAGACGGGCGGCGCCGAGGCCACGCCCTCGGGGTGGCGGCCTGGCCAGCCCACGCTCAAGCCGGGTCCCGCCCTGGTGGGACGCGTATGGGAGGTGTGGAAGCCCGGAAAGGAGGGATGAACCGGCCCGGACGGGGGACCGCGCCGCGTCTACCCTCTCCGGTCCGTAGAGAGGTCCACGCGCGCGCGACGGACCCGAGCTCCGAACCGGAAGGTGTGCCCATGTCCCGTCGTCCCGCCGCGCTTCGGCGCCACCTTCTGCTCGGGCTCGTCGCGCTCTGCGTCGCCGCCTGCTCGGCCGCCGAGTCGGCGCGTAGCCCTGGAAGCTACGACGACCTGGTCGCGCTCTTCCGCGAGTGGCGCGCGTTCCAGTCACCCGATGTGATCGACGGCGTACCGGACTACTCGCGGGAGGCCATGGCGGCGCAGGTCGAGGCCCTTCCCCGGTGGAGGGCCCGCCTCGACGCGATCGACCCGCAAGGCTGGCCGGTGGCGCACGCGATCGACTGGCAGCTCGTGCGCGCGGAGATGAACGGTCTCGACTTCGATCAGCGCGTACGGCGGCCGTGGGAGCGGGATCCGGCGTTCTACGCGAACGTCTACGCCGAGCAGAGCGATGTGCCGGCGCACGAGGGCCCGACCATCGAGGGCTTCATCGACCTGTGGGCGTACGACTACCCGCTGTCCGCGTCCGACGCGGCGGAGCTGGCCGCACGCATCGGCGCGATCCCCCGCCTGCTCGACCACGCGCGCGTGAACCTGACCGGCAACGCGCGCGACCTGTGGCTGGCAGGCGACCGCTCGTTCGCCGAGCAGGCCGGCGCGCTGACCGACCTGGGCGAGCGGGTGGCCGGGACGAACGACGCGTTGGACGCGCTCGATCACGGCCGCGATCGAGGCCACGGAGTCGTTCCGGGGATGGCTGGCGGAGCAGGCCCCCTCGAAGACGGGGCCTTCCGGTGTCGGCAAGGAGAACTACACCTGGTATGCGCGTAACGTGCACCTCGTGCCGTGGTCGTGGGAGGAACAGGTCACGCTCATCCGTAGGGAGCTGGCCCGCGCGCACGCGTCGCTGCGGCTCGAGGAGCATCGCAACCGCGACCTGCCGCAGCTCGAGCGGATCCGGACGGCCGAGGAGTACGACCGGAGATTGAACGAGGCGGTGGACGACTACATGCGCTTCCTCGAGGAGGAGGAGATGCAGACGGTCGAGCCGTGGATGGACCCGGCGCTACGCGCGCAGAACGGCTCGTTCACCCCCGCGGCGCCCGACGAGATCCGCAACTTCTTCAACGAGGTGAACTACCGGGACCCACTCGTGATGCGCACACACTCGCACCACTGGCTGGAGCTGGCGCGGATACGCGAGAACCCGCACCCGAGCCCGATCCGCAGCGCGCCGCCGATCTACAACATCTACGACGCGCGCTCGGAGGGGTTCGCGACCGGCGTGGAGGAGATGATGATGCACGCGGGGCTCTTCGACGACCGGCCGCGCTCTCGCGAGCTCGTGTGGGTGATGCTCGCCCAGCGGGCCGCGCGCGCGTTGAGCGGCCTCTACCTGCACGCCAACGAGTTCACGATGGACCAGGCGGTGGAGCACGCGGGCCGCTGGACGCCGCGCGGCTGGCTCCCCGAGGGTGACCTCGTCCGCTTCGAGCAGCACCTCTACCTGCGGCAGCCCGGGATACGGCACCAGCTACCTGACGGGGAAGATGCAGATCGAGCAGATCCTGGCCGAGGTCGCGCTCGAGCGGGGAGACGCGTTCACGATGAAGGGCTTCTTCGACGACTTCTTCGACACGGGCGTCATCCCGCTCCCGCTCGTGCGTTGGGAGCTGACCGGGTCCGGGACCCGATCCTGGTGGGACCCGGTGAGGAGGCGCCGCGGGCCGTCGCCCGGAAGGTGGGTAGGAGGAGCCACGGAACTCGCCAAGCAGCTCGATCGGAGCCGCCTGCCCGCGCGGGGCGCGTACCTCGCGCTCCTGCTCCTGGCCACCCTCTCGTCCCTCCGCCTGGGCGGCCCGGGGCTGCAAGGGCTCGGCCGGATGCTGCATCCGTCCCTGTCCCCGCGGGACGTGATCGACGGAGCGCGCAACCTGGCGCTCTTCGCCGGATGGGGCCTGGTGTGGATGATCACGGCGCCCCCCGGACGCACGCTGACCTCGCTGCGCAACGCGGTCCTGTCGGGCGCCGGCGTGAGCACGGTCGTCGAGGGAGCGCAGCTCTTCTCGACCACACGCACCGCGAGCGTCCTGGACATCCTCACCAACACCGTGGGAGCGCTGCTTGGCGCCGCGGCGCTGGTGGCCCTGGTGATCACCGTGGCGTACCGGCGGCATGCCCGCTCCTTCGTGGGCCTGCCCGCGTTGGTGTTCGCGGGCGGGTACGGCGCCGCGTGCTTCGGTGAGGCGCTGGTCCCGCTCTTCCGCCAGACGGTCTACCCCAACGTGTACGGAGGCCCCCTCGGCCGTTTCCGTCTGGCATGGAGCATGTTCGACTGGAGCTCCCTGGGACGGATCCCGGGCACGGACCTCGTCTTGTTCGCCCCCGCCGGGGCCCTCGCGGTGGCTGCCCTCGTGGAGGCGGGTGCAGGCTACCGGAAATCGGCCGCCGTGGTGGGGGCGGCGGGTCTGGGGCTGGCGCTGATGGCCGAGGTCGGCCACGGGCTTCTGGGCCTGCCCATGGAAGCCGGCGCCGTGCTGGCGCACGCCGCCGGCGTGGCGGTGGGGGCAGCGGCCGCGGCCTGGGGACTGCCGTTCCTCTCCCGCAACCTCCGTGGGCGCGACCGCCCCGCCACCTTGGCGCTGGCCTATGGTGGCGTGCTCCTGCTGTGGGCGCTGCGACCGTACGTGCTCGAGCACTCGCTCGGTGCCGTGGGCGCGAAGCTGGTGGACGACTGGTGGATACCCCTGCGCTTCCTGGGGGCTCGGGTGGACATGTTCAGCGTGGTCGACGTGGTGTCGCCGTTCCTCCTGTACCTGCCGCTGGGCGGGCTCCTCGCGGTGTGGCCGCTCGCCCGCCGCGGGCCGCTGGCGCGCTTCTGGCCGGCGGTCTACCTCGCGGTCGCCTCCGAGCTCTGCCAGCTCGTGGTGCAAGGAAGGCTCCTCGACTCGACGGACATCCTCGTGCAGGTCTCGGGCGTCGTCGTGGGGTGGACCGTGCTACGGCGCGCGGGCTTCGCGCAGCACGGGACCATGCTGCGCGGCGCTCGCGCAGCGCCTACCGACTGAGGCGATCCAGCAACAGGATATCGTGCCCGGTGGGGCGCGCGCTTCCGCCCAGCGAGCGCACGATCGATCCGCATACGCAAGACTCACGGATGGATTACTCCTCCCACCATCACATCCAGCACCCGCCGGGGCGTCATGTTGGTCGCCTGATCCCCGAAGTCCGCCCGCGACGTTCCGACCCTGACCCTGGCGGCGAAGTGGCGGGAGATCTCCCGCTCCAACCCGAGGCCGTAACGGAGCAGTCTCTGCTCGTCGCGTCGGCGGTACGTCTCCCGCGATCCTCGACGTCCACCCCGAAGGCCCGACTCACCTCCGACAGGTAGAGATGGACGTTGGTCTCTCGGCCACGCCCGAGGGCCTGGCCCACCATGAGGTTCCAGTGCCGTTGGGTGCGGTTGCGGTAGGCCACCGCGAGGGGCCCGGAGGGGTCGCCGTTGGGAATCCCCCGCATGACGACGACGCCGAGGTCGAGCCCTCCACCAGGCCGAACGAGGTTCGTCGCCGTCCACGCGTGACCACGCGTCGCCGGGCCTGAGCCAGGGCGTCCATCCCCGACACGACTCTCCGCCGATGATGTTCTGCCACCCGGCGTCGAGGGCTACGAAGAGGCCGACCGAGCCCCTGGGTCGGGGGCCTGTGCGTGCGCTCCGCCCGGGAGTCCGCGGCAACGCGGTCGCGCAGACAAGGAGCGGAAGACCCGGGCGTCGGGCGCGTGGTATCGTCCCGACCCACCTCATGGCTGCGAGCCACCTTCCCCACCGGAACGCGCCGTCCAGCGGAGGTCGGCGATCTGGAAGTACGACCTCGCGTCCCACGACCGCGAGCGCAGCTCCATGCCGGACGCGATCCCGTCGCGCCCGCGGCTGAAGACGCCGCCACGACGACGCGCCCGCGACGCCGAAGTCGTAGCCTCGCGCACGGGGCCGAGCAGCATGGTCCCGTGCCTGCCGTCCGCTGCTCGAGCCCACCGGCCGAGCGGGAGCTCGGACACGGCTCCGAGTTCATCGCTGTGGTACCACCCCACGTAGGGCGTCGCGGACACGGCGTCGAAGCGTGGAACCGGCACCCTGTTGCCGACGTCCCGGGTCGGGTCCTTCCCGGGTCGCGCCGCTCCACGACCAGGAGCGCCACGTCGCCGTCGGGTCCGGCTGCGAAGACCGTCCCGGGGCGGCTCAGGAGGAACCAGCCGTCGCCACGAGCCGGAAGAGGGGCATGAAGGGCGGTGATCCCGCGTGGCCGTACTCCAGGCGGCCGTCCCGCGGCCGCACCACCAGGACCGAGCCGTCCTCGAAGCGATACGCCCCGGCGTAGCCACGAAGACGCTCCCCGGGGACCTCCAAGCCCTCGGACTCGGCGGGCGGCGTCGAGATCATGCTGTCGGTCAGCATCATCATGCTGGGTCCCGACGTCACCGGCCGCACCGGCTCGAGTCGGACGCCAGGAGGAGGTCGGCCGCGATGCGGGCGACCCGCGCCGGGTTGACGATGCCGGGCGACGCGGACGCGGCGGCCACCGCGAAGTCGAGATCCGGAAACACCTCGAAGTACGTCTCGGTGGCCACGCCGCTGCCGCCGTGGCTCAAGGTGGCCCGGCCCCGGTACTCCCCGAGCCCGATTCCCCATCAGGAGAGCGCTCCCGGAGGAGAGGGCCCCGGCTGCTCGATCCGGCCGTGGCGGCCGCGTCAGGTGGGATGCAGGAGGTCGCCGCCGAACGCGTCATGTCTCCACGGTGCCGACCAGGCCGCCGGCACCGAAGGGCGTCCACCTGGCTCGCGACGAAGCGACCGTCGGGCCCCTTCACGAAGGGGAGCGCCCGGTCGGGAACCAGCGCTCGGGGGAGCCCGGGAAGCTCGACGCCGTCATCCCCAGACGCCGGAAGATGGCCGAGTCGGCATAGGCCGGGAACGACTTGCCGGAAACCCGCGCTACGATCTCGGCCAGGAGAGCGTACCCGCCGTTACCGTACCCCTCACGCTCCCCCGGAGCCCAGCGCAGGTGACGCTGTCGTAGGAGCACCCCCAGCACGTCCTGGTCGCTCACGGCGTCCCCGGGCTCCCACCCCGCGAGAGCCAGGAGTCCGTCACTGTCTTCCAGCCCGGAGGTGTGATGGAGGAGCTGCTCCAGGGTGACGCTCGCTCCGGAGAGATCCAGCTCCGGCAGGAAGCGTCCGGCGGGATCGTCGGGTGACAACGCGCCCGCCTCCGAGAGCTGGGCCACGGCGAAGCCGGTGAACTGCTTCGCCACGGAGGCCCAGTCGAATCGGGTGTCCAACGTGGCTCGAACACGCCGTTCCAGATCCGCGTACCCGGCGGCTCTGTGGTACACCACCTTCCCGTGATGCAGGACGGCCACCGCAACCGCGGGCAGGGGCTCGCCCGCGTCGACGGCGTCGAAGATCGAGTCGAGCACCCTGCTCGCGTCCTGTGCGCGCGCCGGGCCCGGCAGCCAAAGCACCGCCGCCGCAGCCCACCTCCAGGCCCGGGTCGTCAACGCCCGGCGGGCTTGGCGAACCGCACGACCTCTTCGGCGCCACCGCGCCGGATCGTGAGGACGACATCGTCACCGGAGGCGACCTGATCGTAGAAGAGCTCCAGACCCGCCAGGGCCGAGATGCCGCGACCGTTCACCGCCACGACCACGTCGCCGACACGCAGGCTCACCCGATCGGCCGCCGGATCGGAGCCACGGAACACCACCTCGGGCATCCCCTGACCGTTGTCGCGGATGTGCGCCCCCGCGATCACCACCTCGGCGGCCCCCCCGCCCGGAGGCGCCAGGTTCGTCCAGGCGCCGACGCCCCCGGAGGGCGCCGGACCACCATGTGCTCGCCCGCAGCCGCATGGACTGGGCGGCGAACCGGATCGTGCGCGCATCGTCGCCGCGGACCACCCCAGGACGACCTCGTCCCCTCGGGAATCGCGTCGGAGGCGGCCGTGAGGGCGTCGACTCCGGTCACCTGCGCACCCTGCATCGAGACGATGCGAACCCCCTCCGCGAGGAGGGCCGGATCGGAGCCGGGCGCCTCACCCTCCACCACCCCCCGCACCACCACCCCACCGGACTCCGACTCGAGCAACGCCATCCGGCCGCCCGGCAACGACATCACCGTGCCGTCCCCTCGTATCATTTGCATCTGCTGCCCCGCGGAGGGCATCGGCGCAACGGCCGACCACGACCCGGCCACCAGACCCACGCACAGTGCCCGGACCGCTCTGCGGGCCGCTCGCGCGTCTCCCCAGGAAACCCTTTCCCCGTCACGACGCATCCCATGTCCTCCCGAGGCGTGAGCCAGTGTGTATTTTTTCACAGTGTGGAATTCTACACATTACGGGGTTATCGTCAACCATGACCCAGGATCCCCATGCCGGGCTCAGCGCCCGGGAACGCGAGATGTTCGACATCGTCCTGCGCCTCGGTGAAGCCACGGCGGCTCGTGTCGAGTCCGAGATGGAGGACCCGCCCTCCAACGCCACCGTCCGTTCCACGCTTCGCATTCTGGAGCGCAAGGGGTGGCTGGCCCACCGGCGTGACGGCGCGCGCTTCGTATACCACGCCACGCAAGCGGACGAAGGACTGCGCAGGAAGGCCGCAGGACATTTCGTGGACACGTTCTTCGGGGGTTCGGTGACTGAAGCCATGAGCGCGCTGCTGGACGGACGATCACGGGCGCTCAGCCCCGGGGACCAGCGCAGACTCGACGAGATCCTGCGTCGCCTTGAGGAGGAGGACGAGGTTCGACGATGAGCATGATCTTCGCCTGGAGCGGCGCCGTCGACGGCGACGTGACCCGGTCGCGGTGATGGAGCGCGAGGCGCCGGAAGGTCCGCGGCGTTCCGTCATGCGCTGTGGGTCGCGGCGCTGGTACCGTTGGCGACCGCTCCGTTCGTCCTCGCGCTCGTAGCGGCGGAACCGGGTGCGGGAGGCACGGCCACCCTGGCCGTCTCTCCACCATCCTGGACACCGGCCCCCGCCGCGACGGGGACGCTCCCCTGGCTCGCTCTGGCATGGTCCATCCCCGCGGTCGCCCTCCTGCTGCGCTCGATCGTGGGCTGGATCCTGGCCGGGCGCCTGACCCGCCGCACCGAGACCCCGACGCGCCGCAAAGGCTGGCGGACGCGGAGGAGGCGGCCCGACGGGTGGGCTGCGCTCCGTGCCGACGCTCGCGGTGAGCGCCGACGTCGCCGGGCCGGCGGTGGTGGGTCTGCACCGTCCGACGCTCCTCCTGCCTCCGGACACCCTCTCGGTCTCGCCCTCCTTTCGCCGGGCGATCCTGGAGCACGAGTTCGCGCACATCTCCCGTCGTGACGTTCTCGCCACGCGGCTCTCCGCCATCGTTCGCGCGTTGCACTGGTACAATCCCGTGATGTGGTGGGCGGTGCGCCGCCTCGACCTCGCCGCGGAGTGCGCGTGCGACGACGCCGTTCTCCGTGCCGGGCTCTCCGCCCGGGAGTACGCGAAGGTCCTGGTGCACGCCGCCCGCCCTCGCGCCGCAGCGCCTGTGCTCCTCGGCGCCGGCTTCGGAACGGCTCCCATCGTGAATCGCCTCGCGGCATTGGCGTCGCCCCTCCGTACGAGGGAGGGCCTCCGCGCGCGCGAGCGGTCTCTGCTCTGCATCACGACGGTGCTGGCGTTCCTTCCCCTCGCCATCGGCTCGGCGCTCGCGGGGAAGGGCCACGACGGCGCACGGGCCATGCAGCTCGGCCCCGACGCCACGTACACGTTCACGCCGGGCCCACCCTCGGCGGCAGCGGCGGGATCAGCCACGCCGACCCGGCGGAGGTAGCGGCCTCGAAGCGGGTTGGCACGCCGGCGCTGCGCGAGGGCCCGCGCGCCCCTCGGGGACCTCGCGTGGCCGCCGTTGTCCGGACCCCGTATTCTCAAGCGTGGATATCCGGACCAAGCTCGTCTTCGCCCTCGTCGTCGTCTCTCTGAGCAGCATGTTCGTGTTCGGTGCGGTCGTCGCGCCCCGAGTGGAGGGGTACATCAGGGACGGCACGCTCCAGCAGCTCGACCAGCTGGCCGAGGCGAAGCGTGAATCGCTGCGTTGGATCATTGCGGGCTGGCGTGATGGCGCCGACCTGGTCGCGAGCCGCACACAGCTGAGGGCGAGCCTCGACCAGCACGCGCGTACCGGCGAAGCCCCTCCCGTCGTCCGCATGCGGACGATCCTGAGCGACGCGATCGCCGCGTCTCGCAGCGCGACGCTCCTCGAGGTCTTCGACGTCGACGGCCGCCCGGTCGCTTCCGTAGCCCGGGGAGCCGTGGCCGACCTGCGGGCCGCCGCCACGCCGCTGAAGCCGCCTCCCGAGGGCGAGGCGGTCTACGTCGGCATCGCCTTCACGGAGTCCGGCGCGCCCCAGGTGGGCTTCCAGGCGCGCATGGTGTTCGACGGACGGACGGTGGGAAGCCTCCTGGCCGTGTTCGACGCCCACGAGCTGGTCGAGCTGACCGCTCCCCGGCACGGCCTGGGGGAGACCGGCGAAACACTCATCGTCGCGCGGGACGATGCGGGGGCGCTCCGTACGCTCCACCCGACGCGGCACGATCCGGGCAGGGAGGGAAGCATCGTCCTCTCCGGTGACCCGACGGGCCTCGGGGCACGGGCGCTGTCCGGCGGGGCAAGCCCCATCGCGGGTGGCATCACCGACTACCGTGGTGAGGAGGTGTGGGCCGCCACACGCACGGTTCCCGAGGTCGGGTGGGCCCTGGTGGTGAAGGAAGATCGGGTCGAGGGAATGCGCGTCCCCAACGAGTTCCGGGACTGGCTGCGCCGAACGGCGCTCATTCTCTCCGCGTTCGCGATCCTGGCCGGGGCCGCACTGGGGCTTCGGTTCGCTCTCCCGATCCACGACCTGGCGGCGGTGGCCAACCGCATCCGGAAGGGCGAGATGGACGCGCGTGCCGACACGGCGCGCGAGGACGAGGTCGGCGTGTTGGCCCGCACCTTCAACGAGATGGCGGACGAGCTCGAGACGCGCATGTCCCTCCTGCGCGAGTTCCGGAAGTTCTTCGAGGTCTCGATCGACCTGATGTGCATCGCCGGAACGGACGGATACTTCAAGCGCACGAATCCGGCATTCCGGCGCGTGCTCGGGTGGAGCGAGGAGGACCTCCTGACTCGGCCCTTCCTCGACATCGTGCACCCCGACGACGTCGCGAAGACCGAGCGAGAGATCGAGACGCTGGCGGAAGGCATCCCGACGATCTCGTTCGAGAACCGGTTCCGGTGCAAGGACGGGAGCTACAGGTCGCTGCGATGGGCGAGCTATCCGGAGGACGGGTTGTTGTACGCGATCGCCCACGTGATCGACGGCCCCCCCGCGGCCTGAGGCGGTCGCCCCCCCGATGAACCGAGCCGACGCTTGATCTACGCCCAACTGGCCGCAGGTCTCATCTACCTGCTGGGGGGCGGCGACCTGCTCGTCCGGGGCGCCGTGGCCCTCGCCCGCCGCGCCCGCGTTCCCCAGACCGTCGTCGCCCTGACCATCGTCGGCCTCGGGACGTCGCTGCCCGAGCTGGTCGTGTCGGTTCGCGCGGCGCTCGAAGGATACCCCGGCCTCGCCCTCGGCAACGTGGTCGGGAGCAACATCGCCAACGTCCTCCTCGTGGGTGGTCTGGCCGCCGGAGTCCACCCCCTTCGGACGGGAGACCGCAGCGTCGCCCGGTCCGGGGTCGCCATGCTCGTGATCAGCCTCCTGTTCGCCGGGCTGTGCTTCCGTGGCCACGCGTTGACCCGGCCCGATGGCGGACTGCTGCTCGGCCTGCTCGTCGCGGGGCTGGCGCTCACCTCCCGCGACGCCCTCAGGGCCCAGCGCCCCGCCGCGTCGGCGCCGATGGAATGGGTACTCGGAGTTCCGAGCAGCCTGCCCATCATCGCGCTCTTCATCGGGGTCGGGCCTCGTGGTGCTGCCGCTGGGAGCGGCGCTCCTGGTGGACTCGGCCGTCGACATCGCGGGCCGTCTCGGCGTGTCTGAAACGGTCATCGGCCTCACCGTCGTCGCGGTCGGAACGTCCCTGCCGGAGCTGGCGACCACCGTTCTGGCGGCCCGACGAGGAAAGACGGGCATGGTCGTCGGCACCATCGTGGGGAGCAACAACTTCAACATCCTCGCGATCATGGGCGTCGCGGCCGTGGTGAGCAGCGAGCCTGTCGCCGTACCCGAGCGCTTTCTCGTGTTCGACCTGCCCGTGATGGTCGTCGCCAGCGTGGTCCTGGTGTGGTTCTCATGGCGAAGACGCCCCATCCGACGCAGCACCGGGGTCGTGCTCGCAGTCGCGTACGGCCTCTACATCGGGGCACTCTACGTGGTGGGTCGGTGACCGGTCGGCCCGAGCCGTCGGGCGCCGGTTCAGGTCATCGAACCCCGCTCGACACGCGGTCGAGGCCCACCACCTCCTCCTCGCTCAACTCGAAGTCGAGCACGCCGGCGTTCGCCGTCGCCTGCCGGACGTTGCTGGCTCCGGGGATCGCCACCACGGTCTCTCCCCGTGCCTGGATCAGCCAGCGCAGCGCGACCTGCGCCGGGCTCACGCCATGGGCCTTCGCGACCGACGCGAGCGCGGCCACCACAGGCGCGCTCCTGCGCAGCCCGCTGGGCCGGAACGCGCGCTGGAAGCGGCGGGGGCCGGCTATAGGCTTCACGCGGTCGGGATCCTCGTGGAACCTGCCCGACAGCAGGCCCTGGGCCAGGGGCGAGTACGCGATGATCGTCACGCCCAGCTCGCGCGCGGCGGCCAGCACCCCGTTCGTCTCGATACGCCGGTCCAGCAGGCTGTAGCGCACCTGGTTCGACGCCAAGGGCAGGCCGTGCCGCTCCAACACCCGGGCGGCGAGACGCATGGCGCGGGCGGAGAAGTTGCTCACTCCCACGGCCCGGATGCGACCCGCTTCCGCCAGCTCGGCCATGGCCTCCACCTGAGCCCTCTTCGTGGCGAGCGCCCCGAAGCCGATGTGGATCTGATGCAGGTCGATGCCATAGGGCGACAGGTGGGCCAGCCGGGCGTCGAGGGTCCGCCGGATCGAGCCCGCGGTGCGCAGGAGCGGCATCCACTTCGTGGCGATGACGACGGAGCCGTTCGGTCGGCCCGCCGCCTGGAGTGCGGCGGCCAAGGAGTCCTCGCTGCGGCCGGCGCCGTAGGCCTCGGCGGTGTCGAACCAGTCGATCCCGCCGTCCAGAGAGACCCGCACGATGTCGTTCACGACTTCCCGGGTGAGCGCCGGCCAGTACCGACCCGCCAGGCCTTCGCCTCCGGAGAACTGCCAACAGCCGAGGCCGATCGGTGCGACCCGGATGTTCGTCGAGCCCAGAGTGCGCTTCGTCATGATGCGGCTCTCCCGCCCACCTGCCGAATTCCGTTTCCTCGAACGATCGCAGGACTCTTCCGCGAAGACTACGGCGAGGGTTGCCGGTGGGCGGATGGAGCCTGGGTCGGACGAGGCAGGAGCGCGCCCTGTTGCCGCTCCTGGGCACTGTGTCTACCGTCCTTCAGACCCTCCGGACCGTTCGATTCCTCCGACCGTCCCGGTACTCCCATGCGCGCCCGCACGCACCTTCCGCTCCTCGTCCTTCTCGCGCTCCTCGCCTTCCCCGCAGCCTCGTCGGCACAAAGCCCCCATCACGTCCCGGGACCTCTGGTCGATGGCGCGCGTGGGGAGCCCCGCCCTGAGCCCGGACGGGGCCACCGTGCTCTACACGGTCACCACCTACGACCTGACGGCGTTCCGTTCCAGGACGGAGATCTGGAGCGTGTCGGTGGCGGGCGGAGAGCCGCGTCCCTTCATCACCTCCGAGAGCGGCTCCAACAGCGCCCCCGCGTGGTCCCCCGACGGCCGACGCATCGCCTTCGTGTCGAGCCGGGGTGGCAACGGCTCGCAGATCTACGTCATGCCGGTGGACGGCGGCGAGGCACGGGCACTGACCGGCCTGGAAGGCGGCGCCGCGGGCCCGGTCTGGTCCCGGGACGGCCGGCGGATCCTCTTCACCAGCTCCGTCACGCCGACGGGCGACCCCACCGCCGAGCGGCTCGAGGCCATCGCCATGGGCGGCTCGGAGGCCAAGGTCTACGACGACCTCCAGTACCGCCACTGGGACGAGTGGGAGGACGGCCAGCGGAGCCACGTGTTCGTGCTCGACGTGGCCACCGGCCAGAGCCGTGACGTCACGCCCGGCCCCTACGACACGCCGCCCGTGGCGCTGGGGGGCTTCTCGGACTACGACATCAGCCCCGACGGGGAGGAGGTCGCGTTCGTCCGCAACACGGACGTGCCCAGCATGGTGGGCACGGGGAACGACGTGTGGCTCGTTCCCGCTGGCGGCGGCGAGCCCCGCCTTCTCACCCCGAGCGACGCCAACGACGTGTCGCCCCAGTACTCGCCGGACGGCCGCTTCATCGCCTACCTCGGCATGACACGCCCCGCGTTCGAGGCGGACCGCACCCAGCTGCTGCTGTACGACCGTCGCACCCAGGAGACCCGCAGCCTGACCGCGGATCTGGACCAGAGCGTGGACTTCTTCGCCTGGAGCGCCGATTCCCGGACCCTCTGGTTCCAGGCACAGGATCAGCTCTTCCACGCCACCTATCGCGTGGAGCTCGCGGGTGGCGCGCCCGTGAAGGTCACCGAGGGCGCCTACGACGGGGCGCTCCAGGTCTCGACGGACGGACGGACGCTGGTGGTGGCACGGCAGGCCACGGACCGGCCGGTGGACCTGTTCGCGCTCGACGCGGACGGGAAGGTGCGGCGACAGCTCACGCGGCAGAATCGGGACCTCCTCTCCCGACTCGCCCTCCAACCGGCGGAGAGCTTCTGGGCCACCGGCGCCGAGGGGACGCCGGTGCAGGGCTTCATCGTACGGCCGCCCGACTTCGACCCGTCCAGGAAGTATCCGGTGGTCTTCCTCATCCACGGTGGACCCCAGGGCGCCTGGACCGACTCGTGGAGCTACCGGTGGAATCCCAACATGTTCGCTGCGCCCGGCTACGTGGTGGTGGTCGCCAACCCCCGGGGAAGCACGGGCTACGGCCAGACCTTCACGGACCAGATCTCAGGCGACTGGGGCGGCAAGGTCTACACGGATCTCATGGCCGCCCTGGATCACGCCCTGGCCACGTACCCGTTCCTCGATGAGACCCGGGTGGCTGCCGCCGGAGCGTCCTACGGCGGGTACATGATCAACTGGATCAACGGCCACACGGACCGCTTCCGTGCCCTCATCGACCACGACGGGCTGTTCGACATCCCGAGCATGTACGGCGCCACCGAGGAGCTCTGGTTCCCCGAGTGGGAGTTCGGCGGTCAGCCGTGGACGAACCCCGAGGGATTCCAGCGCTGGAACCCGGCCAACTCCGCCGGGAGCATGAACACGCCCACACTGGTCATCCATGGAGGGCTGGACTACCGGGTGCCCTTCGACCAGGGGCTCGCCACGTTCACGACGCTCCGGCGCAGGAACGTGCCGGCCCGCTTTCTCTACTTCCCCGACGAGGGCCACTGGGTGCTGAAGCCCCAGAACGCCTTCGTGTGGTGGGACGAGATGCTGGGCTGGCTGGACCGGTACCTCGGGCCCCGAGGCGTGTCGGACTAGACCACGATCGGCCTCCGATCCCGCGACGCTACCCCGAGATCCTGCGTCCGGGGGTCCAGGGCGCACCCGCCGCCTCCAGGTCCGCCTCCAGCCTCACCAGCTCTCCCTCCAGAAGCGTCCGCAGCTCCGCGCTGAGGGCGGTGAAGCCGTCGCGGCCCAGCTCCAGGCTGCGTCGCGCCGTCGCCGTGGGCGTCTGGCGAGTGTCCCACGGACCGTACACGGCGTTCCCGACACGCTCGGAGATCGAGGGCACCGAGGGCTCGCTCAGGCCGCCCCGGATGCGGTCGCCGGAGAGCCGCAGCGCCAGCCCGTCCAGCGCCCGGGTCAGGTCGTCCATGCGGGTGAAGAGCGACGGGTCCGCCCGGGGTGTCTCCAGCAGCGCGGCCCGCATGTGGCGTAGCCGGTCCCTGGCTCGTCCGATCTCCTCGGACGCGCCCGACACGCGTCGCATGAGCTCCCTCCCCTCTTCCTGGAACGCCGCCACCGCCACCAGGTCCGTTCCCGGAGGCGTGTTGGGCACCGCCTTCACCTCGAACGAGCGGGGCTCGCCCAACGTGCGGGCTTCTCCCTGGTCCACGACCATCAACTCCACGGCGTAGCGCCCCGGCGCCACCAGGGGCCCCTGCGGCTCGGTGACCCAGGGGGGCGAGAAGCCGGGCGTGCTCAGGTCGACGGGGTCCGGAGGCGGCCGCCGGAGATCCCACGACACCCGGTGCAGACCTTCTTTCGCAGGTCCCTCCACCCAGCGCACCGCCTGGCCCCCGGCGTCCCGTACCGCCAGCAGCACCTTGGCCGCGCTCTCGAGCGACTCCGCCCGCAGCGCGTCGTATCCCGGGAAGGGGACGTCGGCGCCCCGGGCCCTCAGCGTGTCCTCCCGGGCGTGGCGGTCCTCCCGCGCCGTGGTGGGTGTCTCGGCGAGCCAGTACGTGAACACCGCGCCGAAGGGCGGGTTGTCCGCCGTGTAGAAGTCGCTTCCCATGGTGGGCTGCCCCCGCGCCTGGGACGGCACCATGGGGATGTACGACCAGGCATCCCGCGGGGCGAAGAGGGCTCCGTCGCCCGTGAGCGCCCCCGTCGCGATCGCGCGCAAGGGCGTGTAGTCGTCGAGCACGTAGAATCCGCGGCCGAAGGAGGCCGCCACCAGGTCGCCGTCCCGCTCGTGGAGCTTCAGGTCGCGGAACGCGATGGTGGGGACGCCGGCGGACAGTTCGATCCAGTTCGTGCCCCGGTTCGGCGTGAAGTACAGGCCGAACTCGGTGGCCAGGAAGAGGAGGTCCGGGTCCACGAAGTCCTGCTGGATCGCCCAGACGATGGTGCCGGCGGGAAGGTCCCCGGCGACGGAGCGCCAGGTGCGACCCCGATCGGTGCTCTCGAAGACGTAGGGCGAGAAGTCGCCGGTCTTGTGGGCATCCGCGATCACGAAGACGCCGGCCGGGTCGTCCCGGCTGGCCTCCACGTCGTTGATGAACGCGTTCTCGGGCACGCCGGGGAGGTCCGACGTCCGGGTCCAGGTCGCGCCGCCGTCGGGGCTGACGTGCACCCACCCGTCGTCGCTCCCCGTGTAGAGGACGCCTTCCGCCAGAGGCGACTCGGACACGGCGGTGAGGGTCTCGTACATCGACATGGCGCCATTGTCATAGAGAGCGTCCACGCTCCATGCCCGCCCCATGAACTCCATCTCGTACCGGTTCCGGTTCCGGGTGAGATCCCCGCTCACCGGCGTCCAGGAGTCGCCCCGGTCGTCGCTCCGCCACAGGCGTTGCGAGGCGAACCAGAGCCGATCGGAGGCGTGGGGGCTGATGAGGATGGGCGAATCCCAGTTCCACCGCTCCGGCGGATCACCCGGCGCCGGTTGCGGCTGGATCGGCAGCGCCTCCTCACTCCTCCGGTCGTATCGGTACAGGTTCCCGACCTGCGTCTCCTCGTAGAGGATGTCGGGGTCGGTGGGGTCGATGGCGACGCCGTACCCGTCGGCGCCCAGCGGCACGTACCAGTCCTGGTTCCGGACGCCCTCGATGTTGGTGGTGCGCACGGGCCCGTGGAGCGCGCCCAGGTCCTGGGCGCCGCCCAGGATCTGGTAGAAGGGCTCGTCGTTGCTCAGCGCCAGCTTGTAGAACTGGGAGACGGGCAGGTTGGGGAAGTGGCGCCAGGTGGTACCCTCGTCGAAGGTCTCGAAGAGCCCCGCGTCGGTCCCTGCAAGGAGGTGCTGCCCACCGTGGGGGTCGATCCAGAGCGCGTGGTTGTCCGAGTGCTTCTCCCGCCCCGTGCCCAGGTTGTCGAAGGTCGCGCCCCCGTCGTGGGTCACCTGGATGAAGACGTCCATCTGGTAGACGAGATCGGGATCCGTGGGAGACGCCTCGATCTCCTGATAGTAGTGGGCGCCCGTACCCCCGGAGATGTAGGAGCTGCGGCGCTCCCAGCTCTCGCCCTCGTCCCGGGAGCGATAGAATCCGCGTCCGTCGGCGTCGGCCTCCACCGTGGCGTAGACCAACTCCGGGTCGGCGGGCGTCACCGCCAGGCCGATCTTGCCCAGGTCGCCCTTGGGCAGACCCGTCTCCACCCTGCGCCAGGTCACGCCGCCGTCGGTGGACTTGTGGATGCCCGAGCCGGGGCCGCCGCCCAGATACGCCCACACGTGGCGACGACGCTGGAACGTGGCGGCGTAGACCACGTCGGGGTTCCCCGGGTCGAACTCCAGGTCGGTGGCACCGGTGTCGTCGTCCACGGCGAGCACGCGCGTCCACGTATCGCCTCCGTCGGCGGTGCGGTACACGCCGCGGTCCCCACCGGACGCCCACAGCGGCCCTTCCGCCGCCACCAGGACCACGTTCCCGTCCCGTGGGTCCACCAGGATCTTGCCGATGTGCTCGGAGTGCTCCAGCCCCATGCGCTTCCACGTGCGGCCGCCGTCGCGGCTCCGGTACACACCGTCTCCCCATCCCACGTGCCGGCCGCTGACGTTCTCGCCCGTTCCCACCCACACGACCTCGGGGTTGGACGGGTCCAGCGCGACGTCGCCGATGGAGTACGAGCCCTGATCATCGAAGATCGGCGTCCACGTGACCCCGGCGTTCGTGGTCTTCCAGACGCCCCCGGAGCCCGCCGCCACGTACCAGGTGTGCGCGTCGACAGGGTGTACGGCGACGTCGGCGATGCGCCCGCTCATGAGGGCGGGACCGATGCTCCTGAGACGCAGGCCCGCGACGGCCTGCGCGACGTCGCCCAGGTCCGGGGTCTGGGCGGAGACGGGAGCGGATACGCAGAGGCCGATGGCGGTCAGGATCACGTGAGCCGATCGTGCGAGGCGGGGTAGCCCATGAGGAGTCCTGTGGGATGGGGTATGCGACGAGTCCTGCCATTCTGATGGATAGGGAGCGATCCCGCTAACCGTAGGCCCATGCCGCTGACGACGCGTTGGCGGTAGCTTTCTTCGACAAGCTCCCGCCTCCTGGAGAATCACAGATGGCGACCAAGGCAGCGAAGGAAGAAGCAGCGAACGCGAAGGCGGCCGAGAAGGCGCGGGTGGCCAAAGCGAAGGCCACCGCCAAGAAGAAGCTCGAGCGCGAGCGCGCGAAAGCTGCGAAGGCGAAGGCGGCTGCGAAGCAGAAGCTCGCCCGCGAGCGCGAGAAGGCCGCGAAGGCCAAGGCAAAGGCCAAGGCCGAGAAGGCGAAGGCGGCCGCGAAGGCCAAGGCCATGAAAGCCAAGGACGACGCGAAGCTGAAGGCGGCTCGTGCGAAAGCCAAGGAAACGAAGAGCAAGCTCCGGTCCGCCGAAAGGAAGGCCGCCGTCAAGAAGGTCGAAGGGGCCGTCGACGCCGCGATCGGAGCGGCGCAGACCGCCGGCGCGCAGGTGAAAGCCGGCGTGGCGACAGCGAGGAAGGCACTGGCGGATCGGGCCGCGGCTTCTGCGAAGAAGCCCCCCAGGAAGAAGCCGGCGGCGAAGAAGCCTGTGGCGAAGAAGTCCCCCGAGAAGAAGCCAGCGGCGAAGAAGAAGGCTCCCCTCGAGAAGCCCACCGCGAGCAAGGCGCCCATCAAGAAGGCTCCGGCCAAGAAGAGAAGAAGACCGTCGCCAAGAAGGGGTAGCCGCCGGGAGAGCCTGGCGGGGTCCGCTGACCTACTGGGTCGTCGACCCCGGGGGATCGGCCGGGTCGCACCGGGGAGGAGGCCAGTCGGAGGGGACGGGCGGCGTCGGTGACCGCATGGATCTTGGCCGCGTGCCCCCGGTGTTGGGCAATGTCCTCCGCGGACACGAGCTCGACGTCGAGCACCTTGATCCGCCGCCCCGTTCGGAGGAGGTTCGCCTCGGTCAGGGCGCGGCCCCACCCGTCCAGCCACGCGAGCAGCTCCCTCCGTTGCGGTTCCGTTCCCTCGAAGTGGATCAGGAGGTCGAGGTCGCTGTCCGCACGGGCGGTCGCGTTCTTCGTGCTGCCGTAGAGCCATACGGCCCGGACCCCGAAGCGCTCGGGATCCAACTGGCCGGCGATCTGCTCCGCCATCGTACGGCGCCATCCCCAATGGTCTTCGAAGGGGTTCGGCCGGCTCGCGGCCGCAGGCGGGTCCGGGGCGGCCGGACGGGACGGGAGCGCTGGCACGCTGTCGGGCGAGCCCGACTCGGCCAGCACGCCGATGGCCTCGTCCGTCTCGCCGTTCATGAGCACCCTGAGCACGAGCCCCTTTCGCGCGGCGGGGATGTCCACGACGCGGACCACTCCGGCCAGGTGGGCGAAGTCGGGAAGGAGGTCGGGCAGGAGGTTGGGCGCCCGACGGAGGAACGCCTCGTCGAAGGCGTTGCCCGGCTCGTCGGGATAGAGGGGGAGGTAGCGGATGCCAGCCTCGACCAGGTCCTGGAAGAAGTGCGTGCCGAACGACAGGTCGGGCACGTAGTTGCCCTTCCTCCGCGCGATTTCCACGAGCACGGCCGTGTTGCTGATGTCGGCGTACCCGACGCTCACGCCCAGGCGGATGTCACCCCGACTGCCCCATCGCCCGGGTCCCACGAGGATGAACTGGCGCTTGGGGAGGACCTTGTTGAGGCGTCCCACCACGTGCCCGACGTCGCGTAGCGCTTCCAGGTCCGGGAGGTCGGAGTAGGCGTCCGGGTCCACGTAGACGACGTGGCTGATCGGGTCCGCCCTGCCGTTGGACACGTAGCGGTGCGCGGAGAACAGCACCCGGTCCGCCGGGACGTTGCGCGGAATCGTCGGGGGCGCGTCCAGACCGGCGTAGCTCTGGGCGCGGCACTGGAGGATGTAGAGGCTCTCTCCGTCCGAGGCGAACTCGAGATCCACAGGATAGCCGAGGCGGTCCCGGAGCACGCGCATCAGCGTCGCCATCCGCGTCACGAAGGGCGTCTCCGACGCGAGGCCCTCGAACGTCACGACCGCTGTGCCGTCGTCCACGCGATCCGCCAGGCCGCGGGGACGCCTGAGGCGGTCGCCGTCGACGAACGAGATCATGCGCCGCACGACGGGGATGGCCTCGCCGCACTCCCGGAGAAGGTCCGACACCGACACCGTCTCGAACTGGTTCGCCTCCAGGTTGATCAGGTCGACCATCTTGGGCGAGTAGCGCACCACCTCGTCGAACGTCGTGTTCACGCGCAGGTTGGGCTGACCCGGCGCCAGGAGGATCGGATAGTCGTCGCTCAGGCGGTCCACCGCCCTCGTTCCCAGCCCTGGAACGAGGCGCATGAGGCCGTCTTCGCGACGGATCCGCGGCGACCACCGGAACTCGTTGTTCGAGAAGGCCACACCGGAGAACGCCGGGAGGTAGTAGCGTCCGACCCGCGTCCCGACGACCTCCTGGATCATGATCCCCATCTCCTCGTGGACGTCGAGGAGGTTCCGCTCGGCGCGGTACTCGATGGGGTCGGGCCCGAACATCGACGCGTAGACCTCTGCGATGGCGTCACAGAGGGCCCGCAGCCGCTCGGGCTTCGGCCCCTGGTTCGCCAGGAACAGGCTCTTGTACTTGCCGGAGAAGGCAGACCCGACGCGGTCCTCGAGGAGGCTCGAGCTGCGCACGATGAGGGGTTTCTCACCGAGGTCGTCCAGTACCTCCGAGAGCCCTTTCAGAAGCTCGGGCGGGAAGGATGAGCTGCGCAGCACCTGCACGACGTGCGGGTACTGCTGCCGGACCTGCTCGATGTCCAGGTACTTCCGATCGTAGACGTCGTCGAGGTTGTTGTACCGGACGAAGGCGACGACCCCGTCCGACGTGATGTGCCACGTGCGCGGGACCTTGATGCCCCGCAGGACGGACTCGGACTCCGCGGTCGCCTCGATGATCTTCCTGGCGAGGAAGAGCCCGGCGCTCTTTCCGCCCAGCTTGCCGTGGCTCCCGGGGGGATGGATGACCCGCGCCACCAGCTCGTGGAAGTCGTCCAGGGTGACCAGGCCCTTCGCGGCGTTGATGAACTCGATCTGGTCGGTGAAGAAGCGTCGCAGGAGGGCCGCCCGCACCATCATCTGGACCGACGTCGGAAGCTCGCTCTCCTCCATGCCGAGCATCTGAAAGCGCTCCAGGGCGTCGGTGATCTCGCCCAGGGAGGATCCTTGCTCCTCGAGCGTGGTGACCAGGAATCCCACCCGGTCCTGGCTCAGCCACATCTGGATGTAGCCGAGGATCTCCTCGGAGGTGCAGCATCGCGAGGCGATGCCGAAGACGGTGTCCACCGGAAGCGCGGCCCGCGAGGCCATCCGCGGACGGGGCCGGTTGTCGTCGTCGTCGCCCGGCGTTTCCGTGGCCTTCTGGAAGAGATCCTCCGCCTCACCGATGCCCTTCCACCGGAGGAGGTTGAGCATCTTCATCGTGGTACGCCTCAGGAGGTGCGGATCCGAGCGCTGCAGGAAGTCGAGCACCACCTGCCAGTCGCCCCGGTCCGGCCCCGTCTGCGCCCCCCGCGCTCGGGACGGGCGCTCGGTGGTTCGCTCCCTCTGGAGGAGGAACAGGCCGATTCGTTCGGCGAGCGTCGCGAGCAGCTGCCTCTCCTCGCGCAGGAACGGACCTTCGTCCGACTCCGGGCGCTGCTCGATGTAGTACACGCTCAGCTCACCCACCACCTGGTCGTCCAGCCGGACCTCGGCGCGCTGGTACCAGGAGGAGGAGCGGAAGTCGGGCGCGCGATAGGTCTGATCCCGGATGCGCAACGTGGGTCGGCAGACGCCCGGGTACTGCCAGCCCTCCGGGATCGCCGCCAGCACCCGGCCGAACACCTCGTCGAGCGGAGCGTCGATGCGACCGAGCACCTCGGTGACCCGGTAGAGGCAGCGCAGCTCCTTCGCGCGCTCCTGCAGCGGGCCCAGGAGCTCCCCGAACTCCCGGTTCGGGTTCACTCGGCGACGCCGGGGGGAGGAGCGCCGCCCCAGCGCACGAAGCCGCGACCGCTACGGCCATCCACGCGGGCCCGGAGAGGCTCCTCCAGGCGCACGTGGCGGACGAAGTCGGTCTCCGAGACCGCCGGCAGTGCCTCCAGCCAGGTCCAGCGCACGTCGGTCGGCTCGGCCGCTCCGAGGGAGAAGTACATCACGCCGAGGCTCGACACGTTGTGGAAGAAGTGCGACCCCTGGCTCGGGTCGATGCGGACGCTCGGGAGGGAGGCCTCGACGATGACCCTGGCCCCCGCCACCTGCCCCCAGGTCACCGGGACGCCCAGCCAGGGATCGGAGCTCCCCCAGCGTCCGAATCCCAGACAGGAGGTAGGGTCGCTCCTCGTCCATGAGCCGACGGTTCGTCGCAGCCACCTCCACCGCCATCTCGCGGGAATGGCTCGGGTCGAAGGTGTCGGGGCGGAGATAGACGACGTCACGGACCGACTCCACATCCCCGTTGCCCATGACGCGCCGCGACGCGAGGAGGAGCGTGGGGCCCGTGAGATCCTCCTCCGTGACCACGACCTCCGCGTCCGGGGTGGACATCGCGCGCACCTGGACGAGCCCGACGCGCGCGGTTCCGTCCGACGACGTGGGGAGCGTGGCGGCGAGCTCGATCTCGACCGGCTGTTCCAGCGACGCCTCCGCCAACGACACGAGATCCAGCAGGACGTCGTTGAGTGGCCATTCACGTACGCGCAGCAGAGGCGCGAAGTCCAGCACGCGTGGCCCGGTCCGGCCCGTTCCCGGGCTCAGTCGGTCCGACGCCGCGTCGTACGTCGACGCCAGGTAGCGCAGCGTTCCGTCGTGTTCCGCGGTCGCGAGATCCCCCTCCAGCAGGTACTCGGCCTCCGCGATCGGATCGTAGGCCGGGGGCCGTCCCATGTTCACCGCCCAGAAACGCGCCTGCGTCTCCTTCAGCATGCTGCGTGGGGACGCGAAAGGAGGAGGGATCGCCGGGAAGCGCGGGGAATACGACCAGCACACGCCGCCGTCGACGATCGTCTTGCCCAGGCCGAGGGCGAGCTGGGCGACGCCGTCCTCGGGCCGCCCCGCTCCGACGGGATAGTAGCTGAACGAGCGGCATACGGCGGAGAGCGTCGGGTAGAAGCGGTCCCCGTACCGCGCCCCCACGATCTCCTGGATGATCACCGCCATCTTCTCCGCACGGTCGTCCGCGCCGATGGCCCGGCGGTAGTTCCGCGCAGCCGCGAAGAACGCGGACGCGTAGACCAGCTTGATCGCCTCGATCAGGCCCTGGAATCGCGTCGCCGCGTCCAGCTCGAGGTTGGGGACCATCTTGGTCTCGTAGACCCCCGCGAACGGATGGGCGAGGGCGTCCTCCAGGAGGCTGGAGGAGCGGACGGCCAACGGGGTGTGGGCCTCCTCGACCAGCGCGCGGAGGTCCCCGACGGTCTCCGTGGGCAGGTCGGCCTTCTGGAAGGCATGCGCGATGCGGTCGTCGGGCGCGTCCGAGAGCGCGACCTCGTAGAGCCGGCCGCGCTGCATGAACGCGTCGAACGCATCCGTCGCGAGAACGACCATCCGGGGGATCGTCACGTCGACCCCCCGGAACGGCCGCTCGCCGAAGCGCGAGGCAAGCGCGTCCTTGATGCGGAGGAGACCTTCCGCCTTGCCGCCGAGCGCCCCGCCGCCGATCCGCGACGCGACCTCGTCGGACGCGAAGAACCTGCGTCCGAAGACGGGGACGCGGGCTCCCTCGTCCGCCCCGGCCGACGTCGCGGTCGAGGTCACTACGGTCCGCCCGACCGTCCCGGCCTCACACCCA
Organism: uncultured Gemmatimonadales bacterium; assembly: GCA_963823035.1. GTDB lineage: Bacteria > Gemmatimonadota > Gemmatimonadetes > Longimicrobiales > Gaopeijiaceae > SZUA-318. The sequence continues at coordinate 239,250 of CAWGKG010000017.1, forward strand.
ACCCCGGTCCCGGCACGCCTGCGCGACGCGGTCCACGGCGATGACGTACGCCGCCTCCCGCATGGACAGTCCGCGCGTCCGCGCGAGGTCGCTCACGGCGATGAAGGCCGCGGTCATCTTGAGATCCAGCTTCCCCAGCACCTCGTCCTTCGGCCAGTAGTAGTTCATGTTGCTCTGGACCTGCTCGAAGTAGCTGCAGGTCACGCCACCGGCGTTCGCCAGCAGGTCCGGGATGACGTAGACGCCGCGTTGCCGGAGCGCGACGTCGGCCTCCGGCGAAGTCGGCCCGTTGGCTCCCTCCGCGATGATCTTCACGCGCGCCGGGATGCGCTCGACGGTGGTCGCGTTGATCTGGTTCTCGAGCGCGGCGGGAATCAGGATGTCCACGTCCTGAGCGAGCCAGTCCTCGCCCGGAAGGACCTCGTAGCCCAACTCCCCCGCCCTCGCCTGGTCGATCCCCCCGAACGAGTCGGTCACGCGCATCAGCTCGTCCAGGACGACGCCCGAGTCCTTCCGGTAGGCCACGCTCGCCTGCGTCTTCTGGTCCCAGCACGACACGCAGGTCACCGTGCCGCCCAGCTGCTGGTAGAGGTCGATCGCGTACTGTGCGACGTTGCCGAAACCCTGCACGGCGGCGCGCGTCTCCTTGACGCGCACGTCCATTTCCTTGAGAGCCTCCCTGATCGTGAAGACGACCCCGTAGCCGGTGGCCTCCTTGCGCCCCAGGGAGCCCGCCATCCCGACCGGTTTGCCGGTGATGAACCCCGGCCGGCGACCGCCCTCGATGGCCTCGTATTCATCGAGCATCCAGAGCATGTGCTGCGCCGTCGTCATCACGTCGGGCGCGGGAACGTCGCGATCGGGACCTACGTCGCGCACGATCTGGCGCACCCACCCCCGGCAAAGGCGCTCCTGTTCGCGCGGGGAGAGGTCGTGGGGGTCGCAGATGACGCCGCCCTTCGCCCCCCCGAGCGGGATGTCCACGACCGCGCACTTCCACGTCATCCACATCGCCAGCGCGCGTACGGTGTCGAGGCTCTCCTGCGGATGGAAGCGGATCCCGCCCTTGCTGGGCCCGCGCGCGTCGTTGTGCTGCACCCGGAAGCCGCGGAAGACGCGGACGGAGTCGTCGTCCATGCGCACCGGGATCGCGAAGGAATACTCACGTTGGGGAGATCGAAGGAGCTCCCGGACGCTCGTCTCTACATCCAGGAGGTCGGCGATCCGGTCGAACTGCGTCTGGGCCATCTCGAAGGAATTGTAGGCCCGGCGTGACTTGGTCATATGGAGAGGAATCCGTCGTGATCGAAGCGTTGCGTAGCCCGTCCCCACCCCGCCTTCCAGCAACCCCTTCTTCCCACACTGAACAGTAGTCACTCCGGCGTGGCAAATCACCGGGCAGGTGGCTTCCGACCCCGATGCAACCCCTGCGCCACCCGAGACACGAAGGACGTACGTCTCGGCAACGTCCCTTCCGTGCGGAGGATCGGCTCATGCGCTTTTTCGACCCTGCCCGCGTCGCGAGGGTGGCCCTGACGCGGAACCCGGCCCGCGGTGCAACCCTCCCGCTGCTCCTCGCGGCCCTGCTCCTCTGCGTCCTGTCGCCGCCCGTCGTCGGGCAGAGCTCCGATGCGGGCAGTGCGGAGCGCCCACCCCTCCTGCCTCGAGCGCGCGAAGTGGCGCTGGCCCGAAGCGCGGCGCCGCCCGAAGTCTCCGATGCGGCCGCGGTGTTGGTTCTGGAACGAGGCAAGGGCTTCGTGTTGGCCGAGCCCGGCACGAACGGTGTGACGTGCCTGGTCGATCGCTCGTGGCCGCAAGCCATCGAGCCGCATTGCTACGACCCCGAGGGAACGCGGACCATCCTGCCGATCCGCCTCCGGGAGATGGAATTGCGCGAAGCCGGCATGTCGAAGTCCGAGATCCAGGCGGACGTCGCGGAAGGCTTCCGGACGGGCCGCTTCGTGGTTCCGTCCCGGCCGGCCGTCACGTGGATGATGTCGGCCGAGCAGGTTCTGGTCAGCGACGAGGGGAGACGCGTGGGTGCATGGAAGCCGCACCTGATGATCTACTTCCCCTTCCTGCAGCCGGCCGACCTCGGCCTCGGCGAGGCGCCGCCGCGCGACGGCCCCATGCTCTCCGATCCCGGACGACCCACCGCCAACCTCGTGATCGTCATGCCGTCCTTCGTGCCCGTGCGTGGCCCGAACCGGGGCGCGGTGGGGTTGCCTGGCGCGTACATGCAACCGTAGGGTCGCTTCAGGCACGAAGGTCGGGCCGGCCGCGACGGGGAAGTCACCACACCAGGGAACAGGAGCATCCGCATGATGAAATGGCTCGCGTTGGGGACCGTCGTCCAGATCGCCATGGTCGTCGTCGGCCACCAGGTGACGCCGGTGGCGAACTTCTTCGGGCCGCTGGGCATGGCCATCTCGTTGGCCGCCGGACTGCTCTGGGCCAGGACGGGCGCCACCGACTACGCGAACGCTGCGGTGGGTGGAATGGTGATCGGAGGCGGCTGCGCCCTCGTCGGGATCCTCGTCTCCTACCTCCTCGGTGACGTCACTGCGATGATCCTGGCGCTGGGGACGATCTCGTCCGGCGTCACGGGAGCGTTGGGGGGGCTCCTGGGACGGCGCTTCGCTTCACGCCATGGATGAAGGCGTACCGGTCTGCGAGGTGTGCGGCGACGAGGTCGGCCCCACAGAGGTCATGGTCGGACGCCGCCAGGGCCGTCTCGTTTGTCGGAGCGCCGATTGCCAGCTTCTGACCGCGCAGCTCGCCGGCATGCCCGCGGCGGCGCGCGCGTCCCACCTCGCCGCTCAGCGCGACCTCATCCTGGAGCGGAGGGAACGGGAAGGCCAAGCCGTGCGGCACGCCGCCGCGATCGAGGAGGCGGAGGCCCGCGTCGACCAGCAGATCCTCGACGAGGTACGGCGGCGGACGAAACCGGACGGACGGGTCGTCGCCCTGCCGATTCCCAGTGGCCGGACGGCCGTCGCCCCCATGCCGGTGGAACGGCGCGAACGGTACCGTAGGCATCTCGAGCGCACGATCGAGGACGCCGTCCAGGCTTCCGGCGGTCGCGTGTCGCGAGACCGCGACCATGTCACACGCAAGCGGGCGATCGCGTCCGCCCGATTCCTCGACGAGCGGCCCACGCTGAGAGCGAGATGTGGTCAGGCCTGCGAGCTGTGCAAGGGAGGGTGCTGCTCCACCGGCGGCGAGCACGCGTTCATCTCGACCGTCACGATCCGACGCCTGATGGACGCGGACCCGTCTCTCGGCGGCGAGGAGATCCTCCGCACGTACCTGTCCCACGTTCCCGACCGGAGCATCGCCGGCGCCTGCGTCAACCAGACCGCCACGGGCTGCGCGCTGCCCCCGGCGTGGCGCTCCGACGCGTGCAACGCCTACTTCTGCGATGCGATCGAGGCGTTCCAGAAGGACTGGGACGAAGCGACGCCGCCGGACGCCGTCCTCGTGATCCGGCGCGCGCACACCAACGGGAATCGGTTCGACGCGGCCACCCCCATCCGGTGGTGGAGGTGGCCTGGCTGGACGGGGACGGGGTGCGTCCGCTGGTGCCGCTCGTGCACTCGAGCGCGACCGGCCTGCCGTCTTGAAGGACTACCGCTCATCCTCCGGCGATCCCGCCGTACCGGTCGGCCGCGCGCGTCGCTTCGACAACACCTTGCGGAAGCTCCAGATCGTCCCGGTCCAGACGACGCCGAGCGACAGCATCATCGTCATCCATCCACCCGCGTTCATGCGACCTCCTCCCTGGCCATCGGGCTCCACGCTTCGCCGTCCTCGGGTCCGTCCCGCCGCATGCGGGCGGCGCCGGCGCGGATGATCGCCAGCAGGAGCGTCAGCGTGACCACGATCGTGAGGATGGCGAGCCGCGAGCCGGTGGTGGTCCAGGCCGCCTGGATCGAGGCGCCCAGGTCCTGCACGCAGAAGCCGATGAAGACGACGATCAGGTAGGCCGGCGCCACGTACTTCATGATGAAGCGGAAGACGGTGGGGATGCGGATCGACGCGCCCAGGTGGATCTCCCGCCAGCCGCGATCGATGCCGAAGACCCAGCCGAACGCGATGATCTGCACGCCCGCCATCACGAAGATCAGGAACGTCCCCACCCAGAAGTCGAGCGTGCTCCAGAACGCGCCCCCCGCCGTGAACCAGAGGGTGAGCGCCGAGCCCGCGACGCCAGGCCGCGACGCCGAGCGTCGCCCGCCCGTGGGTGAGGCCCAGGGCCTCCTTGAGCAGGGCGACGGCGGGCTGGTACATCGACAGCGAGCTGGTGATCGCCGCCAGGAAGAGCATCAGGAACCAGGTGGCCCCGATGAGGTTGCCGAACGGCCCCATGTGGGCGAACACGATGGGCAGCGTGGTGAAGCCGAGGCTGAAGGAGCCGTGCGACGACCGCCGCGGTGGTGCCGGAGAGGCCGAGGAAGATGAAGGCGGCGGTGAGGGTGATCATGCCGCCGAAGCCGACCTCGAAGAGCTCGTTGGTGGCGGCGGCGGTGAGCCCCGAGAGCGCCACGTCGTCGTCCGGCTTCATGTACGACGCGTAGTTGATGATGATGCCGAAGCCCACCGAGAGCGTGAAGAAGACCTGTCCCGCGGCGGCGAGCCACGTCTTGAAGTCGGCGAGCTTGGAGAAGTTCGGGTTCCACATGTAGCCGAGGCCGGCGAGCACGTTCTGCTCCGGAGCCGCGGGGTCCGGCGTGCCGAGGGTGAGGACGCGCACGAGCACGACCAGAGCGCACACCGCCATGGCCGGCATCGCCCACGAGCAGAACTTCTCGATCCCCTTGGAGAGCCCGCGACGCACGAACCAGAGGTTCACGCCGAACACGAAGACCCACGAGGTGACCGGGAGCCACATCCCGCCCGTGAAGAGCTGCCGTCCGCGCCCGCGCCGGTGAAGCGGTTGAAGAAGTCCCCGGCCGCGGCGGTCTGCGCGGCGATGGGCGTGGCCGCATCCACACCGATGCCGCCGGTCAGGTACTTCAGGAAGTAGCCGAACGTCCACGCCTCGATGAAGACGTAGTAGAAGGAGACGCCCAGCGGGATCAGCACGCCGATCACGCCGAGGTAGCGCCCCCACGCCCCCCCACCGATCAGCCCCAGGATACCCGGCGCGGAGTGAAGCCCCTTCCGCCCGCCGTAGCGTCCCGTCGCCCACTCCGCCCAGCCGATGGGGATGCCGAGCAGGAGGAGCGCGGCGAAGTAGGGGATGAGGAAGGCCCCGCCCCCGTTCTGCGCCGCCTGTCCGGGGAAGCGCAGGAAGTTGCCGAGCCCCACGGCGGAGCCCGACACCGCGAGGATCACGCCGAGGCGGGTGCCCCACTGTTCCCGCTTGTCGTTGCTCATCCGTTCACACCCCGTGCGCCCGCGCGCACTCGAAGACGTTCGCGGACCCACCACACCGGCAGGCCCGAGAGAATGAGGAGCGCACCCGCACCCGTGAGGGCGGGCTCATGGATCACGCTGTTGGCGAGCATGAGGAGGCTCGCCAGGAGGAAGAGGATCGGGGTCACCGGATAGCCCCAGGTCCGATAGGGCCGCGGCGCGTCGGGCTCGCGCCGACGCAGGACGAACACGGCGAGGACCGCGCCGGCGTAGAAGGGCCAGATTCCCAGGATGAACGCGTCGGCGAGCTGCTCGAACGAGCGGAACGTCACGTACACGATGCCGAGCCCGGCGGCGAGCGCGATCGCCACGTGGGGCGTGCCGTAGCGCGGGTGCACGGCGGCGACGCGGCGAAAGAAGAGGCCGTCGTCGGCCATGGCCCAGAAGATCCGGGGCCCGGTCATGGTCGAGCCGTTCAGGGCCCCGAACGCCGAGAGCATGACCATGGCCGCCACCACCGCCCCTCCCGCGCGGCCCATCACCCGCGAGGCCGCGTCGGCGGCCACGAGCCGGGAGGCGGCGATCTCCGGCAGCCGGAGGGTGACGTAGTAGCCCGCGATCACCGCCAGGTAGATCGCCGCGATGAGCGCGGTGCCGAGCAGGAGGGCACGGGGGAGCGCCCGGCCCGGGTCCCGCACCTCGCCCGCCATGAACGTGAGGTCGGCCCAGCCGTCGTAGGCCCACATGACGCCCACCAGCGCGAGGCCGAATCCGCCCCAGGTGGAGGGCGCGAGGGCCATCGGTCCGTGGAAGGCGCCTCGCGTCGCGTCGGCGAGCAGGAGCGCCGCCGCGGTGAGCGCGACCAGGGCGAGCACCTTGGCCCCGGTGGTCACGTTCTGGATCAGGGCCGCGGCACGCACCGACCGATAGTTGGCCGCGCCGAGCAGAACGATGAGCAACGCCGCCACCCCATGCGTTCCCGCCTCGCCGAGCGGGACGAAGGTGGCGGCGTAGTCGGCGAAGATGAGGGCGATGGCCCCGAGCGCCGCCGGCCGGATGACCAGAAGCTGCGTCCACCCGAACAGGAAAGCCGGCAGGGGGCCGAACGCCTGGCGCAGATAGACGTAGATGCCCCCGGAGCGCGGGTCCATGCCCGCCAGCTCGGCGAGCGTGAGCGCACCACAGAAGGCCAGCACCGCCCCGAGCACCCAGAGCGCGAGGCTGGCGCCGAGCGTGCCGACCAGCGACACGACCGTGCTGGGCACGCGGAAGATCCCGCTGCCGATGGTCGAGCCGACGAGGACGGCCGCCGCACTGACGGTCCCGAGGCGGCGCGGCAGCCCGCCCGCGGAGCTCCCGGCATCGTGTCCGGAGGCGGCGTCGGCCGCCTCCGGAACGAGGGTCGGCACCTGCCGTTCCGTCACGCGGTACGGCCAGGCCCAACGGGGCCGCGCGGGCCCTTCGAACGACCTGCCCAAACCACCAGGCCGACGAACACCGCGCAAAGGACCAGAGCGAAGATCGCACCTGGCGTCATGGGAGCACTCCCCGAAAGCCGCCGCGATCGAGCCGCGGCGTGGTCCGAAATGGCGACGCGCGCGGCGTGCGCGCGCCGTCCGTCACGCCCTGACTGCGGGAGCGTGGCGAATGGAGCCCGGATCAGACCGTGGTGGTGGGGGGTGCGGTGGTCGGAGCGGAGAGGCGACCGGCTCGCTCGGCGAGCCGGCGGGAGGGCAGCGCGTCCTGGAGCGGCCCCCGTCGCGGTGGGGTCGAGAACGGAGCGCGCGTGGCGTCGCCGGTGGAGACCGTCGCGGCGGGGGCGTACCGGCAGCCGACCCGGAACCGGTGCTTCTCGGGCAGGGTCGACGAGAAGAGAGAGGCGTCGGCTGTGACCAGCTGTGCCTCCAGGGGCGCGTCGGCCACCACCGTGGATGCCGCCCCGATGCTCGCTCGCTCGCTCCGGACCGGCATCACCGTCTCCGGACGCAGGCGCAGCCCGGGCATGAAAAAGCCCACCATGACCAGGATGGCCAGGGCGGGGCTTCCAACGGCGCGGATCAACCGATGCTGCGGCATGAGGCTCCTGGGGCCGGAGGGAGCCGGCCCCGGTGAATCATGAGCCAAGCCATCGGGGAGAGCAATCCCCGGGGGGCGCCCCGGTGCGCGGACCCTTGCCCCTCGGCCGGCACGCCGGCAAATCCCCGCGATGACCCTGCTCATCTGGACCGGTTTCGTCGCCGGCATCCTCGGCCTCCTCGCCCTCGACCTGGGCGTGCTCCACCGCCGCCCCCACGAGATCTCCGCCGTCGAAGCCCTGGGCTGGACGGCCTTCTGGGTCGCGTTGGCCATGGCGTTCAACGTGCTCGTGTTCTGGCTCTACGAAAACAACTGGATCGGTGCGGGCCTCGCGTTCTCCGAGGACATCGACGGGCGAACCGCGGCGCTGGAGTTCCTCACGGGCTTCCTGCTCGAGAAGTCGCTCAGCCTCGACAACATCTTCGTCATCGCGCTCATCTTCAGCTATTTCCGGGTGCCGCTGGCGCTGCAGCACCGAGTGCTCTTCTGGGGCGTTGTCGGGGCGCTGGCGCTCCGGGGCGTCATGATCGCCGCAGGTTCGGCGCTGCTGCACAACTTCGCGTGGATGAACTACGTGTTCGGAGCCTTCCTGCTCGTCACCGCCGCGCGGATGCTGGTCGTACGCCACGACAACCTGGCCCCCGAGGAGAACCTCGTCGTCCGCGTGGCGCGACGGTGGATCCCGGTGACGGCGGAACTCGACGGTGCCCGGTTCTTCACGATGCGGGACGGCGCCCGCGTCGCGACGCCCCTCCTCCTCGTCCTCCTCCTGGTCGAGACCACGGATGTGATGTTCGCCGTCGACTCCATCCCGGCGATCTTCGCCGTCACCGAGGAGACGTTCATCGTCTACACCTCCAACGTCTTCGCCATCCTCGGGCTGAGGAGCCTCTACTTCGCGCTCGCCCCCATGCTGGCGAAGTTCCGCTTTCTGAAGACGAGCCTCGTGTTCGTGCTCGCCTACGTCGGGATCAAGATGCTCCTGGCCCACACGTACCCGATCCCTGCGGTGGTTTCCCTCGCCATGGTCGGCGGCATCCTGGGTGTGGGCGTGCTCGCGTCGGTGATCGGCAACGAGCGCGATACGGCGGTGCTCCGACCTCCCCTCACGGCAACTCAGCTTACACCCGCCACACTCGACGTGGCCTGGAAGGCCGCCATCCTGGCGGTGGGTGGGACCGTGCTGGCCGTGGGCACAGCGATGATCGTGCTGCCGGGACCGGCCCTCGTCGTGATCCCCCTGGGCGTCGCCATCCTGGCTACGCAGTTCCTGTGGGCCCGACGCCTGCTCGTCCGGGTGCGCCGACAGATCCACGAGGGCGTCGAACACGCCCGCGAGGACCTGCGCAGACTCCGGCGTCGCCCGGGGCCGGAGCGGGAAGAATCCCGGGGAGCTTCCCCCACGGAACGGACCGGATCCATGATTCCGCCGGTCAGATGCACTGATTCCATGGGTTTGACGAATTTCGAAACGATGCCCTTCCGGTCTGGTGCCGCGCATGCGGCGCGGGGGCCTTACGTGGATCGGGGAGCTGTGTGCTGCGGCCGCACCACCGCCCGCTGAGCGGTCGCCAGGGGACCTGGCGCCACGATGCACGCCCTCGCCTCGTCCCTCCTGCTGGCCGCCTTCGCGGCCGCGCCTACGCTGCCACAGTCGTCCGACGCCTACCTTCCAGGTGCGTGCCGTGCGAACCGACGAGCCCCCGGACGTCGACGGGGTGCTGGAGGCAGAGGAGTGGGAGGGCGCGGACGCGGTGTAGGGCTTCATCCAGTATCAGCCGGTGCGTGGGCGTCCTCGCCCCACCGCACGGAGGTGCGGGTCCTCTACGACGCCGCGCGCCTGTACGTCTCGATGCGCGCCTGGGACGACGAGCCCGTCACGGCGCAACTTACGCGCCGCGACGCGGACCTGGCGCAGGACGACTTCTTCGCCCTCGTGCTGGACACGTATCTCGACCACCAGTCGGGATACCTGTTCGCCGTGAATCCCCTGGGGACGCAGTCCGACTCCCGACTGGCCGGAGATGGCCGCACGGAGGAGAAGTCCTGGGACGCACCCTGGTCGTCGGCCACCCGCATCCTGGACGACGGCTGGTCGGCGGAGATGGCCATCCCGTTCTCCTCCATCCGCTTCCGCCCCGGCGCGGACGCACCTGGGGCGTGAACTTCGGCCGCGGACGACGGCGCACCCTGGAGATGTCCTTCTGGAGCGGCCCCCTGGAGAACGCGCTCCGGGTGTCCCAGGCCGGCGTGATGACCGGGTTCGACTGCCGCGGGCGTCGCGGCGCATCCAGGGGATCGTCTACGGGCTGTCCGGCGCGCAGGAAGGGGAAGCCCCGTTCTGGGACGCGGGGCTGGACCTGAACTGGGCGGTGAACTCCAGCACCTCCCTGGTGGGGACCGTGAACCCCGACTTCGCCACCATCGAGGCGGATCGGGAGCAGGTGAACCTCACCCGCTTTGAGTTGGGGCTCACCGAGAAGCGGCCGTTCTTCCTGGAGGGTTCGGAGCTGTTCCGCCAGCGCATCCAGACGTTCTACTCCCGGCGCATCGCCGACATCCGGGCGGGTGGCCGACTGGTGGGCAAACGGGGGCCCTGGACCTTCGCGTTCCTGGGCGCCGACGCCCAGGCAGGCGACGCGGCCGGCGAGCTGCGGATCCGCGCTACGCCGTGGGGCGCGTCCAGCGCGATCTGGGCCGGTCCAGCGTAGGCGCCACCTGGGCGGAACGGAGGGTGGACGGCGCCGGACAGGGGTCGGCGGGGGTGGACGCGACCCTCTTCTTCACGCCCACCTTCGGGTTCACCGGGCAGGCGGTGCAGAGCTACGGAGCGTACGACGAGGGCACGTGGGCGTACTTCCTGCGTCCCTCGTACGACTCCCCCACGGGCCACGCCCACGTCCGCTTCAGCTACTACGGGGAACGGTTCGGCGACAACGTCAACGCAGTGGGCTTCGTGCGGGACGACAACCGGCGGGAGTTGGACTCGGCGCTGGAGAAGACCGTCTGGTTCGAGACCGGCTTCGTGGAGCAGGTGGAGTACGGATCCAACTACAACGTCTACTGGGGGCAGGACGGCACCCTGCGGGACTGGAGCGTGGACCAGAGCCTGGAGCTTCGAACTCCGCAACCGGTGGTCCTTCGCCGCGAGCCACAACGTGGAGTTCGCGCGCTTCGAGAAGGACTTCCGCAACCGCGCCACGGAAATCGAGCTGGGCTACAACACCCGGGAGTTCAGCTCGGTGGGGGTGGGCGCGGAATTCGGCCGCAACTTCGATGCCGACTTCCACCTCCTCACCGCGTCGGGGAAGTCTGAAGCCGACGCCGGCGTCGTCGCTGGAATACCAGCTGGAGCGGCTGGTCCTGGACCCGGACCCCGAGCACGAGAGCACGTGGATCCACGTGGTGCGCGCCAGCCAGTTCTTCACCAACGGACCTGTACCTCCAGCTCTTCTACCAGACCAACTCGGTCATCGACCGGCCGCAACGTCCAGGCGGTCTTCGTCTACCGCTACGCGCCACCCTTCGGCACCATCCAGGTGGCGTTCCAGAGGGGGACCGCGGCCCGCGGAGAGGCGTCGGACCAGGGGAACACCCTGTTCCTCAAGGTGACGCGGGTCTTCTAGCGGTTTTAGCTCACCTCGCCCTGCGCGCCTCCAGCGCGTCGCTCACGGCCTTCACGGTTGCCGCGGGCACGCCGGTGCTGCGCGCGTAGTCGGGCCACCGGGCCAGCACGTCTCCGACCTCCGCGAGGATGTGGGCGGGCGCCCGGATCCCGAACGCGCGCCCGACGCCGAGGAGGTCCTCCCGGGTGATGCCGGCGCGCTTGTCCGCAAGTCTCATCTGGTGGGCGGGCCGTGTACCCGCTCCCGACGGCGAAGGTGACGTCGTAGGCCGGCGTGAGTCTCCATCGCCCCTCGGGATTCATGTGAAAGGAGAGGTTCTTCACATGGTCGTCCTGGTTGCGAGCCACGACGTTGAAGACCGCACGACGGTACCCCTCATTCACCGCCGCCTGCGGCATTCCCAGGAAGAGGACGGTCCTGAGGTACTCCTCGTACGAACTAGCGCCCGGCTCGTTGTAGTCCACGTGGAGCAGCCCGCCCAGGGTGTGCTGGTGGAGGCGTCCACCGGGCACGCCTTCGGCCCCGAGGTCGAAGCGGGCGATGAGGAGGTGACAGTAGCCTCCGTCCGTCTCCAACATGGTGAGCTCGGCCATGTGCACGCCCGCATCGCGGGCCATGTGGGCGTACGCCGCCTCGACCCGGTTGTACGGGCTGTGGCCGTCCCATCTCGCCGGGCGGTGCGTCGGGACCCACCCCGTCGAACTTGAGGATCGCTTGCACTGCCCCGGCCCGTGGCGGGGCGAAAGCCGAATGCACGGAGCCGTCTGCCGGGCTCGTGTATGCACCACGGCCTTGGGCCGCATTCCTCCCGCCGACGAGCCGATGCGGTAGATCTCCGGTACGGCAACGGTGGGCTTCCCGCCTTGGACGATGGCGCGGGCGTCGGCTACCAGGCGGGCGAGGTCCAGGGCCTCTTCTTCGGCGGACGCCAGCCTGCCGCGCCTCGGCTGGGTGGAAGGTGGAGTGCGCCCACGGCACGCTCGCCCACGTACAGGAGGTGCTGCACGGGAGACAGCGACCTCTCGCTCCTGGCCACGGGCTGTGTAGTAAGCCCGGATGACCTGACGCCCGAAGGCGTCCGGCAGAGCGTCGGCTAGTAACCCAGGCAGCCCCTGAAAGGACTCCTTGCGCCGGAGCTCGTCGAAGCTGACTGGCCCGGTGAGGCGTCAGCGGAAGATTGCGCGGCGAGATCTCCAGTCCGGATCGGCGGAAGGCCGGATCGTACTCGAAGACGACGCGGCCGGCCTCATCCTCGGTGACCGCACCCACGGTGCGCCCCCAGAGGCGCACCTCGGCGAGGGCGAAGCGACTCAGCCACCTCCCTCCTCCCTGCGGCGGCGCTTCAGCAGTGTCATGGGGCTCACGGACGGCTCCGGAATGAAGGACTCCAGGGCAGAGGGTAGACGGAGCATGCGGATGATGGTGAGCAGGGTGGGGTTCTGGCCCGGGGGCGCGAGGTCAGTCGGGGCTGCGTACCAGCTCGATGCGAGAAGGGCCGGACGTCATGGGGAGCTCCGCCCGCCACGGGTAGTCCCAGCTGTTCGTGCGCTCGAGCACGACCGGCGTGCCGTCTTGCACGAGCGCGTACCCGGTGCCGTACGGCATCGAGATCGAAAGGTGGGTCCGATGCGCGGCGCCCGTCCGGTTCTCGAGCGTGAACGCGATCCGGTCGAGCCCCTTGTCCACCTCGATGGGCTCGCCCTCGGCGAAGCCGTCCCGATCGACCTCCAGCCCGAGCCGCCCGGCTCTCCGCCACGGCACGCGCGGGTCGGGAAGCACGGCGTCGAAGCGCATCCTCACGCCGTCGCGCGGGACCACCGAGAGGGTGCCGCCGGCGTCGGTCCAGGTGGCGCCGTACGCCACCCACCCGAAGATGGGGTCCTTCGTCACGACCGTCCGCGCCATGCGCAGCGCCGCCCCGAAGCCGAGGTCGATCTCGCCGTCGTAGTGCCACGGGCCGCGCGGCACCGTCACGCCGCCCGGGTAGCTGGACCCCATCCACGCGTTGCCCGCCTTCGCCGACATGAACTGCCACCCCGCGGCGCCGTCGTTCTCCTCCCCCGGATACCAGAAGCCGTAGTTCGACTCGGGTGTCCCGGTGTTCATCAGCGACCAGGAGCTCAGGTAGGACGCATAGCCGAGCTGGAGCCAGTCGGCGGGGTCGGGCGCGAAGTTCAGCGCGTAGTCCAGCACGCTCCAGCCGCCCATGGCGGCCATGTAGCTGAGCGACGGGTCCGCGCCGAGCTGGTGGTAGCTGGTCTCGAGCCACCCCCGCACCACGAGGTTCGCGGCGAGCTGACGGTCCATGAACGCCCGCGAGTCCTCACGGCGAACCAGCGGATGTGAGTACCACTTCCGCTTCTGCACGTCCCACCAGAGGTGGTCGTCGGGCCGCATGTCGTGCGTGGCTCCGTACTTGGCGAGCGCGTAGCTCGACTCGAAGGCCGTGCGGTCGAAGGCGTACTCCGAGCGGAACGGGTACAGGTCGTCGTAGACGAAGTACTTGACCTTCTTCTCCCACTCGGCGCGCAGCTCATCCGCCTGGGCCTGGAAACCCTCATCCTCGAGCGCGTCGATGAGCTTCAGGACCATCAGCTCGTTGTACAGCCCCCACTTGTACGTCTCGTAGTAGTCCGGGTAGATCGCGTACGGGTAGGTGAAGAACGCCCGGGCCGTCCCGAACGCGCGCTGCAGGTAACCCGCCGCGTCGAGGTACGTCGACATCTCCGGGTACATCTTCGCGATCTGGTACATGTGGTAGTACAGCATGATCACGTGCGGGTAGTCGTAGGAACGCCACACGTGTTCGCGGTCCAGGTCCCGATCCGTGTACGCTGCGCGCCGCTCGGGGGAACGGTCGATGTACCAGTGGGGCGTGCCGTACACACCGTAGGGGTAGGGCTCCTCCTCGTCGGTCCGCTGGAGCTTCCCCCACACGAAGTGCTCCAGGTAGTACTCGAGCGCGCGGATCTCCCTCCGGTCCGGGTAGATCACGTTCTTCGCCGCGAGGAAGGGCGGCTTGCCGAGCCCGGGATCGTCGCAGGTGAGCACGTAGACCATCCGCTCCAGGAAGATGTCCGGATCGTCGATCGTGCGGGTGACTCCCTCCTTCATGTCGTACGGTCCGAACACGCCGTCCCACCACTTCGTGGTGTCGCGGATCTGCTGCCTGTCGACCAGGAAGGCCGCGCGCTTGCGGATGAGCGTCTCCAGGGGCTCGGTGGAGAAGAACTCCAGATTCGTCTCGCTCGCGCCGTCGTGGTGGATCGTCAGCAGGTTCTCCCCGAGCTTCGAGAACGACACTTCCCACAGGTGGACGTCGGGACGAGGCTCCCCCAGGTAGCGGAGCGTGGTGCGGTCCGGGAACTCGGCGGAGATCGAGTCGACGTGCGCGCGGGTGTGGAGCGAGAACCGCGCGGACAGGCCCCGCGGCACGCTCATGCCCGGCACCACGCGGATGTCGAAGAGGCCTTCCTCGTAGAGGATGCGGCGCAGCTCGTCGTAGGAATCGGCCCACCGGAAGCGAAAGCCGTAGCGGACGCGGTCCGTCGCCGAGCCCTCGGCACCGAGCGTGAGCGACGTGTTCTCCTGGCGCCAGGTGCCCGTGGGCACCTGGGCAGCCGCGTGCGCCGAGTGCACGTACAGCGGGCCGCCGCCCCGCCCGCCGCCCGCGAAGTACTCGAGCCCGGTGCCGGGGAGCGGAGTGACGAGGAGGTAGGGCGGCGCTCCGGACGCGCGCGTATAGAAGAAGAAGGACCCCGCCCCCTCGACGTACGCGTGGCGGAGGAAGCCCTGTTCGAAGATCGCCTGGGGCGTGGGCCCGGCCGGCCCCGAGGCAGGCACATCGATGCCGACATCCCCCACCGTCAGGGGCGTGGGCCCGGTGGAGGCCAACTCGATCGTCCAGTCCAGCACCTTTCCGTCCGTCCGGAACGTCTCCGTGGCCAGCAGGGGCCCGTCGCCGCCCCCGCTTCGATACGTGACGGAGCCACCCCCGGGATCGGCCTCCCACCCCGCCGTGCGCGGCGGAAGCTCGCGCCAGTCGGATCCTCCGGTGCGGTACGTGACCATGAGGGCGAGCGTACGAGCGCCGGGCGGGCCCCCGCGTCCCCCGCCCGAGGGCTCCTCCCCGGGACGCGGCGCTACCCGCACCACCAGGGCGCCCCACGGATCGGACGTGCCGCCCAGACCGGAGATGCCGCGCTCGTCGTAGCTGAAGCGGAAGGCACCCCGCTCGATGGTCCCCGCGGGCTCCTGGGCCACGACGGCTCCTGGACCCCCGACCCCGACGAGGTACGCCACGAACAGGAGCGAGCGAGCGAGCGTCCGGCACATGGCTCGTAGGGTGCGTCGCCGTTCACACCTCGACATCGGCTCCCTCCGCTTCAGCCTCCGGAGACCCACGGCAGCTCCACGAAGCTCGCCTGTCCGGGAGCGTGGTAGACCCGCTGGGTCGCCTTGAGGTAGTCCTCCGGCTTCGCGAAGAAGATGTTCGGCACGAAGGTCTGTGGGTTGCGGTCGTAGAGGGGGAACCAGCTGGACTGCACCTGCACCATGATGCGATGCCCGGGAAGGAAGACGTGGTTCGCGGTGGGGAGCGAGAAGCGGTAGAGGAGCGGAGCGTCGGGTGTGAGCGGCTTCGGCGTCTCCAGGCTCTCGCGGTAGCGGCCGCGGAGGATGTCGGCGGCGACCATGAGCTGGTAGCCGCCCATCTCGCGGTGGGCCGCGACCTCGGGCGGATAGACGTCGATGAGCTTCACGACCCAGTCGGAGTCGGTGCCGCTCGTGGACGCGACCAGGTTCGCCACCGGCCGGCCGCTGATCTTGACGGGTTCGGTCAGCACGTCGGAGACGTAGGCCAGCACGTCGGTCCGTCCCGACTGCTCCCTCTGGTCGTCGACCAGCCAGAAGGGCCAGGTGCGGTTGCCCACGAACGAAACCGGCTGGATCGGGCGCTTGCGGTACGGCACCGGGTGGGCCGGATCCGACACATACTCGTCGTAAGGGGCCCCGCCGGCGGTCGGCGCGTCCAGGCCGAGCCGGAGGCCGGGCTCCAGATAGAGCGGCGTGGCTTTCGGCGTGCATCCGGCCGCGCAGCCGGACGGCCACGCGTTCAGCCGCTCCCACCGATCCGTCCCGGTCTCGTACGCGGTGACGGGCGCAACGTCCATCGGCGGCGCGTCGTCCTTCAGGTAATGCGCCAGGAACGGAGCCAGCACGTGCTGGCGGAACCACAGCGCCGTATCGCTGCCGAAGCGCAGCTCGCCGAGCGTGCTGCCGTCACCGATCTCCTGACCGTGGTGCCACGGGCCCAGCACCAGGAAGACCTTGTCGTTGGCGGGGTCCTTCGGCTCCAGCGCCCGGTACACCGCCGGCGCGCCGTAGATGTCCTCCTGGTCCCACAGGCTGTGGACGAGCATGACGGGGATCGCCAGCGGCCGCTTCGCGAGCTCCCGGTCCACCGCCTGGTCCCGCCAGAACGCATCGTAGCTCGGGTGCGCGATGATCTTCTGCCAGAAGCCGACCTGCTCGAGTCCGCGCTCCCGCCCCAGGGCCCCCGCGGAGCCCCCCTCCATGTACACGTCATAGTCGTCGAAATGGGTCGTGGGCCACCACACGCTCCCGTCGCGCGTCGCGTCCTGCTCCCAGATGTAGGGCATCATCTGCTGGCGGAACGCGCCGTTGTGGAACCAGTCGTCGCCCGTCCACCCGTCCACCATCGGGTTCATGGGCACCGCCACCTTGAGCGCGGGGTGGGGGTCCACCAGCGCCATCAGCGGGAGGAAACCGTCGTAGCTGATCCCGAGGATCCCCACCTTGCCGTTGGCTTCGGGGACGTTCTTCACCAGCCAGTCGACGGTGTCCCACGTGTCCGTGGCGTGGTCCACGGGGGTCGGGTTCTGCGGCCCGCGCAGCGGCCGGTTCATGACGTAATCGCCCTCGGAGCCGTACTTGCCCCGCACGTCCTGGACAACGCGGATGTACCCGCCGTCGATGATGACGTCGGTGGCGTTGTCGTAGCCCTGCAGGAGCGGACCGAGGTGGGCGCTGTGCGCGTGCGTGGTCAACGCGCTGGCGTCGTACGGCGTCCTCGTCAGCAGGATCGGCGCGTGGCTCGCGCCGTTGGGAACGAGGATCACGGTGTGGAGGCGCACGCCGTCGCGCATGGGGATCATCACGTCCCGGCGGACGTAGTCGAAGCCCGCCCCCGGGACCTTCAGCTCGGCAGGTGATTCGCTGGGGAGCGTCGGATAGGTCTTCGGGACCTGTTGGGCGGACGCGGACCCGGCCGGGCGAAGGGTGAGGAGGGTGGCGAAAGCGAGGCCGAGGGCGCGGTGGAGCGTCATGGGGCGTCCCTTGCGGAGTGGGGCCGCGGTGGGTTCTGGATGCCCGCTGAGTGTGCGGGTCCGGGGGGCGGTGCGCCAGACGGGAGCGGCCCTGCCGGCCCACGGCGCCGCGAGGCGACCCACCCGATGTCCGGAGCAGCGGTCGGCAGCCGTCGGCGGCGGTCTGGGCCTCCTCGAGGCGGCGGCGTACCTTACCGGCCGTTCGTACGAAACATCTTCACAGGAGCATGTGTGAACGCGCAACCGGACACCGCCGTCACGTCTCCCGCCGAGCTGACCGTCCGTGGCCTCCTCATCGGCGTGGTGATCACCGTGATCTTCACCGCCGCGAACGTCTATTTCGGCCTCAAGGCGGGGATCACCTTCTCCACCTCGATCCCGGCGGCCGTGATCTCGATGGCGATCCTGCGCGCCTTCCAGAACGCGACGATCCAGGAGAACAACATCGTGCAGACGGTCGCCTCGGCGGCCGGCACGCTCTCCGCGATCATCTTCGTGCTTCCCGGCCTGATCATCGTCGGCTGGTGGACGGGCTTTCCGTTCTGGACCTCCTTCGCGATCTGCGCGGCCGGCGGCGTCCTGGGCGTGATGTACACGATCCCGCTGCGACGGGCCCTCGTCACCGACTCCGATCTCCCCTATCCCGAAGGGGTGGCCTGCGCGGAGGTGCTCAAGGTGGGCGCCGGCCACGAGGGGCACGACGCGAGCGAGGCCGTCGAGACCAGCGGCGCCGGGTTGAGGGCCGTCGTGTGGGGAAGCGTGGTGTCGGCGGTCTTCTACGTGGCGGTCCAGACGAGGGTTTTCGCGAGCGACGTCGCCCAGTACTTCTACGTCGGTCGGTCCAGGACGTCGGCGACGGGCTTCGACTTCGCCCTCTCCTTCGCACTCCTCGCGATCGGCCACCTGGTGGGGCTCTCGGTGGGCATCGCCATGCTCGTCGGCGCGGTGATCGGTTGGGGATGGGGGGTGCCGCACTTCACGATGCTGCAGCCGGCCGGGGCCACTGCGGCGGCGGTGGCCCAGCAGGGGTGGAGCGACTCGGTCCGCTACGTGGGCGCCGGCGCGATCGCCGTGGCGGCGATCTGGACGCTGGGCACGCTCGTCAAGCCGGTGATCGCGGGGCTCGCGGGGGCGAGGGCCGCGTCGAGGGTGCGCAAGACGGGCGAGGCGGACACGCTTCCGCGCGTCGAGCGCGACATCCCGATCGGGATGGTGGGCATCGTCTCCCTGGTCTGCCTCCTTCCGGTGGCCTGGCTGTTCTGGGACTTCGCCACCACGAGCGGGCTGGGCGCCCACGCGCTGCTGCTCACCGTCGGCGGCGTGGTCTTCGTCGCCGTCATGGGCTTCCTGGTCTCGACGGTTTGCGGCTACATGGCGGGCCTCATCGGCTCCTCCAACAGCCCCCTGTCGGGGATCGGCATCCTGGTGGTGGTGGTGGCGGCGCTCCTCCTGGTCTTCGGCGTGAGAACGGTGATGGGCGCCTCCGACGGTCAGGCGCTGGTGGCCTTCGCCCTCTTCGTGACCGCCGTCGTGTTCGCCGTGGCCTCCATCGCCAACAACAACCTGCAGGACCTGAAGACGGGCCAGCTCGTGGACGCCACGCCTTCGGCCCAGCAGTGGGCACTCGTGGTCGGCGTGGTGGCGGGGGCACTGGTCATCCCGCCCGTGCTGGACCTCCTGCAGAATGCCTACGGCTTCCTGGGAGCGCCGGGCGTCGATCCGGCGCGCGCGCTGCCGGCCCCGCAGGCCGGGCTGATCTCCGCGCTCGCGCAGGGCGTGATCCAGAACAACATCGACTGGAGCCTCATTTCACTGGGTGCCACCATCGGTGCCGCCGCCATCGCCCTGGACCAGGTGCTGCGGGTGACCACGAAGTCCGTGCGGCTCCCTCCGCTGGCCGTGGGACTCGGCATCTACCTCCCGACGTCCACGACGCTGATGGTGGTGGTGGGCGCCGTCGTCGGCTGGTGGTTCAACCGCCGTGCGGACCGCGGGCCGAAGCCGGAGGCGACGAAGCAGCTCGGGGTGTTGCTCTCTTCAGGGCTCATCGTGGGCGAGAGCCTGCTCGGGGTGGTGTTCGCCGCCGTGGTCGCCTTCTCCGGGAGCGCAGCGCCGATCGCGCTCGTCGGCGAGGGGTTCGCCAACGCCTCGATCTGGATCGGCGGCATCGTCTTCGCCGCGACGACGGTGATGCTGTACCGCTGGATCGAGGGACTGGCGAGGAGCTGAGGGAGGGGCCCCACCCTCCGTCCTGGTGAACGACCGGCCATGAGCCGATCGGGGGGTCATTCTCCGCGTCAAGGTGTGGACGAGTCTTCCCCCCCTTCCCGGAGAACCCGTGATGAAGCGCGTCCCGATCCTCGCCGTCCTGACGGTGTGGGTGGCGCTCTCGGCGTCCTTCCATGCTCTCGAGGCCCAGACGGTCGAAAAGGTCACGGTTTCGGCTGAGGCCCGCATCTTCCGCCGCCCCAATGTGGATTCCGAGATTCGGGCCACGGTCCCGTCCGGCACGGCCCTCGAGGTCCTCGAGCGTCAAGAGGGGTGGGTGGCCGTCAGCACCGCCGACGGGACCATCGGCTGGGTGCAGGAGTCGCTGACCACCGCCGTCGCCACCACCGCGCCCACGGCGCCCCCGACCCCGACCACGGCGTCCACCCCACGCCCGGAGACGACGCCTCCAGCGCCGCCACCCGCCACGCGCAGCGCCGTGCCACCTCCACCGCCCGCCCGTCCCGGGGCGACGGGTGGTGCTCCCGCGGGTTCCACGAGCCGGGTCGCGACGAACGCGACCAACCAGGGTGGGCTCTACGGCAAGGGTGGTTGGGCGCGGATCGCGGTCTCGTCCACGGATGGCGTTCATCCGGGAGGAGAGTTCGCGTGGGCCAAGGCGCTCGCGCCGATGGTGGAGTTCCGGAACGAGCTCGCGATGCGATACCGCAAACAAGGCGAGCTCCCCGGAATCGACCTCCTCGGCGCCTCCGGCTCCGCGGGTGACTACGCGACCGAGAGCGATCCCGTCTGGGACCTCGAGGTGGGGGCGGCGCTCGACGTCTACCTCCTCCAGCCCTCCCCGAGCTTCCCATCGGGATCCAGGTGGGCGGATTCGGCGACTGGACGCGCTACATGGGCAGCATCACGCCGTCCGTGGGCGAGTACCAGGCGGTCGGGTACGGGGGCGAGATCGGGGGCTTCCTCCGGGACAAGAAGGGTCACGTGGTGCGGGCGCTCGTCCAGGTCGGACAGCTCCGCTACATGGGCGAGAGCACCGACGTCACCGAGTCGCTCGTGAACGTGCTCGCCGGCTTCGAGCCCCGACTGGGATCCGTTCAGCTCGGATGCTGGGTGGGACGCCAGAACGGGCAGCGGTTCATGAAGGTGGGCGTCGTCTTTCCCTAGGAGCCTGTCCGAGTAATACAGTGGGCCGCGCACATGGGGCTTACGCTGCTCAGCGTAGGAACGACGACGAGTCGTAGCAGGGCTACGGCGAGGAGGAGTGACGACCGATCAGCGGCGTAACCCCCATGTGCCCAACACGATGGATGACATGAGCTTACATGATTGTGGGTTGGGGCGGCACGGCGCCATCTTCGTCGTTGGCGCTCCTCACCGTAGCTACGGCTACGCTTTCGGAGCGCCGCCTAGAATCTGGGGCCGTGGCGTACCCAACGCGGCCCGCTGTATTACTCGGACAGGCTCCTAGAGCGTCGCTGACGAGAGGGAGAACCCGCCCACATGCCCCCCATGCGTCGGCTCCTCGAGCTCGCGCTCGTCCTGGTCGCCCTCGCCGGCGTGCCGGGGGCGGGCCAGGCGCAGGCCCCCGATGGCTGGCCGACCTTCCGCGGCACACCGCCCGCCGACGTGGTGGTTCCGGACATGGCGAGCCACGTCGACGTCGCCTGGGCGTGGGTGTCCGCGGCCTTCGACGCGGTGCGGGACAACGACCTGCATGCGGCCGCCGAGAGCCTGTCCCGTGCCCGAGAGATCCTCGGGAAGGCCCTCGCCGCGAACCCATACTGCCGTGACGCGGCGGTGGGCTACGGTGTGGCCATGTTCTACCAGGCCTACTACCTCGACGAGGCACGCTACCCCGACGCGATCGAGTTCCTGACCCGCATCCTCGAGGTCGATCCCTACGCGGCGGATGCCGCCCGCTATCTGGCCAGCGCCTACGCGCAGCTCGGGGACGGGGGCAACGTGCGCTACTACGCGCGGTATGTCGAAGCCGTGTCGACGGACGCGCAGCTGCTCAGGGAGATGGCGGACCTGGTGCGCCCCTTCGAGGAGGCGTTCCTGGACGGCTGGTACGACCACGCCGACTACTACGGCCGGCCCGAGGCGAAGGTCACGGTGTTCAATCCGCGGACCTTCCAGGTCGAGACCCTCGTCGAGGTGACGCCGCAATTCGAGATGTCCCTGGGGCAGCAGGGATTCGCCCGCATGGGTGCCGGCGGCGCCCCTCCTCCGACCCGGAGGTCCAGGCCTATCTGCAGCGCCTCGTGGACAGGCTGGAGGCGCAGACGCCCGGACCGCCCATCCACAACGTGGTCGAGGTCGTGGACGGTCCGGAGCCCAACGCCGCCGCGCTTCCCGGCCATATCCGGGTCCACACCGGGCTGATCCGGTTCGCCGAGAGCAAGGCGGAGCTGGTGGCGGTGCTCGCCCACGAGCTGGGCCACGTCTACGCGCACCATGCGGCGCGGCTGACGGTGTCGGAGATCCGGTCACGCATGACCGCCTCCGCCCTGCTCTCTCTCGTCAAGGTCGAGAACAGGCTGTACCGGCAGCTCATCGACATCGGCGTCGACGTCGGCATCGACCTCCTGCTCAAGGGCTACAGCCGGCAGTACGAAACGGAAGCAGATCGTTACGCCACGCACATCGCTTTCAACGCCGGATACAACCCGACCTTCATGACGAGCCTGTTCGTTCGGCTCTACCGGCTCGATCCCAGCACGCACTTCCGGCTGACCGCGACGCACCCGCCCACCTCCGAACGGATCGAGCGCACCCGGCCTACCTCGAGGAATTCCCCCTCGATCGGGAGATGCAGGTGGACAGCCGGGAGTTCCAGGAGATCAAGCGGAGGTTGGGCGGATGAGATAGCACACGGGGCTTCCCTGCCCGACTGCGTGGCCCGTTCACGCTGGTCCTGACGGCCCTTCTCCTGGCTGCCCATCCCTCGGTCGCCTCGCACGCGCCCGATCCCTACATCGTCTTCAAGCCCATCGACGCTTCGCGGCGCGACGGTCGAGGACCGGGCCCGCATCGAAGCCAAGTGGAACGCCCTCCCCGGGATGACCCCCGAGGATCGGGCGGGCGCTCACCGACTACGAGATCGACCCGGGATGCGCACCGCCATCGGCGTGCTGGAGCACTACCAGGCGTTCTCCGGCAACGACGCCCTGCGCGCGGCCTTCCACGCCGCCGACCCGCAGGTCTTCCTCACGCTGGACGCGGCCAAGTACGAGCTGGTCATGCAGACGCAGGCCGCCATGAAGCGTGACGGGCGCGACATCGGGTATGCCATGCGCGTAGGATCCTCGGGCGAGCGGCAGCAGGCCTGGCTGCGTTGGGCGGCAGCCGGACGCGACCTGGCGGACATGCCTACGGCGGACCTGGCCAAGCAGTTCCAGAGCGACGACGACGTGACCAACTTCCCGTCACGCAGCGCGACCAGCTTCGCGGATGCCGAGCTCCTCAACGGGGAGTCCGCAGCGGGCTACTTCCTGAAGATCACCGAGGAGTTCGGGCGGCCCATGCACCCCGGCGTGGCGATGATCGAGTTCCTCTCGCCCACGCAGGCCTGGGACATCCGGGCGGGCCGCTCGGCCACGCCCGGAGGACGGGTGGGCGGCGGCACCAACGCCGACGATCCCCCGGCGCTTCCGAGCTACCTGCACGAGTGGGTGCTCTCCGACCCGGAAAAGTACAACAGCTACTTCGCCGTCGAGCAGCTCGACCAGTGGGCCTACGCCAAGGGCGTGATCACCGAGAACGTCCTCGATCCGGCGGGCAGCACCGGTCCCTATCGGGACGTGTACGCGCGCTACAACCCGGAGGGCCGCGGCGAGCCGCGCGGCTTCCCGGAAGCGGACCTGTTCGGGTGGATGACGAACCAGACCCGGCAGCTCTTCCAGACCCACCAGGGCGAGCTCAAGTACCTCAAGAAGTACACCGAGCGCATGGCGGAGGCCTGGCGGTGGTTCCAGCAGCAGGAGCGGCTCCCGCCGGAGTACGTCGGCTGGGTACGGCCTCCGGCCGGCTTCCCCGAGCTGTCCGCCGACCAGTTGGAGGCGTACAGCCGGCGCCTCCTGGTCGCGGGACACGAGCGGCACCTCGACCTGCTGGTCGAGCGTCTCCGCGCCGGCATCGAGGCGTCCACCCGCGTCGGCCCGGACGGCGAGCGCCGGGTGACCGCGACCATGGCGTCGCTCCAGAGCGACCCGCAGCTCGACGGCGTCCTGAACGCGCTCGGCGTCGCCTACGCCAACCTCGACGCCGAGATGCGGCGGGAGTTCGACCAGGACCTCAAGGCGCGCATTGCGGCCGCCGAGTCCGGCTCGGACCCCTATGCCGGATACGTGGCCCGCTACCTGACGGCGGCGCGCACGGACATGGTGCGGAGCGTCGGCGCCTCCCTGCGCAACGCGGCCGCCTTCCACGAGATGCGCGAGCGCCTGGGCGGCCGCCTCAACGAGCACCTGCGCGCGATCGACGGAGCCAACCTGGACGTGCTGTTGCTCCGCGTGGCGGAGGGCGAGTTCACGCGTGGCGAGGTCGGGGTGGTCTGGGACGGCACCATGTTCGTCGAGCGCATCCTGAGCCCCTCCGACGTGCTCGACGAGGTGCGCGTGATCGAGGATCTCGGCCACACGTTCGGCTGGTCGGACGAGACGCTGGCCCGTCGGGTCAAGGAGTACTTCGAGGGCGAGCCGCACGTCGCCGTCGAGCTCCTGGTGCGGCTGCACCAGTTCACCGACCCGGCAGCGATGCGTCCGGTGACCGTGCGCTGGACGGACGAGACCGGCGCGACGCGCACGGAGGTGCTCGAGACCACGCGGCTGCAGCAGGGCCTCAGCCTGGGCCTGACCAGCTTCAAGGCCGCCCTCCAGGGAGGGCAGTTCATCAAGAAGGTCTACGGCCAGTTCAACGACGGGTATCAGCTCTACGCGAACCTCAAGGCCATCTACTGGGACACCGGCAACGGCTCACCGGAGCAGATGGCGCGCGCGCACGCGCAGGTGGTGGCGAGCGCGGTGGGACTGGCGGACGTGGTCGAGTACTTCGGCTACAAGACGCCCAGCACCATCGGCGCCCTCGGGCAGCACGCTGGGCGCGGCGGCCACGCTGAGCGGCGGCGCCTTCATGGACGAGGGCACGGCCCGCCAGCTCACGCTGGCCCTGGCCACGGACCTGCTCACCGCCTACGTGCCGCAGGTGGCCACGGTCCTGTTCCTCAAGGACGTCGCTTCGGGGGTGTACACGTCCTGGACGCTCTCCTCGGCGCGCGGCGACGTGATCGACCTCCTGCTCGAGAACGGCATCTGGGACGTCGACAGCACGGGGGCGCACCCGCCCAAGCTGACCGGATGGGTCCGCTGGGACGGCTCCGGCAGCGCAGGACTACGTGACCGACCTGCGGGAGATCGCCCGCCATCAGCCGGCGCCGTACGACCAGGGCGTGATGCTGCGGACCAGCCGGCAGGGTGGTCCAGCCCGCGCGAAGCGCTGCTGGACCTGGCCTACGTGGGCGGCCAGATCGAGAGCGATCAGCTCCTGGCGCTCGATCTGGCGGCGGCCAAGGAGGCGGCGATCCCCGCCGACGTCGGAAGCTGGTTCGGCCCGCTGCCGGACAGCCGCTACATGACCAAGGAGTGGCTCCGCGACACGTGGGGCATCGCCCCGAGCATGGACGACGACACGCGCCTCGACTTCGGAGCCAAGGTGCCGGTGTACCTGCTCACCGACGATCCGGGTGAGTGGGGCGGCGCCAACCGGGACTGGGAGGCGCACCGCAAGGCCGCCGCGCGCAAGGTGTTCGGGCGCATGGTCGCGGACCTGTGGGGGCGTCGGCAGGTGCTCCTGGAGGACCGCGTGCTGCCCTCGCTCTTCGAGGAGGCCGCGCGTCGGAAGCAGAAGGAGCTCCTGGCGAGGGTCGACCCGCTCGCAGTTCCAGGCGGAGCTGGACCGTCTGGACGCGCGCGTGGCCGAGATCGACAAGGCCACCTGGCCGCTGATCGCCCGCTCCGCCGATCCCTTCGCGGGGCCGGGCTACGACGCCGCCACCGACCTGCCCATCCGCGACGGCTTCCGCGACGGCCACCGCCGAGCCGAGACGCCGGCTCGCGGAGCTGGCGAACGGCGCTGGGCGACACCGCGCAGGCAGGAGCGATCGATCCGACCGACTGCACGCGAGGAGGCTGCCCGACGTTGCTCCAGTCGATGGCCGACCTGCTTTTCCAGCTGGAGAGCCGATACGGTGCGATCCAATCCATGCTGGAGGCCAATCGCGGCTGGGCGAAGCAGGACGGCCCGGACATCCTCGAGTACCACGTGCCCGCTGAGCGGGGAGTCGCGTGGAGTCCTGGCTCGTCGGGAACTTCAGGGCGGACTCCGCGGCGGTCGCGACGTGGGCAGGCGCCTACCGCGACGAGGAAGCGCGGGTGGCGCGTCGAGGTAGGAGAACATCTGCAGGCGTTCTACGCGGCGCGGGGGCTCTCCCTGCCGCGCAGCGTCGGCAGCGGGTCCGAGACCGTCGACGCGATCTTCGCGGGCGCCCACGACATCATCTACCGGGCCACGGGTCAGGGGGACTGGCTCTACCTGGCGCTGTCGCATCCCTACTTCCCGTACCTCCTCCGGCTGCGCAAGCAGGTCCACAAGCTCGAGCTCATGAAGGGCCGGATCGCCGAGGTCTCCGCGAAGGAGCTGGAGAAGGCGCTCGGCTCGATGCAGAAGGAGGGGCGGCCGTTCGCACCCGGCGACCTGGGCAACGCGGCGACGCGAGCGACGACGCTCCAGAAGCACATCGACGACTTCGAGGCGGAATACGGGAAGCTCATGGCCGGGCTCTTCGAGCTCGTGACGGTCGACGTCCAGTCCGCCGCCTCGAACGTCCCGCTCCTGGGGAGCGTGCGGGGCACCACCACCGTGCAGGCGCGGACCGACCTGCCGGGCGGGGCACCCCTGATCGATCCGCGTACACTGGTGCGGGGGTACCGCTGGTTCCTGACCGGCTCGGGAGGCACGGAGGCGACCGAGATCACGACCGGCCCGGAGCGGGGAGGCCTTCCCCCTCACCGCGGGGAGGCATCGACTGGAGGTGGTGCCCCTGGGTCCGGGCGACGTCGGCCTGGGCGTCGATACGCTTTCGCTCGGTATCCGCTCCCGCCCACTTCACCGGAGACGTGGAGATCGTGGGTGGCAGCGCGGGCGCCGAACTGCCGTTCGTCATGCTCGACGACCGCGCCGTGGGAACGACGGACTCCGGCCCCTTCGATTTCGAACTCTCCGCGATCGCCGCCGACTGGCTGGATCGCTACCGGCTCCGTGGTGTGGAGGGTCCCGGAGCCGAGCCACGCGCCTGGCCGGCGACCGCCCTGTCCCTGCAGCGCACCGATGCCCCCTCGGCGGAAACGGGCCCGGCGGTCCCGACGCGTGCCCAACCCGGCTCGATCGAGGCGGAGCAGACGCTGGTGCTGAATCGCGGGGCGAAGACCCTCGTCACGGTGGAGGTGGTCGACGCGGCGGGATACGCACTCCCGGACGCATCCCTCACGGCCACCGGCCCGCGGGACGCGAGCAGCTCCACCCCCGCTCAGCCTCGCCCCCTCCTGCTCGATCTCCAGGACGGCGAGCAGTTCTCGGTGCGCGCGGAGCGTACGCCGCCCGAGCCCGCCGTCACGGCCTCCACCACCGACGTCTGGACGTCGGGCGTCCAGCCCGTCGTGCGCCTCGCGCTTCCCCTGTTCGAAGCGGGTCACCTGACGGTCCGGGGCTTGTTCGAGCCAACGGGGAACCCCCCGCTCGACATCGTGGGAGGAGAGCTGCGGAGCGACGGCTTCGGGGACGCGGTGATCTCGCGGGACGGGAGCTTCACGCTCGCGAACGACCGGATCCTGCGCCTCGAGGAGCGGCCCACGTTGGAGGTCGTGCTCCGGGAAGCGCGGGACGATCTGATCCGTCCGGTTCGGCGGCCCCTCCAGTTCGGACCCGATCTTGCTGGTACATGTTCTTGGTAGGGCCCTTCGGCGTGGAGCGTTACGAGGTGCGCCTGGAGCGCGTCCCGGTCGACGTGCGGGACGTCACGGGAGCGGTGCTCGGTGCGCCGCTCGTGCAAGTCACCGTGGGCGGTGAGCCGGCTTCCGTCGTCGGGGACCGATTCGAGGGCAGCGGCGTGTTCCGGGAGACCACCGACGAGCTGACGGTCACCGCGACGTTGCCGATAGGTTCCGAAACCGTCCAGGGCACCGAGCACGTGACGCTCGCGGACGTCCCGGTATGGGAGAGCCCGGTGCTCCCCGACCCGGTCCGCATCACCTTGCAGGTCTTCGGCCCAGGCAGCCTCTCCGTGGTGGGCTCGACGGCGGTGGCAGACCAGGCCGCGGGACGCCCCGCGCCGGTGGAGGTGCTCCTGCGCTTGCCGCTCTTCCCCGGCGACTGGGCCCTATCGGATCGGTGAGCGCTTCTCGCTCTCCTCGCCCGATCCCGTACGGGTGGGCACCGAGCTGGAGGTGACGGCCGAAGCGGAGGCGGACGGGGTGCGCTACACCGGCCGGGTGACGCTGCCGCTTGGGGCCACGACGGCGGTGGTGGACGTCGGGAAGCTCGTCCTTCGTCCCGCGTTGGTGGCCACGGACGCGGGACCTGCCGACACCGCGGCAGCTCCCGGCGCCACGCTCGACGAGGTGCTTCGCGACCTCGATCCGCTGACGTCGTCCCTCGAGCGCGAACGAGACGATGCCAAGGCGCGATGCGACTGGGCGTCGGCGACCTCCGCCCAGCGCCGCATCGTCGAGCTGGTGGATCGCTGGCTGGCCTCCGTCTTCTCCACGGGCGTCCCCGCGGAGGTGGCCGTCATGCAGGAGGACCTCCGCCGGGAAGCGGCGGCGCTCGATCGCGCGGATACCGCGGAGAGGACGGCCGAGGAGCTCATGGCCACGGCGCGGGTCGAGGCAGGCGCCGGGCAGTCCGCGCAGGCGCTGGCCACCCTGCGCGACGCCGCCGCGGTGCCGGATCTCCCCGCCTGCGAGCTCGACGACATCGATTCGGCCATGCGGGAGCTGGCGGGTGAGACCGCCCTGCTCGTGCAGCAGGCCGTGGAGGCAGCCAACAAGTGCGACTTCGTGGCGGCCGTGGGGTTCGGCGACCAGGTCGCGGCCATCGACCCGAACCTGGAGTGGGTGCAGACGGACCTCCTGGAGTTCCGCGCGAACGCGCGCGGGCAGGAGCGCGCCGAACGCCTCATGGACCAGGCCGCGGCCGCGCGCGCCGGCGGGGATCTCAGTGCCGCGGGGCAGCTCGCCGAGCAGGCGCTGGCCGTGGCGCCCACCTGCGACCATGGCTGGATCCAGGGGTTCCTCCAGGCGCTTCTGGCACCTTCGGGCGGCGCGCCGGCCGTGGCCGTGGATCGTTCGGTGGTCCTGCTGATCGACGCGTCCGGCAGCATGGGGAGCGACGGAAAGATCGAGTCCGCCCGCTCCGCCGCGCAGCATACCGTGCGCTCGCTCGGGCCGAACGTGGAGGTGGCGCTGCTGACGTACAGCGGCGCGTGCAGCGGTGGTTGGCGGGTGGTGCAGGCCTTCACCGTCGACCATGGAGCCATGGAGAGCGCCGTCGCGGGGGTGAGCCCCGGTGGCGGCACGCCCATGGCGCCGGCCGTGAGCGCCGCCCAGGACTACCTGGAGCGGAACGGGCGGGGTGCGAGCGGTCAGATCCTGCTGCTCAGCGACGGTCAGAACGACTGCGGCGGTGAGGGCGCGGTGCGCGAGGCCGGTGCCCGGATCCGGAGCAGCAGCGTCCCGATCCAGCTCGACGGGGTGGGCCTGGGGCTCGAGTCCGGGGGCACGGCCGAGACGCAGCTCGGCGACCTGGTGCGGGCGGCGGGCACCGGGAAGCAGTACTCGGCCAATTCCGCGGAGGAGCTCTACCGCGCCTTCCGCAGGGCCTCGCTCTCCGGGCAGGTCAAGACGGACGATCCGTACGTGGACGGCCCGAGCCGCGTGCGGCTGGCCGACCTGTATCGGACCGCGCTCGGGTACCTGCAGCAAGACGACTTCGAGGCCGCGCGGCTGACGTTCGAGCAGGCCGCGAGGGAGCATCCCGGGTCCGCGTCCGCGCAGTTCAACCTCTCGCTCGCCTATGAGGCCGAGGGGCGCACGCTGAGTGCCATCGAGTCGGCCCGGCGCTACCTGGACCTGGCCCCGGGAGCGCCCGACCGCTCCGCCGTGGAGGAGCGCGTCCGCTCGCTCGAGACCCTCCAGCGCGATCGTCCGAACGCGATCTTCGCTCCGGGGCAATGTCCGCAGCTCTACACGTGGGCCCGTGGGGAGGCGGCCCGGGTGCAGGAGCCCCAGCGCAGGGCGTTGGCCTTCAGCATTCTCACGGCTGCCCAGCGGGGGGACTGCGCGCAGGCGAATCGGTTGTACGAAGCCTACCTGGGCCGGTACGGGGGCTGAACCGTGGTCGAGGGAGCCCGCAGCGGCCTATCTTGGAGGCATGGCGGTCTCCCCCACGGATGTGACACGGCTCCTGCAGGAGGCGAGCGGAGGCAATCAGGAGGCGCTCGACCGCCTGCTGCCCCTCGTATACGACGAGCTGCGCGCCATCGCCCACGGGCAGCGGCGCGCGGAGCCGGCCGAGCTCACGCTCAACACGACCGCCCTGGTCCACGAGGCGTACCTCAAGCTGGTGGACCAGACGCGTGTAACCTGGCAGAACCGGGCCCACTTCTTCGCCATCGCGTCCCGCTCGATCCGTCGCATCGTCATCGACCGCGCCCGCGAGCGGCTCGCGCAGAAGCGCGGCGGAGGCGCGGCGCACATCTCGATCGAGCAGCTCGACGCCGAGCCTCTCGGAGAGGAGCAGGCCGACGTTCTGGTGGGTCTGGACGAGGCGTTGTCGCGATTGGCGGCGTTCGACCCCCGCCAGGGCGACGTGGTCACGTACCGGTTCTTCGGTGGGCTGACGATCGACGAGACGGCAGAGGTGCTCGGGGTCTCTCCCGCCACCGTGAAGCGGGAGTGGGCCATGGCCAAGGCCTGGCTGCACCGTGAGCTCCTCCGAGGCCTCTGACTGCATGGGCGGACCGATGGCGCCCACCGACTGGAGCGAGCTGAAGGCGCTGTTCGCCGATGCCGCGGAGTTCCCCGCAGAGGAACGCGCCGGGTTTCTCGACCGCCACTGCCCACCGGGCACGCCGCTGCGGGCCGAGCTGGAGGGCCTGCTCCACCACCACGACACGGCGGGCGCGTTCCTGGAGGAGCCGGTACGTGATCTGGCCGCCCGACTGGTCTCCGGCGGATCGGTGGGGCTTCCCGATCGGATCGGACCGTTCCGGATCGTGCGCGAGATCGGTCGGGGCGGCATGGGCACGGTCTATCAGGGCGAGCGCGACGAGGGCGGGTTCGAGCAGCGGGTCGCCATCAAGGTGATCCGTCGGGGAATGGACACGGAGGACGTCCAGCGGCGCTTCCTGGCCGAGCGCCAGATCCTCGCGCGGCTCGAACACCCGAACATCGCCCGCCTCCTCGACGGCGGCGTGACGACCGACGGCCGGCCCTACTTCGTCATGGAGTACATCGAGGGGGTGCCGCTCACGGAGTACCTGCGCCGGCAGTCGCTCGGGCTGCGCGATCGGCTTCGCCTCTTCCAGTCCATCTGCCAGGCCGTCGACTACGCGCATCGGAACCTGGTGCTGCACCGCGATCTGAAGCCCTCCAACATCCTCATCACGCGGGACGGACAGCCCAAGCTGCTCGACTTCGGCGTGGCGAAGCTGCTCGGCTCAGACGATCGTCCCGACACGCGCACACACCCCGAGGGCCTCTACCTGACCCCGGCCTTCGCGAGTCCGGAACAGGCTCGCGGCGAGCCTCTGACCACGGCGTCGGACGTCTACGCCCTCGGCCTGCTCCTCTTCGAGCTCCTGACCGGGGAGCGGCCGTTCGCCGCGGGCCCCACCCGTTCCGGCGATGCGACGTGCCCACTCGCGCGGGAAGCCCCGCGGCCGAGCGCGGTGGCGTCCACGCTCGGGCGCGCGGCCCCGGTACCCGCCCACCAGATGAGGGGCGACCTCGACGTCATCGTGGCCACCGCGCTCCGGCCGGAGCCAGCACGTCGCTATGAGTCGGCGCACCGCCTCTTGGCGGATATGGAGCGCTACTTCGCCGGGCTCCCCATCCTGGCCCGCAAGGACTCGATCGGATATCGAGGCGGGAAGTTCGTGCGCCGCCACCGATGGGGCGTCGGCGCCGCCACCGCTGCGGCCCTGGCACTCGTGGCGGCTCTGGCCGTCTTCGTGGCGCAGTCGATCCGCATCGCGGGGGAGCGTGACAAGGCGCAGAGGGTGACCGCCCTGCTGGTGGATCTCCTCCAGGGCTCGGATCCGGCGGAGGCGCTCGGGGACACGCTGACGGCGCGCGCGCTCCTGGACCGCAGCTCCGCGCGCATCGAGTCCGAGCTGTCGGGACAGCCGGAGGTGCAGGCCGCCCTTCTGGACGTCGTCGGCGGCCTGTATCACAGCCTCGGGCTCCCCGACCAGGCCGAGCCACCGTTGCGCCAGGCCGTTGCGCTGCGTCGGGCGGTGCTCGGCCCCGAGCACGCCGACGTGGCGCGGAGCCTCAACGCGCTCGGAGGAGTGCTGGACGCACGCGGCCAGTTCGACGAGGCGGAGGGCCTCTTCGAGGAAGCGCTGCTCATCCGTCGCAGCCGTTTCCGTCCGCCGCACGCCGCGATCGCGGAGAGCCTCAACGATCTGGGCCAGTTGCTCCTGTTCGCGCGCCAGGACTTCGCGAGGGCGGAGCCGCCGCTGCTGGAGGCGTTGGAGATGCGCCGCCGGCTGTTCGATCCGCCGCACCGCGACCTGGCGGAGTCGGTGCACAACCTCGCCCTGCTGGAGCAGCTCCGTGGCAGCTACCCGGAGGCTGCCGACCTGTATCGCGAGTCGCTGGCCATGAGGCGTACCCTCTTCGGCGAGACCCACCCGGCCCTCCTGGCCACGCTGAACAACCTCGCGCTCGTTCTGCAGGCCCAGGGCAAATACCAGGAAGCCGAGCCGCTCCTGCGCGAGTCCCTGTCCCTGCGCCGCCGGCTGTTCGGTCCTTCCCACCCCCAGGTGGCCCTGGCGCTGACCAACCTGGGCCTCTCGCTGAGGGAGCTGGGCCGCCTGGAGGAGGCGGAGGACCTTCTGCGAACGGGCCTGGGCGTGGCCGCAGCAGGGTTCGGGCCGCGACACCCGCGCACGGCGACCGTGATGAGCAACCTGGCGGACGTGTTGCGGGACGAGCGCGAACTGGACGAGGCGGAGACCCTCTACGAGCAGTCGCTCGCGATTCGTCGTGAAGCCCTGGGCGGCGACCATCCCCATGTCGCGTTCAGCTTGAACGGCCTGGGGGAGATCGCGCGCATGCGTGGTCGGCTGGCGATCAGCGACTCGCTCCACCGCGCGGCCCTGGAGCTGAGGCGGTCGCGACTCGGGCCCGACCATCCGGATGTGGCGCAGAGCCTCGTGGGCCTCGCGCGTACGGAAGGGGACGTCGGTGCCTGGGACGACGCCGAGGGCCATCTCCGGGAGGCACTGCGCATTCGCGAACGCGCGCTCGGCGGGCGCCATCCCGCGACCGCGGAGGTCGAGGTCGAGCTGGCGGAGCTCCTGCTGCGCATGGGGCGCACCGCGGAGGCCCGAGCGCTCGCGGCGAAGGCGGCCGTCACGCTTCAAGCGACGCTGAGCGAGGGCGATCCCCGAGCGCAGCGGGCCCGGGAGCTCGGAGCGGCTTCCTCGTAGACGAAGTCGACCCCGCCCGGCGACGCGGCCGACCGCACGACCGACCCCATGCCGGTTCCGCCGGGCGCCGGTGCCGGGCGAACGCTCGGCGCATATACTCGAGATGGACCCCGTCCACCTTCGTCCGACCTTCGATCTTCCGCTGTCCCTTCCGCGCGAGGAGGCTGCGGAGCGCCTGCGCGCCGGCCTCGCGGCGGTGCCCGTGCTCGCCGGCCGATGGGCACGGCAAGGGTCGCTGGGCCGATGCCTGCGTCGGGGCTCATGCACGGGGCGGCATGGGTGGCGCAGCACAGGAGTCGGCGGCAGATGGCGGAGTTCTCGCGGAGTAACGGGTGCCGGACCCCGTGGAGGGGCTGCGGCCGGCTTCTTCGGGCCGCTCCGGAGCCTGACGCGTCTCCCACGGCCGAGGGTCCAACCCGCATGGGTCCGGGGTCCCTTCTTGACCCGCGGACGGCCGCGGCCTGACCATATCACCCTGGTCGTGCCAGACCTCTCCCCCCGCGGGTGGCCGCGAAGGCTCCCCGACCTCCCCCCGGATCCCTTGGACGTCCCCATCGACACTGCACTGCCACCGCCGCCTCCGTTCCGCGGCGGCCCTCGCCATCGTGACCTTGGCGACCCCGGGCTGTGCGACCGCTCCAGCGCGGGTCTCGCCCTCCGAGATCCCCACCCTCGAGGCGCGGCTCGGCGCCGACCCCGAGGACGCCGAGACCCGGGTCAGATACGCGGCGGCCCTCTTCGCCGCAGGCGACTGCGAACGAGCGCGATCCAACGCCGAGGCGGCTCTTCGCGCGCGTCCCAGGAGCGACGTCGGGACGCTGGTCCTCGGCGAGTGCCTGGAGCGCGAGGGGCGCATCGACCAGGCGCTCTCCACCTACAGGAGCTTCCGGGAGTCCTATCCCGACGCTTCCGGCGTGGAGGCGGTCGCGGCCCGCGAGGCGCTGGCGACGAGGGCCCAGGCCGTCGTCCTGGCCCGGGAAGCGCTCGCCCGCGAGCAGGATCTGGGATCCGTTCCGGCCGGGGACGCCCTGGGGGTGCTGCCGTTCGCGGTGAGCGGCGACGAGGACCTCCGTCCCCTGTCGCTGGGCCTCGCGAACTTCGTCACTACCGACCTGGCCTCGATCGAGCGGTTCCCGCTGGTGGAGAGGGTCAGGATCGCGGCGATCCTGGACGAGCTGAACCTGGCTCGCGAGTGGGCGCGTGGATCCTGCCACGGCGGCGCGGATCGGGCGCCTCGTCCGCGCCGGGCGCCTCGTGCAGGGATCGCTGGTCGAGGCAGCGGAGGGTTCGGTCGAGTTGAGCGCCGCCGTCGCGCTGAACGGCGGCGAGGTCATGGAGCCCGGCCGCCAGCGCGGATCGTTGGAGAGCCTCCTCCGACTCGAGAAGGAACTCGTCCTGGAGATCGCGGGACGTCTCGGCTACACCTTGACGGAGGCCGAGCGACAGCGCGTCCTCGAGAACGGGACGCAGAGCCTCGTGGCGTTCCTCGCGTTCTCTCACGGGCTGGCGGCCGAGGAGCGCGGCGACTACGCGGAGGCGGCGCGGTACTACGGCCAGGCGGCCGACGCGGACCCGAGCTTCGCGGAGGCCCGTGAGCGACGCCGCAGCGCGATCGCGATGGCGGCGGTCGCCCGGTCCGCACCGGGGGACATCCTCACCATCGGCGACCAGGTCGCGTCCCTGCTGGCAGAGTTCCTGTCGCCTTCCGCGCTCGACGGCGCCCTCACCAGCTCCGTCGCGGACATCGCCGGTACGCAGTCGGAGCGCAGCACGGGAGGTGGCAGCAGGCGGAGGATCGACGACGTGAACCGTACCGATCCGCCCGTGCCGCCCTATCTTCTCGCGATCATCCGCGTCGTGGTGACGATCCCGCTGGGGGGATTGCGATGAGCCGGCCCGCGTGCGCGTGGCTCCTCGTGGCGGCCCTGCTGCTGTCCGCGGCACCTGTCCGGGCACAGGTGCGTGTCGAGAGCGCCGTTCTGTACGAGAGCTACGCGTTCGGCGGCGGCTTCGCGATCGCGGGCTCCCCCGAGATCTCCGGCGTGTCGCAGCTCTCGATTCCCCTCACGTTGGCGTTTCCCCTGGGAGCGCGGGTGAGCCTGACGGCGTCGGGAGGGTTCGTTCGTACCGAGCTGACGGCTTCCGACGCAAGCAACCGGATCGAGCCCGTGACCGGACCCACGGACACCGAGTTCCGCCTCCAGGTGCAGCTCGTTCCCGATCATCTGCTCTTCATCGCTACCGGTGCGGCACCCACGGGCCAGGGCTCCGTGGACGCTCTGCAGACCGGGGTGTTCACGGTGCTCGTGCGGGACGTGCTCGGCTTCTCCACCCGGACCCTCGGTAGCGGGGGCAACTACGGTGGGGGCCTGGCCGGGGCCGTCCAGGCCGGGGCGATGGCGTTGGGCTTCGCCGGCGCCTACACGCAGTTCGGGACGTACGAGCCGGTTGCCGGAACCTCCAGGCAGCTCGCGCCGGCCGGAGAGATCCGGCTGCGCGCCGGGCTGGAAGGTCCAGTCGGGAGCGGCGGCTACATCCGGGCTGCCGGCATCTTCGCACGCAGGGGCAGGGACAAGATCAACGGCGAGGCCGTGGTCGAGCCCAGCAGTCGCGTCGCGAGCTACCTGTCGTACGACGGGAGGGTCGGGAACGGAGGCTTCCTCGCGTACGCGTACGACCTCTACCGCGCGGGGGCGTCCCTCGAGGGCGCCGCGCTCCTGCCGAAAGCGAACCTGGTCGCTGCCGGGCTGCAGCTCACGCTCGCGATCGCTCGCGACACGCGCCTGCAGCCGAGGGTGGAGCTTCGACGGACCGACCAGGCGGTCGGCGACGCGGACGTCCTGGAGAAGCTGGGCACGTCGCTCAGGTTCGGTGCCGACCTCCGGCAGCGGCTCGGGGAGAGCGCCACCCTGGTGCTCGAGGGCAACCGTCTCACCGGCACGGTGGTCAGCGAGATCGACGCCGTCGCGCGGGACGTCGACGTGTCAGGCTACCGCTTCGGCGTCCACCTGGAGATCGCGCGCTGAGGAGCTGATCTCGGCGCCGCGGTCCCGGAGGCACCGAGACCCGGGGCGTTCGCCCCCGTCGGTCGGTCGCGGGTCGTGGACAGGATGTTGCTCAGGTGGCCCGCGCCGTCCTCGAGGGTGAACGAATCCATGATGCTGGTGGCGGCATCGAACCGCGTGCACAGCACGAGGCCGATCGACCCGGCGAAGCCGTCCCCGCCGACGGTGTAGTCGCCCTTACCCGGCCATGTCCAGCTTCCCGATTGCCCGGGAACGTACGTGAAGTCGTCCCGGATCGTCGCGACGGCCTTCGTGACGTCCCCGTCGGGGTCCGCGTAGTCGAAGGACACGCTGTAGCGGCTTCCACCGTCCGTGCAGCTCAGCGTGTCGTTCACCTGAACGAGGTCGACCGAGAGATTCGAGATCACCGGCGCGGCGGACGTCACCGTGAGGGTCACCTCCACCTCGTCGGCGGTGAGCGTGTCCCCCACCGACACGGTCGCCTGGTACGTGCCCGGTTCGAGGTCGTTCGGGTCCACCGCCAGGGTCATCGTGCCCGGCGTCAGGGTGTCGATGACGGTCCGGTCGAGGGTCGCGGACAGCCAAGCGGGCACGTCGGGCGGGTACGACGTGGCGATCCCCACGTCCGTCACGGGTCGGTCCCCGGTGTTCGAGACCGTGATCGTCCGGGATGCCGGCGTAGGCGTGCCGGCCTGGAGCATCGTGAACGCGGCCGTGGCGGGGTCGACGGCGATGTGCCCCGGCGCGGAGAACCAGGCGGTCACGGTGCGATCCCCGTCGATCGTGACCATGCACGTCGCGTCCGTCGTGCACGCGAATCCGCTCCCTGTCCCGAGCCAGCGCTCGAACGGGAAGTCGGGATCGACCTGGGTCGCGGTCAACGGCACCTCCGTGCCGATGGGATAGGCCTGGCTGCAGGTCCCGCCATCGCACTCGATCGCGGGCGTCACGCCCGTCGATCCCACCGATCCCACCCCGTCGACGATCACGGTGAGGGTCGCGTAGGTGGGCGGCAGGACGGTGACGCGGACCTCGTCGCTCCCGGTCGCGCCGTCGTCGTCGGTGACCGTGAGCGTGATCGTGTGGACGCCGTCGGTGAGCCCGGGCGTCGCGGTCGCGCCGGTCGCCAGCGTGGTCCCTCCCTCCCTCCATACCCAGGAGACGATCGAGCCGTCCGGGTCCGAGGATCCGGTGCCGTCCAGCGTGACCGGCTCGACCCCCGAACCGTCGCCGTCGGTCACCGTCTGATCCGCGCCCGCGTCCGCCACGGGAGGCCGGTTCCCCGGCGCCAGGACCGCGATCACGACCTGGTCGCTGGCGCTCGCGCCGTCGTCGTCCGTGACGGTGAGCGTAACGACGTGCGTGCCGACAGCGAGCGTGACCGTCGCGGTCGCGCCGGTCGCGATCTCCTCGCCCCCTTCGGTCCAGACCCAGGAGGCGATCGAGCCGTCCGGATCGGAGGAGCCGGTGCCGTCGAGCGTCACCGCCTCGTCGCCCGAACCGTCGCCGTCGGTCAGCGTCTGATCCGTGCCCGCGTTCGCCACCGGAGGTCGCTTCGCCTGGGGTAGGACCGTGATCTGCACCTGGTCGCCGGCGCTCGCGCCGTCGTCGTCCGTGACCGTGAGCGTGATGACGTGCGTGCCGACGAGCGAGCGGGACCGTCGCGGTCGCGCCGGTCGCGATCTCCTCGCCCCCTTCGGTCCAGACCCAGGAGGCGATCGAGCCATCCGGATCGGAGGAGCCGGACCCGTCGAGCGTCACCGCCTCCGCGCCCGAACCGTCGGCGTCGCTCACCGACCTGTCCGGGCCCGCGTGTGCCGTCGGAGGCTGGTTCGGCTCCACGACCAGGGTGACCGTGAGGGTCCAGGGAGATCCCAGCGCCCCCGGAGCATCGAAGGTGAGGGTGCCGGTGTGCACCCCGGGCTCGAGCCCCGAGGCGGACGCCGAGGCCACGATCACCGCGGTGCCCCCCTCCGGTATCGAGCCCGAAGTCGGGGAGAGCGTAAGCCAGGGCACGTCGCTCGCCGCCTGCCAGCCGAGCGCGCCGGCGCCCTGGTTGGCGACCGGGATGGACTGCGTGCCGCTCGCGCCCCCGAGCGGCAGGGCGAACGAAAGGGACTCCGATCCCACGTCCAGCGAGGGCGACGCCAGCTTCAGCGTGATGGGCGGCGACTCGTTCACCTTCGTGCCGGCATCCACCAACATCAGCGTTTCGCCCGCGTACGCGAGGATGTCTCCCGCCCAGAGCTCCACCCGGATGCGGAGCTGCTCCCGCACCTCCGCGAGCTCGACGGACAGGTCCAGGGACAGGGCCGTCTGGCCGGCCGTGACCGCGCTTTCCCCCTCTGCGAGGATCTCGCCGGAGGACGGCCGGATGGCGGCCACCCGCGCCCGGTCGACATGGAACGGCGTCGCCGCGGGGAGGGGTCCGGACTCGTCGAACACGGTGCGGACCGCAATCGCCACGGGGGTCCCGGGACGGACGATGCCGTCGCCGACCGCACAGGCCACGACGACAAGCGCCAGCAGGGCCGATGAGAGCCTGGCGGCTACGGTACCCGTGCCAATCCGAAGCTGACGAAGCAAGACCGGACTCCTCGAAGATCAGGAGCAGACCCGGCGGGGCCGAGCGCGGCGCCGCGAGGGGGGGAGCGCCTGGATGAACTGCCCGACGTATGCCCGAAGAATAGGAACGGACCTCGGGGAACGCCAGACGAGCGACGGCGAGGTCCGGGTGCGGAGCCTCCACCGCCGCGACTCGAGCCATAGATTCAGCGACACCACGAACCCTGACACCGCCCGCGACGCTCGAGCGGGTGGGAGCCGAGCCATGCGACGGACCGTGCCACGGGCCTGGATCGCCATCCTCCTCCTCTCGACCGGGTGCGCGTCCAGCGCGGGAGGGCCCTCCCCGGTGCCGGCGCCCGCCGCCGCAGCTCCCGATGCCAGTGCGGTCCACTGGGTGCGGGATGCCGCGGAGCGCGAGGCCCTGCTCCTGCAGACGTACCGTTGGGCGGCCGAGCGGCTGGCCGCGTCGGCCTCGGGACGGACATCCGGCAGTTGGGGCGTCATCCTGGACGCCGACGAGACCATCCTCGACAACTCGACCTACCAGAAGGAGCGGCTCCCGTTCGGCGGCGCCTACACCTCCGCGACCTGGAACGCCTGGGTCGCGCGCGAGCAAGCCACGGCCGTCCCCGGCGCCGCGGACTTCCTCGCCCTCGTGCGACGGCTCGGCGGACGTGTCGCCATCGTCACGAACCGTGACGACGCCGTCTGCCCCGAGACGCGCCGCAACATCGCGCGCCTCGGCATGGTGGTGGACGTCGTGTTGTGCCGCGAGACGACGTCGGACAAGAACCCGCGGTTCGAGCGGGTCCGGGAGGGAGACGCGGCACCGGGGCTGCCGCCGGTCGACGTCCTGATGTGGGTCGGTGACAACATCCAGGACTTCCCGTCGTTGAGTCAGGACGTTCGCTTCGGCGGGCCGGCGTCGTACGCCGAATTCGGCTCCAGGTTCGTCGTGCTGCCGAATCCGATGTACGGCTCCTGGGAGGCCAATCCGCCCCGCTGAGGCGTCGGCTCGTCCGGGCGACGGCGGTCCCGCTACCCGACGTCCACGAACCTCCAGAGCTGACGGTCGCCCGTGACGAAATCCTGTTGGATCAGCCCGGTGCCCGCGCCCGCACCCCCGGGCACGGCGAGGCCCTCGGTCCTTTCATTCGGCACGATCGCGTGGAGGGAGACGATTTCATAACGTCCTTGTCCCACGGCGAGGACGTACCACGCCTGGTAGAGGGGATCGCCGTCCGCCTCCTGCCGGATTCCCGCGCCATCGGCCCCCGAGCGGCCGGCGACCACGAGCAGCTTGCCGGTGTCCTCGTTCCGGATCAGGTACGTGCCGTCGTCACGGCCCTCCAACCGCCATCGCTGCGTAGCCGCTCCGGTCGAATCGGCGGCCACGACCGGCACGCCGTCGGCCACGTCGTGCCGCTGGAGATCCACCGCCATGCCGGTCGCCGCGTTGAGGATCACGTACGCTCGATCCGGATCGAAGGCCGGGCCGACGTCGGAGAGGTAGCCCTCGTTGCGGTCGCTGTTGCGCAGCCTGGACGCCAGGTCCTCGGGAAGGTCGGCGTCGGGGTACGCGTAGAGCGCGCCCGACATGATCGTGCCGTCGTCGCCGCTCGCGTCGGGCAGGTCGAACGCGTGCCCCAGCTCGTGGGCCAACCCTCCCCAGAACCTGTTCACGTTCTTGACACCGGCCTCGATGCCGTCCACGTCGTGCTGCGGAACCACCACACGGCCCACGCTCGAGCCTCCGCCCCCCTCCGCGCTCATGTAGATGGCGACCTTGTACCGCAGCGACCAGTCCTCGAGCGACAGCTTCTTCTTCACCTCCATGTCCACCCAGTAGTTCGCGTTCCAGATCGGATCCCATCCGAACGGATTGAGGCGCTCCTCGTACCAGATGCGCGCGTGATCCCCGAACACGACCTCCACGGGGAAGGCCTCGTCGAACCGGAACGTCGTGCCGTTCAGGAGTGCCCGGTACCAGCTGCGCGTGTTGTAGGCCGCACGCTCGACCGCCTCCACCGTCGCGTCCTCGTACGTCACGTCCGTCGGCACGAACCAGACGAAACGCACCGAATGTTCCAGAGGCGTCGGATTGACGACGTCGGGGCGCCTCTGCACCTCGGCCGGCGCCGTCGGGCCCGATTCCGGGTCCGAGCAAGCGCCCGCGACCAGGAGCGTGAGGGCTGCGATCAGCGCGGCGGTACGGGACGACATCGGACGTCCGTCTCCTCGAGAG
>CAWGKG010000018.1:0-452500 GCA_963823035.1 uncultured Gemmatimonadales bacterium
ACACGGCGTCTGGCCTCCGGCGTGTCCCGCCACGTCCACAGGGTGTCACCCGCCCCGGACACATCGGGGTCCCCTCGAATCCATGTATTCGCCCAACCCATTGTCTTGTCTTACCTTATAGCATCTGCCGATGGTGGCATGCGGGTTGCAGTTATCGGGGGACGGAACCACGAACTGGAGGATACCGTGCGTACCGCAGCGCGCAGCCCACTGATCCTGATCGCCGCCTCGGCCCTGGTCGCCGCGCCGACCGCGGCGCAGAGCCACGTCTCCTTCTCCGTCGGCGTCGGGTCCCTCTTCGACGGGGTGAGCTTCGGCTTCCACGCCGCCGACTACGGTCCGAACTCGGTCTTCGTCGGCGCCTCGCTCGGCTTCGGGTGGTCCGGCGGCTACGGGTCGGGGTACGGCATCTATTCCGACAACTACAACTACGGGGGTTGGGGACCGGACAGCTACTACGCCTCCAACTACTCCTGCTGGGACGCCTACGGGGACGCTTATTGGGATCCGTGGGACAGCTGGTATGACGGCTGCGCGGTGGCCGGGCCTGTCTGGTACCACTCCTCCTACGCCTCGAGCTGGCGTTGGCGCCATCGCGCGAACGCCTTCGTCTACTGGTCCGACCCGTTCTTCCCGCCGTGGGGACCGTACTGGGCGTATGACCCCTTCGACAGCTACTGGAACGGCTACGGGTCCCGGAACCGTTGGGGCTGGGGTGGGGGCTGGGGCTATCCGTATGGCGGCGTGCGCACGGTCTACGTGGGCGGCGGCCGGCGTGGCACCGCGATCTACCGTCCCTCTCCGATCTGGCAGGGCGGCCGGTACGGCCCGACCTACAAGGAGACCGCCCGCGGTGACGTCACGCGCACGGCCAAGCGCCGTCCGACGACCGTCGCGTCGCCTTCCGCGTCGCCGTCGACCGCGCCCGGCCGGACCGCGGTGCGTGCTCCTTCTTCACGCGGCACACCGACGCGTGGCGCAACGCCCCGGGCGACGCCCTCGCGTGGCACCGCCGCCCCGACGGGTGTCCGTGCTCCGCGTCCCTCGGATCGGCTCGGGGCGTCGGGCTCCGCCCGCCCAGGTGGATCCGTCCGCGCTCCGACGCGGGGAAGCACGCCCCAGCGTGCGGCCAGGCCGTCGACGGGCTCCGCCCGGCCTTCGGCGCCGGTGCGGCCTTCGACGAGCCCGCGCGCGAGCGTGAGGCCTTCTACCGGGATCCGATCCAACACTGCGCGGCCCGCCCCGTCGACGTCGACGCGGAGTCGGACCCCCACGACCGCGAGGCCGTCGAGCCCGGTTCGGGGGAGCTCACCGTCGGCACGGCCCTCGACGTCGAGCCGTGGAAGTGTGCCCTCCGCGCGGCCGTCGACGTCGACACGGAGTCGGCCGCAGGCGTCGCGGCCTTCCGCCTCCGTGCCGCGGCCCAGCGCGTCGCGCTCCACGCCGTCGGCTCCGCGGGCGCGTACGCCGGCGCCGGCGCCTTCTACGCGCAGCCGACCCCAGGCGTCCCGGCCCCAGGCCCCGAGACCGCAGGCTTCGAGACCGCAGGCTTCGAGACCGCAGGCCGCGAGGGCGGCACCCCCGCGCGCCTCGACACGGAGCCGTGCCGCGCCGCCCAAGCGCCGGGGAGGCGGAGTGGACTGAGACGGAGCGGCGTCAGCGGTCGGTGCGCGCCGGGCGACCGGCGCGCACCACCGTCGAGGTGAGGTCGCCGCCCATCCAGTAGGCCAGCTCGGAAGGATGGTCCACGTTCCAGCAGACCAGGTCGGCACGCTTGCCCACGGCGAGCGTGCCGATCTCCGTTTCCAGGCCCAGCGCGCGCGCGGCATGACGCGTCATGCCCGTCAGTGCCTCCTCCGGCGTGAGCCGAAACAGGAGGCAGGCCAGGCTCAGCGCCTGCAGCGGGTCGAGGAGCGGCGAGGAGCCCGGGTTGAGGTCCGTCGCCACGGCCATCGGCACCTCGTGCTCCCTGAAGGCCGGGATGGGAGGCACCGTGGCGTCGCGCAGGAAGTGCGCGGCTCCCGGTAGCAGGACCGCCACGGTGCCCGCCGCGGCCATGGCCCGAACCCCCGCGTCCGAGGTGTGCTCGAGGTGGTCCGCGCTGCGCGCCCCGCACGCGGCCGCGAGCGCCGCCCCTCCCTGGTCCGAGAGCTGGTCGGCATGCAGCCGAACGGGCAGTCCGGCCGCGCGGGCCGCGTCGAACACGGCGCCGCACTCCTCAGGCGTGAAGGCGATCCGCTCGCCGAAGGCGTCCACCGCGTCGGCGAGGCCCTCCGCCACGGCGGCCGGGATCATCTCCTCGCACACCAGGCGCACGTAGGAAGCGCGGTCGTCCCTGAACTCGGGAGGGAGGGCGTGGGCGCCCAGGAGCGTGGTGCGCACGCGCACGCCCGTGAGGGCCCCGATCGAGCGCGCCGCGGCCAACATGCGCAGCTCCGTCTCCACGTCCAACCCGTAGCCCGACTTGATCTCCACGGTGCTCACGCCGCGCGCCGCGAGCGCCCGTAGGCGGGCCGCCCCGGACGCGACGAGGGCCTCCTCCGAGGCCGCGCGCGTCGCGCGCACCGTGGCGAGGATGCCTCCGCCCGCCCGTGCGATCTCCTCGTACGTGGTCCCGCCCAGCCGCTGCTCGAACTCCCGGGCGCGATCGCCCCCGAAGACGAGGTGCGTATGGCAGTCGATCAGCCCCGGGGTGACCCACCGACCCCCGGCGTCGAGCACGGCGTCCAGGTCGTGGAGCTCCCGGGGAAGACGATCGATCGGCCCGATCCACACGACGTCGCCCCCGCGCACGCCGATCGCGTCGGCGTGCACCGCCCCCCACGGCTCGCCATCGGCCGCCATGGTGGCGATGCGCGCGTTCCTCACCAGGAGATCGTCGCCCCCCATCACGGGCCGAGCATCGGGATCTTGAGCTTCTCGCGCCGCGCCGTCTCCTCGGCGATCTCGTAGCCCGCGTCGACGTGACGCGCCACGCCGATCCCCGGGTCGTTCGTCAGCACCCGCTCGATGCGCGTGCGCATCTCCGGCGTGCCGTCCGCCACCAGCACCTGCCCCGCGTGCAGCGAATTGCCGATGCCCACCCCGCCGCCGTGGTGGAAGGACACCCAGCTGGCGCCGGACGCGGTGTTGAGGAGCGCGTTGAGGATCGGCCAATCCGCGACCGCGTCCGTGCCGTCCTTCATCGCCTCGGTCTCACGGAAGGGCGACGCCACGGAGCCGGTATCGAGGTGGTCGCGCCCGATCACGATCGGCGCGCTGATCTCCCCGTTCGCCACCAGGTCGTTGATCGCCACGCCGAACCGGGCGCGGGCCCCCTGCCCCAGCCAGCAGATGCGCGCGGGAAGACCCTGGAACGCCACCTCGTCGTGCGCCATGCGGATCCACCGGCACAGATGCTCGTCTTCGGGGAACATCTCCAGCACCAGCTCGTCGGTCCGGTGGATGTCGGCGGGGTCGCCGCTCAGCGCCGCCCACCGGAAGGGACCCTTGCCCTCGCAGAACAGATCGCGCACGTACGCCGGCACGAACCCCGGGTAGGCGAAGGCGTTCTCGAAACCGGCTTCCCTCGCCTCGCCGCGGAGGTTGTTGCCGTAGTCGACGGCGACGGCGCCGGCCTCCTGCAGCGCGACGATCGCCTCGCAGTGCGCGCGGATCGAGGCGCGCGACCGGCGCAGGTATGCGTCCGGGTCGGAGCGGCGCAGCGCGTCGGCAGCCTCGAGCG
The DNA here is from genome assembly GCA_963823035.1 of uncultured Gemmatimonadales bacterium. GTDB lineage: Bacteria > Gemmatimonadota > Gemmatimonadetes > Longimicrobiales > Gaopeijiaceae > SZUA-318. Next base: position 3,725 of record CAWGKG010000018.1, read on the forward strand.
AGAGCCCGGCGGGGACGTAGCCGTTCAGGGGATCGTGCGCCGACGTCTGGTCGGTGACGATGTCGGGCGTGACGCCTCGCGCCACCAGCTCGGGAAGAACCTCGGCGCAGTTCCCGACCAGCCCTACGGAGAGGCGCGACCCCGAAGCTGTCGCCTCCCCGATCCAGGCGAGCGCCTCGTCCAGGTCGTGCGTCATCCGGTCGCAGTACCGGGTATCCAGGCGGCGCTGGATGCGATGCGGGTCGACCTCGACCACGAGGATCGCCCCCTCGTTCATCGTGGCCGCGAGGGGCTGCGCCCCGCCCATGCCACCCATGCCCCCCGTGAGCACCCAGCGTCCCTTCAGGGAGCCGCCGAAGTGCTTCGTCGCCATCGCGCCGAACGTCTCGTACGTGCCCTGCAGGATCCCCTGCGTGCCGATGTAGATCCACGAGCCCGCCGTCATCTGCCCGTACATCATCAGGCCGCGGCGCTCGAGCTCGTTGAAGTGCTCCCAGGTGGCCCACCTGCCCACGAGGTTCGCGTTCGCGATCAGGACGCGCGGGGCGTGCGCGTGTGTGCGGAACACGCCCACGGGCTTGCCCGACTGCACGAGGAGGGTCTCGTCGGCCTCGAGGTCGCGCAGGGCCGCCACGATGGCTTCGAACGCCTCCCAGTTGCGCGCGGCCTTCCCGGTGCCTCCGTAGACGATCAGTTCGTCGGGCTTTTCCGCGACCTCGGGATCGAGGTTGTTCATGAGCATCCGCAGGGCGGCCTCCTGCGTCCATCCCTTGCAGGACCGCTCCGTGCCCCGAGGGGCCCGCACCGTGTGCGCCTTCGTCTCCATCGCCCTATCCCTCCGTCCCTGCCGTTCTATGGGGTCGTCTCGAGGTCCGTCGCGAGCGCGGCGAACGCGCCCGTGCGCACCATCTCCGTCAGCGTGTCCAGGTCCGGACCGAGCAGCCGATCCTCGTGCAGCGGCTCCACCCGCTCGCGCACCAGGGCGTGGGCCGCCTCCACCCCGACGCCCGCCCGCAGCGGACGACGGAACTCGATGCCCTGCGCGGCCGCCATGAGCTCGGTGGCGAGTACCTGCTCCAGCAGCGCGACGGAGTGGCGTGCCTTGCGCGCCGCCGCCAGCCCCATGGACACGTGGTCCTCCTGGTTGGCGCTTGTGGTCACCGAGTCCACGCTCGCCGGGTGGGCGAGCACGCGCATCTCCGCCAGGCAGTCCACGGCCGTGACCTGCGTGATCATGAGCCCGCTTTGGAGCCCCGGCTTCTCGGTCAGGAAGGCCGGGAGGCCCATGGACAGGTCCGGGTTGAGGAGGCGCTCGATGCGCCGCTCGGAGATGGCCGCGAGGTCCGCCACGGCGATCGCGAGCAGGTCCAGCGCCTGCGACACGATCTGCGCGTGGAAGTTGCCGCCGCTCACGATCACCCCCGCCTCCGCGAAGACGAGCGGGTTGTCCGTGGCGCTGTTGGCCTCCGTCTCCAGGATGCCGCGCACGTAGCGGAGCGCCTCGCGGCAGGCGCCGTGCACCTGGGGCATGCAGCGGAGCGCGTAGGCGTCCTGCACGCGCGGGTCTCCCTCGCGGTGCGACTCGCGGATGTCCGAGTCGCGGAGCAGCGATCGCAGCCGCGCCGCGCTGGTGGCCTGTCCCGCGTGCGGGCGGGCGTCCTGGATCTCCCGGCGGAAGGCCTCCGGCGTGCCGAGGAGCGCCTCGAGCGACATCGCCCCCACCACGTCGGCCGTCTCGACGGCCCGCTCTGCGGCCAGCAGCGCCAGGATGCCCAGCCCCGTGGTCGCCTGCGTGCCGTTGATGAGGCTGAGCCCCTCCTTCGCCTCCAGGTGGAAGACCTCCAGTCCCTCCGCGGCCAGGAGCTCCGCCGTGTCGGACTCGACGCCGTCCCGTTCGGCCCGACCCTCGCCCAGGATGCCCAGCGCGACATGCGCAAGCGGCGCCAGGTCTCCGCTCGCGCCCACGGAGCCGTAGCGCGGAACACGCGGGTGGATCCCGTGGTTCAGGAGGTCGAGCAGCCGCTCCACCACCTCGACGCGGCACCCCGAGTAGCCGCGAGCCAGCGCGTTCGCACGGAGGACGATGATCGCGCGCACCTCCGCGCGGTTCAGCGGCTCCCCCATCCCGGAGGCATGGCTGCGCACCAGGTTGTGCTGCAGGGTGGAGCGCTCCCCCGGGGCGATGACGACCTCGGCGAGGCGGCCGAACCCGGTGGTCACGCCGTAGACGCGCTCCCCGGAGGCGACCTTGGCGTCGATGAAGGCCCGGCTCTCCGCAACGCGGGCACGCGCGTCGTCGCCCAGCGCGACCTTCACGGACAGGTCGTTCGCGGCGCGCTCCACGTCCTCCAGCGCGAGGTTGAGGCCGTCCAGCACGAGCGTGTCCGTCACGGCTGCTCCGCCGGGCGCATCGGCGCCCGTCGGGCGCGAAACTCCTCCGGCGTGACCGTCAGCTCTTCCGGTGTCCAGAAATCCTCCAGCTCCACGCCGAGGCCGTCGGCGAGGCGGTTCACGTAGTTGTAGTAGCTCGTCACCTGGCAGACGTCGAGCACGGCCGCGTCGTCGAAGCCGGCGGCGCGCAGCGCCGCGACGTCCTCCGCGTCCACCGCGCTCGGCGTCCGCGTCAGCTTCACCGCGTAGTCCAACATCGCGCGATCGGCGTCGGAGATCGACGCCGCGCGGTAGTCGCGCGCCAGCGCCTTCGGGAGCTCGGGCGACCCGAGCAGCGTACGGAGGCCCGCCCCGTGATGGTTCATTCAATAGAAGCAGTCGTTGGCAGCGGACACCGTGATGGCGATCATCTCTCGCTGGACACGGCTCAACGGCGAGCGCCCACGCATCAGATGCGCGTAGAGGTGCAGGTGATGCTCCATGGAGGGTGGGTTCAGCGAGTGGATGCGGAGGATGTTGTCGATCCACCCGCGGGCGCCCGCATGGCGGGCGTACAGGCCGGCGAGGACGCCCGTCGCCTCTTCGTAGGGAACGTAGGGAATGAAGGCCATGGCGCGCCGAACATGGTGACCGGCAGAGGGGGGTGGCAAGCCGCCCCGGGTTCGTTCCGATCCTCGGGTAAACGGCGTCCCCGCCCCGTGCGTCCCAGGGTCGGAATGGCATCGACCGGGGAGCCCGCGTGACCGCAACGTCCACGGAGATCGGCCCGGACCTCGTCGACAGGGCGCGGGGCGGCGACCCCGAGGCGTTGGAGACGCTGGTCACGCGCGCCTATCCGGTCGTTCGCCGGTGGGCGCTGGTGCGAACCGGCGATCCCACGGAAGCCGACGACCTCACCCAGGACGTGCTCGTGCAGGTGATCCGCAAGCTCGACGCCTACGACGGCCACGCGCGCTTCACCACGTGGCTCTACACGGTGACGCGCAACGCGGCCGCCGACCGATTCCGCCGCCGGAAGCGTCGTCGACGGCTCGAGGACGATCCACGCACGCCCGCGCAGATCCTTCCCGAGGCGCCCGCGCCCCCCGACGCGCTCGCCCACCGGGGGGAGGTGGCGGCCGTGGTGCGCACCTTCTTCCGCGAGCTGCCTCCCAGGCAGCGCGAGGTGTTCGACCTCGCCGATCTGCAGGGACTTCCGTCCACGGAGATCGCGGCCCGCCTCGGCATCGAGCCCGTATCCGTGCGGGCCCACCTCTTCAAGGCGAGACGCGCACTCCGGGCACGCATCGTCGCGGCCTATCCCCTTCTTCCCGAGGACGTGGGATGAGCGCCTGCGACGAGGTGCGAGACCTCCTTCTCGAAGCCGAGCCCGACGAGCTGCGGGGCGTGGGGTCGACGACGGTCGCGGAGCACGTGCGCGCCTGCCTCCGCTGCGCCCGCGTCGCGAACCGCATCCTCGACGATACCGACCTCCTGGACGGCTATCTCGATGACCGACCCGCTCCTCCCGTCGCCGACATCCTGCGCCGCGCGGGCGTCCCGGCGGGTCCACGGCCGAGCCCGCGACCCCGAGTCCGACGGCGCTGGCTATGGGCCCCCGCCGCAGCGGCCGCGGCGGTCGCCGCGCTGTTCGTGGCGCTCGAGTCGCGCGGACCCGAGCCCGCGAGCGGCCCCTCTCTCGCGGCGTTCGACGCCTCGCCGGTGGTGGAGGCGGCGACGGGCGAGACCGTCGCCGTGATCCCGACCGACAACCCCGACATCACCGTACTGTGGTTCTTCCGATGAGGACGCATGCCATGAGAACGCTCCTTCCGGCCGTCGCCTGTCTGGCTCTCCTGTCCACCGCCTGCGAGCGCGCCCCGCGGCTGGAGACGCGCACGTTCGCCGTGAACAACCTCGCGCCCCACCAGGTCGAGGCGCTGGTGGCGCCCTACGTGTACGTGGACCGGCCGACGAACGCGGGCGTGATGAGCACGGGCGAGAACGCGCTCACCGTGCGCGAGACGCCCGACAACCTCGAGAAGATCGCGCGCGTGCTCGAGGAGTTCGACCAGGCCAGGCCGGACGTGCGACTGCGCTTCCAGGTGATCGAGGCCGACGGGTTCCAGGGGAGCGACCTCGCCATCGCCGACGTGGAAGCGCAATTGCGCAAGCTCTTCCAGTTCCGGGGCTACCGGCTGGCCGCCCAGGCCATGCTGACCGTGACTGACGGATCGGAGATCCGCCAGTCGCTCTCCGGGGCGGAGGACGTCTACCTGGTCGACGGCTCCGCGCACTGGCGTTCCGGCGGCGCGACGGCACTGCAGATCCGCCTGTGGCACGGACGCAACGACATCCTTCTCGAGACGGCCGTGAACGTCCGCCCCGGGCAGACGCTCGTGCTCGGCACGTCTCCCAAGGAGGGCTCGACGGCCACGCTCCTGCTGACCGTTCACGCGGAGCCGGCGACCGACTAGGCCCCTACCGGAGCGGCGTGCGGATTCGATGCGCGAGCGTGGATGCGGCTCGCGCCCTGGACTTTTTGACACGCCCGCCCGCGGCGGCCCATCTTGCCCCCCGTTTGTGCACCGGTGCCGGCGCAAGGCGCCCTCGCGAGGAAGGGAGTGGGATGGTCCTGGGGAGAGACAACGGCCGCCGCAGCGGGTCGGACCGACGCACGGGCGGAGACCGCCGGGAGGGCGCACGACGCTCGGAGGAGCGCCGGGCGGACGACCGTCGGCGGACGTCCGTTCCGGTCACCCGCGAGCGCCGCAGCGGCATCGAGCGCCGGATCGGGGAGCGCCGGCGTGTGTCCGAACGGCGAGCCGCGGAGGAGCGGCGTATCCGCGAGCGCCGAAGTGGGTTCGACCGACGCCGGGCGTACTTCGCGTAGCCGCCTATTCACGGAACCGGTGCCGCTCCCGCCCGGCCTCAGTCTCCGGATTCGAGGACCGCGTCCACCCGCTTGTCCACGTCCCGGGCCACCTCGGCCGCCACGACGAGCAGCGCGTCCAGCTTGCCGCGAAGCTCGGAGCGGAAACCCTCGTCGTGGATGTGCGGGAGGTTGATCCGCACGTTGTACGCGGCGGCCCTCAGCCCCGCGTGCCCCATGAGCGCACCCGTGCCCACGTCACTGATCATCTGCGGACTGGCCATGTCGGCCATCTCGCGACAGAGCGTCATGGCCTCCAGGCACCGTTCCGCGGTGGTCGAGCGGCACCAGCGTCGCGGTACGGTAGCCCTCCTGGATGACGCGCGACCGCTCCGCTCGCTCCTCCTCCGTGTCCTGCGCCATGCGCATGCCGGCGAGCACCGCGTCGAAGGCGCGCGTGTCCTCGTCGACGGCGCGGATCAGGGCGTCCTTGGCGGCCTGGGCGCGCTCGGCCAGCGAGCACAGGTCGGCGTAGCGGTCGTCGAACTCCCCCTTCCCCACCGAGAGGTTCGCCACCATGGAGGCGAGGGCGCCGCCGAGCGCGCCCGCCAAGGCCGCGACGGAGCCGCCCCCCGGAGCCGGCGTGTCCCGTGACACCTCGTCCACGAAGTCGTGCGTCGGGCGAAGCACCAGGGGTCCGTCCACCTTCGGGAGGGCGAGGATCTTCTCCTCCGCGTCGAAGGGGGCGACATCCCGGAGGCCCATCGACTGGACGGCCGTCTCGACCAGGTCCGAGACCGGGATGCCCGTGGACTTCTTCATCCGCTCGAGGTAGAAGCGGCCCGCATCGCGGATGGCGTCCCAGGGGATCACGCCCACCAGCTCCGAGCCCGTGACGCACACCCCACGCTTGACCGCCTCGTCGCGCGCGGCCTCGAGCACCACGTGCGGTGGGCTGACCTCGTGGTTCGTGAGGTTCATGCTGATCTGGGCCCGACCGTAGTCCTCGATCACCCAGCCGATCGCCTTCACGTCCGCGAAGAGGCCGTCGTCGAAGACCGGACCGGAGGGATGCTCCGGGTCGATGTCCAGCGACGCGTAGCGTGCGCGCAGGTCGCCGCCGTGGACGTCCCGGTAGTGGGCGTCGAGCTCCTCGAACGTCGCGCCGACGAAGTCGCACGGGCCGCAGGGGTAACCACCGTCGGTGGAGAAACGGACGATCTCGCCCTTGTAGTAGAACGGGTCGGTGTTGCCCACCCGTTTCCACCGGCCGCGCTCGCGCAGGACGTACGCGATGTCGTTCGCGTAGCGCCGGTCCGTGGTGTTGAGGTTCACGTTGTAGGCGATCAGGAACGTCCGCGCGCCCACCGCCGTGACGCCCGCGCGTGGGTTCGGCGCCGACGGTCCGAAATCCGGCTTCCACTCCGGGTCGCGCAGCTTGTCCGCCATCCCCTCGTACTCGCCCGAGCGCACGCGCGCGAGGTTCCGCCGCTCGGGCCGACTCGCCGCGTGCTCGTAGAGGAAGACCGGAATGTCCAGCTCGGAGCCGATGCGCGCGCCGACGCGGCGGGCGATCTCCGCGCACTCCTCCATCGTGATGTTCGCGACGGGTACGAAAGGCACCACGTCGGTGGCGCCCATCCGAGGATGCTCGCCGTGGTGCTCGCGCATGTCGATGAGCTGCGCTGCCCTGGCGACGGCGCGGAATGCAGCCTCCGCCACGGCCTCCGGCCCACCGACGAAGGTCACGACCGTGCGGTTCGTGTTGGCTCCCGGATCCACGTCGAGGAGCCGAACCCCCGAGACCGCCGAGATCGTGTCGGTGATCTCCTTGATGACGGCGGCGTTACGGCCTTCGGAGAAGTTCGGGACGCATTCGACGACAGGCTCGGACATGGGCGGCTTGGGGGATGAGGGAAGACGGTGGCCGGAGCCCCTCGATCGGGGCTCCGGCGGCTTGCTGTTCATCGATCGCGGCCGTCGCCGCCGTCGGAGACGCGAGCGCGCGGGCCCGTCCCCTCGAGGGAGGACAGGACGTCCCGCCACTCGAACCTCTCGCCGGTCCCGCGGATCCAGTAGTCCATCCAGGCCTTCTCCGCGACGGACTTCACGTACTGGTTTCGCGCGTCCGGGATGCCGTGGCTGTGGCCCGGGTACAGGAACAACTCCGTGGGCACGCCGAGCTTCTTGAGCGCCATGTGCAGCTCGATGGACTGCGGGCTCGGCACCCGGGGGTCGCCTTCCACCACGTGGATCATCGTGGGAGTCTTCGCGTTCTTGATGTACTTCAGCGGCGACTGGTCCCAGTAGGCGTCGAAGTCGTCGTACGGGAGCTTGTTGCCCAGGTAGAACTGGCGATTCCGCTGCACGTCGCTCTCCGCGTACATGCTGATCCAGTTCGACGTGCCCGCGCCCGTGCTGATGGCCTTGAAGCGGTCCGTGTGCGTGAGGATCCAGTCCGACCAGTGGCCACCGGCGCTCCACCCGAGCACCCCCATGTGGTCGGGATCCGCGATCCCCTGGGCGATCAGGTAGTCGACACCGGTCATGATGTCGTCGAAGCCCTGGGGGAAGTAGTTGCCCACGATCGCCGTCTGGAACGCGTTGCCGTAGTTGGTCGAGCCGCGGTAGTTCGGCATGAGCACGGCGTAGCCGTCACCGGCGTACGGCTGAGTGCCGTATCCGCCGTTGAAGCGCAGGACGTCCGCGCCGGCGGGTCCGCCGTGGATGGCCACGATGAGCGGGTAGCGCTTGCCCGGCTGGTAGCCCACGGGCTTCCTGAGGATGCCGCCGACCTGGGTGCCGTCGGTGGACGTCCAGGTGATCTCCTCCTCGTCGCCGAGCAGGAAGTTCTTCACCTGAGGGGTGACGTCGTCCAGCTGCTTCCAGTTGGACCGGGTGGCCACCTTGTCCACGCTCGGAACCGTGTACGCCGTCGGTGGCGTCATGGGATCGGAGTAGTTGATGAGGATCACGCCCGACTCCTCGTCACGGTTCACCCTCAGCGCCGCCTCCATGTCCGTGAGCTGGCGGACGGTGCCCTTCGCCACGTCGAGGGCCATGAGTTGCGTGGTGGCCCGGATGCCGGCTCCGAAGTAGACGGTCTTGGCGTCGGCGGACCAGAAGCCGACGGACACGTCACCGTCGAAGGCGTCGCCCAGCCTCCGGAAGTGGCCTCCCCGGTCGTCCACCGCCCGCAGGTAGACCTTGTTGTCCGTCATGCTGTATTCGGCGGTGTCGCTGGGGGCCGAGAAGGCGACCCACTTCGAGTCCGGGGAGAAGCTCAGGCCGCTCTCCCCCACCTCCGTGTTCTGCGTGAGCCGCTCGATGGCGCCCGAGCCGGTGTCCAGGAGGAAGAGGTCGGCGTAGAGGCGCTCCTCCGTGATGTTGCGCTCGTAGCGCTTCGCCGAGGACCCGGTGAAGCCGACCCAGCGGCCATCCTTCGAGACGGTGAACCCCGAGACGCTGATCGTCCCGTCGTGCGTGAGCCGTGTGCTCGCGACGGGATCCATGTCCACCGCCCACAGGCTGGAAAGGGGCGTGACCTCGTTGCGCACGTTCACCGTGAACTTCTTCTCGCGGCGGAGCTTGTTGTCGGTGTCCACGGTGTCGGGACGGTTGAAGTAGATCCGCCCGCCGTCCGGTGCCCACTCGAACGCCTCCACGCCCCCCTGACCCTGGGTGATCTGCTCCGCCTTCGCGTCGCCGCCCGACCCCACGATGCCCGCGACGGGCAGGCGCCACAGGTGAGCCTCGTCGGACTTGCCCGCCCGGAAGACGAGCCATCGACCGTCCGGGCTGAAGGAGAAGCGCGAGACCCCGTCCTTCGCGTCGGTGATCTTGCGGGCCTCACCGCCGTCGGGGTGCATGAGGTAGAGCTGGCTCTGGCTCCCGTTCGACGGGGCGTCGCGATTCGAGAGGAAGACGAAGAAGGAGCCGTCTCGGGACCACGCCGGCGACGTCTCGTTCTTCTCCTCCGTGAACGTCATCTGCCGGTGGGAGCCCAGACCCTCCGCCAGGGAGACGAGGTGGATGTCGGACTGGGTGCGGTCGGCTTGCCAGTCGGGGGTGGAGACCGTGTAGAGCAGCCACTTGCCGTCGTGGCTGGGTGCCCACGAACCGGCCCTGGCCATCTCCCGGGCGTCGAGGAACGTCATGGGCCGTCGGGCGTCCGGCCCGGTGGCGTCCTGAGCCGCGCCGCTCGACCCGATCGACGCCGCGAGGAGAAGGACCGGCACCGACCTTCTGATGAACCACGAATGCTGGTACGACATGGGAGCCTCGGAGTCCGACGTGGAGCCGCTAGTGCGCGAGCGAGACGGGAGGCCCCGGCCGGGCCCCCGGAGATCCAGGGAAGATGGCGTGGGGCGGCCGGGCGCGCACCCTTGCCGGACGCCGACAGCCCGCGTATCGCTCGACCTCGTGCAGGCCAACGCCGCGATCCTGACGGGGAAGCCTGTCGCCGCGCGCCGTGCGTTCTGGGAAGCCTCCCGGCGCCTGGGCACGGCCGTGTCCCGCCTACCGCTGAGCCCGAGGGCCGGCGACGGGGCTAACCAGAAGGTCCCGTCGCGGGCCCCCGTGGGTGCTGGTCGAAGAACGCCCAGATCTCTCGAAAGCAGCGGCCACTCGCACAGAAATCGTGGGCGCTGATGTCGTGGGTCGCTCCGTGAAGGCGGTACAGTCGGACCTCGTGCTTGGAGTCGGTGGCTCCGAACGTGTACAGCGTGGTTCCCGCCTCGGGCTCCGTGATCACCGCCTCGACGCAGAGTCCGTCGTGCCGGGCCCACGCCTGGACGGTGCCCAAAGCCGACTCGAAGACAATCGGAAGAATGGTGCTCGACCCACCCTCGTAGGGGACGACGAGGTCTTGATCGCCATGAAGCTGCATCACGGAAACCCGTGTGACGTGCGGGGCGAGGACCAGTCCCTGAACATGGGAAGCCGACATCGATGCCACCGCGGCAAAGACATCGGTGGAACGGGCCAGGAGGTAGCTGAAGGAACCGCCGTTGGAATACCCGGCGGAGTACACCCTGTCGTCATCCAACTCCAGGACCGCTCCCAACCGTGCGAGTACCTCGAGTGTGAATCCGACATCGTCCGCGGTCGAAGGCGCGCCCCCTGAACTGTCGTTCCAGGAGTTCAACACGCCCTGGGGATAGATCCCAATGAACTGCTCCTCGTCCACCATCGGACCGATCACCGAGCGGCCCTGGCTCTCATTGCCGCCCAGGCCATGGAAGAAGAACACGACGGGGTAGGGATGCCCGGCTCGCCAGTCGGACGGAAGATGCACGCTCAGATCGCGATCCATTCCACCGTGAGCGATGACGACCTCGTTCACCCCGGCGTGCAATTGCAGGGGGGGCGCCGCGGGCGCGACAGGAGAGTCTGAGGAGCATGCCGCGGTGACAAGAAGGATGCAGAGCGTTGCGATCCGCCCAATGCCAACCTGAGCTACCGTTGCACTCGTCATGTTGGACGGTGCCTTCCCCGGTGACCGCAACGGGTCGCCGTACCGCGAGGATGCGACCTGTGGGCAAAGCGCCCCAGCTTGGTCTTGGCGGAAGCACTCGCCGAGAGGGTCCGGACCGGGCCAGAAGGCGTGGGCCATCCCAAGTCGGCCGTTGGATGACCTGTCTCGGGATGCCCGACCGCCACCGAGTGGCCTGACCTCCGCTCGGGGAACGGGGAATCTGTCTTCAGTTCCGCGCCATGCACCAACGCCCCAATTCTATTCCCGACGCACGAAGGCCTCCGGTGGAAAACCACCCGGAGGCCTTCTGCTATCTCAGAGGCGCCGCCCGGATTCGAACCGGGGATCGAGGATTTGCAGTCCTCTGCCTTACCAACTTGGCTACGGCGCCGACAAGAAGGGGGGCCCGCATCGGGCTTCCGACGCTTGCCCCCCTTCAGAGCGGGAAACCGGACTCGAACCGGCGACCCCAACCTTGGCAAGGTTGTGCTCTACCAACTGAGCTATTCCCGCGTGGCTTCCAGCGTTCAGGAAGGTAGGGAAGGCGTCAGGGGAGGTCAAGCGCCTACGCGCGCAAGGGGATCGCGTGTTCCACGGCGACTCGGGCACCCTTATGTTTCCCGATCCACGCCGCATTTCGGGGGGTGTCGCCGCCTCCCGATCAGCCCAGGAGAACATGCCCCGCCGACCCCCCGCGCCTTCCGATCGGAGCGGTACCACGCACCCCCGGGCGCGAGGCCCCGCACCGGTCCTCCTGGGCCTGCTCGCCGTCGTCCTCGCCCCCTGGTCGGTCGCCGCGCAGGCCCTGCCGGCGCCCCTGGGGAGACTGACCGTGCCGGGCGGACGGGTGAGCCTGGACTTCACGCCCTCCTTCACCACCTGGACCGAGCGCTACGGGCCCCACGCGGCGAACGGCGTGGTCGTGGACGGGACGGAGCCGCTCGGGGCGGATCTCTCGGATCCGGAGAACATCTTCCCGGGCATCGCGACGCTGCAGCAGCGCATCCGGGACCTGAGTGGGGACGCGGGCTTCAGCGTCGTCACGGGCACGACGATCGGGCGGGTCACGAAGGACGTGAAGCGGATCGACTCGGGGCTGCGCATCGGCGTCTTCGACTGGCTCACGCTCGGCGTCAACGTCCCGTACGTGAAGACGCGCGCGGCGGTCGACTTCGGTTACGTGCCCACCTCGAGCACCAACGTCGGGGTGAACCCGACCTCCGCGAACCCGGACGCCGTCTCGACACTGCTGGCCCAGCTCCAGCGGGCCGGCGACGCCGCAGCCGAGCGGGCCGCGGCGCTCTGCCAGATCGGAGATCCGGAGTGCGCCTCCGCCCAGTCGCTGGCCGACCGTGTCGGCGCGTTCCGGACCGGCGCCTTCGACGCCTACGCCTCCGGCCCGGTCTTCCCGACGAGCACCTCCTCGGTGGCCGAGACCCTCAACAACACGCTCTCGGCCCTCGATGCCGACCTGCTCGCGGCGGGGCTGACCGGGATCGCCGCTCCGATGGCCTTCGCGGACGCCGCCCTGGACGCCACGGACTTCGCGACGCTCCCGGGAGACCCGTCGATCCAGGCCGCGCCCCTGGAGAGCACGGACGGCCTGTGGACGCTGGGCGACGTCGAGGTGATGGCCGCACTCCGCCTTCTGGACGGCGAGGTGCGTGATCCTGGTGCGCTGTCGCCCCGCTTCGCCTGGTACCTGGCGGGCGGCGCCCTCGTCCGACTGGGCACGGGCACGCCGGCCGACCCCTCCATCCCGTTCGACGTGGGAAGCGGCGACGGGCAGATGGACATCGAGGGTCGGGTCGAGGCGGCCCTTCGCATCGGTGGCCACCTGGACCTGCACGCCGCGGGTCGCTACGGCGTCCAGCAATCGACCACGCTCACGCGTCGCGTCGCGCTCCACGAGCTCGTGTTCCCGCCGCTCGCGACCACGCGCACCGTGAACTGGACGCCGGGCGACTACTTCCTCGTGGAGTTGTCGCCTCGGTGGCACCTGGGGGAGTCCCTCGCCCTCGCGGTGGATCTTCGCCACTACCACAAGGCCGCGGACACCTACGCGGTCGTGGCCACCCCTGGCGACGAGACGGTGCCGGTGAACGCGGCCGACCTGGAGCACGAGACGGAGATGACGCTCCAGGAGGTCGCGGTCGGCGTGCGCTACTCGACCGTCGCCAGCTGGCGTCGTGGCCAGACGGGCACGCCGATCGAGGTCGGAGGCCGCGTGATCGAGGCCGTGGACGGAAGGGGTGGGCAGGCGCCGCGGAACACGCGCGTCGAGTTCAGCGTCAGCCTCTTCCGACGCCTGTGGGGGCAACGCTAGGCGCGAGAACGCTAGAACGCCGCCAGCATCTCCCGCGCGTGGTCGCGCGACGTGCTGGACTCGGGATCCCCTCCGAGCATGCGCGCGATCTCGGCCACACGATCCTCCCCGTCGAGCGGGCGCACCTGGGCGACCGTGTTGTCCTCCCCCTGCCTCTTCTCGACCAGGAGGTGGGCCCCGGCGCGACAGGCGAGCTGGGGGAGGTGCGTCACGACGAACACCTGATGGCGCTCGGCAACCTGGGCCAGCTTGCGCGCGACCGCCGTGGCCACGACACCCCCCACCCCGGCGTCGATCTCGTCGAAGATGAGGACGGGCACCCGGTCCACCTCCGCGAGGATCGACTTGAGCGCCAGCATCACGCGCGACAGCTCCCCACCGCTCGCGATCCGCGCGAGCGCCATGGGCTCGAAGCCGGGGTTGGGCGACACGAGGAACTCGACGGCCTCCGCGCCGGACGCCCCGATCTCGTCGAGGGGGCGCAGACGAATCTCGAAGGACGCCGCCGTGAGCCCGAGGTCGGGTAGGATCTGCCTGACCGACTCGGCCAGCTCGCTCCCCGCCCTCTCCCGGGCGGCGCTGAGCTCGCCGGCGGCCTCGCCCAGCTCCGCCCGCGCCGCCTCCACGCGCCCACGCAGCACCTCCACGTCGTGCACCGCCTCCTCCATCTCGGCCAGCTCGTCGCGCACCTTGCGAGCCGTCTCGAGCACGTCCGCCAGCTCGGGCCCGTACTTCCGCTTGAGGCGGAAGAGGGCGTCCAGCCGCTCGCGGATCTCCTCCAGGCGGGCGGGGTCGTGCTCGACGCCGGAGGCGTAGTCCCCGACACGGCGGCCGGCCTCGGCCACGGCGTGGTACGCGTCGTCGGTCAGGCGTGCAAGCTCCTCCAGCGTCGGGTCGATCCGTGACATCCGGGTGAGCTGCGCGCGCGCCTCGGCGATGCGGTCCGCGACCGCGTTCTCCCCTCCGTACAGCTCCTCGTGGATGGCTCCCGCCCCCGAAAGCAGCTCCTCGAGGTGCACGTAGCGGTCGGCCTCGGCCTCGAGCTCCTCGTCCTCTCCCGCGTGGACCTGCGCGGCGTCGATCTCCTCGAGCTGGAAGCTCAGGAACTCCTCGCGCTCCCGCAGCTCCTCGCTGCGTGCCTCGCGCTCGTTGAACTCGACGATGCGCGCCCGCACCGCCACGTGCGCCTTGGCGACGCGCTCGAGCGCTCCGCCCGCGCCCGCATAGGCGTCGAGGATGGCGCGCTGCTCGACCTGGCGCAGGAGCGTCTGGTGCTCGTGCTGGCCGTGCATGTCGACCAGCCGGGAGCCGAGCTCGCCCACCACGCTGGCCGTCGCCGGCGAGCCGTTCACCCACGCCCGGTTGCGTCCCTCGGCTGCGACCTCGCGGCGGAGGATCAGCTGTCCGTCCTCGGCGGGGAAGCCCAACTCCTCCAGCCGCGCCAGCAGACCCTCCATCCCCGTGACGTCGAACTCCGCCTCGACGGCGGCGCGGTCCGCCCCGGCGCGCACCACACCGGACGAAGCGCGCTCGCCCAGGAGGAGGGAGAGGGCGTCGACCACGATCGACTTCCCCGCCCCGGTCTCGCCGGTGAGTACGTTGAGGCCGGGCCTCAGCGTCAGGCTGAGGTCCTCGACCACGGCGTAGTTGCGAATTCTGAGTTCGACGAGCATCTCGTCAAAGGTAGAGACGGAGAGCGCGCACACTCAATGGTGAAATACGGCGACCCCGCGGGACGCCCTATCGCGCGCTCCGGGGGCCGGGCGGCCCAATTGAGCTTCCGTCGCATCGTTCCGAAGAAGGTCTGCCCCGCCAATCGGACCAGGGACACGTCGTGTTCCCCGCGCCCCACCACCACCTCGTCGCGCTGGTCGAGGAGGCGCGCCACCTGCCCGTCCACGGTGAGCTGGAGTTGGTGGGAGGGGTCCATGGGCCGGACGGTGATCGAGTCGCTCGCCGGCACGACGAGCGTCCGCACGGTCAGCGAGTGGGGGCAGATGGGCGTGACCACGATGCACTCGACCTCGGGCACGACGATGGGGCCGCCCGCGGAGAGCGAGTAGGCGGTCGACCCCGTGGGCGTCGCCAAGATGACGCCGTCGGCCGAGAAGCTGCCGATCTCGTCGCGCTCGGAGTCGTGGCCCACCGTGAGGTGCACCGGGGTGACGCGCGCCGCGCCGGGCTTGTGGACCACGACGTCGTTGAGGGCGTAGAGCGTCTCGCCCTTCGGCTCGCCGCCACCGTACACCCGGGCCTCGAGCGTGAAGCGACGATCCAGCTCCGCGTCGCCGTCGAGCACCCGTGCCATACCGACCTCGAGATCGGCCTCGGCCGTGTTGGTCAGGAAGCCGAGCTGACCGAGGTTCACCCCGAAGAGCGGAACGCCCTTGCCCGCCACCATGCGCGCCGCCCGGAGCAGCGTCCCGTCCCCGCCGAGCGCCACCACGAGGTCGACGGTCTCGTGCTCGAGGTCGACCTGGGGGGCGCTCCCCGAGAGGTCCCCCGCCTCGTGGCGGTCGACCACGACCTCCACGCCGCGCGCGCGGCAGATCTCGAGAAGCCGCTTCACCGCCCCGGGGAGCTCCACGGAGCGACGGCGCAGCACGACGCCGAGCCGGCGGATCGGGCCGGGAAGACGCTCCCGGCCCTGCGGAAGGGTCATCGGACGGCGCTACCCTCGTGCGCGCCGACGAGGTGCCGCACCCGCTCGGCGATCCCCGTCGCGTCGAGCCCCAGCTCGGACAGGAGGGTCCCACGCGCGCCGTGGGCCACGAAATGGTCGGGGATGCCCATCGCGGCACATCCGCGGCGGCCGGTCGAGCTCGAGGGCGTTCAGCTCGCGCGCCATGCACGAGCCGAAGCCGTTCGTGACCTGACCCTCCTCCACGGTGAGCATCGCGGGGTGGCTGCGCGCCATCTCCTCGAACACGGCGGCGTCCCACGGCTTCAGGAAGCGGCAGTTGACCACGGTGCACCGGATGCCCTCGTCGGCGAGCAGCCCGGCCGCCTCGAGGGAAGCGAGCACCATCGTGCCGACGGCGAGGATCACGGCGTCCGGGCCGTTCCTCAGGATCTCCCAGGTGAACGGCTCCAACGCCGGGATATCCGCCAGCGCCGGCACCTCGGCGGGCACGGAAGCGCGCGGCCAGCGCACGCTCCACGGTCCGTCGTGCCGCTCGGTGGCCAGGCGCAGGAGGGCGAGCATCTCGGCTCCGTCCTTCGGCGCCGTCACCGTCATGCCCGGCACGCCGAGCATGTAGGCGATGTCGAGCGTGCCGTGGTGCGTCGGCCCGTCCTCGCCGGCGATGCCGGCGCGGTCCATCCCGAAAACCACGGGAAGCCCCTGGAGGGCGACGTCGTGCACGATGCTGTCGAAGGCGCGCTGCAGGAACGTCGAGTAGATCGCGACGATCGGCTTCACGCCGCGCGTGGCCATGCCGGCCGCGAAGGTCACGGCATGCGCCTCGGCGATCCCGACGTCGAAGTATCGGTCGGGATGGGCCTTCTGGAAGAGGTCCGTGCTGGTCCCGTCGGGCATCGCGGCCGTGATGGCCACCACGCGGGGGTCGGCGTCGGCAAGCTCGATGAGCCCCTTCCCGAACACCTTCTGGTAGCGGGGCAGGCCGCCGCCCTTGTTCGTGCCCTTCCCCGTCATCTTGTCGAAGGGGCCGGAGGCGTGCCACGTCCACGGGTCCGCCTCGGCGGCGTCGAAGCCCTTTCCCTTCTGCGTCAGCACGTGCACGAGGATCGGCCCGCTCATCCCCTTCACCCGTGCGAGCGTGTCCACGAGCGCGTCCACGTCGTGCCCGTCCACGGGGCCGACGTAGCGGAAGCCGAGCGCCTCGAAGATCAGCCCCGGGGTGAGCATGTGCTTCACGCTCTCCTCCAGGCGACCCGCCAACTCCTCCATGGCGCCGCCGATGCTCGTCGGCGCACGGTGCAGCACCTCCTTCACGAGGCTGCGCACCTTGTTGTACGCCGGGTTGGTGATCACGCCCGTGAGGTACTTGTTCATCGCGCCCACGGCCGGGGCGATCGACATGTCGTTGTCGTTGAGCACGACGATGAAGTCGCGGCCCGTGTGTCCCGCGTTGTTGAGCGCCTCGTAGGCGAGGCCGCACCCCATCGCGCCGTCCCCGATGACGGCCACGACCTCGAAGTCCTCTCCGGTGAGGTCGCGCCCGACCGCCATCCCCCATGCGGCCGAGATCGACGTGGCCGCGTGTCCCGCACCGAAGGCGTCGTACTCCGACTCGTCGCGGCGGCAGAAGGGCGCGAGCCCGCCCTGCTGGCGGATCGTGGTGAGCGCCTCGTTGCGGCCGGTGAGGATCTTGTGGATGTAGGCCTGATGGCCCGTGTCCCACACGATCTGGTCGCGCGGCGTATCGAAGACGTAGTGAAGCGCGACGGTGAGCTCGGCCACCCCGAGGCTGGCGCCGAAGTGCCCCCCCTTCTGGGAGACCACGTCGATGTGACGCTGACGGGCCTCGTCCACGACGCGGGGCAGGTCGCTCCGCGGCAGCTTTCGCAGATCTTTCGGAGAATGGATTCGATCCAGCACGGCCACCCCATCGCTCCTTCGCGAGGTTCTCAGGTGCAAGTCTGAAAGATACCCGCCTGCTCCATGTCGAACACCCTCCCCCCCTCTTCGGGGTTTCCAGGCGTCCTCGACGTCATCGCTCCCGATCCACGACGAAGCGGGCCAGCGCCTCGAGCGCGGGGGCACGCACGCCCGCCTCGGCCAGCGCCGCCAGCGCGGCGTCGACCTGCGCCCGAGCCCGTCGCCGGGCCTCGTCGAGGCCGTACAAACCCACGTAGGTGGACTTCTCGAGCGCCTGGTCCGAAGGGTTCTTCCCGAGAACGGCGGCCGACTGCGTGGCGTCCAGGATATCGTCCGCGATCTGGAAGGCCAGGCCCACGGCGCGACCGTAGTCCATGAGCCCACGCCGCGCTTCCCGGGTCGCTCCCGCGGCCAGCGCCCCCATGTGCAGGGGTGCCGTGAGGAGCGCACCGGTCTTGCGGCGGTGCAGGTCGTCCAGCTCGTGCGCCCCGAGCGTGGCGCCCTCCCCCTCGAGGTCGACCCACTGGCCACCCACCATCCCTCCGGCCCCGGCGGCCTGCAGGAGCGAGCGCACGACGCATCGCACGGTGTCGGTGTCGCACCCGAGGGCGCGCGCGGCCTCCCACGCCTGCAGCGCCGCGGCCGGGATCAGGGCGGCCCCCGCGCGCACGGTCGCGTCCTCCCCGCACGCCCGATGCGTGGTGGGACGCCCCCGTCGGAGCTCGGCGTCGTCCATGCAGGGCAGATCGTCGTGCATGAGCGAGTACGCGTGGATCAGCTCGAGCGAAGCCGCCAGATCATAGGCGGCGTCCGAGACGTCGCCCCCGCATGCGCGGAAGGCGGTCACGCACAACACGGGCCGCAGGCGCTTGCCGTCCGAGAGGACGCCGTGCGCCGCCGCGGCGTGCACGTCCGCAACCAGCCGCGCCGACAGCCGTTCCACGGCGCGCGCCAGCGCCGCGTCCACCGCACCCGCCTCGACCACGAGGTAGGCGTCGAGGTCGAAGGCGTCGCCGCTCAAGCCCCCCGCCCCTCCTCGCCTTCGTCCGCCTCCGCGATGGGTGTGGTGCGGCCTCCGGCCAACAGCTCCTCGACGCGCAACTGCGTGCGGGAGAGGACGGTCTCCGCCTCCCGCACGAGCGCCACCCCCTCCTCGAAGAGGGCCAGCGCCCGCTCCAGGTCGACCTCGTCGGACTCGAGTTGGCCCATGATCTGCTCGAGGCGACGCAGCCGCCCCTCCAGCGTCTCCTCCCGCTCGGCGCCTCCGTCGCGGTCCTTCGCCTTCTTCGTCACGTGTCCCCCTCCGGGTCCAGGTCTGCCGTGCCGTCCGACGTGCACCTCACGCTCCCGTCCGCCACCCGCAGAACGAAGTCCCGCCCCGCCGGGAAGTCCGCGACGCGCCGAAGGAGCGTCCCGCTCTCGC
The DNA here is from genome assembly GCA_963823035.1 of uncultured Gemmatimonadales bacterium. Taxonomy (GTDB): domain Bacteria; phylum Gemmatimonadota; class Gemmatimonadetes; order Longimicrobiales; family Gaopeijiaceae; genus SZUA-318. The sequence continues at coordinate 22,753 of CAWGKG010000018.1, forward strand.
CGCGCGCGACGGAGTAGCCGCGCTCCAGGATCGCGAGCGGCGACAGCGCCTGCAGCCGGCCGGCCAGCCCACCCAGGCGCTCGCGGCGCCGCTCGAGGAGCCGCGTGACCCCACGCTCGAGCCGTGCGCCGGCGAGGTCCACCGTCTGGCGGCTCGGGGACAGGCGGCGCTCCATCGCGCGCGACAGCACGCGCAGCTGGTCGACGAGGGCGGCCTGGCGCCGCGTCACCGTGCCGCGCAGCCCCCGGGCCAGCCGCTCGGGGAGACCGCGGAGCTGGGCCAACACGACCGCGCCGTCGGGGACCACCGCCTCCGCCGCCGCAGACGGCGTGGGAGCGCGTAAGTCCGCTACCAGATCCGAGATCGTCACGTCTACCTCATGTCCAACAGCAGATACCACGGGCACGGGGCATGCGGCGATCGCGCGGGCCACGACCTCCTCGTTGAACGCCCACAGATCCTCGATGGAGCCCCCTCCCCGACCGACGATGAGCACGTCCACCTGGCCGCTCGAGCCCAGGACCTGGATCGCGCGGGCCACCTCGCGCCCCGCCTCCTCCCCCTGCACGCGAGCGCCGCGCAGGAGCACGCGCACCCAAGGCGCGCGGCGGCGCAGCACGGTCAGGATGTCGTGGAGCGCCGCCCCGGTGGGTGAGGTCACGACCCCGACCGTCGCCGGGAAGCGCGGGAGAGGGCGCCGCCGCGCGGGATCGAGAAGCCCCTCCTCGTCCAGCTTTCGACGCAGCTTCTCGAAGGCGAGCCGCCACAGGCCCTCTGCTCCGTCCCCCTCGACGCGGCGCACCGCCATCTGGTACTCGCCGCGCGCCTCGTACAGCGTGAGCGAGCCGAAGACGCGCACCTGCATCCCCTCCTCGGGGTCGGTGGGGAGGCGCTCGGCGTCGCTGCGCCAGAGCACGCAGCGGAGCTGTGCGCGATCGTCCTTGAGCGTGAAGTAGCAGTGGCCCTGCCGGGACCGCGTCCAGTTGCCCACCTCGCCGGCCACCCAGAGCGCATCCACCGCGCTCTCGAGGAGCGAGCGCACGGCCCGGTTGACCTGTGACACGGACCAGACGCGGGGCTCCGGCGTGGCGGGCCGCTCGACGGGCCGCGGGTCCGCCGGAGCGCCGTCCCCGTCCTCGAAGAGGTCCAGGCTCTGCTCGTCCGCCACGGAGGTGGCCCCTATTCGGCGCCGGCCGCGCGCGCGGCCGAGGTCACGGTGTTGGCCAGGAGCATGGTGATCGTCATCGGCCCCACGCCCCCGGGAGACGGGGAGATGGCCGCGGCAACGCGGCTGACCTCGTCGAACCGCACGTCGCCGCAGACCCGATAGCCCTTCTCGCTACCCGGATCGTCGACGCGGTGCGTGCCGACGTCGATCACCACGGTGCCGGGCGCGACCATGTCCGCCGTGATCATCTCGGGCCGGCCGATCGCCACCACCAGGATCTCCGCGGTGCGCGTCACGGCCGCCAGGTCCGGGGTACGCGAATGACACACCGTCACCGTCGCGTTCCCGCCCGGAGCCTTGCGCAGGAGGAGGTTGGCGAGCGGCTGGCCCACCAGGTTCGAGCGGCCGAGCACGACGACGTGCTTCCCGGCGGGGTCGTGCCCCGAGCGCATCAGCATCTCGATCACGCCGGCCGGCGTGCACGGAGCGAAGAAGTCACCCGAGCCGGTGACGAGCCGCCCCGCGTTCACGGGGCCGAGGCCGTCCACGTCCTTGCGGGGGCTGGTCGTCTCCACGACCTGCGCCTCGTCGAGGTGATCGGGAAGCGGGAATTGAACGAGGATCCCGTGGATCCCGGGGTCGGCGTTCAGCCCGGCGATCACGCCCAGCAGCTCGTCCTGGGAGACGTCCGCGTCGAGCGTGATCTGACGCGAGTGGATGCCCATCTTCCCGGCGGCCTTGTTCTTCATCCCCACGTACATGTGCGACGCGGGATCGTCGCCGACGAGGACGGTGGCGAGCCCCGGCGTGACGCCGTAGTCGCGCACCAGCGTGGCCACCCTGTCCGAGAGCTCCGCCCGGATCCGGGCCGAGATTTCCGTTCCGGAGATGATCTGCGCGCTCATGGCCCGAAAGCTGAGGTGGGACGCGGGAAGGCGGGGCAGATCGCCCCCCTCCGATCCGGCCACCAAGGTAACACGATCGGCATCCCGCGGGGCCCGCCTCCGGGGACGACCCCCGGGGCCCTCGGCGCTAGCGCGCGAAGTCGATGGCGCGCGTCTCGCGGACCACCACGATCTTGATCTGCCCGGGGTACTGCAGCTCGCTCTCGATGCGGCGCGCCACGGCCTCCGAGATCTGGGCCATCTCGCCGTCCCCGACCTTCTCGGGCTCGACCATCACGCGCAGCTCACGCCCGGCCTGGATCGCGAAGCAGCGCTCGACGCCCGGGTACTCCATGGCGATCTCCTCGAGCTTCTCGAGGCGCTTCACGTAGCCTTCGAACATCTCACGCCGAGCCCCGGGCCTGGACCCGCTGATGGCGTCGGCGGCGGTCACCAGGAACGTCTCGGCGAAGAAGTGCGGCTCCTCGTCGTGGTGTGCGCGGATCGCGTTGAGCACCAGCTCGCTCTCGTTGTGCTTCTTGCACAGCCGGTAGCCGAGCTCGACGTGCGTTCCCTCGTGCTCGTGGGTCATGCCCTTGCCCACGTCGTGCAGGATGCCCGCGCGTTTCACGCCCTGGACGTCGAGACCCATCTCCGCGGCCATGTTGGCCGCCAGCAGCGCGACTTCCTTGGCGTGCTGCAGCTGGTTCTGTCCGTAGGAGGTGCGGAAGCGCAGCCGTCCGAGCGTCTTCACGATCTCGGGGTGGACGTTGTGGATGCCGAGCTCGTAGAGGACCTCCTCGGCGGCCTGCACCATCCCCGCATCGACCTCGGCCGTGGCCTTCTCGACCGTCTCCTCGATCCGGCCGGGGTGGATGCGCCCGTCCTCGATGAGGCGCTCGAGGGCCACGCGCGCCACCTCGCGGCGCACCGGATCGAAGGCCGAGAGCACGACGGCCTCGGGGGTGTCGTCGATGATCACGTCCACGCCGGTCGCCTGCTCGAAGGCACGGATGTTGCGCCCCTCGCGGCCGATGATGCGGCCCTTCATCTCGTCGGAGGGGAGCTGGACCACGGAGACGGTCGTCTCGGCGGTCTGGTCGGCCGCCATGCGCTGGATGGCCAGCCCGATGATCTTCTTCCCCTCGCGGTCGGCCTCGCGCTGCGCCTGCTCCTTGATCTCGCGCAGCGTGTTGGCCGCATCGGCGCGCGCCTCGTCCTGCATGTCGTCGATGAGCTTCTTCTTCGCGTCCTGCGCGGACATGCCGGCGAGCTGCTCGAGCTTCGCCCGCGCCGCGGCCTCGTCGCGCTGGATGCCGCCTTCGCGCTCCGCGAGGGCCTTCTCGCCCCGGACCATCTCGGCGGCCCGGGCCTCGAGCTCGCTCTCGCGCTCGTTCAGGCGCTCGAACTGCCGGTCCAGAGCCTCGGACCGCTCCTGCATCCGACGCTCCAGACGTTCGGCTTCCTCGCGTCGACGGGACTCCTCGCGCTCCCACGTCTCACGGAGACGGAAACTCTCCTCACGACCGGCCAGCTCCCCGGCCTTTCTGAGGTTGTCCGCCTCGTTTTCGGCGCGCTTCAGGATCCGGGAGGCTTCGTCGCGTCCCTCGGACTTCTCCAGCTCGCGGCGGGCTCGCTCCCGGCTCCGGGCCAGGTAGAAACCGATCAGCAAACCCAGAATGAGCCCCACCGCGCCCACCAGCGGGGTGATCATGTATCGACTCCGAAATCGGTCCCGGGCCATGCCGGAAACCGCGGGTGGATCTCTTGGGAGCCCTCGCGACGCCATGGCATCGGGGGGGTAGCGAGGGCCCGCAGGTTGCTGAGAGAATAGGATTTAGGAGACGCGAAACGCAAGCTGGCGCCTCCGAGTCGGCCCGGCGCGCCCCTCCCACGATCGCGGCCTACGCGGAGTCGGCAGCCTTGAGGCCGTCCTCGACCCGGGCCAGGAGGTCGGCCATACGGGCGCCGACGTCGTTGCGGATCCGCTCGGCCTCGTCGCGTGCCTGGAAGTACTCGTCGGCGATGGACAGCGCCGCCAGGATCGCCGCCTTGTGGCTCTCGATGAGCCGCGACTGGGAGCGGATCTGCTGGATACGCTCGTCCACCAGCTTGGCGCACTTCTTCGTGTAGGCGGGCTCCGCGTTGGCGCGGATCGTGTGCTCCTCGCCGGCGATCCGCACGGTGACGGAGGCCTTGTCGCTCATCGCTGTCCCTCCAGAAACCGAATCTGCGCAAGGAGGCGCTCGACGCTCTCCCGCCCCCGCTCCATGCGGCTCCTCAGGTCTTCGTTCTCGGTCTCCAGCGTGCGTAGGCGCGTCAGGAGCTGGCCAGCGGCGCCCTCGTCCTCGGAGAAGCGCGTGAGCAGCTCCTGGAGCTCCGCGCTCTTCGCCTCGGCGGCCTCGGCCCGCCCGCGCGCCCGCTCCAGCCGCCAGAGCACCTCCTCGACGGCGGTCTCCAGCCGCTGGAACGCCATGCGCTGCGGCTGCTCGGCCCTATCCCCGGAGTTCGACACCCAGCTCCTCCTTCAAGCCCCCCACGATGCCCTCCACGGCGCGATCCACTTCCTTGTCCTTGAGGGTCCGCTCCGGCGCCCGGAAGCGCAAGCTGAACGCCACGGAGCGCTTGCCGCCCGGGACGCCCTCGCCCCGGTAGTGGTCGAAGAGCACCACCTGCTCCAGGAGCGTCGCCGCCGCGGGAGCGGATCGCGTCGGTGACCGTGGCGGCATGCACGCCGTCCGGAACCAGCAGCGCGAGATCCCGATCGACGGCCGGATGCTGGGGAAGGTGCTCGAAGACCCGCACCGGCTTCACGGGCACCTCCGCGGGGAGCGTGACCTCGAGGCCCCAGACCTCGTCCGCCCACACCGGGGCGTCCACGGCTTCCTCGCGCACCCGCCCTCCCCGTCCGACCTCGGTACCCGACGCGTCCAGCACGGCGAACGCCGCCTCGGGGTCCCACGGCGCCTCGACCTCGCGCGTGGGGACCACGTGCGCCTCGCCTCGATAGGCGCGCCGAGCCACCTCCTCGACCAGTGCCTTCACGTCCCACACCGTGAAGGGCGCCTCCGGCACGGACCAGTGCGGAGGCTCCCGCCGACCGGTCAGCGCAGCGGCCAGGTGGGTCTCCTCCCGCGGGGCCTCTCCCGCGCCCGCCGCGCGGAAGGACGTCGCGATCTCGAAGAGGCGTACGTCGCGGTTACCGCGTGCGAAGTTGTGCTCCACCCGGCGCAGCAGCGAGGGGAGCACGGTGCGGCGCACGAAGGGCTCGAGCGTGTTGAGCGGGTTGGCGACGCGCACGTCGCCTTCGCCCGCGGGCACGAAGGCGGGGGTCTGGGCCTCCATGAGACCCTGCCCTGCCAGCGCATGCCGCAGCTCGTCCTCCAGTTGGAAGAGCGGGTGGTCCGGCACCGTGTTCGGGCGGTACGCGCCCAGCCCCGCCGGGAAGGCGTCGTAGCCGTGGGCGCGCGCGACCTCTTCGATCAGGTCGATCTCGCGCGTCACGTCCCAGCTGCGGAAGCCCGGAACGCGCACCTCGAGCGCCTCCGCCGTCTCCGAGACGATCGGGAAGCCGAGCGGCTCGAGATGGGCGCGCACCGTGGGCGCGTCGAGCGGCACGCCCAACACGCGCTCGATGCGCGCCAGGCGGAGCGTGAGCGTGCGGGACTCGTAGGGCCGCGGACAGACGTCCATCGCCTCGCCCTCCACCGTTCCCCCGGCCGTGGCGAGGATGAGCGCCACGCCCCGCTCGAACGCGCGACGCATGCCGTCCGGGTCCACCCCCCGCTCGAAACGGTAGGAGGCGTCCGTGGACATGTTCAACGCCCGTCGCGTCTTACGCACCGACTTCGGATCGAAGAACGCGCACTCCAGGAGCACGTCCGTGGTATCCTCATCGACCTCGGAGTGCAGGCCGCCCATCACGCCACCGATCCCGACCGGCTTCTCCGCGTCGCAGATCATGAGCATGTCGGAGCGGATCTTCCGCTCCTCGTCGTCGAGCGTGGTGAAGCTCGTCTCGTCCGGGCGGGGGCGGCGCACCACGAGGCTCGATCCCGCGAGCTTGCGGAGGTCGTACGCGTGCATCGGATGCCCGAGCTCGAGCATCATGTAGTTGGTCGCGTCCACCACGTTGCTGATCGGCCGCGCGCCCGCGCCGCGCAGCCGCTCCTGCAGCCACGCCGGCGAGGGTCCGATGCGCACACCCCGGATCACGACGCCCAGGAAGCGGCCGCACAGCTCAGGCTCCTCGATGCGGATCGACGTCTTCCCCTGCGCCACCTCGTCGGTCCCCTCCTTCCACGCCAGTGCGACGGCCGGGGCCCCCGGGATGTCCGGAAGCACCGTGCGCCCATCCCCCTCGGCCGCCAGCTCGCGCGCGATGCCGAGGTGGCTCAGGAGGTCGCCTCGGTTCGACGTGATCTCCACGTCCATCGTGGTGTCGTCGAGCCCCATGGCGCGCACGAACGACTCCCCCGCGGTGAAGTCCCCGTGGATCTCCATGATCCCCGAGTGGTCGGTGCCCAGCCCCAACTCCTTCGAGGAGCACAACATCCCCTCGGAGTACTCCCCGCGGATCTTCGCCTTCTTGATCTGGAAGTCACCGGGAAGCGTCGCGCCGACCGGTGCGAACGGGTACCAGGCGCCCGCCTTCACGTTGGGTGCGCCACACACCACCTGCACCACCCCGGCCCCACCGTCCACCGTGCACAGCGAGAGGCGGTCGGCGTTGGGGTGGGGCCCCGCCGTGACGACGCGGCCCACCACGACGTCGCCCAGACCCTCGCCCGGCGACACCATCTCCTCCACCGGAGCGCCGCGCAGGGCGAGGTGGTCGGCGACCTCGCGCGGGGTCAGCTCGAGCCCCGGGACCATCTCCTTGAGCCAGCGATACGAGACGTTCATCGGGCGAACTGGCTCAGGAAGCGGACGTCGTTCTCGAAGAAGGTGCGCAGGTCGTCCACGCCGTGTTTCAGTTTGGCGATGCGACCGGGGCCCATGCCGAAAGCGAAGCCCGTGTAGCGTTCGGCGTCGTAGCCGGCGTTCTCGAGCACGTTCGGGTCCACCATGCCGGCGCCCATGATCTCCAGCCAGTCGGTCTCTTCGGTGGAGCCGTCCGGGCGGGCGATCACGCGCTTCACGTCGACCTCGGCGCTGGGCTCCGTGAAGGGGAAGAAGGACGGGCGAAAGCGCGTCTGTGTGCCCGGCCCCCAGTAGCGGCGGGCGAACTCGGCGAGCGTCGCCTTGAAGTCGACGAAGGTGATCCCCTCGTCGACCACGAGCCCCTCGATCTGGAGGAAGGCCGGGGTGTGCGTCGCGTCGTACGTGTCCCGCCGGTAGACCCACCCCGGCGCGATGATCCGGATCGGAGGGGTGTGCCGCTCCATCGTGCGCATCTGTACCGGCGAGGTATGGCTGCGCAGGAGGACCGAGTCCACCAGGTAGAGCGTGTCCTGCTCGTCCGCGGCGGGGTGGTCGAGGGGGGTGTTCAGCGCCTCGAAATTGTACCACTCCGTGTCGGCCTCCGGCCCGCGCGCGCGGCTGAAGCCCATGTCGCGGAAGATCCCCCAGATCTCGTCGATCGTCTGCGTCACCGGGTGCAGCGCGCCGCGCCAGGGGGCACGCGATGGAAGCGTCAGGTCCTCGGCTTCTCCGCCCGCGGGGCCGGCGAGGGCACTCTGGCGCGCCTCGATCGCCCCGGTGACGGCGTCCTTCACGCGGTTGGCTTCCTGGCCCACCGCCGGGCGCTCCTCGGGCGGGAGCGTGCCCAGACCCCGGAGGATCTGGCTGATGCGCCCTTCCTTCCTCCCGAGGTAGAGGATGCGCGCCTCCTCCAGCCCGCGCTCGTCGTCCGCGCACCGGACGGCCTCCAGGGCTTCGGCTTCCAGCGCCTTCAGCGCTTCGATCGGGTGCGTCTCGCTCATCGCTTCGTGGTGTCCTTTCGGTCGAATAGGCCGAAACCTATCAGGCGCGCGAAGGGTGGCAAACCTCCACGCGAGAGGCCCCGCGGCGTGCTGCCACGGGGCCTCCTCGTCCATCGCGGAGCGACGGCGTATCCGTCAGCTGGTCTTGGCCGCGATTCCTTCCTTGGCACGGTCCACGAGGGCCGCGAAGGCCTCCGGGGACCGAACGGCCAGGTCGGCCATCGCCTTCCGGTCCATCTCGATGCCGGCCTCCTTGAGGCCGTTGATGAACCGCGAGTAGGACAGGTCGTGCTGGCGGACCGCCGCGTTGATGCGGGTGATCCACAGGCGACGGAAGTTCCGCTTCTTCTTCTTCCGGTCGCGATACGCGTGCTCCCACCCCTTCTCCACCGCGTCCTGCGCGGTGCGCCAGAGGTTCTTGCGGCCGCCGAAGTAGCCCTTGGCGACCTTGAAGAGCTTCTTCTTCTTCTTGTTCCGCGCCGGGGCGGACGTCGAGCGAGGCATGGATCGTCCTCCTTATCCGCCGTAGGGGAGCATCCGGTTCAGCCGCTTCTCGTCGGACTTCGCGACGAGGTCCGACTTCCGCAGGCGCCGCTTCCGCTTCGTGGTCTTCTTCGTGAGGATGTGGCTCTTGTTCGCCTTGTGCCGCTTGAGCCGGCCGCTGGCCGGTTCGCTTCAGGCGCTTCGCCGCACCCCGATGGGTCTTCATCTTGGGCATGATCTCACCTACGTCTTGACCTTCAAGGGTGCCAGGATCATCGACATGACCCGGCCCTCGAAATTCGGGTTCTGCTCCACCTTTCCAACGTCCTGCAAGTCCTCCGTCACGCGGGCCAGCACCTCCAGGCCGAGCTCGGGGTGCGTCACCTGCCGCCCCCGGAACATCATCGTCAGCTTGACCTTGTTCCCTTCCTCCAGGAACCGCCGCGCGTGGCGGGTCTTGAATTCGTAGTCGTGCTCCTCGATGCCCGGTCGGAACTTCACTTCCTTGACCTGGATCGTGTGCTGCTTCTTGCGTGCCTCACGTGCCTGCCGGGCCGCCTCGTACTTGTACTTCCCGTAGTCCATCATCTTGACCACGGGGGGCCGGGCTTCGGGCGCCACCTCCACCAGGTCCAGACCTTTTTCCGCCGCACGATCCCGGGCCTCGTCGATCGAGACGATGCCGATCTGCTCCCCCTCGTCGCCGATGAGGCGGATGGGGCTGATCCGGATCTGTTCGTTGACGCGGGCTCTCTTGTCGCTGATCTCTGCTACCTCCGACCCTGGGTGACCTCGAGGGAAACCCCTTCCCCCGCAGCACAACCACGTAAAAAAAAGCCCGAGACTTCGCTCGGGCCGCAACCGGAGTCCGCGGCGGGAGCGTCTACCGCTTCGCCGGACACCTTGCGACCCTCACGTCGGCCCGACAGCAGGGGGCCCTGAAGGTGGGGCCGCCGGTCCAGCGACCCACTTCTTCGTTGTCGAACCACCGCACACGGGTGGTGGAAGAAAATGGCGCAAGGCCCCGGCAGGGTCAAGCGCGCAGGTCGCCGGGAGCCCGTGCGCGCGAAGGGACTTCCGCCCGGACGCCGCCTTGGCCAGACTCATCCCGTATCTTGACCCGGCCCTACCCCGATCCCCGGCGATTGACGTGCAACCCAACCCGAAGGTCGCGCCCCCCGCTCCCGGCCTCGTGTCCGAGTCCCTCGAGGAGGGTCGTTGGCTCTTCCGCTGGCGGAGCTACCCGCCCCTGGTGGTCCTCGCCTACGTCCTCCTCCTGACGTGGGTGGAGCCTCTCCCCGTGGGGGGACGCTCCGCCGTGGTCCCCTGGGCTGTCGTGGGCATCCTGCTGGGCGCCCTGGGCCTGGCGATCCGGGGATGGACGGTGGGCCACGTGGCGATCGGCACCTCCGGCCGCGGCACGAAGGAGCTCCGCGCCGAGGAGCTCAACAGCGGCGGGATCTACTCGCTCGTGCGCCACCCCCTCTATCTCGGCAACTACTTCATGTGGATCGGGGTGGCCGCCTTCGCGGGCCGACCCGTCCTGCTCTTCGTCACCACCCTGCTCTTCTGGCTCTACTACGAGCGCATCATGATGGCCGAGGAGCGCTTTCTCTACGAGCGCTTCGGAGACGCCTTCGCCGCGTGGTCCGCGCGTACCCCACCCTTCGTACCCCGCCTGAGCGGTTGGAGTCCCTGGCCCTATCCGTTCAGCGTCCGCTTCGTGCTGGGGCGGGACTACCAGGCGCTCTACGGCTTCGTGGCCTCGACGGCGGCGGTGGCCGTGCTGCGCGCCGCCGTGCTGCACGAGGGGTGGGCGGGAATGCGCGCGTGGGTGATCTACTTCGGCGCGGGGACGCTCGCGTACGTCCTGCTGCACACGCTCAAGCGGAGGACGCGGTTGCTCGAGCCGGTCGACGCGCGGTAGAACCCCCTTCTCGATTTCCTCTGCGTCCTCTGCGGCCTCTGTGGTAAGAGCAGTTCACCACAGAGGCCGCAGAGGACGCAGAGGTACTGATCTTGTTGGGTACCGCGCGGGGGCCTCACGGTGGCCCGCCGCCCCCTCCCGCTCAGTCCAGGGCGCGCGTGCGGATCCGCTCCGCCACCACCTCCACGAAGTCCGCGCGCGGCATGACCTCCTGCTTCCTCCCGGCGCCACGCTTTCGCACCGCCACCGTGCCGTCGGCGGCCTCGCGCTCCCCGACCACCGCCATGAAGGGGATCTTCAGCGTCTCGGCCTCGCGGATGCGGTAGCCGAGCGTCTCGCGGGCCTCGACACGGGCGCGCACACCCGCCTTCTCGAGGTCGCTCGCGAGCGACTCCGCGCTCTCGATCCACGGCTCGGAGATGGGGAGCACGCGCACCTGCTCGGGGGAGAGCCACGTGGGGAACGCTCCCGCGTAGTGCTCGATCAGTCCGCCCACGAAACGCTCCATCGAGCCGACCAGCACTCGGTGCAGCATGACCGGGCGATGTGCCTGGTTGTCCTCGCCGACGTACTCCATCTCGAAGCGGTCAGGGAGGTTGAAGTCGAGCTGCACCGTCGGACCCTGCCACGCCCGGCCGATCGCGTCGATGAGCTTGAAGTCGAGCTTGGGCCCGTAGAAGGCCCCCCCGCCCTCGTCGATCTCGAACGGCACGCCGCGCTCCTTCAGGACGCCGGACAGCAACTCGATCGCGCCGTTCCAGTCCTCGTCCGAGCCCAGCGCCTTCTCGGGCTTCGTCGACAGCTCGATCGCGTAGGGGTAGCCGAACGTCGTGAGCATCTCGTCGACCAGGTCGAGGAGGCGGCCGATCTCGTCGGGTACCTGTTCCGGCGTGCAGAAGACGTGCGCGTCGTCCTGCGTGAAGCCGCGGACACGGAGCATGCCGTGCAGGACGCCGCTCCGTTCGTAGCGGTAGCACGTGCCGAACTCGGCCATGCGGATGGGCAGATCGCGGTAGGAGTGCTGGTTCGCCTGGAAGACCGCGATGTGGCCGGGGCAGTTCATGGGCTTGGGGCGGTAGCGCGCGCCCTCCACCTCCATCGCGCCGAACATGTTCTCCTTGAAGTTCTCCAGGTGCCCGGAGATCTCGAACAGCCGCTCGCTCATGATGTGCGGCGTGTAGACGATCTGATAGCCGTGGCGCAGGATCAGGTCGCGCTCGTAGTTCTCGATCTCCATGCGGACGAGGGCGCCCTTCGGGTGCCAGAGGATGAGCCCCTGCCCCACGCGCTCGTCCGTGCTGAACAGGTCGAGCTCCCTGCCGAGCCGGCGGTGGTCGCGCTTCTTGGCCTCCTCCAGCCGCTCCAGGTGCTCGTCCAACTCGTTCTGCTTGAAGAACGCCGTCCCGTAGATCCGCTGCAGCATCTGGCGCTTTTCGTCGCCCCTCCAGTAGGCGCCGGCGCCCGACAGCAGCTTGAAGTGCTTGAGCCGCCCCGTGCTCGGCACGTGCGGACCGCGACACAGGTCGAGGAAGGCGCCGTCGCGGTAGACCGTGATCACCTCGTCGTCGCCGAACTCCTCGAGCCGCTCGAGCTTGAGCGGATCGTCGGCGAACAACGCACGCGCCTCCTCCTTCGTGACGCGCCGCCGCTCGAAGGGGAGATCCTCGCGCACGACCTCGCCCATCTTCGCCTCGAAGGCCTCGAGGTCCTCCGGCGTGAAGGGCGCTTCGACTTCGAAGTCGTAGTAGAATCCGTCGTCGATGGCCGGGCCGAAGCCGATCCCAGCACCCGGGCGCAGCTCGCGCACCGCCGTGGCCAGGACGTGCGCGGCCGAGTGGCGCAGCACCGGGAGAGCTTCGGCGTCCTTCTCCGTCAGGATGCGGATGGACGTGTCATCCTCGATCGGCGTCATCAGGTCGACCGTGGCGCCGTCGATGACCGCCGCCACGGCCGCCTTGGCCAGCCCGGGGCCGATGGAGCGCGCGACGTCGCCGGCCGTCGAGCCGCTCGGCAGCTCGAGGACGTCGCCGTTGGGAAGCGTGATGCGGATCTGCTCGCTGGACATGGTTCTCGTGGTTCGGTTCGGGTGGTCCGCTACGATCGAGATCGGACGCCCGGGGGTCAATGAAAAGCGCGGCTCCCGGGGTGCGGGGCCGCGCTCTCGGTCGGTCTGATCGCCTCTGCCCTAACCGACGTGCACGTCCCCCGGGCCGGTGGTCCGGCCGGTCGTCGTGGTCGTGTCGGTCGTTCGGCGCGCGGACATCGGAGTCCTGCTCCTGGGCTGAGGATCGTCGCCCAAGAATCGCCCGCGCGTGCGGTGAGGTCAATGGGCCCGTCGCGCGGCGCCTGACCGGAATCCCACTCGTTTCGCGCAATGCGCAGCGAGCCGACGATGCACCTCATCGACCCGAGGTCCCATGCGCAGACGAGCCCCTTCCCTTTTCGCCTTCGCCCTCGCGTTCGCCCTCACGGGCTGCGCCAGCGACTCGCCCACGGGCCCGGACGCGCTCGGCGACGTGTTCATGACCGCTACGATCGACGGCACGCCCTGGACAGCCACGATCGGCTTCACGGCCGCCAACAACGCGGGGATCCTGGCCTTCGCCGGATCGGATCCCTCGCAGCGCACGCTCGGCGTCGGCCTTACGCCCGTGGACGGCACCGGCACCTACGCCGTGGGGATCAACCAGCCCACGAACGCCAACTACAGCGAGGGCGGCGGTACGAACTGGACCGCGATCACGTCGACCGGGAGCGGCTCGGTCACGCTGACCGAACTGTCCGACACCGGCGCATCGGGCACCTTCTCCTTCACGCTGAAGTCCGACTCGGGCGGGCCCGACCGGGTGGTCACCGACGGGAAGTTCTCCGTGACGTTCTAGAAGCACCTCCGCCCTGCGCGCAGAACCGGACGATCGCCACGGCGAGCGTACGCGCCGTAGCCACCAGGTCCGCCACGGACACCCATTCGTCGGGCCGATGCGCCCTGCGGATGTCACCCGGCCCGAAGAGCACGCCCGGCGTGTGCGCGACGCCCGTGAGCAAGCCCAGATCCGCGCCGTACGTCATGCCCTCGAGCGCCGGCTCGTGACCCAGCACCGCAGTCGCGGCCGACCGTACGGCCCGCACGAGTGGATGATCGGTCGGGGTACGGGCCGCGAGGAAGCGCCCACCCCACCAGCTCAACGTGGGCGGGTGGTCACGCAGCCACGCGTCGCCGGCCGCGGCGCCGTCCAGTGCCGCCGCCAGCTCCCGGCGGGCGTCCTCCGGCACCTCGCCGGGTGCGAGGCCCATCCTTCCCTCCACGGTCACGTGATCGGGCACGGAGGAGGCCCAGTCGCCCCCCCGGACGGTCCCGACGCAGATCGGGAACGGGAGGCGATGCGCCGCGAAGAGCGCGTCGCCCCCGAGGCGTCCGTTGCGCTCCTCTTCGAGTTGGCGCAGCGCCGCGTGCACGCCGAAGAGCTTTTCCAGTGCGCTCACACCCTCCTCGCGCACCGCGCCGTGGGCGGCGAGGCCGGGCACGCGGATGCGGAAGTTCACCACGCCGGCCTGCGCGGGCGCGACGGCCAGGTCGGTCGGCTCCATCACGACGGCGCCGTCCGCCCGGTAGCCGCGAAGGACGGCCGCGAGCGTCCCGCTGCCACCGTCCTCCTCGCCGACCACGCTCATCAGGTGTACGGATCCTCCCAGCGCGACGCCCGCCCTCCGCACCGCCGCGACCGCCTGGAGCCCTGCGGCCAACGCGCCTTTCATGTCGAGGGCGCCGCGTCCGTACAGCCGGCCATCCTCCACCACGCCGGCGAAGGGGGGATGCAGCCAGAGTCCCGCATCCCCGGGGGGCACCACATCCACGTGGCCGTTCAGGATCAGGCTACGGCCGCCGCCCTTCCCCGGCAGCGTTCCCACCACACCGAGCGCCCGGTCCCGCTCGATCTCCGCGGCGTAGTGGGGATGGTCGGCGAGCGCCGCCATGTCGATCTCCCAGGCGTCGACCTCGAGTCCGGCATCGGCCATCAACTCGGCCATCGCCTCCTGCGCCGGCGTCTCCTTCCCGTCCCAGCTCGGGATGCGCACGAGCCTCCGCGCAGCCGCCACGAGCGCGTCGGCGTCGACGCCCTCTGCTGCGCGCGCCTCCAGGGGGGTGAGCAGCGGCCCGCTCATACCACCGCCCGTCGGAGCGGTGCGTCGCGCCCGGCGATGAGGTCGCCCGGGTCCCCGATGCCCGGCGTCCCGGGGCCCGGCCCTGTCCGCTCCGTCACACTCGTTCCTCACTCCTTGGATGGGATCCGTGGCGCGGCAAGGTAACGCGCCCGGACGCCGCTCGCGCCGGACTCCAGCCCCACTCCACCGGGCCCGGCTCGCCTACCGCGCGAGGAGGAAGCGGTTCGAGATGCGTTGGGTCAGCGGCAGGGCGCTGGCGGGATCGACGGGGCCTCCGTCCCACGACGACACGGCTCGGTGCCAGAGCAGGCGGTACACCCCGCCGACCTCCGCGAAGGCGAACGCCGGCACCACGTTCGAGCCGGCGGGCGCACCGAAGACCCGTAGCGTGTCCGCGAGCGTGCCCCCGGGAGGGACGACCACCGGCGGACTCGCACACGCACCGCTGAACGGCGTCCAGGCGTCGAACCACGCGCCGTTCCGCTCCACCTGGAGGAGAGGGCGCACGTCCCCCTCGCAGTTGGGGAGCCAGACGGTGTCGCCCGTCTCGTTGTGGAAGGTCCACGGGATGGTGGTACGGTAGCCGAGCACTTCGCGGCGAAGCTCGTAGCGCAGGGCGGACGTCTGCAGGAGCGCGTTGCCGTCCCGTTCGGGTGCGGGCTTCGCGCACGCGGCGGCGACGAGGACGACCACCACGACCACGCCCCCGAGGACGAGCTTCATGCGATGCCGGGCGGCCACCCGGCGGCGGGCTCCCCGACCCACGGCCACGCGACGAAGTCCGTCAGCGGAGGCTCCCCGCACGGGTCAATCGGAGCCCAGCGCGTCGCACGCCACCACACGCCATCTCCCGTCGCCGGGCCGCACGGTGCATTGGTACACGGAGGCCGTCGGCCCGTCCGCGTAGTAGCCGGCACGCACCCGTACCACGTCGGACCCGGTGTACTCCGGGAGGTCGGTCCACAGGGCCGCGGCCTCCTCGCCGGTACGCTCCAGCAGAAGCCGTGCACCGTGCACCCCCGGGAACGCGTGGTCCAGATCGATCCGGCAGTCCGTGGCAGGGACCACAGGGATCGGGGCGCTCGCCAGGAGCCGCATGAGGGAACTGGGCGGATCGAGGAGCGGGAGGCCCGGGCCCACACCGATGCACAGCGCCCGGTTCGCGGCGGCGATGGGCGGCTCGTCCCGCTCCGCCAGGAGGTGCGCGAGCACCTCCGCCTGGATCTCCACGTCGTCCACGCTCAACCGACCGCGCGACAGCCCGCCCTCGAGCGCGAGCGGCACGTACCGGCCGCTGGCGTCCTTCGAGACGGCCATCCGGGTAACGACCGGGAAGCTGACCCACGCCTCCACGGAGACGCCGTCCCTCGAGGCCGGGTCCCAGCGTGCATCGCCTGACGCCGCGAGCGCGACCCGATCGTATTCGGCGTCTCCGGACCGCGTGAGCACGCACGCATGCGAGATCCTGCCGTCCCGCTGGACCAGCGCCTGCACGACCGTGACGCGGCTGAGACGCGTATGGTAATGCGACTCCACGGCCGCACCCACCGCGTCCGCGTTGCGCAACTCGGGGGCTCCGTCCACGAAGACCGGAAGTGCACCGGGTGCCGAGCGGAAGAGGTCGTCGCAGCGGGTGACCAGCTCCGGTGCGCCGCGCGGCACCAACGCGCACGCCTGCAGCAGGACCGTCACCAGGACGGAAGCCGAGGCTCCGTGCATCGGGTCCATCGAAAAACCCTCGACACGCTAAGGGAGGGCCCGCTCCGTGCTCGCGATCCACCCTTCGAGGGCAGTGGGCCCGGACGCCCCCGACAGGGCGCCGCGCACGGCCAAGCGGGCAGGAATGCCGCGGAAGGGTTGGCCGCTATCTCAAGGTAGCCGGCGCGAAGGGTCGGGCGCCGCCGGGAGAATACCCACGGAAGGGGGCGGAATTGCCCCACAAGCGAAAAGGCCCGGCCACCGCGATGGTGACCGGGCCCTTCCGGCGCGACCGGCGAAGCGCCGGAGGCGTTTCGCCGGCCTAGTACATCCCTCCCATGCCGCCGCCGGGCATCGCCGGTGCCTTCTCGGCCTCCGGCTTCTCCACGACCACGGCCTCGGTGGTCAGCAGCAACCCCGCGATCGACGCGGCGTTCTGCAGCGCCGAGCGCACGACCTTGGTCGGGTCGATGACGCCGGCCTCCACCAGGTCCTCGTACTCGTCCGTGAGCGCGTTGAAGCCGAAGTTGGCGGACTTGCTGGCACGCACCTTCTCGACCACGATGCTCCCCTCGGCGCCCGCGTTGAGCGCGATCTGCCGGATGGGGTGCTCGAGCGCACGGCTGAGGATCGCCACGCCGATCTGCTCGTCCTCGCGATCCAGCTTGAGCTTCGCGAGCGCCTTCTGCGCCCGCAGCAGCGCGACACCACCGCCGGGCACGATGCCCTCCTCGACCGCCGCGCGCGTGGCGTGCAGTGCGTCCTCCACCAGCGCCTTCTTCTCCTTCATCTCGGTCTCGGTCGCGGCGCCGACGTTGATGACCGCAACGCCGCCGGCGAGCTTCGCGAGCCGCTCCTGCAGCTTCTCGCTGTCGTAGTCCGACGTGCTCTTGTCGATGGAGACGCGGATCTCCTCGATGCGGCCCTTGATCTTGTCGGTCTCGCCACCGCCGTCGATGATGGTCGTGTTGTCCTTGTCGATCACGACGCGCTTGGCCTGGCCGAGGTCGCCGATCACGGCGTTCTCGAGCTTGAAGCCGACCTCTTCGCTGATCACCTGGCCGCCGGTCAGGATCGCGACGTCCTGCAGCATGGCCTTGCGCCGGTCACCGAAGCCGGGCGCCTTCACCGCGGCCACCTTCAGCGTGCCGCGCAGCTTGTTCACGACGAGCGTCGCCAGCGCCTCACCCTCGACGTCCTCCGACACGATCAGGAGCGGCTTGCCCATCTGCGCGACCTTCTCGAGGATCGGCAGCAGGTCCTTCATGGAGGAGATCTTCTTGTCGTGGATGAGGATCATCGGATCCTCGAGCACGGCCTCCATGCGCTCCGGGTCGGTGACGAAGTAGGGCGACAGGTAGCCCCGGTCGAACTGCATCCCGTCCACCGTCTCGAGCGTCGTCTCCAGGCCGCGGGCCTCCTCGACCGTGATGACGCCGTCCTTGCCGACCTTCTCCATCGCGTCGGCGATGAGGTCGCCGATCTCGGTGTTGTTGTTCGCGCTGATCGCGCCGACCTGCGCGATCTCCTTCTTCCCCTTCGTGGCCGTCGAGAGCTTCTTCAGCTCCTCCACCACCACCTCGACACCCTTGTCGATGCCGCGGCGGATCCCCATGGGGTTCGTGCCTGCGGTAACGTTCTTCAGTCCCTCGCCGAAGATCGCCTGCGCCAGGACGGTGGCCGTCGTGGTGCCGTCACCGGCGACGTCGGAGGTCTTCGTTGCGACCTCCTTGACCATCTGCGCGCCCATGTTCTCGATGGGGTCCTCCAGCTCGATCTCCTTGGCGACGGAAACGCCGTCCTTCGTCACCGTGGGGGAGCCGAACTTGCGGTCGAGGACCACGTTCCGGCCCTTGGGGCCGAGGGTCACCTTGACCGCGCGGGCGAGCTTATCGACACCGACCTTGAGGCGCGCCCGCGCCTCGACGTCGAATCCGAGCTCTTTAGCTGCCATGATTCGTATCTCCTTCGCTTATTCGTCGATTGCGGGTGCGGTCAGCTGATCACCGCGAGGATGTCGGACTCGCGGAGGATGAGGTACTCGTCCCCATCGAGCGTGACGTCCGTACCGCTGTACTTCCCATACAGAACCTTGTCGCCGACCTTCACGTCCATGTCGATGCGGGCGCCCTCGTCGGACAGTTTGCCCGGACCCACGGCCACGACTTCACCCTGGGAGGGCTTTTCCTTCGCCGTGTCGGGGATGTAGAGACCGCCGCGCATCTGTTCGGCGTCATCGAGGGCCTTGATTACCACACGGTCAGCCAAGGGCTGGATCTTGCTGGCTGCTTTCTTGGCCATCGGCCTTCCTCCTCTTTTGAAAAAGGCTGAGTGACGGAGCTTCGGGGTGGACCCCCCTCGTTAGCACTCATGATAGACGAGTGCTAACAAGCGGTGTAATCTGTATGGAATCGCGCACTTGTCAAGCGTGGGAGCGCGCGCCGACGGGGGGCGCGAGCGTATGTGGGGGGCGGATTTCCCCGGTGAAGGGGGGTGGACTCCCCCCGTCGGAGCCGGGGATTCGACCGGAGGGCGTGCGCGTTTCCGCGCACCCCCATCAGTCGGCGGAGGTCAACGCCTCCATGCGCGCCACCCCGTCGAGCCCCACGATCGCGTGCACGACCTGGTCGGCCAGCTCCGCGTCGAACCAGTGGCCCAGCTCCGCCAGGGCGCGGAAGGACGCCCGGCCCTCTTCGTAGGCGCGCTCGAGCACGGCGCGGGCCGAGTCCCGGAAGAAGCGCTCGACCACGCCCTCCTCGATGGGCGCATCACCCCGCAGGCGTTGCAGGGCCGCCTTCTCTGCCTCGGTACCGTGGTGGTGGATCTGGGAAGTCAGCAGGTTGTGGCTGCGCCGCCCGAGATCGAACTCGAAGTCGGTCAGGTCGTCGACGATCTGGAACGCCGTGCCCAGACGGGCCACGGCGGGCTCGGCCGCCCTGACCCGCTCCGCCGCATCCCCGGACTCCACCACCATCGGCGCCGCGAAGGCGAGCGCGAAGAGCGCCCCGCCACGGACGCGGTGTACCGCCTCGACCATCTCGTCGGGGGTGGGGATCTCCTCCACCCCGCCCTCCTCCGACCCTTCGAGCGTGCCGATCTCCGCCATCCGGTCCAGGAGCGCCCGCAGGATCGCGTCACGCTGCGCGCCGTCCAGGACGCCCCCGTGCTGCCCACGGTCCAGCGTGCGGCGCAGGAGCCGCTCGAACGACATGAGCTGGAGGATGGAGCGGAAGCGGGCACCGGCCACCGGCGCCAGCGGGAGGAGGCTCTTGTCCTGGTCGTCGAAGATGTTGTCCGCCGCGGTGATGGTGCCCTTGATGCAGAAGTTCAGCTCGGCATAGAGCCGGAGCCGCTCCGCCGGTACGCCCAGGGACGCGAAGATCGAGCGGAAGAGGATGAGGAAGAAGTACTCCTGCACGAAATGCAGGCCCTCGGGGCGGAGCGCCTCCTCTGCCGTGGGGACGTGCGGCTCCTCCCCGCGGAAGCGGGCGCCGAGGACCTCGCGCAGGTCGGCGTACAGCACACGCACCGCTTCCGCCTGCGCCTCGATATCGGGTGCCAGGCGGCGCCACACGCCGTTCCGCTCCAGCAGCCGCACGGCCGTGGGAGAGCGAAACACGGGGGAAAGCGTCATGGGCGTGACCTGCGTCGGATCGCGTGGACTCGGCGAAACAGCAATCTAATCGGACGGGATGCGGAGACTAGGGTCGCGCCGCGATGTGCCTTCCCGCCATCGCGAGCCCGTAGAGCGTGAGGAAGGGCTCGAGGCGGTCCAGCGTGCTCAGGTGCCGGCCCAGGAGCTTCACGAACCCGCCCGTGCCCACCACGAGCACGTCGGGACGGCCCCACTCCTCCTTGATGCGCCGGACCGTTCCGTCGATCGCGTCCACGGCGGAGTAGAAGACGCCGCTCTGGATGCACGTCTCGGTCCGCCGGCCGATGACCGACTGCGGCGGCTGCAGCTCGACGCGTGGCAGCTTGGCCGTGCGCCGGTCGAGCCAATCCAGCCCGGCGGAGAGCCCCGGCGCGATCACGCCGCCCATGAAGACCCCGTCGGCCGTGATGCAGTCGAAGGTGGTGGCCGTCCCGAGGTCGACCGCGATGGTGTCCCTCCCGTACAGCTCCCGCGCGGCCAGCGTGTTCACGATGCGGTCCGCGCCGACGGACTTGGGCTCCTCCACGTCCAGCGTGATCGGAAGGGAGGAATCCGGGCCGATCGTGACCGCCGGGCCGCCGGTGATCTCCTCGAGGCTCCGCTTCCATACGAACGTGCTGGACGGGACCACCGAGCCCACCACCGCCTGATCGATGGCGCCCGGGTCCGCACCGACGCCCGCGAGGAGGGCGCGCAGCAGCGCCGTGAGCTCGTCCGAGGTACGCGGCACCACCGAGCTGATCCGCCAGTGCGACGTCACCTCCGTCGCCGAGGCCGCGAGCCCCACCACGGTCTCCGTGTTCCCGACATCCACCACGAGCTGCATGCGACCTCCAGGCTTCGTGCCTACGTGATCCTCACGCTCCCCGCCACCACCCGCACCCTCGCTCCATCGGGCCGCTCGAGCAGCAGCGCCCCGTCCACGTCGATCCCACGTGCCACCCCCTCCCCCGCCTGCTGCGTCGTCACCTTTCGGTCGCGCAGCACGTCCCTGCGGGCGAGCTCGGAGAGCCCGCCGTCGCTCAGGCACGGCCTCGGGGCGGCACACGCTTCGACCAGCTCGGCGAGCAAAGCGCCCGCGAGCCTGCCGCGCGATACGACCCCGCCGCTGGCCGTCTCGAGGGAGATCGCCCGCCCGGCCAGCTCCTCCGGGAACTCGCCCGGCCGTTGACGTACGTTCAACCCGATCCCCACGACCACGGCGCCGTCGGCGCGCTCACAAAGCACGCCCCCGGCCTTCCGCCCTCCCACCTCCACGTCGTTCGGCCACTTCAGGCCGACCGCCAGTCCCGGACAGAGGGCCTCGACAGCACGCGCCGCCGCCAGTCCCACCAGGAGAGGAAGGTACGGCGGCACGCCCTCGCCGAGGGGGAGGAGCGTCGACATCCACAGCCCGCGTCCCGCCGGCGAGTGCCAACCCGCGCCGGAACGGCCACGCCCCGCGCTCTGCTTCTCGGCGAGCACGACCGTGAGGGGCGGCGCTCCCGCGCCGGCCAGCTCACGCGCCCGGTCGTTCGTCGAGCCCAACTCGTCGTGGACCTCGAGGACCGGCACCCGCCAGAGCTTCGTCCACACGTGGACGGGCTCGCCCTCCCAGTGCGTCAGGAGCCCCACGCTCAGCCCACCACGCGCATGGACACGTCGGCGGACGGCGCCGAGTGCGTGACGGCACCCACGCTCACGAAGTCCACTCCCGTCTCCGCCACGGCGCGTACCGTATCGAGCGTGACGTTGCCGGAGGCCTCCAGCAGGGGACGGCCATGACCGAGGGCGTGCACGCGCGTGACGGCCCGTCGCAGCAGGGCCGGCGTCATGTTGTCGAGGAGGATCCGGTCCACACCGAGCGGGAGGACCGCCTCGAGCTCCTCGAGGCTCCGTACCTCCACTTCGATCTCGAGTCCGCGGTCGTTGCCGTCGAGCGCGGCCTTCGCGGCCTCGGCCACCCCGCCGCAGGCGTCGATGTGGTTGTCCTTGACGAGCACCATGTCCCAGAGGCCGATCCTGTGGTTGGCTCCGCCGCCTGCCCTCACGGCGGCCTTCTCCAGGAGGCGCCACCCCGGCGTCGTCTTGCGCGTGTCGATGACCCGCGCGCCCGTGCCGGACACCGCGTCCACGAAGCGGCGCGTGAGCGTCGCCACGCCCGAGAGCCGTCCCAGGAAGTTGAGGGCGGCCCGTTCCCCGACGAGGAGGGAGCGCGTCGAGCCGCGCAGGCGCACGAGCACGTGGCCGTCCTCGACGCGGACGCCGTCGCCCGCGGCGACCTCGACGGACAGGGCGGGATCCACCGCCCGGTAGACCTCCCGTACGCAGTCGACGCCCGCGACGACCATGTCCTGCTTGGCCACGATCACCGCTTCCGAGCGCCGGCTGGCCGGCACCGTCCACAGGGTCGTGAAGTCGCCGTCGCCGACGTCCTCGTCCAGGGCGAGGCGGACGAGGGTCGCGCGGGCGCGATCGAGGTCGAGGTGTCCTTCCGTCATGGCATCCGGGGTCAGGTCCCGATGGAGAGCCATCCGCCGGCGACCAGGACCACGAAGGCGGCGCCGAGCACGAGGCGATACCAGCCGAAAACGGCCAACCCGTGGCGGTTGAGATAGTGCACGAGCCATTTCACGGCCAGCGCCGCCGACACGGTGGCGACGAGGATGCCCACGGCCATCGGCGCGAGTCCCAGGGCGGCCAGCGCGGAGGGACCCTCGCCGAGCACGTCCTTCGCGACCTTGAAGGCACAGGCGCCTCCGAGGGTGGGGAGCGCGAGCAGGAAGCTGAACTCCGCCGCACGGCGGGGTGGGAGCCCGACGAGCATCCCCGCCACGATCGTGATCATCGAGCGGCTGGTGCCCGGCCACATGGCCAGGCACTGCATCAGTCCGATGAAGAGCGCGGCCCGCCACGTCAGCTCCTCGAGCGCGCGGACCGGCCCGACTCCTCCCTCCGAGAAGCGACGCTTCTGCCAACGGTCGATGAGGATCATCACCACCCCCCAGACCACGAGCGCGGCGACGACGGCCGGGGGGTTGAAGAGGCGGGCGTCGATCGCGTCGTCCAGGAAGGGGCCCGCGACGGCCGCCGGAAGGAACGCGAGCAGGACGAGCCCGAGGAGCCGGCGACCCTCGGGATCGTGCCCCGCGAGGCCCCGCAGCATCTGCGTCACGCGCGGCCAGTAGAGGCCGAGCACAGCGAGGATGGCGCCGCCCTGGATGACGATGTTGAAGGCGTCGACGGCCGCCTTGCGCTCCGGAGGCGCGTCGAGCCCAAGGAGGGCGCTCGCCAGGATCAGGTGTCCGGTGGAGCTGATCGGAAGGTACTCGGTGATCCCCTCGACCACGCCGAGCACGGCCGCCTGCAGGTACGTCAACTCCACCACGAGCCGTCCTCCGTCCTCAACGCCCGCTGCCGGAGAGCACGCGGTCGTAGATCGCCTCGTATCGCGGCACGACCGACGCGGCACTGAAGCACTCCTCCGCGCGCCGACGCCCCGCTTCCGCCATGCGCGTGTGCATGCGCGGGTCGCTCAGGATCTCCACGGCCGCCTCCGCCATCGCGTCCACGTCGCCGACCGGGAGGAGGAAGCCGGACACGCCGTGCTCGACCACTTCGGGGAGGCCGCCGACCCGCGACGCCACCACCGGCGCTCCGCTCGCCATCCCCTCCAGGGCGGCGAGGCCGAAGCTCTCGTTCTCCGAGGGGAGAAGCAGGACGTCCGCGCACGCGATCAACTCGTCCACGGAGGCGTGCTTGCCGAGAAAGACCACCTGCGAGCGCAGCCCGAGCTCCTCGGCGCGGTGGACGGCGCGCGGCCGCTCCGGCCCGTCGCCGACGAAGACGAGCCGCGCCGGCACCTTCTTCAGGATGCGCGCGAACACCTCCACCACGTCCTCCACGCGCTTCACCGGGCGGAAGTTCGAGATGTGCATGACGATCTTCTCGCCGCCCGGCGCCAGCGTGCTGCGGTGGCAGGGCTCCTTGCCGGGGCGCCACACCTCCGTGTCGATGAAGTTGGGCACCACGTCGATGCGCTCGCTGTCCACCTGGAAATCCCGCACCGTCTCCGCCTTGAGGTACTCGG
Organism: uncultured Gemmatimonadales bacterium; assembly: GCA_963823035.1. GTDB lineage: Bacteria > Gemmatimonadota > Gemmatimonadetes > Longimicrobiales > Gaopeijiaceae > SZUA-318. The sequence continues at coordinate 46,725 of CAWGKG010000018.1, forward strand.
ACACCGCGGTCAGGCCCTGCGAGCGCAGGATCGAGAAGCGCGTGATCGAGCGGAACGACGGGTGCAGCCCCACGAGCGTGATGTCCGTTCCGTGGAGCGTGGTCACGATCGGGAGGTCCCGCTCCGAGGCGATCATCTCCCTCGCCACCCATGCCGACGTGGCGTGCGGGATCGCGTAGTGCACGTGGATGAGGTCGAGCGACTCCTTGCGCGCCGTGTCGTCGATGGCCACGGCCAGCGCCAGCGAGTACGGCGGGTGCTCGAAGAGGGGGTAGTCCTCCATCTCCACTTCGTGGAAGAAGAGGCGCTCCCGGAAGTGGCCCAGCCGGAAGGGCTGCGCGTAGGAGATGAAATGGACCTCGTGGCCCCGGTCGGCGAGCTGGATGCCCAACTCGGTCGCGACCGCTCCCGATCCCCCGTAGGTGGGATAGCACGTGATGCCGATCTTCACCGCCGCTCCTCCGTCGTCGTCGTCTTCGTCCCTGTCCCGAGCTCCCCCGCGGACCGCGCACGACCGGGCGACCACCCGCCCGCGCGCCTCCACGCGTCGAGCACCTCTTCGACCTGCGTCTCCATCGGCTCGGTCGCGTCCACCGATCGCGCATCCGACGGAAGCTGGTTCCTGAACCACGTGAGCTGGCGACGGGCGTAGCGCCGCGTGTTGCGGGCGATCTCCCGCACCGTCTCCTCGGGCGTCGCACGCCCCTCGAAGCATGCGGCGGCCTCCCTGTACCCCGTACCGGTCATTCCGGGTGCGTCGTCCCCGAAGCCGCGATCCCGCAGCCTGCGCACCTCTTCGAGCAGCCCGTCGCGCATCATGCGCGCGGCCCGCTCCTCGATGCGTCGATCGAGCTCGTCCCGCGGAACCATGAGGAGCACGACCACCCCCGACAGAGGCTCCCCGTCCGCCGGCGCGTCGCGGTGCCATGCCGTGAGCGGACGCCCCGACAGCAGCGCCACCTCGAGCGTGCGGCATACCCGCTGCCGCCCTCCCTGCACTGCCAGCCCGGCGCGCTCCGGGTCGAGGCGGCGCACCCAGGCGGCCAGCCGGTCCAACGGCATCCCGCGCAGGTAGCGTCGCAGCGCCGCGCGCCGTCCGTCGTCCAGGGGCGGCTCGGCGAAGATCGGCTCCAGGAGGGCTCTCAGGAAGAAGCCGGTGCCGCCCACGAGGATCGGCACCCGCCCCCGGGCGCGGATCTCCTCGATCCATCGCCGCGCATCGCGCGCGAAGCGCCCGGCCGAATAGCGCTCGTCGGGCTCCACGAGGTCGAGGCCGTGGTGTGGAACGGCGCGCCGCTCCTCGGGCGTCGCCTTGGCGGTGCCGACGTCCATCCCTCGGTAGACCTGTCGGGAGTCCATCGACACGACCTCCCCGTCGAGGCGTCGGGCCACCTCGATGGACAGCGCGGTCTTCCCCGATGTGGTGGGGCCGGTCAGGGCGAGGAAGGCCGGATCCGGCCGCACGACGTCGATCATCCCGTGCGGCCGAACCTCCGCTCGAGCTCTCCCCGCGACAGCCGGACGATGGTCGGCCGGCCGTGCACGTCGTGGTGGGGGAGCTCGGTGGCGAAGAGCTGGTCGAAGAGGTCCTCCATCTCGGCTTCGGAGAGCCGCTGTCCGGCCTTGATCGCGCCCTTGCAGGCGAACGTCTTTGCGATGCGCTCGTGCTGGTTGCGGGCGGAGCGCACCAGCTCGGAGCCCTCCGTCAGCTCGCGGATCATCTCCCGGAAGGCACGCTCGGCGTCGAACCAGGGATGGGGATTCGGCACGGCGTGCACGATCACGGCGTCCCCGCCGAAGCCCTCCACCTCGAAGCCCGTGCGTGCGAGCAGACCGCCCAGCTCCTCCACCTGCGCGCACTCGGCCGCCGTGAGCCGGAGTGTGAGCGGAAAGAGCAGGCGCTGGCTCTCCTGCCCCCCGGCCCCGAACGCGCGCATGAGGCGCTCGAACAGCACGCGCTCGTGCGCGGAGTGCTGGTCGACGATGATGAGCCCGTCGCGCGTCTCCGCGAAGATGTAGGTGCGCAGGACCTGCCACAGGCGCGTGCGTGCCAGCGGTGGCTCCGGAGGGATGGCTTCCGCGGTGGCGGAGCCCCCGTCGGTCGGCGTGTCCGCGCGACCGGTGGCGAAGAGCACCATCTGCGACGCGTGCGCCGCCTCTCCGGGCGGCTCGGGCGTCTCACGGACCGCCAGGGTCGGCGGCACCTGGGAGACCTCGAACGTCGCGGCGCTGTCCTCGCCCTCGAGTGCGCGGCGCACGGCTGCCTCCACGGCCTCCTCGACGGCGGCCTGACGACGGAAGCGCACCTCGGCTTTGGCCGGGTGGACGTTCACGTCCACGGCGCCCGGCCCGACCTGCAGGTACAGGAAGATCCACGGTCGCGCCCCGTGCGGGATCGTCGTGCGATAGCCCCGCTCGGCCGCGCGGACGATCTCCGGGGCCCTGAAGGGCCGGCCGTTCACGAAGAGGTGCGCGCGACGTACCCCCGGGCGGGCCGCGTCGGGGCGCTGGATCAGGCCGCGCACCTCGACGTCCCCCTCCTCGGTGGCGACGGGCAGCAGCGTACCGGCCTCGTCGCCGGGCCATAGCTGCCCGATGCGTGCCCCCGGCTCGCTCACGGCGGGCGCGTCGAGGAGGGTGCGGTCGTCCGAGGTCAGCGTGAAGCCGACGGCCGGATTGGCCAGGGCCAGCGTCGCCACCGCCTCGCTCACGGCGCGTGTCTCGGCCGCGACCGACTTCAGGAACTTCGCGCGTGCCGGCGCGTTGCGGAACAAGCCGCGCACGTCGATGGTGGTGCCCGGGCGGCGGGCGAAGTCGTCCACCGAGCCGATCGCCCCGCCCCGGACGGTGATGCGCGTGCCGACCTCGTCCCCCGCCTCGCACGTCTCCACGGTGAGCTGGCTCACCGCGGCGATCGAGGGAAGGGCCTCTCCACGGAACCCGAAGGTACGCACCGACTCCAGGTCGACCGCGGTCACGATCTTGCTGGTGGCGTGGCGGTCCAGGCTGAGCAGGGCGTCCTCCCGGCTCATCCCCACGCCGTCGTCGGTGACGCGGATGCGCCGCTTCCCTCCCCGCTCGACGGCCACCTCCACGCGGCGCGCGTGCGCGTCCACCGCGTTCTCGACGAGCTCCTTCACCACCGACGCAGGCCGCTCCACCACTTCGCCCGCGGCGATCTGGTTGGCGACCGCGTCCGGCAGGACCTGGATGCGTCGGGTCACCGATGTCAGTCGTGGAGGTTGTAGAAGCGCAGCGCGTTGGCGGTCGTGCGCGCGGCCAACGTGCCGAAGTCCACGGCGAGGTGCGCCGCCACCGCCTCCGCGACGTGACGTACGAAGGCGGGCTCGTTGCGCTTGCCGCGCATGGGTACCGGCGCGAGGTACGGCGCGTCGGTCTCGATCATGAGCCGATCCGGCGGCACCTCCCGCATCAGGTCCGCCACGCCGAAGCTCTTGAACGACGCGATCCCGGAGAACGACACGTACCACCCCCGCTCCATGGCCACCTCGAACGCCTCCTCCCCCCCGTGAAGCAGTGGAGCACGCCCAGGGTTCCCGCGGGTGCACCGAGCAGGGCGGCCGCGACGTCGCCGTCGGCCTCTCGGGCGTGCACCACCACCGGCATCCCGAGCTCACCTGCGAGCTCGAGGTGGGCGTCGAAGAGGCGGCGCTGCACGTCGCGGGGGGAGTGGTCGTAGTGGTAGTCCAGGCCGGTCTCGCCGAGGGCGACCACCTCGGGCTCGGCGGCCAGGCGGCGCACGTCCTCCATCGCGGACCAGGGGGCCGCACCGGCCTCGTGGGGGTGCACACCGGCCGTGCACCAGACGCCGGGGTGGGCGCGCGCCAACGCGAGCGCCTCGGCCGCGTCCACGACGTCGGACGCGATCGACACCATCCGCGTCACGCCGGCCTCGCGGGCCCGAACGAACACCGCCTCCCGGTCCTCCCGGAAGGCGGCGTCCGTCAGGTGGCAGTGGCTGTCGAAGAGCGCCGCTTCGTCCGTCACACCGTCGCGGGCTCGGGCTTCGGCTTCTTCTCGCGGATCTTGCCTTCGCCCCACTTCTTCTGGATCTCGAGCAGCGCCGGCGACGCCACGAAGATCGACGAGTACGTCCCGATCGCGATGCCGAGGATCAGCACGACCGTGAAGTCCTCGATGACGGGGCCGCCCAGGAGGAGCAGGGCGAGCAGCACGGCCAGCGTGGTGCCGGACGTGAGCACCGTGCGGGGCAGCGTTTCGTTGATGGACTCGTTGAGCAGATCCATCGTGTCGCGCTTGCGCGCGCCCTTCTTGTGCAGGTTCTCGCGGATGCGGTCGAACACGATGATCGTGTCGTTCAGCGAGTACCCGACGATGGTGAGGATCGCCGCCACGGTGGGTAGCGCGATCTCGACCCTGAAGAGGGCGAGGAAGCCCAGCGTGATCAGGATGTCGTGGGCCGTGGCGATCACGGCCGCCAGCCCGAAGCGCAAGCTCGAAACGGATCGCCAGGTAGACGAGCGTGAGCAGGAACGAGAAGACGATGGCCAACGCCGCCTTCTGCTCCAGCTCGTTCCCCACCTTCGCGCCCACGAGCTCCGTGCGCACCACGCTGAACGCGTCGTCGCCGAACGTGCCCGACAGCTGCCGCTCCAGACCGGCGGCCACGGAGTCGATCGACATCCCCTCCAGGAGGGAGGCGCGGATCACGAACTCCGCGTTCTCGCCGAACTTCGTGATCGGCGGCGCCTGAGAGCCGCCCAGGGCGTCGCGCACCTGTCCGGCGGTCACGTCGTTCGAGTTGAAGCGGACCTGCACCAGCGAGCCGCCCGTGAAGTCCACGCCGTAGGACTGCCAGGAGCCGATGGTGACGATGTTGAACACCATCGCAGCGATGCCGATGAGGATGGCGGTTCCCGAAAACACGTAGGCGGTCTTCCGACGTTCGATGAAGTGGTAGTCCGCCCCTTGGAAGAATCTCATGGCTGTCGCGTCAGATGCTGATGGGATCCGAAGCCTTCTTGCCCCGGAGATAGACGAGGAAGAAGGTCCGGGTCACGAAGATCGCCGATATGAAGGACGCCACGATACCGATCGACAGCGTCACGGCGAAGCCCTTCACCGGGCCGGTACCGAAGTTGAAGAGGATGAGCGCCGTGAGCAGCGTGGTGATGTTCGAGTCCACGATGGCGGAGAGCGCGTGCGCGAAGCCCTCGTCGACGGCCGTGCGCGTAGCCCGGCCGGCCGCCAGCTCCTCCCGTATTCGCTCGAAGATCAGCACGTTCGCGTCTACGGCCATGCCGATCGAAAGGATGAGGCCCGCGATGCCCGGCACGGTGAGCGAGGCGTCGAAGCCGGCCAGCCCGCCCAGCACGAACACGACGTAGACGCCCAGGGCGAGCACCGCGAGGATGCCCGCCATCCGGTAGTACGCGATCATGATCAGCACCACGAGGACGATACCGACGATCCCCGCGAGCTGGCCCTGCTGGATGGAGTCCTGCCCCAGCGAGGGGCCGACCGTGCGCTCCTCGATGACGTTCAGCTTGGCCGGCAGCGCGCCTGCGCGCAGCACCAGCGCCAGGTCGCGCGCCTCCTCGAGTGGCGTGCCCGCGCCCATCTCGATCTGGCCGCGCGCCCCGATGCGGTCGCGGATGACCGGAGCGCTCATGACCTCGTTGTCGAGGACGATCGCCAGGTAGTCCCCGACGTGCTGGCCGGTGAAGCGCTGGAAGATCCTTCCCCCCGCCCGCGAGAACTCGAACTGGACCTGCGACTGGTTGAACTGCGGGTCGCGTCCCGGCGGTGGCGTTCTCGAGATACTCGCCGGTGATGAACGCCCTGTCCGTCAGCACGTAGAGGCGCTTGTAGTTGCGCGCACCGCGTCCCACCACGTCGCTGCCCCACTGGAGCGCCTGGTCCCGCGGCATCGCCCGCTGTACTTCCGGCATGGCCAGGAACTGCTCGGCCACGGGCACGTCCTCCACCGGGACGAGGAACGAGCCGAAGACGTCGCCGCCGTAGAGGAGCGAGGAGAACGGCCGCAGCGCGTTCTGCGCGGCGGCGCTGTCCGCCCGCGCGGCGCCGGCCGAGTCGGGCGCGGCCGGCGGCGGTGGTGTCCGCCGATGCGCTGTCTCCGAAGAGCAGCTGCTCGAGGTCGCCCTGGCCACCGCTCTCGACGTCCCGCCCGAGCGCGCGGATCGAGTCCACCCCGAGGGTGCCCACGATCGTGCGGTCGATGCGCGACAGCGCCGACTCGATGTCGGTGGTCGGCTCGACGAGCTTGAACTCCAGGAAGGCGGCCGTCTGGATGATGTTCTTGGCCTGCTCTTCGTTGGAGACGCCGGCGAGCTCCACGATCAAGCGGTCGTTGCCGACCTTCTGGATCAGGGGCTCCTCCACGCCGAACTCATCGATGCGTGTCCGGATGATCCGGTCCACACGGTCGATCATGTCCGCCTTGGCGTCCGCCGTGAGCGTGTTGTCGGGATCGTCCACCTCGAGCACGAGGTGCATGCCGCCCTGAAGGTCGAGCCCCAGCTTGAGCGGCCGCTTCACGCACGAAGCGGGCGACCCCTCACCGCAGGAGCTACGATAGTGGGAGTAGAGCTGCCACCCTGCGAGCGCCATCAGGAGCACGATGGCGACGAGGCGGCCTCTGACCGTTTTGAACATATCCGGCTGGTTCGGTCGGCGAAAAAAGGAGCCCCCGAGGGGGCAGGACGGCGTTAGCCTGTAAAGCTGTTTGTGGGGTGGATGGGTGTCAATCGTTGGGCACGAGGGGGGGCGCGGCTGTTGCTAGAGGAGCGCCCGGCGCAGCACGGCGTGCACGCGGGCCAGGAAACGCTCCGGCTCCATGGTCTTGGCCACGTAGTCGTCGGCTCCCGCCTCCAGCATCTCGGCCTCGATCCTGTCGCTCCCGGTACCCGTGCGGATCAGCACGGGGAGCGCCGACGTCGTCACCGAGCCGCGGATCAGGTCGAGTACCTGCCGGCCGTCCAGGCCGGGCATGGCGAGGTCGAGGATCACGAGGTGGTAGTCGGGATCCTCCCCGAGCACCTCCAGCGCGCGATGTCCGTCCTCGGCATCGTCGACATCGTATCCGTCCTTCTCCAGGATCGAGCGCATGAGCATGCGCGCGCCGGGGTCGTCGTCGACGAGGAGGATCCGCGGGGGGCCGTGCTGCTCCTGGACCTCGTCCTGGTCGAGACCCTGCCCCAGGACGCGCTCGACCTCGACCAGCGTCGTCTTGGCCTGCGTCACCCAGTCGAGCCCGACCTCGTGCATGAGCCGCATCCCGCCCTGCGCGGCCACGCGGCTCAGGGTGGAGTAGCCCTTGCGCTGCTCGATGGCCTGCTGGAAGCGCGGCCCGACCACGAGCACTTCCTGGACGGGGAGCCGACCGCGGTACCCGGTGAAGCCGCACTCCGGGCAACCCACCGCCCGCACCACCGGCTCCACGCCGTGGCGCTCCGTCAGGCGACGCTCGTCCGGCGTCAGCTGCCCCCGTACCGGCTCGGCGCACGAGGCGCACACGCGGCGGAGGAGACGCTGCGCGGCAGCGCCACGGAGCGTCTGCGCGATGATGCTGAACTGCAGCCCGAGGTCGCCGAGGCGGGTGACCGCGCTCACCGCGTCGTTGGCGTGGACCGTGGCGAGCACGAGGTGGCCCGTCATGGCGGCCTGCGCGGCCGTGACCGCCGTCTCCTTGTCGCGGATCTCGCCGACGAGGATCACGTCCGGGTCCTGGCGTAGCATCGCACGCAGGGCGCCGGCGAACGTCATGCCCTGCTTCGTCTCGACCTGGGTCTGCGTGATGCCGGCCAACTCGTACTCGATGGGGTCCTCGACGGTCATGATGTTGACCTTGCCGTCGGCGAGCTCCCGCAGGGCCCCGTAGAGCGTGGTGGTCTTGCCCGAGCCGGTCGGACCGGTCACCACCACGATCCCGTCGCGGTGGGTGAGCAGGTTGCGCAAGCGCTCCAGCTCGTACTTCGGTAGGTCGAGGTCGTCGAGCGTGAGCGTGGCGCTCGAGTCCAACACCCGGATCACGCACTTCTCGGCGCCGCCCGCGGGGATCGTCGACACGCGCAGGTCGTAGCCGCGGTTGCGGATGCGAACGCGCGCCTTCCCGTCCTGCGGGCGCAGCCGGTCCGCGATGTCGAGGCGCGACAACACCTTGATGCGCGAGATCACCCGGTTGAGCGCGGGCATCGGGAGGTCCATGTGCTTGCGCAGGACGCCGTCCACGCGGTAGCGGACCGCCCCGACCCGGCGCCCCGGCTCGATGTGGATGTCGCTGGCGCCCGCGTTGATCCCGTCGCGGATGATCAGGTTCGTGAGCTTCACGACCGGGGTGGCCGCGACGTCGTCCTCGGAGATCGCCTCGGGCCCCATCTCCTCGACGAGCCTGAGCGCGTCCTCCCCGTCGTCCATCGTCCCGAGGAGGCTCTCCACCGCCTTCTCGGGGCTGAAGCGCCCGTCGATGGCCTCCTGGATCGCGCCCGGCGAGGCGACCTCGAAGAGCGCGGTCCGTCCCGACGTGAAGCCCAGCGCGCGCTCGGCCTCCACGTCCGTGGGGTCGCAGGTGGCGACCACGAAGTGGCGGTCGTCCTCCACGATCGGGAAGATGTGGTGCTTGCGCGCCATCATCTCCGGGATCAGGAGCGCCGCGTTCGGGTCCGCGTCCGCGAAGTTGGCCACCTTGAGGCGGAAGTACTCGGCCACCATCCCCGCGAGGTCGGTGTCCCCGATCGAGAACGCCTTGGTCACGGTCGTCCACGCCTCGGTCGCACGCGAAGAAGGCGGGATGTCCGGACGAGCACCGCCCGGCTCCAGCCCCGCCCGCTCGGCGATGCGAACCAGCCAGTGGACGGCGGCGGCGCCTTTGGCGGCGGCGCCCTTGGCGGCGGCCGCTCCGTCGGGGGTGGGGTCGCCGCCCATCTATCCCAGCACCGCCCTGCGCCTTCCGCGCTTCTCCTCGTACATCGCGTCGTCGGCCTCGGCGAGGAGGTCCTCCAGCCGGATCCGTGAGTCCCCGTCGTGGCGGGCCATCCCGATGCTCACCGCGAGCTGGTAGGGTTCACGGCTCGTGCGGTTGAACTCCCCGAAGCGCTCGCGCAGCCGATCGAGGAGCAGCTCGGCGCTCTCTCCCGACGCCTCGAGGGCCAGCACGGCGAACTCGTCTCCCCCGAGACGGGCTACGATGTCCGACCGTCGGAAGGTGGCGCGCAGAATGTCGGCCACCTTCATGAGCGCGCGGTCACCCACGTGATGGCCAAGCGAGTCGTTGATGGTCTTGAACCGGTCGAGGTCGAGGAACACCATCGTGACTCCGCGCGCGGTGCGGCGGGCGAGCTTGAGGTACTGCTCACCCAGGTCCGCGAACCCGCGACGGTTGTATAGGCCGGTAAGGTCGTCGATGAGGGACAGGCTCCGCAATGCCGACAGGAGGCGGTGGCGCTCGATGGCGTGCCGCACCGAGCGCGCCAGTACGGTCGGGACGAGCTCGTCCTTGACCAGGAACTCCTGGGCGCCGCCCTGCACCGTGCTCATCGCCACCTCCTCGTCGGAGATGTCCGTGAGCACGATGATCGGTACGTCCGGCGCGAAGGCGTACATCCGCTCGAACGTGACCATCCCGTGGCTGTCCGGCAGCTCGAGGTCGAGGAGGACGGCGTCGATCCCCCCCTGCGTGAGGCGTGCGAGCGCCTGGCTCAGCTCGCCGACCCACTCCAGGTCGATGCCGCTCCCGGAGCGTACGTCGCCAAGCCGCCCGCGAAGCTCGTCGAGGTATTCGCGATCGGATTCTACCAGGAGGACCTTGATCGGCCGCTGGTACAAGGGTCTTCAACCGGAACCGGGGGAACGGAGGGGCCGCGTCGGCCAGAGAGGCAACCATCGATGTGGTCCAAATTAATGCCAGTCCCCGGGCGACGCCACGACGAAAAACACCTGTTTCCCCCTCTGCCGCCGGTTCTTCAGCCCCCTTCGCGGCCGAGCAGAATCCTCTCGAAGAAAGGAAGAACCCGAGCGTCGTCGGACTGCGCCAGCCAAAACATCGCCGTCCGCCGGGTCCGGCCCTCGTGGGCCGTGCGGGCCACCTCCATCAGCACCGACACACCCTCGTCGCGCGGCCGCTGCGAGATCGCGAACACCGCGGCGTCGCGCACGTCCTGATCCTCGTCCTCGTCCAGAGCCACGTCCGCGAGGCCCTCGGTCGCCGCCTCGGCCGCCTCCTGCCCGAGCCAGAAGAGCGCGTTCTTGCGGGCCTCGGAGGCCACGGACGCGTCGCGGGCCAGCCCCATGAGCTCCCGCCACACGTCCGGCACGTCGGCCAGCACCATGGGAAACACGGCGTCCCGCGCGACCCTACCGGAAGGGGCTCCCTTCGCCAGCGAGGCCAGCCAGGCGACGGCCTCGCCCGCGTCGACCGTTCCGATCTCCCGCGCGTCCTCGGTCCGATCCCGCATCGCGCGGACCACCGTCCAGTCCCCGGACCGAGCCGTCCCGCACCCTTGCCTCGACCTCGACGGGCCCGTACCGGCAGTTCGACGCGTCGTCGTACTCGCCATGGCTCCGCCACCACATCCGGTGCTCGCCCATGCGGATGCCCTGGTCGCAGATCTCCACATCCGGACGCGTCGGGATCGCGAAGCGTACCGTTCCGTCGCCGGCACCCTCGATCCGGCGTCCGAGCTCCTGGGCCGTGGCGGGCCGCGGGCTCATGCCCGCGGCCGCCATCACCGGAACCGCGACCAGCGCCGCGGCCACGCCCGTCCAGCGCCGACCGCTCATCCGCCGATCAGGCTCAAGAGGAACTCCGTGGCGCGCGGGTCCTTGCTCTGGCCCAGCCAGAAGATCGCGCGCTTCCTGAGCTCCTTGTCCGGCTCGTTCTTCGCGACGTCCATCAGGAAGTCCACCGCCTCCGGCTGGTTCTTCTGGGACGCCACGAAGATCACCTGCTCCTTCATCTCCGGTTCCGACGAGCGTCCCGTAGAGCTCCTTCATCTCCGCGGCGGTCAGGCCGCCGGTCTGGCCGGCCCAGAAGAGGGCGTTCTTGCGCACGTCCACGCTCTCCGAGCGGTCGCGGGCGCGCTCGAGCAGCCACCTTCGGCTGTCGGCGCTGTTGCCCTGCGCGATCGAGAAGATCGCCTTCTCCTTCAGTTCGGGATCGTTCAGGCGGGGATAGAGGTCCATGAGGTAGCGCGTCCCGCCCGCCTTCGGGTTCTGCCCGATCCAGAAGATCGCGTTCTCCCGCAGGTCCCTGGGCGCGTCCGCGCGCTCGGCGTACTCCCGCAGGACGCGCACGGCTTCGTCGCTCCCGTGCTGCGAGATCGCGAAGATGGCCTTCTCCTGCACGTCCTGGTCCTTGCTCTCGCGCAGGATCGACTCGAGCGCCTGCAGAGCCTCCGGCGACTTCACCTGCGACAGCCAGAACACCGCCTGCTCGCGCACCTCGGGGTCCGGATCCGGATTCCGGTGCGCCAGGTCGAGGAGGATGTCCACGGACTCGTCCGTCATCTTCTGGGAGATCAGGAACACCGCCTGCCGACGCAGGTCCGCCGAGCACTCGTCCCGCTGCTGGAGCACCTGCTTGAGGATCGGGATCGCCCGCTCGGCGTTCATGTTCAGGAGGGCGCTCAGCGCCGCGGCACGCGTCTCCTGCTCGTCTCCGTCGCACGGCTCCGAGGCCTGCTGCGCGATGTTCGCCGCGGCGCCCGCGTCACCCTGCTGAGCCAGCCGGGACTCGAGCTGCACCCGCAGCTCGGCGGCACTGGCCATGGTACCTGCGTTCGGGTACCGGCTGCGCTGCTGGTCGAGGAGCTCGATCGCCGCGCGCAGGTTGCTCGTGCCGGCCCGCCGGTAGAGCGCGAACGCCTGCCAGTAGTAGGAGTCCGGCACGTAGCCGGATCGGGGATAGTCCTTGCGCAGCGCCGCGAACGCCTCGGCCGCCGCCGGATAGCGCCCCTTGTTCAGCGCCTCGCGGGCCGCCGCGTACGCCTTGGCACCCGGGTCCTCCTGCAGCCAGGGCTCGGGGGCCCGCGGCGCCGGGCTCGTCTCGAGCGACGTCGTAGCCGATCCCCCCCAGGGCGGAGAGCCCGCCGAGCGCGGAGAGCCCCACCGAGCGCGGACATCCCACTCAGGGACGCCTGCGCCGCCGCCATCGAGGCCCCCACGCCGGCCATGGAGCCGCTCAGCCCCGTCATCGAGGCGCGCGCCTCCAGCATCGCCGCGCGAGCCTGCTGCAGCGAAGCGTCCCCCAACCCACGACCCACCTGGGCCCCGGCCGGAGCAGCCGTCATCGCCGCGAGCATCAGGGCCGCACCCGTCTTCATCGTCATCGATCGCATGTCGCGCCTCCTCTCAGGTCCCCGCGAGTCCGGAGCCGGCGGGCACAGCCGCCCGGATCCGGGGCAGGACGTCTCTATCCTCGAGGCCCCGCAGGGCCAGGTTCATCTCACTCTGCGCGCGAGTCCGGTCCGCGCCCTCCACCTCGGTCACTCCCACCATCTGCACGAGCACCAGCTCCAGGTCCCCGAGCAGGTCCCGCATCGCTGGATCCTGCGTGCCCGGCGAGTCCAGCAGCAGCCGGGTCTGCGTCAGCAGCCCGCGCGCCCACGTCCCCAAGGCCGGATCCACCTTCCCGTCCCGCGCGTCGGCGCGCACGAGCGTCAGCATCGCCTCCGTGCGCTCCAGGTGGTCGACGGCCGCCGCACGCAGCACCGCCCGGTCCGGCCCGACCGTCGACGAAGACGACGGGGCGCCGGCCACCGTCGGAGTCGACGTCCGAGCCTGCCGGCCAGGGACGCTCATGCGCCCGATGCCGATCCCCAGGATCAGGACGGCGGCGGCTGCTGCCGCCCAGCCGAGGGGCCGCCGCGTCGAAGCCACCCGCCGCGCCCTCGCCTCGTCGAGCGAGCGCACGGTCGCCCTCGGCTCGAGCCCGGCCTGGATGACCGCCCACATCTCCTCCCGGGGCGTCTCCGGCGGCGCGTTGTAGTGGCCTCGTAGCATCTCCGTCACCTCCGGGTCGATGCGCTCCTCGTCCATCCGATCGTCGTCCATCTATGCGTACTCCTGCATGGCGTCTCCCAGGCTCGCCCGGAGCTTGGCCCGGGCCCTGAAGAGCCTCGCCTTCGAGGTTCCCTCGGCGACACCGAGCGTCTCGGCGATCTCGCCGTGGCTGTATCCCTCCAGGTCGTGCATCAGGAACACCGTCCTGTAGATCTCCGGGAGCGCGTCCACCGCTCCCCTCAGCCGATCCCGCACCTCCGCCTCCACCGGCGGCTTCGTCCGGGCCAGGTGGGCGGCGTCCTCCAGCGACCGTTCCCGCTTGCGGTGGCGATCAGCCTTCCGAATCCCGTTGAGAGAGACGGAAACCGCGATCGAGTGCAGCCACGTGGAGAACGCCGCGTCGCCCCGGAACTGCTCCAGGCGCTGCCAGGCCCGCAGGAAGGCTTCCTGCGTGAAGTCCCGGGCCAGCTCCTCGGAGCCCGCCATCCGGTACGTGAGTCGGTAGATCCGGTCCACGTTCGCGTCGTACAGGCGTCGAAAGGCGACCTGATCGCCCCGCTTCGCCCGCTCCACCAGTTCGAGGTCGTTCAAGAAGAGCTCGCTTGATCGCCGTTGACTCTCTCTTCCGTCCATGGGACACGACCCATGCCGGAACGGTTGCGCGCCCGGACAGATCCTCGCGCCCACCCCGTAGTCCCTCTGCGTCCTCTGCGTCCTCTGTGGTGAAACTGCTCTTACCACAGAGGACGCAGAGGACGCAGAGGGAGAGCCTTGTAGGGGGTAGGTCCTAGGCGCTCGGGTCCATGGGCAGGATCAGCCGCGCCCGCACGCCCTGGGCCGCCCCCCGGCTCTCGAGCACCAGGCTGCCCCCGTGCCCCTCCGCGATCTGCCGGGACAGCACGAGGCCGATCCCCGAGCCGCCGGGCTTCGTCGTGTAGAACGGCACGAAGAGGTTGCCCGTGTCGGCAAGGCCGGGGCCGTCGTCCTCGACCAGCAGGTGGAGCTTCCCGGAGCGCGTGAGCCAGCGGATGCTCACTCCGCCCTCGCGGTCGGCCTCGAGCGTGGCGTCCGCCGCGTTGCGGATCAGGTTGATGAGCGCCTGCTCGAGTTGGTCGGCGTCGGCCTGCAACGTGACTTCGCCTCCGCCCACCACCTCGACGGGGAGGCGCGTCTCCAGGTCGGCCACGCGCTGCACCAGCGCCGGGACGTCCACCGGGCCCAGCTCCGGCTGAGGCAGGCGCGCGAGCTTCGCGTAGGAGGCCATGAAGCGCCCCAGCGCCTCGGCGCGCGTCGACATCACCTTGAGCCCGCGCTGCACGTCCTCGTCCAGCTCCGGCGGGGAGGCGGCCGTGGCCGAGGAGCCCCTGGAGGCTGCCGGTGATCGACTTGATGGGCGCCAGGGAGTTGTTGATCTCGTGCGAGAGGACCCGGATGATCCGCTTCCACGCCTGTCGCTCCTCCTCGCGCAGCGCACGGCTCAGATCGGAGAGGGCGAGGAGCTGGAGGGGGTAGCCCTCCTGGCGTACCACGGAGCGCCGTAGCTCCCAGCGACCCGTTCCCCCCGGGAAGGAGACCTCGATCGTCCGGGGCGCGACGCCCTTGAGCGCGTCGGCCAGGCGGAGCTCGGCCGCCGTCTTCCCGATGAGGCGGTCGGCCGGATGCCCGAGGAGCCTCTCCCCGGCGCGGTTCACGATGCGCAGCGTCTCACCGGGATCGAAGGCCAGCACCGCCACGTCGATCTCCTCGAGCACCTTGCGCAGCGTCTCCGTGGCCTCGACGGCCCCCAGGCGCTGCTCGCGCAGGATCTCCTCGAGGTTGTTCACCTCCAGGTAGGCCAACGACAGCGGGTCGTCCGCGTTGTCGACGCGCGCCCGGATCGAGAAGTCCCCCTCGCGCAGCGCGGCGAGCATGTTCGCGAGCGTGCCCAGCGGCCGGACCACCTGCTCCCGCACGGCCAGCGTCAGCCCGCCCCAGGCGCCAACCAGCGCCACCGTGACCGTCCACTGCACCTTGGCGGACAACGGCTCCAGCCAGAGGAAGGCCAGCGACACCGCCATGCCCGGCAGACCGGCGAGCACCGCGAGCAGCAGGACCCTCCGGTCGTGACTCAGCCCCCGCCACCATCCGCTCACGAGGTCAGCCGCCGGAAGGGCCGAGATCGTGGCGCTGCAGCCGGCGATAGAGCGCACTCCGGCTGAGGCCGAGCGCCTCCGCGGCCTTGCTCACGTTCCCCTGCGAGCGTTCCAGCGCCTTCTCGATGAGGAGACGCTCGGCCTCGTCGAGCGTCAGCTCCTCCATGAGCACCGAGCCGTCCTCCCGTCGCCGGAGGCCCAGGTCCGAAGCCTCGATGCGGCCGCCGCGCGCCATCAGCACCGAGCGCTCCACCGCGTGCTGCAGCTCGCGTACGTTGCCCGGCCAGGGGTGGCTCAGGAGCGCGTCCATCGCGGCCCGCGAGAAGTCCTCGAGGTCGCGCCCGTAGCGGCGGGCGGCGCGCGCGAGGAAGTGCTGCGCCAGGAGCGGGATGTCCTCCCTGCGCTCGCGGAGCGGCGGGATCCGGATCTCCACCGTGTTCAGCCGATACAGGAGGTCCTCGCGAAACTCACCGCGGGACACCGCCTCCCCGAGGTTGGCGTTGGTGGCCGACAGGACGCGCACGTCCACCTTGCGCACCTTCGACGACCCGACCCGCTGCACCTCCCCGGTCTCGAGCACCCGAAGGAGCTTCGCCTGCTGCCCGGGCTGGACGTTGGCGATCTCGTCCAGGAAGAGCGTGCCCTCGTCGGCCAGCTCGAAGCATCCGACCCGCTCGGTCTTCGCGTCCGTGAACGCACCCTTCACGTGCCCGAACAGCTCGCTCTCGAACACGCCTTCGCTGAAGCCACCGGCGTTCACGGCCACGAGGGCGTGCTTCGACCGACGCGACACGTGGTGCAGCCAGCGCGCCACCACCTCCTTCCCCGTGCCGTGCTCCCCGACGATGAGCACGGTCGCGTCCGAAGGACCCACGCGCTCGATGTTGTCGAGCACCGGCCGCATCGCCTTCGAGCCGGCGATCAGCTCGGGCACGCCCTCGCCCTTCAGGTGCCGGTTCTCACTCTCGAGCCGTTGGCTCTTCCGCAGCGCTCGCCCCAGCTCGACGTGGGTGCGGATCATCGTGAGCAGGCGATCGTTGTCCCACGGCTTCTCGATGTAGTCGCGGGCACCCCGGCGCATCGCCTCCACGGCCCCCTCGACGCTTCCCCACGCCGTCATGACCACCACCGGGAGCGTGCCCTCGAGCGCGCGCAGCTGGGTGAGGAGGTCGAGGCCCTCCTTCCCCGAAGTGGTGTCCCGCGTGTAGTTCAGATCCATGAGCACGAGGTCGAAGGCTCCCGCCTCGACGGCGTGCAGGATGCCCGCAGGGGAGCTGGCCGTCTGGATCTCGAAGCCCGCTCCCTTGAGAAGGAGGCGGAGGGCTTCGAGCACGTCCGGCTGGTCGTCGGCTACGAGGACACGAGGAGGCATGCTGAAGATTGACGGCGAGGCGGGTGGGGCGCCACCTGGCCGCCGGCGCGCCCGCTCCGCGGCGCGCTCCTACTCCTCGACGATCCAGCCGTCCCGCAGCTGGACGATCCGGTTGCCGTACTTCGCGTACTCCTCGTTGTGCGTCACCTGGATGATCGTCGTGCCCTCGCGGTTGAGCTGCGCGAGGAGCTCCATGATCATCCGGCCCTGGCTGGAGTGCAGGCTCCCGGTGGGCTCGTCCGCGAGGATCATGGACGGCTCGGCGATGATCGCACGCGCCACGGCCACGAGCTGCTGCTGTCCGCCGGAAAGCTGGCTCGGGTAGAGGTCCTTCTTCCCGACGATCTGGAAGCGGTCGAGCGTGTCGGCCACGATCGCCTGACGGTCCTTGCGCTTCACGTTGCGGTACGAGAGCGGGATCTCGAGGTTCTCGTACACCGTCAGGTCGTCGAGCAGGTGGTACTGCTGGAAGACGAACCCGATGTAGCGCTTGTTCAGGTCGATGCGCGCCCTGGGCTTCATGGCGTGCACCGGCTCCCCCAGGAGGTAGAACTCCCCCCGCCAGTCCCCGTCGAGCATCCCCAGGATCGACAGCAGGGTGGACTTCCCGGCCCCGGAGGGGCCCATGATGGTGACGAACTCGCCCTTGTCGACGTCGGCGTTGATGCGGCGAAGCACGAAGGTCTCGCCCGCGCCCGTCTTGAAGGACTTCTCCACATTTCTGAGCTTGATCATGCTCCCTGTCCGCTCCTGGGCAGCGCCCACCCCCCACGTGCCGAGGACGCCCGCCGGCATCCCCCCTCACCCATTGGACGGCCGCCGGGCGGCCTGGGTTTCCGTGATGCTCGACAAGCTACCACGAAACCGCCGCGATGCCAGGCATCCGACCGGCCCGGGACCCCGCCGGATCCTGAAAGGTCGAGGCTCCCCCGCCCGTATATGCCACCATGAGACGCCACCCGCCGACCTCGGCTCCCGGCCTCGGCCGGAGGAGGGGCGTCCATGCCCGCACGCTCGCCGCGGCCTTCCTGCTTGGACCGACCCCGCTCCTTCTCGCCCCCGCCCCGCTCTCCGCGCAGGGCCTCGTCGTGCAGGTCCGCGACATCGCCAAGGGAATCGCCGACGCGGGCGTCACCATCCTCTACCAGGGCAGCGCCCTCGATCGCGCGGTCACGGACGCCAACGGCGTCGCGCGCGTGGGCCTCCCGGCGGGGACCTACGCCCTGCGCATCGAGGCCATCGGCTACAGCACGAAGACCGTCGAGGACGTGCGGGTGACCACCGGGGAGGTGAAGGCCGTCGACGTCCTCATGGAGCCTGCGCCCGTCGCGCTCGAAGGCCTCACGGTCGAGACCGGGCGCATCCAGATCCAGCGGCAGAACACCGAGTTCTCGACGCAGGTCGCGGAGCGCACGATCCAGCTCCTCCCCGTCACGCACAGCGCCGTGGACCTCGTCGCGCTCACGCCCGGGGCACGCCCCGGCAACGTCTGGGGCGGCGCGAACTTCCAGGCCAACAACTACCGCATCGACGGCGTCGCGGCGAACAACCCCGGGATGGGCGGCAGCCTCCTGCGAGCCCAACGTGAACTGGATCGAGCGGGTCGACGTGCGCGGCCTCGGCGCCGGCGCCGAGTTCGGCGGCTTCCAGGGGGGCCTGATCGACGTGGTCACGAAGAGCGGGAGCAACCTCCTCCAGGGCTCCTTCCGCTCGACCTACCAGAACGACCTGCTGGCGAGCACCAACCTCGTCGACACCGAGATCGGCCGCGAGATCGCACAACGCGTGGACGTGGAGGCCGAGGTGCGCGGTCCCATCCGGCGCGACGAGCTCTTCTACTTCCTCTCCGCCAAGCGCGTGCAGCAGAACAGCCAGGCGCTCAATCACCTCGCCGCCCTGGACACGAAGCGCCTGCCCTTCCAGGAGCGCAGCGCGGAGAGCAAGCTCTTCGGGAAGCTCACGTGGAGCCCGGGGCCGAAGCACCTCCTCGAGCTCTCGGGCGCGTTCACGGACACGCAGGCCGACAACTACGGGATGACAGGGTACGAGGCGGCGGGCGCGACGCACCGCTACACCGCGCCGACCACGCTCCTGAACGCGTCGCTCACCGAGGCGCTCGGCGACTGGGGCACCTTCGAGCTCAGGGCCAACCACTTCTCGCTGGACGAGCGTTACGAACCCTACCAGGGGCAGGACGTCCCCGGACTCCGCACCTTCGCGCTCACCCCGCCCTACACGGCCTTCGGCAACGCCCCCTTCACGCTGCGCAGCGCCCCGACGAGCACGTCGGCCAACGCGCAGCTCAGCTTCCACGTCCCGACCGGGCCGCTCACGCACACGATCAAGATCGGCGGCGAGGTCACGCGCGGCTCCTTCCTGAACCGCCGCATCCGCAACGGCGGCATGACCTGGCTGCCGGCCAACACGTCGTCGTTCGACGCGGCCGACCCCGACACGTGGCACACGGTGAGCTCGCAGTGGGTGGCGAGCCAGTGGGGCGGCGAGGTCCACCTGGACGCCGACGTCGCCAACGAGGCGGCCTACGTCCAGACGGCGCTCGACCTCGGCTCGAGGGTGGCGATCACGCCTGGGGTCCGCTGGAGCCGCTGGACCGGGTGGCTCACGCCCACCTCGGGGGCGCGCTTCCAGGCCGTGCAGGCCACCGGGTGGGACCCGCGCATCGGGGTCTCCATCGACCTGACGGGCGACGGCACGCTGGTCGCGAAGGGGCACTGGGGCCGCTACCACCAGAGCCTCATCTCGCAGATGTTCGACCGCGTCGGCGGCTCGGACGTCTTCACGAACGAGGAGTTCTGGTACTACACGCGGGGAGACCTGGCCGACCCGACCACGACCTTCACGCAGGCCGAGCGCGACGCCCTCGTCGGCTCCAACGTCTTCCGCAAGACCGGCGAGGAGATCCTCAACGAGACCGGGCCGCTCCAGGACTACCGTCAGCCCTATATCGACCAGTGGCTGGTGGCTCTCGAGAAGCAGGTGGGCGACTGGCTCAAGTTCGAGGCGCTGTACACGCGCCGCGCCAACAAGGACATGGTCGCGCTCGTCGACCTGAATCGGGCCACGAACTACACGGTGTTCGAGGACGTGCGCGTCTTCGACGGCGGCGGGAGCCCCGTCCCCTACGAGGGCGGAAGCGTCTTCCTGCACGAGGTGTGGGTCCCCAACTACACGCTCGTCGAGCGGCATCCGCTGCAAGGCGCGCGGCGACTGCCCGGACGCCCTCCCCGTGCCCGGCTACACCGCTGCCGACACGCTGGGCATGACCTGGAACCCGGACTACGTCCTCACCACGGCGCCGGGGGCGAAGCGCACGTTCGGGCAGCTCCAGCTCAGCATGGAGATCTCCGAAGCCGCTCTGGGGGATGTCGCTCTCCTTCGTGCGACACGGACCTGAAGGGCAACCTCGACAACGTCAGCGGCTACACCGACCCCGAGAGCTACGACGCAGGACCGTACGTGCGCGTCAACGAGGCCGTGAACGCCTACGGCACGCTCGAGAATTTCGCGGACCGCGAGTGGAAGATGTCGATCTGGGGCATCCTCCCCTGGAACGTGCGCGGCGGCGCCTTCTTCACGCACCAGTCCGGCGACCACTACTCGCCGCAGTTCCAGCTCGCCGGCCTCGGCTTCTTCCACTTCCGCGTCGGCACGGGCGCGCTGAAGCTGAATGGCCTGCCGGAGCACACCGGGCAGGAGCTCGACTACGCGCTGATGTATCCCCTGCAGGGCCACGAGGTGTTCGTCGGCCCGCGCGGGCTCCCGAAGCTCACCAGCCGCTCGAACCTGGACGTGCGCGTCGAGCGCATGTTCGACTACGGGGGGCGTGAGCTGTCGGTCTCCGTCGACATCTTCAACCTCTTCCGGAACCGCTCCATCACGAAGCTCAACACCGAGGTCAACAACGGCCCCGACTACGGCTTCCGGAACACCCAGTCGCTCTTCAGCACGGGCATCGCGCCCAACCAGTACTTCCGGGCCCCGCAGGAGCGCGTGGCACCCCGGGCGCTCCGCCTGGGCGTCTCCTGGTACTTCTGACGAACGGTCCCTCTGCGTCCTCTGCGTCCTCCGTGGTTGGCACTGCTTTTCACCACGGAGGACGCGGAGGACGCAGAGGATGGGGCCGTGTAGGGGTTACCCGCCCTACTCGCCGCGCAACGCCTCGGACGGCTCCACGGCGGCCGCGCGCCGCGCCGGCACGAGGGACGCGAGCAGGACGATGCCCAGGAGCGCGACGGCCACGCCTGCCAGCGCCACCGGGTCGACCGGGCTCAGCCCAAGGAGCATGAAGCGCATCGCCCGCCCGACGGCCAGGGCGGCGAGCGCGCCCACCACGAGGCCCGGGAGCGCGAGGCCCAGTCCACCGCGCAGGATCAGCCCCAGCACGCGTCGGCGGCCCGCGCCCAGCGCCATGCGCACGCCGATCTCGCGGGTGCGCTGCTGCACGGCGACGGCCACCACGCCGTAGATGCCGACGCCGGAGAGGAGCAGCGCGAGCAGCCCGAGCGCCGACGTGATCGACGCGGCCACGCGCTGCGGCAGGATGCCGATCCCCGTGTAGCGCTCGAGCGAGATGACCGGCGTAAGCGACAGGCTCCCGTCCAGCTCCAGCACGGCCTTGCGCAGCATGGGCGCCACGGCGCCGATCCCCCCGGGCGCACGCACCACCACGTTCACGGCCGGACGGTAGCTCTGCCACGACGGCACGTACACGAAGGGCTTCCCCTGTTCGGTGAGCATCTGGTTCTTCACGTCCTCCACGACGCCCACGATCGTGCGCAACGGCTCGTCGGCGTTGGAGGTGCCGAAACGCATCCGACGACCGATCACGTCCTCTCCGGGCCACACGCGATCCGCGAACGTCCGGCTGACGATGGCCACCGGCTCGGAGCCCTCGACGTCCTCCGCACCGAAGACGCGCCCCCGCAGGACGGGGATGCGCAACGTGCTGAAGTAGCCCGGTGAGACGAAGTTGAAATCCACGCCCAGGCCCGCCTCACCCCCCGCGTCGGTCCATCCCTCCGGGAAGGCCGCCGTCCCGTGGGAGCCGAGGTCGAGCGGGAGGTCGATCGAAAGCGCCGCGCCCTGCACGCCGGGTTGCTCCCGCAGCCTCTCCACGAGCTGTCGCTCGAAGACCATTCCGTCCTCGGCCTCGTACCCCTCCAGCGACAGGTCGACCATCGTCAGGTAGGCGTCCGTCGGGTCGAAGCCAGACTCGACGTCGGAGGCACGCTGGAGCGAGCGCAGGAGGAGGCCGGCAGCCACCAGCAGCACCAGGGAGAAGCCCACCTGCCCCGCCACGAACACCCGTCGCATCCGCCCCGCCCCGGCGTGCCCGCTCCCGTCGTCCTTGAGGGAGCCGACGAGCGAAAGGCGCGTGGCCTGGAGGGCGGGCAGGAGCCCGAAGATCAGGCCGGTGGCGACGGTGATGCCGAGAGCGAAGACGAGCACCCGTACATCGGGGGAGAGGTCGACGTGCACCGGCACGGGCAGCGGCAACCGATCGATGGGTACGGCCGAGAGAAGCCCCACGCCCAACGCGGTGCCGGCCACTCCCCCGATCAGGAAGATCGCGAGCGCCTCGGTCAGGAGCTGGCGCACCAGGCGGCGCCGACCCGCGCCGAGCGCGAGGCGCACGGCGATCTCCTTCTCGCGCGCGTTGGCCCGCGCCACGAACATCCCGGCGACGTTGGCACAGGTCACGAGGAGGATGAGCCCGACCATCGCCATCAGGATCCCCATGAACGCCTTCACGGGTCCGCGTCCGGCGCCGGGGACCAGGCCGAGCGGAAGAACGGAGCCGCTGCGGCGCGCGTTCGTCTCTGGGTACGCCTCGGCCAGGCGGGCGTAGACGGCCTTCACCTGCTGATCCGCCTCCTCCAGCGTGGCGCCGGGCGCGAGGCGCGCCACCGCCAGATGCCAGCTCGAGCCCCGGTTGTCCAGGTCCTCGCCACGCCCCTCGTTCAAGACGGGGATCGCCTGGAACGGGACGTATACGTCGGGCTGAAAGCCGATGGTGTGGCCGTGGAAGCCCTCGGGCGCGATGCCGACGACGGTGAAGGCGACCCGGTTGATGCGAACGGTCGAGCCCAGCACGCCGGGATCACCCCCGAGGCGGTCCGCCCAGAAGGCGTGGCTCAGGACGGCCACGGTTGGGCGGCTACCGGGGACGTTCTCGTCTTGGGTGAAGAAGCGTCCCAGCTCGGGCACGACGCCCATCACGTCGAAGTAGGCCGGCTCCACGTCCATCCCCGTGATGCGCTCCCCCTCCCCGCCGCGGCTCAGGCTCCACACCTCGTAGGTGTAGGCCGCCATCGCCTGGAAGGCGGACACGCCTTCGCGCAGATCCTGGTAGTCCGGATAGGCGAACGTGTCGAAGCCCCGTCCCTGGGAGGTCCGCCCGATCTCCACCACGCGGTCCGGCTGGCGAACGCCCGCGACGGGTCGCAGGAGCACCGCGGACACGGCGTTGAAGATCGCGGTGTTGGCGCCGACCCCGATGGCCAGGGAAAGCGCGGCGACCAGGGCGAAGAGGGGGCGGCGGCGGATCTGACGGAGGGCGTTGCGGAGGTCGGTAGCGAAAGCGTCCAAAGGGCTCTCCGGCGGAAGCAGGGTCGCGGGGCGGACGGGAGCCCCTACGGCGGCCGGAACGCGCACGGTTTCGGCGCGGGACGGTGCCGGTCGGCTATTCGGGGCGGAGGGCCCGCATCGGATCTGCGCGACCCGCCCTCCTCGCCGGTGACCACGCGGCGAGGACGGCGACGCACGCCATGAGCGCCGCTGTGGCCGCCAGCGTCGGCACGTCCGTGGCCTCGACCCCGAACAGGAACCCCGACAGCAGGTGGCCCATCGCGAGCGTGCCCGCCACGCCGATCCCCACGCCCGCCGCAGCCAGGACGAGGGCGCCACGCACCACCGTCCGCAGGACGTCGGCCGCGTCCGCGCCGAGGGCCAGGCGCACGGCGACCTCCCGTGTCCGCCATGCGACCCCGTGCCAGGTGACGCCGTAAACCCCCACGGCGGCGAGCGCGAGCGCCAGGGCCGCGAAGACCGAGAGCAGAGCGGCGACGAAGCGGTCCGGCGCGAGCGCGTCGTCCACGCGAACGCGCAGCGGGCGGACGCCGGCCGGCGCGAGCGCCGGGTCGAGGCCGGACACCGCTTCCCTGAGGTCCTCGGCGAACGCGAGCGGGTCGCCCGCGACCCGGACGACCAGCGACATCCTGCCGGGCGCCATCTGGCGGTACGGGACGTAGACGGCCGGGTGGGGCGGCTCACGGAGCCCGAAGTGGCGGGCGTCGCGGGCCACCCCCACGATCGTCCGCCACCCCGATCCCGCATCGTCCGACCACGCGATCCGGCGCCCCTCGGCCCCACCGTCGGGGAAGAGGGCGCGCGCGAGCGTCTCGTTGACCACCACGACACGCTCGGTGGACGCGCGATCGGCCGCCTCGAACCCACGTCCCTCATGGAGCGTGAGCCCCACGGCCTCGAAATAGCCCTCCGTGACCGGCCGGATCCCGGCCTCCAGGTGGGCGGCCTTCTCGGGCGGAGGCGCACCCTCGACGCGCAGCTCCGCCTCCCGGTCGTCCGGCGCGAGCGGGAGGACGCTCGTGGCGCCCACGGCGGACACGCCGGGGAAGTCCCGCAGCCGGTTGACCAGGGCCTGGACGTAGGCCTGGCGGTCCGCTTCCTCCGGATACCGCGCCTCCGGAAGGGCGAGATCCGCCGCGAGCACGGGCTCAGGCGAGAAGCCGAGGTCGACCGAGTCGAGCGCGAGGAAGGACCGGATGAGGAGTCCGGCACCACCCACGAGGACGAGGGCGAGCGCGAGCTGCGCGACCGCCAGCACCGCCCATGTGTCGACGCGTGCCCCGGTGCGGTTCGGGAGCGCGCGAGAAGGGGGTGATCCACCCCGGCCCAGGCGCAGCGCGGGAAGCAGGCCGAAGAGCAACCCCGTCGCCATCGTGACCGCGATCGTGAAGGCGAGCACGCGCCCGCTCGTCCCGACGCCCTGCAGCTCCGCGACCGCCTCGGGCGGCGCGAGCGCGAGGACCCCGTCCGTTCCCCACGCGGCCAGCCCGAGACCCGCCACCCCGCCCAGCACAGCGAGCACGAGGCTCTCCGTGAGGAGGAGGCCGACGATCCGCCCCCGCTCCGCACCGAGGGCCACGCGCACGGCCAGCTCTTCCCGCCGGGCGAGCCCCCGTGCGAGGAGGAGATTGGCCACGTTCGTGCAGGCGATCAGGAGGACGAAGCCCACCGCACCCAGGAGGATCCAGAGGGGCCGGGCCGACCTCCGTACGAGGTCGCCCTCGCAGCCCGGAGATCCTGAGACCGGCGTGGCGGTCCGTGTCCGGATAGGCTTCGGCCAGCCGGGCCGCCAGGGCGGCGCCGTGGGCGCGGGCCTGCGCGAGCGTCACCCCCTGTGCCAGGCGCGCGAGAACGCCCATTCCGGCGCACCCGGGCCCGCAGGGCGCCGGGGGCGACCCGCCGAGCGCCCGCCACAGCTCCGCGTCGGGCGCGAAGGGCGGACGGAAGCCCTCCGGCATCACGCCGATCACCGTGTACGGCATCTCGGAGAGCGAGACGCTGCGCCCGACCACGTCCGGGTCGGCGGCGAAACGCGTGCGCCAGGTGCGGTGGCTCAGGAGCACGACCGGCGGCGCACCCTCCACGTCGTCCGCCGGGAGGAAATCCCGGCCCAGATCGGGCCGCACGCGCAGGATGCGACCGAACATCTCGTGGCTCGTCCGTGCCGCGTCGAGGACGACAGGCTCCCCCGTCCCCGTGAGCGTCGGCCCCCACGGGGCCCACGCGGCCGTGGCCTCGAACAGCCCCGGCTCCTCCCGGAGGTCCCGGACGGCGCGGAGGCTCAACCAGGCCCGTGGTGCCCCGCCCCCCTCCGTCTCGTCGCGCCACACCGTGACGAGGCGCTCGGGATCCGGATACGGCAGGCGCCGAAGCAGCACGGCGTCGACCACGCTGAAGACCGCGGTGTTCGCTCCGATCCCGATCCCGAGCGTCACGACCACGAGCGCCGTGAAGCGTGGCGCGCGCCACAGCGTCCGCAGCGCGTACCGAAGGTCTCGAATCAGGGTCCCCATGTCCCCATCCCGTCTCGTCCCTACCGACCTCGTCCTTTCCCCTGCCGGAGGAAGGCAAAGGAGCGGCCGCCTCTCGACGACCGCTCCTTCCGAGGGCGGACTCACATCATCAGCGTCCACACCCCACCCGCCCCTCGATCCCGAATTCACATCACGACCACCCCGGATCGTCCTGCACTAGTGCATGTCGAAGCCGGCCTGTTCCATCTCCTGCGCCTTGCGGGCGTCGTCCTCGCTGACGATCTGGCCGTCGAAGAGGTGGATCGAACGATCCGCCACGTGGGCGTAGCGAGGATCGTGCGTCACCATGCAGATCGTCGCGCCCTCGTTGTGCAGCTCCTTCATCAGGTCCATCACCGCGTTGCCGTTCTTCGAGTCCAGGTTACCCGTCGGCTCATCCGCCAGGAGGATCAGCGGCTTGCCCACGATCGCCCGCGCCACCGCCACCCGCTGCTGCTGACCCCCCGACAGCTGGCTCGGATAGTGCCCCATCCGGTGCGCCATCCCCACCCGCTCCAGCGCCGCCTGCACCCGCTCCTTCCGCTCGCTCCCCGGCATCCCCCGGTACGTCAGCGGCAGCTCCACGTTCTCGTACACCGTCAGGTCGCCGATCAGGTTGAACGCCTGGAAGATGAACCCGATCGCCTGGTTGCGGATCTTCGCCCGCTGGCTCGCGCTCAGGTTCTCCACCGGCTCGTCGTCGAGGAGGTACTTCCCCGCGGTCGGTGAATCCAGCAGACCCAGGATCGACAGCAGCGTCGTCTTCCCGCACCCCGACGGACCCGCGATCGAGACGAACTCGCCCGTCCTGATCTCCATCGTGATGTTCGACAAGGCGTGGGTCTCCACCTCCTCGGTGTAGAAGACCTTGCTCAGGCCCTCCAGCTTGATCAGCGCCTCTGCTGCCATGTGCCACCCTCTCCCCGTTGGAGTGCCAGGATTCCGTCGTTCAGTTCTTGATCTTCACGCGGTCGAAGCCGTCCCACTGGGACATGTCCGACAGGATCACCACGTCGCCGGGCTTGAGCCCGTCCTTCACCTCGATCTCGTTCACCGAGCTCGCCCCCAGGTGCACCGTCACGCGGTCCGCGTAGGACCCGTCGGGCGTGAGCTTGAAGATGCTCACGTTCGCGTTGGCCTGACCGAACGTGGGGCGTCCGACGTACACCACGTCGTCGAGCCGCTCGATGATGACGTTGCCGTCCACGCTCAGGTCGGGGCGCGCGGACGGCGGCAGGTCCGGAGGAAGCGCGACGTCGATCGTCACGGTCCCGTTGCGCACGGCCGGATCGATGCGCACGACCTGCCCCACTGATCGTGTCGGTGCGCGTGTCGATGTTCGCCTGCTGCCCGACGACGATGTCCTGCGCCTGCGTCTGCGGGATGCGGATCTCGGCCTTGAGCCGGCCCGGCACCACTACGCGGGTCAGGTTCTGGCCCGACTGCACCCACTGGCCCTCCTGCAGGGGGATGTCCAGCGGCGCGAGCACACCCGCGACCGGAACGTCCACCTGCATCGACTGCAGGCGATCCTGGTTGAACACCACCAGCTCCCTCAGGCGGCGGATCTGCTCGTTCTGCGCCTCGATCTGGACCCCGGAGGTGTTCTCCATGACCTCGAGGCGCTCCTCCTCGATCTTGAGCCGCTCCTGCAGCTCCTCCATCGACTCCTTGGAGCGCTCCAGATCGGCGCGCGCCACCAGGTCGGGGTTCTCGTCGAAGAGCTTCTGGTTCGTCTCGTAGACCCGCTTGGCGTCCAGGAACTGCGTGCGCACCGTCGCGACCGTGCCCCGCTGCGTCAGCTCCTGCGTCTGCAGGTTCGTGCCGAGCTGCGCGAGCGCCGCCTGGGCCTGGCTGAGCTGCTGCTGCGCCGTAAGGAGCTGCATGTCCACGTCGGGATTGCTCATGCGCATGATGATGTCACCGGCGTTCACGTTCGTGCCGGGAAGCGAGATGATCTGCTCGATCCGGCCGGCCGTGACGGCGGTGATCCAGCGCATCTGCTCGGGCACGAGCGTGCCCGGGCCCCGCACCTGACGGACCATCGTCCCCTGCTCGACCGTGTCACGCCACACCACGGCGCCGTCCACGCTGGGCGCCGCGGACGGAAGCTGCTGGATCGCCACCGTGAGGATGGCCACACCGCCCAGGACCACGGCGGTCCAGATGATCCGCTTCTTCTTCTTCTGCGGCTTGGTATCGCGAATGATGTCCACGTATACGGGTCCTCTATGCGTTAGAGACCGGAGTCGTCGTTCAGGGGACCTCGCCCGGGGCGGAGTGGCTGCCCGACGGCGGCCTCGAGACGGATCAGGTTCCAGTGGAAGTCGTACACCGCGTTCAGGTACGCCTGGTCGGCGGTGGTGGCGGTGGTCTGCGCATCGAGGAGCTCCAGGAGCCCGACGGCGCCCAGCGCGTAGCGTCGCTGCTGCATCAGGAGCTGCTCGTCGGCCAGGCTGCGGTTGCGCTCCTCGAGCTGCTGGACCTCGTAGGCCGCCGTGAGGTTGTCGAAGGCCTGCGTGACGGCCGTGCGCAGGCGTAGCTCCTCGGCGCGGCGGGCGTACTTGGCGTCCTCGGCGGCGTTGTTCGCCTCGGAGAGCTGACGCTGGCGGTTGAAGCCCGTGAAGACGGGGATCGACACCGCGAACGTCACCTGGATGGGCCGCTTCGTGAAGTTGAAGGGGAACGCGTTGTTGGCGGCGAGGTACTGCTGGCCCAACGCGTCCGTGTACGCGAACCGGGTGCAGTCCCCGATGGGAGCACCCGACGAGAGGGGATAGGCGGGAATCGCCGCGGCGATGGCGTTGTTGCGCTGACAGGTCAGGACGTCGCTGGCAGCCGACCCCTGCGCGTTGCCGACGACGAAGCCACGGTTCGTGGCCTCCTGCGTCGTCCCCTGGAGCGCCGTGGTCAGCGAGAACGACGGGAAGTACGAGCTCGCGGCCTGCTTGGCCGTGGCGCTCGCCGCGCGCTCCTGCGCCTGGAACGCCCGCAGCGACGGATGCGCGTCCAGCGCCATGCCGATGAGCTGGCCCCGCTCCCAAGTCGGCTCGAAGACCGTGAACTCGCTCGCGAGCTCCGTGTGCTCGTCCAGCGTGACGCCGAGCTGCTCCGCGAGGAGCGCGCGCGCCTCGCGGTATTGGCGGCGCGCCTGGATGAGACCGACCTCGGCCCGTCCCAGGTCGACCTCGGCCTGCTTCCCGTCCGTTCCGGCTGCGGCGCCCGACCCGACGCGCATGTCCACGATGCGCCGGTTCTGCTGCGCGCGGTCGACCTGGCGCTGGGCCACGTCGACACCGTCCTGTGCGCGCAGCACGGCCATGTACTGGAGCGTCACCTGCGACTCGAGGTCGAACTCCGCCGCCGTGATCCTCGCGTCGACGGCCTTCTGGTTCGCCCGCGCGGCGGGGATGCCGAAGATGGTGTTGCCGTCGAGCCGCCACGTGGCGTTGAGGCTGTAGTAGGACTGGTACCAGTCGGTCCCCGAATTCCCCAGGTCGACCGTCCCGAACCTCTGCGTCCCGTCCTGCACCCACGTATAGCCGGAGTTCGCGGTCGCCGTCGGGAGGAACGCCGAATACGCCTCGCGCGCCCGCCAATCGGCAGCCGCGCGGTCGTTCTTCGTGCTCTGGTACGTGGGGTTGTAGTCCTGGGCCAAACGGATCGCGTCCTCGAGCGTGAGGCGCTGGGGAACGTCCTGGCCGACCAGCGTCGTCGCCGCCAGCGCCAGCAGCACCAGTGCGGCAGCGAGCACGCGTACCAGCATCGCGTCCCGGACCCGGGCCCTCGTATCGTCGTCGTCTTCACGCCATCATCCCGGTTTCTATCGATGGATCCTGCGGAAGGTCGTGCGAGCGGTACGTCCGACCGGAGCCGGCGGGCTGATCACCGACCCGTCCCCACTCCCCACATCATCCCTCCGGCCGGACGAGATTCCGCTCGTCGTCGTGCATCCTTCCTATATGGAAGGGTCATGCCAGGATTTCGCAAGACACGTAAGCGGTATCACAATAACGTGTCTACGTATCTTCGTATGAAGTTGTTTCACGAGGTCCCGCGTACCGTCTCCGGGAAGCCGCGTCCCAATTCCGGACAGTCCACGCTTCCAACACGGTCCCCTACGAGAAGAAGGGCGCTCGGGTTCCGCCGGTGCTTCCCGGGCCCCTCAGCCCAGGAGACGGCGGTGGTAGTCCACCTGCCCGAGGTGCCAGCCGAGGTGCGCGGCGAGGTGCAGGAGGAAGAGGTGGGTGGGGGTGCCCTCATCGTAGATGGGAGGCAGCCGCCCCGGGTAGGGCGCAAAGACGGCCTCGTCGTCGAGCGCGGCGAGCGCGGCGCCCACCACCTCCCTGCAGTGCGCGATCCGGTCCAGGATCTCGGCGCGCGGCACGTCCCGGTCGCCGAACTCGGCCTCGCGGTCGCGGACGTACCCGGTTCCGCCCAGGACGGCGCCCACGAAGTGCTCCATGTTGCCGACCAGGTGCAGCGCGAGCGTCCCGGCCGAGTTCTTGATGCTCCCCCCGAGGCGCCAGATCCCCGCCTCCTCGGCGTAGCGCTCGAGCTGCGTGGCCAGTGCCGCCAGATCCCGGTCGTACATGCGGGCGAAGTCCCCCGCGATGGTGCCGCTCATCGTTTGCCCTCCTTCCAGATGGCGCGGAAGCGCCTGGCCTCGTCGGAGGCGGCGGCGTCCAGCGACCCCGCGAGCCTCTCGTCCTGCACGAGCTTCACGTTGGCGCGGTGCTCCTCGCCCCGGCTGATCCAGCGCACCTCGACGCTCGCCCCGGGACGCCGTCCTTCGAGCGCAGCGGCGACGTCGTCGGGGCGCCGTACCTTCTTCCCGCCGACCGACACGAGGATGTCGTCGCGGTCGACTCCCGCCTCGTAGAGCGGCGTGTCGATCAGCGTGGGTCCACGCACCACGACGCCGTCCTCCCCGGGCGCCAGGCCGGCGGGCCCGAGCGACGCCCGCCCGGGCTCGGCAGGGGCGAAGCGGATCCCTGCGGCGGCGAGAAGGGCGGCATAGTCGACCACGTCCCTCCCCCGCACGTAGCGATCGAAGAAGTCGCGCGCGAAGCCCGCGTCCGCGGTGACGTGCGCGAGCGCCGCCTCGATGTCCTCGACCCGGTAGGGGATCTCGGGCGAGCCGTGGGAGCGCCACATCTCGCGCATGAGGTCGTCCAACGTCACGCCGGGGAAGCGCGTGCGCAGCGTCAGGTCCAGCCCCAGCCCGATCCCTTCGCCCCACGTGTAGTACGAGAGGAAGGTGTTCGCGAAGTTCGTCTCGTCCACGGAGACCGCCGCGTCCACGAAGGGCGCCTGCATGCTCATCTCGACCGGCGAGCGGTAGCGACGGCCGCGCGCGTTGACGACCGCGTTGGCCGAGCCGCCCACGGAGGCCGCGAAGCGCGCGTCGTCGGCGACGCCGGCCCGCCAGAGGGAGAGGTCCGTGTAGTAGCTCGTGAAGCCCTCCCCGAACCAGAGCTCACGGGACATGTCTGCGTGCTCGAAGTCGAAGGGCTCGAGCTCCGCGGAGCGGATGCGCTCCATGTTCCACGAGTGGAAGTACTCGTGCGCCACCGTGCCGAGCAGCCGCTGCGGACCCGCCTCCAGCGAGCCCGTGCTGGTGAGCACCGTCGAGTTCCGGTGCTCCATGCCGTCGCCGTCCGCCCAGGGGAGGTAGCACGCGAGGAAGGTGTACGTGCCGTGGTCGTAGCGCGGGAAGGTGCCGTACACGCGCATCTCCGCCTGCACGATCTCGCGGGCACCCCGCGCGTACGCCTCGGCCTGCGCCTCCGTGCCGCTGTGGTGCAGCGCGATGCGGATCGTCTCCGGTCCATCCGGTCCCTGCACCTCCCAAGAGTCCTCCCAGAAGTCGGAAACCTCGGTGGGGCTGTCCATGAAGTAGTCGAGGTTCGGCGCGGTGAAGCGGTACGGATCGTCCGTCGGGGCGAGCTGCGTCGCGACGCGCCATCCGCTCCCCTCGGGCACGCGCACGGTGAGCTCCATGGGCCGCGCCCGCAGGCCGCGCGCCCACAGGAAGGTCGCGGGCATGCTCAGGTGGCCGTGCGTGAGGTCGATCCCGGTGTAGGTCCCGTCCGCGTGGTCGCCGTAGAGGGTGTACGTGACGTGCACCTCGCCGCCGTGGTCCGAGACGTCCCACTCGTGGAGGTTGGGACGCTCCACCCGCACGGGACGCCCGCCCACCCCGGTGATCCGGACGTCGTAGACGTTCTTCGCGAACTCGTGGAGGGCGTACCTCCCCGGGGACGTCCGGCTCATCCGCAGCTCGAGCGTGCCGGGGTTGAGGTCGGGGAACACCACGGTGACCTGTGCCTCGTGGTGCACCGCGTTGGGGAAGGAGATCTCGTAACGGATCGGCGCCTGGGCGGCGCCGGGGATGGCCGTCGTGAGGAGGAGGGCGGCCGCGAGTGTGGTGACACGCATGGATCGCGATTCCGGAGGGTTGGCAGGGCGCGCCAAGATACCCAGCGCCGCGGCGCCTCGCCAAGTCGTCGTCCGACGCGCGCAGGGAGATCGGGTACCCGCCCCCGGCGGCTCCGGCTATCTTTGCCGCGCGCCCGTCAGCCGTCCCGCTCCCCGGGCCGGCCGCGCCCACGAAGCCTCACACGGATGACCGCCAACCCCGACCATCTGCGCGCGCTGGAGCCGCACCTCGACCCGGCACGCATCGAGCGGGACGTCCCGCTGGCCCCGCTCACCACGTTCCGGATCGGCGGCCCAGCCGACCTGCTCTACCGCGCCCGCACGCCCGACGAGTTGGCCGTGGCCGTCCAGGCTGCGCGCGACGGCGGTGTGCCGTACGTCCTCCTGGGGCGGGGCGCGAACATCCTGGTCGCGGATCGGGGCGTGCGCGGGCTGGTGGTGCGGAGCGAGGTGGGCGGCGTGGACTTCCTGGACGACGAGCGGGTGCGCGCGGGCGCCGGCGTCGAGACGTTCCCGGACCTCATCGACGCCACCGTCGCGCGCGGTCTGGGAGGACTGCACCACTACGTGGGCATCCCGAGCACGGTGGGCGGTGCGATCTGGCAGAACCTGCACTTCCTCTCCCCCGCCCCCGAACGCGAGCGGACGATGTACATCGAGGAGGTGCTCGAGTCCGCCGAGCTGCTCACGGAGGAGGGTGAACGGCGTACCGTCGGCGTGGAGTACTTCGCCTTCGGGTACGACGAGAGCGTCCTGCACCACCGCGCCGACGTGGTACTGTCGGCGACGTTCCGCCTCCGTCCGCGCGCCGGTGGAGGACCTCCGCCGGGTGATCCGGGAGAACCTGATGTGGCGGGACGACCGGCATCCGGACCTCTGGCTGTACCCCTCGGCCGGGTCGATCTTCCGCAAGATCGACGGCGTCGGCGCCGGCCGTCTCATCGACGAGTGCGGCCTCAAGGGCCACCTGCACGGCGGCGCCGGCATCTTCCACAAGCACGCCAACATCATCGTGAACCTGGGGGGCGCCACCGCGGGCGACGTGCGCGCGTTGATCGATCTCGCGAGGACGACGGTGGCGCGCGAGACCGGCTACGACCTCGTCCCCGAGATCGGCTTCGTGGGGGAGTTCTGAGGGTGGGCGACTACGTGGCGCTGGCGGGCGACGACTGAAGGGTCTCCCGGCCGCGCCGGGTCAGGGCGCCCCGCCGAAGCGCGCCACGAGCGCGGCCAGAGTCTCCGCATCGATCTCGTGCCCTCCCTCGTAGTCCAGCCGCCCCGGCCGCATCCCCGCCCGGCCGAGGGCATCCTCCTCCGTCCGCGCCCGGCCCGGATCGGCCAGGGCCGGGTCGTCGGAGCCGCGGACGAGGACCACCTCCGTCGCGGCCCACGCCGCACGCGCCCGATCGAGGTCGAGATCCGGCGGGAGGAAGTCGCCCCAGAGCACCAACCGCGCCGTTCGCTCGGACCCGAGGACGCTCCAACGGGCCGCCGTGGCGACACCCTGCGAGAAGCCCAGCACCGTGCAGGGCACCCCCTGCCCGAGTCGAGCGCGCAGACGTGCCACCACCCGGTCGAGGTAGGCGACGTAGTCGTCGATCTCCCGCTCGCGGTCCTCCCGCGTCATCCACGTCGCTCCGACCACCGAGCCCGGCCCGTGGCGGCGTGTGCCGTCGGAGGGATAGAAGCGCGAGAGCGCCTCGGGGGCCACGATCCACCGCGTGCCGTCGTCGAGCGCCCCGAAGCGGCTCAGGAAGCGCCGGGCGAGCTGTCCGTAGCCGTGCAGGACGAGCCACACCTCGCGCGGATCGGAAACGCCCTCGCCGAGCACCCAGTAGCGGGCGGTGCGCGCGACCTCGATGTGGTGCTCGACGGGCTCGCTCACCCCGCCGCCTCGGCGTCCGCGAGGAGGGGGAGCGCGCGGTCGCGCTCCGAGACGATCGGATCGACGATCGGCCAGGGGATGGCGAGGTCGGGATCGTTCCAGCGCACCCCGGCATCGAGCTCGGGGTCGTACTCCTCGGTGACGCGGTACGCCACGTCCGCGCCGGAGCCCAACACCACGTAGCCGTGCGCGAACCCTGGCGGGATCCAGAGGAGGTCGCCCTGGTCGGCCGAGAGCTCCTGGGCCACCCAGGTCCCCTGCGTCGCGGAGCCCTCCCTGAGGTCCACCGCCACGTCGAAGACGCGTCCGCGGGTCACCTGGACGAGCTTGCCCTGCGCCCGTGGAGGCCGCTGGTAGTGGAGGCCGCGCAGGACGCCTGCGCCCGACCGGGCGAGGTTGTCCTGGACGAAGCGCACGTCGATGCCGGCCGTGGCGTAGACGCTCCGGCGGTAGAGCTCCGCGAAATGGCCGCGGGGGTCGCGGTGCCGGAGTGGGCGCACCAGCACGACGTCCGGAATCTCGAGCGGGTGGAACGTGGAGGACATCCGCGGAAGCTGGCCCGCCCGCGCCCGCGCTGCAACGCCCTTCGTCGCCGTCGGGAAGAGCACGACGGGGAGCGGGAAGAGCGGAAGGCGGTGGCGACGCGCCGCGTCCATGGGCGGCCTCCTCCTCAGGTCGCCGCGTCGGGGACGGC
The DNA here is from genome assembly GCA_963823035.1 of uncultured Gemmatimonadales bacterium. Classification (GTDB taxonomy): domain Bacteria; phylum Gemmatimonadota; class Gemmatimonadetes; order Longimicrobiales; family Gaopeijiaceae; genus SZUA-318. The sequence goes on from CAWGKG010000018.1 coordinate 81,370, forward strand.
CGGAGGCACGGCGCCGTGGTCCTCGTCCATGACGACGCGACGCAGATCGCGCCCGAAGCGCGCGCGTACCCGTGCCAGGAGCAGGAGCGCGACGGCGCCGATGCCGCACGCGAGACCGAGCCAGACGCCGCGCGGGCCGAGGTCGAGCTCGAAGCCGAGCGCGAAGCTGACGGGCAGCCCGATACCCCAGAACCCGAGCAGGTTGAGGAGCATGGGGAGGCGGGTGTCGCCGACGCCGCGCAGGACGCCCGACGACACGACCTGAATGCCGTCGAAGACCTGGAAGATCCCGGCGATCGGGATGAGCGCGGCCGCCACCCCGACGACCGCGGCGTCGTCGGAGTACAGCCGGGCGAGCCCCTCGGGGGCGGCCAGGAAGAGGGCCGCCGCGCAGGCCATGAAGCCGGCCCCGGCGACCAGCCCCGCGCCCGCCGCCCGGCGCGCGCCCGGCGGATCGGCCCGACCGACCGCGTGGCCGACGAGCACCGCGGACGCCTGGGCGGCGCCGACCGAGACCATGAACGTGAGGGAGGCGAGGTTGAGCGCGACCTGGTGGCTCGCCATCGGCACCGTGCCCATCCACCCCATCAGGAGGCCCGCGGCGCCGAAGACACCGAATTCGAGCATCTGCTGGACGCCGATCGGCGCGCCGAGACGGAGGAAACGCAGCAGGGGCGCCCTTGCGATCGCGTCGCGGCGAAGGGGGCGCACCGAGCCACGCAGGAGGGGCCAGCCGAGCCCCACCAGGCACAGGGTCATGAACGTTCGGCTCAGGCTGGTCGCCCACCCCGACCCGACCGCACCGAGCGCGGGCGCGCCCAGGTTCCCGTAGATGAACACCCAGTTGAAGAAGGCGTTCGCCACGTTCGCGGCCACCACCGTGACGAGGATCGGACGCATCCGGTGCATCGCCTGGAGGCCCTGCCGGAAGACGTTGAAGAGGTAGAAGGGGAGCACGCCCGGGATGCACGCCCGCGCGTAGCCCGCCGCGACCGGCACCACATCGTCCGGTTGGCCGAGCGCGGCGAGGACGGCGCCTGCCGGGAGGAGGAGAAGCGCCGCCAGGACGCTCAGGACGACCGCGAGGACGGCGCCGCGCTGCACGCCACGGGCCACGCCGACGGGGTCGTCCGCGCCGACCGCCTGGGAGATCACGGGATCCAGCGCGAAGAGCACGCCCATCCCGAAAACCGCGACCCCGAAGAAATAGAGGTTTCCGAGCGCGACCGCCGCCAGGTCCGTCGGCGAGACGCGCCCGACCATGATCGTGTCCACGGTGCCCATGAGCATCATGGTCACCTGGACGATCGCCACCGGGAGCGCCAGCCGCACGAGCGCGCGCACGTCGCTGCGTCGGGGCGCGAAGCTCCTCACCGAGCCGGGCCGCGGACCTCCCGCGGGCGGGGGTCCCGCGCCGTGGGTCACTCTTGCGCGCAACCTTCCGTGCTGCGGGTGTCCGCGATCTCGATGATCCGCCAACCCTGCGCCGTGCGCACCAGGTGGAAGGCGTCGACGCCGCAGTGGCTGTGCGTGCCGTCCACGTACAGGTCGTAGCGGGCCCACACGGACGCCAGACCCTGGTCCTCCTGTGCCCGCACGTCCCGGATGCGCTCGTCGAGCTCACGTGTCGAAGCGCGCACACCCGCGAGCCACCGGTCGGCCGCCATGACCTGCGCGACCGGCACCCCGTCCTGGACGGCCGTTGTGATCAGGCGCACGTCCGGGTGGAGGAGCGCGCCCATCGCGTCGGCGTCTCCGGCCTTCATGGCGCGGAAGAGCGCCTCCACGACGGACGTGGGGGTATCGGCTTCCTGCGCGGCTACGGGGCCGGCGGCGGCCGCGAGGGCCAGGCTCAGCAACGTCGCGACGATCCTCACGTCTCCTCCTGCGCTCCTGGATGGTCTTCGTCGGGTGGCCGCGCGCCGCCCGAGGCCAGCGTCCGGCCGCCGCCCCGTTCGCGGCGGATCTCCTCGAGGAGGGCGCGCTCGTCGTCGGGCGGGATCGCGATGTCCGGCTGCGTACCCTCCCGTATCGCGAACATCGACAGGAAGGTGCCCGGCATGCCGGCCCAGAAGGCGATGAAGCGGGTGAACCCGTGCTTTCCGCGGCGGCGGAGATCCATGTAGACCAGGAGCGCCACCACCCACACCACCGCCCCGACGAGCTGTTGGATGAAGTGATCCATGTCGTTCCCCGCGGCCCTCCGCCGGCGATCACCATTGCCCCGGCCCTCCGGGTGCCCGAAGATAGCCGCTCGCGCCCCCGGTTCAATGAGACGCCTTGCCCCCGACCTCCTCCCCCGTCGCCCGCATCCAGGCGCTCTGGCGCCGTCTCTCCCCCCTTCCGGGCGGACGCTGGCTCTTCAACCGCCTCTTCCGCCGGGCGGTCCCCTACACCGGGAGCGTGCATCCCGTGGTCACCGATCTGGAGCCCGGATACGCCCGTGTCTCGATGCGCGATCGGCGGGCGGTGCGCAACCACCTGAACTCCGTGCACGCGATCGCCCTCGCCAACCTCGGCGAGGTGGCGAGCGGCCTGGCGATGGTCGGGGCGCTCCCGGCGACCGTGCGCGGCATCGTGGTCGGCATCGAGGTCGCCTACCACAAGAAGGCCCGGGGCACGCTCGTGGCCGAGTGCCGGTGCGATGTGCCCGAGGTGACGGCGCCCGCCGAGCACCGGGTCGTCGCGCACGTACGGGACGAGGCCGGCGACGAGGTCGCCACCGTCACGGCGCGCTGGCTGCTCGGCCCCGTCCCCGCGGACGGCGCCGCAGAGGCCACGGCTCCTTGAGCGCGCCGCGCGCCGGGAACACCGGGGGCGGGCCGGACCGCGGGCGAGGCCCCCTGGAGACGCCGCTCACGCGCGACGCCGGCATCGAGGTCCCCCTCATCTGCGGGGCCATGTACCCCTGCTCGAACCCCGAGCTGGTCGCCGCCGTGTCCGAGGCGGGCGGGATCGGCATCGTGCAGCCCGTCTCGCTGACCTACGTCCACGGGTGGGACTTCCGCGAAGGGCTGCGCCACATCGCCGGCCTCACCACGCCGTCCCGTCGGGATGAACGCCCTCATCGAGTCTTCGTCCCGGGCATACCACGAGCGGATGGTGCGGTGGGTGTCGGAAGCGCTCGAGGAGGGCGTGCGCTTCTTCGTCACCTCGCTGGGCAAGCCCCGCTGGGTGGTCGACCGGGTCGAGGGAGCGGGTGGGGTGGTCTACCACGACGTCACCGAGCGGAAGTGGGCGCTCAAGGCCCGCGACTCGGGCGTGCACGGGCTCGTCGCCGTCAACCGGCGCGCCGGGGGCCACGCCGGCCCCCTCGGCATCGACGAGCTGCTCGACGAGCTGGGCGATCTGGGCCTCCCTGTGGTGTGCGCGGGCGGCGTGGGCGAGCCCGCCGAGTTCGCGCACGCCCTCGGGCTCGGCTACGCCGGCGTCCAGATGGGCACGCGCTTCATCGCCACGCCGGAGTGCCGCGCCTCCACGCCGTACAAGCAGGCGATCCTCGACGCCGAGGAGGAGGACATCGTCCTCACCGAGCGCCTCACCGGCGTGCCGGTCGCCGTGATCGCGACGCCGTACGTGCGCCGGATGGGGCTACGCGCCGGCCCGCTCGCCCGCTGGATGCTCCGCGGCCGGCGCACCAAGCGTTGGATGCGCACGATCTACGCGCTCGCCTCGGCCTGGCGGCTCAAGCGTGCCTCGCTCGACGAGCGCGGAGCGACCGAGTACTGGCAGGCGGGGCGCTCGGTCGCCGGGATCCACGAGATCCTTCCGGCAGGCGACGTCGTGCGCCGCTGCGCCGAAGCCGCCCTCGAGGCGAACCCCCGATCCCCCGAACCTCCCCACCCGGAGTCACGATGAGCCGTCCGTCCTGCCCTGCGCGCCTCGCCGCCCCCCTCCTCACGGTCGCCGCGGCGATCGCCTGCGTCGCGCCGTCCGCGCGCGCCCAGGAAGGACTCAAGGTCTACATCTCCGCCGACATGGAGGGGGTGGTCGGCACGGTCACCTCGGACCAGCTCGGGCCGGACGGGTTCGAGTACGAGCGCTTCCGTGAGATCATGACGGCCGAGGTGAACGCGGCCATCGACGCCGCACGCGAGGCCGGCGCGACCACGATCCTGGTGAGCGACTCGCACGGAAACGGCGAGAACCTCCTCATGGAGCGGTTGCCCCAGGACATCGAGCTGGTGCGCTCCTGGCCGCGTCCGCTCGGCATGATGGAGGGGATCGACGAGACGTTCGACGCCGTGATCTTCATCGGCTACCACGCGAGCACGGCGAACCCGCGCGGGGTACGCGCGCACACGATGTCGAGCGCGAACCTGACGGCGCTGCGCCTGAACGGACGGGACATGCCGGAGGCGGGGGTGAGCGCCGCCATCGCCGGGCACTTCGGCGTCCCGGTGGTCATGCTCTCCGGAGACGACGCGATCGCCGAAGAGGCGCGCGGGATCCTCGGCGACCTGGAGACGGCGGTCACCAAGCACACGCTCGGCTTCCACTCGGCGCGCACGCTCATGCCGGAGGCGTCCTACGCGCTCATCCACGACAAGGTGCGGGCCGCCCTCGGCCGCCTGGGCGACTTCCGTCCCTTCCGCCTCGAAGGGCCCATCTCGCTCGACATCTCCTTCAAGAACTACATGCCTGCGGAGGTGGCCGCCTACCTCCCCGAGGTGGAACGCGTGGACTCGCACACGATCCGCTACGTCGGCGCGGACATGGTCGCCGTGTCGAAGTTCATCGAGTTCGTGACCACCTACAGCGTCGATCTGACGCCCTGAGGGACGCCCGCGGATTCCGACCGGAGCGCTACTCCTCGTTCCCCGCGTCACCGAGCGCCGGATAGCGCCAGGCGACGATCGCGACGACCGGCACGCCGAGCACGAGCGCGACGCGGGCGAGCCGGCCGAAGAGGGCCGGAAGGAGGAGGAGGCGCTGGATGGCGGGAAGCGCCCAGACCAGGAGCGCGGCCAGAACCAGGTACGACGCGAGCGTGATCGCCACGCGGCGCAGGGCGGCGCGGCGCTCGCTCATCCGCCGCCGAGGCCGGCCAGGAAGGCGGAGACGGCCGAAGCGAGCCCCTGCGGGTCCTCGATGAAGGGGAAATGGCCGCTGTCGAGCGCGACGAAACGGCCCTGCGGCAAGGCCGCGGCCAGCGCCTGCGCCATGGCCAGGGGCGCAGGTTCGTAGCGACCATGCAGGACCAGCGCCGGCATCCCGAGCTCACCGAGCCAGCTCCATGCGTCGAAGCCCGCCATCGACGCTCCGAGCAGGCGGGCCACGTCCTGGCCGTTCTTGGCGGTGCGCTCCGAGAGGTCGAGGTGCAGCTCGCTCACGCGGTCCGCCGTGCGCATGGTGCTGCGGAACGCGGTCCGGTAGATCCGGCTCATCGTGTCCCGGTCCCGCTCCGCGAAGCCCGTGGAGGCCGTGAGCGCCGCGAGCGTCGCCGAATCCTCGGGCGTGCGCGCGGCCGCCTGCCGCCGCGCCGTCTCCTCGGCCCACCGGCTGCCCGGCTCGGAGGAGTCGAGGAGGATGAGCGCCCGCGTCGCCTCCGGGTGCGCCCGCGCATAGGCCAGCGCCAGGAGACCTCCGAAGGAATGGCCGAGCACGGTGATCCGCTCGTAGCCGAGCACCTGGCGGAGGTCGTCGATGTCCTGGACGAAAGCGTCCAGGTTGATGGTCTCCGGGCGGAGCGGTACGTCCGAGCGGCCGGTGCCACGCTGGTCGTAGTAGACGAGCGCATGGGAGGCCGCCAGCACGTCGAGCCCCGGGCGCAGGTAGCCGTGGTCGAGCCCTGGACCGCCGTGCACCACGACGATGGGGTCTCCCGTGCCGACGACCTCGTAGAAGAGCCGCCCTTCCGACAGGCTCAGCAACCCCTGACGCGCCTGGGCGCCGGCGGCGCGCGGCCCCGCGGCCGTGAGGGCGGCCACGCCGAGCACGGCCCACCACCGGGTCGGAGCCGTCCTCATCGCCCGAACTTCCCCGCGATGATCCGCGCAGCGGCCGCCTCGTGGCGGTGGAAGCTCACGATCAGCGCGGTGCCGGAGAGGAGCGCGTTGGCCACGGTCATCCCCGAGAACCCGGTCTGCACCGGTGCGCCGGAGAGGAGCGCGTCCGGGAGCGACCAGATCGGCAGAAGGATCGCGACGAAGAGGAGGAGGAGGTTCACGGTGCTCTCCGTGATGCCCACGAAGGGAGTGACCTCCGGACGGGCGCGACAGAGGATGCCCAGTGCGAAGACGATCGCGTAGTACGCCAGCCGGTAGGCGGGGTCGCTCAAGCCGGCCACGCGGACCGGCGCGTGGAACACCAGGTCCGCGATCGCGAAGGCGGGCGTGACCAGGTAGTAGGCGGCAATCAGGTTGACGGAGCGACGGCGCACGGCTGTTCCGGAGCGTGGGGGGCCGCCGGGCACCTGCCCGGCGGCCCCGAACCTCTCATCTCGAGCCCCTGAATGCTACGTCGCGTCCGGGCGTGGTGACAAACCGCCCGGCAGGATCGGACGGCCTTCCCGTGTCCGCCGCACACCCACGGGCTCGGGCGTGGGCGTCGGCGACGGCCGGTACCCGCCCTGGGCGTCGGCCTCCTCGTCGTCCGTCGGCGCACCCTGCCCCGGCTCACCCCCGCCGCGCGCGAAGTGCTTCGTGAAGAAGTGGGTGAAGTCGTCGACCAGCGAGTACATGACCGGCACCAGCACGAGCGTCAGGAACGTCGCGAACAGGATGCCGACGATCACCGCAACCGCCATCGGACCCCACCACGCGGCCTGCTCGCCACCCCAGAAGATGTCGGGGTTGAGCGAGCGGTACAGGCCGAAGAAGTCGAAGTTGAGCCCCACGGCGAGCGGCACCAACCCGAGCGCGGTCGTCGTGGCCGTCAGGATCACCGGCCGGAAGCGTGTCTTCCCGCCCTGCACCAGCGCCTCGCGCCGGTTCATTCCGTCGCGGTCGCGCAGCACGTCGATGTAGTCGATCAGGATGATCGCGTTGTTCACGACGATGCCCGCGAGCGAGATCAGGCCCACGCCCGACATGATGATCCCGAACGGCATCTGGAAGATCATCAGGCCCATGAGCACGCCCACCGTGGACATGATCACCGACGTCATGATGATCAGCGGCTTCACCACGGAGTTGAACTGGCTGATCAGGATGAAGCAGATCAGCAGCAGCGCCGTGAGGAACGCGCCGCCCAGGAACGCCTGGGCCTCGGCCTGGTCCTCGGACTGCCCCGTGTAGCGCAGGGTGTAGCCCGGGGGCAGGTGCTGCGAGAAATCGTGCAGCGTGGTCTGGACCTCGGCCAACACGGCGTTGGAGTTCAGCCCGGCCGCCACGTCCGAGGTGATGGTGGCCATGCGCGTCTGGTCCTTCCGGCGGATGGAGCCGTAGCCCTCCTCCACCGACCACGTCGCCACCGAGGAGAGCGGCACCTGGATGCCGCCCTCGGCCATCACGGTCAGGTCGCGCAGCCCCTCGAGGTCCTGACGATCACGCTCCGCGAGCCGGACCACGATGTCGTATTCGTCGTTGCCGGTGCGGTACTTCGCCGCTTCGACGCCGTTGATCGCGCTGCGGATCGCGCCACCCACCTTCGAGGTGTTGAGGTCGTAGAGCGCGGCCTTCTCGCGGTCGACGTGCACGGCCAACTCGGAGCGGGCCTCGTCGAGGTCGCTCTCCAGCCCGACGAGCTTGCGATAGACCGGGGCGTTCCGGAGGATGTTCAGCACCTCGTCCGACAGCGACTTGAGCTGGTCGGGGTCCTCACCCACGATCTCGACGTTGACCGGCGCGCCCTGAGGCGCGCCCTCGTTGGGCTTGTCCACCGAGATCGTCGCGCCGGCCAGGTTCCGGCCGATGTCGTCCTGCATCTGGGCGAGCGTCGCGAAGGCGTCCCGCTTCCGGTCCTGGAAGTCCACGAGGCTGATCGTGACGCGGCCGGCCGCCGGGCCCGTGGGCCCCTGGTCCATGAAGTTGCCGCCGCCGCCGCCGCCGACCGTGGCCACCACGGACTCCCAGTCCTCGCGGCCGTCGATCTCCGTGTTGAGCTGCTGCTCGATGCTCCGGACGAGGGTGTCCGTGAACGCCGCCCGGGTGCCGACGGGCGCCTCGACGTTCACCATGAGCTGCTGCGGAGGCATGTCCTCGGGGAAGAACACGATCCCCGAGTTGAACATGCCGAAAGCGAGGATCGTCACGACGAAGATGCCGGCCGTGCCTGCCAGGATGACGAGGCGGTGGTCCAGCGCCCAGCGCAGCTGGCCTTCGTAGACGCTCGATGATCGCCGGCAGCGAAGCGCTCCTGGAACCGGCGCGCGGCGCCCGCGAGCACGTACTTCTGCAGCGCCCACAGCCCGACCGCCGTCCCCGCCAGCAGCACGGCCGAGAGCGGGTTCATCCCCGCCACCACCAGGAAGGCCAGCCCGGCCGCACCCATGAGCGCCCAGCGCGCCGCCGGACGCAGAGGTCGCGGGGGCGTACCGTCGAGCTTCATGAACATCGCGCACAGCGTCGGCACGACGATGAGCGCCACGAAGAGCGAGCTCGACAGCGTCACGATGAGCGTGAGCGGGAGGTACTTCATGAACTCGCCCGTCTCGCCCGGCCAGAACATCAGCGGCGCGAAGGCCGCCAGCGTGGTTGCGGTGGACGCGATCACCGGGATCGCCACCTCCCCCGTGGCCTTCTTGGCCGCGAGGGTGCGGTCCCATCCCTCCTCCAGGTAGCGGTAGATGTTCTCGACCACCACGATCGCGTTGTCGACCAGCATCCCCAGCGCGAGGATGAGGCTGAACAGCACGACCATGTTCATCGACACGCCCTGCAGCTTCAGGATGATGAAGCTCAAGAGCATGGACGCCGGAATCGAGATCCCGACGAACATCGAGTTCGACACGCCGAGGAAGAAGAGCAGCACGCCGACGATCAGGATGAGCCCGGAGAGGATGTTGTTCTCGAGGCTCGACACCATCTTCTCGATCTGGTCGGACATGTCGCCCGTGACGCTCACCTGCGTCGTGGGCGGGAAGAGCGGACGCATCTCGTCGATGGCCGCGCGCACCGCGTTGGCCGTCTCGATGATGTTCTCCCCCGACCGCTTCACGATCTCGAGCGTGACGACCTCGGCTGCCGTTCATGCGCGCGTAGCTGTCGCGCTCGGCGAAGCCGAAGTCCACGTTCGCCACGTCCCGCACGTAGATCGGTCGCCCACCCTCGATCTTGACGACCAGGTCCTCGATGAGCGTCGGGTCCTCGAACTCCCCGTCGACGCGCACCAGGTATTTGCTGTCGCCTACGTCGATCGAGCCGCCCGGGATGTTCACGTTCTCGTTGCGCACGGCGTCGACGACGTCCTGCATCCCGAGGCCGTAGAACTTCAACTTGGCCAGGTCGACGTCGACCTTCACCTCGCGCTCGAGGCCACCGCGCACGTCGGCGCGCAGCACCGACGGGATCTGCTCGAAGCGGTCCTGGAGATCCTCCGCCAGGTCCTTGAGGCGCACGAGGCCGTACTCCCCCGAGAGGTTCACCGACATGATCGGGATCTCGGAGAAGTTGAACTCCGCGATGGACGGCTCCTCCGCGTCCTCGGGCAGATCCGGCTTCGCCAGATCGACCTTCTCGCGGACCTTCTGCAGCGCGTCCTCGAGGTCCACGGTCGTCTTGAACTGGGCCAGGATGCTCGAGTAGCCCTCCACCGAGGTGGAGGTGAGCTCGTCGAGCTCCGAGATCGTGGACAGCTCGTCCTCGATCTGGCGCGTGATGAGGGTCTCCACGTCCTTCGGCGACACGCCCGGATACATGGTGTTCACCGCGATCATCGGGATCGCGATCTCCGGGAACGACTCCTTCGGCGTCGACTGGTACGAGAGCGCGCCCATCACGACGATGATCGCCAGCAGCACCATCACGCTCGTGCGGTGCTCCACGGCGAAGCTCGTCGCGCGGAACTCCTTGAAGCGCTCCAGGAAGCGGGGCGCCCGTCCCTCCTCGCTCGGGTCGCCCTTCGACGGGCGTCCGTTGTGCTCGCTCATCTTCCTCTCCCCTCGCCCGGGCTCACCGATTTCCCACCACGTTGACGCGATCCCCGTCGGCCACCGACTTCTGACCGACCACGATCAGCATGTCGCCGGCCTGCACGCCGGACTCCACCACCGCCATGTTGCGCTGGCTCGGTCCCAGCGTCACCGGCCGTACCTCCGCGACCGTGCCCTGTCCCCGGTTCGCGACCACGAAGACGACATAGCCGTTCTCGACCCGCACGAGCGCGTCCTGCGGAACCACCACCGCGTCCTTCAGGTCGCGGCGGGCCACCGAGACGTTCGCGACCATCTCCGGCTTGATGAGCCCCTTCGGGTTCTGCAGCACCACCTCGACGGGGAACGTCCGGTTCTGCGAGTTCACCGTCGAGCCGACGTATCCGATCGGCGCCTTGAACAGCTCGCCGGGGAAGACGTCGAAGGTGATCCGGGCCACCGCGCCCTTGTGGACGTCCGCCGCGAAGCGCTCGGGCACTCCGGCCGTGACCTTGACCGGATTCAGGTCCACCACGCGCGCCACCACCATGCCGGGCGAGACCATCGAGCCGACCTCGACCATGCGCTCGTCGAGCACGCCGTCGAACGGCGCACGGATGGTCGTGCGCGCCAGTCGGTTCTCCAGCCCCTTCAGGTTCGCCGCGGTCTGCTCGGCGGCGAACTTCGCCTCGAGGTACGCGATCTCGGAGCCTACCTGGTCCTCCTCGTAGAGCCGCTTGCGACGGTCCCACGTCTGCGAGGCAAGCTCCGCCTGGGCGCGCGCCTGGTCGACCTGGGCCGAGAGGAGCCCGTCGTCGATCTTGACGATGGCTTCACCGGCGCGCACGTGGGCGCCCTTGTCCACGAAGATCTCGCGGATCTTGCCGCTCTCCTCCGCCGACACCTGCACGTCCTGGTTGGCGCGCACGGAGGCGGTCAGCTGGATCTCGTCGACGAACGGGCGTGACTGGATCTCCGTGACCTCCACGTTGATCACACGAACGAACTCGGCCGCGCTCGTGTCCTCCGCGTCGGCCTCCCTGTTCCCGCATCCCGCGACGGCCCCGGCCAGGGCCAGGACCAGCGCTCCCCGCATCCACCGTGCGTTCATCGTCCTCGTCTCCACGATCGTCTCCATCGTCTATCAGAAGCCTTCGGCCGCGTCGCGCGCGCCGGTGTCCACCATCGGCACCTGCCCGGTCGCTTCGTCGAGCCGGGCCCGCGCGACCAGGTAGTCGTAGACGGCCTGGGCGTAGTTGAACTCGCTCTGGCGCAGCGCGACCTCGGCGTCCGTCAACTCCAACTGGCTCCCCAGGCCCTCGCGGTACTGCGCGCTCGCGATGTCGAATCCCCTGTGTGCCTGTTGGACGGCCAGCTTCTGACCGCGGGCGCGCAGCAGGGCTTCGTCGGACTGCTCCACCAGGTTCTCCACCTGCAGGCGGGCCTGGTCCGTGGCCAGGCGTGTCTGCGTCTCGGCCTGGCGCAGGGCCGCTCGCTTCTGGTCGATACGCGCGTCACGTCGGAAGCCCGTGAAGATCGGCACGCTGACGCGAACACCCACGTTTCGTCCGTAGGCCCGCTGTCCGTCGCCGCGGCCGAAGAAGTTCGGGCTGCCGTTGTCCTGCGCGTTGATGACGTAGTTGCCGAAGAAGGTGACGCGGGGCAGGTACTCCACCTGCTCCAGCCGCATCTCCGTCTTGCGCAGCGACTCCGTCAGCTGCAGTTGGCGCAGATCCGAACGCAGATCCTGGGCCATCTGGACGGCCCGGTCGACCTCCGAGGTCTGCGCGCCGGCGAATCCCGTGAACGCGAGGACTTCGCGGTTCGCCGGGTCGTTGGCGGAGAGATCGTCCAGGTTCATGTCCGCCAGCGACCCCTCGACCGCCAACGCGCCGTCCGTGGGGAGGTCCAGCTCCACCACGAGCTGTCGGCGTGCCGAGTGTACGGCGTTCTCCGCGCGCCTGAGGTTGGGCTCGAGGTTGGCCAGCTCCACCTCCAGGCGCAGCACGTCGTAGTCGGAGTTGAGGCCCGCCTCGTTGAGCGCCTTGGTCTCCTTGAGCGACTCCCGCACGCGACGCACCGAGTTCTCCGTCAGCCGGAGCTGCTCCTGCTGCAGGAGGAGCTGGTAGTACGCGAGGCGGACGCGCGTGACCACGCCCTGCGTCACGCCGCGCACCATCTCCTCCTGGAGGCTCTCGTAGCGGCCGGCCGCGCCGACGCCGATGAACGCCGCCGCCGAGAAGAGCGGCTGCTCCAGCGCGACGGTCGAGTTCCACTGGTTGTCCGCGCCGAACTGCACGCCGATGTACTCGTCCGGCCCCGCGGTCGGGTCGATGAATGCCTTCGGCAGAAACGTCAGCGTGGGCGACACGTTGCGCGTGTAGCTCGCGTTGAAGTCCAGCGACGGGTAGACGTTGCTCCACGCCTCGGAGACGCGCTCGTTCGCCTCGTCGAGCGCGAGCCGCGCCACCTGGACGTCGCGGTTCTGCTCGATGGCGGTGCGCACCGCCTGCCGCAGCGAGAGCGTGGTGGTCTCCTGGCCGTGCAGCGCCTCGACCGTCGCGACGGTCAGCGCCAGGAGCACCGCTCCCGCCACCGCCGCCGCCCTCTTCCATGATCCCAGTCCCCACAGGTCCCGGGGTTCGTTGTTCGTCATCCCTTCCTCGTCCCTTCTCCGGACTATCCCTGAACGCCCGCTGGCCGGGCCCACTCGGGTTCCTCGGCGAGCTCGGCGGCGAACTCCTCGGCTGCGATCCCCATCAGCATCACGACGCTGGAGGCGTGGAACTGCTTGCGGAACGTCTCCTGGTCGATGCGGAAGTGCCCGTGATGGAAAAGCGAAACCAACCCATGCGCGTGCGCCCACATGGTGAGGGACATCTGGACGGGATCCCCGGCCTTCAGAATCCCCTCGTCCATGCATTCGCGGACGCGGTCCACCCAGAACTGATGCAGCGCACACCCCATCGCCTCGATGTCCTCGGGCAGCTCCGCCATGCCCATGTGCTCCGGGGAGATGAAGAGGAGCTGGTACCAGCGCGGGTGCTGCAGAGCGAAATCCAGGTACCCTTCCCCGGCCCGGCGGAACCGCTCGAGGGCCGTCCTGGCTTCGAGCGCCCGATAGAGATAGGCGGTGAATTCGTGATGAGCCTCGCGGAGGATGTCCGCGATCGACGTGCTCCTTGTTCTCGTAATGCCGGTACAGGGCCGGCGCCGTGACGCCCACCTGCCTGGCGAGCTTCCGCATGGAAAAGCCGTCGAGCCCCTCCGAGAGGTAGAGGTCGCAGGCACAGGCCAGAATCCTATCTCGTTGTTCCGACATGGTGAACACTGTAAACAAGGTTGGAGATCCGGTCAATGGCCACGGGCGTCAAGCGTGTAACGGTGTTTAGCACCAAAACGTGCTTGCCGGTCTCACCCTGGGTTACAGGAGAACTGCCGGAAGGGGCTCAGCGCACCGGATGCAGGCGCACGAGCGTGAGCGTGCTGACGACGATCACGACCGCGCCCGCGCCCGTCCACACGTCGGGAACCTCGTGGAAGAGGGCCCACCCCCATCCCGCGGCGAAGACGATCTGCAGGTAGCCGACGGCGGAAGCGCGCCCGGCGCGCTCGAGGCGGAAGCCCCACGTCACGAAGGTCTGACCGAGGTGCGTGGTCACTCCGACGCCGAGCAGCACGAGCAGCATGGCGGGCGTGGGGAGCGTCGCGTGGGCCGCGACCATCGGGAAGGAGAGCAGCGTGCACACCGCTGCGAAGTAGAACACGATCAGCATCGGGGGCTCGCCCCGCAGGCGGCGCACGGTCACGTACGCCCCGGCCGAGAGGATGGCGCCGCACAACCCGACGAGCACCGGAAAGGGATCCAGTCCGCCACCCCCGAAGAGGAACGCGGGCCGGGCCACCAGGAAGACCCCGCCCAGGCTCGCCGTCACCAGGAGCGCCTCCTCGAGGCCGACGTGCTCCCCGAGGACGGCGGCGGCGATGAACGCCGTGAACACGGGGTTCGTGAAGTGGATCACCGTGGCGTCCGCGAGGGGGAGATGGACGACCGCGAAGTAGAAGCAGGTGAGCGCGCCGAAGCCGAGCACCCCCCTGAGGAGGAGGATCCGCGGCTCGCGTCCACGAAAGCCGCGCCCGTCGTGCAGGAGCTTCCCCCCGGAGAGCACGGCCACGACGATCGAGCGGGCGAACACGATCTCGAAGAGCGGTACACTCCGGCCCGCGAGCTTCGCGAGCGCGGCCATGAGGGAGAAGAAGAGCGTGCTGAGCGCCATGGCCTGCAGGCCCGGCGGCATCAGCGTGAACGGCGCGGCGATCCCGGGCCACGGGATCTGCGGCGGGTCAGCTCCCTCGCTCAACCGTCGCCTTCAGGATGCGGTCCCCCACCAGGAGCCGGTCCACCGCGTCCATGCCGTCCACCACCCACCCGAACGCCGTGTAGGCGCCGTCCAGGTGCGGTTGCATCGAGTGGGTGATGAAGAACTGCGAACCCTCCGTGTCCTTCCCCGCGGAGGCCATCCCGATCACGCCTCGCAGGTAGCGGATGAGCGTGAACTCGCTCCGGATCGTAAAGCCCGGACCGCCATAGCCATCGCCCGAAGCGAAATCCCCGCCCTGTGCCACGAAGTTGGGCACCACCCGATGGAAGGGCACGCCGTCGTAACGGCCGCCCTCCGCGAGGCGCGCGATCGTCTGGACGGTCTGCGGGGCCTCCTCGGTCGCGAGGCGCACGACCACCCTGCCCTTCTCCGTCTCCAGCACCAGGCGCGGCGCCGTGCCGAGCTCGGCGAGGTACGCCCAGTCGAGCTCTCCGGGATCGGGCTCCGGGCCCGCCGGGGGCGTGCGGTCCGCGCCCGCCGGCGGCAAGGCCTCGCGGGTGAGCGTCGACAGCACGCCGCGGATCGCCCTCGCGACCTCGGCGTCCGGCGGCCCCGCCGTTCCTTCGAGGGCGGCCCTGAGCGTGTCCACGCTCCCCAGCTCCAGGAAGGTGGAGTCTCCGAGAGCTGCCGCGGCCGTAGCCATCTTGCGGACGTCGCCACTGCGGAGCGCCGCGCTGAAGATCCCGAAGTAGAACGGCGGTGCCCCCTCGTTCTGCTCCTCGGCCGGCCAACGCCGCGCCAAGGCCTCCAGCGCCACGCCACCCAACTTCGGGGGCGCCGACGCGGCGGCGCGGGCGAGTCGCAGGCGCGCTTCCTCCCCGGGAAGGAAGGCGAGGGCGCGCAGCCCGATCTCGTGCCGCTGCAGGTCGTCGGCACCGAGTCCGTCGATCCATCCCAGGAGGTAGTCGCGCTCGCCGGCCCGGGCCAGGAGCGCCAGGAGGGGCTCGACCACCTGCCAGCGCTCGGCATGCGCGTCGATCCAGGCCTCCAGGCGCCGTGCTTCGGCCGCGGGCGTCCGGGCCCTCGCGAGCGCCTGGGCCGCGCTGACGGCCACCAGCCCGAAGGTGTCGTCCAACCCCTCGAGGAGCGTGGCGCGGGCGTCGGCGTCGAGCTCCTCGGCGCCGAGGGCGGTCATCGCGTTCGCCCGGATGCGCCAGTCCGTCGCCGTGGACGCCCACTCGGCCAGGCGCTCCCGGTCGAAGGGGTCGTGCAGGCGCCCCAGCGCCTGCACCAGGTACATCGCGGCCGGGTCGTCCTTCCCGTAGCCGTCCAGCGCCTGGCGAATACGCTTCACGCGCTCGGCCCAGCTCTCCGTGGAGGGAACGCGGCCGAAATAGTAGGCGGCGGCGGCGCGCACCCGCGGATCCAGGTCGTCCAGCCGATCGAGGAGCGCGGCCAGCGCCTCCGGTGTGGAGATCGTACGCACCGCCCCCAACACGGCGATCGCCAACGTGCGGTCCGCCTCCATCTCCTCGGGGACCTGCAGCCCGACCAGCGCCGCGGCGGACTGCGGGATCGGGATCTTGCCGAGCGCCTCCAGGATCTGCCGTCGCTCCGCGACGTCGTCGTCCGCCGCGAAATGCGCCGCAAGGCCCGTGACCGCCGGGGGAGCGCCCAGCTGCCCCAGCGCGAAGGCCGCGTCACGGCGCACCGCGGCCGACGTGTCGGAGAGTGCGGCGTAGAGCACGCCGGCCGCCTGCGGCGACTGCACGGAGCCGAGCGCGAAGGCCGCCCGCGCCCGGACGGCCGCGCGCGGATCCGCGAGGTAGCCCATGAGCGGCAGGGTCGCGCGTTCCACCTGCGCCTCGACCACCGCCTGGAGGGCCGTGTCGCTCAGCAGCCCGTCGGAGGGCCGGTGCTGCGGCTCCCGCGTCGGGATCGTGGAGTCGCGCCCACCGCAGCCCCACGCGGCGAGCGTGAGGGCCGTCAGGAAGCCCGCGAGCCCTGTGCGCCCGCCGCTCATCGGGGCTGCCATCCGTGCACGATCTCCGCGGCGCGCGAGAGCATGTCGGCCGACTGGAGCACCTTGGCCCTGAGCCGCGGAGGCAGGTCGGGACGCGCGTCGAGGAACGCGCGCACGGTATCGGCGGCCTCGGCCTCGCTATGACCTCCGAGGGTGGCGTCGAGCCAGCGCCCCGGGAAGAAGATGTCCCCGGTCCGCTGGATCTCCTCGATCATGTCGAGCGCCGGCCGGATCGTGGGGAGCGCGCTCTCGGAGCGGAGCGGGTGGTGCAGGTTGTCCAGCCCGGCCAGCACCCAAGGCTCGCGCTCCCGGTTCGCCGGATCGGCCAGGGACGCGAAGAACGCCCTCCGTACCTCCGGGTCCGCATCGAGCGAGGGGCGAACGAAGTGGAAGCGCGCGCGCCGGTCGGGGTTCTCGATGCTTCCTTCCTGCTTGTCGAGGATGTCCTTCCACCCATCGACGCCCCGCAGCGCCAACTCGGTCGCCACCGACGTCCGGTCGTTCTCGGAGAGCGGGAGGCCGGGGAGGGATTCCCGACCCTCCCACAGGCGACGGAGCCGCGCCACGCCGGCGTCGGTGATCGCGACGCGCCGGTACGTCCCGAAGAACGCCGCCCGCGCCGTGGCGGGGAGCGCGCCGGTCACACCGGCCCAGATCGCGGATTCCACCTCCGGGGCGCGCCGCGCCCGCTCCTCGGCGGGGAGGAGGCGCCAGAAGGTCGTGGCCGTGTAGCCGAGGATCCGGCTCAGGTTCAGCTCGACGTCCTCCTCGGGCAGCGCCCGCAGCGCGACGTCGAGGAAGGCCCCCGGCTCCAACCGCTGCTCGAGCACCTGGTCCCAGAGCGTCACCCAGGCGGTGCCGCGCGCCAACCCGGGCGCGAGGTCCGGGAGATGCTCCGCCACCCACGCCCGGCTCGTCGGATCGAGGAGGAACAGGCCGTACTCCACGCCCGACCCGTTGGGCATCACGTAGTCCAGAGCGCCGTCGTCCGCGCCGGGGATCCGCGCCTCGTCGGCGCCGAGCTCCACGGTGACCACGGTGTCTCCGCTCGCCCGCCCCAGGCGCACGTGCAGGGTCTGCGGCCACACACGCCCCTCGCTCGCGGGATCCTGCTGGCGGAGCACGACGTCACCGTCCTCGCGCGAGACCGCCACGGTGGGCCGGCCCGGCTCCTCGACCCAGACGCGACTCCAGGCGGCGAGGTCCTCGGGCGTGCGGCGGTCGAGCACCTCGATCAGGTCCGGCCAGGTCGCGTTGCCGTACTCGTGCGCGCCCAGGTATTCCCGCAGGCCGTCGCGGAACGTCTCCTCGCCGACCCGCGCCTCGAGCTGGCGCATCACGATCGGCGCCTTCTGGTAGATGATCGAGCCATAGAGGGTGCCGGCCTCGCGCAGGTTCTCGAGCGGCTGGCGGATGGGGTTGGCGCCCGCGGTGCGATCCACGCCGTACGCCGCGGGGTGGTTCGACATGAGGAAGCGCAGGTCGTGATCCACCTCGGGGAAGGAAGGGTTCACGATCTTGCCGGCCATGAAGTTCGCGAACACCTCCTTCATCCACACGTCGTCGAACCAGTTCATGGTGACCAGGTCGCCGAACCACATGTGGGAGGTCTCGTGCGAGATCACGCTCGCGCGTCCCAGGATCTGCCCCTGCGTGGCCGACTCGTCCAGCATGAGCCCGCTGGCGTTGTAGAAGATCGCGCCGGGATGCTCCATCCCCCCGTACTGGAAGGAGGGGATCAGGACGAACTCGAACTTCTGGAAGGGATAGGGGATGCCCGTGTACGCCTCGAGCCAGTCGAGCGCCTTCGCGTGCAGCTCGAAGATGGCGTCGCGGTTGCGCGCCACCTTCGCCGTATCGGTCTCGCGATGGAACATGCGCATGGCGCGGCCGCCCACCACGGCCTCCTCCGTGCTGAACCTCCCGGCCGCGAAGGCGAAGAGGTACGTGGGGATCGGCTTCGTCTCCAGGAAGCCGAGCTGCTTCCGCTCCGGGGTCCCGGACTCCTCGGCCAGGGGACCGTTCGCCACGGCGCGCCAGGAACCCGGCACCTTCAGCGTCCACCGGACCGGGGCCTTGAGGTTCGGCTGGTCGAACACCGGGAGGCTGAAGTGCGCCCGGTCCGGCACGAAGAGCGCGTAGAGGAAGTCGTCGCTCCGGTTGAGCGACTCGTCGCCCGCCGTGTAGTCGAGGGCGACCCGGTTCACGCCCTTCTTCAGGGAGGAGGCCGGCAGCACCACGTGGTCGTTCACGGGCCGCCAGGCCACGGAGTCGCCGTTCACCAGCACGCCGTGCACCCGCTCGCCCGGGTCCTTGAAGTCCATCACGACGTCGAAGCCGTCCGGATCGTCCCAGCCGAAGGTCACCACCGTACGCCCCTCGATGGGCCGGGCGCGCTCCTCGGGGACCGTCAGCTCGATCTCGTACCGCGGCTGCAGGATCGTGCGCGCACGGTGCTGGGCGAGCTCCCACGGGATGCCCTCGTCCGTCGGCGGCGGCGTGGGAGGCTCGCAGGCGGAGAGGAGGAGGGCGCCGAAGGCGACCATGAGCACGTCACGGGACATGAGCGGATCCCTGCCGGGGACGATGCGGGCCCGCCAAGGGGGCGGCCCGGGCCCCGCTATTGTGGAGCGCTCAGAGGATGCCGTCCAGATACAGCTCGAGGCGGAAGTCGCGCGGATCGCGCAGACCCCATGCCGCGTCCATGCGGATGAGCCCGTCCACGATGGACAGGCCGACCCCTGCCGAGACGAGCGCGTCGTCCATCCGGATGCGGCTGCGCTCGCCCGCCCACGCCGCGTCGGTGAAGAGCGAGACCGCCCCGAAGGAGAAGAGGCGCGCCAGCTCGGCCCGGCCGCGTCCGAAGGTGGGGCCGACGCGGGCGCGCGGTCCGTACCCACGCAACGTGGCCGCGCCGCCCATCACCCAGAGACGCTGCGGCGGAGGATCCCCCCAGCTCGTTCCCGCCCCCGCCGCGAGCCCGACCCGGTAGCGTTCGGTCAGGGGGAGCGCGGTGCGCGCCACGAGCGATGCCCGCGCATAGCTCCAGTCCCCCCCGGCGCCGCGCACCTCGAGCTCCAGACCCGCCTGCGGAGAACGGGGGTCCGTTCCCCACCAGGGGGCCAACGTCGCCACACCACCGAGCTCCCACCCCTCCGCGGCCGTGATGTTGTCACGGAAGTCCCAGCTCGAGCTGCCGAGGTGCGCGAGCGTGAAGTCGGTATGGGTCCGCGCGGCCTGGTGGTACTCGGCGTAGGCGCGTACCCGCCAGGAGCGCCGGTCCGCGGCCGGGGGCGTCCACTCGAGGGACGTCCCGCTCCGTCGGTAGTAGTCGCCGTCGTCGCGTCCGAAGAGGAGCGCGGTCACGGAGTTGCCCGGACCGAGGTGGCGGGCGTCCTCGTCCACCGCCGCCAGCTCGTGGTAGACGCTCCACGTCGCGCGTCGGCGCAGCGTCTCGTGCGTCGCGTCCACGCGCACGTCCGGGTTCAGGTCGGCCACGCCGAGTCGAGCCGTGGCGGTGACCGACACCGGCCCGAACGGCGTATCGGGGCGGAGTTGCCCCCGCACACCCAGCGACAGCCCCTCCACCCGGTTGTACCGCACCAGGTCAGGGCGCTGGAGCCCCCACCGCAGGGTCGCCGGCATCCGCTGGGCCGGAGGCGCCGGGAGGTCGGCCAGACCGCCGAAGAGGTCACGCAGCTCGTCCTCGGACGTGAAGCCCGGCGCCGACTTGCCGATCGGAGGCGGAAGATCCGGGCTGTCCCGCAGGTACGCCGGATCCTCGGGCACGAGGTAGCGCACGCGCTTCTCGTCGCCCCGGGGTCCGCGCATGGACCGGCGGGAAGAGAGCCTGTAGGGGACGTCGCCGACGGTCTCGTGGGCCAAAGCCTCCATCGCTTCGGCGCGCGTCCGGTAGCGGCGCTCGGCCACGGGGTCCGCAGCCTTCGCCTCCCGCTGGAGGTCGCCCTCCGTGACCACCGACTCGAAGTCGTACGTCAGCTCGATGGTGGCCGGCGCCTTCAGGATCCCGGCCGTCGCCACCCCCTCGGCATGAAGGCTCCGTGGCAGCCACACCTTCGACTCCCAGAGGGAATAGTCCACCGCGATCATCTGGATCTCGGCCGTCCACGGCTTGAACATCCCCGGGACGTGCTTGAGGTCGTCGTCCTCCTCTTCCCGGAGGTCGGGCACGTCGCGAAAGGCGTCGAAGACATCGGACAGCCGGTAGACCGCGCGCACGAGCGCCCCGCTCTCCGGCTCGATCCAGAGCGACCCCGTGATGCGGTGCACGTCGGCTTCGGTCGGCATCACCTGCAGCTCCACCGCGCGCACGGTGTGCCCGTCGGGGAGGGAGAGCACGAGTGTGTCGCCCACCGAGAACGTGTACGCGTCGCGCCAGGCGGGGTCGAGCGGGTGCGCGATCCAGAAGTCGTCCTCGTCCTGCTCTGTAGACCTCGTCGTCCGGGGGCACCATGCCGAACATGAGCGCGTCGTTGGACGGATCGAAATTGTCGTCGAACACCCCCAGGTGCAGCTCCCCCTTCGCGACGCCGACCGGCGTCTGCTCCCTGAGCGCCAGCACCTGGACGAGAACGTCGCCGTCGCGGCGCCAGAAGACGCGGTGCGCGGACTCGCTGCGATAGAGCGTGCGGTCCTTGAGCGGCATGCGGAGTCCCACGCCGGTGCGCTGCCGCACCACCGCCGTGTAGGACGCCAACTCGGTGTCCATGCGGTCCCGTGCGGCCACCGCGGCCTCGTACAGGCGCCGGGCCACCTCGTCACCGAAGGGCCCGGCACCGGTCTGCAGGGCGGCCGTCGCCCGCGAGGGCGTGACGCCCGCCGTCAGGAGGGCCGCGACAAGGAGCGCGACACGCATCACCGCCTCCGGAATAGGACCTCCCGGAAGTCTCGCCAAGGCACGAGGACGGTCTCCCCGTCCTCCGGGGTCACGAAGATCCCCTTGTTGTCCTCGTCGACGTCGTTCGAGCCTTCCAGCTCGAAGGTCCGGCCGTCCAGCAGCGTGACCTCCGAGCCCCACGAGCCGTCGCGCCGGATCGAGGCCACCTCTCCCAGCTCGATGTCGAACGTCACGTCCTCCGCTTCGCCGTCGAGGATCTCCCAGGTGTACGCCTCGTCGTTGTCCCACCGGATCGTCCCGGTGTAGCGCTCCCCGTCCTCGGTCTCGACGGTCCCGTACAAGGCCGCGCCGCCGTCGAAGCTCCCGTAGCCACCGGCGTCGCTCGCCGGCGGATCCTCGAAGGTGAGCACGTCGAAGGCGTCCCAATCCACGCTCACCTCCCCCAGCGCGGGGTCGGCGATCGTGATGCCGCGGTTGCTCGAGTCGACGTCGTTGCTTCCGCGCAGCTCGATCTCCTCGCCGTTCTCGAGGACGACGCGCGCGCCGGACGAGCCGTCCCGCTCGATGGCGGCGATCCTGTCGAAGGGGATCTTCCGGTCGCGGCCGTGCTCTTCACCGTCCAGCACGTCCGAGCCGAGGATCTCGTCCACGTCCCACGCGACGTAGCCGGTGAACTCCAAACCCCTGCGCGTGCGCAACGTGCCGTAGAGTCGTTGCGAGGAGGGCTCGGCCATGCCGGCCGGCGCGGGCTCGAAGTCGATCACGTCGAGATCCCGCCAGCGCAGCTCGACCTCGCCCCGCTCCGGATCCTCCACCACCACCCCCCGCACGCCGTCCCCGAGGTCCGTCGATCCACCCTCCAGCTCCACCTCGTCGCCCGACTTGAGCGTGAGCAGGGCGCGCTCGTCACCCATCACCGCGATCGAACGCAGGTGACCGAATCGGATCCCCGACGACGCCGAAGACGGGTAGTCGTCCTCGTCCTCGTCCCACGAGATCCGCACGCCGAGGACGCGGACGCTGTGCTCACGGTCGCGCCGGTCCCGCCGGTCACCCAGGCGCTCGGCCTGACGCACGTTCTCCCAGGGGATCTCCTTGCTGCCGTTCAGGATGTCCGACCAGCTGCCCTCGTTCTTGTCCCATCGGATGTAGCCCTCGTACACCTCGCCCCCCGCCGTCACCACCCGGCCGTACAGCCGGTCCGGACCCGACTGCTCCTGTGTCCCGGACCCGAGTGTGAGCAGCGCGACGGCCACCATCGCCATCGAGCCCATCTTGCCCCTCCCGTGCGGATTCCATGGTCATCCTCGCCCCCCTACGGCACGGCGCCGGAACGCGTTTCAGGCGCGCCACGCGATCGTCCGCCGCGGCCATCCTGCCGACACCGACGCTCCCGTGCGAGCCTCGTGCCAAACCGGTTCAACATCAGTAACACGTTGTTATACAACTTGTTAGATACGATGATCTCAAGTGCCTTGGAACTCGTAGCGCCGTGGCGGAACGACGCGACACGGCGAGCCGCCGTGTCGCATGGCCACGCAGCCGCTACCTTGCGAGCCGCCCGACGCTCCTACCTGCCCCGACCGCACGATGACCCTCCCCGACCCCGCAGGACCGTGACCGCGTCGCTCCATCCCCGCGTCTTCCACCCCGCCGGCTGGGCGAAGGGGCCGCACGCCCAGACGCTGTTCGCGCGCGTCCTCCGGGCGGGGGACGACCCCGGCATGAAGCGGGAGCGCTGGGAGACCCCCGATGGGGACTTCCTCGACGTCGACCTGGGACCGCTCCCCGCACCCGGCGCCCCCGCCGTGCTGGTCGTGCACGGGCTGGAGGGGTCCGCGCGCCGGCGCTACGTCCTCGGGACCTGCCGCGAGCTCCTCGCACGCGGCGTGCGCCCCGTCGCGATCAACCTCCGCGGCTGCAGCGGGGTCCCGAACCGCCTTCCCCGCTTCTACCACTCCGGCGAGACGGGCGACCTGAGGTTCGTCCTCGAGCGGATGCGCGCGACGCACCCCGGGGCTCCGCTCGGTGTCTTCGGCTTTTCTCTCGGAGGCAACGCCGTCCTCAAGATGCTGGGCGAGCGGAGGGACGGCGGCGTCACGCTGGTGGACGCGGCGGTGGCGATGTCCGTGCCCTTCGACCTGGCGGCCGGAGCCGCACAGCTGGAGCGGAGCCGGATGGGCCATCTCTACGCGGCGTACTTCCTCCGCTCCCTGCGCAGGAAGGTGCGCGGCAAGGCCTCCCTCCTCCGTCCGCTGGTCGATGTCGGGCGCGCCCTGCGCGCCCGCACCATCCGCGAGTTCGACGACGCCGTCACGGCGCCCTTGCACGGCTTCCGCGACGCGGGCGCGTACTACACGGCGTCCAGCAGCACGCGGTTCATCGGGGGAATCCGCGTGCCCACGCTCGTGCTGCACAGCCTCGACGACCCCTTCCTCCCTCCCGAGGCGGTGCCCCGTTCGGCCCTCGAGGCCAACCCCTCGGTCGTGCCGATCCTCCCGCCGAGCGGTGGCCACGTCGGCTTCCTGGAGGGCGCGCCGTGGCGCCCGCGGCTCTGGGGAGACGAAGAGGGCGCGCGCTTCCTCGCGGAGGGCCTGGGGGCCGCGCCGGGCCTTCCCGGCGTCCCGGAGCACACTCCCTAGCTTCCGTAGGAGAACTACGGCGGCCCGCGCTACGCGGGCGGGCTCCCGGCCTGCTCGCGAAAGAAGGCCCGGCCGTGCCAGCTGTCGCGCGCAGGCCGCTCCAGACCGCCCTCACGTAGCGCGGAAAGGCGCGTCAGCGTCGTGTCGAAGACGGGCGTGGAGGCGTCGACCGCGCCGTTCCGTGCCAGGCCACGGAAGTCGGGCCGCGACACGACGCGGATGGCACCCCCGTCCCGGTACCAGACCGGTGCGTGCTCGACCAGCTTGACGCCCAGCTCCGCGCCGAGCGCCTCGAGGCGGTTCACGAGCGCGTCGATCGAGCAGCCGGACGGCTCCGACGCGTCCTCGTCGACGCCCACCACGAGGAACGTCCCCTCCTCCAGGAGCCGCCCCGAGCGGAGCGGAGCCCCGTGGGCGGCCCATCCGTCGAGGAAGGCGTCCACCTCGCGCAGGAGGCGTTCGGCCTCGCGGGCGTCGAGCGGACGGTCGGCTGGAAACACCCAGACCCGTCCATGGTCGGGGAGCGCGTCGAAGTCGATTCGTGGCATGCCGGAAGCCTGTCGAGTGAGCAGTCCGTCGTCGGATTCAGACGCCGAGGTCTTCGTCCACCCCGGCGGGGCTGGCGGGCGCCCCCTGGGGCGGCGCCTTGTCCAGGAGTATGGCTACCCAGCGCAGGTCGTGCGTGTTCTCCAGCCAGATCTTCACCACCACGGTGAGCGGCACGGAGAGGAGTGCCCCGAGGGGTCCCCATGCCCATCCCCAGAAGAGCAGCGAGAGGATGACGACCAGGGTGGAGAGCCCGAGCCGCCGTCCCATGAGGTTCGGCTCGAGGATGTTGCCGAACAGCGTGTTCACGACCACGTAGCCGGCCGTGACCACGAGGGCGTGCGCGAGCGTGCCGTGGAGGATGAGGCTGAGGAGCACCGCGGGTATCCCCGCGATGATCGAGCCCACCGTCGGCACGTAGTTCAGCACGAAGGCGACCAGCCCGAGCAGGATCGGGAAGTCGAGGCCCATCACGGCGCACCACGCCCCGAGGATGAGGCCCGTGGCGAGCGAGACCACCGTCTTGATGCCGAGATACGTCTGGACCTCCGTGACCACCTTCTCCAGGCGGCTCTCGTCGCCCAAGCCGTCGCCGAAGAGGTAGCGCACCTTGGCCGGGAACACGGTGGCCTCGCCCAGCATGAAGATCATGATGAGGAAGACCAGGAAGGTCGTGGACACGAACTGCGCGATCCTCCCTACCGCGCTCCCCGCGAAGTCCACGACAGCGGCCGGGTTGATCAGGTCCGTGGAGAGGTAGCCCCCCAGCGGGAGCCCGATGCGCGTCTCCAGCGCGTCGATCCACTGCTCCTGCAGGCTCTGCAGGCGCACGGCGTAGCGCGGGAGCCGCACCTGCAGCTCGGACATCGACTGGCTGGCCAGGAGGATGATGAGGCCCGAGGATGCCGACCACGACCAGCACGGTGATCGCGATCGCGAGCGCCGCGGGTACGCGGCGCCGCTGCAGGAAGATCATCACCGGCAGGCTCAGCACCGCGAGAAAGACGGCCAGGGCCGCGGGAAGGAGGATCGGCGCGGCGAACTTGATCCCGTAGACCACGACCACGAGACAGGCCAGGACAAAAAGGAGCTGGGCGCCTGGATTCTGTTCCGAGCGGTCGAAGATCATCGAGTGGTCCGTGAGGCTGGCGGTGCGCCGCGGGATCGCGAAGGAGACCGCCGGCGCGGAGCGCGCCCGGGGAGCGCGCCAAAGAGTACCCCGGCGGGGCGTGATGTGCCATAGCCCCAGGCCCCTCGGGTTGCACTATGTTGGAGGGATGACCTCCGCTCCCGAAGAAGACCTCCCACCGATCCCCATTCCGGACTCCGACGAGGAGCTCCTCGCACAGTGCCGCGTGGAGACCTTCCGCTCGGGCGGACCCGGAGGGCAGCACCAGAACACGACCGAGAGCGGGGTGCGGCTCGTCCATCTTCCGTCGGGCGTACGCGCGGAGGCGCGCAACGAGCGCAGCCAGCACCGGAACCGCGCCCTCGCGCTCCAGCGGCTCCGCGAACGCCTGGAGCGGAGGAACCGGCGACGGAAGCCCCGGACGCCCACACGCGTGCCTCCCCGGGAGAAGCGAAAGAGGCTCGACGCGAAGCGACGCAAGGGCGAGATCAAGCGCCACCGACGCCCGCCCGATCCCGAGGAATGAAGGGTCCCGGCGCGCGGAAACGGTTCTTTCCTCCTCGGGGGGGTAGGGGTACCTTCGCGTCTGCCCAGGACCCTCCCTCGAGCGTGACGACAGCCGAGGCCCACTAAGCGATGCCCGACGAAGCTCCGATCCGCGTGCTCCTCGTGGACGACGACGAGGCGGCGTTCCAGTTGACGCGCGCGATCCTGGACCGCATTCCGTCGACGCGCTTCGATCTCGACTACGCCCACTCCTTCGACGACGGCGCCGCTGTCATGGCACGGCAGGTGCACGACGTCTACCTCGTCGACTACGTGCTGGACAAGCGCTCCGGCATCGACCTCGTGCGCCGCGCGCGTGCGGCGCTGAACCATGCCCCGATGATCCTCCTCACCGGGAAGGGGCGATACGCCGTGGACGTCGAGGCCATGGAGGCCGGCGTCTCCGACTACCTGGAGAAGGCCCGGGTCGACCCCGACCTCCTGGAGCGCTCCATCCGGTACGCCATGGACCGAGCGCGCGCCGAGGCGGACCTGCGCGACAGCGAAGCGCGCCACCGCTCCATGTTCGACCATCTTCCCATCGGCCTGTACCGGACGACCGTCGAGGGGGCGCTGCTGGACGCCAACCCATCGTTGGTCCAGCTCCTGGGGCATCCCGACCGCGACACGCTGGAGCTTGTCTACGCGCGGCACTTCTTCGTGAGCCCCGCACATCGCGACACCTTCCTGGAGCGCCTGGAGCAGTTCGGGCTCCTGCGGGGCTTCGAGAGCGAGCTGAAGCGTCCGGACGGTCGCCTCGTGCGGGTGCGCAACGCCGCACGCTCGCATCGCGACGAGCACGGCGCGACCGTCTACATCGAAGGCTCGGTGGAGGACGTCTCGGAGGAGCACGAGGCCCGCGACCTGCACGGGCGCGCGGCACGGTTCTCCTGGATCTTCGGACGCTCGGGCCTGGCGATCGTCCTCGTCGACCTCGCGGGCACGATCCTCGACGCGAACCCCGCCTTCCTGCGTGCCTTCGCCTACGAGAGCGAGGCGATCCTGGGCCGGCCGATCGTGGAGCTGGCAGACGCCTGGGACCGGGACTCCCTCTCGAGCGAGCTGGCCCGCGTCGCCTCCGGCACCGCCGACACGAGCGAGGCGGAGCGCCGCCTCCTGGCCACCGACGGCGTGGTCCTGTGGGCGCGGACACGCACCGGGCTGGTGCGCAGCGCGAACGGACGCCCCGACCACGTCATGATCCTGCTGGAGGACGTGGCCGAGGCGTAGTCCTGCCTGCGGAGTGGGCCCGGCAGGGCTCGAACCTGCGACCGATGGATTATGAGTCCACTGCTCTAACCAGCTGAGCTACGGGCCCCGTCGGGCAAAGATACGGACTCGTGGCTCCGGCGGAAGCGCAGGCGCGCGGCGACGCCGCTGCCCTCGCGGTCCAGCCGAGCGCCGGCCTCGCCGCTCACCTCCTCCACGTCGCCCCCCTGCGCGAAGGCCAAGCCGACACAGCGGTCGGCGTAGTCGGGGTGCTCGCGGATGAACGCCCGTGACAGGAGGAGGAGGTCCACGCGCCCCTCCGCGAGGGCTGCATCCGTGGCTTCGGGCCCGAGGGATCCGAGCGCGCCGGAGCGTGCCGCGTCGGCCAGCTCCGTGACCAGCCGTAGGTGCTCGCGCTCGCTCAGGTCGCCGGCCGCCGCGCGCACGTCGTCGCGGACCTGCGGCAGGCTCATGTCCACGCTGAGCGAGGGGCGCTCGCTGACGCGGCCGTCGAAGCGCTTGGGTAGGTTGTGCGCCAGATGGCGCACCATCTCGGGCGTGCCACCGAGGACCACGACGCCGTGCGCGCCCGCCCGCTCCTCGATCACCCCCATGAGCTCCTTGAGCATGCGCTCGGAGGCCACCTCGAGGATCCGCTGGGCCTGGTCGGTCGACGTCTCGCCGCGTTGGCCCGAGCTACGCGCCGGGCTCTTGCGCATGCCGACGTCGGAGAGATCCCCGACGTACGTGTCCGCGCGCAGGCCGTCGAGCTCGCGCATCTCCCCGTCCACGTGCTCGAAGAGACGTGCCCGGCGGCTGTCCGCCAGCGCCACCAGCACGGGACGCTCCTGTTTGAGCGCACGCACGTACGGGGCGACGCGGATGCCCGGCTCCCAGCGCACGACGTCGGGCATGGCGGCGGGCAGGCCCTCCGCATAGCGGAGCTGGTCCGCCGTCGCGAAGGCCACCCACCCGCGGTGGGGAAGAAAGGCGTCCTCCAACGGACGCAGCTCCCTCTCGACGTGCTCCCACGCCCGGTCGAAGTCTCCGAGGCCCTCCCCGTCCGACGACTCCAGCTGGCGGCGAAGTGCCGCGATTCCGGTCTCGAGGCGGGTGCGCCATGCATCCCGTTGCGCCGGATCGTGCTGGTCGCCGTTCACGTAGACGCTCAACACGTTCTGTTCCTCGAGGTCCCGGTACAGCTTGACGAGCCTGTCGTGGGTGAGCATTCGGAGTCTCCCGGATCGGGGGCAACGTCGCGAGGGAGTTGCAGCGGGCTCCCTTGCCCTTCCGTCAGGTAGAACCCCGCACCCGCGTCAGCGGTTCGCGGCCTCCATGTCCATGTCGCTCGTCGCGGCGGTCGCCTGGGCGGAGTGGTCGATCACGATGACCACGCGCCGGTTCTCCCAACCCGCGGTGCCGGGGCCGGTCTGGCCTTCGGCCACGAGACGCTGGACGTCCTCGCCGTAGCTGACCGTGCGGATCTTCTCGCCGGTCATGCCCTGCTCGATCAGGAAGCCCTTCACCGTATCGGCCCGGCGCATGCCGAGCTGCTGGTTGTAGGCTCGGCTGCCGGAAGCGTCCGTGAAGCCCTCCACGGTCACCAGGGCGCCCGGGTAGTACTCCTGGGCGATCTGGCTGAAGCGCGCCAGGACGTCACGACCCTCGGGCAGGATCTCCGACTCGTTGTACGCGAAGTACACCGGCATGTCGAAGCGCAGCGCCGTCTCGAGCTTCTGTACGGTGACGTCGAACTGCTGGCGGAGGTCGGTCAGCTGGGACTCGAGCTGCGACATCCGGGATTCCATGTTGTCCACGCGGCCGCCGAGCTGGCCGGAGACCTGCTGATCTCCCTGCTCGATCTGCTGAGTCAGGTCTTCACGCAGCGTCGCGAGACGGCTATCGAGCTCCTCGGGCTTGACGTGGGCGCACGCCGATGCCGAGACGCCGAGCGCGGCGGCAACCGCCAGCCCCCGGAACGCTCTCATGTGTCCATTGATCATTCGGGACCTCCCCGGTAGGGTCGTTCGGTCTTCCGACACCGGACGCCGGAGTGCGCCCGGGTGTTCCGAACGATACTCCCTGCAGGATGGGTGCCAAGCGTGCTGTGACGCCATCTTGAGGGGGTTCCGTTACCCCACGGGCACCTACTTGGTGCCGAAGAGCCGGTCTCCCGCATCTCCCAGGCCCGGGAGTATGTACCCGTTCTCGTCCAGCTCCCGGTCCAGGGCTGCGGTGAACACCGGGACGTCAGGGTGACGGTCCGCCAGCACGCGAACCCCCTCGGGCGCGGCCACGATGCACATGAAGCTGATGCGCGTCGCCCCGCGCGCCTTGAGTCCGGAGATCGTCGCCGCGCCCGAGCCTCCGGTCGCGAGCATGGGGTCCACGACCACGAACCGCCGGATCCCGGAGAGGGCCGGCAGCTTGAAGTAGTACTCCATGGGCTGCAGCGACTCCTCGTCGCGCGACATGCCCACGTGCCCGACCCGCGCGCCCGGCAGAAGACGGATCACGCCCGAGACCATCCCCAAGCCGGCGCGGAGCACCGGAACCACGACCAGCTTCTTGCCCGCGATCCGTGATCCGGTGGTGACCTCCAGGGGCGTGCGCACCTCGACCTCTTCCTCCTCCAGGTCGCGGGTGACCTCGTAGGCCATCAGGGTGGCGATCTCCTCCACCAGCTCCCGGAAGAGCTTGGTGGGCGTCTCCACGCCGCGAAGCAGGTGGAGCTTGTGCCGGATCAGGGGGTGGTCGATGACGGTGAGGTTGTCGAGGTCGGGCATGCGGTTCGCCTGGTCGGTGAGCGTGGCGGCGCTACCTTACATCCGGACTCCACCGCCCCGAAAGTCCGGGGAAGGACCGGGCCGGGATGAGCGACATCGATCGGCGGGCCGAGCGCGACCAGATGATCCGCCGTCAGATCAGGGCACGAGGGGTCACGAGCCCCCGCCTGCTCGACGCGTTGGCCCGCGTTCCCCGAGAGCTCTTCGTGCGCGCAGAGACCCGCGACCGTGCGTACGCGGACCGCGCGCTCGGCATCGGCCACCACCAGACCATCTCGCAGCCGTACATGGTGGGGATCATGACCGACCTGCTCGACCCGGCGCCCGAGGACCGGATCCTCGAGATCGGCACCGGCTCCGGCTACCAGTGTGCGGTGCTGGCCTGCCTCGCCGCGGAGGTGTGGTCGATCGAGCGGATTCCGGAGCTCGCGCGCGACGCGATCGCGCGCCTCGACGAGCTTGGCCTCGACAACGCGCACGTCCGCGTCGGCGACGGTTCTCTCGGATGGCCGGATGCCGCGCCCTTCGACGGCATCCTGGTCACGGCCGCGGCGCCCGCCCCGCCCCCCTCGCTCCTGCAACAGCTGGAGCCGGAGGGAGGGCGCCTGGTGGTCCCTGTGGGCGGCCGAGACCTCCAGTACCTGGTGCGGGTCGAGCGCCACGGTACCGAATTCGTGTCGGATCGGCGCATCGGGTGTCGCTTCGTTCCCCTGGTCGGGCGCGAGGGGTGGGACGGCTGAGTGGGCCGCGAGCAGCCCCACCCCTCGCGCCTCAGCGCTTGATGCGCTCCCCCTTGTCTTCGTAGCGGAAGATCCAGGCGGCGATCCGCCCGGGCCGGATCGCCCCGGTCAGGTCGCCGTACTCGTGGTCACCGCCCGAGCCATGGGCGACGCTCGGGCGCTCCGCGACCTCGCTCAGGAACCGGCGACACCGGTCGCGCCAGCGGCGCCAGTTCTCGGGACGCAGGTCCACCCAGCCACGGTCCACCAGGCGGGCGTCGCCCGCGGGCAGCCCCACTTCCGGCTTCACCTTCACATCGGGGCCGCGCAGGAGGCCGGCTCCGTCCGGGAGGAGGATCGGGATGCCGATCGACAGCACCCTCTGGCGCAGGTCGGCGTCGCCCTCCAGCATCGCCCTCGAGCGCTGGGAAGCCTCGTCCGGATCCAGCCCCGCCGCCGCCTGCAGCCCCCCGTAGAGACGCGAGAGGATCTCCCCCTCGAACAGCAGCTTGGAGAGGCGGGGCGGCCCGAGCATCTCGTAGGCCACCGACCGGATGCCCGCCTTCGCCTCGAGCGCCTCCATGTGATCGATCGCGATGCTACGCAGCGCGCCGGCTCGGTAGGTCGGGCCCATCGTAGCGGCGTCCAGCGCCGCCACGACGTCTCTGCCCGTCGGATGGGAGAGGATCTCGCGCACGACATTGTCGGCGATCTCCTCGGGGGTCACGAACTCCATGAGGCCGAGCGCGGTGAGCGTCTCGAACTCACCGAGGCTGAAGAGGCCGTTCTCTCCCGCGTCGATGTAGACGCCCTCGAGCGGCGTGCCCGTCTCGCGGGCCGCCTTGCCTCCGTCCGGGCCGAACGCGTCGGCGAGCGAGAGGGGCTCGGTGCAGTCGACGCGCATGATGGGTCGGCCTCCCCGCTTCACCGGTCCGTGCGCGATCGACTTCCACGAGATGGCCGCGGTCGGCTTCACCTCCTTCACGGCCGGCGCTCCCGGCGTGCGCGCCATCAGGTAGAGGAAGAGCGTCTGCGCGCCGGCGATGCCCGACTTGGCGAGCAGCACGCGGGACGGTCGCTCCTCCGAGTGCGTGAAGGGGATGTTGAGCCCCATGCCACCCGTGCCGGCCGTGCCCACCTTCACGAACACCTCGGTGGCGGCCCGCCGCATCCCCTCCAGCGCGATCTGCGTGTGCCGGATGAGCTGAGGGAGGTAGAGCAAGGCCAGGTGCGACTCCACCGCCGCGGTGTCCGCCTTCCCCTCGGCGGCGGCGGTGCGCAGGCTCGCCACCGAAGCGAAGACGTTCTGGTAGGCCAGCGCCCCCGCCGTGTTGATACAGTCGACGATGATGCGCGGCCGCGTCTCCTCGAGCATCCGGCCCAGCGTCGAGCGGCGGAACACGTCCTCGGTCAGCTCGCCGTAGAGGTCGTCCACCAGGCTCGCCCGCAGCTCCGCGTCCTCCAGGATCCGGGTCCGTGGCATGTCCTTCATCGCGTCGGGGACGAAGAGGTCACCCCAGACGGCCTCGAGGGCGACGCCCTCGGCCAGCCGCTCGGCCCGCAGCTCCTCCAGCGCGGCCTCCGACTCCTCCCGGCGCAGCGACCCGATCACGATCCTCTGGGGGCGACTCTGCAGCATCTTCCGCGCGACCGCCATGCCCACGAGCCCGGCCCCGCCGAGGATGAGAACGGTCTTGTCTCTCAGATCCATCTCGTCCTGCCTTTGTCATGTCCTGCCGGCGATGGCCCGCAGGAGGCTGATCTCGTCATCGGTGAGGGGCCGAAGCCCCCCCCGGGGCAGTGTTCCAAGTCGGACGGGCCCGAGGCGCACCCGCACCAGGCGGCGCACCGAATGGCCCACCGCGTCGAAGAGCCGGCGCACCTCGCGCTTCCGCCCCTCGGTGAGGACGAGGCGCACGACTCCGTCCCGTCCTTCGCGACCGACGAGCTCCGCCCGCTTCGCACGCGCGAGCCCGTCGGCCAATTCCACACCCGCGCGCAGCCGCGCGAGCGTCTCCGGCGACGGCACCCGCGTGACCGTCGCCACGTACTCCCGCTCCACCCCCTGGCTCGGATGGAGCAGGGCGTGGATCACGTCACCGTCGTTGCTCAGGAGGAGGAGGCCCTCGCTGTCCCGGTCCAACCGTCCGACGTACTTGAGCGAGCGCTCGGACTCGGGCAGGATGTCGTAGATCGTCGCCCCTCCGTGTGGGTCCGAGCGCGTCGTCAACAATCCCGGGGGCTTGTGGAAGGCGACCCAGCGCACCTCGGCCAGTTCCGCGGCCACCCCGTCGACCTCCACGACGTCGCGCTCGGGATCCACGCGCGTTCCCAGCTCCGTGACCACGGCCCCGTTCACGCGGATCCGTCCGTCCAGGAGCATGCGCTCCGCTTCCCGGCGCGAGCTCCGCCCGGTCATCGACAGGTACTTCTGCAACCTTATCGCTTCGCCCACGGGATCACCCCGACGGCGTCTCCGCCTCGTTCCACTCCGGGACGGCTTCGTCCGGCCCGTCACTGCCGTCACCCAATACCAACTGCTCCTCCTCGCCCGCCGTCTCGCCGGCGACCTCCTCCTCCTCCGGCCCCAGCGGGATGCGCTCGCGCAGGATGATCGGCAACTCTTCCGGGCGCGGCAGCTCCTCGAGCGACTTGAACCCGAAGTGCTCGAGGAAGCGGGTGGTGGTGCCGTACAGCACGGGCCTGCCCAGGCCCTCGCCCCTTCCCATCACCTCGATCAGCTCCCGGTCCTGGAGCGTCTTCAGGACGCCCGCGGACCCTACGCCGCGGATGTACTCCACCTCGATGCGTCCCAGGGGCTGCCGATACGCCAGGATCGCCAACGTCTCCAGCGCCGGGCCCGACAGCCGGGACGGGCGCGGCACGTTGTCGAAGCGCTCCAGGTAAGGGGCGAACTCCGGGCGCGTCAGCACCTGGTAGCCCTCGGCCAACTCGACCAGCTGGAAGGAGCGCTCCGCGTCGTCGTACTCGGCCCGGAGGAAGCGGATGGCCTCCTCGACCTGGTCCTCGTCGAGCGTCTCGTCCGCACGGGCGATCTCGTCCGCGGTGAGGGGCGCGTCCGACGCGAACAGCACGGCCTCCACGATCTGGTGGGCGTTCACGGGCGTGCCGCTCCTTTCTCTTCCTGAACGGGTTCCTCGGCGGGGGTGTCGACGGATGCGTCGGGTGCCTCGTCGCCCTCCTCCCTGCGGTAGATCCAAAGGTCCGAGAACGGGCTGCTCTGGCGCAGAAAGAGGAGGCGGCGCCGGGTCAGCTCCAGCCCTGCCAGGAACGTCATCACGCCGTGGATCTTCTCCTCGAAGCCGAGCAGCAGGCGGTTGAACTCGACGCGCGTGCTGTCGCGCAGCGCGTCCAGGATGAGCACGATCTTGTCCTCCATGGCCACGGTCCGGGGCGTCACCCGATGCTGTCGGTGTCCCGGCTCGGGCATCTGGACCGCGAGGGCGGCGGCGAAGACCTCCTCCCAGGTGGTCTCGAGCGGGGTCTCCGCTACGGGCCGCCGGGGCCGCGGCGGGTTGAAGCCCTTGCCGAAGCGCCGCGCGCGGTCGGCCTCGGAGGCGGACAGGCGCGAGGAGATCTCCCGGATCTGCTCGTACTCGAGGAGCCGGCGCACCAGCTCGGCACGTGGGTCCTCGTCCTCCTCCTCCTGGGTGCGCGGCAGCAGCATCTGCGCCTTGATGCGCACCAGCATGGCGGCCATCTCGAGGAACTCGCCCGCTCCGTCCAGGTCGTGCGCCTGGATGCCCCGGATCGCCCGGAGGAACTGGTCGGTGATCTTCGAGATCGGGATGTCGAAGACGTCGATGTCCTGCGTGCGGATCAGATGCAGCAGGAGGTCGAGGGGTCCCTGGAAGCGATCGATCTCGACGAGGAGGAAGCCCTCGCGCTGCCCCGACCGGTCGGTGACGGTCAGATCCACAGGCGGATGAACGCGTCGGCGAGGCCCATGAGCCAGGTCACCGGCCAGAGGATGAAGCGGAAGGCGCCCGGAACGAAGAAGAAGAGCGCCATCACGACCAGGAGGCCGTAGCGCCCGGCCCTCCGGTACTCCAGTGCCAACGGGCGGGGGAGGAAGTGGAAGAGGACGTGCGAGCCGTCGAGCGGGGGGATCGGGATCAGGTTGAAGAAGGCGAGGATCAGGTTGATGAAGATCCCGTACGTCACCATCTGCATGAGCGCGTCCGTCACCGCTCCGGGACCACCCACCACGCTCCCCACCTTGAGGAAGACGGCGCCGAGAAGCGTGGCCAGCACGGCCAGCCCCAGGTTGGAGACGATCCCGGCGAGCGAGACCCGGATGTCGCCCCACTTGGGGTCGCGGTAGTTGGCCGGGTTGACCGGCACGGGCTTCGCCCACCCGAACATGAACCCGCTGTGCGTGAAGTAGAGCAGCATCGGCACCAGGATCGAGCCGATGAAGTCGAGATGGGGCACCGGGTTGAGCGTGATGCGCCCCAGGCGGTCGGCGGTGTCGTCCCCCTCGCGTCGCGCCTGCCAGGCGTGTGCGACCTCGTGCACGACGACCGAGAAGATCAGCACGACGATGATGAGGATGGCGTCCACGGGGCTCCTGGATGGAGAGGCTCTCGCGGCGAAACCTACCTTGCCGGGGGTGGAGGGGTCCAGCCTTGACGGGACTGTGGGCCGCGTCCGCCCGGTGCGTCGATCGGTTACCTTACCGCAACGACCACCGAAACCGAGATCCGGACATGCGACCCGCGTCGCTCCTCATCGCCCTCCCGATCGCCCTCGCGACGGTGACCTTGCAGGCCTGTTCGCCGCCGTCCGACCGCGCCCCCGACCCCGACGACCTTGCCCTCCGGGGCACGAAGCCCTACGAGCCGCTCCCCAAGGTGTCCTTCACCCTGACCGACACCGAGGGGCAGCCGTACGACTTCCGCGCCCGTACGGACGGGCACATCACCCTCCTCTTCTTCGGCTACACATACTGCCCCGACGTCTGCCCGGTGCACATGGCCACCCTGGCCTCGGCCATGCGGGAGCTCGATCCGGCGGTGCGCCACGGCATCCGCGTCGTCTTCGTGTCCGTGGACCCGGAGCGCGACACGCGGGAGCGGCTCCGGAAGTGGCTCTCGTCGTTCGACACGTCGTTCGTGGGGCTTCGGGGCACCGAGGCGGAGGTGGCGGAGGCCCTCGCGTTCTACCGCTATCCGCCTCCGGAGAAGAGCGGCGAGGAGGAGGGCTACACGGTCGGCCATCCGGCCTTCGTCTACGCCTTCACGCCGGACAACCGGGGGCGGGCGCTGTACGGGGTGGAGACCACCCGCGCCATCTGGATCCACGACCTGAACGTCATGGCTGACCACGCCTGGCACGACCCGGTGAGCGTGGCGGCCGACAGCGGCGCGGCGCGCCCGCTCGGCACCGCCGGGCACGTGCGCATCCTCGACGCCTACGTCCCGCGCCCCGCGGCCGGCGACGTCACCGCCGTCTACCTGACGCTGCGCAACGACGGCACCGAGCCCGACACCCTCGTGGCCGTCGCCTCGGACGCCTCGGCGCGCGGGAGCCTGCACGACATGGAGCAGGTGGACGGCCAGATGCGGATGGTCCCCATGAAGGGCGGTCTGGTGATTCAGCCCGGGGCGACCGTGACCCTTGCCCCGGGTGGGCGCCACGGGATGCTCGAGGGATTGAGCCGGGAGCTGGAGCCCGGGACCACGTTGAACGTGATCCTCCGCTTCGCCCGCGGTGGCACCCTGGCCGTTCCGGCTCGCGTGGTGCGCTACGAGGACATCGTGCGGTGACGAACGGCCACCCTATTGATCCGGAGCGCAGGGCTTTCTAGGTTTGTTGGCTCGATACATCGGTAACTGGCCCCAGCGCGCCCGAGACACGAATGCCGAACATCAAGAGCGCCAAGAAGCGCATGGAGTCGAGCCGCACGGCTCGGTCTAAGAACCGGGCGGAGCGCTCGCGCATCCGCACCGCCATCAAGCGCGTGCGCGCCGCAACCGAGGCCGAGGACGCCCAGGCTCGCCTGGTCGCAGCCCAGGCCGTGCTGGATCGCGCCGCGAATCGCCGCCTGATCCACCCCAACGCGGTGGCCCGGTTGAAGGGACAGCTCCAGCGCCACGTGAACGCGCTCCAGGGCTAGAGCAAGCGGCCCTCCCGCCGCGAGGACCCGGCCGGCATCCGCCCGCCGGGTCCTTTTTCTTTCCCTCCTGCCCCGGCTCGCCTCCGGCGTCGCTCAGCCGTCGAAGACGACCCTTCCGCCCACGATCGTGTGCCGGGGCCGCCCCGAGAGCGTCCAACCCGCGAAGGGCGTGTTCCTGCTCTTCGACAGGAAGCGCGTCGGGTCGACGGTCCACTCGGCCGCCGGATCGAAGACGGTCACGTCGGCGACCGACCCCTCGGCCAGCGTTCCGCCGTCCAGCCCGAACGCCCGTGCCGGCTGGCAGCTCATCCGCTCGACCATGGTGGGCAGGTCGATGACGCCCTTCCCCACCACGTGCGTCAGGATCAGCCCGAGCGCGGTCTCCAATCCGACGATCCCGTTGGGCGCGTCCGTGAAGGCCGCCTCCTTCTCGTCGTAGTGGTGCGGCGCGTGGTCGGTGGCGATCACGTCGAGCGTCCCGTCCGCGAGCCCGGCACGCACGGCCTCCACGTCGTCCAGCGTACGCAGCGGCGGGTTCATCTTCGCCTCGGTCCGGTAGCCCTCCACCGCGCTTTCGTCGAGGATCAGGTGGTGCGGGCTGGCCTCCGCGGTCACACGCACCCCGCGGGCCTTCGCCTGGCGGATGCTCTCCACGCCGAAGCGGGTGGACACGTGCTGCAGATGGATGCGGCCGCCCGTGAGCTCCGCCAGGAGCAGGTCGCGCACGATGTGGATGTCCTCGGCCGCGTTGGGCTTGCCGGGGAGACCCAGGCGGGTCGCCACCAGGCCGGCGTTCATGTGGCCACGGGCCGACAGCGTGAGGTCCTCGGGGTGGTCGGCCACCGGGATGTCGAACGCCTGCGCGTAGAGCAGCGCGAGGCGCATGAGGCCCGAGTCCATGACCGGGCTGCCGTCGTCGGTGATCGCGACCGCTCCGGCCTCCACCATCTCGCCGATGAGCGCGAGCCGCTCGCCCTTCCGCCCGGCCGAGATGCACCCGACCGGGTAGACGCGGGCGGCCCCGGCCCGACGCCCCTCCGCGAGGACGAAGCCCACCGTGGCGGGGTCGTCGATCGGCGGGTCGGTGTTCGGCATCGCACACACGGTCGTGAAGCCACCGGCGGCCGCTGCGCGCGCGCCCGAGGCGATCGTCTCCTTGTGCTCGCCCCCCGGCTCCCGCAGGTGGACGTGCACGTCGATGAGGCCCGGCGTCACCACGAGGCCCGCGCAGTCGATCACGCGCGTGTCCGGAGAGACGTCGACCGTCTCCCCCACCGCCGCGACGCGTCCGGCCTGGAGGAGGACGTCGCGCACGGCGTCCAGCTTCTGCGACGGGTCGACGACCCGACCGCCCCGGAGGAGGATGCGCGCGCTCATCCCTCTCCTCCCTGCTTCGCCGCTTCCGCCTTCTCGGGTTGTCCGCCCGCGAGGAGGTAGAGCACGGCCATGCGCACGGCCACGCCGTTCGTGACCTGGTTGAGGATCACGGAGTGCGGTCCGTCCGCCACGTCGGAGTCGATCTCCACGCCGCGGTTCATCGGTCCCGGGTGAAGGATCAGCAGGTCGCGGGGCGCAGCTTCCAGGCGCGCGTTGCTCACCCCCCAGATGCGGTTGTACTCCCGCAGCGAGGGAACGTAGCCAGCCTCCATCCGCTCGAGCTGCAGCCGGAGCACATTGAGCGCGTCCGCCCACTGGATCGCGTCCTCGACGCGCGTGAAGGTCTCCACGCCCAGCTCACGGAAACCTCTCGGCACCAGGGTCGGCGGTCCGCACAGCGCCACCTCCGCGCCGAGCTTCAGCAGCCCGTGGATGTTCGAGCGCGCGACCCGGGAGTGCAGGACGTCGCCCACGATGCAAACCTTCAGCCCCTCGATCCGCCCGAGGTGGTCACGGATCGTCAGCATGTCGAGCAGCCCCTGCGTAGGGTGCTCGTGCGCCCCGTCACCCGCGTTCACGACGTTGGAGGGGATCCGGTCGGCCAGGAAGCGGGCCGCTCCCGAGGCACCGTGCCGAATCACGACCATGTCGATGCGCATCGCCTCGAGGTTCCGCGCGGTGTCGACCAGCGTCTCCCCCTTCGCCACGGACGAGCCGGCCGCGGCGATGTTCACGGTATCCGCGGACAGGCGCTTCTCCGCGAACTCGAAGGAGACCCGGGTACGGGTCGAGGCCTCGAAGAAGAGGTTGACGATCGTCTTGCCCCGCAGCACCGGCACCTTCTTGATACGCCGTTCGGAGATCTCCTTGAACGGCTCCGCGGTGTCGAGGATGGCGAGGATCTGCTGCCGGGAGAGGGGTTCGAGGCCGACGAGGTCTTTGCCGAGGGCAGACGTCGCCTGGTTCACGGGCTGCTACGCCTCCGGATGGGTATGGACGATGTCC
Organism: uncultured Gemmatimonadales bacterium; assembly: GCA_963823035.1. Classification (GTDB taxonomy): domain Bacteria; phylum Gemmatimonadota; class Gemmatimonadetes; order Longimicrobiales; family Gaopeijiaceae; genus SZUA-318. The sequence continues at coordinate 120,683 of CAWGKG010000018.1, forward strand.
ACGCCGAGGCGCCCGTCGAGCTCGGGCACGAGCACCTCGACGCTCTGATGCTCCTCCAGCACCTCCACGTGCCGACCCACGATGTCCGGCTGGATCGGCAGCTCGCGTCCGCCCCGGTCCACCAGCACGCACAGGAGGATGCGGCTCGGTCGGCCCCAGTCCATCAGCTCGTTGAGCGCCGCGCGCGCCGTGCGCCCGGTGAACTGGACGTCGTCCACGAGAACGATGGCCTGGTCGTCGATGCCGTTCGGAGGCAGCTCCGAGGCACCGATGATCGGGCGCGGCCCGATGGCCTCGAGGTCGTCGCGGTAGAGCGAGATGTCGATCGACCCGGTGGGAACCGACACGCCCTCCGCTCCCTCGATCTCGTCACGCAGCAGCCCCGCGATCTGGACGCCTCGGCGGTGGATCCCCATGAGCGCGAGGTGGTCCGTGCCCCCGAGCCGCTCGACGATCTCGCGTGCCATGCGGGCGACGACCCGGCGCACGGCGGCTTCGTCCATGAGGGGGATTCGTTCGGCGCTCATGCGGGGCTGGCGGGGGAAGACGCGTCCGGCGGCCCGAACGTAGCGGCGCCCCCGAGCGCGGTCAACGACCTTCGAGAGGGTTGTCACGGATGCGCGCCGCGCCCCATCATGAGCGGTCTTTCCCACACTTCAGGCCCCCTCAGGAGCCCTGCCCCGATGCGCGTTCGCCGCCTCGCGACCCCCCTCCTCGCGCTCCTGGCCCTCCCCTTGGGAGCCCACGCGCAGGAGCTGCAGAAGGCCCCGAAGGTCGTACTCGACGGGGTCCCCTTCCAGCTTTCGGTGAGCGCACGGCTGGAGCCGATCCGCATCGAGGTGCACGACGCGCGCGGAGCCCTGCTGGGCAGCGCCACGGCGGAGCCGCTGGGCACGGCGGCCGCGAACGACCTCCGGGTGACCGAGCGCGCGCAGCTTCCCCTCGTGGTGCGCGTCGTGGGCGGGCCGACCTTCACGGTGGCCCCGACGTTCACGCCCGGTTGGTTCTCCCTGGTGCCGCCCTTCCTCGCGATCGTGCTCGCCCTGGTCTTCCGCGAGGTGGTGACCGCACTCTTCGCCGGCGTGTGGCTGGGTGCGCTCGCGGTTGCGGGCTTCAACCCGATCACCGGGACATGGCGGCTCATCGACACCTTCGTCGTCCCGGCGCTCGGCGACACCGCGGGAGGTCACACGCAGGTCGTGGTCTTCTCCCTCCTGCTCGGAGGGATGGTCGGGATCATCGCGCGCAACGGCGGCACCATGGGCATCGTGGAGGCGGTCGCGCCCTTCGCCAGCTCCGCGCGGCGTGGGAAGTTCGCGACCTGGGCGGCGGGGATGGCGATCTTCTTCGACGATTACGCCAACACGCTCATCGTCGGCAACACGATGCGCCCCATCACCGACCGACTGAAGGTCTCGCGCGAGAAGCTGGCCTATCTCGTCGACTCGACCGCGGCGCCCGTCGCCGCGCTCATCCCCATCTCGACCTGGGTGGGCTACGAGATCAGCCTCATCGCGGACGGGCTGCGCATCGCGGCCGAGCAGAGCCCGCAGCATGCCGCCGCGCTCGCGGCATCCAGCCCGTTCGCGATCTTCGTCGAGACGATCCCGTACCGCTTCTACCCCCTGCTCGCGCTGTTCTTCGCGCTTCTGACGTCGGTCATGGACCGCGACCTGGGACCCATGGCGACCGCCGAGCACCGGGCCGCGACGGGCGGGGGCTTGTACCGCCCCGGGGCGCAGCTGGCCACGGACACGTCCACACACATCATGGACCCGAAGGAGGGCGCGCGGCACCGCTGGTGGAACGCGGCCCTGCCCGTCCTGACCGTCATCTTCGTCGTGCTCGTGGGTCTCTACACCACGGGTCGGGCGGCCGCGGGGCCGGACGCCGTCCTGCGCGACGTCTTCGGGGCCGCGGACCCGTTCGCCACCCTGCTGTGGGGGTCGCTGGCCGGGTGCCTCATCGCGATCCTCATCTCGGTGGGACAGCGCATCTTGAGCGTCACGGAGTGCATCGACGCCTGGCTCGGGGGGATGCGCGCCATGATCATCGCCATGGTCATCCTCGTGCTCGCGTGGTCGCTCGGCTCCGTGACCCAGGAGATCGGCACGGCCCAGTACCTCACGCAGGTGCTCTCCGATCACGTGGCGCTCCGGCTCCTTCCCGTGCTCGTCTTCCTGACGTCCGCCGCGATGTCGTTCGCCACGGGCACCTCGTGGGGGACGATGGCCATCCTGCTCCCTCTGGTGATCCCCCTCACCGTGGCGCTCGGCGGGGACGCCGGCTTCGAGGGCGGAGCCCACTACACCGTCCTCCTCGGGGTCATCAGCTCCGTCCTGGCCGGCTCGATCTTCGGTGACCACTGCTCTCCGATCTCCGACACCACCGTGCTGTCCTCCACGGCGTCGGGGTGCGACCACGTGGATCACGTGCGCACGCAGCTCCCCTACGCCCTGCTGGTGGGGGTGGTGGGGATGCTCGTGGGCGACATACCGACGGCCTACGGGCTGCCGAACTGGGTGTCCCTCGTGCTCGGGTGCGTCGCGCTCTGGCTCATCCTGCGGATCTTCGGCAGGAAGGTGCAGGACGGGGACCCCGCCCCGATCCGACCGTGATCTCCGCGCTGAAAGCCCTCCACCGCCGGCTGGAACGCGCGCCCGCCGCGCTCCCCGGCTCCTTCGCCGCCGTGCTGATCGCGACGGTCGGAGCGGTCGACCTGCTGACCGGACGGGAGCTGTCGGCGTCGGTCTTCTACGTGCTTCCCGTGGGCCTCGCCGCCTGGTACGCGGGGGCGGCGTGGGGCCTCGGTACGTGCCTCCTCGCCGCGGTCACCTGGTACGGCGCGGACGCGGCCGCGGGCGCGGGCGCCACCTACTCGGCGGCGTGGATCCCGTTCTGGAACGCCGGCGTGCGCCTCGCCTTCTTCGTCATCATCGCCGACCTGACCCGCCGCCTGCACGAGGCGCTCGACGCGCAGCGTTGGGCCGCGGAGACCGACGAGCTGACCGGCCTGGTCAACGCGCGCCGCTTCCAGTCGGCACTCGACGCGGAGGTCCGGCGCGCGCTCCGCTACGGGCGCCCGATCACCCTGGCCTACGTGGACCTGGACGGCTTCAAGGGCGTCAACGATCGGTGGGGCCACGCGGCCGGGGACCGGGTGCTCGCGCGCGTCGGCGGCCTGCTGCGCTCGCACCTGCGGATGTCGGACCTGGCGGGTCGGCTCGGGGGCGACGAGTTCGCCATCCTCCTCCCCGAGACCGACGGCGACCAGGCGCGCGACGCCCTCGGCAACCTGCGCACCTTTCTCGAGCGGGCCATGCGCGAGGGCTCGTGGCCGGTAGGCTTCAGTATCGGTGTGGTCAGCTCGAGCGGGGAGATCCCGACCGCACAGGAGCTCCTGAGCACTGCGGACGGCCTCATGTACGAGGTGAAGCATGCCGGGAAGGGCGCCACGCGGTTCCTGGCCGCCGGATCCTGACGCCGTTCGGCTTCGCCTCAGCGCCCGAAGCGCTCCCGCCCGAGGCGTACCAGGAACCGCACGCCACCCTCCACGGGCGCCTCCCGCGCGGCCCAGTCGTACGAGAAGAGGATGACGCCGCCGGCGCCCTGACGCCGCGCGATGTCGATCTTGTCGATCGTCCCCTGGTAGCCGTTCACCCATGCCCCGATGCCGGCCCACAGCCGGTCGCGTCGGCCGGCCGCCGCGGACGCCTCGCGCACCTCGTCCGTGAAGCGGCCGTTCTCGGTGGTGTACGCCATCGGCGCCACCACGTCGACGATTCCGCGGTCCAGCCAGGTCGACCAGTCCTGGAAGCGGTTCCCGTAGGCGTCCTCCTCGTCCGCGAAGACCGCCGCGGACACCACCAGTCGTGGCCTACGCGCCTTGACGCGGTCGTGGACGCGGGCGACCAGCCCGGTGATCTGTGCGCGCCGGAATTCGTCCCACTGTTCGGGAAGGGCGTCCGCGTAGGCCAGGGGGTCACTCCGATACGCCTCGTCGAGGTCGGCCCGGCGCTCCGGCGCGATGCCGGAGGCCACCCAGGCGCGGAACCGGTCCAGCGCGCCGCGGGAGTAGTCGAAATCCGCGGAAGGGAAGCGGACGTAGTCGAAATGGATCCCGTCCAGGTCGTAGCGCCCGGCCAGATCCATCCAGATATCGAGCACGTGCTTCTGCACCTCCGGATCGGACGGACTGGTGAAGAGGCCCTCGACGGTCGTCGCACGCTCCGACGCGTAGCGCAGGAGGGCGTCGGTGAAGCGTGGGTCGGCGGGGTCGACCGCGAAGAGCGTCCGTGCAAGCGACCGGGGCACGGCCAGCCACCCGGGGTGGGCGTTCACCAGGTGACGGGGGTTCTCGGGTCGGGCCCGCCCGCTCCACACGAGGTGCGTGTTCACCCAGGCGTGCACGGCCATTCCGCGAGCGTGCGCCTCCCGGATCGTCAGCGCGAGGGGATCGAATTGCGGCTCGCCCTCCAGCGCTGCGGCGCGCGGCTCCCACCGTGCGTCGTAGTACGCGTCCCCCCTCCCCCGCACCTGAACGAGCAGCGTGTTGAAGCCCCCCGCGGCGGCGTCGGCCACCATGGTGCGCACGAGCTCCGGGGTGGTCAGCGTGGTGCGCACCACCCAGAGCCCCCGCACCTCCGCGAAGCGTCGCACCGGGCCCGTGCCGGAGCGGTCGGGGACGGCCGGCACGGTAACGGGCTCGACGCCCGGCGTCGGCGTGGGCGCCGGAGGTGCGCCGGCGGGAGCGCCGACCACGGTGCAGCCCGACGCCAGCAGTAACGCCGCTACGAGGGTCACGAGCCCGCGGCGCGGACGCGCGGGGCTCACCGACGCTCCCTGAAGAACGCGCGCAGCAACTCTGCGGAGGCCTCGGCGAGCACGCCGGGGGTGACGGCGCACCGGTGGTTGAGGCGCGCGTCCTGGAGGAGGTTGCCGAGCGTCCCGGCCATCCCGGCCTTGGGGTCGGGCGCGCCGAACACCACGCGGGGGACGCGCGCGAGCACGATCGCGCCGGCGCACATCGCGCACGGCTCGAGCGTCACGTAGAGGGTGGTGCCCTCCAGGCGGAAGTCGCCCTGCGAAACCGCCGCCGCGCGTAGCGCGACCACCTCGGCGTGCGCCGTCGGATCCGCGTCGGACACCGTGCGGTTGTGGGCTTCCGAGAGGAACCCGCCATCGCGGACGAGCACGGCCCCGATCGGCACTTCGCCCCGCACGGCCGCCAGCGCGTGCCGACTCGAGGGCGCGCGCCATCCACAACCGATCTTCGGGGCCTTGCGGAGAGGCGTCGACCTCGGGGTGGGACACAGCCCCGTGGATCAGTGGTGCGTGAGGTTCAGCACGCCGGAGCTGCCGTCGAGGCGTCGATAGAAGGCCGCCACCTTGCCGACGATGTCCAGCCGCTCCGGGTGCTGAACGACGGTGGTCTCGCCCCCGGGGCGCAGCGCCTCCAGGTGCGTACCGTTGCCGTTGTGCGTCATCCGATAGAACCAGGAGCCCGGCTCGATGCGCACGGCGACGATCGCGCCGTCGTCGAGCTCCGCCATCGTGGCCGGCTCCACGAGCACGAAGTCACCCTCGTGCACACCGAGGACGGCCAGGTCGTTCGCGCCCGCGCGGACGAAGAACGCACCCTTCTCGCCAGCCAGTCGGCGGTCGAGGGAGAGGTGGAGGTCGGCCTTGCGCTTCCGCCCGTCCGGCATCTCCGAAAAGCACGGCACGGAGATCGTCTGCGCGGAGAGGTCGACGCCGAGGATCTTCACGCCGCGCGAGCGGGACGGATCCCTCTCGAGGTAGCCCTTGTCGGCTAGCGCCTGGAGGTGCTCGGACACCGTCTTCGTGCTCTTGATGCCGAAGCGCTCGCCGATCTCGCGGATGGAAGGCTGGTAGGTGTTCGTGCGCAAATACTGGACCATGAAGTCCAGGATCTTCCTCTCGATTTCGGTGAGGACCTGGCCCCTGGGGTCCGGTGCTTTCGTCCCGCCCGAGGCGGGGGAGTCACGGTGCGCAGTCGGTTCGGAACGTGGCAACGTCGCGCCTTTGGAAGAGCAGTGAATCCGCGTGGCCCCCAGGCCGGCCGCTATCCTAATGTGCGCTTTGAACGGGTGTCAAGAAAGGGTTTCGTCAGGGCGCCTGGAGGCGTTCGACGGCCTCGGAAACGCGCTTCAAGGCGCGATCCATGCCCAGGACCACGAGCACCTCGAAGATGCCGGGACTGTTGGCCCGGCCGGTAAGCGCGACGCGCAAGGGATGGATCAGCTTTCCGGCTCCGACACCCATCTCCTCGGCCTGGGCCCGCAGCGCGTCCTCGAGGGCCGCTTCGGTCCACGTGGAGCGACGTAGCGCGCTCTCGACGGCGCGCAGGCGCGCGAGCGCCGCCGGAACGTCCTTCATCCAGTGCTTGGCGACCGCGTCGTCGTCGAAGGCGAGCGTGTCGCTCACGAAGGGAAGCGCCTGATCGGCCACGTCTTCCACGGTGCGCGCCCGTACCTTGAGCAGGTCCACGAGGCGGGTCATCCAGGTGTCGTCGCGCAGCCGCCCCGCGTCCACCCCGGGCCTGTCCTCCAGCCGACCGCGCACGGCACCCACGAGCTCTGCGGTCGGCTTCTCCGCGAGGTGGCGGCCGTTGAGCCAGGCCAGCTTCTCCAGGTCGAAGACCGAGCTCTTCTTCAGGATGCGATCGGGCGTGAAGGCCGCCACGAGCTCGTCGCGCGCCATCACCTCTCGCTCGTCGCCCGGGTTCCATCCCAGGAGAGCGAGGAAGTTGACCATCGCCTCGGGGAGGATCCCCTGCGTCTCGTAGTCGCCCACCGCGGTCGCCCCGTGCCGCTTCGAGAGGCGCTTGCCGTCCTGCCCGAGGATGAGGGGCACGTGTCCGAAGTGCGGCTCCGGATGTCCGAGCGCGCGGTAGAGCAGCACCTGCTTCGGCGTGTTGGAGAGGTGGTCGTCCCCCCGGACGACGTGCGTGATCGCCATCGCGTGGTCGTCCGACACCACGGCGAGGTTGTACACCGGCGAGCCGTCCGAGCGCAGGATCACGAGGTCGTCGATGTCGTCGTTGCCGAAGCGCATGTCGCCGTGCACGAGGTCCGTGAAGCACGTCTCGCCGTCCGGAACGCGGAAGCGGATCGCGAACGCCTCCCCCGCCTCGGCGCGCCGCTCCGACTCCGCGGCGCCGAGCGCGTCCGCCTTCTCGCGCGCCACGCGCGAAGGGTGCATTCCACGGCGCTCCGCCTCGGCCTTCACCTCCGCCGGATCGGCGAAGTCCCGGTAGGCCTTCCCCTCCGCGAGCAGACGAAGCGCGTCTGCGCGGTGGCGCTCCACGCCCTCGCTCTGGAAGATCGGGCCCTCGTCCCAATCGAGGCCCAGCCAGCGAAGGCCGTGCAGGATCGCCTCCGTGTGCTCGTCACGGTTGCGCTCCTGGTCCGTGTCCTCGACGCGCAGCACGAAGACCCCGCCCTCCTTGCGCGCGAGCAGCCAGTTGAAGAGCGCCGTGCGCGCGCCGCCCACGTGCAGGTACCCCGTGGGCGACGGCGCGAAGCGAACGCGGAGCGTCATGCCCCGCCTCCCAGACGCCCGCTCAGCAGGGCCTTCACCACCTTCGGGTCCGCGGCGCCCTTCGTGGCCTTCATCACCTCGCCCACGAACAGCCCCATCAGCTTCGCGTTGCCGGCACGGTACTCCGCCACCTTCTCGGGCCACGCGGCCAGGACGTCGTCGACGACGGGGTTCAGCGTGTCGTGGTCCGCGACCTTCTCCAGGCCGAGGCGGGACACGATCTCGGTGGGGCTCCCCCCCTTCCGGGCCATCTCCGCGAGCACGTCCTTCGCGGCGCGCCGGGAGACGCGGCCGTCCGCGACCATGGCGGCCAGCCGCCCGAGTCCCGCCCCGCCGAAGGGAAGCTCGGACACGCTGCGGCCGTCCAGCACGCCGCGCAGGTCGTTCACCATCCAGGACGCCACGCCCATCGGATCGTCGTGCTCGGTCAGCGCGGCTTCGAAGAAGTCGGCCGCCTCCCGCGACCCGGTGAGCACGTCCGCGTCTTCGAGCGTCAGGTCCAACTCACGGACGTACCGCTCCATACGCGCGGCCAGGTCGGGATCGCCTTCGCGCAACGCCTCCCGCTCCTCGCTCACACGCGGTCCGGTGGGCGGAACCGGCTGGGTCGGCACCTGCCGGGGCGGCTTCGCCTTCGCGTCGGTGGGCCCGGCAGCGTCGGCGGCGGCCTGCCGCGACCAGGTGTCCTTCAGGCCGACGATGCGATTGAACACCAGTCGGTCGCCAGTGCCGTCCTCGGGGTCACGCCAGAAGTAGCCCGTGCGCTCGAACTGGTAGCGCGTGTCCACGGCGTCGCCCGCCACGGACGGCTCGAGCCGCGCGCCCTTCATCACCACGAGCGACTCGGGGTTGAGGTTGTCGCGCAGGTCACCACCTTCGGGGACGTCTTCGGGGTCGGGCACGCGGAACAGGCGATCGTACAGGCGTACCTCCGCCGGGAGGGCGTGGCGGGCCGACACCCAGTGGATCGTACCCAAGCCCTTGCTCCCGGCTCCGTCCTCCTTCCCCACGCGTGAGCAGCGGAGCTCGACCACCCGCGCCGTCGTCGTCCTTCACGCACCTCGTCGCAGCGGATCACGTACGCGTAGCGGAGACGTACCATCCCCCCCGGAACGAGACGCCGGAAGCCACGGGGCGGGTCCTCCGAGAAGTCGGCTCGCTCGATGAGCAGCTCGCGGGCGAAGGGCACCTTCCGCGATCCCTCCCGCGGCACGTCGTGCGGATAGCTCGGGGCGTCCAGCTCCTCCTCGAAGTCCTCCGCCACGTCCGTCAGCGTCACGCGCACGGGGTCGAGCACCGCCATCACCCGGGGCGCGGACCGGTTCAACACGTCACGGATCGCGAACTCGAGCTTCCCGGGATCCACCCACGACTCGGCCTTCGCCACGCCGATCATGTCGCAGAAGAGGCGGATCGCCTCCGCCGGCACACCCCGGCGTCGCAGCCCGGCGATCGTCGACATGCGCGGATCGTCCCACCCCGCGAGGTAGCCCGACTTCACCAGGGGGAGGAGCTTCCGCTTGGAGACGACCGTGTACTCGAGGTTGAGGCGGTTGAACTCGTACTGGTGCGTGCGGGGCTCCTCGAAGCCGACGTTGTCGAGCAGCCAGTCGTAGATCTCGCGGTTGTTGTCGAACTCCAGCGTGCAGAACGAGTGCGTCACGCCCTCGAAGGCGTCCTCGAGGCAGTGCGCGTAGTCGTAGAGCGGGTAGATGCACCAGTCGTCGCCCTGCCGGTAGTGGTGGGCGTGGCGGATCCGGTACAGCACGGGGTCGCGCATGATCATGTTGGGCGACGTCATGTCGATCTTCGCCCTCAGCACGTGCGCGCCGTCCTCGAACTCCCCGGCGCGCATGCGCTCGAAGAGGTCGAGGTTCTCCTCCACCGTGCGGTCGCGGTACGGGCCCGGCTCCCCGGGGGTGGTCACCGTGCCCCGTCCCCGGCGGATCTCCTCCTCCGGCGACGAGTCCACGTACGCCAGCCCCTTCCGGATCAGCACCTGGGCGCACGCGTACATCCGCTCGAAGTAGTCCGAGGCGAAGTAGAGGTGCTCCCCCCAGTCGAAGCCCAGCCAGCGGATGTCGTTCTGGATGGCGTCGACGTACTCGATCTCCTCGGTCTCCGGGTTCGTGTCGTCGAAGCGGAGGTGGCAACGGCCGCCGAACTCCTGCGCGACGCCGAAGTTGAGGCAGATCGCCTTGGCGTGCCCGATGTGCAGCCAGCCGTTGGGCTCGGGCGGAAAGCGCGTCACCACGCGCCCGCCGTAGCGGCCCTCCTCGGTGTGCTCCGTCACGATCTGGCGGAGGAAATCGGTCCCCGGACGCGGGGACGTCGTGGCATCACTCATGGTCGGACAGGGCTGAATGGACGTTCGGCGGCACGGCGCGCGGCCCCCGATGGGCGCGGACCCGAACGGGAAAGGTAGTGAATCGCCGGCCGACCGGCCCCCGGTGCTCGGGCTCCCCGTCGCATACCCGCGACCGGGCCGGACGCTCCTGGATCCGCCCCCTAGCTAGCCCTCGGCCCCCAGCCCCTCGTCGCTCCCCCATTCCGTGGGTCGCGGCGCCTCCCAACGGGCCAGGTCCTTGGCGCGCTTCTCGGCCCGCCGGCGCAGCGCCACGCCCACACGCAGCCACGTGCCCCAGACGATGGCCACGGCGCACAGGAGGATGCTCGTCTTCTCCGGATCGAAGAAGTTCACGGGACGGTCGAGGAGCTTCGGATCGACGAACGCCCCGTGGATCACGAAGAGGACCGCGCAGGCATAGGAGGCGTAGTGCACGGCCTTCCACCTTCGCCGACCCAGCCGGCGCCGCAGGTACGACGCCCCGACCAGAACGCACAGCAGGTAGAGCGCCAGGGCGCCGAGCACGTTCAGCGTGGCTTGCTGCGGCGCCGAGGAGGGCCACGCCACGTCGGCCCACGACCACCCGGCCGTGGCGCTCCACGGGAGGATGACGGCATGCGCGACGGAGAGCACGAGCGCGATGTAGCCCGACCAGTTGTGCACCGTGAAGTAGTTGATGCGTCGGTGGGGCCAGCGCTTGTACGGGTTGTACTGCGACGACAGCAGCAGCCCGAGCAGGACGTTCAGGGTCAGGAGCCAGATGGCGAACAGCCCGAGCTGGGCGGAGATGGCCACGACGACCATGGGGCGCGTCTCGAGGGAGGGTCTTTCGGCGGTTCGAGGCCGGCAAACTGACGGCGTGCCGCGGAAGCGCGCAACTCGGCGCCGGCCCCCGTGGGCGGTCGGACCAGTCCGGGGTTTTCGCGGGAGGGCGCGGGAACCGCGAGCCCCCGGATGCGCTACTTTCCGGAACGTCGTGGCGTCCGGGCGCACCTCGCCGAGGGCGCATCCAATCCTCTCGTCGAAAGCCGGTCATCCATGCGCATCCGACGCTTCGCCCTCGTCGGCGTCCTCCTGTCGCTCGCTCCCGTGGCGCGCCTCGCGGCCCAGGCCTCCGAGCCCGAGAAGCTCCCTCCCACCAACCAGGAGATGTTCGCGCCGTTGGACCTCCCGGACGCCAACGCCGACCGGCTCGGCACCGGCGCGCCCGGGCCAGGCTACTGGCAGCAGGAGGCCGACTACCGGATCCGGGCGACGCTCGACACCGTGCAGCACCGGATCAGCGGGACGGAGACGATCACCTACGTCAACAACTCCCCCGACGCCCTCCCCTACCTCTGGCTCCAGCTCGAGCAGAACCTCTTCGCGCCCGGAAGCCGGGGTGCGCTGATCAACTCCGGCGACAGGGCCCGTTGGCGCGGCTCCTTCCCGGGCGGCGGCGTGGAGTTGGGGAGGGTGAGCGTGACGCAGGGGGGCGAGACGTACGAGCCCGAGCGGACCGTGGACGGGACGCGCATGCGTCTCGACCTGCGCGAGCCGATGGCCGCCGCGGGCGACCGGGTGGAGGTGACCGTGGCGTGGTCGTTCGTCGTCCCCGAGTACGGCGCGGACCGGATGGGGCGCCTGCATGCGCGGCAGGGGTGGGTCTACGAGATCGCGCAGTGGTATCCCCGCATGTACGTCTACGACGACGTCGAGGGGTGGAACCCGATGCCCTACCTCGGCCAGGGCGAGTTCTACCTCGAGTACGGCGATTTCGACGTGGAGATCACGGCGCCGCGGGACCTGGTGGTGGTCGGGAGCGGCGAGCTCCTCAATCCCGAGGAGGTCCTCACCCCCGAGCAGCTACGGAGGTACCGCGCCGCGCGCACCAGCGACGAGGTCGTGTCGATCATCGGGCGCGACGAGGCAGGAGCGCCGTCGACCCGGCCCGCCGGCAACGGGGCGCTGACGTGGAAGTTCCGCATCGAGTCCTCCCGCGACTTCTCATGGGCCGCGTCGAAGGCGTTCATCTGGGACGCGACGGGTTGGGACGGAATCCTCCTCCAGTCCGCGTACCCGCAGGAGGGTATCGGCGACGACCAGAACCCGGGATGGGAGCACGCCACCGAGTACCTGCGCCACACGATCTCCTACTACTCCACCCAGTGGTTCCACTACCCGTATCGCTCCGCGGTGAACGTGGCGGGGATCGTCGGTGGCATGGAGTACCCGGGGATCGTCTTCTGCGGCGTCGGCGCCCGCGGCCAGGGCCTCTTCGGCGTGACCGACCACGAGTTCGGGCACAACTGGTTCCCGATGGTGGTGGGCAGCGACGAGCGCCGGTACGCGTGGATGGACGAGGGTTTCAACACCTTCATCAACCACTACAGCAACCTCGACTTCTACGGCGCCGAGGCCACGCGGGCGCAGCGCACGCAGGCCGACTTCATCGCGGCGCGCATGCAGGAGCCGATCGCCGACCAGCCCATCCTCACCTACCCGGACCTGATCCGGGGGGCCGGCCTCGGCTTCCTGGCATACCGCAAGCCCGGCTTCGGGCTCGTCATGCTGCGCGAGGTGATCCTCGGGGAGGATCGCTTCGTGAAGGCGATGCGCACCTACGTGGACGAGTGGGCGTTCAAGCACCCCAAGCCGTCCGACTTCTACCGCACCGTCGAGGAGGTGTCCGGCGAGCAGCTCGCCTGGTTCTGGCGCGGGTGGTTCCAGACCACCGAGCTCCTCGACCAGGCCGTCACCGGCGTGGACCAGGCGGCGGACGGCGCGGTGATCCATCTGCACAACGACGCCGGCCTCGTGATGCCCGTGCTGCTCGAGGTGGAGCTGAGCGACGGCCAGGTCCTGGAGCGGAAGCTCCCCGTGGAGGTCTGGGCGCGCAGCGACGCCTTCGACTTCTTCCTGGACGTCCCCGGCACGGTGGTGCGGGTCACGCTGGACGCCGACCACCAACTGCCCGACGTCGACCGCTCGGACAACGTCTGGAGGCGGATGGCGAGCTGAAGGCGAGCGCGCGCCGCCGCCGGCGCCTGGCTCAGTCCCCGGGGGGAACGGCGCCCGCGGGGACGAGCGCCGGTGCGCGCACCGGTCCGCGGGCACGCGCCTTCCATCCCTCGAGCACGCCGTACGCCGCCGGCGTGATGGTCAGCACGAAGAGGGTGGACGAGAGCAGCCCGCCGATGAGGACCAGCGCGAGGGCGTCCCAGATGTTGGAGCCGGCCGGGTCTCCGAACACCACCAGGGGGGTGAGGCCCATCACCGTGGTGGCGGTCGTCATCAGGATGGGGCGTACCCGCTCGAGCGTGCCCTTCACGATGGCGTCGTGCAGCGAGAGCAGCGCGTGCCGGGCTCGCACGCCGTTGACGTGGTCCACGAGGAGGATCGCGTTGTTGACCACGATGCCGAACATCATGATCACCCCGACGTACGCCTCGCGCGTGAACGACGCCTCGGTGTAGAAGAAGATCAGGTACACGCCGATGAGCGCCATCGGCACGGTGAGGATCACGCACAGCGGCTGCAGCAGCGACTCGAAGAGCGCCGCCGTCACCATGTAGACCAGGAGGAGCGCGATCGCGATCGTGACCCAGATCTGCGTGCGGTCCTCGCGGCTGATCCACCAGTAGCTGTCGCCCTTCTTCACCGTGTAGCCCGGCGGGACCTGCGTGGCCTCGATCACCCGGTCGTGCCAGAGGTCCCCGAGCTTCTGCGGACCCCGGAACTCGTAAGCGACCGTGCGCTCGTACTGCTGGTTCTCACGATGGATGCGCGCGAGGATGTCGCGCGGCGTCACCGTGACCACGTCGCCCAGTCGGATGCGCCGACCGCTCGGCGTATCGATGAGCGTCTCCGTGAGCGCCAGGACGTCCATGTCCGAGCTGTCCTCCAACTTCACCTGGTACTGCACGTCCTCACCGCCCAGCTTCAGCCAGCTGGCGCTCTGCCTGCCTTGCACGGACGCCTGCAGGCGTCCGACGAGCTCCTGCACGCTGAGGTCGTGGCGCGCCAGGCGGTCCCTGTCGATGGTGACCACGTACTCCGACGCCTTCTCGCGCTGGAAGCGGTTGGAGCCGGAGTTCGTGTCCACGTCCTGGACGCGCGCGAGCCGCGACAGGCGCGCGCCGATGTTCTCGGCGATGTCGCGCACCTTCTCGTAGTTGTAGCCCAGGACGGTGATGGCGTAGTTGGGCGGGCTCGATCCGCCCCCGTAGAAGGAGGGACCGTACCCGTAGACGCGCACCTCGGCGCCGGTGAAGGAGTGGCTGTAGGCGAACATCTGCTCCTTGATCGCCACCGGCACCTGCGTGTTCTCGAGCGAGTCCGGGAACGTGATCTCCATGTACCCGAACTGCGGCCGGATCTGCGCCGTGTACTGCTCGACCTCTGGGATGTGCGAGAGCTTCTCCTCGAAGAAGGCCACCAGCTCGTCCGTCCGGTCGAGGTTCGAGCCCCGCGGCAGGGAGATCTGGACGCTGATGTAGGTGCGGGTGTTGAGCCCCCCTCCGAACACGGTCCACGTGGTGACGTACTTGTCGAAGAGGTGGTAGGAGCCCGTGAAGACGAGCGCTGTCACCAGGAACGACGTCCACGGGTGGCGCACCGTGAAGCCCACCACGTCCGCGTAGAAGCGCACATACAGCGGACGGCGGGGCGTACCCGGTGACGGCACACCGCCGACGTCGTCGCCCATCGTCCCCGGCACGCCGCGTCGGAGCACCCGGGCCGCCAGCGAGGGGATGAAGGTGAACGCGACGAAGAGCGACGCCACCAGGGTGAGGCCCACCACGATCGCCAGCGGGACGTAGAACACCCGCAGCTCGCCCTGCAGGTAGACGAACGGAACGAAGACGATCAGCGTCGTGGCCGTGGACGCGAGGATCGGGAGCACCACCTCGCGCGCGCCGTCCTCGGCTGCCACGGCGGGCTCTTCCCCGCCCCGCCAGCGCCGGTAGACGTTCTCCAGGACCACGATCGCGTTGTCCACGATGAGCCCGAAGCCCATCGCCAGGCCCATGAGCGTGAGGATGTTGAGCGTGAGCCCACCGAAGTAGATCAGGTTGAGCGCGATGAGGACGCTGAACGCGATCGTGGCGAAGATGAGGGCCGCGGAGCGCAGCGATCCCAGGAACGCGAGCAGGACGACGAAGATCACAAGCGCGCTGAAGAGGGCACGCGTGCGCAGGTCGCTGAGCTGCTCCCGGATCTCCTTGCTCTCGTCGTTGTCGAGGATGAGCCGGGTGCCGTAGGGGTTGAAGCGCTCGAGCTCCGACAGGCGCACCTTCACCGCGTCGGCCACGCGCACGGTGTTCGCGCCGATCTCCTTCGTGACGGCGAAGGACACGGCGGGGCGGCCGTCGATCCGGTAGTAGCTCTGCGCCTCCTCGTAGCGGTCGTGCACCGTGGCCACGTCGCGCACGCGCACGGGCGTGCCGCGCGGCGGCCATGAGCACGGCGTTGCGCACGTCCTCGGCGTTCTCCGGGCGGTTCACGATCGTGATCGTGCGCTGCCTGTCCCCCTCCCGGACGGCGCCCACCTCCTTCACCATGTCCAGCTCCTGGATCTTCCGGCGCACCGTCGACGGGTCCAGGCCCAGGCCGGCGATCTCGGCCTCGTCCAGCTCGATCTCCAGGCGGCGCCTGCGCCCCCCGTAGACCTGCACCACCCCCACGCCGTCCACCTGGCCGATCTCCGGGGCGAGCACGTCGTCCACGTGCGCCCGCAGGGCCTCCAGCGTATACGGTCCGGTGAAGGTGTAGCGCAGGAAGGGCTGGTTCTGCTCCTGGAACTCCTCGGGAACGTAGGGCTGCACGGTCACACGCTCGGTGCCGGGCGGCAGCTCCTCCTCGAGGGTGGCGATGCGCTCCGAGAGGTCCAGGCGCGCGAAGTCCATGTCCGTGTCGCGCGTGAACTCGACGTCGATGTCCGCCGTGCCCATGCCGTTCGACTCGTAGGAGTTCGAGATGATCTTCTCGACCCCCCTCACCTGCTGGATCACCGACTCGAGCGGCGATGTCAGGAAGGCCTCCACCGTCTCCGGCGACGCCCCACGCCACATCCCCGTGACCTTGAGGCGGGGCAGCTGCGTGTCCGGAAGGAGCTCGATCGGGATGTTCCGCCAGGCGGCCACGCCAAGGAGGGCCACGGCAGCGTAGGCCATGGCCACGGCCACCGGACGGCGGATGCTCATGCGGATCATGGCTAGTCCCCCGCCTGCGTCACGGGCGCGCCGATCGACGTCTCGCCCCAGAGCCGCACGCGCGTCCGCTCCACGGTCTGGAAGACGACCGGCACCACGATCAGCGTGAGCGCGGTCGCCACCGACAGGCCACCGATCACGGCGATCGCGAGCGGCGCCCTCAGGTCCGACCCGCGGCCGATGCCGAGCGCCATCGGCAGCAACCCGAGCACGGTGGTCGCCGTTGTCATGATGATGGGGCGCAGGCGAACGCGTCCCGCCTCCAGGATCGACTCGCGCAGCGCCGTCCCGCGGGCCCGCGCCTGGACGATGAAGTCGACTTTCACGATGGCGTCGTTGACGACGATGCCGACCAGGATCACCACGCCGATCAGGCTCATCGTGTTCAGCCCCTCGCGCGTGACCAGGAGCGCGAGGACGGTGCCCACCAGCGCGAGCGGCACGGCCATGAGGATCGTGAACGGCTGCGCGAACGACTCGAACTGGGCCGCCAGGATCATGTACACGAGGATCAGGGCGAGACCGAAGGCGAAGGAGAGGTCGCGGAAGGAGCGGCGCATCTCCTCGTTCTCCCCGCCCACGTCCCAGCGCACGTCGCGCGAGCGCGGAATGGAGGAGAGCGCTCCGTTCACGTCGGCGATGGCCGCGTCCAGCCCGCCCTGCACCACGTCCGCGTACACCGGGATCACGCGCGCCTGGTCCTCACGGTGCACCTCCGCGGGCCCCACGGCTTCGCGCACGCGCACCAATTCGCGAATCGGCACGTTCTGGACGCGCAGCGCGCGCAGCGTCTCCATGGAATAGCGCTGGTCGCTCGGGTAGCGGACCACCACATCGATCTTGCGGTCGAAGTCCACGAACTCGGTCGCGTGGTCGCCCCGCATGGCGCGATCCACGGTCTCCGCCACCACACGCGGGTCGACGCCGTACGCCGCGCAGGCCGTGCGGTCGATCTCGATCTGGATCTGCGGCTGCCCGCGCTCCGTCCCGATGCGCACGTTTCCGACGGATCGCAAGGCGTCGAGGCGGCGCTCCACCTCGGCCGCGAGGGCGTAGGAGGCGTCGAGGTCCTCGCCCCGCACGCGCACGGCGATGTCGGCTTCGGCCCCGCCGAGCATCGCGCCCAACGCGGTGGCCTGACCGGTCTCGACGGAGAGCGCACCGGGCGGGAACTCGCCGGCCAGGGCGCGCATCCTGTCCGCCACGTCCTCGGACCGGACGTGGGGCGCGGTGCGTACCTGGAAGGTCGCCGTATGCAGCCCGGAGGCCTGCTCCCCCTCGGCATAGGCGCGCACGTCCCGGCCGATGTTGCTGAAGATCGCCTCGACACCCGGATCGGCCAGCGCTGCCGATTCGATCTTCGTGGCTGCCTCCGCCGTGGCGGTGAGCGCCGTACCCTCCGGCAGCTCGAGCCGGATCTGGAAAGCGCCCTGGTCCACCTGCGGAAGGAGATCGCGCGGGAGCGTGCCTCCAAGGGCGACGGAGACCACCAGCGCCAGCCCCGCGCCGGCCAGCACGCGCGTCGGATGGTCCAACGACCACTCGAGGGCCGCGTGATAGCGCACGGTGAACCCGTCGAACAACCGGTCGAAGCCGCGGAGGAACGGCCCCGCCATCCTCGCGAGGAGGCGGCCGATGCCGCGCCCCCAGAAGACGACCAGAGCCCTGGCGAGCGACCAACCACCGCGGGCCAGTCGCCCGGGGGCACGCACCGCCGCGCCGCCGTACCACCGGACGGTGCCCGTGAAGCCCGGCCTACGCGCACGGGCCGGGGGCGGCTCCCAGGGTGGCGCCTCCTCGCCCGTCACCGCGAAACGCGCCGCCATGGAGGGCAGCAGGGTGAGCGCCACCACCAGGGACGCCAACAACGAGAAGGCGACGGCGAGCGAGAGGTCCTTGAAGAGCTCGCCGGCCACGCCCTCCACGTAGATGATCGGGCCGAACACGCTGACCGTGGTGAGCGTCGACGCGGTGATCGCGCCCTGGACCTCCTCCGCGCCGAGCGAGGCTGCCGGAAGCGGGGCTGCGCCGAGCTCTTCGCGATGCCGGAAGATGTTCTCCAGCACCACGATCGAGTTGTCGACCAGCATCCCGACGCCCAACGCCAGGCCGCCCAGGCTCATGATGTTGAGGCTGACCCCGAACGCTTCCATCAGTGCGAACGTCCCCACCACGGAGATCGGGATGGCCAGGGCGATCGCCACCGGGTAGCGCGGATCCCGCAGGAAGAGGAAGAGCACCAGGAAGGCGAGGATGCCCCCGAACACCAGCGACTGCACCACGTTGGAGATCGAATCGGCGATGAAGCCGGCCTGGCTGTAGGCGACGTCGACGTGCACCGCCGGGTACTCTTCGGTGAGCTGTCCGATCACGTCGCGCACGGATTCCGCAACCCGCACCGTGTTCGCTCCCGACTCCTTGAACACGAGCAGGCCGACGGCCTCCTTCCCCCCGTAGCGTGCGATGGCTTCCCGCTCGGCGAAGCCATCCACGACCCGGCCCACGTCCCTCAGGCGGACGAGGCGCACGCCGCCTCCCGGCTGGTCCGCCCCCGCGGCGGGCGTCGCGCCACGCTGGCCCGGTTTCTGGCGGGCGACCACGACGTCGGCGATCTCGTCCACCGTCTGGAACTCGCCCAGCGTGCGCAGGGGGTAGCGGTAGCGGCCCTGCAGGATCGTCCCGCCCGGAGCGCTCACGTTGGCGGCGTTCAGCGCCACGCCGATCTGCTCGATGGTCAGCCCGTAGGCGTCGAGGAGACGGGGGTCGACCTCCACCTGGATCTCGCGGTCGAGCCCTCCCGTGACGGAGGCCTGCGCGATACCGTCCAGCTGCTCGAGCCGACGCCGGAAGACGGTCTCCGCCAGCTCCTTCGTCTGCCAGAGGTCCTCTCCACCGACCACGCTCAGCACCATGATCGGCTCGGACTCGGGGTCCACGCGCAGGATCGCCGGGCGGGTTGCGGTCTCCGGGAGGGACTCGCGCACGTTGTCCAGGCGCTCCCGGACGTTGAGCATCGCGAAGTCCATGTCGGTGCCCCAAGCGAAGCGCAGCGTGACCAGGCTCACGCCCTCGCGCGACACCGACGTCACCCGCTCCACACCGGGGACGGCGGCCGCCTCCCCCTCGATCCTCTCCGTGACGAGCCGCTCGACCTCGGCGGGCGCGACGTCCGGATAGGACGTGTAGACCACCAGCTTCGGGTAGCTGACGTCCGGCAGCAGATCGATGGGGAGGCGAGCGTAGGAGATCAGCCCCAGGAGGATCACCGCCAGAAAGAGCATCCACACGGCGACGGGGCGCCGCGTCGAGATGCCGGGGATCGACATCGGACTACTCCGCCCCGCCCGTGCCGACGGGCCGGACCTCCGTGCCCACCGCCTCCTCCAGGTCGAGGAGGGCGTTCACGAAGCGGTAGCGGGCTTCGATCGTCTGGCGACGCGTATCGGCTTCCTGGTCGATCGACTGACGCAGATCCTCGAAGGTGCGCGTCCCGATCCGGTACTCCTCACGGGCGAGCCGGAGCGCCTCGGCCGCGATGGTCGCCGAGCGCTGCGCGAGCTGCAGGCTCTCCCACTGGTTGGAAAGCTCGAGGAGCGCGCCGCGCACGGTCTCCTGGATCTCGAGCCGCTTGGCGCGCTCCTGCTCGCGCTGGTTGTCCCGCTCGATCGAGGCCTGCACCTGATCGGCGCGGTTCTGGAAGAAGTTGTTGAACATCGGGAACGAGAGCTGGACGTAGAACTGCTGGTCCCAGGGCTCGTCGTAGGAAACGTCGAAGAGCCCGTTCGTCGTGCTGGTCACGTGCGGCTGGCTCTGGGCAGTGCGCGTCACGTCCAGGTTCAGCGACAGCGTCGGCCACCATGCCGACTTCGCCCGCGCGACCGACACGTCGGCGCGCCGAACCCCCACCTCGGCCCGTCGTAGCTCGGGGTTCACGTCGAGCGCCGTCCTCACCAGCGCGTCCGCGTCCATCCCCGACGGATCGAAGATCGGGAGCGGCTCCTCGGCGAGCTCGAGCGCGTCCAGCTCGTCGTCGCCCAGCATCGTCCGCAGGGCGAGCTTCGCCTTCTCGTAGGCCGCGCGCTGCTGCTGCGTGGCGAGCTGCTGCTGCTGGATGCCCAGCTCGGCGTTCAGGACATCGACGCGGGTCTTCATGGCCAGGGAGAAGAGGCGCTGCGCGAGGTCCAGGTCGACCTTGCGGGCTTCGCCGAGCGCCTCCTCGGCGCGTAGCAGGTCCCGCTGCTGGAGCGCGCCCATGTACCTGCGGCGCACGCCGACGGACATGGTGAGCCGCGCGGCGTCCGCCGCCACGTCCCGATCCTCGTTCATGAGCCTCTGGCTACGACGCTCCTGGAGGAGCGATCCCCCCTGGATCTGCCACCCCAGGGTGACCCCCTGGCGCGTGCTGGAGTAGTAGACCCACACCGGGTCCTTGGCGATGGGGTTGCCGTAGTTGTCGGTCGCCCGGCTACGGTTGTTCCCGGAGAACGCCGTGTTGAAAAGTGTGAACTGCGCCTGCGGGAGGATGCGATCGAACCAGGCGGCGCGCATCTCGACGCCGTTGAGGTCCGTCGAATTCTCCGCCTGTCGGTAGGCCGGATTGCTTTCTCCGGCGATCCGGAGTGCCTGATCCAGGGTGAGGGTCGTCGTGTCGGGTGTCTGCGCGGCCGCCGGCCGCGGGCCCAGCGTGAGCCCCAAGGCGGCTACGGTTGCGATCGTCATGCCGACGCACCACCGCCTGCCCTTCTCCGTCATCTTCATCGGCTCGGTCTCCCTCCCTCCGCCTGCACGTCCTCGACCAGGCGCACCGGCGTGTCGTGCGCGAGGTAGGCATGCCCGTCCACGAGCACGATCTCGCCCGGCTCGACCGTCCCCTCCTCACCCGGGAGGATCTCCACGTACTCCTCGTTCTCGCGACCGGTGGTGACGTAGCGCCACTTGGCCAGTCCCTGCCGCTCGTCGCCTTCGTAGACGAAGAGCATCGTTCTCCTTCGTCCCTCCCCCCGCTCCAGGATCGCGGAGCGAGGCACCAGGATCCGGTCCGGGAGCGCCTCCGCGTCCAGCGACACTTCCGCGTACATCCCCGGCTTGATCCGCTGGTCCGTGTTCCTGAGCAGCACGGTCACCCGCCCCGTCCGGCTCTCCGGATCCACCACCGGGTTGATCGTCTCGACCGACCCGGTGAAGACCTCTCCCGGGTACGCGGCGAAGCGCACCTCCGCGCGCCGCCCGGCCGTGAGGAAGCCCAATTCCGCCTCGAGGACCTGGACCTCGACCTTGATGGGATCGAGGTCGACGACCGTCATCAGCTCCGCGCCCGCGGTGACGTGCTGGCCCTCGACGACCTTGAGGTCCGCGACCCTCCCGGCGAAAGGCGCCTGCACCCTGCTTCGGTCCAGCTCGAACTCGGCCTGACGAAGCGCCACCTCCTTCTGGTCCAGCCCGCTGCGTGAGCGGGCGATACGCTCACGCTCGGCGCGCACGGACGGGTCCGTGATCTCGTCGTCGAACAGCACGATCTGGCGGTAGTCCGCCTCGGCCGCACGCAGGTCGGCCTGCGCCTGGGCAACGCGCAGCGCGTACTCCGTGGTGTCGATCTGGAGGAGCGGCGTGCCCGCGTCCACGCGCTGGCTCTCGCGCACTGCGATCGAGGTGACCATCCCCTCGACCTGGGCGTTCAGCTCGGCGCGCCTGTACGCCTCCGCCTGGCCCGACGCGCTCACGCGGATCCAGAGGGTGTCCCGGATGACCTTCGCGCCCGAGACCGGCTGGGGCACGCTGGTGGAGAACTGATCGGTGCCGGAGGTCTGCGGGAGGTCCGACGCGGTGGAGTCGGCCGCGGCCTCGGTGGTGGCGGCATCCGCCTTCCCCCCGAGACGCCACCAGACGCCGGCCGCCAGGACGACGAGGATGAGGACCAGGGTGACGAGGCTGAGGGTCCGTCGGGAGAAGTCCATTTCTGCTCGCTCTCGGGCGCGTGGCTGACGCGACAGGTCGGCTGGGGGCCGCGTCGACCGAAGTCGCCCTCTGTGACGCTGGGGATGCCGGCGAGCGTTGCCGCCGACACCTGTAGAGGATCCTTCCGAGAGGGGAAGAACAAGGTACGGAGCCAGCGCGCACCCCCGCAAACCGTCCCCTGGGCCTCCCCGTCTTGGAGCCCCCCCTTCCCAGCGGTACCTTACGCGTCGTGCGCGCGAACCCTTCCCAAGGTCCGACCCCAGGTCGGAGGCGGACAGGCCTGGTCACCGTCGTGGGCCTGACGCTGATCGGCGTCGTGGTGGTGGTCGTCTGGATGCTCGGCCGGGCCGCGAACGAACGGGGGACGACGGAGGCGCTCGCCCCCTGGGCGGGTGCTCCGCTCCCCGAACGCGACGACCCGATCGACGCCCCGCTCGCCGCGCTCGGAGCGGGCGTCTTCGAGCGACACTGTGCCGCCTGCCACGCCGTGACCGGAGAGCCGAAGATCGGCCCGAACCTGGCCGGCGTGACGCTGCGTCGCGAGGCGGCGTGGATCCGGGCCATGGTGCTGCGTCCGGACTCGATGACGCGCGACGACCCCGTGGCGGCCGCGCTCAAGCAGGGCTACGGCGTGCAGATGATGGTCGTCGGCGAGGTCGGCGAGGCGCGCGCGCGGGCCGTGATCGAGTTCCTCCGGCGCGTCGATGGCCAGGGCGGGTCCTGAGGGAGGTCCGTCCGGAGGACGGAACTGTCGCGCCGCCCCTACTCCGCGGCCGCCCCCGCCGGTACTCCCCCACCGTAGCGCCGCTTCACGTAGTCGAGGAGGATCCCCTTGAACTCCTCGACCAGCCCCGCGCCCTTCAGGGTGAGCGCGTGCTCGCCGTCGATGTAGACCGGCGCCTTCGGCTCCTCGAACGTGCCCGGCAGGCTGATGCCGATGTTCGCGTACTTCGACTCGCCCGGGCCGTTCACCACGCACCCCATCACCGCCACCTCCATCGACTCCACGCCGGGGTAGGCCTTTCGCCAGGCGGGCATGCTGTCGCGAAGGTAGGAGGTGATGTCCTCGGCCATCTCCTGGAAGAACGTGCTCGTGGTGCGGCCACACCCCGGACAGGAAGTCACCTGCGGCTCGAAGTGGCGGATGTCGAGCGATTGGAGGACCTGCTGGGCGACGCGCACCTCCTCCGCACGATCGCCGCCCGGGCGCGGGGTCAGAGACACGCGGATCGTGTCGCCGATACCCTCGAGGAGGAGCGGAGCCAGCCCGGCCGTGGTGGCCACGATCCCCTTGGCCCCGAGCCCCGCCTCCGTGAGGCCGAGGTGCAGCGGATAGTCGCAGCGCTGGGCGAGCATGCGGTACACGTAGATGAGGTTCCGCACCGTCGACACCTTCGTCGAGATCACGATGCGGTCGTGGCCCAGACCCGTCTCCTCGGCGAGGGCGGCCGAGCGGACCGCACTCTCCACCATCGCGTCCATCAGGACCGCCTCGGCGTCCTTCGGCTCGGGGAGGGCCGCGTTGGCGTCCATCAGCTCGGTGAGCAGGCGCTGGTCCAGGGAGCCCCAGTTCACACCGATCCGCACCGGCTTGTCGTGGTCGATGGCGACCTGGACGATCTGCTGGAAGTTCGCGTCCCTGTGCTTCGTGCCCACGTTGCCCGGGTTGATGCGCAGCTTCGCGAGAGCCTCGGCGCAGTCCGGGTACTTCGTCAGCAGGAGGTGGCCGTTGTAGTGGAAGTCGCCGACGATCGGCGTGCGGTAGCCCTCGTCGCGCAGCCTGCGCACCATCTCCGGGACCGCCTGCGCGGCCGCGTCGTGGTTCACCGTCACGCGCACCAGCTCGCTGCCGGCATCGGCCAGGAGCTTCACCTGCGCCAGGGTGGAGGCGACGTCCGCGGTGTCGGTGTTCGTCATCGACTGGACGACCACCGGCGCCTCGCCGCCCACCGTCACGCCCCCGACGTCCACCGGAACGCTTTTCCTGCGCTCTACTCCGATCACGAGCATCCTCGGCTTCCAAGGTCCGTCCGGCCCCTCGCGGCCCGGATCGCGACGCGCAGGAATCTACCCCGGCGCACAGGAGGGGTCCAAGCGCCGCGCCCATGGGGAGCCGGATCGGCCGGCCGGCCAGGAACCGCCGTTCCCATCGGGGGTTGAGAGGCGGGCAGCCCCACCCAGCGAGCCGAGAACCCGGGAGTGTGTTCGTGTCCGAAGACATGAAGATCATCGTGCGTCCCCACGGCTCCCTCAAGGTCGAGGGGAACGTCCCGCTCTTCGACAGCGACGGGAACCGGATTCCGACCCCCGAGGACCGCCCCTATTCCCTCTGTCGGTGCGGACATTCGAAGGACAAGCCTTTCTGTGACGCGTCGCACAAGACGTGCGCGTGGGATCCCACGCTCGGCCCCCGGGCCCAGTTCTCCTGACGGGGGCTGCCGCGCCTCCGCCGCTCCTCTTCCCCGGCCATGCGCATCGCCGCCCACAACGGCTCCCGAAGCTACGGGGGCGGTGAGAAGTGGACGGTGCTCCTGCTCGAGGGCCTCCGGGCCCGCGGGCACGACGTACACCTGTTCTGCAACTTCGAGGTGGTGGCCGAGCAGGCCCGCGCCCGCGGCGTGGAAGCTTCGATCGCGGTCCTCGGCGGCCACCTGGCACTTCATCAGGTCCTGACGTTCAGGAGGCAATCTGCGCGCGCAGGCTCCCGACGCGCTGCTCATCTCCACCTTCAAGAAGACCTGGCTCGGCGGCATGGCGGCCAAGGCGGCCGGCGTGCCCACGGTGGTGTCGCGCATCGGCCTCGACACCGACCTGCCGGGCAAGCACTGGAGCTACCGGCTCGCCTTCCGGCGGTGGATCCACGCGGCGCTGGTGAACGCCGACGGCATCCGGCGCGCGCTGGTGGCGGGTCTGCCCGACTACGATCCCGCTCGCGTGGCCACGGTCTACGACGGGATCTCGCTCGACCGGGCTCCGGTGAGTGCCGCCGAGGCACGGCGGGCGCTCGGCCTTCCTCCGGACGTGCCGGTCGTCGGTTCGGTGACGCGCCTCAGCGCGCAGAAACGTCTGGACCGGATGCTCGAGACCCTGGCCCTCCTGCCCGGTGTGCACGGCGTGCTGGCGGGCGAGGGGGAGCTGGAAGGGGAGCTGCGCGCCCGGGCGGACGCGCTGGGGTTGGCAGAGCGCGTGCACTTCCTCGGCTACCGGGACGACGTGGCCCGCGTGCTGTCGGCGCTCGACGTCTTCCTCCTCACCTCCGACCGCGAGGGGATGGCCAACGCGATGCTCGAGGCGATGGCCGCCGGCGTCCCGGTGGTGAGCACGCCCGTATCCGGCGCGGACGAAGCGCTCTTCGACGATCGCGGGCGCGTTCCCGGCCTCGTGGTCGAGCCCGATCCCCACGCGCTCGCCGCAGCCGTCCAGGGGATCCTCGACGTGCCTGCCGTCCGGGTGGCGATGGCCGAGGAGGGGCGGCGGCGCGCGGCCGGCCGCTTCTCTTTCGACGCGATGGTGACGGCGTGGGAGGGGGTGCTGGGAGGAGATCCGCCGGCGCGTTGGCACCAGGGGGGGTAGGGCGCACCTGTCGAGGCGCCTCAGAGCGCGACGGCGATCCCGCGGGCGTCCTCGCCGGCGTACCGCGTCCGGTAGCGGAAGCGGCGCTTGAGTCGGCGGGCGTCCCAGGGGCGCGTGAACTCGGTCTCGTAGTTGAACACCAGCTCGCCCCCTTCGCGGCCGACGACGACGCGCGACAGCGCGACGGGATCGGGGTGCTGGAAGTAGCTGCCGTTGGTCGAGACCAGGAAGCGCTCGCACTGGACCGCCCGCAACAGCCCCGGACTGACGTTGTGGCGGCTGCCGTGATGCGAGAGCTTGAGCGCCGCCAGCGGGAGGCGCTCGCAGCCGCGCTCGGCGGCCAGGCGGCGCAGGTTGTGCTCGAGCAGGGGCGCGAAGGCGTCGGCGGAGAGC
Organism: uncultured Gemmatimonadales bacterium; assembly: GCA_963823035.1. Lineage (GTDB taxonomy): Bacteria > Gemmatimonadota > Gemmatimonadetes > Longimicrobiales > Gaopeijiaceae > SZUA-318. The sequence continues at coordinate 146,708 of CAWGKG010000018.1, forward strand.
AGCACGCTCTTGCCCTCGTACTCCAGCAGCAGCGCGATGCTCGAGCCGTTCGCCTCGGACGTGTCCGGCTCGAAGGGCTCCTCGCCCAGCGCCTCGGGGTCGAGTGCCTCCTCGCCCAGCGCGTCGGGCTGCGCCTCGGGCTCCTCGGCCGGGGCGCCGGGCACCAATCCGGCCTTCTCGACCTCGCGCTTCCACACCGGCCGCAGGGCGGCCAGCTCCACGCGCGTCGGAGACAGGAGGGTCCAACGCAGCCCGCCCGACAACGTGTCCGACGGCAGCTCGCCGGCGTCGGGCACCTGCACCGCGTGGCCGCCGAAGTCTCCGTTCCAGGAGAGCTTGCGCCGCACGATCGCCTGGCCGAGCAACTCCCCCTGCTTGGCGCCCATCAGGTCGGACGGCAGGTGGTCCCATCCGTTGAACCACACGTCACGCGCCGCGAGCGGGAGCGCGCGATCTTCGAGCAGGCCCAGGATGCCGGTGATGTGGTCGAAGTCGATGTGGCTCACGACCAGCAGCTCGAGCGGGCGCCGCTGCACCGTCCCGTCGCCCAGCCGCGTACGCAGAAGCTCGCGTAGCCGCTCGCCGGTTGCCTTCAGCCTCGGGCCCCCGTCGATCAGCAAGCAGTATGGTTGCTCGGCGTCGCCCCACTCCACCCACAGGCTGTCGCCGTGGCCCGCGCGCAGCATCTCGATCCGGAACATGTCGCTCCCCCTCAGTGGTTGACCAGCGCCCAGTCGGCGTCGCCGAAGGCGACGACCGCGAGCACCATCGGAAGTCCGTCGCGCAGGCACGCGCGGCGCACGTCCCGCAGCACGTCGCCCAGCGTGCGCGGCGACGCCGACGTGCAGGTGGCGAGCGCGGTGACGAGAGCCTCGCTGACGGGAGCCGCATGGCGGCCGAGGACGTTCGTCAGCGTGCCCACGACGACGTCCGCGCCTTCGCGCCGGAAGGCCGAGGGGAAGCGCTCGTAGCTGACCTCGCCCGCGGCGGTCGCGCACCCCAGCAGGATCAGGATCGACGGCCGGTCGGCGGGGCCGTGCACGTAGCTGGGGTCGATGTCCGCGGCCAGCAGGGGCTTGCCGCTCTGGATCTCCAGCCCCGGTTCCTCGGCCGTCGGGTCGAACATCGTGTGCGGCAGCGTCAGCAGGAGCGTCGGTTCGTGCTGCGCGATGTCCTTGGCCCAGGCGCTCCACGAAGCGGCGGGGCGCGCACCGCCCGCGAAAAGCCCGGTGAGCGACGCCAGCACGTGCTGGCCGGCGCCTGCCTGGAAACCGTCGACGCGCGCGCTGGCGGCGAACAGCGCCCCGTGCGCCAGCGAGATCGTGCCGCGCGCCGGTGTGGGCTCGCTGGTCACGCGCACCCCCGCACCCGGGCGCGCCGGGTCGTCCCGCTGGTAGGCATGCCGCTCGATCACCTTGCTGACCGCCCAGAAGCCGTAGGGACACACGACCTCCTTGGTGTGCTCGCCCGGGCAGGCCTCCAGGCCGGCCGCGAGCGCCTGGGCGGCCCGCGGGCACAGCTCGGCATCCGTGGCGGGAGCGGGGAAGTCGTAGGCGAACTCGAAGGGGAAGAAGGTGTCGGGCCGTGCCGCGGTGAGCTGCAGCCGCGGCTGGCGGGCCAGCGCCTCGCCCAGGAAGTCGACCTCGAGCGTACGCAGGAGCTGGTGGCCATGGCGGGCCAGGAAGATCAAGAGCTCCACCGTGCCCGCCGCCTCGAGCGAGCCGAAATCCTCGGGCGCCTCGCTGATCTCCTCGAGTCGGCGCCGGATCTTGCCGACGGCCTCGATCAGGCTCGGGTCGTCCAGGTCGGCGACGGCCCCGCGCGCATCGGCCAGCACGGTCGCGCGTGGGGTGCCGCCCTCGTCGTGGTTCAGAACCACCGCGGCGCCGAAGGGCGTGCGTTGGTCGAGGTCACGGGTGCGCAGCCGCAGCACGCTCTCCAACTCCGGCCGCACCACGGAAGCCTCCTGCGCCGAGAGCGAGACGTCTCCGTCCGGGAACTGGGCCCCCGCCTCGATCACGTCGGCCCGCAGGAGGGCGGTTTGCAGCACGCGGTTGCGGTACAGAACCAGGATCCGCGCCTCGACGCGCTTCGTATCCGCGCGGGTGCGCAGATGGAAACGCCACGTGCTGCTGGGGCCCGAGCGCGGCAGGACGAGCTCGCCGAACTGCGGCTCGGGCAGCACCCCGGGCGCGACGAGCACGACGGTCAGATGGTGCTCGACCTGGTCGGGCGGAAGCTCCTCGGCGGGGAAGCGCTCGCCGAGCTGGATCCAGTCGCGCTGCGGGGCGGCGATGCGCACGTCGATGGCGTGCGATGCGCCGCGCCGCAGACCGCCGCGCAACGGGACCTCGCCCCCGCCCTCCTCCAGGAGGTGGAGTTGGGCCTGGAGGTAGCGAGCCGGCGTCCGCTCGTCCAGGCGCGCCTCGGCCGCCGCGCGCAACTCTGCCACGCGCGAGGCGTCGCCGCTTTCGTGCAGGAACTCGCCGTGCTCCGCGATCCGATCCAGCTCGTCGGCGAGGGCGGCAGTCTCCTCCTCTTCGCGTGAGGTCGGCGGCGGCGATCCGCGTCCCCCCTGGTAGGCCCGTTGCTGCTGTTCCTGCTGTTGCTGCTGCTGCTGTTGCTGCTGCTGCTGCTGCTGCTGTTGTTGCTGCTGCTGTTGCTGCTGTTGCTGCTGCTGCTGCTGTTGTTGCTGCTGCTGCTGCTGCTGCTGTTGCGGTTGTTGTTGCTGCCCCCCGCGCGTCGCGGCGGCGCTCGAAGGCTCCCTCCCCAGAGACTCGCGCAGGTCGCGCGCGAGGCGGTCGACACCGCGGACGAGGCGCGCCTCGTCCACGAAGCCGCGCTCGGCCAGCAGGAGCCCGCCGTCGCGGGTGGGCAGCGCCGCGGCAAGGGCTTCGTCCGGGGGCAGGTCGTGCGAGATCACCTCGACGAGGCGGATGGTGAAGTCCAGCGGCGGGAAGAGGGGGTCGTCCGGCCGCTCGGCGAGGATCGAGGGCACGAAGCCGACCGCCCTGGCATGCGCGTCGGCGCGCAAGGCGTGGACCAGGGCGAGCTCCTGGGACCACACGTCGCCCAGCGGGCCCGCGACGAGCACGAGATCGGCGCTACCCGGGGTGACCAGCTTGCGCGACAGCGCCTCCCGCAGGCCCAGCGGCACCAGCAGGACGTCGCACGCGCTGCCGTCGCGACCGAGCGTGACGGTCCGCGTGAGCTTGCCGAACCACCAGCCCTCGGCACGCGTCTCCTCGACGCGCCCTCGAAGGGCGCGCGAGCGCGGGTCGTCCAGGAATCCCAGGCTCAACGGCACCAGCCAGGGTCGTGCGCGCGCGCTGCGTACACGAGGCTCGAGCTCGAGGAACGCCAGCCCGTCCCCGACCGCCGCCGAGCGCAGCAGCGCGACCGCCCAACGGGGTGTGAGCCGGCCCTGCTCCCAGCTGTCGCGCGCCAGGCAGAAACGCACGGTGGGCCCGTCCAGCGACGCCCAGGCGCGCGCGAGCTCTCCCGCCGGAAGCCGTGCCAGGGTCGGGCCCAGCACCAGCGGACCGCGCCAGGGCGTCACTCCTTCGCGGCTCGGCCGGACGCGCGCCCGCACCTCCTCGGCCAAGGCTCCGCCGGCGCACATCGCGGCAATGCGCTCCGCTCCCTCGTGCGCCGCCAAGACCCCCAGAGCGGCGAAGGCGCGCGCGAAGTCGGGCTCGTCCAGGTCGAGACCCCAGGCCCCGAAACTGCTTCGATCCATGGCCAACTCCTCCCGTGCATGCGGAGCTTCGTGCCCCGCGCATCGTAGTCGATCAGTCCTTCGGTCGCCCACCTCCCAGCCACAGAAGCAGCAGACGGAAGGCGCGTACGACGTTCCAGGCGATCCGGCGCAGCCCCAGCGAAGCCAGCGTGCGGTCCCAGCCGAGATCGGGCGGGGACGCGGGCTCGTAGCGCTCGCAGGCGAAGGCGACGAAGCGCGTGGTCTCCAGCGTCGCCTGCTCGCGCGGCTCGAGCTCGAGCCGGACCCTCCGCTCGTTGCGCGGATCGAGTGGATCGAGGATCCACAGCTCGAGGACGGCATCGGGCAGCTCGCGCCCGCGCCAGGCGATGGCGTGGAGCGCAGACAAGGGGTCGAGCGAGCGTGTCCAGAGCACGATCGGGCGGGGCTCACCCGCTTCGAGCCGTCCGCTCAACTCGCGCCAAGCCTCGGTGTTCTGGCGTGCGATCCAGTCGACGCCACCGGGCGCCGGCAGGGCCAGGTCCATCTGCACCTGCGCCCGGGCGACCCCGCCCGACGCCGCCAGCGCGGCACGGACGGGCACAGCGAGCCACTCGCGGGGCAGCCAGCGACGTGGAAGCAGCGCGAGCACCGCCATATCGCGCCACAGGTGCTCCAAGGTGTCCTCGAGGTCTCGCAGCGAGCGGTGCCGCACGTACTCGGTCCAGGCCTGCGCCCTTCGTCGCGCGCGCTTGGAGCCCGCGCCGTCATCGAGGTGGCGCGGCAGCGCGAGCCGGCGGGCGTGGAAGGCGTCGAGCGCCGCGAGGGCCAGCCCGCGGCGCGCCCCCCAATCGGTGCTCGACGCCTGCGCGGTCCATGCCTCGAGTCGCTCGCCGACCCCGTACAGGTCGAGCATGGCCGCGCCGAAGCGCTCGCACAACGTCGCCAGCGCCCGCTCACGCGCCGCCTGCAGCGAGGCCTCGAGTGCCTCGACACCGGCCGCTTCGAGTCCGGGATCGGCGCACCGGAGGCCGTCGAGGCGGGGGCGGAGGCGCGTGGACGGCATCGCCACGGGCGCTCTGCTCAGCCGCGGGCGGTCACGACAACCCCCGTCGGCCGCGTCGCCGGCGCTGCGCTTCAGCATGCCCCTCCAGCAAGCGACGCAACTCGTCCAGCCCCCCGGAGGACTTGCTGTGATCGAGCTGCAGCACCAACCCGCAGCCGCCGCAGACCAGCTCACCGCGACCCAGCAGGGCGTTCACGTCCGCCCGCACGTGCGCGCCGCAGACCGGACAGTCGAAGCCGGGCTCGCCCCGGGGGCCGGGCCCCTCAGCGATCGTCACGGGCGCTTGGCGGCGGATCGACGGGCGGAGCGGGCGGTGCCTCCGGCGTGGGGAGCTCGCCCGCCTCGCGCACCTGGATGTTGTGCTCGAGCAGGTTGAACAGGCGCGCCATCCCGGCCGGCACGTCCGCCTGAGCCACACGTACCTTGACGTGCACCTGCATCTCCATCGACTGGCGGCCGTCGACGCGCGTGGAGCGGGGGCGACCCAAGGCACCCTTGAATTCCACACGCCTTCCCATGCGCTCGCTCAACCGATCGAGGTCGGAGCGCGGTTCGGACGCGGCATCCGACGCGGCATCGCCGCCGCCCGGAGCCTGCTCCTGCTGCGGCTGCTGCGCCGTCTCCGCGTGATAGCTGGCGACGTCGACGATCTTGACGAAGAAATCCAGCTCGGCGTCCTGGATCTGCAGGGCCGGCACGGGCAGCAGCGAGAGCAGCGGCACCTCGACCTGCATGTCGCGCTGCGTTCCGTCGGGCCCGGCGCGCTGCAGGCGGAAGCGCGCCATGCGCAGGTCGCCCAGCTCCAGGCCACCCGGGCCGGACTCCGCCTCCGGCTTTCCCGCCCGCGGCTCGAAGCCGAAGCGCTCGATGAACTCCGCCGTGGCCTGGGCGGACTGCGACTCCGCGTCGACCAGAGCGTGCAGCGGCGCGCCGATCAGCTGATACAGCGACAGGGCCGGGTACACGCCGTGCGAGTCTTTCGCCGGGTTGCGGGCTTCAGGCATGATCGGGCTCCCTGCGGGTCATTCCGGGCTCAGCTTGCGCCACTTGCGGCCGTCGACCTCGCCGACCTCGGACCACATGTAGTTCTGCACCGCGGCCTTGATGTGCAGCGTGGAGACGACCTCCGCCGGGACTTCACGCAGGTAGGCCGCGGTCACCTCGACCTGCACACGGCGGTCACCGCCGAGCTCGAGCGCACGCTCGACGTCCTGTGCCAACTGATCGAGCTGTTCGCGGAGCACGGCCCCACCCTCGATGGCCTGGAACAGCGGGTCGGCCTGCGCCCGCTCGACGCCCGCCTTGGACAGAAGCGCGTCCAGGAAGGCCGAGAGCAGCTCGTGCAAGCTGACATCCAGAGCGCTTCGATCGAGCTTGCCCTCCTGCACCAGGTGGCCCTGGTTGCGCTCCAGGTGCTCCAACACGTCCTGCTGCAGGTCGATGCGCGGCGACGTGCGCTGGAGCAGTCCGGCCAGGTCGGCCCAGGCCTCGTCGTCCGGGCGCTGCCGGCTCTCCGTGCGCGCGGCCTCGCTCGCGGCGTCGAAGAAGCGCTGCGCGATCCGGTACGACGCCTTCGTGAACACCGTGGCCGTCGACGTCTCGTCGCCCGCCCCGCCGGCCTCGTCGCTATCCACCCCGCTGACGGCGAACTTCAGGTCCAGGTCGACCTCGGAGATCTCCGTGCGCGGGACCGGGAAGCGCCGCAGCAGGCTGTCCTGCTCGTAGTAGCGCGAGATCTCGCGCGAGTAGATGTCCGAGCTGAAGCGCGCCTGCGCGATGTCACGCAGGATCGCACCAACGATCTGCTGTAGGTCGGCCATCGCGGAGAGACTCGCTGGCGTGTGGGGCTGGCTGGACGGTTCGGCTCCGGATCAACCGCCGCCGGACTTGCCGCCGCCGGACTTGCCGCCGCCGGCGGGGAGGGCCTCGGTGCGCTGGATGCTCTCGTTGAGAATCTGCAACACCGTGGCCATGCCCTTGGGCATGTCGTCCTGGACCGCATGAACGCGCACGTCGATGGTGTACTCGACCGAGTACTTGGAGCTGGCGGTCGCGGTCGAGTCCTTCTTGCTGGAGATCGAGCCCGAGAGCTCGGCCTTGACGAACAGATAACGCGCGCTGGCCTTGAGCGAGCCCGACTTGGCGGTCGAGGACGTGGTCGACTGGGCGGTCTCGTTCGTGGCGGAGATGTTGGCCTTGAACTCGACGGTCATGTCGTCGATGCGGATGAACGGGATCGGCACGATCGTGAGGATCGGCACCTCCAGCTCGACATCCTTGCCGGTCGAATCGCGATACCTGAAGGTGACCGTGCGCACCTTCTTGCCGTCGTCGGTGAGCGCGATGGCCTCGATGAAGTCCGCGGAGCTCATGGCCGCCTTGGCCTGCGCGTCGATCGCGGCCGTCAACGGTCCGCCGATCAGGGCTCCGAAGGGCAGGGTCCCGAGAAGGTTGGTCGCGTCCACCTGATTGGGCATGGAGTTCCCTCCAGGGATCGAGAGGCGCCGACGAGAGGCGGGGCCTGCGCAGGTCCGGTGACCGGCCGCAGAGTGGGAGAACGTGCCGCGCGCGTAGGGGAGTGTCAAGACTGCTGTGGCCCAGCGCGACGGTCCGCTCGCGGCGTGACGGCCGGCGCCGGGGCGTCGCTCGCCAGCCCGCCGGAGCGTGCGGCGCGGGTCGACGCCGGACCCGTGCGCATCGTCGCGCGTACTATCCGCAACGTCGCTCGGCGCCTTTGGCCAGAGGCCCGACCAGATAACGTAGGTGCGACGGCCAGGCAGCAGATCGAAGCTCTCGCCATACGCGGCCATCACTGCATGCCGGCCGGCGGAGTCCGATAGGGGGCCGTCAGTCGGCGTGGGGGAAATCGTCGTCATCGCCGGAGGCCTGGATCACGCCGTCCAGCGAGATGTGTTCGATGATTGTGAGCTTTCTCATTCGCTCTTGCCCGGCTCTGTCGGCATCGGGAAGCGTTCCTGCATCCACGCTTGCCACACCGGTGTCTCACGGGCGACGGTTGCGTCGGCCTGATCGCCGTACAGATACAAGTTCATCGCCACCATGCCCTGGCCACCGGGATAGGTGACGGCGCCAAGGGCGGCGATGCCTGGCCCCGGCTGGTCGAGCCTCAGCAGGGCGTCGTACGGATTCTCGGTGAGATACTCCACCACGCCGCCGAGCGGTGAGACACCCGCGGGCGTCGTCCAGCGCTGCCCGACGCTCGAGCCTTTCACTCCCAACGCCGCGGTCAGCGCTTCCCAGGCCTCCGCGTCCGTACCCGCGACGGGAGCGGTGACCTGCATGATCGCGGAGCGTTGTCCGCGGAAGTGCGTGAGATAGATCCGCAGAATGGCCAGGAAACCCGACCATCCGGACTTGGCGCCTTCCAGCTGGTCGTCCCACTCGTCCGTGCTGGCGAAAAGGCTATGAACAATGCGGACGAGGCACGAACCACCCGCGCGCGCTTCAACGCTCCACTCGGTTGCGATGGGCGGCGAGCCGACCCCAACCCTCATTCTGCGCGGCAAACATCCGCGGCGGATCCCACGCTGTCACGGCAGCACTGGGCTCCATGCCCGGGCCGAACTTCAACTTCATGGCCACGGGCTTCCCGTCGCGTTCCTCGAACTCAGCCGGCACGAACCAGGACGAAATACCCGGCCCGGTGGCGATGGCCTGCCAGACTTCCTCCGGCGTGCCGGGGACCTCGAATTCGACCTGGACGGAACGGCGACCGGTAGGCTTCTTGCTTCACGCTCATGATGGCTCCTTGGGCTCGGGATTGCTGCGGTAGAGGGTGTGCCACGACCACCAGCCGATGCGCGCGGCCGCCGGGGGTGGATGCATCGTGGTATTTCGAAACGAGTGTCGCGATGGCTTCGGTGAGCTCGCTGCTGAAAGCCGCCCGGTCCGTCGGCGACCGGAAGCGAACCTCGGTATCCACCGCCAGGGTCGCCAGGCGTTTGCCCGCCTCATTCGCACGACGAACGAGATTGCCCACCTCGCGGACGACCCGGGCGCCCAGGGCGATGAGATAACTCGCGGACAGCCGATCGACTTCCCGATTCGGATCGACGGCGACCGGGCCCAGGGCGCTCGGCGAAACGACGTAGGACGCGGCCGTCGCGACGAGCAGCCGTTCCGTCAGCCCGCCCCACTTGCGTTCCTCGACCAGCCGCACCAGCCCGTGCGCTCCAGCGCGTGCAGGTGGTAGTTGACCTTCTGCCGAGCCAAGCCGACCCGCGTGGCAGCGTCGCCGCCGAAGCGGGCGCGGCAGTTCGGAGAGGAGTCGGCTTCGGATCGGCTCCAAGGCCACCGTCGCCGCCGCCGGATCATCGATGACTTGGATGTCGAGCATGAAGGAGATGGTACCATTGACAACTTTTTTTGTCAAGCATGATCCAGAGCTTCTTCTGCCGAATTCGCGGAGTCGATGGCTCACTGGCCGTCTCGTCGTCAGCCCGACATGCCGCGTCGACGCGAGCTCGCGGGAAGTCGGTCTCGCTGGAGCGGAGGGAGGTCACGGGGCCGATGGGAACCGATGACGAGGCTCCGGCCGCCAACCTGCGAGGAGACGCTTCCCTAGATGCTAGTGTGACCCGCGGCGCCACCTTAGCTTCTCGCGCCCACATTCGCCCGTCTTCGGAGCATCTCCTCGGCGTTCGCCAGCGACTTGACGGGATCAGCTCGGATCGCCGGATCGGCATTGAAGATGGAACTACGTGGCTTGTCCGCTGCGTCATTTAGGCGCTTCAGGAGCTCGCAGTCGCGCAAGACCTTCCACTCACCTTGGCCAGTCCGTTCGACGCCCACGATCACCCGTCGCACCGAGCCGTCCGACCCAGTGATCCTGTCCTGCACGGCGTATACCGTCACCGGGAACCGCAAACGAGTGCGGAGCCGACGGCCGCCTGGATAGGGCGGTTCTCGATCCGGAGGCCGAGACCGGCGACATCCTCACCCGCCTGTGGTTTGCCGTTCCGGACGATAGCAAGGCGTATCGATCCGCCAACGAGAAGTGATCGAGCCATTCGTGCGGGGTCTTGAAGCTGAGATGGACACCATCCGGCTGACGCGACGCTTCCCGAGCACGGCAAACAGCGCCTTGAAGAAAGGAAGCAGGTCGGGCAGATCGACCCTGGGAATCCGATCGGATACCTCCCCGAAATCGAAGCGCGCGACGTTCCCAGTCAGTGCGCGCACGCTGTCAACAGCGTCCTTTCCGCCGAATGTGGCAGTCTTCGCATTGAACCACTGCTCCAAGCGCTGCCCGCGAAACCCTGGGTCGGCGTCGGCGAATACCTCGGTGAACATGCGCGGAGATGCCATGCGCGACTCGAGCGCGAGCCGATCCGCGGCGGGCCGACCATGCTCGACCTCACGCAACACATGCGCGACGTCCTCTGTGCCCGCGGCTATCCCTGTCTGGTACAGGGAGACCGGAGGAGACCACGCCTACATCACCTGGAGACACTCGTTCGGAGAGGCGCTGGCGACCATCGTGCTCCCCGGCCAGGGTCCCTCGCACGGCGTTCGCGAGGCGTGCAGGGAGGACGGCGGAGCGTGACGGTCGAAGGAGGTGGATCGCGTCAGGACCCGGCGGACAGGGCGTCGAAGCGGATCCGGTAGCCTCCCGGCACGTCCTCGCTCGCGGCGAGGAGGTAGAAGTCGTGGAAGCCCGCTCCAGTCGCGGTCAACGACGCCTCCGCGCCGGGCGGGAGCCAGGGGGACGCGCCGGCGTGGACCCCGTCCGCCACGTGCAGGAGCCGGAAGGAGACGTCTGCCGTGGCGGTCACCACCATGTCGCGCCCCGCGCCAAGATCGCGGCGTAGCCTCGGCGGGCCTGGCACGGTCGGCTTCGACCTCCGGCGCCCGCCGGCAGTCGCTCGAGTCGAGGTGCCCCTCCGCGATCGACCCGTACGTGATGGACGTCTCGCGCCCGCATCCCTCCTGGGGAGCGGCGAGCGGCTTCGTCGAGAGCGTGTACGAGCCCTGCGGTGCCGCCTCCGCCGTCGCCGCCTGGGCGAAGGACGACGCGCGGACGACGTAGCTCCCCGGGGGAAAGAGGTGTTCGCGTGTGAGAGCGTGCGCGGAGTCGCTCGCCCACCCCGAGAGCTGGTCCTCGCCGAGGTAGGTGGGCACGAACGGGAGAAACCCGACGGTCGAAAGCGTCACGTCGAAGAGCGACGGAGCCGTGAGCGTGAGCAGGTACCGGTCACCCAGCCTCGCATCCCGCTCGAAGCAGTCCGTCGCCGCGTCGAGCACCCCCGCGACGCGCTCCCCCAACGCGAGCGGAACCGGGGCCTGGGCGCACGGATCGATCGGCGCGGTGGGACCGGTCGAGGTGCCGCACCCCATGAAGAACAGCGCGCCGTACAGGAGGGCGTTGCGTCCCTTCGAGAGCGGAGGCCTCATGGACCTCGGAACATCGAGGCCACGGCCTCCATCTCACGGGCGGGGATGAGCGGGCTCAGGTCTCGCAAAGCGCCGCCCACGCCCGCACCCTCCGCACCCGCGGCTGCAGCTCCGGATCCGCGTGCTCCCAGAGCTCGGCGGCACGTGCGTAGTATGCGGCCGCCTCGGCGCCGTCTCCCCGGGCCTGATGCAGCCGCCCCAGGCGCTCGCGGGTATCGAAGCGGAACCCGGCGTCGAGGGGCACAGGGTAGCTGATGGGCGGCTCCGCGAAGTAGGCTTCGTACGCGGCCACTGCGAGGGCCGGCTCCCGCAGGGCCTCGTACGCGCGGTCGCGTCTCAACAAGCGGAGGGGGTGGGATTCGAACCCACGAGGGCTTGCGCCCGCCGGTTTTCAAGACCGGTGCATTGAACCGCTCTGCCACCCCTCCGAGACCGTCCGTCGGTTCGGTGTCGGCGGACGGAAGACCTGCACGGGGTGAACAATAGGACCACCGCGGGGGTGGTCCAAGAGAGCGCGCCGTTCGCGAAGCGCGGCCGCCGTGCCTACAGCGAGCAGCTCATGTCCTGCCCGCAGCACTGGGGCGACTTGATCATGCCGTGCCCGTCCGGGCACTTGGACACGGCGACGCTCACGCCGGCATCCGTGGTGATGGTGTCGTGCACCAGCTCCTTGCCGCACTTGGCACAGTTCATGTCCACACTCATGCCGCACTTGTCACACGTGTACGTCGCCATGGAGGCTCCCGGTCGCAGGGTTCCTAGGATCTTCTGCGCAGGACAATAACCTCCCCCCAACCTGCGGGCACTCAGCGGGCACGAAGGGGTTGAAACCGGCATGAGACGAGCCGGACCCGAACCACCGCCACGGACCGATTCCGGCGCCCCGGCCCCGCCGGCCTGGAAGCGCGCCCTCGTCTGGGTCGAGCGCATCGTCACGGCGGGCATCCTCGTCTTCGTGGCGGTTCGGCTCGCGCCTCAGATCGGCGCGCTCGTGGGCTTCTCCCCGGGCGGGACCGCCCACCCCTCGTACACGCTCGTCACGCTCGACGGCGATACGATCCGCTCCTCCGACCTGCGCGGTTCCGTGGTCGTCGCGAACTTCTGGGCGACGTGGTGCGTGCCCTGCCGCCTGGAGATGCCGTCGCTCCAGAACCTGCACGAGCGTCACGCCGGGGAGGACCTCCGCGTGCTGGGCTTCGCCGTGGACGTGGGCGGTGGAGCCGGCGTGCGGGCGTTCGTGGACGAGCGGGGGATCACCTATCCGATAGGGCGCGCCTCCGGCGCGGAGCAGCGCGCGTTCGGCGGTATCGCGGGCATTCCCACGACGTTCGTGATCGATCGGGACGGCACGGTCCGCCACCGCGTGGTGGGCTACTTCGCGCCACCGGCGCTCGAGGCCGCCGTGTCCCGCCTTCTGGGGAAGCCCGCCGCTCCTGACGCCGTTCCGGAAGGCTAGCAGGTCGCTTCCTGTCCGATCAGTGGCGGAAGAGACGCCGCCCCGTGAACACCATCGAGATCCCGTGCCCGTCCGCGGCGTCGATCACCTCCTGGTCGCGAATCGATCCGCCGGGCTGCACGATGGCGAGCACCCCCGCCTCCGCCGCGGCGTCCACACCGTCGCGGAAGGGGAAGAAGGCGTCGGACGCGAGCACCGACCCGCCGAGCGGGATCTCCGCGTCGCCCGCCTTGCGCACCGCGATCCGCGACGAGTCCACCCGGCTCATCTGCCCGGCCCCGATGCCCAGGGTGGCGCCGCCGCCGGCCAGGAGGATCGCGTTCGACTTCACGCCGAACACGGCCGCCCACGCGAAGCGCAGGTCGTCCCACTCGCTCTCCGTCGGCGCGCGCTTCGTCACGACCTTCCAGGTCGCGTCCTCCACCCCGTAGAAGGGCGGCGTCGGCGGCGTCTGGGCGAGCATGCCTCCGTAGACGCTGCGCAGGACCCGTGGAGCCGGCACACGCCCGTGGGCGGCGATGAAGCGACCCATGGCGCGTTCCCCCTCGCCCAGCTCGGTCCACGGACCGGTCGTCGGCTCGAAGGGAAGCGGCTCCGAACGGCCGGGATAGACCATCAACCGGAGGTTCTTCTTGGCGGTGAGCGCGCCGAGGGCCGCCTCAGAGAATCCGGGCGCCACGATGCACTCCACGAAGAGCGTCGCCAGGAGCTCTCCCGTCTCGTCGTCCACCGGGCGGTTGACCGCGATGACCGATCCGAACGCGCTCACCGGGTCGCAACGCAGGGCCTTGCGATAAGCATCCGCCAGCGAGTCCGCCACGGCCAACCCGCATGGCGTCGTGTGCTTGACGATGCACGCGGCCGGAAGGGGTGAGAAGGCGAAGGGAGACAGGCAAAGGACCGCGCCGTCGAGGTCCAGGAAGTTGTTGTAGCTGAGCTCCTTCCCGTGGAGCTGCTCGAGCGCCGTCAGTCCGGCGGGCTGACCGAGCCCGTAGAAGGAGGCCTTCTGGTCGGGGTTCTCTCCGTACCGGAGCGTCTGGATGCGCCGAAGCCCCACCGGGAGATCCTCGGGAAGTGGGTCGGCGACCGTCCCCTCCTCGAGATAGGCGGACACGGCCGCATCGTACGCGCCGACATGGGCGAAGACCTTGGCGGCCAGGGCGCGCCGCAGGGTCGCTCCGTCGTCGCCGGCGTCCAACGCGGTCACGACGCCCTCGTAGTCCGCGGGGTCCACCACGACCCAGACGTCCGCGTGGTTCTTGGCCGCCGCGCGCAGCATGGTGGGTCCGCCGATGTCGACCTTCTCCATCGCCTCGGCCACCCCTACCCCACCCCGCGCGATGGTCTCGCGGAAGGGATACAGGTTCACGGCCACCAGGTCGATGGGCCCGTAGCCGTGCGCCGCGATCGCGGCCATGTCCGACTCCGTCCCACGCCGGGCGAGGATGCCGGCGTGCACGGCCGGGTGGAGCGTCTTGACGCGCCCCCCCATCATCTCGGGGTGGCCGGTGACGTCCGCCACGTCCCGCACCTCCAGTCCGGCCCCGCGGAGCGCCGCCGCCGTTCCTCCGGTGGAGACCAACTCCCACCCGCGCTCCGCCAGCGCGCGGCCCAGCTCCACGATGCCCGTCTTGTCGGATACGCTCAGCAGCGCCCGCTTCATAGATGCAAGCCTTTCGGTCGGTGTTCTCGGAGTTCTCAGGGTGTCACGGTCGAGATCGCCTCGGTGGCCGTCGCCAGGATGGTCCCACCGACGTCCGGCACGAGCGTGAAGGCCGCACCCGGCAGCACCAGGGGCGTGGGCTCCCGCCCGTCGTCGAGGCAACGGCACAGGTGGTCCGCCGCGAGCGGATAGATCCGGTGCTCCACCTCGAGCACGCGGGCCGCCAGCGCCTCGGGGGTGTCGTCCGGGAGCACGGGCACGGGCCACTGCGCGAGGATGGCCCCGCGGTCGTACTCCTCGTCCACCAGGTGGACCGTCGGCCCGCTGAAGCGCGCGCCGGAGGCGAGGACCGCGCGATGCACGTGGATGCCGTACATCCCCTTCCCTCCGAACGCCGGCAGGAGCGCCGGGTGGATGTTGAGGATGCGGCGCGCGGAACGCCCTCACCACCTCCGCCGGAAGGAGCTTCAGGTAGCCGGCGAGGAAGACGACGTCGACGTCGTGGGCGCGCAGCGCCTCGAGCGTCTCCGACGCCACCTCCGCGGGGCGCCGATCCTTCGTGCGGATCACGCGCGACGGCACCTCGGCGCGCTCGGCACGCTCGAGCGCCCCGATCCCGGGCCGGTCGGTCACGACGAGGCGGACCCGCCAGGGCGTGCCGGACCGTGTGTGGTCGAGCAGCGACTGCAGGTTGCTCCCCCCGCCCGACGCGAAGACCGCTACCGCGCGCACGGAGCGCCCCTCGCCTTCGCTCACGCGAGCCTTCCGCCGAAGTGCGGCACGAGGAAGGGGTTGCCCACGCGCTCGTGGCCGACCGTGGTGGGCGGGCCGTGCCCCGGGTAGAGCACGGTCTCGTCCGGCAGGGTGAGCACCTGCTCCCGGATCGACGCCATGAGCGCGTAGAAGTCCCCGCCGGGCAGGTCGGTGCGACCGATCGAGCCCTCGAAGACGACGTCACCCACGAGGGCGAGGCCGTCGTCCAGGGCCACCAGGATCACGTGCCCCGGGGCATGGCCCGGCGTGTGCCGTACCTCGAGCGCGCACCCGCCGAAGGTGAAGCGCTGGCCGTGCTGCAGCGGGCCCGTGGGAGGAGGCTGGCGCGCCGGCATCGGAAGGCCGAACGCCGCGGCCTGTTGCGGAAGCGCGAAGTACATGTCGCGGTCGTCGGCGTGCAGCAGGATCGGTACGTCGGGCTGGATCGCGCGCATCCTGTGGACGCCCTCGATGTGGTCGAGGTGCGCGTGCGTCAGGAGGACCGCCTGCAGGTCGAGTCCCTCGGCAAGGACCGCCTCGGCCATGGCATCGGCGGCCGCGCCCGGGTCGACGGCCACCGTGGCGTCGGATTCGGCGCAGACCAGCAGGTACCCGTTTTCCCCGAAGCCGCCCCCGGTGAAGGGTCGGACCTTCATCGGGTCACGCGCACCCGCATCCGGAGGGTCGGACGCCGGCGAGCTCCAGGGCCCGCTCCTCCTCCGTCGGCGCCGTCCATCCGCCGGAGAGGTCCAGCATGCGGCGCAGCGACGTCTCGGCCCGCGTGCGCACCTCCTCGGCCATGATCACCTCGTGCTTCCGGTGGTCGAGGCTCCAGGCCAGCTTCGCGAGCGTGTTCAGCTTCATGTTGCCGCACACCGCGGCGCCGGAGAGCGGCACGAACGTCTTCTCGGGGAAGCGCTGGCGCATCCGGTCGACCAGCCCACGCTCGGTGCCGAAGATGACCGCGTCGTGCTTCTCGGCGAAGGTCGACCATGCCCGAGGTGGAGGTCACCACGTCGGCGACCTCGAGCAGCTCGCGGCGCGCTTCCGGGTGGACGACCACCAGCGCGCCGGGGTGGGCCTTCTTCGCGCTGTCGAGCTCCTGCAGCACCATGTCGTCGTGTACGTAGCAGTAGCCGTCCCACGCGATGATGTTGTCCCGCCCGGTCCGCTCCTCGACGTAGCTGGCCAGGTTCCGGTCGGGCACGAAGATGATCTCGCGCTCCCGGGGGATCGACTCGACCACCTTCACCGCGTTCGACGACGTGCAGCACACGTCGGAGAGGGCCTTCACCTCCGCCGTCGAGTTCACGTACGCCACGACCGCCGCGCCGGGGTGCTCCGCCTTGAGGCGCCGCAGCGCGGTCGCCGTGACGAAGTCGGCCATCGGGCACCCGGCCTTCAGGTCGGGCATCAGCACGGTCTTCTCCGGCGAGAGCACCTTGGCCGTCTCGGCCATGAAGTGCACACCGCAGAAGACGATGACGTCGGCGTCCGTCGCCGCGGCCTCCTGCGACAGGCCGAGCGAATCCCCGAGGTAGTCGCTGACCTCCTGGATCTCCACGCGCTGGTAGTTGTGACCCAGGATGACCGCGTTGAGCTCCGCCTTCCGTGCGCGGATGCGCGCACGGAGTTCCTCGGGAGGAAGGGCCGAGTAGTCGAGGACCGTGGGGAGGGCGCCCTTCAGGACGCCGGGCGGAGAGATCAAACCGTGAACGAGCTCCCGCACCCGCATCCGCCGGATGCGTTGGGGTTCCGGAAGGTGAAGCCCTGACCCATGAAGCTGGTGACGTAGTCGATCTCGACGCCGTCGAGGTACTGGGCGCTGAACGGGTCGACGAACACCTTCACGCCGCCGACGTCGAGGATCTCGTCCTCGGTCTCGGGGGCGTCCTCGATGTTGAGGCCGTATTGGAAGCCGGAGCACCCGCCGGGGAGGACCGCGACACGGAGACCCGCGCCACCCTCCACCCCATGCTCCTGGATGAAGTCCTGGACCTTCTGTGCCGCCGTCTGCGTGAGCGTCAGCATCTTTCTGTCCTACCCTCCCGCACATGGAATGCGTGATGGGTCAAGTGGTCGGGTCCAACGCTTCTTGAATACCCGAAGGGGTCCCGCAGGTTTCCATTCCGATTCGGTGCAGAAACAAGGAAAAAAGCTACCGGCGCCCCGGAAGGGGGTCAACGCCGCGAGGGACCCGGCGCGCCGGCCTCCTCGCCCGCCGTCACGAGCGCCACCGCCGCGGCGAGGTCGTCGACGACCACGACGTCCGCCGGCGCCTGCTTCTCTTCTTCGGCACCGTACCCCGTGCGCACGAGGATCCCCTTCCCTCCGAGCTTCGCGGCGGGGAGGACGTCGGTGACCTTGTCGCCGACGTACCAGGACGCCCGCAGGTCGAGACCCAGCTCGCCGGCGGCCTCCTCGTACATCCCGGTGCCCGGCTTCCTGCAGGAGCAGGGACCGGTCTCGTCGGGGTGGTGAGGACAGTAGTAGGTGCCGGCCGGGGGCACGCCCGCGCGCTCGAGCAGGCCTTGCAGCCGGGCCGCGACGCGGTGGTAGGCGGCCTCGGTGTAGAGGCCGCGCGCGATCCCGGACTGGTTGGTCACGATGACGACGGGAAGTCCGGCGTCCCGCAGGCGGGCGAGCGCATCCACGGCGCCGTCGACGAGCGTGACGCCCGCCGGATCCGCCAGGTACTCGCGTTCGACCATGAGCGTCCCGTCCCGGTCCAGGAACACGGCCGGGCGGAGCGCCGACGACGTCACGACCGCGCCTCGCGCATGACCTCGACGACGCGACGGACGAGGGCCTCCATCTCGTCCTCCTGGACGGTGCGTGCGTCCAGGAGCAGGCGGCCGTCCTCGATGCGCCCCACCACCGGCGGCTCCCCGCCCCGGAGCGCGCGCGCCAGGTGGTCGGCGCGCTTCGAGGGGAGCACCACCGCCCACGATGCGAGCGTGAGGTCCGGGCACGTGCCTCCGCCCACGGTCCCGGCGGTCGGCTCGGCGCGCGCGCCCATCACGTGCCGAGCCAGGAGCGCCTCGGCGAGCAGCTCGGCTCGGCGCCGCACGTGCTCCTCCGGCTCGGCGATCATGCGCAGGACGGGGATCTCGCGCAGCGCGCGTGGCGGGTCCCGGTACAGCCGCGCGGTGGCCTCGATCCCCGCGAGGGTGACCTTGTCCACACGGAGCGCGCGGCAGAGCGGGTTCTCCCGCATGGCCGCCACGATCCGCTCGCTGCCGAGCGCGATCCCCGCCTGCGGCCCGCCCATCAGCTTGTCCCCGCTCACCACCACGAGGTCCGCGCCGGACACGAGCGCCTCCTTGGCCCGCGGCTCGCCGGGGAGACCCAGGGCCACCGGGTCGGCGAAGAGGCCGGAGCCGAGGTCGAAGACGACGGGCACGCTTCGCGGACGCCCCGAGCTCGGCCAGCTCGCGCGTCGTCACGTCCTCGGTGAATCCGCTCATGCGGAAGTTCGACCGGTGCACCTTGAGGAGGACGGCCACGTCGTGGTAGCGGAGCGCCTCGTCGTAGTCGGCCGCCCGCGTCCGGTTCGTGCTCCCCACCTCGATGAGCTGTGCGCCCGAGCGCTCGAGGATCTCGGGGATGCGGAATCCGCCGCCGATCTCCACAAGCTCGCCCCGCGACACCGCGACACCCCGTCCTCGGGCCAGCGTGTTCAGGGCCAGGACGAGCGCGGCGGCCGCGTTGTTCACGACGAGCGCCGCTTCCGCCTCGGCCAGCTCCGCGAGGAGGTCGGCGCAGTGGTGGTAGCGCGACCCGCGCCGCCCGCTCTCCAGGTCGTACTCGAGGTTGGTGTAGCCGCGCGCCGCCTCGGCCATGGCATCGCGCGCGACCACGGCGAGCGGGGCCCGCCCGAGGTTCGTGTGCAGGACGACGCCGGTGGCGTTGATCACGCGCCGCAGCGACGGCACGGCCTCCTCGGCGAGCGCGTCCGCCACCTCTCCGGCCCACCACGTCGCGGAGCTCGGGTCGCCGACCATGCGGCCCAACGCGAGCTCCTGGCGCAGGCGCTCGATGCGCGCGCGGAGTCGCAGGAGGATCTGCTCCCTCGGGTGGCGCTCCTGCAACGCCGCGAAGGGTGGGGACGAGAGCAGCGTGTCGACGGACGGAAGCCTGCGTCGCGGATCGGTCACCGGCGTCGGCCCGGGAGGAAGACCCTGCCGGTGTCGGGCGGGATCGTGTCGGGGGGTGGCACGGTGTCGGGCGGGGAAACCGTGTCCCGCACTGCCGCCGTGTCCGGGACGAACGTCGTGTCGTGCGCCGTAGCGGTGTCGCGAGGCGCCGCGCGCACGACTTCGGCCTCGCCACCCCCGCCCGGAACGCCGTTCACATTGTCGACACCGCTCGCCGTTACCTGATACGTGCTGTCGGGCACGAGGGCGCCCCTGACCACCACCACGAGGCGCCTTCCCGGGAGCGGGCGGCCGTCCGGGCCCTCGATGAGCCCGCCTCCGTCCGGGGATACGCCGGCCCGAACGTCCGAGAGGCGAGGCAGTTGCGGAGGAGGTGCAGGCCGTGAAGGGGAGGCACCTTGACTTGGTGATCGGGACACGGCCGCCTCCACGGTGTCGGTCACCTGGCTCGTGTCGGCCGGCGCGGCGGTATCCCGCGCGGCGAGCGCCCGCGCCTGTTCGGCCGCCGCGGCCTCCATCGAGTCCAGCCTCGCGAGGCTGGTGCGAACCTGCTCGACCCACGCCCCGTAGTCGGGCTCCGAGAAGATACGCTGGATCCCGAGCGCCCCACCCCTCCCCGACGAAGGACGGACAGCGACTTGCGGAAGGGGCGAAGTGGGATCCAGGAAGTCGTCGAAGGTCAGGACGATCGTGGCCGAGTCGAGCAGGTCCGCCCGAGTAACGCGTGCCGGGCTGGTGTCCGGCTGGAGCACGGGAATGTCCGTGAACAGCGTATCCGCGCCCGTGATCGTCTGCGCGAGCGTCCCCTGGATCTCCATGGAGTCCACGCGCTCGTTGCGGTTGCGGTCCTGGAAGGCCGTGAAGTCGTAGCGTCCCGGGAACGAGGTAGCGGAGCGCGTAGATGCCGCCGGTGTCCGTGCGGGCGAGGTAGACGGTGGAGTCCGCCGCCGTGGCCGTGACGAGGTAGTCCTCCAGCCCCTCGCCCGGTCTTGCGGTCCCAGACGAGGCCGGCGACGGCCGAAGCCGTGATGTCGGCGCCGGTCGAGAAGACGAGCTCGAACGGATCCTGCAGCTGGTTGCCGAAGAGGTCGCGGATCACCGGCAGGAGGGTGATGCGGTACACCTGCCCGGGCCGGTAGCCACCTCCGACGGTCACCTCGAGGCTCTGGCGACCCTTGGAGACGCGCACGTTCCCGGTGTTCGGCGACACCATGACGGCGTCGTCCAGCGCGCCGGAGCCCGGCCGTTCGCTGATGCGCTCGTCGAAGCGGAACACCACGGGTCCGCGGAACGGCTCCGTGACCTGGGCGAACGTGTCCGGAGACGTGCCGATCACGACCGGCGGACGTCGGTCCTGGGGCCCGCCGGGGGGCGCTCCCTGGCGCGCGCACGCGGCCACCCAGGCCACGGCCACGGCCGCGAGGATCGCGGCGAGCGCGCGCGATGCGGGGCCTCGGGGCGCGGTCGGGTTCAGGAGGCCCCCTCGAGCGCGCGCAACTTGTCCTCCAGCTTGGAGGCCTGCTCGGCCAACGTGGCCGCCTTGTCGCGCTCCCGCTCCACCACCTCCGCCGGCGCCTTCGAGACGAAAGCATCGTTGGCGAGCTTGCGCTCCGTGCCCTGCAACTGGCCGCGCAGGCGCTCGATCTCCGCCCGCAGGCGCGCCGACTCCCGGTCGACGTCGATCACGCCCTCCAGGGGGAGGAAGAGCTCGGCGCCGTTCTTCAGCACGGCGTGCGCGCCCACGCCGGAGCGCGCACCCTCCGCGCCACCGTCCGGGGAGACGCTGCCGATGCGGGCCAGCCGCTCGAGCGCGGCCCCCTGAGCCGAAACCGTCGCCGCGAAAGTCGGCATCCGCCGCGGAGAGGTGGATGTCGATCCGCGTTCCCTCGGCCACGCCGTATTCCTTGCGCAGGCGCCGCACCTCCACGATGAGCTCCTGGAGCGCGCCCATCTCCTGCTCGGCCGCGACGTCGTGGTTCGCAGCCTGCGGCGTCGGCCAGGGTGCGACGATCAGGTCCTCCGGGCGCGCCGCCCCTTCCGGCCACGGCAGGCGGGACCAGAGCTCCGAGGTGATGAAGGGCACGATCGGATGCAGCAGGCGAAACGTGCCGTCCAGCACCGTCACCAGCGTCGTGCGAGCAGCCTCGCGGCTGCCTGCGCTCACGCCCTCGCCCAGGCGGGCCTTCACCAGCTCCAGGTACCAGTCGCAGAGCTCGCCCCAGAAGAAGTGGTAGAGATCCTCCGCCACTTCGTGGAGGCGGAAGCGCTCGAGGTCCCGCGTGGTCGACGCCACGGCGTGCTCCAGGCGGGAGAGGATCCATCGGTCCTCGAGCTCGAGGTCGGCACGCACGTCCGCGAGCGGCCGCACGGCCCCCTCCCCCAGGCTCATCAGGGCGAAGCGCCCCGCGTTCCAGATCTTGTTCGCGAAGTTGCGGCCGACGGAGAACGAGCCTTCCACGTCCTCGTGGTCCAGGCTGATGTCGGTCCCGATCGCACAGGCGCTCACGAGCGTGTAGCGCATCGCGTCCGCGCCGTACGCCTCCACGACCTGGAGCGGGTCGATCCCGTTGCCCAGCGACTTGGACATCTTGCGGCCCTTGGCGTCCCGCACGGTGCCGTGCAGGAACACCTCGGTGAAGGGCGCCTCGCCCATGAACGCGTACCCCGACATGATCATGCGCGCGACCCAGAAGAAGAGGATCTCGGGCGCGGTCACCATCGTGTGGCCGGGGTAGAAGGCGCGCACGTCGTCGGTGGGCTCGGGCCACCCGAACACCGAGAACGGCCACAGCCACGAGCTGAACCAGGTGTCGAGCACGTCCGGGTCCTGCTCCAGCTCCGTGCCGCCGCACTTCGGGCAGCTCGTCGGGTCTTCGCGCGCGGCGATGATCTCGCCGCAGGAGCAGTACCACACCGGGATGCGGTGGCCCCACCAGAGCTGACGCGAGATGCACCAGTCCCGGATGTTCTCCATCCAGTGCTCGTACACCTTCTTCCACCGCTCGGGCGTGAAGGTGATCGTGCCGTCGCGCGACGCGGCGAGCGCCGGCTCCGCCAGCGGCTTCATCTTCACGAACCACTGCAGCGACAGGCGCGGCTCCACCACCGTGTGGCAGCGGTAGCAGTGCGGCACCGCGTGCGTGTGCACGCTCTCGCCCGCGAGCAGCCCCTCGCTCCTCGAGGGCCGCGAGCACGGCCTTGCGCGCGTCGAAGCGGTCCATTCCCCGGAACGGCTCGGGGGCATGCTCGCCCATGCGAGCGTCCGAGGTCATGACGTCGAGCACCGCGAGGCCCGTGCGCCCGGCGATGTCGAAGTCGTTCGGATCGTGCGCCGGGGTGACCTTCACCATCCCCGACCCGAACTCCGGGTCCACCTGCGGCGTCCGCGACGATCGGGATCGTGCGTCCCGGTGAGCGGCAGCTCGACCTCGGCGCCCACCAGCGCGCGGTAGCGATCGTCCTCGGGGTGCACCGCGACACCGGTATCGCCCAGCATCGTCTCGGGGCGCGTCGTCGACACGGTCAGGTACCAGCGCCCGTCCGCGAGCTGTCCGACGGCTTCCGCGCCCGCGGCCGCTGCATCGCGGGCCGCGCCCCACGCCGCCTCGCGCAGGGGGTAGCGGAGGTGCCAGAGGCGGCCCTCGGTCTCCTCCGGCTCGGCCTCCTCGTTGGAGAGGGCGGTGTGGCAGCGCGGGACACCAGTTGATGATGTACTCCCCGCGGTAGACCAGCCCCTTCTCGTAGAGGCGGACGAACACCTCGCGCACGGCGCGGCTGAGCTCGTCGTCGAGCGTGAACCGCGTGCGCTCCCAATCGCAGCTCGCGCCGATGGCCTTGAGCTGGTCGAGGATCGTGCCGCCCGTGTGGTCGCACGAAGTCCCACACGCGCTCGACGAAGGCCTCGCGGCCGAGGTCGTCGCGGGTGGTGCCCTCGGCGGCGAGCCGCCGCTCGACCACGTTCTGCGTGGCGATGCCCGCGTGGTCGGTGCCGGGCACCCAGAGGGAGGCACGCCCCTGCATGCGCCGCCACCGGATGAGCACGTCCTGGATCGTGTTGTTCAGGCCGTGGCCCATGTGCAGCACGGCGGTCACGTTCGGCGGCGGGATCACGATCACGTACGGGTCGCGCCCGTCCTCGAGCACGGCGGAGGCGGGCACATGGAAATGCCCACCCTCCTGCCAGGCGCGGTAGCGCTCGGACTCGATGGCCCGAGGGTCGAATCGGGTGGCCAGCTCCTGCGACACGTCGTCTCCGGGTTGTTCGCCTTGACGGGCCCGGAGGCGGAGCCCGTCGGGTTGGGAGCCCCTAAGATGGCAGCGGAGGCAAGGGTTCGGTACCGGAAGCGGCGCCCGGGGTGTCCGCGAGCCTTCGCGACGCTACCGTCGCACCCCCGAGGTGTCCGGTTTGGTCTTCGCGGCGCGCTCCTTGTCCCTACGCTCGCGGATGGCCTTCGCACGGTCCTTCCACGAGTCGCGCATCAGCCCCGACGCGGCCCCCCGCTGGATCTCGTCCCACTCCCACTGCGGCCCGCCTGAACTCGTCGCGCCGTCCCCACCGGCGTGCCGAAGCTGAACGGAAGCGGGAGCGTGATGTCGCCGAGGTGGAGCTTCCCTTCCGAGACCCCCCACTTGCGGCCCTGGGCGTCCGTCTTCGTCCAGTCGGTGAGCGCGCGCTGCGCTTCCGCGGCGATCGCGAGGGAGTCCTGCCAGTCGGCGATGTCGCCGGCCAGTTCCAGCTCCAGCCGCTGTTCGAGCGTCAGCTCGTTCAGAGCCGGGTCCAGCGGCGCCCAGATCCGGCCATCGGAGAGGTGCGGGCGAAGGCGCTCGGCGGCCGTGGGTCCGGGCGCCACGAGCCCCGGTCCCCCCACGTCGTTGAGGTCGGGTACCCCGGGCTCCACGGAGGGCGTCTCGGTCGGAGCGACCTCATCCGGCCGATCGGGGCGAGCGTCCGGCGTCGTGACCGCGCGCAGCCGGATCACGCGCATCCCGCCACGGGCCGCCTCGGAGCGGGGCGAGACGAACGGGCGGATGGGGCCGGCCGGCACGATCGGACGCGCGGCCGTGTACGCCAGGATGGCCAGGACGTGCACCACCAACGAGATGGCGAGTCCCGCGCGCAGGGCCCTGCGGTGGGATACACGGGGGCGACGGAGGCCGGCGCCCCGGTCCGAAGGCGGAACCGCGCTGCCGGCCGGATAAGTCATACCCGGTTCGTAAACCTCCGCGGGGGGCGCGGTTCCGGAATCCGCCGCTCCTCGGGCCCGCTCAGAGCACGCGACCCATCCGCGCTGCCGCTTCCGCGAGACGGTCCTCGGGCACCGTGAGCGCGATGCGGAAGAAGCCCTCGCCGCCGCTTCCGAGCCCTGCTCCAGGGAGGACCATCACGCCCTCCTGGTCGAGACACCGGCGCGCGAAGTCCCGCGACGGCTCTCCGCCCGGCACGGGGATCCAGAGGTACATCGTGGCGCGCGGCGCGGTGACCTCGTACCCGGCGGCGATCAGCGCCTCCACCGCGCGGTCCCGCCGACCCTGGAACACCGCGACGTTGCCCGGCACCCAGCGATCCCAACTCCGCAGCGCCGCGACCCCGGCCGCCTGCACCGCGAGAAAAGCACCGGTATCCATGAACGTCTTGACCTGCGTGAGCGCCCCGACCAACGCCGGGTTCCCCACCGCCCACCCAAGCCGCCACCCCGTCATGTTGTAGGTCTTGGAGAAGGAGTGGAACTCGATCGCCACCTCCCGCGCTCCGTCGAACTGCAGGATGCTCGGGGGGCGATATCCGTCGAAGGCGATCTCCGAGTACGCGTGGTCGTGGACGAGGACGATGTCGTGCTCGCGGCAGAAGTCGATCGCCTCCCGGAAATACGCGTCCGGCGCGGAGGCCGACGTCGGGTTGTTCGGATAGTTCAGGTAGAGGATGCGCGCGCGGCTCACGACGTCGGCGGGGATCGTGTCGAGCGGGATCAGGAAGTCGTGCTCGGGAAGGAGCGGAACCGCCCACGCCTCCCCCCCGCCAGCACCGTGCCGCCGAGGTACGCCTGGTAGCCGGGGTCCGGCACGATGCCCACGTCGCCGGGATCCAGGAAGGCGAAGGGAAGGTGCGCGATCCCCTCCTTCGACCCGATCAGGGGGAGCAGCTCCGAGGTCGGGTCGACCGTGACGCCGAAGCGGCTCTCCATGAATCCCGCGATCTCCACGCGGAGCTGCGGGAGCCCCACCTGGAAGGGGTACCTCGACATCCCCGGATCCCCGACGGCCGCACGCAGCGCTTCGACGACGGCCGGTGGCGGGGCCAGGTCGGCGTCACCCGCGCCCAGGTCGATCACGTCGATGCCCGCCGCCTCCAGCTCGAGGCGCCGCTCCTTGAACCCCGCCAACGGATAGCTCGGGAGCGCGCGCAGGACGCGGCTCTTCGCGGGACTCATGCGTCCTCCTCACGGACCGGGTTGCGTACCGACCCGACGCCGCGCACCTCGATCTCCACCTCGTCCCCGGCGGCGAGCGGACCCACGCCCTCCGGCGTGCCCGTCGCGATGAGGTCGCCCGGCTCGAGCGTCATGATCCGGCTGACGTGCGCGACCAGGAAGGGAATCGAGAAGACCATCTCCGAGGCGGGCGCGTCCTGGCGAACCGATCCGTTCACGCGGGTGACCACGCCCAGCTCGTCGAGCGCGACCTGCCGCCAGGGCACCGGCGTGCCCACCGGGCAGAAGGTGTCGAAGCCCTTCGCCCGGGTCCATTGCCCGTCCTTCTTCTGAAGCTCGCGGGCGGTGACGTCGTTGACCGGCACCAGCGCCTCCACGTGGGACCACGCGTCGCTCTTCGGCCACCTTCCTGGCCCTGCGACCGATCACCACGCCGATCTCCCCCTCGAAGTCCACCCGCCCTGCCCCCCGGGGCCGCACGATCGCCTCGCCCGCGTCGAGGAGCGCGGAGGGAGGCTTGAGGAAGATGAGCGGCTCGGAGGGGACGTCGTTGCCGAGCTCGGCGGCGTGCTTCACGTAGTTGCGGCCGACGCAGACGATCTTCGTGGGGCGGAAGGAGGGCATCGGAGGGACTCCCGGCGCACGTGGCGCCGTCTTGGGTTCAGGAGGGCGATGCCGCCGCGTGCGGACGCGAAAGGGCCGCCCCGCACGCGGGACGGCCCTCCGACGATCCGGGGAGCGGCGCCCTCAGTGCGAGTGCGAGTGCTCGTCCGCGTGCGCCCAGGCGTGGATGTACGTCCCGACGAGCGCGCCGAGGCCGGCGATCACCAGGAGGCACCCGATCACGGTCCACCAGAAGCCGAGATCGCCGTGAGCCCCCTCCCACCCCACCATACCGTTCTTGAACGCTCCCATGGCGATGATGAGGTAGAGGACGCCGATGACCAGGCCTGCATGCTTCTTCATGAGCTTCCGCGGGTTCCGGGTTTTCGGGCAGCGCGGGCTCTCGCCCGCCGGACGCAGCAATCTACGGCGCGGCCCGGGTCCCACCAAGGGTGCCGGCGCCCGCCGCGTAGAACGCTTCCAGCCGTCGCCGCACGTCGTCCCACGGGCCCCGGACCAGAGGGGCCTCGGGCAGCGAGTCGCGCAGGTAGCGCCCGTAGCGGCGGGAGACGAGCCGGTCGTCCAACATCAGGACCGCGCCCCGATCGGAGCGCGAGCGGACCAGCCGCCCGAAGCCCTGCTTCAGCCGCAGCGCGGCGTGCGGAAGCATGAACTCGTGGAAGGCACTGCCGCCGGCCCGCTCGATCGCCTCCATGCGCGCCGCCGTGATGGGCTCGTTGGGTACGCGGAAGGGCAGCTTCTGCAGGATGAGCGCCCGCAGGGGATCGCCGGGAACGTCCACGCCTTCCCAGAAGGAGGCCGTGCCCAGCAGGATCCCACGTTCCGCGCGGATGAAGCCGTGCAGGAGGCGGTGGCGATCGTCCTCGCCGTGAACGAACAGCGGCCAACGCGCCTCGACGCCCCCGGCCCGCAGCAACTCGGCCACGCGCCGGAGGGCGGCGTGCGAGGTGAACAGCACGAACAGACCTCCGTCGCTCATCGACGCCACCTCGGCCGCCACCCGTGCGGTCGCCTCCTGGAACGCTTCCCCGCCGACCTCCGCGGCCGGGAGGTCCGTCGGCACCGCGAGCAGGGTCTGCGACGCGTAGTCGAAGGGGGACGGCACCAGACGCTCCTCCACCGCCGGCGGCTCGTCGAGGCCAGCCAGCTCCTCCGGGGCGAGCCCCAGCCGGCCGCGCAGGAAGTCGAAGCTCCTGCGCGTGGCGAGCGTGGCGGAGGTCAGCACGGTCGTGTCGACCCGGGTGAAAAGCGAGTCGCGCAGGACGGGACCGAGCTCGATGGGCGCGGCGGCCATCGCCAGGTTCGCCCGCCTGCCCCGGCCGCGGGATTCGAGCCAGCGCACGTACGCGGACGCCTGCTCACCCGGAGCGAGCACGAGCTGCACGCCGGCGGCCATCGCGCCGAGCCGCCGCTGCACGCTGCGCAGGTCGAGGAGCCGTCCCTCGAGCCGCTCGACGAGCGCCTCGTCCACCTCGATACGGTCGCGCAGCTGCGCCAGCTCGCGCTCCAGCGTGCCGAGCGTCGCCACCAGGGCCGCGAGGCGCTCACGCACCTCCTCGCCGTCGGCCGGCTCCCCGATGCCCGTCGGGCCGAGGCGCGCGGTCGACTCCTCCGGCCCGACGAATCCCTCCAGCGTGTCCACGAAGCCCTCGACGACGGCACGCGCCCGGGAGAGCGCCGGACGCACTCGGTTTTCGATGCGCTCGCGCAGCTTCGCGCCTTCGTCGGCCTCGCCGAGCGCCTCGTGCAACGCCGTGAGGATGCCCCGTCCCCTCCGATCCAGCCGGGAGAGTGCGCGGTAGAGGCCGCGTCGGGTGATCTCCACGCCGAGGTGCTGGGTGGCCGCGTCCTCGACGTTGTGCGCCTCGTCGAGGATGAGTCGCTTGTAGGCGGGGAGCACCGCGGACTGGGTGTAGTTCTCCGTCGCGCGCCGCACCGCCAGATCGGTGAAGAGGAGATGGTGGTTCACCACCAGGAGTTCCGCGGAGGCCGCCTGGCGCCGGGCGCGCTGGTAGAAGCACTCCTGGAAGTGCGGGCATCGCGCCCGCAGGCAGACGTCGGGGTCGCTCTGCACCTCTTCCCACAACTCCTCGGAAGGCTGGAAGCCGAGGTCCGAGAGGGAGCCGTCCTCGGTGCTCCCCATCCACTCCAGGAGCGACCGCACCTCCGCCGACCGATCCTCCTCGAAGAGCGACGTCTGGGTGTCCGCCGCCAGCAGCGCTCTCCGTATCGAGACGTAGTTGCCGCGCCCCTTCACCAGGGCCCAGCGCACGTCGCTGCCGAGGATCCGGCGCACCAGCGGCAGGTCCTTCCCGGCGAGTTGCTCCTGGAGGTTGATCGTGTTCGTGGACACGACGGTGCGCTCCTGGTTGTCCTGGGCCCAGCGCGCCGCCGGCAGGAGATAGGCCAGCGACTTCCCCGTACCGGTGCCGGCCTCGACGACGGTCACGCCGCCCTCGTTGAAGGCGCGTCCCACGGCGCGCAGCATCTCCCGCTGGCCGGGCCGGTCCTCGTAGCCCTCGTGCAGCTCGGCGAGCGGCCCGGCCGGACCCAGGAGGGCATCGAGCGCGTCCAGGTCGAGCGGCACCCTCTCGCGCGGCTCGGGCGGCTCGACCACCACGTAGAGGCGGGAGGCCTCGTTGTCGACGATGGCCGTGCCGAGGCCACGCTCGTAGAGCTGCGCCGCCACGCGCATGTCCGCGTCGGAGGGCTCGAGCACGCCGGAGGGGTGGTTGTGAAGCATGACCCCGCCCTCGCGGGCGTCGCGCGCGGCGACGAGCACCGCCGCGAAGTTGCCGCGAGAGACCGCGCGCGGGTCGTGGACCCGACGCCGCTCGTCGACCTCTGCAAGGAAGCACACCTCGCGCCCCCCCGCGCGCTCGATCTCCGCCCGGATACGGCGGGACGCGTCCTCGTCGAGCTTCAGCGCACGGAGACGCTTCCGTCGGGCAGGCTTCGGCGCCCCCTCCTCCGCGTCGACGTCGAGGCCGTCCAGCCCCACGAGCACGGCTCGCCCCGGGTGCACGGGGAAGCCTTCGGGGAAGTCGGGAGGATCTTCTCGGAAGCGAGGCGCCATGCCGTGGAAGCTAACGCCCAAAAACCACCCCCCCATAACTCTCTGCGTCCTCTGCGTCCTCCGTGGTGAACTGCTCTTACCACGGAGGACGCAGAGGACGCAGAGAGGAGACCTTGGAAGGGGGGCGAGTCACGCCCCTCAGGTCTTCAGCTTCTTCTTCTTGGCCGCCGGGAACAGGACGTTGTTCAGGATCAGCCGGTAGCCGGGCGAGTTGGGGTGCAGCGCCAGGTCGGTCTGCGGGTCACCGATCTGGTGCTCGGGGTCCTCGGGGTCATGCCCCCCGAGGAAGGTCCACGTCCCCTCGCCGAGCGTCCCGTGGATGTACTTCGCCCAGTCGCCCTCCTGCGCGAGGATGATCACGCCCGGCTTGATGCGGTCCGTCCGGAAGGAGGTCGTCAGCCCGTAGAAGTCCGGGAGCACCGTCTCGTGGTCCTGGGTGAGCATCGCCGGGACGGGGTCGAACTTGGCCGAGAATTCAAATAAGGTGTAGACACCCAGGTCCTTGCGCCACGGCGTGTTGACCTGATGTGCGTCGATGTCGCTGAAGGCGTTCACGGAGGGCGCGATCTGCACCTCCGCGTTCTGGAACGCCAGCGTTCGGGTCCAATCCATGTGCGCGGAGGCGTCCGGGTCGGGCGGCGTTCCGTCGGAGTAGGCGGCCGCGATGTCGACGTTCCCCGCCGCGAGTGCGAGGTCGAGCGTCTCGGTGGCCGAGCACATCGCGAAGAGGAAGCCGCCGCCCTCGATGTACGCCCTGATCTTGCGGGCGACGGCCTTCTTGAGCTCCGGGACGGACGAGAAGCCGTGCGACCGCGCCACCTCCTGGTTCCGCGCCACCTCGTCCTGGAGCCAGGGTGCACCCGCGTAGGTCAGGTAGAACTTCGAGTACTGCCCGGTGAAGTCCTCGTGGTGGAGGTGGATCCACTCGTACTGCTTGAGGTCCGTGTCGAGCACCTCGGGATC
Source organism: uncultured Gemmatimonadales bacterium (assembly GCA_963823035.1). Lineage (GTDB taxonomy): Bacteria > Gemmatimonadota > Gemmatimonadetes > Longimicrobiales > Gaopeijiaceae > SZUA-318. The sequence continues at coordinate 177,005 of CAWGKG010000018.1, forward strand.
CCACAGCGTCTCGTACTCGATGCCCGCGTACTCGAGCGCCATCGTGACCGCGTCGTCCCAGGGCGTCGCGTTGGGCGGCGAGTACACGGCGACCTTCGGCGCCTTCTCGAGCGGCACGGCCTCCATGTTGGCCTCGGCGATCGTCGCGCGCATGCTCGCCTCGGCGCCCGCGTCCATCGCCTCCACGCTCACGCCGCGCACCGCGGCCTCGCGCCGGACGTCCGGGCGGTCGGGGAGGAGAAAGGAGCCGCCGCGGTAGTTGAGCAGCCACTCCGCCTTCATGCTCCTGGTGAGCGTCCAGTACGTGAGGCCGTACGCCTTCAGGTGGTTCTGCTGCGTGCGGTCCATCGGCACGAGAAGCCACTGCGCCGACGCGGGGACGACCGCCCCGGCGAGCGCGACGAGGGCCAGCAGGAAGGCGAGCACGGGTGCTCCCACGCGTCGACTCACCCGCCGGCCTTCTTCAGGCGCTCGAGCTCGCGACGTGCGTCGGGCGCCACCGCGGCGTTCGGGGAGCGCGTCACGAGGTCCTCCAGGAGCCGGATCGCCTTCTGGCGGCCGTCCGGCGTCGCGGCGTGGAAGCGTGCGAGGGCGAGCGACGCCTCCGCCGCCTCCGGCGCGTCCGGGTATTCCTCCAACAGCCGGGTCCGCAGGTCGGCCGCGGTCTCCCCGAGATCGGCCAGCCGGGCGGCCTCGGCGAGCAGCGTGGGCCGCTCCTCCTCCGCCACCTCGTCCACGGAACCGCTCAGGGCGTGGGCCGCCTCTTCCCCCTTCCCCTCGTGCGCACGCACGCCCGCCTCCGCGACCAGCCCGGCTGCGGGCGGCGACAGCCTACCCAGGAGCCCGGCGAACTGGATCACCTCCGTGGCCTGCGCGGGGGGCATCCCGGGGAGCGCCAGGAGCAGTGCCTTGCGCCCCTCCGCCACCTGCCCGGCGGCCAGGAGGAGGTAGCCACGCTGGAGCGCGCTCCGCGGACCTTCGATCCCCTCCAGCACCTCGTTCGCGCCTTCGTCGTCCCCGCGCGCCAGGAGCGCGCCGGCCACGGTCGCCGTCAGCTGGTCCAGCTCGGGCGCGGTCGGGAACTCCTCCCGGAAAGCGGCGAGCAGGGCCGTCAGCTCGTCCGGCGGTGCGCTCCCGCTCTCCAGCTCGATGACGCGCGCCGTGGCCTGGCGGCGGTCGACCGAGCCGGGCGTGAACGAGGCCACCACCCGGCGCTGGGCCTCGAGGGCGGTCGCGCTGTCACCCGTGGCGAGGGAGATGTCCACGAGCCGCTGGTCGAACTGGCGACGCTCGGCCGGGGAGGCCGCGTCCTGCCCGAGCGCCCCGTAGGCCCATGCCGCCACGTCGCCGAGCCCCGCGTCGCGCGCACGCCGCGCCACGTCCGAGAGGAAGGCGTCGCGTGCCCGGTCATCGAGGCCGCTCGCGGCGCGGCGAGAGAGCGCGAGCGCCTGGTCCTCGATGCGAAGCTCGAGGGCGATGCTCGCGGCCGTCCGCACGCCCTGCGGATCGCGCGAGCCGGCCACGGCCGAGACCAAGGTCACTCCGGCCTCGCGGTTGCCTTCCGGCAGCCCGGCGATGCGGCGGGTGATCGTCCGCACGTCCACGCCCTTCCCCGCTGCGGCCCGCGCCCATTCGTGACACCGCGCCATCCACGTCTCCGGACGTCACGAGGAGATCGCCGATCTCGAGCGCGTACGCGTCCTCCCGGTGCAGCGCCGAGCGCCCCCGCCGGAGCACGTCGAGGGCCCGATCCGCTCCAAAGGCGCGCTCGTAGATCCGTGCCACCTCGCGGTAGGACGCCTCGGAGCTCGCCTGCTCGCCGAGCCACTGCTCCCCCTCCTCGCGCACGGCGTCGAGGGAGTCGAGGTCCGAGAGCACGCGCAGCTTCAGGTAGCGGACGCCCGAAGCACTCGGGTCGTGCGCGAGGAAGGTGTCCACGGCCGGGAGGATCGCCCGGGGCTCGCCCTTCGTGCGCAGCACGCGCTCCAGCGCGAACAACCCCCCGGAAGACGCCGGGCTCGCCACGAGGAGGCGTCGGAGCACGCGCTCGGCGCCATCCAGGTCTCCGCGTGACTCGCGCGCCGCCGCCTCGCGGAGGAGGCGCGTCTCCTCGACACCCTGCCCCTCGACGGGGCGTGCCAGGGTCACCGAGAGGGCGAGCGCCGCGCACGCGGCCGTCAGGATGCGCCTCACCGGCCGCCTCCGGGCGGGGGTCCCCCGCTCCGTCCGCCGGACGGGCTGCGATTGAGCCGCTCGAAGTACTGGATCACGAGCTGGCGGACGGCCGGCGGGAGTCCCTGGAGCCGCTCGGCGTCGGGCATCTCGTAGCGCAGCACGCCGAGGTCGCCCGCGTCCAGCGGCACGACTTGCGCCCCGTTCGAAGGCCCCGGCCGACTTCGACTCCCGCTCGTCCGAAGTCTCCTCGTCGTCCTTCTGCAGGCTCCGGCCCGCATCCAGGAGGCGGTGGAAGAGCCGTTCCTGCCGCTCGGTCATGTCGGGCGTCAGTCGGCCCGCGGCCATCTGCTTGGCGATCGCCTCGGCCTCGGCGGCGAGATCCTGCAGGCTGCCGAGGGACTTCTCCTCGGCGCCCTTCTGCTCGGAGAGCTGATCGAGGTCCTGGGCGACCGACTGCTGCTGCTCGGCCAGCTGTTGCAGCTGCTCGCGCAGCGCCTGCTCACCGAGCTGCATCGGCGTGAGCTGGCCCGTCTGGTTGGAGAGCTCGCCCTGCTCCTGGGCGAGCTGCTCGAGCTGCTCGGAGACCTGGTCCCCGCTCTGTCCCTCCCCCTGCTGGCCCATCTGCTCGGCGCCGGCCATGGCCATGAGCGCAAGCTGGTTGAGGTCGTCCACGGCGCGCTCGGCGGCGGCCTGCGGAGACTGTGCAGAGCCACGGCGGTTTTCCATCGCCTGGATCGTCCGTTCCAGCGACTCCATCGCGCGACCCATCTGGGCGGACAACTCGCGGTCGCCGTTGGCGGCGCCTTCGGTGCGCTCCATGAGCGACTGCGCCAGGTTGCGGACACCCTGCACCAGCGAGGCCTCGTCGCCGCGCATGTTCGTGACCTCGTCCTGGGCGGCGCTCTGCATCTGCTCCCGTAGCTCGGCCTGCCGGCGGGCGAGGGAGAGCGCGTCGTCCGCCGCCTGGTGCAGCGCCTGCTGCATCGCCTCGGCCTTCTGCTGCTGCATCTCCTGCTGCGCCTGGTCGAGCTGCTCCGCCGCCTTCTCCATGTCCTGGGCGGCCTGGTCGGCCTTCTTGCCGGCGTCCTGGGGACGCTGGCGCGCCGCGTCCTCCTTCGCCTTCGACATCTGCTCGCCGGCCTGCTCCGCCTGCTTGCGCGCCTCCTGCACCTCGCGGGCGGCGTCCTTCTCGCCGAGCTGCTCCAGGCGCTCCTGTAGCTTCTCCATGCGCGACTGCAGCTCCTCGCCCCGATCCTGGAGCTTGGCCTGCTGCTCGGCGCGCAGCTCCGGCTTGTCCTCTTCCTTCATGGCGTCCGCGAGCGCCTGCTCCTGCTTCGCGAGGTCGTCCGCCTCCCCGCGCGTGGCGCGGAAGTCCTGCTCCACCGCCGCCCGTCGGAAGCGCTCCAGCGACTCCTCGAGGCGATCGCGGAACTCCTCCTGCTGCTTCGCGAGATCCTGGAGCTGTTGATTCGACTGGCGAACGTCCTCCTGGTCCAGCCCCTCGGCCATCTTGTCCAGCTGTTGCTGGAGGTCCTCGCCGGCGACCTGCTGCAGCAGCTCCTGCAGCTCCTCCAGGTCCTTCCGCAACTCGGGATCGGCCTGCCCGGCCTCGCGCATGGTCTCCTCGAGCGCCTCCAGCTCCGCCCGCATGGAGTCGACGCGCCCGGTGAGATCCTTCTGGTCCTCCAGCGCCTTGCGCAACTCCTCCCGGTGCTCGTAATCCAGCTGGCCTTGCTGATCCGGGCGGCCGGGTGATTGCGACGCCTCCTGGCGGTCAGCCGCCGCCTGCCGCTCGAGGTCGCGCGTCTCCTCGGCCTTCTTCTCCGCCTCCTTGGCGAGCTCCTGGAGACGGCTGGCCATGCTGTCGAGCTGCTCCTCCGCCCCCCTGCGCAACTCCGCCGCGTTCGGCATCCTGAGCACGAACTCGCGCGTCTCTGCGGTATGTCCGGCCGGAGCGTTGTCCACGGCGCGCGCGAAGTAGTGGACCTCGTCGCCGGGGAGGAGGCGCCACCCCGACACGTCGAGCATCGGGCGTGCGAGGGCGGCGCGGGTCCCGCCAAGGTCGAGCCCCTGCGTGAGGGGAGGCCGGTTCTCGCCGGTCGCCGTACGCCGGTAGGCCACCAACTCGAGGCGGCGCAGCCCGTAGTCGTCGTGCGCCTCGAGGATGAGCGGCTGCTGGAGCGTGACCGGGAGGATCGTGTCGCGCCCGGGGATGGGGATCGTCACGACGGGCGCCGAGTCCGGGACGAGGGTGAGGTCGAGCGGATCGGGCTGCGCGACCGCCGTGGCGCCGTTCGCGTCGCGGAAGTCCCAGGTGAACCGCCCTCCGGCGCGGGGCGTCCACGCCCCCTCGAAGCGTGCCCCCTCCACGGTCGCCTCGAGCATGGGCGCCTCGGCGCTGTCGGACAGGACGGCGCGGGAGAGGGGCCTGCTGGCGGAGCCCTCGAAGGACAACTGCGTGCCCACCGGGAGGAAGAGGGGTGGAATCTGGCCGCGGTACTCCTCGGGCTCGAGCCCGGTGTGCCCGGGATACGTCACCTCCACGCGGAGGTCGCTCACGAACAGCGGGTCCACCGGAACGATGCGATACGGCTCGGAAAGCACCCCGTCGGGCGTGCGCACGCGGTACTCGATCGTCGCGGAGACGGCCTCGAAGCGCCGCGTGCCCACCCCGTCCGCGAGCGTGAGCGTCTCGGTGCGCGCCACGTCTCCGGCGGCCTGCCATGCCAGGTCTGCGCTCGTCCTTCCGGGCGCCTCGACACGCACGTCGACGTCGCTTCCGCGCATGACCTCGATGCTGCCGGGCGTGACCGACAGCGGCGCGAGCAACGGCTTCGCCATGAGGCGGACGGGCGTGGAGAGGCCGAGCCACGCGCGCCCGGCCCGGGTCGGGGCGGCCACCGCCATGACCGTGAGGATCACGGCCGTCGTGGCCAGCGCACCCGATCCCCGTCGCGTCCACGAGCGCACCGCGGAGCCCAACTCGCCGGAAAGCTCGGGGACGGGACGGTTCAGCTCCTCCAGCGTCCGCTCCGCCGCCAGGGCCACGAGACTCTCGGAGACGCCGGCCGGGACGGCGCGGGACAGCTCGAGGGAACCCCGCACCACGCCGGGGCGCACCCCGCTCGCCCGCTCCATGGCGCTGGAGAGCGGCTCCTCCGCGAACCACCGCCTGGCGCCACGGTGGCCCGCGACCAGCAGCGCCGTCGCGACCACGACCAGCACGACGTCGAGCACGAGCGGCACGCCGCTGCCCTGCCGCCACCCTTCCGGTCCGGCAAGCAGCCAGGCGGCCGCCAGCACCCCGGCCGCCGCCACGACCGTCCACAGGAGCACGGCCACGAGCGCGCGCCGCGTCAGGTGGCGACGGACGGCATCGACCAGTCCCTGGAGACGACGCGGAGCCGGGCTCACGGCACCGCCTGCCCAAGCACGTACACGAAGAGGTTCACCCCCATACGGATGGCCGCCTCACGGATCTCGGGCGGATCCTCGTGCACTTCGGGATCCTCCCACCCGTCCCCGAGGTCGGACTGGTAGGAATAGAAGACCACGAGGCGCCCGTCGTGGATGATGGCGAGCGCCTGGGGAGGCTTCCCGTCGTGCTCGTGCACCTTGGGGATGCCCTCCGTCAGGTCGTAGAACGCATGGAAGACCGGGTGGTCCGGGGGAAGCTCGACGAGCTCCTCGTCGGGGAAGATGCGTGCGATCTCCCGGCGAAAGGACTCGTCCATCCCGTAGTTGTCGTCGGCGTGCAGGAAGCCCCCGCCGAGGAGATAGGCGCGCAGCGTGGCGCACTCGGCCTCGGTGAAGTGCACGTTGCCGTGCCCGTTCATGTAGAGGTAGGGGTGGTCGGTCAGCCCCGGGTCGAGAGGAGTGACCGTGCTCTCGCGCATCGCCACCGGGATGCCGGTCCTGTCCCGGATCGCCTCCAGCAGGTTCGGAAGCGACGACGGATTGCCGTACCAATCGCCGCCGCCGTCGTAGTGCAGGCGGGTGACGGTGATGGAGTCCGCAGGCGCGGCGGACGCGGTCAGGACGGCCAGCGCCGTGAGCAGGAGAGCGGTCATCCGTGAGGCGAGCGGCCTTCCGGGGTCAGGATTCTGTGATTTCGTGGACGATACGGTACGCGGCGTTGCGCCCGATGGCGAGCCGGCGCGCGACCTCCCTGGCCGTCGCGCTGGGCTTCATCCCCTGGTCGAGCAACGTTCGGGCCACCCGCCGGGCCTCGTCCTCCACGTCCTCCTCGGAGCCCGTCGGCTCGTCCGCGGGCCCGACCACCACGGACACCTCACCCCGCGGAGGATGCTCACGGTAGTAGGCGGCCACCTCCGACAGGGTTCCCCGAGCGAACTCCTCGTGGACCTTCGTGAGCTCCCGCGCGACCGCGACGCGGCGCGCCGGTCCGCACGCCTCCGCGAGGTCGTCGAGGAGCCGCTCCAGCCGCTGCGGCGACTCGAAGAGGACGATGGGCTCCGACGCCTTCGCGACGCGTTCCAGGAGCTCCGCGCGCGCGCCGCCCTTCCGCTCGGGGAAGCCCAGGAAGGTGAAGCGATCGGCGCCGAAGCCCGACCCGACCAGCGCCGCCAGCACCGCCGACGGACCCGGGATCGGAACGACCCTGTGGCCCCGTTCGATGACGGCGCGCACGAGCCGTCCACCGGGGTCCGAGACCAGCGGCATCCCCGCGTCGGACACGAGCGCCAGCGTCTCGCCCGCGTCGAGCCAGGCGAGCACGCGTTCGGTGCGCTCCGCTTCGTTGTGTGCGTGGAGGGACACGAGCGGGACCCGCGCGCCCGCATGATCTGCGAGCACCCGGGTCCGCCGCGTGTCTTCCGCCAGGATGCGATCCGCCGCGCACAACGTCTCGGCCGCACGCTGGCTCAGGTCCCCCAGGTTGCCGATCGGCGTGCCGACGACGAAGAGGGTGGCCACGCGGCGGACTCGGGGACCGGATCGACCTGGCTCTGGATCTCTTCTAGAGGTGTTTCTGGATCTTCTCTTCCAGGTGGGGGCGCGGCACGAAGCCGATGACCTGATCGACCAGTTTTCCACCCTTGAAGAAGAGGATCGTGGGGATGGACCGCACGCCGTACCGGGCGGAGATGGACGGATTCGCGTCGACGTCCAGCTTCGCGACCTTCAGTCCCTTCTCCCCATACTCGTCGGCGAGCTCCTCCACGATCGGGGCGACCATACGGCAGGGCCCGCACCAGGTGGCCCAGAAGTCCACCATGGAGAGCCCGTCGTTGCCCTCGACCTCGGAGGCGAAGTTCTCGTCGTTCACCTCGATGATCGCATTGCTCGTCGCCATTCCCGCTCCTTGTCGTGTCACGGCGTCGGCTCTACGATGGCGCCGACGCCCGTCCCACCCGAGTTCCCTCCGCGCAGGACGCTCATGGACTCTGTCACTCCAGGCGAGCTTCCCCTGGATCACGTGGCGATCGCGGTCTCCTCACTGGAGCGCGCGTCTCGCCTCTACGAACTCCTCTTGAAGCAGCGCTGTTCCCCACCCGAGACCCTCACGGCCCAGGGCGTGCGCGTCGCCTTCTGCGGATCGTTGGAGCTCATCGAGCCCCTCTCACCCGACAGCGGCGTCGGGCGCTTCCTCGCGCGCCGCGGCCCGGGGCTACACCACGTGGCGTATCGCTGCGCGGACCTCCAGGCGGAGTTGGACCGGCTGTCGGGAGAAGGCATCGAGCTGATCGACACCCGCCCCCGCCCCGCCGCCCGCGGCCACCTCGCCGCCTTCCTCCACCCCCGCAGCACCGGGGGCGTCCTCGTGGAGCTGGTCCAGCACGCCGGCTGAGCCCAGCCGCCTCCTACCTCCCCCCCATCACCCGCTCCAGGTCGATCTGCTCCACCAGCCATTGGCCGCCGGAGGCGCGCACCACCACGAACGGGATGTTCGTGACCTTCTCGCCGGCCACCGTGAGGTCGACGAAGACGCGCGTGGCGTCGTTGAGGCGCCCCGCGACGGCCTCCTCACGCACGATCCGGTAGTCCTCGTGACGGAGCAGGCGCGCGATCGCGTCCAGGCGGACCTCGACGTCGCGGCGCTTCGTACACGCCGAGCCGCCGAACCAGGAGCCGATCTTCTTGAAGAAGCACCCGAACGTGCCACCGGTGTCGAAGACCGGTCCGTCGGCCGTACCGAACAACCGGCCCATGGACTCGATGTCGCGGTCGTTCGCCGCCTGCAGGAACCGCTCGACCGAAAGCTGTGCCACGACGCCCGCCCCCGGTCCACGCTGGACCACGGTCGTACACGCCGTGCCACCCCCCGCCAGCAGCACGGCGAGCGTCCATAGGGACGCGCGGGTCCGCGCTCGTGAGGAGATCCCAGCCCTCATGACACGCTCCTGACAGGGTGACACCGACGCCTCCGGAGTGGCTCGACACGCGCAGTCGAATCTCGACGAAAGCGACCGTCGCGGGAACCCCGTTGGGTCACACGGGCTCCCCGGACGCCCGCGCGGACGCCGGCGCGGCTTCCAGAGCGGCCGGAGGCACCGCGTCGAAAGTCAGGCGCGCGGCGTCGGGCGCGCGTCGGACCACGATGCGCGTGCCCTCGGGCACCTCCTCGTCCAGCAGGTACAAGGCCAGAGGGTCCTGAACCAGCCGCTGGATCGCCCGCTTGAGCGGCCGCGCCCCGAAGGACGGATCGTAGCCCTCGCTGGCCAGGAACGCCTCCGCGTCCTCGGTGATCTCCAGGTGGACGCCGAGATCCTCCGCCAGCGCGGCGACGCGACGCAGCTGTAGCTCCACGATGTGGCGAAGCTCCGCCTCCCCGAGCGGACGGAAGACGACGATGTCGTCCACCCGGTTGAGGAACTCCGGGCGGAAGTGGTGGTGCAACTGGGCGCGCACGTCCCGCTCGACGGACTCCCGGTCGCCGTGCCCCGCCGCCTCCAGGATGAGCTGACTGCCGATGTTCGAGGTCATGATGATGACCACGTTGCGGAAGTCCACCGTGCGACCCTGCGCGTCCGTGAGGCGTCCGTCGTCGAGGATCTGCAGCAGGACGTTGAAGACCTCCGGGTGTGCCTTCTCGATCTCGTCGAAGAGCACCACGGCGTGGGGCCTGCGGCGCACGGCCTCGGTGAGCTGACCGCCCTCGTCGTAGCCGACGTAGCCGGGAGGCGCGCCGACGAGGCGCGCCACCGCATGCTTCTCCATGTACTCGGACATGTCGAGGCGCACCATCGCGCGCTCGTCGTCGAAGAGGAACTCGGCGAGCGCGCGGGCGGTCTCGGTCTTCCCGACCCCGGTGGGCCCGAGGAAGATGAACGAGCCCACGGGGCGATGGGGGTCTTGGAGTCCCGCGCGCGACCGACGCACGGCGTTGGACACCGCGCGCACGGCCTCCGGCTGCCCGATCACCCGCTCGCCCAGGTGCCCCTCGAGCTGCGTCAGCCGCTTGCGCTCGGAGGACATCAGTCGCTTCACGGGGATCCCCGTCCACTCCGCGACCACCTCGGCGATGTCGTCCGCTTCGACCTCCTCCTTCAGGAACTTCTGGACCTTCTGCAGCTCGGCGAGGCGGGCCGACAGCTCCTCGACGTGCGTCTCCGCCCTGGGCAGCTCTCCGTAGCGGATCTCAGCCGCACGGTTCAGGTCGCCGGTGCGGGTGGCGCGATCGGCCTCGACCCGGAGCTCGTCCCCCCGCTCGCGCACCTCCTGGATCTTGCCGATCACGTCCTTCTCCGCCTGCCACTTCGCCTTCATCCCCTGGCTCTTCTCCCGCAGCCCCGCGAGCTCGGCCTCGATGTCCCCGCGGTGCTCGACAGCGGAGCGGTCGGTCTCCTTCTGGAGCGCCTGCCGCTCGATCTCGAGCTGCGTGATGCGTCGCTCCAGCACGTCGATCTCCTGCGGGAGCGAGTCGATCTCGATGCGCAGCCTGCTCGCTGCTTCGTCGATCAGGTCGATGGCCTTGTCCGGGAGGAAGCGACCGCCGATGTAGCGGTCCGAGAGCTTGGCCGCCGCGATCACGGCGTCGTCCGTGATGCGCACGCCGTGGTGCACCTCGTAACGCTCCTTGAGGCCACGCAGGATGGCTACGGTGTCCTCGACGGACGGAGGCGCCACGTACACCGGCTGGAAGCGTCGCTCGAGTGCCGGGTCCTTCTCGATGTGCTTGCGGTACTCGTCGAGCGTGGTCGCTCCGACCACGCGCAGCTCGCCGCGCGCCAGCGCCGGCTTGAGCATGTTGCCCGCGTCGACGGCGCCCTCGGCCGCCCCGGCCCCGACGATCGTATGCATCTCGTCGATGAAGATCACGTAGCGGCCGTCCGCCTCCGTGATCTCCTTGAGGGTGGCCTTCATCCGTTCCTCGAACTCGCCGCGGTACTTCGCACCCGCCAGCATCGCGGAGATGTCGAGCTGCAGCAGCTTCTTGTTGGAGAGCGTGGTGGGGACGTCGCCCGCTACCATCCGCTGGGCGAGCCCCTCGACGATGGCCGTCTTGCCGACGCCCGGCTCCCCGATCAGCACGGGGTTGTTCTTGGTCCGGCGCGCGAGGACCTTCACCACCCGGCGGATCTCCTCGTCCCGGCCGATCACCGGATCGAGCTTGCCTCGCCGCGCGAGCTCCGTGAGGTCGCGGCTGAAGCGCGCGAGGGCGCGGTAGGAGTCCTCGGGCGTGTCGTCCGTGACGCGATGCGCGCCGCGTACCGCCTCCAGGGCGGACCTCAGCTCGGAGGTGGTGGCACCGGCGTCGCGGAGAATGCGGCCGGCGTCGTTCTTCTCGGAGGTCAGCCCCAACAGCAGGTGTTCCGTGGAGACGTATTCGTCCCCGAGCTCCCGCGAGACCTCCTCCGCGCCGTCGAGCGCCCGGCGCAGGTCGCGCGCGAGGTTGGGCTCGGAGCCGCCTTCGACCCGCGCGATGCGGTCCAGCGCCTCTCGGGCCCGGCTCTGCACCAGCCCGGGGTTCACCTCGAGCTTCTGGAGCACGGGCACGACGATCCCCTCTTCCTGGGAGAGGAGCGCGTCGAGGAGGTGCACCCCGTGCACCTCCGGGTTGCCTCGCTTGCGGGCGTCTGCGGCGGCAATCTGCAGGGCCTCGCCGGCCTTCACCGTGAGTCGTTCGGCGTTCAGCATGTCGTCTCTGGCTGTCCGGTCGCTCTCGTCTTCTTCATGGCGCCCGAAGCCCTGCCACTCTGGCAGACACCGGGCGCCCTCCCCCTGAGAGGGTTCAAGATCCGCGCCACCCGACGGCCCTCCGTCGGGCGAGCGTGTCCGCCTCGACGTCCTCTACGGAAGCGGGTCCCCGACCACGCGCTTCATGCGCGTCCCCGACGGGATGACGTCGTTCACGTCCATGCGGTTCAGGCGGGCGATCTCCTCGACCGGCACGGGTGCCGGGTAGCGCTGGTAGAACTCGGCCACCGTCATGCGGCCCGAGGTCGTCACCAGCTGGATCCGGCGCGGCTGGACGTCGAGGATCTTCCGGTCGGTCACCGGTGCGAAGCTCCCGAGCGCCGCGGACACCTCGTTCCGGTAGGTCGTCCACCGAGCCGAAGCGGCGTAGCCGAGCATGCGCCAGACCGTGCCCTGGTACGTGAGGAAGAGCGCCTCCCCGCGGATCTCGTTGCCGTCCGAGGTCTGGGCGGTGAAGGGCGCACGGTAGCTCGGCACGCCGTGGTCGTTGGCGGAGCGCATCGCCCCGCCCTGCACGCCATCCTGCGCCAGGAAGGCGCGGAGCGCCGCCTGGGCATCGCTCGCCGAGTCGGCCGGCTCCAGCACGACCAGCGCGTCCCCCTGCCCGCTCACCGCGCCCACCGCACGGGCTCTGGTTGACCGTGTTCCACCCCGCCGGGAAGCGGAGCTGGAACGCCAGGCCCGGGTGCAGGAAGAGGTTGTCCTTGAAATAGCCCTGCCGCGGGTCCTCGCCGTAGACGATGCCGTCGATGTGCTCGAGCAGGGCGTCGCGCGCGACCGTGCCGCCTCCCTGCACATGGTTCTCCTGCATGACCTGGCGGATGTGGGCCTCGCGGTTCTCGGGATAGGGGTGCGTCGACTGCCATTCCGGCACCCGTCCCCCCTCGCCCCCCGAAACGGCGGCCAGCATCTCGAAGACGCCGAGGAGCGCGTCGGCGTCGTAGCTCGCGCGCGTCATGTAGCGGATGCCGAGCTCGTCGGCCTGTGTCTCGTCGCCCCGGGAGTACTTGAGGTTCATGAGCCCGAGGCCGGCAGAGAGAAGGTCGCCGTACTTCCTGACGTCCTCGGAGAGGACCATCCCGACGCCCAGGCCGACCTGCTGGAGCTGCTGGCGGCTCATCTGGCTGACGGAGTGCCGCGCGGTCACGTGTCCGATCTCGTGCCCGAGCACGCCGGCGAGCTCCGCCTCGGACTGGAAGTAGGCCAGGATGCCCCGCGTCACGTAGATGAACCCGCCCGGAAGGGCGAAGGCGTTGACCACCGGGTCGTCCACCACCTCGAACGACCAGGGGAGATCGGGGCGCTCGGAGGTCGCCGCGAGCCGGTTGCCGATGCCCGACACGTAGCTCTGGAGCGCCGCGTTGTCCACCAGACCCAGGGAAGACCGGACCTCCTGGTCGGCTGCGCGTCCCATCTGGATCTCCTGCTGCTCGCCGATCAGCGAGAGCTGACGCTCTCCCGTAGCGGGGTTCACGGCGCAGCCGAGGACGAGGAACGCAGCGAAGGAAACGACGACTCGGACGAGGCGCACTGGGTCTTCTCCTGGAGTTCGGGGTAGCGGTCGTGCACCCGGGGCGCGACGAAAACGCTTGAGGATCCGGCCGACGGAGCCGACCTTAGGCGTTACCCCCCAGCACCCAGAGCGATTCCTTGCATCCTTCGACGCTTTCCACCCGCTCCCGAGGCCCCCCGGAACACGCCGGTTCGTGCGCTCGTGTTCTCCGTGGCGTCCCTGGGTATCCCGGTGGTCACGGCGTTCCTGCGTCCGGAGTGGATCGCGAGCCAGGACGCCTTCCTGGTCTGGCTGCCGGCGCTCGTGCCGCCGTTCCTCCTGGCCTACTACAAGGGTTGGCACGGCGCGAGCCTTGCGCTGGCGGGGGGAATGGCCACGCTCGCGCTCGTGCACGTGGAGGTCCTCCTCCTGGGGCTCCCGGGGACGCCCTGGCCCTACGTCTTCGCGCTCATCGTGCTCCTCGTGCTCGTGTCGATCGGCTCCGGCTCCGTGGCCGAGCTGCTGCACCGGGAACGTGACCGGGCCGAGCAGACCGCGCTGACCGACCCGCTCACCGGCCTCCCGAACCGCCGCCACGCGTCGGTCTTCCTGGATGCCTCGTGGGCTGCCGCCGTCCGCGGGCGCAGCATGGCCCTGGTGATCTTCGACCTCGACCGCTTCAAGGCCGTGAACGACGTCCAGGGGCACACCGAGGGCGACCGCGTCCTGCGGGCCGTGGGGCGCGTGCTCGCCGAGCGCACGCGGCGGATGGACCTCTCCGTGCGCTACGGGGGCGAGGAATTCCTGACGATCCTCATGGACTGCACGATCGAGCAGGCGGAGATCTTCGCGGAACAGGTGCGGGCGCGCGTGGCGGCGCTGGACTTCTCCTGGGGACGCGTCACGCTCAGCGCCGGCGTGAGCGCGATCGAGCAGGGGATGGGCTCCCCCGACATCCTCGTGGCCGCCGCCGACCGAGCGCTCTATGCCGCCAAGGACAGGGGCCGCGACCGCGTGGTCCGTGCCGACACCTCGCTCACGCTCGCCGCGGGTGCGCCGCTGCCGGCCCCGCCCCCGCAGCTGGAGGCGAGGAAGAACCTGATGGGCGTGCGCGTTCTCCTGGTCGACGACGACGAGGCCGCGCTGAGGGCCACGGCGCACATTCTCGAGCACTTCGGGTGCGTGGTGCGCACGGCCGACACGTCACGGGACGCCCTCGCCATCCTCACGCAGGAGATCCCGGTGGACGTGGTCGTGACGGACATCGTCATGCCCGACATGAGCGGGTTCACGCTCATCGACGTCGCCAGCAAGGTGCGCGCGGGGCTGCCCGTGCTGTACGTGTCCGGCTACCCCCAGGAGGAGGTGTACTGGGGCGGAATCCCCGGGGCGCGCAGCGCCTTCCTCAGCAAGCCGCTGGAGATCGAGGAGGTGAAGCAGACGCTGATGCACCTCCTCACGCCGCTCGAGGAGGGCGGAACCGTCCTCGAGATGACGCATGGCCGAGCGCCGGGAGGCCCGTCCCCGCCTCCTCGCCAACGCCCCCGTGATCGGGCTGGCCGAGCCGCCCCAGGCACGGGAGCTGGACAAGCGGGATGGACACATCCTGATCGTGGACGACGACGAGGCGGTCGTGGAGACCCTGCAGCGGCTCTTCACCCGTGCCGGCTACGAATGCCCGATGGGCGTCACGGACCCCACGCGCGTCGTGGACGTCCTGCGCAGCGAGCCCTTCGACCTGATGATCCTCGACCTGTACATGCCGGGCATGGACGGCTTCGAGGTGCTCATGGCGATCTCCGAGGTGTTCGGTTCGGAGGAGTACTTCCCGGTGCTGATCCTCACGGGCGACGACGATCCGCTCATCCGCCGGCGCGCGCTCGCCGCCGGAGCCATGGACTTCCTGAACAAGCCGTTCGACCCGGCCGAGGCCGAGGCACGCGTGGGCAACCTCCTGGCCGCACGCTTCCTCAATCAGCGGGTCGCGATGCAGCGTGACACGCTGGAGGAACGCGTCGCGGAGCGCACGGCCGAGCTGGCCGACACCCGCTCCGAGATCCTGCACCGACTCGCGCGCGCCGCGGAGTACCGCGACGACGTGACCGGACGCCACGCGGAGCGGGTGGGCCTCCTCTCCTCGCGGCTCGCCGCCGAGCTGGGCCTGCCGCCGCGCGAGGTCGACATCATCCGGCGCACGGCGGGGCTGCACGATGTCGGGAAGATCGGCGTTCCGGACGCCATCCTGAACAAGGTGGGGCGCCTCACCCCGACCGAATTCGAGATCATGAAGACGCACACGACCATCGGCGCGCAGATCCTGGGCGGGAGCGCGTACCGGCTGCTCGAGGTCGCGCGCGGCATCGCGCTTTGCCACCACGAGCGTTGGGACGGCCTCGGCTACCCGCACGGACGCGTCGGGCGGGACATCCCGTTGGAGGCCCGGATCGTCTCGGTCGCGGACACCTTCGACACGATCGCGCACCACCGGCCCTACAAGCCGGCGCTCACCCCGGCCGAGGCGCTCGCCGAGATCCTCCGCTGTCGCGGGAAGCACTACGACCCGGACGTGGTGGACGCTTTCGCGAAGATCACCGAGCGCGTGGGCATGGACAACATCCACGGGCTCGCGGATCCCCTGAACCCCTTGCGGGATACCATGGGTCCGACAGCCCTGAGCTCCTGAACGAGCCGCCCCGGCGAGCCCGACGGGACCGGCCCGGAGAACGGATGATCCGCAGCAGACCCCCCTCCCCCGCCAGGTACCTCCTCGCGTTCCTCGTCGTTCTCGTGGTGGCGCTCGGACCCGTGGCGTGCCGCACGAGTCCGGCCGAGGCGCCCGCGACCTCCGACCTCGCCCGCGACAGGTTCATCGCCACGTACGTCGAACTGAGGTCCGTGGCGGTCCGCGAGGACCGGAGCCTGATGGACGCGGAGCGCCGTCGCCAGATCCTCGAGGAGCACGGCGTGACCGAGGCCGAGCTGCTGGCCTTCGCGGAGGCGCACGGCGAGGACGTCGCCTTCATGAAGAAGGTCTGGGACGACGTGGAGGTGAAGCTCGACTCCCTCCGCCTGACCGAGACCGGCCCGGACATCCCCCGCTGAGCGCGCTGCCCCGCGTCCACCTCGCGCCCGGACGTGAGGGACCCCCGGCGGGAGGCCATCCCTGGCTCTTCTCGGGCTCCATCCGCCGCGTCGAAGGCGACCCGGCGGACGGCGCCGAGGTGGACGTCGTCGATGCGGAGGGCTCGTTCGTGGCGCGCGGCCTCTACAATGGCCTCAGCCAGATCCGCGTCCGCCTCTACACGCGCGAGCCGGTCCCGCTCGACGACGACTTCTTCGCCCGGCGCATCAGCGCCGCCGTCCGCCTGCGCACGGACGTGCTGGGGCTGGACGACCCGCAGGGCGCGTGCCGTCTGGTGTTCAGCGAGGGCGACGGCCTCTCGGGACTCACGGTCGACCGCTACGGACCCTGGCTTTCCGTACAGCTCACGAGCCTCGCGCTCGCGCGCCGCCGGGACGCTCTCCTCTCCGCGCTCGATGCGGCCGTATCCCCGGCCGGCGTGATGCTGCGCACGGAGAAGGGCATCCTCGAGGAGGAGGGCCTCCAGCTGAGGGACGGTCCGCTCGCCGGCACGCTGCCCGACGCGCCGATCGAGGTCGTGGACGGCGGGCTCCGCTTCGGCGTCGATCTGCGCACCGGGCACAAGACCGGCTTCTACCTCGATCAACGTGAGAACCGCCTTCGCGCCGCGGCCTACGCGCCGGGGCGGACGGTCGCCGACGTCTTCTGCTACTCCGGCGGCTTCGCCGTCGCGACGGCGGCGCACGGGGCGGCCCACGTGACGGCGGTCGACTCCTCCGCGCCGGCCCTCGCGCTGGCCGCCGCCAACGCCGAGCGAAACGGGGTGGCCGACCGCGTGGAGGCCTCACGCGCCGACGCCTTCGGCTGGCTGGAGGCGCAGGGCCGGGAGGGACGACGCTACGGGATGGTGGTGCTGGACCCGCCCCGCTTCGCCCGCACGACTCGAGGTGTGCGCTCCGCGCTGCAGGCGTACGAGCGCCTGAATGGGCTCGCGCTGGACGTCCTGGAGCCCGACGGCATCCTGGTGACGTGCTCTTGTTCGGGGCGGGTGTCGGCGGACGCCTTCATCGGTGCGGTCGGACGCGCCTCGGCCGCGCGTGGGCGACCTGTGCAGCTCCTCGAGGTGCGTGGCCAGGCGCCCGACCACCCGGTCGCGGCGACCTGCCCGGAATCCGCCTACCTCAAGTGCCTGATCTGCCGCATCGCCTGAGGCTCACTCCCGAGCGCTACCGCTCGGTACGCGGATGCCGACGGCGTAGGCGTCCCGCCCTCCGATCGAGGCGCCGAACCGGGCCACCCACCCCGCGACCAGCCTGAGGTCCAGGCCGAGGTCCAGGACCCCGTCCACCCTGGCGTGGTCACCCTCCGCGCTCGAGAGGTCGAAGACGACGTGCACCCCCGCGTAGGGGGAGAACGCCGTGCCGTCTCCGAGCCCGGTCCACCCGGCGACCACGCCGAGGGGGAGCGACACCGTCACGTCGTTCCCGGCGCCGAGCCCGGCCCCGCCCCAAGCCACCAGGCGCACCGCGGACTGCCCGACGGTGCTGGCCAGCGTGCGCGACACGTCGATGCCGGCGAAGCCCTCCAACTCGTCGCGGAGCCCCTGCGCGAGGGCCCCCCGGTAGCCGAAGCTCCAGACGGGCCCCGGGGCTCGCCACTGCCCGAGGGCGCCCAGCCGGTCGCCCGGCCAGGGGTCCACGAGGAACACGCTGAGGCCCGCCGGCGCGTGGGGACCCAGGAGGGAGGGCGCCTCCCAGGCGAGCTGCCCCGAGAGGGGACGCGCGGCCAGGGTGGCGAGAACGAGCAGCAGCGTGGTGGCGACTCGGCGGCTCAAGGCGACCTCCGGGGTGCGGGCGGCGTGTGCGTCGGTCGGGGGCTGGGCGCTTCCGTCAGCGTCCCGTCGGGACGCGGAATCCGATTCCCAGGGACTCGCGCCCGCCGAGCGCGGCGCCGAAGCGACCGACCCAGCCCGAGGGGAACGCGATGTCGAGACCGAGATCGAAGACGCCCTCCAGGTCGAGGTTGTCGTCGCCGCGGTCGTTCCCCACGTCTTCGCGAGCGTCGAGCACCACGTGGGCGCCCACGTAGGGAATGAAGGCCACCGATTCGTCCTCGAACGTCCAGCCGAACACGAGCCCGAGCGGGAACGAGGCTCCGAACCGGTCGCCGATGCCGACCCCCGCTCCCGTCCACCACAGGGCCGTGGGTCCGTTCGTCCCACCGAGCCCGGGCAGGGAGCCCGAGACGTCGATGCCGAAGAGGGCGGCCAGGTCGTGGCCGGCGTCGGCGAGGCCCGCCCGGAACCCCAACCCGACGGGTGCGGCGGCGCGGCGCCACAGGGCGACGAACGCGAGCCCGTCGCCGGGATCGGAGTCGGTGAGCGCCAGGGTGAGCCCCGGAGGCGATCCGGCGTGCATGAACGAGGGCGCGTCCCACACCGCCTGAGCCGAAGCTCGGGCGGGCGCGAGGAGCGCGAGGGTCAGCGTGAGCGCGAAGGCGCGTCTCATGGATCTCTCCGTTCGGGCGGGCTCGGTGCTCTTTGGACGCACCGCTCCACGCCGTGGTTGCAGCGAGGCGGGCGGAGGGACAAGATCCCGTCCGCAGGTTGGACGAACCGGACTTGGGGAGAATGCAAATGGCGTTCCAACGCGCCTTCAGCGGCGCTCCTTGGGAGGCGCAGGTCGGCTACTGCCGGGCTCTTCGGGCCGGAGACCGCGTCTTCGTGACCGGCACGGCGCCGGTGGCCGAAGGGGGCGGCGTCCACGCGCCCGGAGACGCCTACCAACAGGCCCGACGCTGCTTCGAGATCATGGCGCGCGCGCTCGGCGACCTCGGTGCCGGTGTGGAGCACGTGGTCCGCACGCGGATGTTCGTGACCGATATCTCCCGCTGGGCCGAGTACGGCCGCGCGCACGCCGAGACGTTCGGCGATCATCCGCCCACCACCACGATGGTCGAGGTGCGGCGCCTGATCGACCCGGAGATGCTCATCGAGATCGAGGCGGACGCGGTGGTCGAAGAACACGACGCGTGAGCGCGCCGCGGCGCGTCCACCTACTCCCACTCGATGGTGGCCGGGGGCTTCGAGCTGACGTCGTAGGTGACGCGGTTCACGCCCTTCACCTGGTTGATGATGCGCGTGGAGATCCTCGCCAGCACCTCGTACGGGAAGGGATACCAGTCGGCCGTCATCCCGTCCCGCGACGTGACCGCGCGCAGGGCCAGTACGCTCTCGTACGTGCGGGCATCGCCCATGACGCCAACCGACTGCACGGGCAGCAACACCGCGAAGGCCTGCCAGATCTCGTCGTACAGCCCCGCCGCCCGGATCTCGTCCAGGTAGATCTCGTCGGCGTCCCGCAGCGTCTCGAGCCTCGCGGGCGTCACGTCCCCGAGGATGCGGATCGCGAGGCCGGGGCCCGGGAAGGGGTGGCGTCCGACGAACTCCTCGGCGAGGCCCAGCTCCCGGCCTACCTGGCGGACCTCGTCCTTGAACAGCTCGCGCAGGGGCTCGATCAGCTCGAAGGGCATGTCCTCGGGCAGTCCGCCCACGTTGTGGTGGGTCTTGATCGTCACCGACGGCCCGCCCGCCGACACGGACTCGATCACGTCCGGATAGAGCGTGCCCTGCACCAGCCAGGAGGCTCCCGTCCCCTCGCGGGCGGCGGTGGCCTCGAACACCTCGATGAAGGTGTTGCCGATCGCGCGGCGCTTCTGCTCTGGCTCCGTGATCCCTTCCAGGCGCGACAGGAAGAGCTCGGAAGCGTCCTCCACCACCAGGTTCATGCGGTGGTGCGAGCGGAACATGCGCTCCACCTGCTGGCGTTCGTGCTTCCGCAGCAACCCGTGGTCGACGAAGATGCAGGTGAGGCGGTCGCCGATGGCGCGATGCACGAGCACGGCGGCCACCGACGAGTCCACACCGCCCGATAGCCCGCAGATCGCGGTGCCGTCGCCTACCTGCTCGCGGATGCGCGCCACCGCGTCCTCGATGAACGCGCCCGCGGTCCAGGTCGGTCGAGCGCCGCACACGCGTGAAGAGGAAATTCGACAGGATCTCGTCGCCCCGCCGGGTGTGCGCCACCTCGGGGTGGAATTGCACGCCCCAGATATCGCGGTCCTCGGCCCGGAAGGCGGCGAGCGGGAGCGACGCCGTGGAGGCCAGAGCCACGTAGCCCTCGGGTGGCTCGTCGACATGGTCGCCGTGCGAGCACCACACCGTCGTAGGCTCCCCCGGCCGGAAGCCGTCGAAGATCCCCTCCCCCCGCGCCACGTCCAGCTCGGCCCGGCCGTACTCCCTCCGACCGTGGTGCACCTTCCCGCCCTCCAGGTGGGCGATGAGCTGCATCCCGTAGCAGATGCCGAGGATCGGGATGCCGGAGCGCAGCAACTCGGGGTCCGTGCTCGGTACGCCGTCGTCGTATACCGACGACGGTCCGCCGGAGAGGATCACGCCCGCGGGGTTCCATGCGCGGATCCAGGCGAGGTCCCGGGTCGGAGGGTGGATCTCGCAGTAGACGTGCTCCTCGCGGATGCGTCGCGCGATGAGTTGGGTGAACTGGGAGCCGAAGTCGAGGATCAGGATACGGTCGTGCTCGGGCGTCATGGTGTCTCTCGGGGGTCGTGCCCGGGGTCGTCCTCGATGTCTTCCTCGCCGCGGACCAGGTCGGCGAACGTCTCGCGCCGCCGGATCAGCACCGCACGGTCTCCGTCCACCATGCACTCGGCCGGGCGCCGGCGTCCGTTGTAGTTCGAGGCCATCGCGAAGCCGTACGCACCGGCCGTGCGGACGGCGAGCAGCTCCCCGGGCTCGGGGACGGCGAGCGCGCGATCGCGCGCGAGGAAGTCCCCGGTCTCGCAGATCGGCCCCACCACGTCGACGGACTCGACCTCGTGGGGCTGTCGCGTATCCACGCGCTCGATCGCATGATACCCGCCGTAATGGCTCGGACGGATCAGCTCGCTCATGCCGCCGTCGACGATCACGAACGTCTTCCCCGCCCGCTTCACGTACTCGACGCGCGTAAGCAGCACGCCCGCCTCCCCGGCGATGGCGCGGCCCGGCTCGAGGACGAGCCGAAGGCCGGCGGCGCGCACGCGCGGCACCACGTCCCCCGCGAGGTCGGGGACATCGAGCTCGGGGCCGACGTCGTACGCGATGCCGTAGCCGCCCCCGATGTCGAGGTACTCGAGGCCGATCCCGGCCGCCGACAGTTCGGCCACCAGCGCGAGGACGCGCTCGAGCGCGCTCAGGTAGGGCGCCGGGTCGACGATCTGCGAGCCGATGTGCACATCGACGCCCCGCGCTCGGAGATGGGGGCGCCCCGCCGCCCACCGATACAGCTCCGCCGCCTCGCGCAGGGGAATCCCGAACTTGGTGGCGGCGTGGCCGGTGGCCGTGTACTCGTGCGGCGTCGGCGAGAGCACGTCCGGGTTCACGCGGATCGCGAAGGGCGCCTGCGTCCCCGCCTCGGCGGCCACGTGGTCGAGGCGGCGCAGCTCACCCGCGCTCTCGACGTTGAACCCGTAGATGCCCACGCGTAGCGCCTCGCGCATCTCGGCGCCCGTCTTTCCCACCCCGGCGAAGACGATGTCCCCCGGCGGAACGCCGGCGCGCGTCGCCCGGAAGAGCTCCCCCGCGCTCGTGATGTCCGCCCCGCAGCCCAGCGCCCGCAGACGCCGCAGGATCGTCAGGTTGCCGTTCGCCTTGACCGAGTATGCGAGGAGGTGGTCGACGCCGCCGAAGGCGTCCTGGAAGCTCCCGACCCTGCCCTCCATGTGCCGGATGTCGTAGACGTACAGCGGCGTGCCGTAGCGCCGGGCCAGTTCCGGGAGGGGAACATTCCCGCAGCAGAGCACCCCGTCCACACGGGGGAAGGGTCCGGTCAATACGCTCTCGCCCAAACCACCTCCATCCTGGACGCTCCCTCGCCGGACACGCACTTCTCCGGTGGCGTGGAGGAGCGGAACTCCTCCCGCGGGATCACCCGGCTGGTCGCCTTCGCCACGTCCTTCATGCTCTGCTCGACGGCCGGGTCACCGCTCCACCCGGTGTAGACGAAGCCGCCGTTCGCGTCCAGGATCTCGTTCACCTCGCCGATCGACGACGCCCCGCGGTGCGTGTTCTCCTCGCGCCGGCGCGTCGCGCCCGCCAGCAGCTCGGCCTGGAACGCGTCCAGCCGCGCCGGGAGGCCGGCCACGGCCTCCCCCTCGGCCACGAACTCCTTGCGCTTCGCGCCCTCGGGGGTGAGCCGGCGCACGAGCGCGACCTGCCCCTGCTCGAGGTCCCTGGGCCCGATCTCGACCCGGAAGGGGACACCCTTCCGCTCCCACTCGTAGTACTTCGAGCCGGGCGAGAGGTGGTCGCGGGTGTCCACGCGAACGCGCACCCCCAACTCCTTCAGCCGGGCGCCCACCTCGTCCGCCTTGGCGAGGACGGCGGCCTGGGTGTCGTCGCCGCGCAGGATCGGTACGATCACGACCTGCGTCGGCGCGAGCCTCGGCGGCACGACGATGCCGGCGTCGTCGCCGTGCGTCATCACCAGCCCGCCCACCAGGCGCGTCGACACGCCCCAGGAGGTGTTCCAGGCGTACTCCTCCTGCCCCGCCTCCGACTGGAACTTGAGGTCGAACTGCTTCGAGAAGTTCTGCCCCAGGAAGTGCGAGGTGCCGGCCTGGAGGGCCCGGTTGTCCTGCATGAGGGCCTCGAGCGCGTAGCTGCGCACCGCGCCCGCGAACTTCTCCGACTCGGACTTGAGGCCGGTGATGGGCGGCATGCCCATCCACTCCTCCATGAAGCGGCGGTAGATGCCGAGGATGAGGAGGGTCTCCTCCTCGGCCTCCTCCGGGCCGGCGTGCGCTGTGTGTCCCTCCTGCCACAGGAACTCCGAGGTGCGCAGGAAGAGGCGGGTGCGCATCTCCCAACGCATCACGTTCGCCCACTGGTTCATGAGGATCGGGAGGTCGCGGTAGCTCTGCACCCACTTCGCGTACATCGAGTAGATGATCGTCTCCGACGTGGGCCGGATGACGAGCGGCTCTTCCAGCTCCTTCCCCCCCGCCTCCGTGACGACGGCGAGCTCGGGGGCGAACCCCTCCACGTGCGCCTTCTCGCGCTCGATGAAGCTCATCGGGATCAGGAGCGGGAAGTACGCGTTCTCGTGTCCCGTCTCCTTGAACATGTCGTCCAGGGCGCGCTGCATGAGCTCCCAGATGCCGTACCCCCACGGGCGGATCACCATGCAACCGCGCACGGGGGAGTAGTCGGCCAGCTCGGCGCGCTGGACCACCTCGTTGTACCAGGCCGCGAAGTCCTCTCCGCGGGGCGTCAGCTTCTTGTCGTCAGACATCGGGCTCCTGTGCTTCCCTTTCCCGTTCTTTCATCTTCGTGCGCCACGCGCGCTCCTCACGCCTCACGCCCCGCAGGGCGAGTCCTCCCGGGACCACGAACAGGAGGACCGCCGCCAGCATCCAGGTGGCCCGGAACGAGAGCACCCACATCTCGTGCACGAGCAGCGCCACCAGGGCGCCTCCCACCACGGCGGCACCTACCGCGACCGCGAGGATCACCCACTCGAGGTAGTCCAACCTGCGGGCCGCCCGCGCCGCGAACTCGCGCGTCCGCCGGGCGGTCTCCTCGTCGAAACGATGGCTGCTCACGGCAACTCGTCCAGGGGCACTTCCCTTTCCTCACCGCTCGCCATCTCCCGCAAGACGGCCACCCCCTTCGCGGCCTCCTCGGGCCCGAGCACGAGGACGCGATGTGCCCCCTCGGTCTCGGCCGCCTTGAACTGCTTGCGTACGGACTGCTCGCGCAGTGCGTACAGGACCGTCCGGCCCCGCTCGCGCAACTCGTGCGCCACCCCGAGCGCGCGTTGGCGCTGTTCCTCGCCGATCACGACCAGGAAGTAGTCGACTTCCCGGCGGTACGCGGGCGCCAGGCCACGCTCGGCGAGCAGCTCGCCGAGCACCACGTCGCCCATCCCGAAGCCCACGGCCGGGAGGGGCTCGCCGCCCACCAGCTCGAGGAGCCGATCGTAGCGGCCGCCTCCGCAGATGGCACGCAACGCCCCCTGGCGGTCGAAGAGCTCGAAGACGATGCCCGTGTAGTACGCGAGTCCGCGGACGATCGCGAGGTCCACCTCGACGAAGTCCCCGAGCCCCATGGCCTGGAGCGCCGCCAGGTAGGCGCGCAGTGGTTCGATCGCCTCCGCGACTTCGGGGCGGCTCCCGAATCTGGTCGCCACGGCGCTCAGCCCCGGATCGGCGAAGAGAGCCATGACACGCGCCACGTCGTCCGCGCGCACCCCCGCCTCCGCGAGCCTGGACCGGGTGCGCTCGGGAGGCTCGCGCTCGACCTTGTCGATCGCCCCGAACGCTGACGCCATCCCTTCCGGCGCCACACCGCAGGAGGTCAGCACGGCCGACAGGAGCCGTCGGTCGGATACGCGCGCCCGGAAGTCGGCTGCCGTCAGACCGAGCTCGCGGAGGGCGTCGATCGCCACGGCCAACACCTCGGCGTCCGCGGAGACACCCTCCTCGCCCACGATGTCCACGTTCCACTGGAAGTGCTCGCGCAGACGGCCACGCTGCTGACGCTCATAGCGGAAGAGCTGTGGCAGGGTGAACCAACGGATCGGCTTGGGCATCGCACGGCTGCGCTCACCCAGGACCCGCGCGAGCGTCGGGGTCATCTCCGGCCGGAGCGTGACCTCGCGCTCTCCCTTGTCCGTGAAGTTGTAGAGCTGCCCGACGATCTCCGCGCCGCTCTTCTCCACGTACAGCTCCAAGGGCTCGAGCGGAGGCCCGTCGTATTCCAGAAAGCCGTAGCGCCGGGAAACCCGGCGCCACGCATCGAAGACGTGCGAGCGGAGCGCGAGCTCCTCCGGTGGGAAGTCCCTGAACCCGGGAAGCCGTTGGAAGGCGGAAGTGGCCATTGGACGCGGAATCTGGGCATCTTTGCACGAATGCGGTAGGCCTCGCGGCCGCCGCGTCCGGGGCATCTGCGGAGGGGCCGGCAGGGTCATCCCGCCAGCGGCTCCCTCCCCAGCACCTTGAGGGCGCTCCCGACCGTGTGCACGGATCCCGTGACCACGACCGTTCCCCGGCCGGCCTCCGCGCGCGCCCGCCCGAGAGCGGCCAGGAAGTCGTGCTCGACCCGCAGCGGACAGACGTGCTGCACGGCGTCCGCGGCGGCCGACACGTCCCACCTCCGCTCCGGGGGCGCCGACGGCGGCTGCGTGAGCACAGCCAGCTCGGCGCGCGCGAACAGCGGGGGCAGCATGCTCCGCCAATCCTTGTCGCCGAGCACCCCCACCAGGACCACCAGGGGGCGCGGGAGGTCCAGGCGGTCCATCGTATCGACCAGCGAGTGGATGCCGGCCGTGTTGTGCGCCACGTCGAACAGCCAGGTGGTCTCGTCGATGCGCTCGATCTGATCCCGTCCAGGGTGGACCACCCCACCGATGCCCCGCAGGACGGCGTCGGCCCCTGGAACAAGCTCCTCCGGCAGATGCTCGAGCACCTCGACCGCGAGGGCCGTGTTGGCGGCCTGGTGGCGGCCGACCAGGGGGGTTCGCACCCGCAGATCGCCCCACCTGCGCGTCGGCAGGGTGAAGGCCGTATGGTCCCGGGCGACCTCCATGTCGCGCGCGCGGGACGGGTCCACCGGGTGGAACGGTGCCCCACGTTCGTCGGCGGTCCGCGCGAAGACCGCCAGGAGGGCCGGGTCGGTCTCGGCGGTCGCGAAGGGCACGTTCGGCTTCACGATCCCCGCCTTCTCGCCCGCGATCAGCTCCAGGGTGTCGCCGAGGTAGTCGGCGTGGTCCATCGCCACGTTCGTCACGGCCGACACGAGCGGCACGAGCACGTTCGTGGCGTCGAGCCGCCCGCCCAGGCCTACCTCGATGGCCGCCACGTCCACGCCGGCACGCGCGAACGCATGGAAGCCGAGCACCGCCACGGCTTCGAAGAAGGTCAGTCCGAAGCGCACCACCACCTCGCGGATCTCCTGCGCCCGCGCGATCAGCTCCGCCTCGGGAAGCGCTCGGCCGTCCACGACGATCCGCTCGCGGAAGGAGCACAGGTGCGGCGAGGTGAAGCACCCGGCACGCTTCCCCGACGTCGTCAGCACGGCCGCCACCGTGGTGGTCACCGAACCCTTCCCGTTGGTCCCGCCGACGTGGACGGTGGGATAGTGGCGGTGGGGGTTGCCGAGCGCCTCCAGAGCCCGCACGGTGCGCTCGAGGCCCCAGTGGACCCCCGTGGCCAGCGGGGGGAAGAGACGACCCATGAGCGGATCGGCGAACGGCCGATCCAGGCGCTCGGGTGCGAGGAGTGGACCGCCCACCCCGCTCTCGGCTCCGTTCAAGGGGCGCCGCCGCCGCGCGTGGGCACGCGCTCCTACGTTTCCCGGGCGCCCGCGCCGGCCATGTGCCGGAGCAGGAGGGCGACGGTGTCCTTCAGCTCACGCCGGTCGACGACGCGGTCGACCATGCCGTGCTCGAGGAGGAACTCGGCCCGCTGGAAGCCCTTGGGCAGCTCCTGCTTGATCGTCTCCTCGATCACGCGCGGCCCGGCGAAGCCGATGAGCGCGCCGGGCTCGGCCAGGTTGGCGTCACCGAGCATCGCGAACGACGCGGTGACGCCCCCAGTGGTCGGGTTCGTGAGGATCGAAACGTAGGGGATCCCCGCCTCGTGGAGCTGGGCGAGCACCGTGGACGTCTTCGCCATCTGCATGAGGGAGTAAATGCCCTCCTGCATGCGCGCGCCGCCGGAGGCGCTCACGATGATGAGCGGGATGCCGCGCTCCAGCGCGGCCCTGCCGGCCCGCGCGATCTTCTCGCCCACCACGGAGCCCATCGAGCCGCCGATGAAGGAGAAGTCCATCACCGCGAGGACGACCGGCTTGCCGTGCAGCTCGCCGATGCCGGAGATGAGCGCCTCGCTCTTCCCCTTCCCCTCCGCCGCGGCGATGCGGTCCGGGTACGCCTTGATGTCCCGGAACTTCAGCGGATCCGCGGCGCGCAGCGAATCGTCGAGCTCCTCGAAGGTCTCGGGGTCGATGAACAACTCGACGTACTCTTCGGCGGAGATGCGCAGATGATGCCCGCAATTCGGGCAGACGTTGAGGTTCTGCGCGAGCCGCTCGCGGTACAGGATCTCGCCGCACCCGGCGCACTTGTCGAACACGTCGCCGGGAACGTCGCGCCTGTCCTGTGCCTTGAGCGGCTTCTTGTCCTTCCGGAACCAGGCCAAATATCGGCTCCCTTCGGGTCCTTCGGGGGTGGAGCCGGGCTCACCGCTCATGGGCGACCCGAACCGCGATGGCCACCGCTACCCAGGACATCATGAGAAACGTCCCCCCGTAGCTCACGAACGGGAGGGGAATCCCGGTGATCGGCACGAGCCCCACGGTCATGCCGACGTTCACGAAGATGTGGACGAGCCAGGCCCCCAAGATACCGAGGAGCACGAGGCCGGCAAAGGGATCGGGGGAGCGTTGCGCCATGCGCGCCAGCCGCACGAGCACGAACGTGAAGACCAGGATCACCAGAGCCGTGCCCAGGAAGCCGAACTCCTCTCCGACCACGCTGAAGATGAAGTCCGTGTGCTGCTCGGGGAGGAAGTCGAAACGCTTCTGGGTCCCCAGCGTGAAGCCCTTCCCCAGCAGCCCGCCGCTGCCGATCGCCACCTTCGACTGGATGATCTGGTAGCCGGCGCCGCGCGGGTCCACCTCCGGGTTGAGGAACACCAGGATGCGGTTCTGCTGGTAGGGCGCCAGCGAGCTCCACAGCGGGCGGGCGATCGTTCCGGCCGCGACGTTCGCCAGGACGACGGCCACCGACTCGAAGAGGAAGAGGCGGTAGCGGTAGAAGTACAGGAAGCCCACCACCGCCACGATGTACCACGACCAGATGCGCGTGTCGAAGGAAAGCACCAGGCCGGCCACGGGGCTCGCCACCAGGAGGAGGAGCGCCACGGGGGTGCCGGCCCAGTACAGCATCGCGAAGAGGATCCCCACGAAGGCCATGGCCGTACCCAGGTCCGGCTGCAGCATCACCAGCGCGAGCGGAATGGAGACGAGCGCGGCGGGCGCCACGATGTCCTTGAGCGCCCCGAGCCCCTCGTCCCGCTGCGCGAGCAGCCGCGCCAGCACGAGGATCGTGGCGATCTTGGCGATCTCCGCCGGCTGGAAGCCGAGCGGGCCGATCCGGATCCAGCTCTTCACGCCGGCGGCCGTCCCGGCTCCCGTGCCGACGACGAGCGTGGCCGCCAGGAGCACGAGGGAGACCACGTACGCGGGGATGGCGACCCATTCGATCCAGCGGAGAGGCACGCGCGACAGCAGCGAGAACGCGACCAGGGCGAGCACGAACCAGATCGACTGACGGATCCAGGCTTCCTGCGTGACGGGGCTGGGGATGTTGACCACCCCCGCCGAGTAGATCATCGCGACCCCGAAGAGCGACAGCGCGAGCACGGCCAGCACCAGCGCCGGGTCCACGGACCAGCGTTCGAAGAAGCGCATCATCCGCCCCGCCCGAACCGCGCCCTGTACCACGCGGGATACCGTCCGTGCTGCACGTAGTCGAGGTACGTCTGCATCGTGTCGGTCGGGATGCCGTGCTTCTTGCGCAGATAGTAGTCCGCGGCCTTCGCCACGAGGGGCGCCGCCGCGCTGGAGCCATGCTCCCCGAACTCCACGATCGCGACAACGACGATCTCCGCCGGCTGTCCCGGTGGACCCACCATCCCGGCGAACCAGGCGTGGTCCCCGGCGAGCCCGCGTACGCTCTGCGTGTTCTGGGCCGTGCCGGTCTTTCCCACCACGTCCCAGTACTCGAGCGCGGTGCCGTAGTGCGCCGTGCCGCCCGGTGCCGTCACCCTGCGGAGGCCGTCACGGAGCGTGGCGAGGTTCTCAGGGGAGAGGTGCAGCGACCACCCCTCACCCAGGTCCACGCCCTGTGCGATGGCAGGCGGGGGGGCCGAGCCGTCGCGGGCCAGCGCCACGTAGAACTGCGCCATCTTCAGCGGAGTCTGCGAATTCGGCCCCTGGCCGATCGCCAGGGAGAGGACCTCGCCTTCCTGGGGGCGATAGTTGAAGGGCGGCTTCTCCCAGAACGAACGGTCCGAAGGGAAGATGCCCCGGCTCTCCTGCGGAAGGTCCACGCCGCACCGCTCGCTGAAGCCGATCTCGGTAGCGCGCTGCAGCATCCTGTCCAGCCCGATGCGCAGTCCGAGCTGGTAGAAGTAGATGTCGCAGGAGTTGCCGATGGCCTCGGCGAGGCTCTGGTAGCCGTGTCCCCGCGGATCCCAGCAGTGCCAGACCCGCCCGCCCCAACTCCACGCACCGCGGCAGGGGTCCGCCATGTGGTCTTCCGGGGTGACCACGCCCAGGTCGAGGGCGATGGCGGCCGTGGCCAGCTTGAACGTCGAGCCCGGCGGATAGAGGCCGAGGACCGCGCGGTTGTACATCGGCTTCTGCTCGTCGGTGTTCAGCGATCGCCAGAGGTCCGCGTCGATGCCACCCACGAAAGCGTTCGGATCGAAGCCCGGCGCCGAATACATCGCCAGCACGCCGCCGTCCGCGGGATCGAGGGCCACGATCGCCCCGGGCAGCGTGTCGGGGAAGATGTGCTGGATCCACTCCTGCAGGTCCATGTCGATGTTCAGGTGGAGGTCCTCCCCCGGGACCGCCGGGTCGGCCGTCACCCCCGAGAAGTCACCGACGATCCTGCCGCGCGCGTCGACCTCCACGTAGCGCACGCCCTGGTGACCCTGCAGCCGGCTCTCGTACTGGCGCTCGATCCCCGACTTTCCGACGATCATCCCCGGCTCGTAGCGCTCCTCCGGGAAGGCGTCCGAGTCGAGCTCCGATCCGGTGACCTCTCCCACGTAGCCGAGCACGTGCGCGGTAGCGCTGCGCGCCAGGTAACGGCGCCGCGGCCGCATCTCGATGTGGACGTCGGGGAACTCCGTGCGCCGCTCCTCGAGCGCACTCACCACCTCGAAGTCGGCGTTGGCATCCACCACGAGCTCGCGGCCGTAGCGCTTCAGGTCGGAGAGCAGCCGCTCGATGCGCTCCGGGGAGAGCTCGACATACTGGCTCATACGCTCGAGCGTCGTGCGGATGGAGTCGGGCGGCCCAGGAAGGAGTGTGATCGCGTACCCCGGCACGTTGTCCACGAGGATCTTCCCGTTCCGATCGTAGATCGTGCCGCGGGGCGCGGGTACCGGCAGCTGGCGGAGGCGATTGGACTCCGCCTTGAGCTTCCACGTGCTCGACCCCAGGACCTGCACCCGGAAGAACGCGAAGGCGAGCAGGCCCATGAACAGCCCCACCACCACCATGGCCCCGAGGGCCCTCTGTCGGCGCGCGTAGGGGTGATGGGTCTTCAACGTGCACTCTCCCGCCATAGACCGGTGAGCGCCAGGAGGACGATCGCGGTCGCCGCCGCATAGACGCCGCCGAGGAGCCCCTGCGTCACCACCTGCTCCAGGAAGGGCGGGCGGAGCGACTCCGCGGTCGCCATCCAGCGGATCAGGTCACGCAGGAGCTTCCCCGCCACGAAATACGAGACGCGGAAGACCAACGAGTCCCCGACGAAGAGGTCGCGGGTCGCCGCGCCGGCCGTGCCGATGAGCGCCATCGCGAGGCCGTTGGCCCCGAACGACAGCATGCTCAGGGAGTCCTCCATCAGCCCGAAGAGCAGCCCGATCCCGGCGGCCGTGCCCACCCCAACCTCGCGCGCCGCGATGAGCACCGCCACCGTGAGCAGGTCCGGGGCGGACGCGCCCAGCCCCAGGCCGACGTGCAGGAGGAAGTGGACCACGAAGAGCGCGACCACCATGATCCATACGCCGGGGGACCTCACCATCCGGCCCCCCCCGCCGAGTCCCGGCGCTGAAGGCGCTGGAGCCGGGCGCGCAGGACGAGGACGCTGTCCGTGACCGCGGCCACGCTGTCCGCCAGGCTTCGCTGGTGCAGGATCGCCTCGCGGCGCGTGAGGATGGAGTCTGCGGGCCATGCCGACGCCAGGTCGGTGGCCGTCTCACCGACCGCCACCAGGACGTGGGTCACCGAAGCCGGCTCCACCATGGGCAGCAGCCAGTAGCTCTTGCGCCATCGTCCCTCGACCTCGGCGATGCCGGCGATCCTCCCGATCGGGATGCCTCGCGGGAAGACGCCGCCCAGCCCGGAGGTGAGCACGGCCACGCCGCTGGGCACCGACTCGTAGTAGGCCGTACCGTTGAGCACCAGGCGGTCCGCCTCCCGGAAGTCGCCGCGACGGTTCTCCACGATCCCGAAGCCCGTGCCGTCCGCGAGCATCGCGCTGGCGCGGAAGTCCGGGTGCGTCCAGTCCATCGCCACGGACATCCCCGGACGGGCCTCGCGGATCACGCCGACCAAGCCGTGGCGATCGATCACCGGGGCACCCTCGCGCACGCCGTCCTCCGTGCCGCGGTCGACGAAGAAGAGGCTTTCGGACCCCTGCGTCCCGGGCCTCAGCACCGAGGCCGGGAGGAAGGACGGTCCAACGCGGCTCCTCAGGTCGAGCAGGCTGCGCAGCGTACGGTTCTCGTCGCGCACCGCCTCCTGCGTGGCGAGGGACGCGGTGAGGGAGTCCATCTCGGCCTGGAGACGCGCGACGCCGCGGGCGCGCTGCCGGGCGTGCACCAGCCGCTCCTGGGTGGCCGTGAACGGAAGGAGGACCGTGGCGCGCAGCGCCCACCCCATGCGCTCCTGCGCCGGGTGGGGGAGGTAGAGGAGGGTGAGGGCGATCGCGAGGAAGACCCCGGCCAACACGATCTGGCGCTGGCCGACGGCGACCTCGGGCTCGGGGGCATAGGGAGGCACGCTCCGATCCCCTCAGGACCTACTGTACGAGGACGGAGCGGTACTTCTGCATGTCGTCGAGAATCCGCCCCGCGCCCCGCACGACGCACGTGAGGGGCTCCTCGTCCACGTGGATGGGGAGGTTGGTCTCGTGCTGGAGGAGCCGGTCGAGGCCGCGGATGAGGGCGCCGCCGCCCGTCATGACGATGCCGCGGTCCACGATGTCGGAGGACAGCTCGGGCGGGGTGATCTCCAGCGCCCGGCGCACCGCCTCGACGATCGCCTGGATGGGCTCCTGGATGCACTCCCGGATCTCCTGCGAATGGACCGTGACGGTCTTCGGGATCCCGCTGACCAGGTCGCGGCCCTTCACCTCCATCTGGCGCTCTTCACCGAAATCGAACGCGGAGCCGATCTGGATCTTGATGGCCTCCGCCGTGGGCTCGCCGATGAGCAGGTTGTAGTTCTTGCGCAGGAAGGTGACGATGGCCGTATCCAACTCGTCGCCGCCGACGCGGATCGAGGTGTTGGACACGATCCCCGAGAGCGCGATCACCGCGATCTCGGTGGTGCCGCCGCCGATGTCGATCACCATGTTCCCGGTGGGCGTCTCCACCGGGAGGCCGACGCCGATGGCAGCCGCCATCGGTTCGTCCACCATGTAGACAGCCTTCGCCCCGGCGGCCATCGCGGAGGAGCGTACGGCGCGCCGCTCCAGCTCGGTGATCCCCGAGGGGACGCCCACGACCACGCGCGGCTTGATGCGGAACACGCGCTTCGCCGTGACGTGCTTGAGGAAGTGCCGGAGCATCATCTCCGTCACGTCGACGTCGGCGATCACCCCGTCCTTGAGCGGGCGGATGGCTTCGATGCCCTCGGGCGTGCGGCCGAGCATGCGCTTGGCCTCCAGCCCGATGCCCATGATCCGCCTGGAGCTGCCCCTCTGGACGGCGACCACGGAGGGCTCGTTGAGGACGATCCCCTCGCCCTTCACGTACACGAGGGTGTTCGCCGTGCCCAGGTCGACGGCGATGTCGTTGACGGGGACGAGGCGCCCCGAGCTGAACCAGCTGCTCAGACCAGACAAGGCTCGGCTTTCAACCGCAGGAAAGGGGCCCGACGCGGACCCGTGAACATACGTTTACAATACCGCACAGACCAGCCCGTTCGTGCAAGAACGAGACCGTTGGGGCGTGTCGCGTCACGCCACACCCGTACTCCCGAAACCTCCCTCGCCCCGCGCCGTCTCGGAGATCTCCGTGGCCTCCTCGACCTCGGGCACTTCGAAGCGGGCGAACACCAACTGGGCGATGCGCTCGCCCCGCGCCAGAGCCACGGGCGCGGAGCCGAGATTCTGCATGATGATGCGCAACTCGCCCCGGTAGTCCGGGTCGATCGTGCCCGGACTGTTCGGAAGCGTCACGCCGTGACGCAAGGCGAGGCCCGACCTGGGTCGCACCTGACACTCGACGCCTTCGGGAAGCTCCATCACGAGTCCCGTTCCCACAAGTCGGATTTCGCCCGGCTGCAGGGTCACCTCGGTCTCGGCCGAACGGATGTCGTAGCCGGCGGCGTGCGCGGTGGCGCGCGCGGGGAGCGGGAGATCCGGGTTGGACTCGAGCCGCCGGAAGCGGACCCGGGGGCGGGGTCTTGCCCCGCCCCCGGAGAGAGCGTCCTGGGATGCCCTCGGCTCCGTCACGCCTTCTGGGCGCCCATCAGGAAATCGTCGATGTTGCGGCACTCCATGCCGAACGCCTCGGCGACGCCGGCATAGGTGACGTGACCGTCGACGGCGTTCACGCCCAACTTGAGCGACTTGTCATCCATGCACGCCTTCTTCCACCCCTTGCCGGCCAGTGCCATGGCGTAGGGGAGCGTGGCGTTGGTCAGCGCCAGCGTCGACGTGCGGGGCACGCCACCGGGCATGTTGGCGACCGCGTAGTGGATGACGTTGTCGACCGTGTAGACCGGGTCGTGGTGCGTGGTCGGGTGGATCGTCTCGACACACCCGCCCTGGTCGACCGCCACGTCGGCGATCACCGTGCCCGGACGCATGAGCTTCAGGTCGTCCTTGACGATCAGGTGGGGCGCCTTGGTGCCCGGGATCAGGACCGCGCCGATGATCAGGTCGGCATCCTCGACCTGCTTGCGGATCGCGTACCGCGTGCTGTACAGGCAGGTCACGTTGGCCGGCATGACGTCCGACAGGTAGCGCAGGCGGTTCAGGTTGATGTCCATGATCGCCACGCGCGCGCCCAGCCCGGCGGCCATCTTCGCGGCGTTGGTACCGACGACGCCGCCGCCCAGGATCAGGACCTTCCCCGGGAGCACGCCCGGCACGCCACCGAGCAGCACGCCCAGGCCGCCCTGCGGCTTCTCGAGGTACTTGGCGCCTTCCTGCACGGCCATGCGGCCGGCGACCTCGGACATCGGGGTCAGGAGGGGCAGCTCGCCCGAGGGCAGCTCGACGGTCTCGTAGGCGACCGCGATGGCCTTCGTATCGAGGAACGCCTTCGTGAGCTCCTCGTCGGCGGCGAAGTGGAAGTACGTGAAGAGAACCTGACCCTTCCGGATCTTCGGCCACTCGGGCCGGATGGGCTCCTTCACCTTCATGATCATCTCGGCGCGCTTCCACACCTCGTCCGAGGTCGAGACGATCTCGGCTCCGGCCGCCTCGTAGAAGTCGTCCGTGAAGCCGCTGCCTAGCCCGGCGTTGGTCTCGATGATGAGCTGGTGGCCCGCCTGAGTGAGCATCTCCGCACCAGCCGGTGTAAGCGCGACGCGGTATTCGTCGGGCTTGATCTCTTTGGGTACGCCGATGAGCATGTCGATCTCGCTTGCGTAGGGTCCGAAGCGTGGGTTGTCAGGGGAGGGTCCAGGCGCCTGGACCGAGCCGTTCATCGGTGCAGGTCGCTGGAGAGCACCCCAAAGGTAGTGCTCCCCTTCCCCAAGATCCCAGCCCACCGCGCTCAGGAAATCCGCCGCCGCGCTCAGGCGGGCCCCAGACGCCAGATCAGGTGCCCGTCCGGGCGCAGATGGCGGGCCGCGAGATCGGCCACTTCGTCGCCCGTGACGGCGTCCAGATGGGCCAGCAGCTCGTCCAGCCCGAGGAACGGCTCGTCGTGGAGGGCGAAGGCCGTGAGGCGGTAGAG
Organism: uncultured Gemmatimonadales bacterium; assembly: GCA_963823035.1. Classification (GTDB taxonomy): domain Bacteria; phylum Gemmatimonadota; class Gemmatimonadetes; order Longimicrobiales; family Gaopeijiaceae; genus SZUA-318. The sequence goes on from CAWGKG010000018.1 coordinate 211,903, forward strand.
GCGCGCGGACGTCGACTCGAGCGAGAGCATCACCTGGCCCTTCACCTGCTGCTTCGCCTGCTCCAGCTCCTCTCGGGGAAGGCCCTCCGCCGCCACACGCTCCAGCTCGACGCGTACCGCCTCCACCGCGCGCTCTTCCGTGGCCGGACGGGTACCCACGTACACGCCCCCGACACCGGCTCCCCGGTAGAACGACTGGTAGGTGTAGATCGAGTAGCAGAGCGCCAACTCCTCGCGCACCCGCTGGAAGAGCCTCGAGCTCATCCCCCCGCCCATGGCGGAGGAGAGGAGGATCAGGCCGTAGCGGGCGGGGTCGGCGTGCGGGGGAAGCGCGGTCCCGAACACCACGTGCGACTGTGCCGTGTCCCGCACCGTGCGCTCGTCACCGACCCGGGGGGCGCCCGGCGTGGCGATCGGCTGGGGCGGGTCCCCCGCGTCCAGCGTCCCGAACAGCCGGGCGACGTCCTCCAGGAAGACATCGTGACGGAGGTTGCCCGCGCCGGCGACGATGAGGTTCCGGCCCCGGTAGTACCGGCCGTGCAACGCGCGCAGGGCCTCGAGCGGCATGCCGGCCACCGTTTCGGTCGAGCCGAGGATCGAGCGTCCGTAGGGGTGGTCGCCCCACAGACGCTCTCCGTGGAGCTCGAACACCAGATCGTCCGGGGTGTCTTCGACCTCCGCGATCTCCTCCAACACCACCTCGCGTTCGAGCGCCAGGTCGTCCTCGCGCAGGGTGGGCTCCCGCACCAGGTCGGCGAGGACGTCCAAGGCGAGGGGGAGGTGCGCATCGAGGACGCGTGCCTGGAACCCCGTGTGCTCGCGGCTGGTGTAGGCATCCAGAGAGCCGCCGACACTCTCCAGGGAGAGGGCGATCTCGCGAGCGCTCCGCCGGTGCGTCCCCTTGAAGACGAGGTGCTCCAGGAGGTGGCTCGCCCCGGCGACCGCGTCCGCGTCGTGCGCGGCGCCATGCCGGACCCACACGCCCACGGAGGCCGAGCGCACGCCCGGGATGCGCTCCGTGAGGACGCGCACGCCGTTGTCGAGGAGCGTCTCGGCCATCGTACCGGCACCGACGACGCCCTCCTCCTCCCGCCCCGACGACGAGGAGGGCACGGGCCGAAGCCCGCGCCCTCCCGTGTCCTTCGCCCGCCGCCGCGCGTTCGTCAGGCTTCGGCTCCCGCCGTGGCCTCGGTGGCCTCCGCCGGGGCACCGCCAGCTTCCTCCGCGAGCGCCGCCTTGCGCGACAGGCGCAGCCGGCCCTTCTCGTCGATCGAGAGGAGCTTGACCTTGGTGATGTCGCCCTTCTTGAGGACGTCCTCGGTCCTCTCCGTGCGCTTCTCCTGCAACTCGGAGATGTGGCACAGCCCCTCGACCCCGGGGATGATCTCGACGAACGCGCCGAAGGTGGTGGTGTTCTTCACCGGCCCCTCGTAGATGCGACCGACCTCGGGCTCCTGGCAGATGGCCTCGATCATCTCGCGGGCGCGCGCACCGGCCTCGCCGGAGACGGCCGCGATCTTCACCAGACCGGAGTCGTCGATGTCGATCGTGGCGCCGGACTCGTCCTGGATCGCGCGGATGGTCTTGCCCTTCGGCCCGATGATCTCGCCGATCTTCTCCGGGTTGATCTGGATGGAGACGATGCGCGGCGCGTAGTCCGAAAGGTCACTGCGCGGCTGGCCGAGGGCCTGGTCCATGATGTCCAGAATGTGCATCCGGCCCTTGTTGGCACGCTCCAGCGCCTCCTTCATGATCGCGACGTTCAGGCCCTCGATCTTGATGTCCATCTGGATGGACGTGACGCCCTTGCGCGTGCCGGCGACCTTGAAGTCCATGTCGCCGAGCGCATCCTCCAGCCCGAGGATGTCGGTCAGTACGGCGACGCGGTCGCCCTCCTTGATCAGTCCCATCGCCACGCCCGCGCAGGCAGCCTTGATCGGCACGCCGGCGTCCATGAGCGAGAGGGAGGAGCCGCACACGGTCGCCATGGACGACGAGCCGTTGGACTCGAGGATGTCCGATACGATGCGGATCGTGTAGGGAAAGTCCTCATAGGCGGGCAGCAGCGGCTGGATCGCCCGCTCCGCCAGGTTCCCGTGACCGATCTCGCGCCGTGACGTCCCCCGGAACGGGCGCGCCTCGCCGACCGAGAAGGGCGGGAAGTTGTAGTGGAGCATGAACGACTTCGTGACCTCCTCACGGGAGTCGATCGAGTCGATCCGCTGCTCGTCGCGCGACGTGCCGAGCGTGACCGCGGCCAGCGCCTGCGTCTGCCCGCGCGTGAACAGCGCAGAGCCGTGCGTGCGCGGAAGCACGCCCACCTCGCACGTGATCGGCCGGATCTCGTCGAGCGAGCGGCCGTCGGCGCGCTCGCCCTTCGACAGGATCTGCTCGCGCATCGTCTTCTTCTCGATGCCGCGCAGGATCTCTCCGACGTCCTTCTGGTGCTCCACCCACTCGTCGTCCTCCTCCACGAGCTGGCCGACCACGTCCTCCTTCAGCGCCGCCATCGCCTGCTGGCGCTCCTGCTTGTCGACGAGGTTGAGCGCCTCCTCGACGCGCGCCGCCGCCAGCCCCTCGACCTTCGTCTTGAGGTCGGCGGACGGGAGCGTGGGCGTCCAGTCCATGTCGGGCACGCGCAGGTCGGCCAGGAGCTCATCCTGGATCGCGCACAGCTCGCGGATCCCCTCGTGGGCGACCTCGAGACCCTCGAGGATCACCTCCTCGGCGACCTCGATCGCACCGCCCTCCACCATCAGGATCGCGTCCTTCGTGCCCGCCACCGTGATGTCGAGCTCGGAGTACTCGAGCTGCTGGAAGGTCGGGTTGAGGACCCACGTGTCCTTGATGCGCCCGATGCGCACCGCGGCGACCGTGTGGTTGAACGGGATCTTCGACATGTTCAACGCCACCGAGGCGCCGATCATGGCGAGCACGTCCGCGTTGTTCTCCTGGTCCGCGGACAGGATGAAGCACGCGATCTGCGTCTCGTACATGAACCCGTCCGGGAAGAGCGGCCGGATGGGCCGGTCGATCTGCCGGGCAGACAGGATCTCGTTCTCTCCAGGACGGCCTTCCCGCTTGAAGAAGCCGCCGGGGATCTTCCCGGCCGCGTAGGTCTTCTCGCGGTACTCGACCGTCAGGGGGAAGAACGGGAGGTGCGTCGGCTTGTCGTCGACGACCGCGGTGCACAGCACGACGGTGTCGCCGTACTGCACCAGGCAGGAGCCGTGGGCCAGTCGGGCCATGCGGCCGATCTCGAGCGACAGCGTCCTACCTGCGAACTGGCGCTCCATTCTCTGGATCATCTCTTTCTCTCACTCACTTCGGTTTCGGGCCCGATCGGGCCCATGGATTGACATGCCGAAGCGACGCGCGGTGACGGAGGAGAGAGCGACCGCCGCCAGGGGCACCCGGGCGCGTGAGCGTCCGCGTGGCCCGTGCTGCAGCCGGGTCGTGGGTTGAGGCCGTCTCTCGTCCGAGGCTACGTGCATTCGGCAAACGGATGAGCGGCAATCGTCCCGTAGACGACCGCCGCCCGGGGTACCCGCCCTCGGCGCGTCGATGGCGCATGGGCGCGTCGTACGCGCCGCCGGGGCAGGAAAGGGCGCCACCCGATCAGTGGCGTAGACCGAGGTCCGCGATGAGCCCGCGGTAGCGCTCGACGTCGGTGCGCCGCAGGTACTCGAGGAGGCGCCGGCGCCGGCCGACCATCTTGAGGAGGCCGCGGCGACTGTGGTGGTCCTTCTTGTGGGCGTCGAAATGGCTCCGAAGGTGGTCGATGCGCGCCGTAAGGAGCGCGATCTGGACCGGGGCGCTCCCACGGTCCCCTTCGTGGAGCTGGTGCTTCTTGATGACTTCTTCCTTGACGATCGGCATGGGCCGTCGTGCCTCCGCGAGAGTCTGTGCTGCAAGGGAAGCCGAGCTTCATGAACTAAGCCTGGTAAGCTAGCTCAAGTCGCCCTCGCGGTCCAGAACTGCCCGAGCCACCTCGACGTCCTCGCGGATCTGGTCCACGAGCGCGCCGGCCGTCGAAAACGGTCGTACCTCGCGCAGGTACTCCACGAAATCGACGCGCACCTCCTCACCGTAGAGGTTCTGGTCCAGGTCCATCAGATGGAGCTCGATGGTGGGTGGAGAGCCCTTGAAGGTGGGTCGTGGCCCGATGTGGAGCGCGCCCTTGTGCGTGCCCGAGCGGAGCACCCCGCGCACCGCGTAGATCCCGGGCGGCGGGATGAGCTTGTCCGCGTTGGCCACCTTGAGGTTGGCCGTGGGGAAACCGAGCTGCCGGCCGCGTCCGTCTCCCCGCACCACCACGCCGCGCAGGGAGTAGGGCCGTCCGAGGCCGGCCCGCGCCTCGTCCATCCGCGCCTCGGTCACGGCGCGTCGTATGCGCGAGGAGGACACGGCGCCCCCTTCGGTCTCGACGGGCGGGACGACGTCCACCGCGAACCCCAGCTCGTCACCGATGGTGCGCAGCGTGTCCGCGTCGCCCGAGCGGTCGCGACCGAAACCGTGGTCGTACCCGATCACGAGCTCGCAGACACCCATGCGTTCGACCAGGATCTCCTCCACGAACCGGCGGGGCTCGTAGCGCGACAGCGTCTCCGTGAAGGAGATGAAGACCGCGTAGTCGAGGCCGCTCTCGGCCAGGATCTCCTTCTTCTCCACCGGCGTGGTCAGCAGCGGCGGCGCGTGCTGCGGCCGGACGATGCGCAGCGGGTGGGGATCGAACGTGACGAGCACGCTGCTCCGACCCGTCGCGGCCGCTCTCTTCCGGATCTCCTGGAGGACCGCCCAGTGCCCGCGGTGCACCCCGTCGAACGTCCCGACCGTGACCACGGTACCTCTTCCGTCCGGGATCCCCGGCTCGTACGCCCACCGGACCCCCTCGTCAGCCATGGACGAACACCTTCCGTGGCAGGAAGGTGGCGTGGCGCACCTCGCCCACGGCGACGAGCGCGCCTTCGTGCGCCGCCGCGGTGGGCCCTCCGTCGGGCGCGCCCTCCACGGGCACCGCCTGGCCGTGGCCGATCGCCGCCACGCCGCCGGCATCGACCTCGACGCGGGGGAAGTGGCCGATGGCCGCGAGCGGGTCGATCCAGGCGGACGCGACCCTCGCCTCGTCCATCAACTCGTCCGGCCGCAGCGCACCCTCCACGGAGAACCCCCCGATCGCCGTACGCCGCAGGGCGGTCAGATGCGCACCCACGCCGAGCGCCTCCCCCATGTCTCGCGCGAGCGAGCGCACGTACGTCCCGCTCGAGCATCGTACACGCAGGTACGCGTCCGGCGCTTCGAAGCGAACCACCGTGAGCTCGTGGACGGTGACGGGCCGGGCCTCCAGCCGCACCTCCTCGCCGCGCCTGGCGCGCCGGTGGGCCGCTTCTCCGTCGATCTTCTTGGCGCTGAAGCTGGGCGGCCGCTGTGCGATGGTGCCGCACAGGCCCGCGGCGGCGGCCTCCAGCGCTTCGAGCGTCACCTCCCGCCATGCCTCCGAGGTGGACACGACCCGTCCTTCCCGGTCCTCCGTGTCCGTGGCCACGCCGAGCCGGGCCGTGGCCTCGTACGTCTTGTCCATCCCCGTGAGGAACTCGGCCAGGCGGGTCGCCTGGCCGACGCACACCAGGAGGAGGCCCGACGCGAAGGGGTCGAGCGTGCCGGTGTGCCCCACGCGCCGCTCGCCGAGCGCCTTGCGTGTCGTCGCGACCACGTCGTGCGAGGTGGGTCCCTCGGGCTTGTCGAGCGGGAGGACGGCGTCGCGGGCGCGGGATGTCACGCCTCGGGCTCCGGGTCCGGCGGCTCGGCGTCGTCGGGGGGAAGCACCTCGTGCAGAATGCGCTCGATGCGCTGCGCCTGCTCGAAGGAGCGGTCCGGCTGGAAGCGCAGCTCCGGCACCCGGCGGATGTGCAACTCCTGCCCGAGCGTCTTGCGCAGGAAGGGCGCCGCGGCCGCGAGCCCCTCCATCGCGGCGGCACGCTCCGCCTCCGTGCCCATCATCCGGACGAAGACGCGCGCCGACCCGAGGTCGGCGGCCACCTCGACGCCGGTCACCGACACCATGCCGATGCGGGGGTCCCGTACCCCGGTCCGGAGGAGCCCGGCGATCTCCCGCTTGAGCTGCTCGTTGAGACGTGCGAGACGCTTGGAGGGCATGAGCTTTGAAGAGCCTTCAGTGGAAGTCGCGGCGTTGATCGACGACCAGCGCGCGGCCGTTGTCCTGCACCATGCGATCGGCCTTGTCGAGGACGCTCTCGGCGAAGCGCCGGTCGGTCGCCACCATCGCCACCGAGATCTCCGCGCGGGTGAGGACGTCCTGCTGTCCGGTCTCCGCGACGGAGAGGTGGAACCGGCCCCGCAAGCGGTCCTTCAGCGACCGGACCACCGTGCGCTTCTCCTTCAGCGACGCGCACCCCGGAAGGGACAGCTGCCACGTCTGCCAGGCGACGATCATCGATGGACCGCGACGCTGCGGCCGTGCGCGGACGGTGGCCGTGGCCGGCTCAGCCGGTTCCGGCCAGCGTCCTGGCCACCTCCTCGACCGTGTAGCACTCGATGACGTCGCCGACCTTGATATCGTTGAAGTTCGCGATGCCGATTCCGCACTCGTACCCCTCTCGGACCTCACGGACGTCGTCCTTGAAGCGCTTGAGCGAGGACAGCTCGCCGTCGTACACCACGATGCCGTCGCGGATGAGGCGGGCCCGACCCTTCCGGTCGATACGCCCCTCCGTCACGTAGCAGCCGGCGATCATGCCGACCTTGGTGATGCGGAACGTCTCGCGAACCTCGGCGGCGCCGGCCACCGTCTCCTTCTTCTCCGGCGACAGCATCCCTTCGAGGGCGGAGCGCACGTCGTCCACGGCCTCGTAGATGACGTCGTAGACCTGGATGTCCACGTCGGAGCGCTCGGCCTCGAGGCGCGCCGCCGTCTGCGGACGCACGCGGAAGCCGATGATGACCGCCCCGGCCGTCTGCGCCAGGAGGACGTCGGACTCGTTGATCGCGCCGACGCCGCGGTGGATGATCTCCACCCGCACCTCGTCCGTGCCGAGCTGCTCGAGGGAGTCCGCCACCGCCTGGACCGAGCCGTCCACGTCGCCCTTGATGACGAGCGGGAGCGTGGCGGTCCGACCCTCGGCCACCAGCTGGGAGAAGTCACCCAGCTTGAAGCCGCGCTCGCGGATGCGGAGCTGCTTCTCGCGGTCGAGCCTCTGACGCGCCTGCGCGATCTCGGCGGCGCGGTCCGCGTCCATCACCTGGAAGACGTCGCCGGCCTGCGGGACGCCCGCGGCGCCGAGCACCTGGGCCGGCATCCCCGGACCGACCTCGTCGATCGCCTTGCCGCGCTCGTCGAGCAGCGCGCGCACCCGGCCGTCGAACTTGCCCACCAGGAACGAGTCGCCCACGCGCAAGGTGCCGCGCTGCACCAGCGTCGAGACGACGGGCCCCTTGCCCACGTCGAGCTGGGCCTCGACCACCGTGCCCTGGGCCTCACGATCCGGATTGGCCTTCAGCTCGAGGATCTCGGCCTGCAACAGCACCTTCTCGAGGAGCTCGTCGATGCCCGCCCCGGTCTTCGCCGAGATCTCGGCCACGAGGGTGTCTCCCCCGAAGTCCTCCGTCTGCACGGAGTGCTGCAGCAGCTCCTGCTTCACACGGCCCGGATTGGACGCCGGCAGGTCGATCTTGTTGATCGCCACGATCATGGGCACGCCCGCGTTGCGGGCATGGCTGATCGCCTCGATGGTCTGCGGCATGACCGAGTCGTCCGCCGCGACGATCAGGATCACCACGTCCGTGACGTCTGCGCCGCGCGCTCGCATGGCCGTGAAGGCGGCGTGGCCAGGAGTATCCAGGAAGGTGATGCTGCGCTCGTCCGGCAGCTTCACGTGGTAGGCACCGATGTGCTGCGTGATCCCGCCGGCCTCGCCAGCCACCACGTTGGTCTTCCGGATCCGGTCGAGAAGCAGCGTCTTCCCGTGGTCGACGTGTCCCATGACCGTGACCACCGGCGGACGCGGCTTGAGCGTCTCCGGGCGCGTCCTCCTCCTCCTCTTCCTCCGACTCGGCCGAGTACTCCTCCTCACGCACGGCCGTGAAGCCGAACTCGTCGAGCAGCATCTCGATCTGGTCGAAGTCGAGGCGCTGGTTGATCGTCACGAGCAGCCCGACGTTCTTGAAGGCCGACCCGATGATCTCGGTGGACGAGACGTCCATCAGCTCGGCGAGCTCCGCGACGGTCAGGAACTCGTTCACGCGCACCGTCCGGGCCTCGCGCTCGCGCTCCTGGCGCTGCTCCTCCTGCTGGGCCTCCGCCGCCTCGCGGGCCTGGCCCTTGCGGCGCTTCTTCTTCCCACCGCCGCTGCCACCCTTCAGTTCGGCCATGACGCGCTGGATGTTCTCCTGCACGGCGTCCTGGTCGACGCGCTGGCGCTTCTTCCCCTTCTTGCCCCGCTCGCGCTCCTTCTTGCGGCCGTCGGGCGTGTACCCCTCGGCCTGGATGCGCACCTGGCCACCGGGGCCCGCGCTCGCCGCAGGTGCCGGCGCCGGACGCCGGATCGTGCGGATGGGGCCCTCCGGCTGGCCCTGGCGTGCGGGCTCGGGCTTACCGGGACCCCGCGGCCGAGGCGTCAGCACCTCGGAGTCGGGGTCGGGCTCGGGCTCGGCCTCGGCGGCGACCTCCGCGGGCATCCCTTCGGCCGGCTCGGGCTCCTCGTCCTCGGGAGCCTCTTCCTCGGCGGCCTCCTCGACCTCGGCCTCCGCCTCCGGCTCCTCGGACTCGGCCTCGGCCTCCTCGTCGTCGGCCTCCCCCACGTCGTCGGGCTCGGCGGCGGCTTGGATCTCCTCCTCCTCGTCCTCGTCCGCCTCCTCGTCCGCCTCCTCGTCGAACTCCTCCTCGAGCTCGTCCGGCTCCTCGGACTCCTCCGCCGCATCCATCTCGGCAGCGGCCTCCGGAGCCTCTTCCTCCTCGGCCTCCGCCTCCTCCTCGGACTCCGGCTCCGGCTCCGGCTCGGCAGCGACCCTGCGGCGACGGCGACGACGCGGCCCGGCGGACGCCTCCTCCAGCGCGGCCTTGATGGCCGCGGCCGGATCCTTGTGGCCGGCACGACGCTCACGCTCCACCCTGGCCAGCACCTTGGCCACCTGGCCGTCGGTGATGGGCGTGTCCTCGTCGGGGATGGGAATTCCCATCTCCCTGAGGAGGTGGATGAGGGCCTCAGTGTCGACCTTGAGGTCCTGGGCTAGCTCGATGACCCGCATGCTATCGCTCTTCCTCCGCTGCTTCCGACCCCACGCCGCCACCGAGGTCCAGCCTCTGCCGGAGCTGCTCGGCCAACGACGCCGACGTCACCGCGAGGGCGGAGATCGGTCCCCGTCCCACGGCGGCGCCTAACGTGGCGCGATCCCCCAGGAAACCCTGGGGGATCGGCCGGTTCCTCAACGCACTGCGTATCTTGTCCAACTGGACGCTCGAAGCGTCACCAGCCATCAAAATCAACTGGGCCTCGCCCCGACGGACGGCCCGGCGCGCCTGATCGGTCCCCGGCGCAACCGCGCCCGCCCGGCGGGCCAGGCCGAGAAGCTGGAGAGCCTCAGCCCTCCTGCTCCCCTCCATCTTCGGCCTCCTCGCCGCCTTCGTCCGCGTCTTCCGCGGTCTCGCCCGAGGGGGGCTCACCCTCGACGAGCCCGAAGAGCGACCCCGCCCCCTCGGCCCCGGCGGCAGCCTGGTTCTCGCCCTCGACCACCGTGAGCTCGTCGATCAGCTGCAGGAGACGATCCGCCTCCGGCTCGCCGATCCCCGGAATCGCAAGGAAATCCGCGCGTTCCAGGTCGATGATCTGAAGAAAGGTATCATACCCGGCGGTCGAGAGCGCCGCCAGTGTCAACGCCTGAAGATCCAGCTCGGAGAGCGGGAAATCCGCAGTCTCGTAGTGCTCCTCCGGACCCCCCGAGAACAGCGACAGATCGGCGCCTTTCTCGAGCCACTCACGCGACCCGTAGAGGTCGATCTGCCACCCGATGAGCTGGGAGGCCAGACGCACGTTCTGACCGTTGCGCCCGATCGCCAGCGACAGCTGATCCTCGTCCACGATGGCCGTGATCACCTGCCGCGCCGGATCGCTCAGCACTTTGGATACGCGGGCCGGCGCGAGGGCGCGACGCGCGAACACCTCGGTGTCCGGATGCCAGGGGACGATGTCGATGCGCTCGCCGCCGAGCTCCGACACCACCGCCTGCACGCGGGATCCCTTCAGGCCGACGCACGCCCCCACCGGATCGATCGAGTCGTCCCTGCTGTACACGGCGATCTTCGTACGGCCACCGACCTCGCGCGCGATCTCCTTGATCTCGACGATGCCCTGATAGATCTCGGGGACCTCGAGCTTGAAGAGCGCCGACACGAAAAGCGGATCCGCCCGCGACAGGATGAGGCGCGGCCCCTTCGGTGTCTCCTCGACCTTCTTCAGCACGGCCCGGATGGGGTCCCCCTGCCGGAACCGCTCGCGCGGGTTCTGCTCCTTCCAGGGGATGATCGCGTCGGCGTCGCGCTGACGGTTCAGCATCACCACCAGCTTGCCGCGCTCGATCTGCTGCAACTCGCCCGAGAGCAGCTCGCCCACGCGGTCCGCGAACTCATCGCGGATGCGGTCACGCTCGTTCTCCCGCACGCGCTGCACGATGCGCTGCTTCACGGCCATTACGGCGTTTCGCCCGAACTCCGCGAAGTTCACCGGGATCTCCATGACGTCACCTACCTCGTAGGTGTCGTCGTCCCAACGGGCCTCCTCGAGGGCGATCTCGCACGAGGGGTCCTCGACTTCCTCCACGACGCGGCGCAGCACCACGATGTCGAACTCGCCGCTGTCCTCGTTGATGGAGATCTCGGCCTGCACGTTCGGACCGTGGATGCGCGCGAGGCCCGCGAGGATCCCATCCTTGACGAGATCGTTCATCTCCTCCGGGGACAGGCTCTTCGTCGAAGCCACGTCCCTGAAGGCCGCTACGATTTGTGCGGCATTGGCCATCGTTCCCCTCTCACGTCCACGTGAAAACGAGGTTGGCACCCGCGATCTCGTCCCGCGGAATGCTCACCTCGTCGCCGTCGGGCAGCCGCAGCTTCACGGCTGCTGCCCCTTCGTCCAGGCCGAGAAGCTCCCCTTCGAGCCTCCGGGCCCTTCCCGCGAGGATGTCGTGCCCCTTCACGGCCACACGCTCCCCGCGAAACCGCTGGTAGTCACGGTCCCGCAACAGGGGGCGGTCGACCCCTGGCGACGAGACCTCCAGCACGTATCGCTCCGGCAGATCCTCACGCTCGTCCAGCCACGGCTCGAGCGCCCTGCTCACCTGCGCGCAGTCGTCCACGGTCACGCCGTTTCCGGGCGTCGAGCCCGAACGATCGATCCGCACCCGGAGGGCCGGGCGTCGCTTGCTCCCTCCCCAACGGATGTCGACCAGCTCGAAGCCCAGGGCTTCGACGCGGACCCCCATCTCGTGATCGATCTCGGCGATGGACCTCATCCCCGCGCCCTCCTCAAACACCCCCGACCAAGCCCACACACGAATAAAAAAGCGGGGGCCACCAACTCCCCCACTTCGCAAACGGCCATCTGAACAGCCGTCTCTGCCGGTCCCCGAATATAGACGAGGGCCCCGCCTCCCTCAAGGGAGAGGCTCGGGGCCCCCCGCCGGACACGTGAACGAGTGCCCGATCGTGGCCGTCTCCTGGTTCCGTGGCGGCCGCCTTCGTGCGCTACCCTTCCGGCGGCTCCTTCGACTCGCTGCCCTCCCGGTCGGCGGCAGCCGTGCCGTCGCCGAAGCGGGTCTCCAGCGCGGACACGCGCTCCTTGATCCGCTCGACCGCCTCCCCCAGCACGTCGAACTCCTTCTGGCTCACGATATCGAGCCGCTCGCGTGCTCCCTCGGCCGCCTCCTGCGCGCGGTGCAGGGCGCCCTTCATGACCTCCTTCGCCCGATCCGACGACAGATCGCCGCGCTCGCGGGCCTCGTTGATCGTCTCCTCGAGGGCGTCCTTGAAGGCCGACAGCACGCCGATCCCCTGCTTGATCCCGTCGGACACCTTCGCACGGGCGCTCTTCTTCTCGTCGCTCATGGTCGACCCTTCTTCGTGTTCGTTCTTCGGTGAGATCGCGTCCGGCTGTGGCCGTCCGCCGCGTCCACCCCTACGGCGCGCCGCGCCCAGGGGTTCAGTCCTCCGTACGCTCCACGTCGGCCCCCAGGGCCCGCAGGCGCTCGTCGATGCGCTCGTAGCCGCGCTCGATCTGCTTGATGTTCTTGATGCGGCTCTTGCCGTGTGCGCCCAGGGCCGCGATCAGGAGCGCCATCCCGGCCCGGATGTCCGGGCTTTCGACCACGCCCCCCGTCAGCGGCGACGGACCCACCACGACGGCCCGGTGGGGGTCGCACAGGATGATGGACGCGCCCATGCCGACGAGCTTGTCGGTGAAGAACATGCGGGACTCGAACATCTTCTCGTGCACGAGGACGGTGCCACGGCACTGCGTGGCCGTCACCAGCGCGATCGACGTGAGGTCCGCCGGGAAGGCGGGCCACGGCCCGTCGTCGACCTTCGGGACGTGTCCGAACGCCTCCTGTCGGATCACGTGCTCGGCGCTCCCGTTCACGTGGAGGTCGTCGCCCACCGGGGTGCACGCCACGCCGAGGCGCCGGAATCCGATCAGCGTGGAGTCCAGATGCGCGACGGGCGCGTCCTCGATCACGAGGTCGCTCCCGGTCACGGCGGCCAGGCCGATGAAGGAGCCGGTCTCGATGTGGTCCGCCCCGAGCCGGAAGCGCGCACCCTTCAGCTCGGATACGCCCTCGATCTCGAGGATGTGGGTACCGACACCCTCGATGTGCGCGCCCATCGCCCGCAGGAGGCCGCACAGATCCTGCACGTGTGGCTCCGCCGCGGCATTCCGGATCCGCGTCCGCCCCTCGGCGCGCACCGCCGCCATGATCGCATTCTCCGTCCCGGTCACGGACGGCTCGTCGAGGAAGAAGTCCCCGCCCTTCAGCTTCGCCGCACGGATCGAGAAACCGCCGTTGAGCGTCACCTCCGCACCCAGCGCCTCGAACGCGAGGAAGTGCGTGTCCATCCGACGCCGGCCGATCACGTCACCGCCGGGAGGCGGGAGCGCGACGTGGCCGAATCGCGCAAGGAGCGGCCCGGCCAGGAGGAGCGAGGCGCGGATGCGCTCGGCGAGCGCGCGGTCGATGGTGTCCACCTCGACGCCGCGCGGGTCGACCGTGACCGTGTTGTCACCTTCCCACGTCACGCCCGCACCGAGCGAGGCGACGATCTCCAGGAAGGTCTCGACGTCGCGGATGCGCGGGACGTTCTCGAGGGTGACCGGCTCCCCGGCCAGCACCGTGGCGGCCAGGCAGGGGAGCGCGGCGTTCTTGTTGCCTGCCGGGCGAACGCGGCCGGACAGCCGCTTTCCGCCTTCGACCAGGAACGTCGCCATGGGAGCCTTGTCGGCGGGGAGGTCCCGAGGTGCGGCCGGAGAGGGGAGTGTCGCCGTCCCGCCACCGGCCAGGGGCCCCCGAAGATATTCCGATCCCGCCGTGCGGAGCAACCGATCCATCGCGTCCCTGCCCCTGTCCGTCGCGTCTTGACCCCCTTCCTGGGCGGATCTACAATCGCGGCAGTTGCTCCCCACCACCCCGGCCCCACCTCATGCGCCTCAGCGAGTTCCTTCGGGACGACTTCATCCTCCTCCGCCTGGAGGCCCGGGACGTGGAGGGCGTGGTGCACGAGATGTCCGCCCAGGCGGACGAGGCCGGCGTCGGCGAGGGGAGCGTGATCGAGGAGAAGCTCCTCGAGCGCGAGCGACTGCATCCCACGGTCATGGGCTCGGGGCTCGCCATTCCGCACGCGACCGTTCCCGGCCTGAGTGCGCCCGTGGTGGGCGTGGCCCTCGCCGGCGGAGACCCGATCCCCTTCGGCGGTAGCGAGCAGGAGCCGGTCCGGGTGTTCTTCGTGCTCCTTTCCCCTCCGGGTCTCGAGCGCGAGCACGTGAAGCTCCTCGCGAGGATCTGTCGGCTCGTGCGCCACGAGGGGTTCATGGACAGCCTGGAAGCGGCACCCGACGCGCGGAAGGTCATCGAGATCATCCAGACGATCGACGCACAGCACGTATGACGAGGTCGCCGACGCGGCTTCTCGTGGCGGTGATCAACGACCCCGAGAAGCTGGACGAGATCCTCTCGGGGTTCCTGGAGCTGGGCGTGACCGGCGCGACGATCATCAACAGCGAGGGGATGGGGCGTCTCCTCTCGCACGACATCCCGATCTTCGCGGGGCTGCAGACGCTCATCTCCGGGTCGCGCCCCCAGAACCGCACGATCTTCAGCGTCGTCCCGGAGGACCTCGTGGACGCGTCGCTCGACCTTTTGCAGGAGGTCTGCGGGAACCTCGCCTCCCCCGCCACCGGGATCGTGTTCGTCCTGCCCGTGGAGCGGGTGGTCGGGCTGGCCCCGGAGCTGGGGGACGCGGACAGTCCGATCTAGCTCGGCGAGCCGCGCATGGACCCTCTCGTCGGCACGCTCGTCCTCATCTTCCTGGCGCTGCTCGGCGCTCGTTTCTCCTTCTCCACCGAGCGCGTGCCACAGGGGCCCCGCCTCCTCTTCCGTACCGGGACGCACTTCCTGCTCCTCGGCTTCCTGCTCGGGCCCTCGGGCCTCGGGCTGCTGTCGGCGCGAGCGACCGCCGAGCTGTCCCCCTTCCTCGCGCTGGGGATGGGGTGGGTGGGGTTCCACTTCGGCCTGCAGCTCGAGCGCGCCAGCCTGACGCGCTTCCCGCCCGCCTACCACGTGTTCGCGTACGGCCAGGCGCTCGTGACCTTCGGCGTCTTCCTCGGGGGCGCGTACCTCGCGCTGTCCCTCGTCGCACCGCCCGAGACCTTCTCCCCCCTCCTGCTGCTCGGCGCCGCGGCCACCGCGTGCGTGACGACGCCCGCCGGCATCGCGGTGGTGTCGTCGAACTTCCTCGTGCGCGGCAACGTCCGCGACCTGCTCCTCTTCACGGGATCGCTGGACGCGGCCGTCGGCGTCTTCGCCCTCCAGGTGACCTACGCGCTCTTCCGTCCGGAGCTGCCCGAGGTCCTGGGTGGGCCGGGGCAGCTCGCGCTGGTCGGGGCCGCCGCCGGGCTCGGCGTGGTGATGGCGATCGTGTTCCTGTGGCTGGTGCGCCGCCGGCCGGCCGGCGAGGAGCTCGTGCTGTTCGTGCTCGGGATCTGCGCCTTCGCCGCGGGCGCCGCGCTCCAGTGGGGCCTGTCCCCCCTCTTCGTCTCGGTGACGATGGGCGCCGTGGTGGCCAACTTCGGCCGCGACCGCCAGCGCGTGTTCTCGCTCCTGCAGAAGTGGGAGAAGCCCGTCTACCTCACCTTCCTCCTGCTGGCCGGGGCGCTCCTGCGCACGCCCACGGTCACCGTGGTGCTCCTCGCCGTGGGCTACGCGCTCCTGCGCGCGCTCTCCAAGGGGGTGGCCGGCGCGGTCGTGTCCACCCTCCCCGTCGGCTTCCCGGTGCCCCGACGCTTCGGGCTCGGGCTCGTCCCACAGGGGGGGATCTCCCTCGCGATGGCCGTGTCCGGCGTGCTCATGTACCCGCAACTCCAGTTCGGGGGCAACGCCGCGGAGGCCGCGCTGTTCACGGTGATCGTCATCGGGGTGACGATCTCCGAGTTGGTCGGCCCCCTCCTCACGGTGCAGCTTCTGCGCAGGGCGGGTGAGATCTCCCCCCAGGTCGAGAAGGCGCTGGCCGAGGGCGACGAGCGGCGCGCCGAGCGCGAGGCGATCCGGCGCAGCACCCCTCCGACCCGCACGCGCGAGGATCCATGAGTCCGGAGCCAGGCCGCGGCCGTGGAGCGGCGACGACGGCTTTTCACGGCGTGCCGCCCTCGGTTACACTTCGGCCATGATCCTCCACACGCTGGACGTCCTGCAGGCTGCGGTCCCCGACACGGTGGTCGCCCTGCAGGTACGCGGGCCGATCGCGGTCGCGACGGACGTCGCGATCCTCGTGGGCGCGCTCGCGATCGCGCTCCTGGCGGCGCTGCTCATGCGGGCCCTCCTGCGGATGCGGAAGATCGTGGACGAGGTGCGGACCGTGGTGCAACAGAACCTGGGACCCGTCTCCGATCGAGCGCGCGGGATCTCCGACAACGTGGAGTTCATCACCGGCGCGCTGCGCACCGACGTGGAGCGGCTCACCGACTCGGTGAAGGCGCTCACCGACCGGCTGCACCAGGCGTCGGACCGCATGGAGGAGCGCATCGAGGAGTTCAACGCGCTCATGGAGGTCGTCCAGTCGGAGGCCGAGGACATCTTCATCGACACCGCCGCGACGGTGCGCGGCGTGCGCCAGGGTGTGCGGGAGGGCACGCGCGCCATCGGACGGCCCCCGCGGAGCGACGCGACCGGAAGAGGCGACGGGCACGGCGAGGGCCCGAAGACGGAAGACGACGTGGAGGCCGCCGCCGAGCCTACCGTCCCCGGGACGCCTCGGCCCTAGCCGACGTGGCCATGGTCCTCGGCGCGCTCCTCGTGGCGGCAGGGTGGCTCCTCCTGGTGCCGGAGCCCGCCCTGGCGTGGGGTCCCGCCACGCACATCGCGTTGGGCGAGGCGCTCCTCGGGGCGCTCTACCTGGTGCCTCCCGCGGTGCGGGCGATTCTCGAGACGCACCCCCTGCACTTCCTGTACGGCTCCATCGCCGCGGACATCTCCCTCGCGAAGAAGTACGTGCCCGAAGGGCGACACTGCCACAACTGGGCGGTCGGAGAGGAGATCCTCGCAGCCGCCGACACCGAGGCGTTGGCCGCGGTGGGATACGGCTACCTCGCGCATCTCGCGGCCGACACGGTCGCGCACAACGTCTTCGTCCCCAGGCAGCTCCTCCTCACCAGCACCACGCAGGCGCTCGGGCACACGTACTGGGAGCACCGCATGGACATGCACGTCGGCGAGGAGTTCCTCGGCAAGGCGCGCCGCCTGGTCATGGAGAACGACCATTCGGAGGCCGACGCGCTCTTCGACGACGTGCTCAGCCGGACGATCTTCAGCTTCCGCACCAACCGCCGGATCTTCCGCGGCATGATCCGCTTCCAGGGCCACGACCGCTGGCAGCGGATCTTCGAGCGCGTGCTGGCCAGCTCCCGCTTCGACCTCCCGGACACGACCGTGGACGGGTACTTCGCCTTCGCGTTCGAGCACGTGGTCGCCTATCTGACGGAGCGCGGGGACTCCTTCGCCGGCACGCTCGACCCCGTGGGCGAGCTCAACCTCCGGCTGGCCAAGAAGGTGCGCCGCCTCACGCTCGCCGACCGCACGGCGGACCACCCGGAGGTCCTTGTCGAGATGGCCGAGGAGTTCTTCCCGATGCCCTCCGAGCCCCTCCGCTTCTGGCCCCGGCTGGAGGACACGAGCTTCGCGGGGGGAATCACCGCGCGGAAGCAGTCACGGAAGTCGCTGCCCGGCTGAAAGGGCCGCTCGACGCTCAGGCGTCTCCTGCCGAGGAGTCACCGCCGTCCTCGTCCACCAAGGCCCAGGCGCGCACCGACGCTTCGCGCAACGAGCCGAGGACGTTGTCCTCGCCGAAGCGGTCGAGGGCGCCCGACTTCACGAGCACCATCATCGGCTGCGCGCGCACCCCCGACAGGAGGAGGTGGGTACCCTGGCGCGCGAAGCGGTGGTGCACCTCCTCCAGCGCTCGCAGGCCGGTGGCGTCCATCGCGAACACGTCCCTCATGCGCAGGATGACCACGCGGGGCTGGCGCTGGATCTCCTCCAGGGCCTCGCTGAAGCGCTGGGCCGCGCCGAAGAAGAACGACCCGGCGATCTCGAACACCTCGGTGCCGGGCGGCAGCACCACGTCGGGGTTCTCGGCCTCGAACCCCTGCCGCTCCCCCTGCCCGAGCTCTCCAGTGACGGCCCGCACCTCGCTGACCTCCGCCATCCGCCTCATGAAGAGGAGCGCGGCCATCACCACGCCTACCTGGATGGCCACGGTCAGGTCCACCAGGACCGTCAGGGCGAAGGTGCTGAGCAGGACCATGACGTCGCTGCGCGGGCCCCGGAGCAGCCCGATGAAGAGGCGCCACTCGCTCATGTTGTAGGCGACCACCAGAAGGATGCCGGCGAGCGTGGCCATGGGGATGACCGCCACCCACCGACCCAGGAGGACGAGGACGAGCAGGAGGGTCGCCGCGTGCACCATGCCCGCCACGGGCGTACGCCCGCCGTTCTTCACGTTGGTGGCGGTGCGGGCGATCGCGCCGGTGGCCGGGATTCCCCCGAAGAGCGGCGTGATGAGGTTCGCCACGCCCTGTGCCACCAGCTCCGCGTTCGGTCGGTGCCTACGGCCGGTCATGCCGTCGGCGACCACCGCGCTGAGCAGCGACTCGATGCCCGCGAGGAGCGCGATCGACAGCGCCGGCGAGAAAAGGTGCGGGAGCTGCGCCAGGTCCACGTGGGGGAGCCGGGGAACGGGAAGCGACGTCGGGACGGATCCGAAGCGGGAGCCGATCGTCTCCACGGGGAGGTGCAGCGCCCCCGCGAGCAGCGACGTCGCGAGCAGCGCCACCAGCGGGCCGGGGATCCGCGAGCCGATCCGGGGCCAGACGACCACCACCGCGACGGTGGCCGCGCACAGGAGGACGGCCCACGCGTTCCACGTGCCGAGCGACTCGGCGTACACCGCCATGCGCTCCACGAAGTTCGTCGGCGTGCGCGCGAGGGTGAGGCCGGCGCCGTCGGCGACCTGGCCGATGCCGATGATCAGCGCGATGCCGGTGGTGAAGCCCACCGTGACCGGGTAGGGGATGAAGCGGATGACCGCGCCGAGCCGGGCGATCCCCATGGCGACCAGGAGCGCGCCCGCGAGCAGCGTGGCCACTGCCAGCCCGTCGTAGCCGAACTCCTGGACCACACCGAACACGAGCACGACGAACGCGCCGGTCGGGCCGCCGATCTGGACGCGGCTGCCGCTGAGCGCGGAGATGAGGAAGCCGGCCACGATCGCCGTGTACAGACCCTGCTCCGGACGCACGCCGGAGGCGATCGCGAAGGCGATCGCGAGCGGAATGGCGACGATGCCGACCACGACGCCGGCGAGCGCGTCGTGCAGGAAGTCCCGGCGATGATAGCCCTCGCGCAGGACGGTGAGGAGCTTGGGCTCGAGCTCGGAGGCCCGGAGGGTCATGTGCGAGGGGGAAAGGGGTCAGCGCGGAATAGACGACGCCGCGATGCCTATGGCCAGTCCTTCTCCAGGTTGGCATACCGCACGAGCAGCTTCTTCCTACCGACGTCGTCGAAGTCCACGGTGACCTTGAGGTCGCGGCCGAACCCCGTGACCTCCACGACCGCGCCCGAGCCGAACGTCTCGTGCACCACGCGCTCGCCCTTCACGTAGCGCGGCACGTCCTGGTTCACCCCGACGTCGGCGTCGAGGTCCGGCTCGTAGTACACCCCGGTTTCCTCCCGCGCCGCGCTGCGACCGCCGCGATGCGGCGTGGAGGAGGCCGCGATGCGGAGCCGATCGCTCATCCGCTCCTCGCGCAGCTCGGTGGGGAGCGCGTCGAGGAAGGAGGAGAGCGTTCCGTAGGTGAAATCCCCCGCCCTGCGCCGCTGACGCGCCCAGGTGAGGTTCAGCTTCTCCTCCGCACGCGTGATCCCGACGTAGAAGAGCCGTCGCTCCTCCTCGAGCGTATCCGGATCGTCGTAGGCGCGGCTGAGCGGGAAGAGGCCATCCTCCATCCCGGCGATGTACACCACCGGGAACTCGAGACCCTTGGCGTTGTGCAGCGTCATGAGCGTGACGGTGTCGGCGTCGGGGTCGAGGTGGTCGATGTCCGCGACCAGGGCCACCTGCTGCAGGAAGAGGTCGAGCTCCGTGAAGGTGTCGAGGTCGTCGTCCGCGGCGCCGTCCACCACCTCGACGTCGAAGTCGAGCGCGCCCGCGATCAGCTCCGCCACGTTGCGCGCGCGGTCCTCCCCCTCCGGTCCCTCGTCCATGAGATGGCGGCCGAGGTCGAGCTCCTCGACCAGCTCCTCGAGCAGCTCGCCGACACGCGCCTGCGTGGCCCGCAGCGAGTACTTCTGGATGAGCGCGGCGAACGACTGCAGGCCGCGCACGCCGCCCGCCGGCACGTCCGGCGCCTCTTCGGCACGGGCGGCCGCGTCGAGGAGGGCGAGGCCGGCCACCCCGGCCCATTCGGTCAGTCGCTGCTGCGAGGCCAGCCCGATCCCGCGGCGCGGGTAGTTCACCACCCGGTCGAAGGCCACCGCGTCGCGGGGGTTGGAGATCAGGCGCAGGTAGGCGAGCACGTCCTGGATCTCCCTGCGCTCGTAGAAGCGCACGCTGCCGACCACCTGGTAGGCCACACCCTCCCGGCGGAAGGCGTCTTCGAGCGCACGGGCCTGGGCGTTGGTGCGGTAGAGCACCGCGAAGGAGCAGTAACGCAGCGTGGGTTCGTCGCGGAAGCGGGCCTGGATGTCGCCGACGATCCAGCGCGCCTCGTCACCCTCGTCGAAGGTCTCGACGACCGTGATCGGCTCGCCGGCGGTGCGCTCCGTGCGCAGGGTCTTCCCCTTCCGGTTCACGTTCTCGGCGATGACCGCGTTGGCGGCGTCGAGGATGCGCTGCGTGGAGCGGTAGTTCCGCTCGAGGCGTACCACGCGCGCCCCGGCGAAGGTGCTCTCGAAATCCAGGATGTTGCGGATGTCGGCGCCCCGCCATCCGTAGATCGACTGGTCGTCGTCGCCGACCACCATGAGGTTGGCGTGATCGGCGGCGAGCAGCTCCAGGAAGCGGAACTGCGCGCGGTTCGTGTCCTGGTACTCGTCGACGAGGATGAACGCGAAACGCTCGCGGTAGGATTCGAGCAGCGCGGGGTTCTGCTCGAAAAGCTCCACCGGCTTCATGAGCAGGTCGTCGAAGTCGAAGGCGTTCTGGTCGTGCAGCGCTTCCTGGTAGGGCGCGAACACCCGCGCGACGTTGCGCACGAAGAGGTCGAACGAGCCCTCGGTGTCGCGCACGAACGCCTCCGCGTTCACGAGCTGGTTCTTGGCGTTGCTGATCTCGCCGCGCAGCGCCTTCGGACTCCAGCGCTTCGGGTCGAGGCCCACCTGCTCCTCCACGCGCTTCACGAGGCGGAGCGACTGCTCCGCGTCGAAGATCGAGAAGGTGCGGTCCCAACCGAGGCGGTCGGCGTGGCGCCGCAGGATACGCGCCCCGACGGCGTGGAAGGTGCCGACCCACATCCCGGCCGGCGCCGCGCCGAGCATGCGGGCGATACGCTCTCGCATCTCGCCGGCGGCCTTGTTCGTGAACGTCACCGCGAGGATGCGGCCGGGCGGGACGCCGTGCTCGCGCACCAGGTGGCAGATGCGTGACGTGAGCACGCGCGTCTTCCCGGAGCCGGCGCCCGCGAGGACCAGGATCGGTCCCTCGAAGTGCTCCGTGGCCTCGCGCTGTTCGGGGTTCAGGCCCTCCAGGTGTGCGGTCCCGTCGAAGAGGGAGGGCTTGTCAGGCATCGGCCACGGGCAGTCGGATCTGGAAGGTGGTTCCCTCGGCGCCCTCGAGGAGCTCGATGCGCCCCCGGTGGACCCCTTCGACGATGCGGCGGGAGAGCGCGAGGCCGACGCCCCATCCGCCGGACTTCGTGGTGACGCCCGGCTCGAAGATCCTGTCCCGGATCTCCGGGCTGACGCCCGGCCCACTGTCGCGGATGCGCAGGCTGACCTGCCCACCCCCGACCTCACGGGCGTAGATCGAGATGCGTCCGCCGCGGCCGGCGAGGGCGTCGAGGGCGTTCTTCACCACGTTCTCCAGCGCCCACACGAGCAGCACCTCGTTGGCCTCCACGTTCGGCAGCGTTTCCGGGACGTCGACGATCAGCTCCACCCCTCTACCCAAACGAGGCAGGCGGGCGGCCAAATAGCGCTCCAGGTCGCGGACGACCTTGGGGAGCGAGAGGCTCTCCAGCTCGGGCTCGCGCCCGATCAGCTCGAAGCGGTGGCTGATGCGCTCCAGGCGCTCGAGGTCCTCTTCGATGGCGTCCGCCACGTCGGCGTCCGCGAGCGAGCCCGGACGATCGGAGTGCGGCAGCTTGAGCACCTCGAGCCAGCCCTGCAGCGACGACAGCGGCGTGCCGAGCTGGTGCGCCAGCTCGCGCGCCATCGACGTCCAGGCGCGCTCGCTCTCCGCCCGGCGCTGCTGGCGGATCATCGTGAAGCCCGCGAACACGGTCAGGAGGAGGCCCCCGGCCAGGAGCCGGGTGATCCACCGGATCTTGCTCACCTGCGGCGTGTCGCCGAAGTGCAGGTGCTGCACGCGGGGGTCACCGACCGGGGGATGGCGCACGTCGAGCCGCCGGATGTAGGAACGCATGCGCTCCTGCCCCTCGGCCGTGTCGAGGTCCACGTCGAAGGGGATGTTCACCGCGCTCACGATGGTGTCACCGGGTCCGGAGACCACGAGCGGCACCCCCGACCCAACGATGATCGTCTGCAGCCGGTAGAGCGCCTCGTCCGCGGTGGCCGGATCGGGGTTGACGAGCCCCGCCTGCACCTGCGAGAAGATCTCCGTGAGCGTGGCGGCATCGCCCTGCAGCGCCTTGACGATCTGGCCGGTGGAATACAGGTACCACGCCACCAGGACGACGAACATCGTCGCGAAGGCGACAGGCCATTTGCTGCGTGGCATCGAATCGCCCGGGTCAGCCCGGGACGCTCAGGCGGTCCTGCCCCAGATAGGGCCGCAGAGGCTCGGGGAGCACCACGCTTCCGTCCGCCTCCTGGTACGTCTCCAGGAGGGCGGCCACCACGCGCGGCAGCGCCAGCGCCGAGCCGTTCAGGGTGTGCACGAACTCCGGCTTCTCCCCCTGCGCCGGTCGGAAGCGGAGGTTCGCCCGCCGGGCCTGGTAGTCGGTGAACACCGAGCAACTCGAGACCTCGAGCCACTTCCCCACGCCGGGAGCCCACACCTCGAGGTCGTAGGTCATGGCACTGCTGAAACCGAGGTCGCCCGTGGCCAGGATCACCCTCCGGTAGTGCAGCCCCAGCCGCTCGAGCAGCGTCTCCGCCTCACGCGTGAGCTCCTCGAGCGCCTCCCTGCTGCGCGCGGGTGGCTCGTAGCGCACGAGCTCGACCTTGTCGAACTGGTGCACGCGCAGCAGGCCACGCGTGTCCTTTCCGGCGGCGCCGGCCTCGCGGCGGAAGCAAGGCGAATAGGCCGTGTACTTCACGGGCAGATCCGTGCCCTTGAGCAGCTCGTCGCGGTGCAGGTTCGTGACCGGCACCTCCGCCGTGGGGATCAGCCAGAGGTCGTCCCGCTCGGTCTGGTACGACTCGTCCGCGAACTTGGGAAGCTGTCCGGTACCCGTGAGCGTCTCGCGCGTGACCAGGTACGGGACGCGTAGCTCCACGTAGCCGTGCTCCCGCGTGTGCACGTCCAGGAACCAGTCGATCAGGCCGCGCTGCAGGCGGGCGCCCCCACCGCGCAGGACGGGGAACCCCGAGCCGCTGATCCGCGAGCCACGGGCAAGGTCCAGGATGCCGAGCGCCTCTCCCACCTCCCAGTGGGGCTTGGGCTCGAAGTCGAAGACACGCGGCTCCCCCCACGTGGCCGCGACGACGTTGGCCTCCTCCCCTCCGGCGGGCACCTCGTCGAGGGGTACGTTGGGAACCGAGAGGAGGATCTCCTCGACGCGCGCCTCGTTCGCCTTGACGATGTCGTCCAGCTCCGAGATCCGATCGCCGAGGGTGCGCATCGCGAGGATCAGCTCCTCCGCGTCGCCGCCCGTCCGCTTGATCTCACCGATCTGCTTCGACGCCTCGTTGCGTCGCGCCTTCAGATCGTTGACCTCGCCGATGGCCTCCCGGCGTGCCTCGTCCAGCCGCCCGACCTCGTCCACGACGCCGGGGAGGTCGGGATCGCCCCGGCGCGCGAGCGCCCGTTTCAACTCCTCGGGCTCGTGACGGAACCTCCGGATGTCGAGCATGTGGGGTCCGGGGGGAGGATCAGTTCTTGGGAATGAGCGACCGGTCGTTGCAGACCGGACTCGAGTCGTAGTAGAAGCGCAGCGTGCCCTCGACCGGCTCGATGTCCACCGGCGCCATCTTCGCATAGAATACGCAATACGTACCGAAGCTGCCCACCGTCTGGTTGGTCCGGATCACATAGACCGAGCCCATGCGCACCGTCACCGGGTCGAGGCCCGTGTAGACGGTGGTGTCGGCCGGCGCCTCGACCACGTCGTCGAAGTTGGCGTTCGGCAGCTCCGCGATGCGCGCCCTCGCCGAGATACCGAGCGCGCCGGGCGGAAGGAGCACGATCTGGCCGGACTTCGTGCCCACGGCCAGGTCCCAGTTGCCCGTCGAGTTCGGCCGCTCCACCAGCACCGAGATGCGGTTGTGGAAGTTGAAGCCCGAGGGGAGGCCCAGCTCGGGACGCGCCAGCGAGTACAGGAGGACGGTGTCCTTGCTGCTGGACCACTGGATCGCGAAGGGGTCGGCTCCGCACGCGGTCGACCCCGCGAGGCCCACGGCCGCCACCGCAGCGACCACGAGGGCGGCACGGCTCCGAAGACGGATCGCCGGCGGAACGGGGATGCGAAGGCTCATCAGGCGTGGGAACTCCGAAATGCAGGGTGCGAACGCAGCAGGGGAAACTGCCGGAAGCCGCGAGGGGGGTGTCAACCCCGAAAAGCCCCGTCGTTGCTTGACTTAACCCGGGGTGCCGGGTAGGTTCCCCGCCCGATGCGCACCCCTCGGGAGCCGGGGGGCCCGTGCCGCCCCAGCCGAGGTCCGATGGTCGCCGAGCCCATCCTTTCCCTGCGCCGACGGATCCTCGTCGCCGACGACGAGCCGCACATCCGTCGGATCCTCACGACCCTTCTCTCCAATGCCTTCTTCGACGTGATCGAGGCGTACGACGGGGAGGAGGCGATCGAGCACGTCGAGTCCGGTGAGCAGATCGACGGGTTCATCCTGGACCTCATGATGCCGCGCGCGAGCGGGCTCGAGGTCCTGGCGCGCGTCCGTAGCCACGCCGTCCACCGGCACGCACCCGTGATCATCCTCACGGCCAAGGGACAGGACACCGATCGGCAGGCCGCCCTCGCGGCCGGCGCCGACGACTTCCTCACGAAGCCCTTCAGCCCGAAGAAGCTCCTCGCGCGCATCCAGGAGATCGTCGCTGAACGCTGAGCCCAACCTCTGGATCCTCGTGCTCGCCGGGGGGGTGGGGTCACGCTTCTGGCCGGTCAGCACGCGTACCCGCCCGAAGCAGCTGCTCCCGCTCGCGGGCGACCGGCCGCTCATCGCGGAGACCCTCGACCGGGCGCGATCCCTCGCGGACGACGCGCACATCCGCATCCTCGCGGGCGAGCATCTCGTGGAGGCCTTCCGGCTGGCGGTTCCCGACCTGCCGGGCTCGTCCTACCTGGTGGAGCCGCGGGCGCGCGGCACCTGTCCCGTCCTGGCATGGGCGGCCAGCGAGATCGCGCGGGTCGACCCCGAGGCCGTGCTGGTCTCGCTGCACGCCGACCACCTCGTCCATCCCCTCCCCGCCTTCCAGGATACGGTGCGGGTCGCGGCGGAGCTGGCCACGACGCACGAGCGCCTGGTCACGATCGGCGTGGCCCCCGACCGCATCGAGACGGGGTTCGGACACATCCAGCTCGGGGCGCCGATCGAGGCCGGGGGGGAGCCGCGGCGTTCCACGTCGCCGCGTTCCACGAGAAGCCGGACGCGGACACCGCGCGTCGCTACATGGACGCCGGCTACGTGTGGAACTCGGGGATCTTCGTCTGGAAGGCCGCCACCTTCCTCGACGAGGTACGCCGCCACGCCCCGCAGGTCGCCGGACACCTCGCGACCCTCGAGGGCGACGGGGCCGAGGCGTTCTTCCGCGACGTCCCCAATTGCGTCGTGGACACGGAGGTCCTGGAGCGCAGCGACCGCGTGGCGTGCGTGAAGGCCACCTTCACCTGGGACGACGTGGGCAGTTGGGAAGCGCTCGCGCGCACCCACGCCTCCGACGCCCAGGGGAACGTGGTGGTCGGGAACGGCAGCGTGGTGGAGGGAAAGCGGCAACATCGTCTTCTCGGAGGGCGGGCGCGTGGTGCTCTTCGGGATCGAGGACTGCGTCGTCGTGCAGAGCGGTCCCGTCACGCTCGTGCTCCCGCGCGGACACGCGGCCGACCTGAAGCGGCTCCTGCGGGCCCTCGGCGAGGACGCGTGAGGAAGGCGTGAGGGCCCCGTGAGCGACCACCGCCTCTACCTCTTCGACGACGGGCGTGCCCGGGCTTGGGCGCCCTTCGCCCTCACGCGCCCGGTGGGCGAGCTGAGGTACGGGTGCCTGACGCAGCGCGAGCGGGCCGAGCGCGGCCTCGGCCTCCCCTGTGCGGGCCACCTCGTGGCGGCGGAGCTCGCCGGTTTCGACGAGCCGGAAGCGGCGCCATGCGTCACACCGCGGGAGGCACCCGTCGACGTCGACCGCATCCTCCTCTCGAGCCGGGCCGTCCCCGGGTTCCACGAGGTCCACGTCGGGCGCGGTGCGGCACGACTCACGATCGGCGGCGAGACGGTCGGGTGGGTGATCCCCGCCGGCCAGGCGACGCCCGCCTACGCGAGGCTCCTGGACCCGGCGTCGGACACGGAGGGAGCGGCCGTGGCGCTCGAGGGCACCGTCCTCGGCTGGCCGTGGCATCTGGTGGCGGGCACGCCGGGGCGAATCGCCGCGGACGTGGCGCACCTCCATCCCGACGAGGCCGCGCCGGAGGGGATCGTGCGCGTGGGGGAGGGGCGGATCTCCCTGGGAGAGGGGGCGACGATCGAGCCTGGGGTCGTCGTGGACACGCGCGGCGGACCCGTACGCCTCGACGACGGCGCGCGCGTGGAGGGACCGGCCCGCCTCGTGGGCCCACTCCATGTCGGGCGAGGCTCGGTGGTCTTCGGCGGACACGTCGGCACCTCGTCCATCGGGCCGGTGTGCAAGGTGCGTGGCGAGCTCGCGGACTCCGTGCTCCTCGGCTTCGTGAACAAGGCGCACGACGGCCACCTCGGGCACGCCCTCCTCGGGCGCTGGGTCAACCTCGGCGCCGGCACGATCAACTCCGATCTGAAGAACAACTATCGCACCGTGCGCGTGTGGACGTCGCGAAGGCGAGCGGGACAGCGGGCTGACCAAGGTCGGCTGCTTCCTCGGCGACCACGTGAAGACGGGCATCGGCACCGTGCTCAACACGGGCACCGTGGTCGGCGCGGGGAGCAACGTGTTCGGGGGGCTCATGCCCCCCACGGTCGTGCCCCCCTTCTCGTGGGGGGCGGGCGACGCGCTCACCACGTACCGTTTCGACAAGTTCGTCGAGACCGCCGAGGCGGCGATGGCGCGGCGCGACCAGGCGCTCACGCCTGGCGTGCGGCGCATCCTCTCGGAAGCCTGGGAGGCTACGCGCCCGGAACGGGGCGACCGATGAGCCCGGCGGCCCCGTGAGGGTCGCGGTCCTCGGCAGCGGAAGCTCCGGCAACGCCACGCTGGTGCGCGCGGGCAACACGCGGGTCCTGGTGGACGCGGGCTTCAGCGCGCGGGACCTCGCCCGCCGGCTCGACCTGCTCGGGGTCGAGCCCGAAGAGGTGGCCGCGATCGTGGTCACCCACGACCACGGGGACCACACGCGCGGCATGGGCGTCTTCGCCCGCCGACACGGCACGCCGATCCACATGACCGAGCGCACGAGGGACGCTTGCCGGAAGCTCCTGCGCGGCGACGAGGACATCCATCTCTACCGCCCTGGACGCCCCTTCATCGTGGGCGATGTGCGCGTCGAGCCGTTTCTCACGGTGCACGACGCCGCCGACCCGGTCGGTGTCGCGCTGGTGGACGAATGCACGGGGCTACGCATGGGCTTGGCCACCGACCTCGGCCGCCCGACCGCACAGATCCGCCACGCCCTGGGTGGGTGTGACCTCCTCATCCTGGAGGCCAACCACGACGAGGTGCTGCTGCACACCAGCGCACTACCCCTCGTCCGTGAAGCGGAGGATCGCCTCCAGCCACGGCCACCTCTCCAACCAGGCCGCGGCCCGCTTCGCCGTCGAGCTCCTGCACCCCCGCCTGGCCGGCGTGATCCTCGCGCACCTGTCCAACGAGTGCAATCGCCCTGAGCTGGCACGGCAGGTCGTGGGCACGGCCTTGAGGAAGGCGGGCTGGAAGGGGCACATGGAGGTTGCGCAGCAGGGTGAGCCTTCGGACTGGCTGGACGTGGAGGAGCTCCGACTGCGGGCCGGGCCTTCGCAGCTCAGCTTCCTCTAGGGAGCTGGTCGCGGGCCTTTCTTCGTTCGCGGGGGGGAGGCGAGGGCGCGCGGCCCGCGACGAGACCGCTCGGGCGCGGGTTGGCGGGCGTCCGCTGGCTTCTTCCGCATCCCTCGCTCGGCTGCTACGCGCAGCCGAGTCTCGCTGCGGGCCGCACGCCCTCGCCTCCCGGCCGTGAGCTCGAGGCGCCGCGATCCGTCCAGGGTCGCTGCGCGGGGCAGCTTCGCGGTGGGCCTCATCCTGCCGCGCCTCTTTGCGGACCGGGTGATGGGGCCGACCGTTCCGGTCACGTGATCCCCCCGATGTCACCCCGAAGGAGCCGCCCGGTCGTCCGACCACCAGGCCCAAAGCGGACGCGCGAGGAAACGAGCGCCCCACCCTCGCGTTCCAGGGGCATTTCGAGCCGCTCCCCGAACGAAGTGAGGGGGAGCCGGCGGCGCACGCTCCGCAGCGAGACTCGGCTGCGCGTAGCAGCCGAGCGAGGGAAGCGGAGCGAGCC
Organism: uncultured Gemmatimonadales bacterium; assembly: GCA_963823035.1. GTDB lineage: Bacteria > Gemmatimonadota > Gemmatimonadetes > Longimicrobiales > Gaopeijiaceae > SZUA-318. The sequence goes on from CAWGKG010000018.1 coordinate 240,741, forward strand.
CGCGTACGCCCGGACACCAGCGCCCGAGCGGTCTCGTCGCGGAGCGTGCGCCGCCGGCTCCCCCGCCCCCGAAGGACCCTACAGCAGCTCGAACCGCCCCTGGAAGAACCGCAGCTTCTCGGGCTCGTACACGAAGCGCAGGCCGCGCATCGACGTGCGCTTCTCCCAGACGCGGATCACGCCCTCCGCCACGGCGCGCATGTGGTCCTCGGTGTACACGCGGCGTGGGATCGTGAGGCGCACCAGCTCGAGCGCGGGGCGGTAGTTCTCGCCGGTCTCGGGGTTCCTGCCTTTCGAGACGTTACCACGCTCCATCGCGCGCACGCCCGTCTCGACGAAGAGCTCGGCGGCGAGGCGCTGCGCCGGGTACTCGTCCTGGTCGATGTGCGGGAGGAAGCGCTTGGCGTCCAGGAACACGGCGTGCGTGCCGATGGGGGACACGATCGGCACGCCGGCTTCGTGCAGCACGCGGCCGAGCTCGCGCGTCTGGTGGACCCGAGACCGGATGTAGCGATCGTCCACCATCTCCTCGACGCCGCGCGCGATGGCGGCGAGGTCCGCGGTCGCGAGGCCGCCGTCCGTGACGTTCCCCTCGTAGATGCGCAGGAGCTCTTCGGCGCGCGTCGTCCACTCGGCATTGTCACGGAAGGCGAGCACGCCGCCCATGTTGATCAGGAAGTCCTTCTTCCCACTCACCGTGCACCCGTCGCCGTAGATCATCATCTCGCGAAGGATGTCGCGCACGGGGGTGTCGGCGTAGCGAAAGTCGTTCGCCCGGATCATGAAGGCGTTCTCGACGCAGCGCGTCGCGTCGAAGAAGACCGGGATGCCCCGCTCGGTGCAGTAGGCGTAGACGTCCTTCATGTTGTCCATGCTGACCGGCTGCCCGCCGGCCAGGTTCACCGAGTGCTCGAACGAGATGTACGCGACCTGCGCGGCACCGTGCTCGTCGACCACGGCGCGCAGCTTGTCCAGGTCGATGTTTCCCTTCCAGGGGAACGTGCTCTCCGGATCGTGCGCCTCGTCCACGATCACGTCCACGAACACCCCACCCGCCATCTCCTGGTGGAGCTTGGTGGTCGTGAAGTACATGTTGCCGGGCACGATCTGCCCGGGACGGATCATGATCTGGCTGAGGATATGCTCGGCTGCCCGGCCCTGGTGCGTCGGGATGATGTGCTCGTAGCCGAACGCCTCGCGCAGCGCCGCTACCATCTTCGGGTACTCGTCCGAGGTGGCCTGCGCGGGCCGCACGCCGTTGAAGGCCGCCCACTGGTCCGTGCTCATCGCCGAGGTGCCCGAGTCGGTGAGCAGGTCGATCGTGACGTCGGCGGACGAAAGCAGGAACGTGTTGTAGCCCGCCGCGCGAATCGCCTTCTCGCGCTGCCCGCGGGTCAGCGCGCCCACCCGCTCGATCGTGTGGATCTGGTACGGGAGCACGTCGAGCTCGTAGGTCTCCACGTCCGGGAAGACCCAGTGGTAGGTCATCATGTCCCGCCACTCGCCCCGTTCCACCACCTGGAGGCCCGTGATCGAGTCGGCCTGGCGGGCCAGCGCCGACGATGGCGTCGGCCACCTTGTCGAGCTGCCGGTTCGTCATCGCCAGCCGCGGGATCTGGACGGGCACGAGCCCCTCCGACCCCTTCCGGTACATCGCCACCGCCCGCACGCCGGAGATCAGGTACAGCGCCGCGCTGAAGGTGTCCCGCGCGGTGGCCCCCGCCTGCGGGAGCAGTCGGTCGGCGCGAATGTAGGCGCCATCACACCCTCGCTCGAGCGGGACGCCCGCGTCCCGTAGCCGCCGGGTGAACCGCTCCGTCTGGTGCATCACCCAGTGCACCTCGTCCTCGTCCGCCATCTCCTCGATGCCGCGCGCGAGCACCTCCATCGTGCGCCCGGCCATCCCGCCGTAGGTATGCAGCCCCTCGAAGACCACGACCTCGTTCATGAGGCGCTCGTGGTCGCTGGGGTTGTCGGTGCTCAGCAGCCCGCCGGCGTTCGCCTTCGGATCCTGTGCGCCGTCGAGCTGGAGGATGTGGCTGGTCTTCACCATCTGCCGGACGAGCGAGCGGATGTCACGGTCGCCGTGCCCTCCCTCGTGCCGCTGCACGTACCACGCGTTCTCGATCATTCGCGAGCCGTCGAGCACCAGGCGCGCGCCATGGCGGTCCGCCAGCTCCCGCACCGCGCGCAGGTTCTTCAGGCTGATGGGGTGCTGTCCGTCCGCGAACGCCTGCACGTCCACCACGGGCACCGACCCCGCCTCGAGCAACGCCTCCAGGCGTTCGAGGTCGATGTTTCCGGTGAAGACGGGCTCGGACCGGTTGCGGACGTCGACCACCTCGACCTCGCGGGGGGTGAGGACGTCCATCCTGTCACGGCCGTTGCTCGGCACGACGGAGCCGGCGGGCACGAGCGTGGCCACCAGGAGCTTCACCGAGCCGAGGATGTTGTGCGTCGGGCACACGTACCCGTGCCCCAGCACGTCGCGCACGGCGACCTGCAGCCGCTCGAAGTTGCGGCTGCCCGCGTAGGCCTCGTCGCCCAGGACCTGGCCGGCGAGCTGCTCCTGGCTCATCGCGCTGGTGCCCACCGACGTCATGTCGAAGGTGAGCTGTGAAGGCGTGAGGTTGAACACGTTGAAGCGGGCCTGGGCCAGGTGCTTCTTCCGCTCCTCGAGCGTCGGGAACGAGAGGAGACGGACGGTCTTGATCTTGTGGGGCTCCGCAACGGGCTCGAGGCGCGTCATGCTTCGTCTTCCGGGTTCGGTTGGGCGCGGTTCCGCCTCGCAATTTCGGCAATCCCGGCGTGTGCCCGAAGTCGGGAAATCCCCGACATGCGCAGACGGGCTCCGGATCGTCCCGCGGCGCGGCCCGTCAGGGGCGTCGCTTCATCTCCAGCTCGTAGAACCAGAGGTCGTCGTTGGGCACATCGAGCTTCATCTGCTCGACGGCACCCGTTCGATCGAGCACGAAGGTGGCCGTCCCCTTCCCGAACCACGCGAGGTTCTTGCGCCAGCGCAGTAGGAAGGTGTCGTACTGCAGCGGCTCGAGATCGGCGACCAGGTCGGGGTTGGGGAGGAGGCGCAGCACGAGCTTGCCGTTCTCCAGCGATACCTCGCCGTCGCCGTACAGGTCGCCGCCGTACGTTCCGGCGTAGCCCTCGAGGGGCAGCGACGGTCTCGTGCCCGGCGACGCGGGTCTGCTCCGCCTCGTCCTGACGCGCCTCGAAGCGCGCCCGCGACGCGATCCAGTCCGGGAGGGCCTCGGCGCTCCAGTCGCGCGGCTCCCCACCCAGGTAGGCGTCGAGCACGCGGTAGACCAGCGCGGGCGCCACCCCCGTCATCGCGTTGGTCAGCACCACGATGCCCAGATGCTCCTCCGGGACCAGCGCCACCTGCGAGTACATCCCGTCGTAGCCACCGCCGTGGCTCACGACCTTCCGGCCGCGGTAGTCCGCGAGGCTCCACCCCAGCCCGTAGCCGCGGAAGTGCGTCGTGGGATAGCGGGCCGCATAGCTCGGCGAGACTGCCAGGGGGTTGTTCACGCGCCACATCTCGCCCTGGTCCGCCGCCCGGAAGAGGGGTACCCCGTCGTACTCGCCCCCCGACGAGCTGCGCGATGAGCCAGTGCGACATGTCGTGGACGGAGGAGATGACGCCGCCCGCGGCGCCCATGGCGTCCCAGTTGTACCACCCGATCGGGACGACCTCGCCGCGCTCGTTCTTGTGCGGCGTGGCCACGTTGTCGAGGCCGTCCAGCATGCGCGTGGAGGCGACCGTCCGGGTCATCCCCAGCGGCCGGAAGAAATGCTCCGGCATGTAGTCGTGCCAGTCCTGCCCGCTCACCGCGCGCAGGACCTCTCCGGCCGCGATGAACATCAGGTTCGAGTAGCCGTACCCAGCGCGGAAGGGATACGCCTGCGGGAGGAAGCGCGCGCGACGCACGACCTCCTCGGCGCTGTAGCCGGTGCCGTACCAGAGAAGGTCCCCGGAATAGGTGCCGAGACCGCTCCGATGCGAGAGCAGATCGCGCACGCGCATCTCCTGCGTGACCCACGGATCGTACAGGCGGAACCACGGCAGGTGGTCGATCACCCGGTCGTCCCAGGACAGCCGCCCCGCATCGACCTGTTGCGCGAGCGCGGCGACCGTGAACGCCTTCGAGTTGGAGGCGATCGCGTACAGGGTGTTCTCGTCCACGGGATCGCTGCCGCGCGCGTCGCGCACGCCGTAGCCCCGCTCGAGGACGACCTTCCCGTCCTTGACGATCGCCACGGAGAAGCCCGGCACGGGCCAGTCGCTCCGGGCCTTCGCGAAGTAGGCGTCGAGCGCGCGCACATCCGGCTGTTGTGCGCGTAGCGCCTGGCTCTGCGAAGAGCAGGAGGAGGAGGGCGAGGAACGGGCGCAGCCGGATGGAGAGTCCGGCGTCGCGGGGCGTCGTGCGACGGATCATGGGGGAACTCCCGGGCGGATGGGCGTCCGGAATCTACCGCCGACCGGAGCGGCGCGGTCACCGCGCCCGGGCGCTCGCGCGGGAAGGCCTCCCTGGCATGCCCTTTGCGTCTCTCACCCCGCGATCGACGCGCAGGATCGACGCCGCCCGGTCGTGTTTCCGGGCGCGCCTTGCCCTTGTTTTCGCAAAGGAGGACAACACGTGCGACGCCTGACGATGGGACTCGCCCTGGCGGCCCTGGCCGTCCTTCCGACCACACTCACCGCCCAGCAGGCGCAGAGCTCCGACAATGCGGCGGCTACGCTGCGTGCGATGGCCACGCGGCCTTCCGCCCCGCAGAGCGACCGCGCCACCGTCTCCACGTTCCTTCAGCGCGACGACGTGCGCCGCGTGGCCGGTGAGCGCGGTATCGACATGAACGCGCTCGAGAATGGTGTCGCCACCCTCGACGACGACGCGGCCGCCGACCTCGCCCAGCGCATCCGCACGGCGGACGACCAGGCGGCGCACGTGGGCGGTGACACGTTCGTGATCTCGTCCACCGTCGTGATCATCGCGCTCCTCGTGATCATCCTCGTCGTGGTGTCTTGACCCCGACCACCCTCGGCGTCCTGGCCGCCGGCCTGGCGATCGCCGGGCCGGCGCCGGAGGCGCTCCATCCGCTTCCCGATTCCCTCCCTGGACGCGTAGGGATCGAGGTTCCCTTCGTACCGCAGGGCCCGCTCCTCTGCGGCGGTGCCGCCGCCGCGATGGTGGAGCGCTTCTGGGGTGCGCGCGGGGTCTACGCCGAGGACTTCTCGCGGCTCGTGCGCCCCCGAGAGGACGGCATCCGCGGACGCGCGCTCGCCGCCGCGCTGGATCGCCGCGGCTATGTCACACGCATACACCAGGACGATCCTTCCGTCCTCTCCGCGACGCTCGCTGCCGGCGTCCCGCTCATCGTGCTCCTCGACGCCGACGGACGGTCCCTGCACTACGTGGTCGTCGTGGGCCTCGACGACACGTCCGCCTGGATCCACGACCCCGCCCGAGGACCCTCACGACGCCTGCCGCGCAGTGAGCTGCTCAGCCGTTGGGCCGAGGCCGACGACTGGGCCCTGGTGGTGCGTCCCGACCACCACCCCGATGGCGACACGCCACCACGCGACACGTCAGCCGCGGCGAGCGACGACGCCACGTCGGGCGCGAGCGCGTCGCCCCCGGCACCACCGTCACCCCTCCTGCAGGAGGGTATCGCCTATCTGAGAGCCCGGAACTACGCCGCAGCGCGGACCGCCGCCCGGCTCGCCCTCGAGCGGGACCGGTCCCAGCCCCTGGCCTGGCAGCTGCTCGCGACGGCGCGTTACCTCGACGGCGAGCGCGTAGGAGCGCTCCGCGCGTGGAACCGCGTGGGCGAGCCCCGCCTCGACCTCCTCGTTCTCCAGGGGCTGCAGAGCAACCGAGATCCGGTCGTGCGCGGTGCCCTCGGCCTGCGGCACGAACGGGTGCTCACGCCCCACGACTTCCGGCTCGCCGAGCGCCGGCTGGGCGCCGTCCCGGCGCTTGCCGCGAGCCGGCTGGACTACAGCACCCTCCCGGACGGCTCCGTGGAGGCCACGGCCCACACCCTCGAACGGCCCCGGTGGCCCACGGGCCGCCTGGCGCTCGCGTCCGCCGCGGCCGAAGCGGCCTTCGACCGTCGCACCACGCTGAGCGCCGGTCCGTTCCTGGGTGCCGGCGACCGCGCCACCGTAGCCGCCCAGTGGGACCCCGCCCTCGCCGTCGCACGTCTGCAGTTGCGCACGCTCGCGCCGCCCCTTCCGGGCGTCGTGGGGGTTACGCTGGACTGGCGGCGGATGCGCGCCACATCGGGCGACGCCGAGACCCGTTGGGACGAGCGGATCCACGCCGGGATGGAGCTGCGACAGTGGATCCACCCCGCCCTGCGTGTCGACGCGGGCGCGGGGCTCGACCGATGGGTGGGGCTCGGAAGGCTCGCGACCGCCTGTCTCGGGCTCCGTCTGGCCGTCGCCGGGGACCGGCTGATTGTCGGCACGCGCGGCGAGGCGTGGCGGGGGGCGGGAGCCTCCTTCGGACGCGCGTCGTTGCGGGTGAAGGGGCGGCTGGCGCGTGGAGCGAGCCGGGAGTGGCGCCTGGACGCCGGTGTGGCGGGCGCCACCGAGTCCGCGCCCCCGCTCGCCTGGTGGTCCGCGGAAACGGGCCGGCTGGGCGACGTGCTCCTGCGCGGCCATCCGGCCGTTCGGGACGACGCGGTCGCGGGGCCTGCCTTCGGACGCGGGCTCGCGCACGCCTCGGTCGAGCACGTGGTACTCCGCCGTCTCGGTCCGGCCCGTGCCGGCGCGGCCCTCTTCCTCGACGCCGCGAGGGCGTGGCACACGCCCAGGGCGCGGCGTACGCCGGTGTACGTCGACATCGGGACCGGCCTGCGCGTCGAACTCGGGGGGCGCCTGCTACGCCTGGACGTCGCACGCGGCGAAAGGTCGTGGGTCCTGTCCGCGCAGGCGGGCGCTTCGATCAACTGACTGACCCGGGCGTGGTCCGCCCTACAGCCCGAAGAGCCTCAGGAAGTCGTTGGACAGCGCCCAGAGCATGATGCCCATCACGATCAGGAAGCCCACGTTGCTCCAGCGCAGCCGCTGCTCCACCGACAGGGCCCGGCCGCGCACGGCCTCGATGCCCAGGAAGAGGAGGTGCCCGCCATCGAGCACCGGGATGGGCAGGAGGTTCAGGATCGCGAGGTTCACGCTGAAGAGCGCCATGAACTGCAGAAACTGGTCGATCCCGGCGCGCACCGCGGTTCCCGAGGCCTCGCCGATCGTGACGATCGAGCCCACGGAGCGTGGCGACACCCCGCCGGTGACCAGATCGCGGAGGAAGCCGAGGATCATCCCGGTCACGCCGACGGTCTGGCGATAGCCCGCCACCACGGCATCGCCGATCGAGACAGGCTCGTACGCCATGATCCGGTCGAGCGGCGGATAGATCCCGACCTTGCCCACCTCCTTCCTCGTCCCGTCGGGCTGCTCCTCCTCGACCGCGTCCAGGGTGACGGGGCGGATCAGCTCCCCCCCGTCGCGGACGCAGGGTGAGGTCCACGCGCTCGCCGGGCCGTGCCTCGACGAGAGCCCGGAAGTCGTACCAGCTGTCCACCTTGACGCCGTTCACGGAGACGATCTCGTCCCCCTCCTTCAGACCGGCCTTGTCGGCGGGCGATCCCGGATTCACGATGCCGACCGCGGCGTCCAGCCCATAGCCGATGGCCTGGATCACGTGCCGACGGGCCTCCTCGTCCGCGGGGAGATCGATCCTCAGCGTGTCCGCCGGATCGGACACGATCACGTCGGTCGGGCCCGGCGTGCCGGCGTACAGGCCCTCCTCGACGTCGCCCCAGTCCTCGATCGCGAGGTCGCCGATGCGCACGATATGGGAGCCCGGCTGGATCCGTGCGAGCGCGTCCGTGCCCGGTGGAAGGAGCGCGGCGTCGACCTGCCCGACCCGCGTCGTGTCGATCTTCGGGAATCCCCAGTGCGCGTACACGAAGGTGTAGACGGCGAAGGCGAAGATCATGTTCATGATCACGCCCGCGGAGATCACGAACGTGCGCGCCCAGATCGGCTTGGCGTCGAAGTCGCGCGGTCCGGGCACGCGCTCGGACCCCGCGGCGCCGCCCTCGAGGCGCTCCATGACCTCGTCGTCCATCCCGCCCATCTTCACGTAGCCCCCGAGGGGGATCGCGCTGAGGACGTACTCGGTCTCGCCCCTCTTGAGGCCGAGGAGCTTGGGGCCGAGGCCGATGGAGAAGCGCTGCACCTCGACGCCCACGGCCTTCGCCGCGGCGAAGTGGCCGAGCTCGTGCACGAAGATGAGCACGCCGAGCACGATGATTGTCGCGAGAATGGTCATGCGGTCGTCTCTGTACGGACACGTTCGAGCCGCTCCACGGCGGCGAGCGCGAATCGGCGTGCCGCCGCATCGGCGGCCAAGACGTCCTCGACGGCGTGGACCTCGTGCGTGCCCACGCCTTCCAGGGCGGCCGATACCACGTCCGCCATCTCCGGGAAGCGAACCCTCTCCTCGAGAAACGCCTGGACGGCGATCTCGTTCCCCGCGTTGTACACCGCCGCGGCGCATCCGCCCCGGCGGCCGGCCTCCACGCCCAGCCCGAAGAGGGGGAACGACGCGTGGTCGATCGCCTCGAAGGTGAGCGGCGAAGCCTTCACCGGATCGTACGTCCTCAGGGCGCCGTCCTCCACCCTCTCCGGATAGCTCAACGCGTACAGGATCGGAAGCTCCATCGTCGGGAAACCCATCTGCGCCAGCACCGATCCGTCCACGAACTCGACGAACGAATGCACGATCGACTGGGGATGGACCACGGCGCCGATCCGGTCGTACCCGAAGCCGTAGAGGAAGTGCGCCTCGATCACCTCGAGGGCCTTGTTCGCCAACGTCGCCGAGTCCACGGTGATCTTCGCGCCCATGTCCCAGGTGGGATGGTTGAGCGCCTCGGAAGGGCGTACGTGCAGGAGCGCTTCCGGGTTCCGTCCCCGGAACGGGCCGCCGGACGCCGTGAGCGTGATGCGTGCCACGGCGGCGCGGTCGTAGCCCTCCAGGCACTGGAGGATCGCGCTGTGCTCGGAGTCGATGGGCACGATCTCCGCCCCGCCCCGCCCCGCCGCCTGGAGCACGAGCGGGCCGCCGGCCACCAGCGACTCCTTGTTCGCGAGCGCGAGCCGGTGCCCGGCCTCCAGAGCCAACAGGGTGGGCTCGAGCCCCGCGGAGCCCACGAGCGCGTTCACGACCACGTCCACGCCGGAGAGCGCCGCCGCCTCGAGCACGGCGCCGCGCCCCCTCCGCCACTCGGTGCCCCCGCCCGACGCCGGTAGCGTCACGCCCGGGTCGCCGACCACGGCCAGCTTCGGACGGAAATGCTCCACCAGGGCTGCGAGGTCGTCGACGCGTCGGCGCGACGTGAGGGCGACCACCTCGAAGCGGCCGGGATGCCGCGACACGACCTTCAGCGTGCTGCGGCCGATCGAGCCGGTGGCGCCGAGCACCGCGACGCGGATCACGACAGCACCTCCGCTACCCGGAGCACCACGTAGGCCAGCGGGAAGGTGTAGGTCAGCGCGTCCAGGCGATCCAGCACGCCCCCGTGCCCGCGGAGGAGCTTCCCTGAGTCCTTCACGCCCGCCTCGCGCTTGAGGAGCGACTCTGCGAGGTCGCCGAGGATGGCGCCGACACCGAGGAGCGCACCCGTGGCGGCGAAGGCGACCCACCCGTCGAACGGCAGCCCGGGTAGGGTGTCCCTGCAGATGAAGTACCAGCGCGACGCCCGCCGCCGCGGCGCCGGCGATTCCCGCCCACGCCCCGACCCAGCTCTTCTTCGGACTCACCGAAGGGAAGAGCTTCGCGCGCCCCCACGCCGTCCCGAAGAAGTACGCCGCGCCGTCACCCACCCACGTGGCGGCCAGAGGGAGGGCGACGGCCATCGCGCCGGTCCAGGGCGATCCGGTCACGGGGCCCCACCCCATACGATCCGGGAGGTCGTAGAGGAGCAGCGCGAACGCAAGCGGAAGCCCCGCGTAGGCCGATCCCAGCACCGTCACCGAAACCGCGGGCAACGGGTGTCCCTTGGGTCCGCGCAGCCAGAGCGCAAGGGTCAGGGCGGCCACGCCGAGACCGATGAGCAGGCCGAGGAGGAGCGGCGCGGCGCTCGCGTAGTCGGTACGCGCCACGGCCACGAGCGGGGCCGCCGCCGCCACGGGCATGCCCAGCCAGCTCAGCGGGCGGATGCCCTTCGTCTCCGCGAGCCGATACGCCTCGCCGGCCCCCAGGAAAGCGAACACCGCGAGGAAGGCGCCCAGGTACCACCCCCCCACGTACAGGAGGCCGAGGACCGCCGGAATGCCGACCGCGGCGACGGCGATGCGGGATCCGAGGTCCTTCACGGGGCGGAGACGCGCCCGAACCGCCGCTCCCGACGTTGGTAGTCGGCCACCGCCTCGAAGAGCTGCGCCCGATCGAAGTCGGGCCAGAGCACGGGCGTGATGTGCAACTCCGTGTAGGCGAGCTGCCAGAGGAGGAAGTTGCTGATGCGGTACTCCCCGGACGTGCGGATGAGGAGGTCGGGGTCGGGCAGGTCGGCCGTGAACAACATCGAATGGAAGAGCGTCTTCGTCGATGTCCTCCGGGAGGGTCTCCCCCGCCACGGCGCGGCGCGCCAGCTCGCGGGCGGCGCGTACGATCTCCTCTCGCCCTCCGTAGGAGATCATGAGGTTGAGGCGCAGCGTCCGGCCCCCGCGCGTGCCGTCGACGATCGTGTCGATCGCACGGCGGGTGGCGTCGTCGACGCGGTCGAGCTCGCCCAGCACGTAGACCTCTACGCCCTGGCGCTTGAGCTCCGCCAGCTCCTTGCGCGCGTAGAGCTGGAGCAGGGCCATGAGCGCGGTCACCTCACGCGGCGGGCGCTGCCAGTTCTCGGTGGAGAAGGCGAAGAGCGTCAGGATCTCGATGCCCACGTCCACGGCGCCCTCGATGGCCTCCCGCACCGCCTTCATCCCCTCGCGGTGGCCACGGTACCGCGGAAGGTCCCGCTGGCGAGCCCATCGCCCGTTCCCGTCCATGATGATGGCCACGTGCCGGGGCACGTCGCCGTTCAGGCGGATCCGGTCCAGCAGCTCGGACGACATGGCCTGGAGTCCCGCTAGAGCGCCAGGACTTCCTCTTCCTTGTGCTTGAGAAGCTCGTCGATCTTCTCGGTGTACTCGTGCGTCAGCTTCTCGAGAGCGTCCTCGCGCTTGTGGCCCTCGTCCTCGCCGATCTCGTGGTCCTTCACCTTCTGGTGCAGCTCGTCGCGGACGATGCGGCGCGCGTGGCGGATCGAGACCCGGCCCTCCTCGGCCATCTTGTGCAGGAGCTTCACGTACTCCTTGCGCCGCTCCTCGTTCAGGGGAGGGATCGGCACGCGGATGACGTTGCCGTCGTTGCCCGGGTTCAGCCCCAGGTCCGCGGCCTGGATGGCCTTCTCCACGGCGCCCATCAACGTCTTGTCGAACGGCTGCACCACGAGCAGGCTGGGCTCAGGCGTGTGGATCGTGGCCACCTGATTGATGGGCATCTTCGAGCCGTAGGCGTCCACCCGGACGGTGTCCAGGAGGGCGGGCGTCGCCTTGCCCGTTCGGACCGAGGCGAACTCCCTGCGCATGGCTTCGAGCGCTTCTTCCATCCGCCGTTTGGCGTCTTCCACCGTGCTCATGATCTCTCCGGGTGTCTTTCGGGAAACCGCCGTGGAGAACCCTCAGGATACAAGCGTGCCCACCCGCTCACCACGGATGGCCGCGGCCACGGCGCCGCGCTCCTCCAGGTTGAGCACGATGATGGGCAAACCGTTCTCCTTGCAGAGCGAAACGGCCGCCGCGTCCATCACACCGAGCTCCTTCGCCATCACCTCCTGGAAGGTCACCGTGGGGAGGAAGGTGGCGTCCGGGTCCTTGTGGGGATCCGCGGTGAACACGCCCTGCACCTTCGTGGCCTTGATGACGACGTCCGACTCCATCTCGATGGCGCGCAGCACCGCCGCCGTGTCGGTCGAAAAATAGGGATTGCCGGTGCCGCCGGCGAAGATCACGACCATCCCCTTCTCCATGTGCCGCATGGCGCGACGCCGGATATAGGGCTCCGCGATCTCCTCCATGCGAATCGCGGTCAGGACGCGGGTCTCGACGCCCTTGTGCTCCAGGAGGTCCTGCACCGCCAGGGCGTTGATGACCGTGGCGAGCATCCCCATGTAGTCGGCCTGCACGCGGTCCATCCCCTGGCGGGACGCGATCGCGCCGCGGACGATGTTGCCGCCGCCGATCACCACGCCGAGCGAGACGCCCATCTCCGTGATGGAGCGGATCTCGTCCGTCAGCCGATCCACGACCTTCGGCTCGATGCCGAAGCCACGATCTCCGGCGAGCGCTTCACCGGACAACTTGAGGAGGACCCGCCGGTATTTCGTCCCGGACGTGGGGTCGCTCATGGGCAGTCTGCCTCCTGGGTGGGTCAGCGCTCTCCGACCTTGAAGCGCATGAAGCGCGCGACCTGGATCTTCTCGCCGGTCTTGCCCACGACGTCCGTCACGAGCTGCTCGATCGTCTTGTCGGGGTCCTTCACGAAGGGCTGCGCCAGCAGGGTGTTCTCCTTGAAGAACTTCTGCATCTTGCCCTCCACGATCTTCGCCGCGATCGCCTCGGGCTTGCCCTCCTCCTTCACCTGCTCCTCGAAGACGCGGCGCTCGCGCTCCACCACCTCGGCGGGGATGTCGTCCGGGGACACGGCCAGCGGCGCGGCGGACGCGATGTGGAGCGCGAGGTCCTTCGCGAGCGCCTTGAAGTCGTCGGTGTTCGCGACGAAGTCGGTCTCGCAGTTCACCTCCACCATCACGGCCGTCTTGCCGTCGAAGTGGACGTAGCTGCCGATGACGCCCTGGTTCGCCGCCTTCTCGGCGCGCTTCGCGGCCTTGGCGGCGCCCCTGGCACGCAGGTGGTCGATCGCCTTCTCCAGGTCACCGCCGGTCTCGGCAAGGGCCTTCTTGCAGTCCATCATCCCCGCGCCCGTCATGTCGCGGAGCTTCTTCACGTCCTGGGCACTGATCGTCGTCGTCATGGGTCGATCCGTCGTGTCGTTCATCCGTACCGCGGCAGCGCGCCGCGGGCCCACGAAAAGAGGCGGAGCCGTCGGGGCCGAAGCCCCGTCGCCGCTGCCGCCTCCTGTGCTCACCCGGGCCTTCGGCGCAGACGAGCGTCCGTCCTCCTCCTGGCCCGGCCCAGCCGGAAAGCGCCTACTCGCTCTCCGCAGCCTCCTCGGCACCGTCACCCACCGCGGCGGCGGCGGCCTTCTTGCTGCGGGGCTTCTTCGGCTTCGGTGCGGCTTCGGCCGAACCCTCGGCGGAAGCCTCCGCGGGGGCGTCGGTCGACGCCTCGGCACCCTCGTCCTCCGCCCCGCCGTCCGGCGCCCCGTCGCCATCACCCTCCTCGTCGCCCTTGAGGTGCTGGGCGATGACCTCCGGACGCGGCCGGCGCTTGCGGCGCGGGCGTCGGCGAGCCGGACGCTCCTGCTCCGTCGTCTCGCCGGTCTCGGTGGAGTAGGTGGTCGCCTCGGCCTCCTCGGCTCGCCGCTGATCCTCGGGGACCTCGCGCCGGGTGTCTTCGATCGTGGAGGCGATCGCGCCGGCGAGGAGCTGCACCGCGCGGATGGCGTCGTCGTTGCCCGGAATCGGGTAGTCGATCTTGTCCGGATCCGCGTTCGTGTCGGTGATCGCGATCACGGGGACGCCGAGGCGGGAGGCCTCGCGCACGGCGATGGTCTCGCGCTTGGCGTCGACGATGAACACGGCCCCGGGGAGGCGACCCATGTCCTTCACGCCGGCCAGGTACTTGTCGAGCTTCAGGCGCTCGCGCTCGAGGAGGAGCCGTTCCTTCTTCGTGTAGAACTCGAAGGCGTTCTCCTCCTGACCGCGCTCGAGCTCCTTCAGGCGGCGGATCTGCTTCCGGATCGTCTGGAAGTTCGTGAGCATGCCGCCGAGCCAACGCTCGGTGACGTAGAAGGAGCCGCAGCGCTGCGCCTCCTGCTCGATGATCCCCCGGAGCTGCTTCTTCGTGCAAACGAAGAGCACCCGCTCGCCCCGGAGCACCACCTCCCGGACCGCCTGCTGGGCGGCCAGGAGTCGATCCAGGGTCTTGCGGAGGTCGATGATGTGGATGCCGTTGCGCTCCGTGAAGATGAACTGCTTCATCTTCGGGTTCCAACGGCGGGTCTGGTGCCCGAAATGGACACCGGCCTCCAACAGCTGGCTCAGGCCGACTTCCTGCATGTCGCGTCCACTCACTAACAGTGGGGCCGATTACGCCCCGATCAGGATATTGAAGCGCTGTCCTCCGCGGCGAAGCCGCAGCGGATCAACGCTTCGAGAACTGGAAGCGCTTGCGGGCCTTGGGACGGCCGGGCTTCTTACGCTCGACCTTCCTCGAGTCCCGCGTCAGGAGGCCCCGCTCACGCAGGGCCGGACGGGCTTCCTCGTCGTGCTCCACGATGGCGCGCGCCAGGCCCATGCGGACCGCGTCCGCCTGGCCGGTGAGCCCACCGCCGTTCACCCGCACCAACACGTCGAACTGCCCGTCGAACCCGGTGGCCCGGAAGGGCTCCTCGATGCGGATGCGGTGTGTCTCCCTCGGGAAATACTCCGCGAGGGTGCGCCCGTTCACCTTCCACTCGCCCTTGCCGGGGCGGAGGATGATGCGGGCCGTCGCCGTCTTGCGCCGCCCCACGGACTGGATCTGGTTCTGCATGGCCATGTCGCTCGGGTCCCTCTTCAGATGTCCAGGAGCTCGGGCTGCTGGCCCTGGTGGGGATGCTCTGCGCCGCCATAGACGCGCAGCTTCTTCCGGATCTGCCGGCCGAGCGCGTTCTTGGGGAGCATCCCCCGGACCGCCAACTCGACCACACGCTCCGGGTGCGAGCGGATCATGCGCCGGAACGGAATGTGCCTTTCACCACCCATGTACCCGGAGTGGCGGAAGTAGGTCTTCTGATCGGCCTTCTTGCCCGTCAGCATCACCCGGGAGGCGTTGACGACCACGACGTGGTCGCCGGTGTCCAGGTGCGGCGTGAAGATCGGCTTGTGCTTGCCACGGAGGACGCGCGCGATCTCGGTGGCGATGCGACCCAGCGGTTTGTCGGCCGCGTCAACGACCCACCACTTCCGCTCGATGTCGTCTTGCTTCGGTGTGTACGTTCTCATCCCGTCGGCGCCCACGGAGGCGGTTAGAATACAGAGCTTTGAATGATATCCGAGGGTCCCGGGGGTGTCAACGGGCTTTCCCGTTGCGGGACGGGGGTTTGGGGGGCAGCCCGGCGGCGCCCCCTGGAGGCTACATGAAGGTCTCGAGGAAGCGCGCCCGCGACGCGTGCCGCAGGCGGACGAGCGCCTTCTCCTTGATCTGACGCACGCGCTCGCGCGTGATGCCGAGCAGCGCCCCGATCTCCTCGAGCGTCATCGGGTCCTGGTCGTCCAGCCCGAAATACAGCCGCAGGATCTTCGCCTCCCGCTCCTTGAGCGTGGAGAGCGCCTCCTCGATCGTCTGCTTCAGCGCCCGCTCGTACGCCTCGTCCTCGGGCCCCGGCGAGTACTGGTCGGGGAGGTAGTCGAGGAGGCGGTTGTCCTCCCCCGGGGTGAGCGGCGCGTCCAGCGAGAGATGGGACTGCGAGATCGCGAGCGTGCGCTCGACCTCCTCCTGGGAGATGTCGAGACCCTCGGCGATCTCGTCGACGGTGGGCTCCCGGCCCAGCTCCTGGAGCAACGCCGAGCTGCGTCGCCCGATCCGGTGCAGCGCCCCCGCCCTGTTGAGCGGGACGCGCACGATGCGGCTCTGCTCCGCGAGCGCCTGCAGGATGGCCTGCCTGATCCACCAGACCGCGTAGCTGATGAACTTGATGCCCTTCGTCTCGTCGAATTTGTGGGCGGCGCGGATGAGGCCGAGGTTGCCCTCGTTGATCAGGTCGGGGAGCGGGACACCCTGGTTCTGGTACTTCTTGGCCACCGAGACCACGAAGCGCAGGTTCGACCGAACCAGCTTGTTGAGGGCGTCCGGGTCGTCCTTGCGGATGAGCCTCGCCAGCCGGGCCTCCTCCTCACGGTCGATGAGGGGATACTGGCTGATCTCCTTGAGATACTGATCGAGGGAGCCTTCCCGGAAGGTGCCGCGGCGGGAGGTGAAACTCATCGGGGGCTCGGTCGGAGGGTCTACCCGCGAGTGCCGGACCCACCGTCGTGGACCACGGATGCTCACGGGAAGTGAGACGGCACGCGAGGTACAAATGGGGACATGGGCGCCGTCGCGCAACCGCACCCCCCTCGCGCGGGGGCACGCGGGCGACTTCCCCCCCTAGCGGATGAGCTCTCCGATCCGCCCCCAGCGGACGTACCGGAGCCAGGGCACGCGCCCCGAGATGCTCGGATCGAACGAGTAGTACACGAACCAGGGCCGCCCGCGAATCGCCTCGCGGGATACGAATCCCCAGTAGCGCGAGTCCTCGCTGTTGTCCCGGTTGTCCCCGAGCATGAAGTACTCGCCCGGCGGGACCACGAGGGGGCCCCAGTTGTCGCGTGTCGGGTGATAGGAACGCGTGGTGCTGGCGATCAGGTGGTTGGACTGCCAGCGCATGTCCGGATGGACGGCGTCGCCACGGTGGTCGATGTAGCGTGCGTACGGCTCGTGCATCGCCTGGCCGTTCACGTACAGGACCTTCTCGCGCATCTCGAGGGTGTCGCCCGGCATTCCGACCAGCCGCTTCACGTAGTTCTTGGTCACGTCGTGCGGCGGCACGAAGACGACCACGTCCCCGCGCTCGGGGTCCGCGAACGCCGGGAGATGCAGATGCGTTCCCGGGACCTCCGCGCCGTAGACGGCCTTGTTGACCAGGAGGAAGTCGCCGACGAGGAGCGTGTTCTCCATCGACGAGGTGGGGATGCGGAAGGCCTCGACCACGAAGGTGCGGATGAGGACGAAGAGCGCGAACGCGATCAGCAGCGACCGGGTCCAGTCCCAGACGATGCCGAGCACCACGCCCGCTCGTTCCTCCGAGGCACGGAGGATCCGGGTGACCGCGCCCGTTTCCCTCTCTTCTTCCTTCACCCTTCCATGCTCCTGAGCTCCCACGGGGGTCGCGTGGCCGCTCCGGGTCGGCCCGCCCAACGACGATCGGGATCCCTACACGAGCGGCCGTCGCACCGTTCCCGGGCCGGGCCACCTTCCCATCGTAATGGACGGAGAGGCGCGCAGCGCCAATATCTCGTCCTTTTCGTCGGGCCGCGGCCGTGCCTACCTTCGAAGAGGAGGGGGACGCGGTGGTCGCGTCCCCCCGATCCGATCCCCCGCCGACCGTGTCCCGCCCCCACCGTCGCCTCGATCCCACTACCCTCGTGGCCCTCGCGCTCGTGCTGGGGGGGCTCCTCTTCGTAATCCGGGGACGCACCGCTGCCCGCGACGCCCGCTCCGTCCTGCGATCCCGGAGCGGATGCGGGATGTGCCGTCGACGCCCGGGCGGGCGCGCTCACACAGGCGTCGGGCGGGGTCGCCCGACCCACGCCCGCCGGCCCGCCCGAGCTGTCCGCCGACGTCGCGTGCCGCAACGTCTCGTACCTGTGCGACGAGCTCGAGCCGAGCGGGCGCCTGCGCATGCAGCGCTGGAGGGACTTCCAGGGCACGATGGTCGTGCACGTGCCGCTTCCCGACCTCCCCGACCGGGCGCAGGCCTACGCGCTGCGCAGCGCGGCCACGGCCGGCATCCGGCTGTGGAACGGCCAGCCCTTCCCCATCCTGGTCGACGAGCGCGGCACGCGGGAGGCGCAGATCGAGGTCCGCTGGGTCGCCTCGCTCGGCGGCTCGCAGATCGGGCTCGCCAAGACCGAGTGGAGCCCGCGCACGGGGCTCTCCGTGCACTCCCTCGAGCTCGTCACGGCCAACCCGAACGGTGCGCGGTCCGCTCGACCCCCGCGACGTACGCCTGACGGCCGCGCACGAGATGGGGCACGCGCTGGGTCTCGGCCACTCGGCCAACCCCCACGACCTGATGTATCCCGCCAACACGGCCACCACCCTCACGGCCCGCGACTACCGTGCGATCGAAGCCCTCTACGACTTCGAGGACGGCACGGTGATCGTGCGCTGAAGCGTCGCTCCGTCAGCGACCTCCGAGGAGGACCCGGGCCCCGACGTAGAGCGCCCGCCCCGGCGCCGGAAAGCCGACGATCTCCTCGTAGCGCGCGTCCAGGACGTTCTCCGCACGCAGACGAAGGACCCAGGCCGGCCGGCGCCCCGCGCCCCCGAACGGCACCTCGAGCCCCGCGTCGAGCGTCGCGTGGCGCGGGAGGGTGACGCGCGTCGCGGGATAGGTCGTGAAGTCCCGGTCGGCGCGATCGCCGACCACGCGCAGCGACACCGAGCGCGTCGGCGCGCCCGGCCTGCACGGCCCCATGCACCCGCAGCGTGCTCGCGGGCCTGCGCAGCAGGCGGTCGCCCGGCACGAACTCCCCGCCCGCGTCCTCCTCGCCGCCGCCCCCGGTCACCCATCCGTCCAGCCACGTCCACGACGCTCCGGCGCGCACCGCCCCCGCGCGCGCCTCCCCGCCCATCTCCACACCGCGCACGTTCGCCCCGGCGAGGTTGAAGTAGTTCGGAGCCTCCGGCCGGGGAGGCACCGCCGTGTATTGGATCAGGTCGCGGAAGCGCTCCTGGAAGTAGGCGGCGCGCAGCGTCACCCGCCCGGCCAGGGCGTCCTGCTCGATCCCCGCTTCCCAGGAGCGGGCCCGCTCCGGATCGAGCGCCGGGTTCCCGCGCACGTAGCCTTCGGCGAAGCTCTCGTAGAACGTCGGCTCCTTGATGGCGCTCCCCGCGCTCACACGCAGCCGCGTGCCCTCGATGGGTCGCCAGGTGAGCCCGGCGTTCCACGTCGGGAAGCGGCCGTACTGCTCGTTGTCCTCGAGGCGCCCACCGACCGCCCACGCCCATGCGCCCTCGGCGCCGGTGACGTGCAGGTACGCGGCCCGGTTCCGGCGGTCGTATTCGCTGCGCCCCGACGTCACGCCCCACTCGCTCGCCGATTCGGAGAAGGAGCGCTGCTTCTCCCGCTCCGCCTCGAAGCCCACCGTGACCACGGAGCCCCCGAGGTGCAGGTTGCCGCGCACGTCCACGGCCGAGCGCTGCACGTGGTCGAGGGAGTTGAAGCCGAAGTAGCCGAGGGTGTCGGCCGCGTCGTCCATCGCGTCGTCCGTGCCGCTCTCCGTGCGCGCGAGCGTGACGAGCGTGCGCAGCTCGAGACGCTCCCCGAGCCATCGCGCCCCGCTGAGCGCCACGGACGCCTCGTCCCCGAAGGTCAGGGCGTTGTGGTCGACCACCGCGCCGTTCGCGTCCGTCGGGAAGCCGTAGGTCCGGTCGGAGAGCCGCACCGCCACGCCGGCGCGCGTGCGCGCGTCCGGGGCCAGGCGCACGTTCCCGGACAGCACCGTGTTCTCGTGCGCGTTGTTGAACGGAAACACGCCGTCCGTGTGCAGGCGCGACGCGGCGAGCGACCAGCTCACCGGGTCCGAGCCACCGGAGGCGGTCAGCGAGGCCTCGCGCCGGCCGTAGCTTCCCCCCTGCACCGAGAGGGAGAGGGCAGCCGGCCCGCGTCCGGTGCGGGTGATGACGTGGATCACCCCGGCCATCGCAGCGGAGCCGAAGAGCGACGAGGCCGGACCCCGCAGCACCTCGATGCGCTCGACGTCGTCGAGCGTGAGGCCCGCGAAGTCGAAGGAGCCCCCCGGCTGGTTCACCTGCACCCCGTCGACCAGCACCTGGGCGTAGTCGCTCTCCCCGCCGCGCATGAACACGGAGGTCGTCGCGCCGAACGAGCCTCCCTGCACGACGGTCACGCCCGGCACCTCCCGCAATGCGTCCGCCAGCCGGAGCACGCCGCGCGCGCGCAGCGCCTCGCCGTCCAGCACGGTCACGGAGCGCGCCACGGCGGAGGCCGGCCGGGGCGTGGGGCTCGCGGTCACGATCAGCCCTTCGAGCTCGAAGGGGTCCTGCTGCGCCGCGGCCACGCGCGGCGCTACGGCCGTCGCGCATGCGACGACGATCGGGATCCAGCGTCTCATCTCGGTCTTCCTCCCCCACGGTCGGAAACGAGGAACCCCGCGCCTCCTTGCGGAGGAGCGGGGCGACCGGATGCGACGGCGAACCACTGCCGGAGACGTCACGTCCGCGCCCACTCCCCCTCGAAGCGGCGAGGCTGCGGGGGTGGGTCAGGTCTCCTGGCTCGAGGCCGTCTCGCTCGCCTTCCCGGGCGCGCTCAGCGCCCAGTGGCATCGGGAGCGGACGTTCCGAAGCGTGTTCGGACCTCTCACAGTGGCGGGGCCGCGCCGGAGTCTCACCGGCTTCCGTTGATGACCCACCCGCCGAATCGAATTGTCGCCTCGAGGTTACCGCGTCGGGGCCGCGCCTGCAAGGCGGCACCGCAACCGGGCCGTGCTTGGAGGCAGCTTACGCGCGAGAGCCGGCCGCGAGTGCGGACGGCGCGGCTGCAGGGCGGGCTCAATCCTCCCGGACCAGCCCGTACTTCTCGATCTTCTTGTACAGATTGGAGCGGGGCATGTCCATGCGCCGAGCCGTCTCCGCCACGTTCCAGTCGTTCTCGCGCAACTTCTGCAGGATGAACGCGCGCTCGGCGCGCTCCTTGAACTCCGCGAACGTCCCCGCGGTGAGGAGCTCGCCCCCGAGACCGGAGCCCGAGCTGCGGCCCGGCGCGAGGAGGTCCACGTCGGAGGCGCGTACCTCTTCGCCCGTGGACAGGATCAACAGGCGCTCCACCGTGTTGCGCAGCTCGCGCACGTTCCCCGGCCACTCGAGCGCGGCCAGGCGCGCCACCGCCTCCTCCGTGAACCTCCGGGCCGCCACGCGAGCGTTGCTGGCCATCCGCTGGGCGAAGTGCTGGATGAGCATCGGGACGTCCTCCCGGCGCTCGCGTAGCGGGGGGATGTGGATGGGCACCACGTTGAGCCGGTAGAAGAGGTCCTCGCGGAAACGACTCTCCCCGATCTCCTCCGGCAGGTCCTTGTTGGTCGCGGCGATCACGCGCACGTCCACCTCGATGGCGCGCGAACCTCCCACGCGGGTGACCACCCCCTGCTCGAGGGCGCGCAGCACCTTGGCCTGCGCCGCGAGGGACATGTCACCGATCTCGTCCAGGAAGAGCGTGCCGCCGTCCGCCTGCTCGAACTTCCCCGCCCGGTCGGCCACGGCCCCCGTGAACGAGCCCTTGATGTGTCCGAAGAGGGCCGACTCGATCAGCTCGGAGGGGATCGCGGCGCAGTTCACCTCGACGAAGGGGCCGGCCGCCCGCTCCGAAAGTCGATGGATGGCGCGGGCCACCAGCTCCTTTCCCGTGCCGTTCTCGCCGGTGACGAGGACGCGCGCGTCCGTGGGGGCGACGCGCTCGATGCGCTCCAGCACCTGACGGACCGGATACGAGGTCCCGACGATCTCGTAGCGGCTCTCGACCTGGTCCCGCAGCGCCTCCATGCTGGCCGTGAGCCCGCGCAGCTCGAGCGCACGCCGGAGCGTCACCAGGAGGCGGTCCGTGTCGAGCGGCTTCTCCAGGAAGTCGTACGCGCCCTTGCGCGTGGCCTCCACGGCCGTGTCGATCGTGCCGTGCCCGGAGATCATGACCACGAGGATGCCCGGATCCCCCTCGCGGAGCCGCTCGAGCACCTCGAGACCGTCCATCCCCGGCATCTTCACGTCCAGGAAGATGACGTCCGGCCGCGCCTCGGCGGCGAGGTGGAGCGCCTCAGGGCCGTCGGAAGCTCCCCGCACCTCGTGCCCCTCGTACTCGAACACCTGGACCAGGGCATCGCGGA
The DNA here is from genome assembly GCA_963823035.1 of uncultured Gemmatimonadales bacterium. GTDB lineage: Bacteria > Gemmatimonadota > Gemmatimonadetes > Longimicrobiales > Gaopeijiaceae > SZUA-318. The sequence goes on from CAWGKG010000018.1 coordinate 262,638, forward strand.
TCGACTTCTCGTCGTCGACGATCAGGAGCCTCGCCATTCCCCGCTACCTCTCGGCGACCAGGACGAGGCTGTCGCGCTGCACGTACACGGCCTGGAGGCCGTCGGGCAGCGGTACCGCGAGGGCGTCCTCCGGGAGGGCGCCGCTCCCGTCCCGGCCGAAGCCGGCCAGGATCTGGGGGATCATGCGCCGGGGAAGCGGGATGCGGGACACCTCGATGTGGTCCACCAGGAGCGCCAGGTGCTCGCGGTCCAGCGGCACCAGCGAGCCCTCCATCAGGACGTCGATCGTGTCGGGGAGGATCCCGAGGACGTCGTCGAGCTTCGGCAGCCGCGGGAAAGCCGCGAGCGCCACGCGGGCGCGCAGGCCGACACGGCTGCCGGCGAGCGTGACGGTGGGCCGGTCCACACCGGGCGGAACGATGCCGGGGAGGGCGTAGCGGACCACCGACGTGAGCTCCAGGCCCCCGAGCGCGATGCGACCGCCGCCTTCGCCCTTCCGGAAGCGCTCGAATCGGTCGAGGGTCCGGTCCGCCAGCTCCGCGGAGGGCTCCTCCGCCGCGGCCTCGGCGGGTGCCTCCGGTCGGCCCATGCCCAGCGCCCGCTCCAGACGTGGGAACACGATGGGGCCCCAGAGGAAGCCGGCGTACGCCACCGCCACGAGCACCACCGCCCCCACGAGCTTCTTGAGAAAGCCCAAGGTCAGCCTCCCACCAGCTTGGCGCTGGAGAGCACGCTGTAGCGGGCTCCCTCGCGCGAGATGTGGCTCCGCATCAGGTCGAGCGTGCGCACCGGCACCTCACAAGCGAACTGCATGCCCGCCATGGTCTCGTCCAGCCCGCGGAACGCCCCGGCGCCATCGGCGGCTCCGGCGCGGCCCAGGGTTACGTGAGGATGGAAGGCACGCGTCTCCGGGTCGAACCCCACGTCCGAGAGGCTCCACTCCAGGTCCTGCTTGAGGCAGCGCAACTCGGGGGTCGCGTTCACCCCCAGCCAGACCACCCGCGGCTTGCGGATCGTGGGGAACGCGCCGAATCCGCCGAGCGCCACCTTGAACGGCTGGGTCGACTCGGCCACCCGCGTGAGCGCGTCCTGCACGCGCTGCACCCGGTCGGGCCGCACCTCGCCGAGGAACTTGAGCGTGACGTGGAAGTTGTCCTCGTCGACCCAGCGCACGGGAAGGTCGCCTTCGCGAAGGACGCGCGTCGCGCGATGGATGCGCTGGCGCTCCTTCTTCGGGAGATTCAGAGCCACGAACACGCGCACGGTCCGCCCCGTATTCAGCGGCTGCCCGCGGCAACCGCGCCGGACCCCACCAGAGCGTCGACGCCTTCGAGCGCCCGCTCCACGTCTTCGTCGGTCGAGGCCCAGCCGAGGGAGAGCCGTAGCGCACCCGTGTCGTACGACCCCGCCAGCCGGTGGCATTCGGGCGCGCAGTGGAGCCCCGCCCGCCCCTGCACGCCCCACTCCCGATCCAGGCGCGTCGCGAGGGTGGCCGGATCCATGGCGTCGGCGGTGAACGTCACGATGCCCACGCCGTCGGGCGCGCGCGGCGAGCTCAACCGGACGCCGCGGATGGACGCGAGTCCATCCCAGAGCCGCGTCTTCAATCGCGATTCGTGGGCGTGCAACGCCTCGACCCCCCTCTCCAGGACGTATGCGATCCCCGCCTCCAGGCCGGCGAGCCCCGGCGCGTTCACCGTTCCGGCCTCGAGCCGGTCGGGGAGCGGCTCGGGCATGTCGCGCGGAGCGGGAGTCGCCTCCGGTGCCGCCGCGCATGAGTGGCTCGACCTCCACGCCCTCCCCCACCCACAGCCCCCCGGTTCCCTGCGGACCGAGCATCCCCTTGTGGCCCGTGAACGCCACCAGGTCCGCGCCCTCGTCCGCGCAGGGCATCGGAAAGTGCCCCGCCCCCTGGGCGGCGTCCAGGAGGACGATCGCCCCGGCCGCGTGCGCGCGGGAGGCCAGCTCCCGCAGCGGCAGACGGTGGCCCAGGACGTTCGACGCGCTGTTCACGACCAGCAGCCGCGCTCCCGCCAGGAGGCGTTCCGCCTCTTCGTAGTCGATCGCGCCGTCGGGGGTTCCGCCGATCGTGCGCACCTCGACCTCCCGCGTCTGGGCGAGGTAGGCCACCGGCCGCAGGACGGAGTTGTGGTCATAGGCGGTGACGACGACGACGTCGCCGGGCCCCAGCACGCCCCAGAGGGCGGTGTTCAGCGCCCACGTGGCGTTCGGCATGAAGCACACGCGGCCGGGGTCGCCGGGCAGGCCGAGGAGACGCTGCACGGCCTGCCGACACCGAAGGGCGACGCGGCCCGCCTCGAGCGCGGGGGCGTGCCCCCCCCGGCCGGGCGTGGCCCCGCACTCCGTCAGGTACCGCGCCACGGCCTCGGCGACCGCGGGTGGTCGGATCGCGGAAGTCGCTGCGAAATCGAGATAGTGGGCCATGATCCTCGTTCGTGGCAGGCGCCCGGTGGCGGCGCGGGCGCCGCAACCTACCGTTGAGCCGGCTTCGCCGACAACGGTGGCAGGTCGGCGCGCGCGCCGGGCTTCCCTTCGATCGGATTCACGTAGAGGCGCTCGGTCGGGTAGGCGAAGTCGATGTCCGGGGCCTCGGCGAAGGCATCGAGAATGCGCTCCCAAAGCGCCTGCGCGGTCCCGCGCCGCTGCCTGGGCTGCGTCAGGTAGCGGATGGTGAGCAGCACCCCCGAGTCCTGGACCGACGTGTAGACGATGGGCGTGAGCGTCGGGTATCGGATCAGGAAGCGCTTCGCGGTGGTCTTGAGCGTCTGCTCGGCGTCGCGGCTGGTGGCCAGCCCCTCCTCCATGGAGATCTCCAGGAGGATCTTCTTCGCCTTCCGCCAGTCGCTCTCGAAGGTCACGAGGACCGGCAGCTCGTTCCACAGGAAGGGGAAGCTCGCCGTGTAGTTCGCCAACGGCTGGCTGAACACGGAGGCGTTCGGCAGGTGGATCATGCGGCCGGTGCTCTGGTCCGCGGCCACCCAGTTTCCGATCTCCATGATCGTGAACGCGAAGATGCGGACGTCCACCACGTCGCCCGCATGCTCGCCGAGCTGGATGCGGTCTCCCGGGTGGAAGGGGCGGCGCCAGAGGATGAAGACCCAACCCGCAAGGTCCGCGACCAGGTCCTTGAGCGCGATCGCCAGGCCCGCGGACAGCAGACCGAGGAACGTGCCCACCTCACGGATCGCCGTGAACCACACCTGGGCCAGCAGCAACAACCCGATCACGGACGCCGTGTAGGCGGACGTCTTCGACCATCGGTAGCGCTGGCTCGCGTCCTCGACCCTCCGGTCCACCACGCGCAGCACGCCCCGCCGCACGAAGACCAGCACCAGGATCATGATCGCGGAGACGAGGAGCTTGAACTGGAGATCCGCGGTCAGGCCCGGGACGAGCTGCGGCAGCCCCTGCAGACGCTCGGTGACGGTCGGCGTCTGGAGGCGCGCCGTGATCGTGAGCGGGATCGGCATGAGGGGCGTGCGGGCCTCGGGAGAGGGTGGGGTCCGCGAGGGTCTCGCCACGATCATAGGGGGCGGCCGCGGGCATGGGGAAGGGCCGGCCGTGCGCGCTCAGCGCACGGGTCCCTCCCTGGCGAGCGCCTCCGGAGGGGACGGGGGGACCGACCTCCGACCCGTTGTGATGAGGACCACGGAGCCGACGATGACGGCCGCGGCCACCAGCGCGCGGGGCGCCAGGGGCTCGTCCGCCAGCGCCCAGCCGAGGAAGAGCGCCACCGTGGGGTTCACGTACGCGTACGTCCCGACCCGCGCCGGCGTCGAAACCGTGAGGAGCCAGATGTAGGCCGTGAACGCGATCAGCGCGCCGAAGAAGACCAGGTACAGGAGGGCGAGGATCGAACGCGCCGAGATCGCCGAGACGTCGAGGTCGGAGAGCTCGCCGGTCAGGAGGGCCACCGGGAGGAGGAAGGCTCCGCCGGCGAGCATCTGCATCGCGACCCACATGCGCGGCCGGGGTGGCATGGGCGCGTGCCTCGAGTAGATCGAGCCCGCCGCCCACGCCAGGGATCCCGCGACCACCAGCCCCGCTCCGAGCAGACCCGCCCCCCCACCGGCCCCGACGTCCGGCGAGCCGACGAGCAGCGCCACGCCCATGAATCCGGCCCCGAGCCCGACGAGGGCGCGCGGGCCGGGCGAGGTGCGCGAGCCCCACAGCCAGTCGAGGAGGACCATCCAGAGCGGGACCACCGCCACCAGCAGGGCCACCAGCCCGGACGGCACCCACTGCTCGGCGAGCACCACGGCCCCGTTGCCCCCCACGAAGAGGAGGCCGCCCACCACCGCCGCGGCCCGCCATTGGGCCCGGGTCGGATGCGCCGCGCCGCGGGCCCTCGCCCAGGCGTACATGAGCGTGCCCGCCAAGAGGAAGCGCACGGAGGCCATGAGCAGCGGCGGGAGCGTCTCGATGGCGAAACGAATCGCCAGGTACGTCGAGCCCCACACGACGTACACGGCCGCGAAGGCCGCCACCACCTGTCCCGTGGTGGGCGCGCGGTCGGGCGCCGGGGCGAGGGCGGCGCGAGGCATGGCCGGTAAGCTATCATCCTCGGCAACGGCCGTTCGACCCGAACGTTGCTCCGCGCCTGCGGGCCGCTCAGCGCCCTCGCGTGTAGATCAGCAGCACGCCGTTGCCCGCGCGGGGCGTTCCCCCGTACTGGACGCCGGCCTCGGTACGGGACAGCAGCCGGAAGCGGTCCACCGAGCCGGGGTCGAGGGTGAGCAGGACCGTCTCGGCGTCCGCCACACGAACGTCGTTCAGGTAGACCTCGACCATCTGGCAGACGGCGGGGTCGACCGTGGACGTCCGGCTCGTCTCGACGCAGATGCCGGGTATCCCCACGCCTCCGTCGCGCTGGAACAGGTCCTCCCGGATCCTCAACCCCGGAACGTTGGCGTTCCGGAGCAGGTCGTCGAATCCGATGGACCTCGGCAGGAGCGCGTCGATGGCGGGTCGATCGAGTCCATCGTAGCGCGCGCCCCCACGGACGCGGTCCACCGTGGCACCCCGTACGGAAACCACCATGGAGTCGAGCGCGACGGCCTCCGGGAAGAGGTCGAGCGTCAGCTCCACGCGGGCTCCGCCCTCCGCATGGAGCTCGGCCACGCGCCTGCCATACCCCAACAGCTCCACGGCCAGCGCGACCTCGCCGGGCGGCACGCCCCGGAAGGTGAAGCGCCCGTCCTCGCGCGTGAACGTGCCCAAGCGTGTCCCGACGATCTGCACCGCCGCGTCGGCGAGGGGGCGCCGGGTCCCGGCGTCGCGCACGACACCCTGTAGCTCGGCGGGCTCGGAGACCTGGATGAAGAGGTCCCGAACGCGCACGCCCCCCTCCTCCGCCCGTAGCGCGAGGGTGCGGCTGCGGTCCGTCCCGAGGCGCGCGCGCAACTCGACGCGGGCCGGCGGGGCGAGGCACAGGAAGTACGAGCCGTTCCCGGAGGCCCGCGCCGTCTGCGTGCTCGAGCCCCCGGCGTCCGACGCGACTCGGGCGTCCACGGCGGCGGCCGAGAGGGGAACGAGGGTGAGGAGATCGCGCACCCGCCCCCCGACCAGGGTGCCGCGCCCCTCGCAGAGCGCGTCGAGCACGGTGGCGGGGGAGGCCGTGCCCAGGTGCACCCGCGCGGTACGGCCGGCGCCCAGGTCGACCTCCCTCCCCTCGGACGGCATCGCCCAGGCGGGGACCTCGGCGTGGGAGAAGGCGATCCGGTAGCGGCCCGGGGACGCCCGGAGCGTGAACGTCCCGTCTTCTGCGGTCGTCGCCGCGGCGACCCCGTCGCCGAGCACGACGTCGGCTCCGGCCAGAGGCCGTCCGGCGAGGCTGTCCCACACCGTGCCTGCCACGCGTGCGGCCGCGGCCCCCTCCTGCCCTGCGAGGCGGGTCGTGACGTTCGGCGCCGCCAGCAACGCCGCCGCCATCAGAAGCGCCCCGGCGCGGCTCACGGAAAGACGTCCCGCCAGGTCTCGAGCCTCGATCCCGCGACCCCGCCGAGCAGGGCGCCGAGGCCACCGAACGCCACCCCCCACCTCAAGGACACGCCGAGCGCATGGCGGTCGCACCCGTCGAGCACATCGCCGCACGCCTTCGTGCCCAGGAAGAAGCCCGCCATCGCGCCCGCCACCACCCCCACCGCAGCCGACTGGAGGGCAACGCTCCGCCACTTCGAGCCGCGTACGGACAGCCCCTCGATCTCATCCAGACCGATCCGCAGCAGGGCGTCCGCGTCCGCCACCCGTACGGAGTCGCTCTCGAGCCCGAGAAAGAGGCCGTCCTGCACGAAGACGCCGGGTGCGAGCAGTCGGAGGTGCGCCGAATCCCCGAGCGTGGAGAGCGTCCGCCGCGGCTCGAGGGGCCGCCCCGCCTGCCCTTCGAGGGGCGTTCGCGCACCCGCACCCGCAGCGAGCAGGAGGGACGCGAGGATGAGGCGACGGGCAGGCCGTGTTGGCATGGCTGGGGCTCCGGGCAGGACGGTGACCCCTCATACGGCGGGCGCGTACCCGCCTTTCGCAAGGGTGCGGAGGAGCCGGAGACGCCTACAGCGCAAGTCTGCGCAACTCCCGGGAGCGGGACCGGCTCGCCATGATCCGCGTGCCGTCGTCCATGACGACGACCATCCGTCCGTCCTCGCTCGGCTCGAAGATCCGGACGTGGTCGAGGTTCACCAGATGCGAGCGGTGTGCCCGCAGGAAGTGCGGCCCGAGTCCGGACTCGAGCTCCTGGAGCCGCATGCGCACCAGGTGCTGGCGCTCACCCACGTGCACGACCACGTAGTCCCCGTCGGCCTCGCAGCGGGTGATGCGCTCGACCGGCACCGGCACGATCCCGTCACGCTCCGCGCAGGAAGAGGCGGCGGAGATCGTCTCGGGACGAGAGGCGCGCCGTCTCTGCCCACGCCTCCCCCCGGCGCCGACTCGACGAGCGCTCCACCGCCCGCCCGACGGCCTGGGCGAGGCGCTCGGCGGTGAAGGGCGCGAGAACGTAGTCGACCACGCCCGCCTCGAAAGCGGCCGCGGCGTCACGGTCCGTCGCCGCGAGGAGGATCACGGCGGCGTCGTGCACGCTCTCCCGGACCACCTCGCGCCATGGAGAGTCAAGTAAGTCTATGTTGATCAACACGATGTCAGGGTTGATATCATCCAGAACACGAATACCTTCCCGCCCCCCGCCGACCTCAGCCACGACGTCGATCGTCGTCGCCTGCTCCAGCATCCCGCGGAGCTCCATCCGCTCGGAGGCCTTCCCACCCACGATCGCGGCTTTCGACCTCACACAATTTTCCTCTCGTCGGTAAGAACTGCTCCGAGCGCAGCATTCCTCGGAACCGGAAACACCCAGTTCGCGGACGCCATCACCGTTCGTCGATCCAATATAACACTTCACCGTGTAGATTCGACCCTTGACCGACTGGAAACCTCGGCACTCCGGGACGGCCCGCGATTTGATGCTGATCCCTTGTCGACGCATCGCCCCCGGGCGGTGCCCCGGACCCAGAGGAAACAACCGTGACCAACACGCATCTCCATCGCTCGCAATCACTTGACGCGCTACGGCGCCGCCGTGACGGCTTTACGCTCACGGAGATGCTCTTCGTGCTCATCATCGTCGGGGTCATGACGTCGATGATGACCCCCCTGTTCCAGCCGGGCCGCTGGCGTGCCGACACTGCCGCGCAGGAGATGGCGATGACGTTGAACGCGACCCAGCGGCTCGCCGTGCTCAGGCAGCACGACATCGTGGTCACCTTCGTGACCGCGGACCGGACGCTGCACCTCCTCCAGGACCAGGACAACGACGGTGTCGCCGACACGGGTGAGGAGATGCGCGTCTTCGAGCTTCCCGAGACGATCGGGTTCGGCACGGCAGGGGCACCCGCGCTGGGGCCGGGAACCGGACCGATCACCTTCGCCTCCGGCGGGGGCGACCCGACGCTGACGTTCCATCGCAACGGGAGCGTGAGCGCTTCCGGCTACATCTACCTGCGCCCGCTCGTGGGCTCGGTCTCGACAAGCGCGGAAGGGGTGCGCGCGCTCAGCATCGAGCGCGCCACCGGCGAGATCCGCTGCTTCTCGTACCGCACGGGCGCTTGGGAGGAGTCATGCTGACGCGCGGGCCGACACGCGGGCGGCAAGATCGCGACGGCTTCACCCTCGTGGAGGTCGTGGTGGCACTCGTCATCCTGTCGACGGCCGTGCTCGGTCTTGCGGCCACGTCCAGTCGCCTCGCGACCTCGGCCAACACCGCGGAGCTCCGGGCCCTCGCGCTCGAGGCCGTGGAGGACCGTGTCGCGGAGGCGCGCCTGGATCCGCGCTACAGCGCGCTCGATTCCCTCTACAGCGGGACCGAGACCGACATCCTCGGAACTTCGATCCCCGGCTACGACCGCACCACTACCATCACCCGCGTCGTCGCGACCAGCCCCCCGCTCGCCTACACGCGAATCACGGTGGAGGTCACGGGCCCGTTGCTCACCGAACCCATCCAGCGGCAGATCGTGGTGGCCGCGCCGTGATTGCCATGAAGAAGCCAAACGGGACCCGCGCCGGCATGACGCTCGTCGAGCTGCGTGGTGGCGCTCACGATCTTCGGCGTCGTCATCTCCACCTCGGTGGCGTTCATGGCGAAGCAGAACACCGCCTTCCAGAACGGCGTCCACCGGCTGGTGACGCTGCGCAACCTGCGCTACGCCATCGGCACGCTGAGCCAGGACCTGGAGACGCTCGGGACCAACGTGCCCAACGCCCAGCCAACGCTCTTCTACGCCGACGCCGACGTGGTGGCGTTCTCGTCCGACTACGCCACGAACATCGCGCACAACCCGTTCGCGGTGTTCTACGACCCGGACGCTCCGACCGGGGCAGGTCTCGGCACCGACGGGCGGGTTCTCGATCCCGAACTCGAGCGCGTCGATCCCCGACACGACCTACGAAATGGCTCCCGGCATCCGCTCCCCCGCCGAGATCCTGCTCTTCTTCGTCGTCGACGGACACCAGCACGACCCGCACGGACGACTACCGACTCATGCGGCAGGTCAACGACAATCCGCCGGAGGTCATCGCGCGGAACCTGCTGCGGTCCGGCTCCGACCCCTTCTTCTCCTACGACTATCTCGGTGACGACGGAAGCGGGAATCTCCAGCTGATGGCGGTACCGGACAGCCTGATCCCGGTGCGCCACACGCGCGACGTTCCACCTCTCCGCGGCGGACACCGGGGCGTCGGCCCTGGCCGACTCGGTGCGTGCGGTCCGCGTCCGCTTCGCGGCCACCAACGGGCTCACGGGTGAGGAAGAGGAGCGTGCCGAGCTGGAGCGCCTCATCGCGCTTCCCAACGCCGGCTTCGGCGAGCTCGTGACCTGCGGCTCGTCGCCGCTCCTCGGCACGGGCTTGCTCGCCAGCGCGGTCACCCTGCCGAGCGGAGAGCGGGCCGTGGACCTCGCCTGGTCGGCGGCGATCGACGAGACCGGCGGCGAGGAGGATGTGGTCGGCTACGTCATCTGGCGTCGCGAGGCCGGCTTCAGCGACTGGGGTGAGCCCTACCGATCGATCCCGGCCGGCACGGCGCCCTATTCCTATCAGGACGCGGCCGTCGCCGTGGGCACCACCTACGAGTACGCGCTCGCCGCGCAGGACTGCACACCGAAGCTGTCGAGCCTCGCGGTCTCGGCCACGGTGACTCCATGACCCCCCCCGAAGGAGCAACACGCATGGTTTCCGTTTCCCGCGGCCGCGGAGGCTTCGCGCTCATCACCGTGATGTTGGTGGTGGTGATCGTGGCGCTTCTCGCCACAGGAGCCGCCGTCATCGGCTCGGCCCACACGCTCAGCAACCGCTACTACGACCGGCAAAGCCAGCTCGACGCGGTCGCGCTGGAAGGGCTGGAGATGGCGCGCGCCCGCGTCAACGGTGACAAGTCGGTCTATCCGGCCGACGGCTACACCACCCTCGAGGACGGCGTGGCCGTCAACGACGGCAGCGGCACGCCCATCGCAGGGTGTGAAACGCTGGCTGTACGTCGGACCGACCGGATCGATCTCGGGGCAGTACGGCGTGTTCGGCAGCATCGTGGCCGTGGCCCGCGACGCCGGGGGGGGCGTCGTGGTCCGGCGGTCGCAGGTCTTCCAGGAGAGCTTCGCCAAGTACGCCTATTTCACCGACATCGAGCCCTCGACCATCTCGTTCGGCGGCGGCGACCAGATCTTCGGCCCCGTCCACACCAACGACGACATCAAGATCTACTCGTCGGGCGCGACCTTCCACGACGAGACGAGGACCCACGGGATCGTGAGGGACCCTTCGTACGGCGTCTTCAAGAAGGGCTACATCGAGCACGCGCCGCGCATCGACATGCCGGAGACGGCCGAGCTGACGAAGCTCGAGGCCCAGGCCACCGTGGGGAACACCGCCTTCTACGCCGGCATTCCTTCGAGGGACGGCGAGGCCTACCTGCGCATCGAGTTCATGGCCTTCGACCTGGACAGTGACGGCAGCAGGACCGGCGAGAACGAGGGCTTCTTCCGCGTCTACAGGTCGTCGAACTCCCGCTGGGTCAGCGCGGACATCGACCCGAGCGTGGGCTTCGACGACAGCGAGAACTGCGGCCACTACGAGACGAGCGGAACGTTCAAGAGCGCGAAGGCCCACCCGAACCCCAACACCAGCGACGACTGGCGCGACGCGCTCACCAGCTCGCGCCGGCGCTGCTACCTCGGCGGAGCCGACTCTCTCTGGGGCAGCTTCCAGGCCAGCGACGCGCACGGAAGCTACGTCCCGTGGCCCGGCGCGATCCCGGCGGCGGTGGCCACCCGCGCGGACGCGCAGTACCTCTTCCCGCTGTCGCGGGCCTACAACCCGTCCTTCAAGGGCGTGATCTACGTCGAGGGCAACGTCCTCATCAGCGGCGAGCTGCGCGGCCGCGTCACGCTGGCCGCGACGAACCAGATCATCATCGGCGACGACATCACGTACGCGAGCAGCCCCGCGCTCGGCACGTGCGCCGACATCCTGGGGATCTTCAGCGGCGTGGACGTGGTGGTCGCCGACAACACCATCAATACGCCCCAATCCGCGGACGGCACCTACCGCACCTACGACGATACGCAGAGACGAGTTCATCGACGGGATCGTGCTCGCGCTCAACAACTTCACGGTCGAGAACTACGCTGCCGGCGACTACTACGCCGAGCCTTGCCAGACCACGCCCCACGGCCGCGGCTGCCTCTACCTCACGGGCGGCATCATCCAGGACACGCGCGGCGCGGTCGGCACCGTCGGCGGATCCGGCTACGGGGCAGGCTATGTGAAGCGCTACGCCTACGACAAGTGCGGCGCCACGGCGCCCCCGCCCTACTTCCCGACCACCGGCCACTTCGTGAAGGGCCAGACCTACATGGTGGATCCGGGCGGGTTCAGCATCGCCGCCTACTTCGCGATGCTCACCTCCTCCTGAGCGTCGGCGAGATCGGACGCCGGTGACGGCGTTCCGCCGACGACGAAGAGGCCCGGGGCCGAGGGGATCGGCTCCGGGCCTCGTTTTCTTTTCGTGGGGGTCGACGCGTTACTGCCCGCGCGCCCGCCGGTAGCCGGAGAAGAGGATCAGGACGAGCAGGACCAGGAGGACCGGAAGGGCGAACGCGAAGACGATGCCCGGACCCACGTGCCGCCAGAGATCCGCCACGAGAGCGAAGGTGGTTCCCATTGTCTTTCCTACCGTATCATATGATCACGGCCCCGCAAGCGGGACCGGACGTTGTCGATTTCGGATCAGGTATAGTGTAGGCAAAACGGCCGTCGTGCTGAAGTGGGGCGATCCCCGAATCGTGAAGGGAGTTCCCCGCACGAGGGGTGGTGGACTTCCCTACGGGGAATCCCGACGGTCGAGCGGCCGGAACTGGATGGCCTCGAGGGCGTGGCGCGGGCTCCACCTCATCCGCCCCCTCAAGATCGGCAATCGTGCGGGCGACCTTGAGCACGCGGTGGTAGGCGCGGGCCGAGAGCCCCTGCTGGTCGACCGCGCGTCGGAGCACCGAGGCGGCACGCCGGTGGATCCGCACGAAGCGGCGCAGGAGCGCCGCGTCCATCTGTCCGTTCGCGTGCACGCCGCACGCCCCGCCGAAGCGCCCCGCCTGGACGGCGCGTGCGCGGGCCACCCGCTCCCGCACCAGCGCCGTGGGCTCGCCGCGCGTCTCGTCCGCCAGTCGCTCGAAGGGCACCGCCGACACCTCGACGTGCAGGTCGAGTCGGTCCAGCAGGGGCCCGGAGACGCGCCCCCGATAGCGGGCCACCAGTCGCCGGATCGCACAGGCAGCGATCCGTGCCGTCCCCGTGGTAGCCGCACGGGCAGGGGTTCATCGCCCCCACCATGAGGAAACGCGCCGGGAAGCGCTCGGAGCCCCGCGCCCGGGCGAGACGCACGGTGCCGTCCTCGAGGGGTTGGCGGAGCACCTCGAGCACGTTGCGCCGGAACTCGGCCAGCTCGTCGAGGAAGAGCACGCCATGGTGGGCCAGGGAGATCTCCCCCGGGCGGATCGGGGTCCCGCCCCCGACCATCCCCGCGTCGCTGACCGTGTGATGGGGCGCGCGAAACGGCCGTGCCGTCACCACGGCCTCCCCGGCCGGGAGGCACCCCGCGACCGAGTGGACCCCCGTGGCCTCGAGCGCCTCCGCGAGCGTCAACGGGGGGAGGATCCCCGGAAGGCGGCGCGCCAGCATCGTCTTCCCCGATCCGGGCGGACCGATCATGAGGACGTTGTGCGCCCCGGCCGCGGCGATCTCCAGGGCGCGCTTGGCCCCTTCCTGGCCCTTCACGTCGTGCAGGTCGGGCCCGCCCACCGCCGGGTCGGGAGAGCAGCGCGTCGACGTCCACGGTGACCGGAGCGAGCGCTCCGCTCCCCTCCAGGTGCGCCGCCACCTCCGCCAGGGAGCGCGCGCCGAAGACCGTGAGGCCGCCGACGACGCACGCCTCGCGTGCGTTGCCGGCCGGCACGATCAGGGCCCGCACGCCCGACCCGGCGCAGCGCGCCGCGCACGGGAGGACGCCGCGCACGGGTCGCAGGGAGCCGTCGAGGCCCAGCTCTCCCAGGAAGGCGGTCCCCTCCAGGCGCTCCGGGTCGAGATGACCCCCGGCCGCGAGCAGCCCGACCGCAACGGGCAGATCGAAGGCGCTGCCGTCCTTGCGGACGTCCGCGGGGGCCAGGTTGACCGTGATCCGACGCGGCGGGATCGGGCGCCCGACGTTGCGCAGCGCCGCGCCGACCCGCTCCCGCCCCTCGCGCACCGCGCCCTCCGCCAGCCCCACCACCGCGAAGGCGGGAAGCCCGGGCGCGAGGTTGACCTCGACCCGTACGAGGTAGGAGTCCACGCCGCGCACGGCGGCGGTGATGACGTGGGCGAGCATGGCGAACGCTCGGCCACCGCCCGGGGCGTCCGAATGGGCGCATGGGACCGCCCCACGGCCCCCGCCGGGCCGGGCTTCCCACCCGCGTCGCAGAGCCCCGAACGGGTGGTACCTCCGCCCCTCACCCACGTAGGGAAATTCCCGCTTGTGTCCTCCCGCGCTCGCGGGTACCCTACGTTGCCGGTCGGAGAGCGGGTCCGGCCGGCTTCGTATTTTCCCGAGAATGAACCGACAAGTGGAGCGCGTCCATGAAGGTCGCCGTCCTGAAGGAAACACGCCCCGGCGAGCATCGGGTGGCCCTGGTCCCGCAGGGCGCCCAGCAGCTCGTCAAGGCGGGTCTCGAGGTCGTGGTCGAGAGCGGTGCGGGGGCAGCCTCCAGCGCGTCCGACGAGGACTATCGGGCCGCCGGCGCCAGCATCGCCGCAACGGCGGCGGAGGCGCTCTCCGGCGCCGGCATGTGCCTGCACATCAATCCCCCGACCGCCGCGGAGGTGGCAGGGATGGGCGAGGGCACGATCCTCGTCTCGTTCCTGAGCCCGCTCACGGACCTCGACCTGGTCCGCAAGCTCGAGGCGCGGAAGGTCACCGGCATCTCGATGGAGATGGTGCCGCGCATCACCCGGGCGCAGTCGATGGACGCGCTCTCCTCCCAGGCCACGGTGGCCGGCTACAAGGCCGTGCTCATGGCGGCCGATCAACTTCCGAAGTTCCTTCCGATGTTCACGACGGCCGCCGGCACGATCCGCCCGGCCAAGGCGCTCATTCTGGGCGCCGGCGTGGCGGGGCTGCAGGCCATCGCCACCGCCCGACGGCTCGGCGCGGTCGTGGAGGCGTTCGACGTGCGCCCCGCGGTGAAGGAGCAGGTGCAGAGCCTGGGCGCCAAGTTCCTCGAGACCGAGTCGGACGTGACGGCCGAGGGCGAAGGCGGCTACGCGAAGGAGCTTTCCGAGGAGCAGCACAAGAAGGAGCTCGAGCTCCTCGCGGTGCACATCGCCGATGCGGACATCGTGATCACCACCGCGCAGATCCCGGGCCGCAAGGCGCCGGTGCTCATCACGGCGGACATGGTGAAGTCCATGAAGGTGGGCTCGGTGATCGTGGATCTCGCCGCCGAGACCGGCGGCAACTGCGAGCTCACCAAGGCGGACGAGACCACCGTCACCCACGGCGTCACGATCCTGGCCCCCCTGAACATCTCCGCCAGCCTCCCGGTCCACGCCAGCCAGATGTACTCCAAGAACATCGTCACGCTGGTGAGCGAGTTCGTGGACAAGGAGGGCAACGTGGGTCTCGACTTCGAGAACGACGTGGTGGGGCCCTCCACGGTCACGCACGGCGGCGCGGTCGTGAACGACCGGGTCAAACAGGCCCTGGGCGCGTGAGCGCTCCCCTGCCCTGCGAAGAATCCAGAACGCGAACGCCCTACTCCGAGGAGAACCCATGGGCGAGTTGATGATCGGACTCTATGTGTTCACCCTGGCGACCCTCACGGGCCGCGAGGTGATCACCAAGGTCCCCCCCACCCTCCACACGCCCCTGATGTCGGGCGCCAACGCGATCTCGGGCATCTCGATCGTGGGCGCGCTCGTCGTGGCGGGGCGTGCCGAGGGCACCTTGCAGATCGTGCTCGGCGTCGCGGCCATCGCGATGGCCACGATCAATGTGATCGGCGGCTTCATGGTCACCGATCGCATGCTCGCGATGTTCAGGAAGCGATAGGAGACTCGACATGAACCAGGAAACCTTGGTCGAGCTGACCTATCTCATCTCTGCGATCCTCTTCGTCGTCGGGCTCAAGCGGCTCCAGTCGCCGGCGACGGCCCGGCGGGGCAACGCCATCGCCGCCGTCGCCATGGCTGCTCGCCATCGTGGCGACGATGGTCGACAACGAGATCCTGTCGTGGACGGAGATCCTGATCGGCGTCGCGATCGGCGGCATCGCGGGCGGGCTCTCGGCGCGGATGGTCAAGATGACCGCCATGCCGGAGATGGTCGGTCTCTTCAACGGCTTCGGCGGCGGCGCCTCCGCGCTGGTCGCGATCGCGGAGTACCTGAACTCCGGCGCCAGCACGGGCACCGGGACGTACGGCGTGAGCATCATGCTCGGCACGTTCATCGGCGGCGTGACGTTCTCCGGATCGATGATCGCCTTCCTGAAGCTCAAGGAGTGGATGACCGGCAACCCGATCACCTACCCGGGCCAGAAGACGCTGAACGCCCTGATGTTCCTCGGCGTGATCGTCTTGAGCGTGATGGCGATGGGGGTGGGCGGCGCCGAGCCCGTCACGATGTTCTGGATCATGCTGGCGCTGTCGCTCGTCCTGGGCGTCACGCTGACGATCCCGATCGGCGGCGCCGACATGCCGGTCGTCATCTCCCTGCTGAACTCGTACTCGGGTCTGGCGGCGGCCGCGGCGGGCTTCGTGATCATGAACATGGTGCTGATCGTCTCGGGCGCCCTGGTCGGCGCGTCGGGGCTGATCCTCACGATGATCATGTGCAAGGGGATGAACCGCTCGCTCACGAACGTCATGTTCGGGGCCTTCGGAGGCACGGCCAACATCGACAAGAGCCAGATCGGCAAGCGGCCGGTGAAGCGCGCGGACGCCGAGTCCGTGGCGATGGAGCTCGGCTACGCCCATTCGGTCGTCATCGTGCCGGGCTACGGCCTCGCGGTCGCCCAGGCGCAGCACGAGCTGCGCAAGGTCGGTGATCTGCTCGAAGCACGCGGCGTGGACGTGAAGTACGCGGTGCACCCGGTGGCCGGACGCATGCCGGGTCACATGAACGTCCTGCTCGCCGAGGCCGACGTCCCCTACGACCGGCTCTTCGACCTCGACGAGATCAACGACGACTTCGAGAACACGGACGCGGTGCTCATCGTGGGCGCCAACGACGTCTGCAACCCGGCGGCGCGCAACCCCGACTCCGTCATCGCGGGGATGCCGATCCTGGACGTGGACAAGGCGCGTCGGACGATCGTCATGAAGCGTTCGCTGTCACCGGGCTTCGCCGGCATCGACAACGACCTCTTCTACAACGACAACAACCTGATGTTCTTCGGGGACGCCAAGCAGTCCATGGCCGACCTGGTGAAGGCGGTCCGCGAACTGGCGTAAACGCCGCGCAGCGGGTCCTTTGAAGGCCGGCGTGGGCGTGCGTCCACGCCGGCCTTCGCCTTGTCGCGCAGGAGGGGTCGTGGACCCTGCGGATTGGAAGTCCGGCCTGAGGACCATGACCGTCGTCTGGCTGGCGCTCATGATGGGTGTGGCGGTCTACGCCGGAGTGACGTACGTCCTGGTGCAGATCCTGGGCGTGCGCGTCCAGGGGGCGGAGGCCCGGCGGTCTCCGGGATGCTCACCTGGGCGGCATCGGCGGCCGCGCTCGTGCTGGGCGCGGGCATGGTCGTGTCACGGCGCGCGGAGGAGGTCGGGGATCGGTCGATGCCCCCGGATCGGCAGGTCGCGCGCTACTTCACCATGAAGCTGGTCGGCCTGGCCATCCAGGAGGGTGCCGGCTTCCTCGTGATCACGCTCAGCCTCATCGCCGGCGACGGGCTGTGGGCGGTGGTGGCCGCCGTCGCGACCCTCGGCGTCATGTCGCTCTCGGGGCCCCGGGAGGAGCACCTCGAACGCTTCCGGAAGCCCTGAGGCGCGCTGCGGGATCTTCGTCAGAGGCCCGCGGCCGGCCTCGCGCAGGCGCGCCCAGGCGCGCTCGACGTGTGCGCGCTCGGTCTTGAGGTTGCCGATCGCGAAGCGGATGACCAGCCGCCCGTTCAGCCGGGTCGGCCCGACGAACGCCTCCCCGGAGGCGTTCACCCGGTCGATGATCGCTTCGTTCAGGCGATCCACCTCTTCCCCGTCGACGCCCTCGGGCGCCCAGCGGAAGACCACCAGGGCGAGCGGTACCGGAGCCACCCGCTCCCACCCTTCGGCGGCGTCGATCCAGCGCGGCCAGCTCCCGCGCCAGCTCCACGTGCCCGCGGATGCGCGCCACGATGCCCTCGCGCCCGAAGGCGCGCAGCACGAACCAGAGCTTGAGGGCGCGGAAGCGCCGGCCGAGCGCCACACCGTAGTCCATGAGGTTGCGGACCTCGCCCTGCTCGGGCATCCGCAGGTAGGCCGGGATCAGCGAGAAGGCGCGCACCAACAACTCGGGGTGCCGGCAGTAGAGCACCGAGCAGTCCACCGGCGTGAACAGCCACTTGTGGGGGTTGATGACGATCGAGTCGGCCTCCTCCCACCCCGCGAAGCCCGGCCGCAGCTCCGGCACGATCGCCGCCGGGCCTCCGTAGGCCGCGTCCACGTGGATCCAGGCTCCGTGCTCCCGGGCGATCGGCACGATCTCCGCGACCGGGTCCAGCGAGGTGGTCGAGGTGGTGCCCAGCGTCGGCACCACCGCCACCGGCACGATGCCGGCGGCCACGTCCTCCTCGAGCGCCGCGCGCAGCGCGTCGGGCCGCATGCGGAAGGCGTCGTCCGTGGGGATCGGGCGGTAGCCCACCTTCCCGAACCCGAGCGCCAGCACCGACTTCTCGACGGAGGAGTGCGTGTGCTCGGACGCGTACACACGACCCGGGCGCCGGCCCCACAGCCCCTCGGTGCGCGAGGTCGGATAGGCCCGCTCGCGCGCCGCGGCCAGGGCGTACATCGTCGAGGTCGAGGCGGTGTCGTTGATCGTTCCCTCGAACGCCTCGGGGAGCCCCACGAGCTGGCGGAGCCAGTCGAGGGTGACCTCCTCGAGCTCGGTCGCCGCGGGCGAGCTCCGCCACACCATCGCGTTCACGTTCAGCGCGGCGGCGATCATCTCGCCGAGGATACCCGGCGCCGATCCGGTGATCGCGAAGAAGGCGAAGAAGGAAGGGTGGTTCCAGTGCGTGATCCCCGGGAGAACGATCTCGCGGAAGTCCGCGAGCGCGTCGTCGAGGGACTCCGCGCCATCGGGGGGCGCGGCCGGCAGGGCGCGGCGAATGTCGCCCGGCACGAGGTGGCTGGGGAGCACCGGGAGGTCGCCCACACCCTCCAGGTAGTCGGCCATCCAGTCGACGACCTCGTGCGCGAGCCGGCGGAACTCGTCCGGCGGGAGGTCTCCGTGGTGTCGTGGGCGCGCTCGTGCTCAGCGCTCCGGGGACGCGCCGTCCCGCTCGACGTCCGGTCCGGGGACCTCGGTGCCGGGGAGGTGGCCGAGGATCTCGCACAGGTCGGCGCGGATCCCGTCGAGCTGACTACGCAGCTCGGTGAGGAGCTCCCCGGTCGGAGGCGCGTCGGGGATGCCCGAGCCCTCGAACAGCCAGAAGAACATCGCGTCCGTGTGGCCCACGCTCGCGTGCGTCACGCCGGTGTCGACCGCGCGGTTGAGGCGCAGGACCTCGCGCAGCGACAGGCGCGTGCGCCCGCCGACGGGGGGATCCTGGTAGAGGAGCCGGATCACGGCCTCCCGCAGGAGCTGCATCTCCTCGATGACCTCTCCCGCCGCCAGCCCGCGGCGCGCCGCGACGGCGCCGAACAGCTCGCTGGCGCGGATCCAGACGGGCTCGACCTGGTCGCGATGCGGACCCAGGAGGGCCGGGAGGAAGCCGGCCAGGAGCGTCAGGAACTCCTCGAGGAGGCCGTTCACCCCCTGGGAGGAGTCGTAGCGGCTCAGGATCTCGCGGTGCCACCGGTGAACCAGGCGCGGCAAGCGTTGCTCCACCCACGCCGCGAACTCGGCGGGGCTCACCTTGCGCGAGGAGCGATCGGATCTCGGGAACGAAGGAAAGGGCGGTCTTGAGGGAGGCTCGGCCGCGATATTCCGCATGTCCGCCTGGGTTGGATTCGTCGTCTTCCGGGGACCTTCCGAGCGCCGCCGGGGAAGCCGGAGGCGGAGGTCGGCACCGACCTCAAAGATGCCGGATCGACGAAGGTGCGTCGCCACCCCTTTCGCTTCGGGCCGGGCTACGGCGCGCTCCCATCCACGCCAGCAGCCTCACGGTGACCGTGGTCCCCTCGCCGACCGAGCTCTCGAGGCCCACCTCCCCGCCCCACGACTGCACCAGGCGGCGCACGATCGGCAGCCCGAGACCGGTCCCGGTGGACCGCGTGCTGAAGTGCGGCTCGAAGACCTTCGCCACGAGGGGATCGGGGATGCCCGCGCCGTCGTCCGTCACACGCAGGAGGAGCCCCTCGTCGCCGTCGCGCAGCACCTCGACGCGCACCGACCCGCCCGCCGCGCAAGCCACGCGCGCGTTCTCGAGGAGGTTCACGAGGACCTCCTTCAGCTCGGGCACCCGCGCCTGCACGGCGGGGAGCCCGGCCTCGATCTCGCGACGGAAGCGGACCGCGCCCTCCGACGTCTCGTACAGCGTCAGCACCTCGTCGACGACCGACGCGAGATCGACGGCCGCCAGGGGCACCGCGTCGTATTCGGCGGGCGCGCCGAAGCGCGAGAAGGTCTTGGCGATGGCGGCGAGCCGGTCGATCTCCTTGAGCATCGCGTCCGCGTTGCGCCCGAGGATGTCGCCGAAGTCGGGGCGGCGGTCGTCCCACGCCCGCCGGATGTGCTGAACGCTGAGCTTGATCGGCGTCAGGGGGTTCTTCACCTCGTGCGCGACCTGCCGGGCCATCTCGCCCCACGCGAGCACGCGCTCCGTGCGCAGCTCGTCGGTCACGTCCTCGAGCGCCACCACCGTGCCACCGCGGGCGGCGGCCGTGCCCAGCCGACGCGCCCGGACCCGCACCCTGCGCGAGCCCGAATGCAGCTCGGCGTTCGCCTCCTCCTCCTCTCCCTCCACGAAATCCCGTAGCCAGGAAGCCAGCGCCTCGCCCAGCATGCCGATGGGCGGAAGCGGCGCGCCCACCTTCACGTCCACCTCGAGCAGCCCGATGGCGCGCGGGTTCACCAAGGTGACGCGGCCGGACGCGTCGAGCGCCATCATGCCGACCGCCGCCTCCTCCATGATCGCCTCCGTCCGGCGCGTCGTGCGCACCAGCTGGCGGCGGGCGCGCCTCAGGCGCGCCACCATCCGGTTGAACGCCCGGAACACGGCGCCGAACTCGTCGGCGCGGTCCGACGGGAGACGGAGGCCGAGGTTGCCGCCGCCCACGCGCTCGGAGGCCACCTGGAGCGCGTGGATGGGTTGGGTCAGCGCCCGCCCCACCAGGAGCGCGAGGCCGAGCGAGAGCGCCGCCCCGACCACCACCACGAAGGCGAGCAGCTCCACGACGTCCGCCGAGCGGATGGCGGACGCCCCGGCCTGCAGCGGGACCTGGGCCGCCAGCACGTCATCGTCCGGGAGGCGACGATACGACGTCACGTACTGCCAACCGCCGAGGCGTGTCTCGGTGGATTCGCGCACGTCCTCCCGGCCGCCCAGGCGGCGGAATACGGGCATGGGCACCCATCCCTCGTAGAGGCCGAGCTCCACCAGCTCCTCGACCGAGCCTTCCCGCAGCTCGCCACCCCGGTATTCGAGCAGCTCCACGCCCACGCGCCGGGAGAGCGCCTGCATCCGCCCGCCCATCTCGATGTACCACCCCGCCGCGTCCTCGGCCACGCGGTCGGCCAACACCTGCGCGGCGCGGTGCGACGCGTCCGCGATGCTCCGGTAGGCCAGCGTGCCGAAGATCGCGTTGGCCAGCACGAAGAAGCCGAAGAGCGCGAGGGTGACGCGCGCCCTGAAGGAGATCATGAGCCGCCCCCAGCTCAGGTCCTTCGGGAGCGCGTCCCGCACGAACCCCCGCCCTCCGGCCCGGAAGGCCAGGAAGATCAGCATGTCCGCCAGGAGGAGCAGCGTGGCGCGTGCGGTGGCCAGCCACGCGCCCGGAAGCGGGACGGCGTAGTGGGCGTCGACCGCACCGTTGGAGTAGCGGAGTGCTCGCTCCGCCCGCCATCCGTCCTCGGAGCGGACCCAGCGCAGACCCGTCGACTCCGCCGATGTCCCCTTCCTGCACGGTGATGATCGTGAGGGGAGGAGGCTCCCGCGTGGCCCCGCCGGCCAGGAGGGGGCTGAGCGGCGCCCCGGCCAGGGGGTCCGCGAAGGGAGGCGCGGCCGCCGTGAGGATCTCGCCCGACTTGAGCGTCACGCGCAGCACGTAGCGGGCGTCGTCGCGGTCGTAGCGCAGCACCCGGATCCCGGGAGCCGGACCCGGATCCTCCTGGACCTCGTAGGCCACCACGGGCCGGACGGCCACACCGACACGGAGCTCCTCCTCGGGGATCCCGGCCGAGGACCACAACGTCAGCCAGGCGGGCTCCCCCAGCTCGGCCAGCCCGCTCTCCCGCCAGGCGCCGTAGAGGAGATCGACCCCCCGTTCTCCCGACTCCGAGAGGGAGTCGGCCGCCCGTCCCAGGCGGAAGAGCGCACGCTCGAGGGTGGGGTCCTCGGGCGCGGCGAGCCGGTCGAGATAGGCGCTCGCCCGGGCCAGGCGGGCGTCGACGCGCGCGCCCCACGCCGACGGGATGGAGACGCTCAAGGCGATCGAGCCCCGCGAGCACCCAGGAGGCGAGGCTCGGCTGCCACCCGGGCCTCGCCCCCATGGACGCCGCGCCGAGCGCCACCGGCACGCCCCAGAGCGCTGGCCACCACGGGGGGATCCCCCCGACCACCCGGACGAACGCCACGCTGGCGACGCCGAGCAGCGCACCGATCAGAACTGCGGCGACGCCCCACATCGGCCGCTCGGCCCTGGCGGGCGCCAGCACGAGCAGCGTGCCGGTGAGAACGATCAGGAGCACGCCGAGCGTCCCCTGGAAGACGATCCACAGCATCTCCCCCTCCGCGAGCGCACCGGCCGCCGCTCCGCGGGAGACCCATCCCACGAGGAGGGGGATCGCGACGGCTGCGACGATGCCGGCCAGCGCGGGAGGCAGGCGCCGCCGCGGTCGGGGGAGCACCGCCACCAGCGTGACACCCGCGAGCGCGAGCGCCGCGAGCCGACCCAGCGAAAGGGGCAGCCCGGGAAGCCGGAATCGGTCCCCGTCGAAGAGGAGCGCGAGGGGTCCGAGCAGATGGAAGGGGAGCGCGCCCGCCAGGACGACCAGCGCGGTCGCGGCCACCGCGCCGGAGGCCACCCGCGGCAGCCCTCCCGCAGCCAGGAGCAGCCAGGACGCCAAGGCCAGCGCGCCCACGACCAGGCGCCATCGCTCCAGGATCTCCCGCGTGCGCACGGAGCGCTCGGGCGGCTCCAGCACGACGCTCAGGAGCGTACGGTCCCCGAGCGTCAGGTCCCATCCCCCCTCCTCCACCCCGGCCTCGGGGCGGACGATGCGCACGCTCTCGCCGACCTCGTCGCGGAACTGCGCCGCGAAGTCGCCGGCATCCGCGCCCATGGGGCCGGGGAGGTCCGTGCGCAGGAGGATGGCGGCCATCGCCGTACCCTGGTCCATCGCGGGCGCCGTGACGTACAGGTAGCCGAACAGGGAGAGGTCTCCGTACCAGTAGCGGCGGAGCCCGCGCTGGACCTCCTCCGGCACCCGACCGCGGTGGCTTCCGTCCCAGACGCGCAGGTCCCCCGACGGCCCGAAGAGCGCCAGGGCGGTCACGCCGTAGCGTCGGCGCAGCCGGCGCACGGTCTCCACCAGTCCGTCGGGATCGTCGAAGGCCGCCTGGCCGAGCTCGTCGGCAGCGGCCTCCGCGGCCTGGAGGCGGCCCTCCAACTCGCGGCCGAGCCGCTCTCCCACCACCGTCTCCCGCTGGTGCCAATACGCCTCCCACTGGCCGGAGACCCTCCCCACCTGGCGGTGGCCGAGGAACCCCGCGAGGATGCCACCCACGAGCACGATGGCGCCGAGCGCACCGGCGAGCGTTCGCTTCCGTCCCCAGAACACCCCGGCGAGGAAGCCGGCGGAGGCGACCACCAGGGTCGCCCCACCCGGCGACGCCGCCCAGATTCCCAGGGCCGCCACGCCGAGCCACGGCCCCAGCCAGCCGGCAGCGTCTGCCGCCTGGCTCCACGAACGGGAGGATCCTGCGTGTGAGGTCATACGCCCTGGATGAGCTCAGCTGGCCCGAGGTCGGTCGAATCCTGGCGCGCGAGCCCCGCCTCCTGGTTCCGGTCGGGGCCCTCGAGCAGCACGGCCCGCACCTCCCCCTCGGTGCCAACACCCGCATCGCGACGGCGGTGGTCACCGAGCTGTCCGCGACGCTCGAGATCCTGCGCGCTCCACCGTTCTGCTACGGCGTGACCCTCGACGGAGGTCCCTGGGCGGGGGCGGCGGGCCTGCGCCGCAAGACCTTCCACCGGGCGCTGAACGAGCTCCTGGCCCGCTGGGAGGACCACGGCGTCTCCGAGTTCCTGGTGGTGACCGCCCATCGCTACGAGCCTCACATGGAGGCCATCCTCCTCTCGCTGACGGCGCGCTCGGCCACGACGGTGTTCGACCTGTACCAGATCGACGTCTCCGACATCCTGGAGGAGGATCCCGAGCGTGAGCACGGTGGGGAGCTCGAGACCTCGCTGGTCATGCACCTCGCACCTCACCTGGTGAGACCCGACGAAGCGGTGGACTTCGTTCCCGAGAGGCGTGCGTTGCGAAGATACACGCAGCGGCGGATACCCACACCCCCACAGGAGGCGCGGGGACTCGTGGGGCGCGCGAGCCTGGCGACCCCCGAGAAGGGGGCGGCCGTCTTCCGCCGTTGGGTGGACCGCCTGAGCGAGGTGCTGTGCACCGCCGACCGAACCCGCCCCGCGGACGCGGGGTAGAAAAGGTCACGTCGGCCGCGGAGGTCGCCCCGTCCACTTCCCCAGGAACGAGACATGCCCCGCCGTCACCTCGCCCTCGTCGCCGCCCTCTTCGCGGTGGCCGCCCCTCGCCCCGCCCCGGCCCAGAGCGTTCTGGTGGACGAGGGGACGTTCACCGTGCGCCTCTCCGGCCGGGACGCCGGCACCGAGGAGTTCGCGATCCGCCGGGCGGGAATGGGCTCCGACGCGACGGTCATCGCGAACGCCGTGGTGCGCATGACGAAGGACGGCGCGCAGCTCGAGTTGCGCCCGCTCCTCGAGACCGTCCTCCCCGACGGTGCCGCCACGAGCTACCAGCTCAAGGTCTCCGGCTCGGACACGGCCGAGCTGAGCCTCGTGCTCGCCGGCCGCCGGTACGTATCGCGCATCCGCACCGAGGAGGGTGAGGAGGAGCGCGAGTTCCTCGCCCGACCCGAGACCCGCATCCTCGAGGAGGGCGTGGCGCACCAGTACTACTTCCTGCGCAACGTGCACGAGGGCGCCCGGGTCCCGGTGATCGAGCCTCGGACCCGCCGGCAGCTCCAGCTCGTGGCGTCCGCCTCGACGGACGTGGAGCTCCGGATCGGGGCTACCAGCGTCCAGGCCCACCGCGTGACCTTCAGCGGTGGAGACGCGGATCGTGTCGTTTGGTACGATCGCCAGGGACGCGTTCTCCGACTGGAGATCCCGGCCCGCGGCTACGTCGCGGAGCGCCAGGACCTGGTCGGGTAGACCTCCCGTCTCCCCGAACCATCTTGGTGGTCGGCGAGTGGCGGTTAGGTTTGGTGCGGCGTTGCCCCTTTGAAGGGGGGCGCGCCGCGGTGCGTACTGCCTGACGAGTCTCCGAAACCCCAGCGCCCCGCGAGGCGTACGGGCGGACGACCAGGCCACTCGAAATTCGGAAGCCAGGGAGGTCGTGAGGATGAGGATCCGTGCAGGCGTGTGGGCCCTGTTGGGGCTGTTGGCCGCCTCGCCGTTGACGGCCCAGAACGTGCCCGACACGCTCACGCTCGACGAGGCCCTCGACATCGCCCGCAGCAACAACCCCACCTACCTGCGAGCGAGCAACGACCGCGAGCTGGCCGACTGGGACGTGCGGCAGGCCTACGGCCGGCTCCTCCCGTCGGCTTCGGCGAGCTCGTCGATGAGCTGGCAGGGCGCCGGAGAGCAGACGTTCGGTACGCTCACGCTCGGCGACCTGGGCTTCGGCAACCTCCCGTCGTACTACCTGTCGAGCTACGGCGTGTCGGTGGCGATGAACCTGGACTGGAGCACGCTGCGCGGACCCGCGCAGGCCAAGGCACAGCGAGGCGCGACGGCGGCGCAGATCCGCGTCTCCGAGGCGACGCTCGTCACGCAGGTGACGCAGGCCTACCTCGAAGTGCTGCGGCAGCGAGAAGGGTTGCGTCTGGCCCAGCAGCAGCTCGAGAACGGTCGCTTCAACCTGCGCCTGGCGCAGGGCCGCCTCGAGGTGGGGTCGGCCACGCCGATCGACGTGGGGCAGGCCGAGGTCCAGGTCGGCCGTTCGGAGGTGGTGGTCCTCCAGGCCGAGAACGCGGTCGCCACGGCGCGCATGCGCCTCCTTCAGCGGCTCGGCGTCTCGGTGGGCCAGGACTTCGAGCTCGGCACGACGTTCCAGTTGGCAGAGCCCACCTGGACGGAGAACGAGCTCCTCGATGAGGCCTTGTCGACGAATCCGAACCTGGAGGCGAGCCGTCGGACGGAGGACGCGGCCTCGATCGGAGTGAGCCAGGCGAAGGGCGCCTACTACCCCTCCCTCGCGCTCTCGACGGGGTGGAACGGGTTCACGCGCCAGGCAAGCAGCGTCGACTTCCAGGTCGCGCAAGCGAAGGCCCAGGTCGCCGGCCAGGTCGCGCAGTGCAACGCCACCAACGAGCTCTACTCGCGGTTGGCGGATCCGCTGCCGCTCAGCGACTGCACACGCTTCGCGTTCACCGACGCCGACCGCCAGGCCATCGTCGCCTCCAACAACCAGTTCCCCTTCGACTTCCAGCAGCAGCCCTTCAGCGTGGGGCTGAGGGTGAGCATCCCGATCTTCCAGGGGCTCAGCCGACAGCGGAACGTCGAGGCGGCGCGCCTTCAGCGGGAAGATGCGAGCCAGCAGCTCCGAGAGCAGGAGCTGTCGTTGCGTGCCGATCTCCGCATCGGCCTCGCCAACGTGCGCACGGCCTACCAGAGTGCGCTGCTCGAGCAGCGGAACCAGCAACTCGCGGAGCAGCAGCTACGGCTGGCCCGCGAGCGCTATCAGCTGGGCGCGATCACCTTCGTGGAGCTGGTGGACGCCCAGACCGTGCTGGCCCAGGCCGACCGCGATCGTACGGCCGCCATCTTCGCGTACCACGACGCCGTCTCGACCCTCGAGGCGCTCGTCGGGGCTCCTCTCCGCAACTGACCGGACATAGAGCATGCAGACCCGAACGAAGGTCATCCTGGGCATCCTCGTGGTGGCGGTGCTCGCCTCAGCCGCCGCGCTGAGCGTGGCGAAGTCGCGCGACAAGGGCGCCGAGGTCCGGATGGAGGCCGTGAAGCGACGCGACCTGGTGGAGATCGTCACGGCGAGCGGCAACATCCGGGCGCGCAAGGCGGTCGAGCTGAGCTCGGACATCTCGGCGAGGGTGGCGGAGATGCTCGTGGACGAGGGCGAGGACGTGCACCAGGGTCAGATCCTCATGCGGCTCGATCCCGCCCAGTACCAGGCGGGCGTGTCGCGCTCCCAGGCCATGCTCTCCCAGGCGAAGGCCGCGCAGGCGCAGCAGCAGGCCAACCTCCTGCGTGCGCAGCGCGACCTCGACCGCATGCTCTCTCTGAGGTCGCGGGACTCGCTCCTGGTCAGCACCCAGCAGGTGGACGACGCGCAGACCGGTATGGACGTCGCCGAGGCCCAGTTGCGGTCGGCGGAGTTCGGCGTGTCGCAGGCGCAGGCGTCCCTGGACGAGGCCGAGGACCGCCTGTCGAAGACCATCATCCGGGCACCGATGGACGGAAAGGTCACGAGGCTCAACGTCGAGCAGGGCGAGACCGTCATCATCGGCACCATGAACAACCCGGGCAGCCTCATCCTCGCGATCTCGGATCTGTCGGTGATCGAGGTCGTGGTGCAGGTCGACGAGACCGACGTGCCGGAGATCTCCCTGGGCGATTCGGCGGCGGTACGCATCGACGCCTTCCCCGACAGCACCTTTTCCGGGCGCGTGACCGAGATCGGCAACTCCGCGATCCGTCCGCCTTCGCAGCAGACCTCCGGTCAGCAGGCGGCGATCGACTTCGAGGTCGTGATCACGCTCGACCCGACCGAGGCGACCCTCCGCCCGGACCTGTCGGCCACGGCGGACATCGTCACCGAGACGCGCGCAGATGCGCTCGCCGTGCCGATCATCGCGCTCACGGTGCGCGAGAAGCCGGACTCGACGAAGGCGGATTCGACGGGTGCGGCGCAACCCGCTCGGGCTTCGATGTCGGGGAGCGAAGAGGCCGAGGACGAGGAGGGCGTGTTCGTGGTGCACGATGGGAAAGTGACCTTCGAGCCGGTGAAGGTGGGCATCGCCGGGCAGGAGTACTTCGAGGTGCTCTCCGGGCTGTCCGAGGGGGACACCGTCGTGGCCGGGCCCTACCAGCGCATCCGGCAACTCAAGGACGGGGACGCCGTGAAGGAGTCCGAGGGTCCCGACACCCCACCCACCGGCTGACGGATCGGTCATGCAACTCTGGGAGGGGGTGGTCCTCGCGTTCGAGCAGATCAGGACGCAGAAGCTCAAGAGCTTCTTCAGCCTGCTCGGCGTGATCCTCGGCGTCATGTTCCTCCTCGTCGTGGTGACGGTGGTGGAGGGACTCGACCGCTACATCCGCGAGGACTTCACCGCCCAGATCTTCGGCATCAACACGGTGACCGTCCGCCGCTGGCAGAGCGTCAGCATCAACACGGATCCGGAGGAGTGGCGGGCCCGGATGCGCCGCCCGCGCATCGACTACGCGGACGCCGACGAGATCCGCCGACAGCTCACCGTCCCCGCCCGGGTCGCGGTGGAGAGCGGGACGGGGAGCGACGGTGTCGGCGACAACGGGCGCTCGGCCACGGGGATCCAGGTGACCGGCGCCTCGCCGGAGATCTTCGTGATCCGTGACTGGACCATCGCCCGTGGCCGCGCGTTCACCCCCCAGGAAGCCAACGCCGGCGTGCCGGTCATCGTGATCGGGTCGGAGACCGCCGAGGTGATCTTCCCGAACGTCGATCCGATCGGTCGAACGATCCGCCTCCGCGGCTTCCCGTACCGAGTGATCGGTGTGCTGGAAGAGCGGGGCTCGCTGTTCGGCCAGTCGCTCGACAATCAGGTGGTCGCGCCGGCCCGCTCGCCGATCCAGTCGTTCACGAACCCTCGCGGCATCGTGGACCAGATCATCATCCAGACGCTGGACCCGGATCGGCTGCGCGACGCCCAAGCCGAGGTGGAGGGTATCATGCGCATCCGCCACCGCCTGCGCCCCGGCGAAGAGAACGACTTCGCCGTCGAAACCGCGGAGGAGGCGATCAGCTTCTGGAACAAGATCTCGAAGATCCTCTTCACCGCACTGCCCATGCTCGTCGCGATCTCCGTGGTCGTGGGTGGGATCGTGATCATGAACATCATGCTCGTGTCGGTGATGGAGCGGACGCGTGAGATCGGCGTGCGCAAGGCCATCGGGGCGCGCCGACGCGACATCCTCACGCAGGTGCTCATCGAGTCTGCCACGCTGTCGACGGTGGGCGGCGCCTTCGGCGTCGTGGTCGGCATCGCCGTCGCCTTTCTGATCGCGGCCGTCTCCCCCATGCCCGCCGCGGTGAGCCCCTTGTGGGCCACGGTCGGCGTCGGTCTGGGCATGACCGTCGGCGTGATCGCCGGCGTGTATCCCGCCTGGCGGGCCTCGAAGCTCGATCCCGTGGACGCGTTGCGCTATGAATGACGAGGGGCGGAGGGAGGGGAACGCCGGGCTTACCGCGCTGGGCGAGGGGCTCCTGATCGCCTTCGAGGCGATCAGCGCGAACAAGATCCGCGCGAGCCTGACGATCCTGGGGGTGGCGGTAGGCGTCTCCGTGGTGGTCGCGATGGCCGCGCTCATCACGGGCTTCCGCACGAGCATGTCGCAGGCCTTCGAGTCGGCGGGCCCCAACAACTTCATGGTCACCCGCTTCGACTTCACCGCGGTCCGTTCCGCGGACGACGGCAACGACCGGCCGCCGTGGTGGAACAAGCCCGAGATCGAGCCGCGGGAGGCGGAGCGGATCGCCGCAATGCCCGCGATCGACGAAGCGCTCTTCAACTTCAGCTTCTCGGTCGACTTCGACTTCGAGGGCCGGCGCGTCCGCAACGTGCAGTCGCAGGGCTACTCCGCCGGATGGCCGAAGTACACCCAGGGCGACTTCATCGCGGGGCGGGACTTCACCCCCGCCGAGGTGCGGCAGAATCGGGCGCTGGTGGTGTTGTCCGACTCCCTCGCGATCGAGCTCTTCGGCCAGCGCGACCCCATCGGGCGCCGCGTCCGGGTGGGCAACGTCTTCCGCGGCACGCAGGAGTCGTTCACGGTCGTAGGGGTCTTCGCACCCGAACCGAACGTCTTCTCGAGCTTCGTGAAGCACTTCGCGATCTTCCCCTACACCTCGGCGGAGCGCCGCCTGCGGCAATCCGCCTGGCAGGCGCAGATTCTCGTGGTGCCGAAGGACTCCGTCACGATGGTCGCGGCGCAGGACGAGGTGATCGCGGCGCTGCGCGGCATGCGCGGCCTCGGCCCGCGGGAGGAGAACAACTTCGCGCTCATCGCGTCGCGACAGCTCCTGGAGCTCTTCGACCGCCTGACCGGAGTGATCTTCATGGTCATGCTGGCGCTCTCCTCCGCCGGCCTCCTCGTGGGCGGCGTGGGCGTGATCGGGATCATGCTCATCAGCGTCACCGAGCGGACGCGCGAGATCGGCGTGCGCAAGGCGGTGGGTGCGACGCGCCGGGAGATCCTCTGGCAGTTCCTCGTGGAGGCGTCCGTGCTCACGGCCCTCGGTGCCGCCGGAGGGATGCTGATCGGGTGGGGGCTCGCCACGCTGGTCTCGGTGCTCACGCCGCTGCCGGCGCGCATCCCCGTCTGGGCGGTGGGCACGGCGCTCGCCATGGCGGCGCTCACGGGAATGCTCTTCGGGCTGCTGCCCGCCTACCGCGCCAGCCGGCTCGATCCGGTCGTGGCGCTCCGCTTCGAGTGACGGTCCAGCCCCGACCATGACCTCACCTCCCCTCGACGTCCTCGCCGTCTTCGCACACCCCGACGACGCCGAGCTCCTGTGCGGCGGTGCGCTCGCCAAGAGCAGCGACGCGGGGCAACGCGTCGGCATCCTCGACCTGACGGCGGGCGAGATGGGCAGCCAGGGCACCCCCGAGCTGCGCGCCGAGGAAGCGGCGAAGGCCGCCGCGATCCTCGGGGTGGGCCTGCGCCGGTGCCTGGGACTCCCCGACTCGCGTCTGGAGAACACGCACGACGTCCGGGCCGCGGTCGCTGGAGTGCTCCGCGAGCTCCGCCCCCGCATCGTCGTGACGCATTGGAAGGTGGGGCGCCACCGCGACCATCGGCTCGCCTCCGAGATCGTCCGCGACGCCTGCTTCCTCTCGGCGCTCCGCAGGCTCGACGCCCCGGGCGAGCCGTTCCGGCCGCACAAGCTCGTCTACGCCACGGCCTTCCGCGAGGACGCCGATCCGCCGTCGTTCGTGATCGACGTCACGGCCCAGATGGATCGGAAGATCCGCGCGCTGGCCGCGTACGCGTCGCAGTTCACGGACAAGACGCAGGCGGGCGAGGTCTTCCCCGGCGGCGACCGCCCGCTCCTCGATCAGATCCGGGCGAAGGCGGCTGGCGACGGCTCACGCATCCGCGCGGCCTACGGGGAGCCCTTCCGCATCGACGAGACGATGGCGGTAGCGACGCTGGGCGCGTTGGAGGTGGCGGGGCTCTAGCCCCGACACGCCACCTCGATCAGGACGCGCCGCCACGACGGCACGTCGTGCCCGTGGACGCGCACGGCCACGGCGTCGGCGTGCCCGCCGCGGCTCATCCACGGCCAGAGCCAGTCGCCGATCTCCGGGGGGAGATGGCCGATCGGCTCGCCCGTCGCCAGGTGCACCCACACCTCGGGATCGTCCTGGCCGGGCGGATCGGCGACCAGGCGGATCGCGTCGCCTTCCCGGATGGCGTCCACATGTCGGTCCCTCCCGGCGAAGACGGTCCCGTGGACGGTCGCGCGGAAGGAGGTCGGTCGTCCGTCGGGGAACGATGGCGGAAGCTGGATCATCCCCGAAAGCTCGGGAGCCCCGCGGCACTTCGCCACCCGTGCGCGGATCCGCGCAGCCCGGATTCGGTAGTAGAGCGTCGGCCGGCCCGAACGGGCCTCCCCTCGAGCGCCCCTACCTCCCGGCGGGATCAACCCTCCATGGACCCCATCTACCTCGACCACGCCGCCACCACCCCCGTGCGGGCGGAGGTGCGCGCCGCGATGGCGCCGTTCCTCGACGGCGTCTTCGGCAACCCCTCCTCCACCCACCGGTGGGGGCGCGAGGCGTCCGCCGCGCTCGAGGAGGCGCGCGCAGCGTGCGCCGGTCACATCGGTGCGAAGGCGTCCGAGATCCACTTCGTGCGGGGGGGCACCGAGTCGGACAACCTCGCCGTGGCCGGTCGGGCGCGCTGGCTGCGCGGCGAGGGGCGGACGCCCACGGTCGTCGTGACGGCGGTCGAGCACCACGCCGTGCTCGACGCGGCCCGCCACGCCACGGCGCGCGGGGCGGGACGCCTCGTGACTCTGGGGGTCGGCACCGACGGCTCCGTCGACCTCGACGCGCTGGACCGCGCCCTCGCGGAGGGCGCGGGCGTCGTCTCGATGATGTGGGTCAACAACGAGACGGGCATGGTGCTGCCCGTTCCCGAAGCCGCGGCCCGTGTGACCGGGGCCGACGCGGTCCTGCATACCGACGCCGTTCAGGCCGTCGGCAAGATGCCCGTCCGCGTCGACGAGGTGCCGGTCGACCTCCTCACGCTCACCGGACACAAGATCTACGGTCCGAAGGGGACCGGCCTCCTCTTCGCGCGGTCCGGCACGGCCGTCTCACCCCTCCTCCACGGGGGCGGACAGGAGCGTGGCCTGCGGCCCGGCACCGAGGACGTGGCCGGGGCCGTGGGGTTGGCGGTCGCCCTCCGGCTGGCCGTCGAAGAGCGCGAGGCCGAGGTGGGGCGCCTGCGAGCGCTGCGCGACGGCCTGGAGGCCGCCATGAGGGCCCGCGTGGGCGGATCCAGGGTCAACTGCGGGGAGGCGCTCCGCGCGCCGCACGTGGCCAGCCTGGCGTTTTCCGACGTGGACGGACAGGCACTCCTCATGGCGTTGGACCTGGAAGGGATCGCCGCATCGGGCGGCTCGGCCTGTGACAGCGGCGCGCAGAGGGGAAGCCACGTCATCGCCGCCCTCTACGGGGAGGACGACCGACACGCGATCGTCCGCTTCTCCCTCGGGAGGAGCACCTCGCGGGCCGACGTCGAGCGCGCCGTCGACGTAACCGCGGCCGTGGTGGATCGCGTACGCACGGGCGCGCGGACGGAGGCGCACGCGTGAGCCGCATGCTCGTGGCGATGTCCGGGGGCGTGGACTCCTCGGTCGCGGCGGCCCTCCTGGTCGAGGAGGGGCACGAGGTGGTGGGCGTCACGATGAAGACGTTCTGCTACTCGGAGGCGCCCGGCCACGGCCGTACCTGCTGCGGGCTCGACGGGATCGCGGACGCGCGGCGGGTCGCCGTGGCGCTGGGGATCCCGCACTACGTCTTCGACGTCGAGGAGGAGTTCACCCGCGACGTCATCGACGACTTCGTGTCCGAGTACGCCCAGGGGCGTACGCCGAACCCCTGCGTACGCTGCAACAGCAACACGAAGTTCCGCGACCTCCTGGCCCGCGGCCGCGCCCTCGGCTGCGACGCGATCGCCTCCGGTCACTACGTCCGCTCCCGCCACGGACCGGACGGCTCGGCGCTGCTGCGTGGGCTCGATCCCGCCAAGGACCAGAGCTACTTCCTCTGGGGGCTTCCGCGCACGATGCTCCCCCTCCTGCACTTCCCGCTCGGCGCGCTGAGGAAGCCCGAGGTGCGGGCCCGGGCACGCGCCCTGGAGCTGGCCACGGCCGACAAGCCGGAGTCGCAGGAGATCTGCTTCGTCCCCACGGGGGACTACCGCGACCTCCTGGACAAGCGGCTGGGGCCGCGTCACCCGGCGCTCGAGCCCGGGGCCATCGTGGACCGCGCCGGGAACGAGCTCGGCCGGCACGAGGGCTACGCGGGGTTCACCGTCGGGCAGCGACGCGGCCTGGGCGGCGGCTTCGCCGAGCCGATGTTCGTGCTCGAGATCCGCCCGGGGACCCGGGAGGTGGTGGTGGGGCCGCGCGACCAGCTCGGCGCCGACGGGGTGGAGGTCGGGGAGCTGAACTGGCTGACCGATCCGCCGGCCGAGGGCGCCCGCGTGCGCGTCCAGCTGCGCTATCGAGCCCCCGACGTGGCCGCGCGCGTGGCGCGGTGCGGGGAGTTCCTGGAGCTGGAGCTGGACCGGCCGGTCGCGGCGGTCACCCCCGGGCAGTCGGCCGTGGTCTTCGATGGCGACCGCGTGCTCGGCGGCGGACGCATCGTGCGCGCCGCCCGCCTCGCCGTGCCGGGCTGAGCGGGACGCCGTCGGGCCGCGACGTCAGTGCTTCAGGCCGGTCGCCTGGGCGAACTCCTCCATCGCCCGGGCCTCCTCCTCGCTCAACTCGTCGGGCACCTCGATGCGGGCCTCCACGTACTGGTCTCCGATGCGGTCGCCCTTCTCGATCCCCTGGCCGCGGATGCGGAACCTCGTGCCCGTCTGCGTCCCGCGTGGGATCCTGAGCACGACCTTCTTCCCGTGCACGGTACCCACGCGGATCTTCGAGCCGAGCGTGGCCTGCACGATGTTGATCGGCACCGTGACGTGGATGTCGAGCCCCTCCCGCCGGTAGAAACGGTGCGGCTGGACCTTGAAGGTGATGACGAGGTCGCCCGGAGTGCCTCCGCCGCGTCCTCGCTCCCCCTGGCCCGAGAGACGCACCTTCGACCCGGTCTCCACGCCGCTCGGGACGCCGATCTGGATCTTCCGGCTCTGGCGCACCGAGCCACGCCCGTCGCACGCCGGACAAGGCGTCTCCGGGATCTTCCCGCGCCCGAAGCACGCCGGACACGGCCGCTTCACGGCGAAGCCGCCCTGTCCGAAGGAGACGTGGCCCGTGCCCCCGCACTCCGTGCACGTGCGCAGCTGCGTCCCCGGCTTGGCCCCCGAGCCGTGGCAGGTCGCGCACTCCTCGGTAATGGCCACGTCCACGGAGATCTTCCCGCCGCGCGCCGCCGTCAGGAAGGGGATCTCGACCACGTACTCGACGTTCTGGCCCTTTTCGGGCCCCTGCCGGCGAGGCCCCCCCTGCGCCCCCTTCTTCCCCAGGTCGAAGAGCGAGCTGAAGAGGTCCGAAATGTTGCCGAACCCGCCCTGGAGGTCGTCGAAGGAGAAGCCCGGATCCGACGGAGATCCCCCGGGGGCGCCGCCGCGCGGGCGCGCACCGCCCGTCGGCCCGCCACGCCCGAAGCCACCGAACGCTCCCAGGCGGCGCATCTGATCGTACTGCTTTCGCTTGTCGGCGTCGGAGAGGACCGAGTAGGCCTCACCGATCTCCTTGAAGCGCTCGCCCGCACGGGGATCGTTCGGGCTGGCGTCCGGATGGTACTGCTTCGCGAGCTTCCGGTACGCCTTCTTGATCTCGTCCGGCTTGGCCTTCTCCGAGACGCCCAGGACCTCGTAGAAATCCTTGTTCGCCGCCGCCATCTTCGCCGCCCGCCCCTCAGCCGTGCTTGTGGACGCTCACCCGGGCCGGCCGGATGAGGTTGCCGTCGAGCGCGTACCCCTTCTGGAAGACCTGCGCGACGCGATCGTCGTCGTCCTCGGACTCGGCCGGCACGCGCAGCATGGCCTCCATGGTCTCGGGGTTGAAGCGCTCGCCCACCGGGTCGAGCATCTCGACGCCCGCGTCGGCGAGCATGCGGAGGAACTTCCGCTCCACCAGGTCGATGCCCTCCATGATACCTTCGACCGTGGCGTTGGTCAGGTCGAGGCCCGCCACCCGCTGCAGGTCGTCCAGGACGTCGACGAACTTCCCGACGATCTCGGCTTGCGCGCGCCCCCAGACGTCGCGACGCTCGGCGTCGACGCGCCTCCGGTAGTTGTTGAACTCCGCCGCCAGCCGCAGGTGCCGGTCGTTGAGCCCCTCGAACTCCTCGCGCAGCTCGAGCAGCTCCTGGTCGAGCGTCTCGCCCGTGCGGATTTCCGCGCCCGACCCCTCGTCGAGGGGGTCGTCATCCGGATCGTCCGCCGCATCCGTGTCGACCTCCGACCCGGCCTGAACCGGAGCGGGGTCGCCCTGGTGCGGGCCTCCTCCGGCCGACGCTTCCGCGGCGGCAATGTCCTCGATGGGCTCCAGGTCGTCCGTCCTCGATGGGGAATCCGTCATGGCTCTGCTTGTTCGATTGGCGGAATTGACTCGATCCCGGGGCAAAGCCACCGGCCGTTCAAGATACCATCCGCCCCCGGGTTCGTTCAGGCCCCGGGGTCGACCTCGTCCTCCGCCCGCCCCTCCAGGAGGCGATGGAGGAGGAAGAGCGCGGCCTGCGCCGAACGCTCGCGTACGGAGATCCGGTCTCCGGGGAAGCGCGCGTGTCGTGCGACGGTTCGGCCGTCCAGCGTGGCCGCGTACCAGACCGTCCCCACCGGCTTCTCCTCCGTTCCACCGCCGGGCCCCGCGATCCCGGTGACCCCGATGCCCCGCGTCCGCGCCGAAGGAACGCGCGACGCCCTCCGCCATCGCGCGCGCGACGACCTCGGACACCGCCCCGCCGGCCTCGAGGTGCGCGCCGTCCACCCCGAGCAACCCGACCTTCACCTCGTTCGCGTACGCGACCACGCCTCCGAGGAACACGTCGGAGGCGCCGGCGAAGTCCGTCATCCGCTTCGCGATCAGACCACCGGTACAGCTCTCGGCCACGGCGAGCGTCCTCCGGCCTCCACGCAGCGCCGAGGTCACCGCCTCCACCAGATCGCCGTCCGGGGCGTCGAAACGCCAGGGATCGAGGATGTCGGCCAGGCGCTCCTCCATGTCGTCGAAGCGGCGCTCCGCCTCCTCGCCGGAAAGCCCCACCGCCGTCAGGCGCAGGTCTACGCCGCGCTCGTCCGGGAGGAAGGCCAGCCCGAGCGGCCCCAGCCCCCCGGTGAGGCGCTCGCCGATGCGCTGGCTGAGGAGCGACTCCGGGATGCCCGTGGTGCGGACCGAGCGGGTGTGCACCGGCACCATCCGCCCCTGGAATCGTTCGCGGAGCGCGCCGATCAGGTCGGCGTGGAAGATGCCCTTCATCTCGCGGGGAACGCCCGGGAGGAGCACCACCAGGCGACCCTCGTGCTCCATGGCGAGGCCCGGCGCGGTGCCGACCGGGTTGGTGAGCTTCCGCGCGCCCCGGGGCACCTCGGCCACGCGCCGGTTCGGCACCGGCAGCTCTTCGATGCCGTGCTCGCGGAAGCGGATGCGGATCCCCTCCAGCACCTCCTCGTCCACCTCGAGCGGCCGACCCAACAGCTCGGCCACGGCATCTCGGGTCAGGTCGTCGGGGGTGGGCCCCAGCCCACCGGTGACGACCACCAGCTCGGCCACGCTGAGGGCGTCGGTGACCGCGTGACCGATCTCCCCTGCTTCGTCGGCGACGGTGTGGCGGCGCACGATCGGGATGCCCAGAGCCGCCAGCTCACGGCCGAGCCATGCGGCATTCGTGTCCACGGTTCGGCCCAGGAGGAGCTCGTCCCCCACCGTGACGACGGCGGCCCGCAGCGACCCGGACAACGGGGTGTCACCGGTCATGGTTCAGGCCCGCGCGCCGAGCAGCGCCCGGTAGCGCCAGAGGTAGCTCCCCATCGAATAGACGGTGAGCACCAGCGCGAGCGCGAGCGTGATCGCAACCCACGCCCCGTGGAAGGTCGACCATCCCCGCCACAGCGGGTAGCGTTGCCAGTCGTGGGCCTCGGCGAGCATCCGAAGGGGGTACCAGAGAAGGAGCGCCCCGGAGAAGAGGGACTGCAGGAGCGTCTTCCGCTTCCCCGCCAGGCCCGCCGCGATCACGACCCCGCGCCGCGCCGCCCAGGCGCGGAACACCGTCATGAACAGCTCGCGGCCGAAGATCACGAGCAGCACCCAAAGCGGAAAGCGGCCCCACCAGGGGACGCGACCCAGCTCCGAGCCGTAGTTGGACAGGATGTAGAAGGGGATCAGCGTGGCAGCGAGGAGCAGCTTGTCGGCCAGAGGGTCGAGAAGCTTCCCCATGTCCGTGATCCACCCGTAGCGGCGGGCCAGGTACCCGTCCCAGACGTCGGACAGTCCCGCGACCACGAAGAGGACGAACGCCCAGAAGCGCTCGCCCACACCGGGGGCCATGGCCAGGAAGAAGAGCGCCGGACAGGCGATGATCCGGGCGACGGTGATGACGTTCGGGAGGGTCAGGCGGCTCCCAGGCACGGAGGACGCCTCAGGAGAGAGACTTGACGACCAGCTTGCTCACCGTGGAGAGGGTCTCGAATACACCCTTCCCCTCCGTCGCCACGGCTTCGAAGTCCGACACGCCCATCGGGTTGATCTGCGCCCGGAGCTCCTCGGTCGGAATGGTGTTGGGCAGGTCCCGCTTGTTGTACTGGATGGCGAAGGGGATCGTCTGCAGATCGTACCCGTACGTCTCGAGGTTCTCGTACAGGTTGTGCATCGACTCGATGTTCGCCTCGGCGCGCGTCGCCTGGGAATCCGCCACGAACACGATGCCGTCCACGCCCTTCAGGATGAGACGGCGGCTCGCGTTGTAGTAGACCTGCCCGGGGACGGTGTAGAGGTGGAAGCGGGTCTTGAAGCCGCGGATCTCGCCGAGGTCGATCGGCAGGAAGTCGAAGAAGAGCGTGCGCTCCGTCTCCGTCGCCAGCGAGATCATCTTCCCCTTGGTCTCGGGATTCACCCTGGAATAGATGTACTCCAGGTTCGTGGTCTTCCCCCCGAGGCCCGTCCCGTAGTAGACGATCTTGCAGTTGATCTCCCGGGACGCGTAGTTGATCATCGACATGGGTCGACGCTATCTCCCGGGTTCGAGGAGTTCGGGTTTCACGGCCTTCCCTCGGACGTCGTAGCGGATGCGGCAGGCGCGCTGTGCGCCGCGTGCGGCCGACGGGGGGCGGACGGTCGACGGGCGGATCATAAAGTCGGCTGGCTCGGGGCGGGTGGCAAGATCGAGGGCGGCTGAAGCGACGGTTCTGCGGTCGGCTCAGGCAGCCTCGGGTCCGGTACGCAGCCCGACGCGCAGCGCGTCGGCCTCCATCCTCGCCACGATGTTCCTCGCGCGATCGCGTAGCAGCCTGCGGGGCTCCCAGGCGATGAAGTCGCGCAGGAGCCGGATGTTGTCCACGGACGCCTCGGCGCGGTTCATGTGCCCCAGAGCGGCCAGCCGGCGGAGAACGTGCGCGCTGAACAGGTTCCGCTGGTGGCGCGAGATCTGGTCACGGACGATGAGCGCGCCGAGCGCCCCCGCGGCCGCTGCGGCGAGGATCGTGATTCCGGCGGTCTTGAGCTTCCTGTTCATCCTACATCTCCCTTCGTCCGGCCAACGCCTCCGCGATGGTCGTCCCGTCCACGTACTCCAGGTCGCTCCCCACGGGGATGCCGCGAGCCAGCCGCGTGACCCGTGCACCGAGTGGACGTACCTGTTGTTCAAGGTACACCGCCGTGGCCTCACCTTCCACGCTCGCGTTCGTGGCGATGATCACCTCCCGCACCTCGCCTGCCCCGTCGCGGATGCGCTCCAGCAGCTTTCCGACGGAGAGCTCGTCCGGCCCCACACCGTCCAGAGGCGACAGCCGACCTCCCAGGACGTGGAAGAGTCCGTGGAATCGACCCGTCCGCTCGATGGCTCCGACCTCGAACGCCTCCTCGACGATGCACAGCATGCCGGGGTCCCTGCGAGGGTCGGAGCACACCTCGCAAAGCTCGTGCTCGGAGAAGTTCCCGCACACGACGCAAGGCCGGATCCGGTCCGCCAGCTCCGTGAGGACGCGCGACAGGCGCCGCGTATCGTCCCGGGAGCCCTTCATGAGGTGGTGAACCAGACGGAGGGCGGTCTTGGGGCCGATGCCGGGGAGGCGAGCCAACTCGACGGTGAGCTGGTCGATCACCGACACGACGACTCCCTCCCGGTGCCGCCGGAGAAGCTCAGAAGAGGCCCGGAAGGTTGGGCAGCCCCGGCAGCCCCCCGGAGACCTTCTTCATCTCTTCCTCGTAGTGCTTCTGTGCCTTGCCCTGCGCCTCGGACAGCGCCGCGAGCACCAGGTCCTCCAGCATCTCCACGTCGCGGGGATCGACGCAGGTCGGATCGATCTTCACCTGCTTCACCTGCCCCTTGCCGTCGACGGTGGCCGTGACCATGCCGCCGCCGGAGGAGGCGGTGATCTTCTCCGCGTCCAGGGATTCCTGGAGCTTGCTCATCTTGGCCTGCAGCTGCTGACCGAGCTGCATGATCTGCTGGAGATTCGGGTTCATTCGTTCCGGCGCTTATTCCATGAGTTCCAGATCGAGTTCTTCTACCGCCCGCTCCAGGCGGGGTTCCTTGCGGAAGAGGGCCTTGAGGGTGTCGGCGCGCACCTCCTCGCGACCGATCCGGCGGGCCGTTCCGGGCGCGGCTTCGCCCGTCCCCGCGACCACCACGCGCACGCGGAGCGGCCGGCCCAGGTAGGGCGTCAGCCCGGCCCGGATCTCCTTCTGCACGGCGGGCTCTCCGAGTCGGTCGACCGCGGGGCCCGGCGGCGGCGTGATCTCCACCGTGCCTTCCACCTCGCGAACCGTTGCGGAACGGAGGAAGGCCAGCAGGCCACGGGGCACGCCCAGGCCGCCGTCGAGCCATCGGCTCCACGCCTCGTTCAAGCGTTCCCGAGGGAGCGATGTCCTCGGCGGGGATCGCGGTCGGGGCCGTCAGCGAGGATGTCGAGGGGACGGAGCCGTCCGGCAGTGGCACGGTCCCGCCCGCCGCGGCGGGCGCGGAGGCGAGTCCGAGGGAGGGCTGCGCCGCGTCGGCCCGGGTGGACGTGGCGGTCCCGTCGACCGCCGCTCCCCCGCCTCCCCCTGCCGAGCCGGCGCCGCCCCGTGACGGGGGCGCGCCCCCAAGGGCGCGGATGAGCTCCTCGATCTCCACCGTGCGGTCCAGGTAGCTCAGGCGAAGGAGAAGCATCTCCACCAGAACCCGTGGGTTCGGGCTCCTGCGGATGCTCCCGCTGCTCTCGAGCTCGGCCGCAGCAGAGAGCATGCGCACCAGGTCGCCCGGCGCGAAGCGCTGGGCGCGCTCCTCGAAGGCGGCCCTGAGGTCCTCACGCAGGTCGGGCCGCACGTCCGGGGAGAGACGCAGCCTGAGGAGGGCGCGCAGGACGTCCATGAGGCCATGGTAGAACTCGATCAGGTCGTAGCCCTCGTCGAGGAGGCTCTCCACGAGCGAGAAGACGTCCCCGTGGCGGCCGTCGGCAAGGACGTCGAGCAGCTCCAGGTAGCGCTCCTCCTCGACCAGCCCGAGAACGCGGCGTACCGCCTCCAGGTCCACCTCGCCACCCGTGAGGGACAGCACCTGGTCCAGGAGGGAGAGCGCGTCGCGCATCCCCCCGTCCGCCTTGCGACCGATGACGCGCAGGGCGTCCTTCGGCGCGGACAACCCTTCCTGCTCGAGGACCGTCTCGAGGCGCAGCACGATGTCGGACACGCCGATGCGCCGGAAGTCGAAGCGCTGGCAGCGCGACAGGATCGGCGACGCGGACTGCTGGATCTTCTGCGGCTCGGTGGTGGCGAAGACGAAGATCACCCGTGGGGGCGGCTCCTCGAGGATCTTGAGGAGCGCGTTCCACGCCTCGCGGGTGAGCATGTGCGCCTCGTCCACGATGTAGACCTTGTAGTGCCCCTCCTCCGAGGGTGCGTACATGGCCCGCTCGCGGAGGTCGCGGGCGTCGTCCACCCCGCGGTTGGAGGCCGCGTCGATCTCCACCACGTCCAGCGCCGTTTGTCCGCCCCAGATGCGGCCGCAGCTCTCGCAACTGCCGCACGGTTCGCCCTCGGCGGTCCGGTTGGGGCAGTTGAGCGCCATCGCGAGCACGCGGGCGAGCGTGGTCTTTCCGACGCCGCGAGGACCGCAGAAGAGGTAGGCGTGCCCGACGCGCTCGGTGGCCACGGCGCGGCGCAGCGTCTCGGAGACGTGCTCCTGCACCGCCACCTCCTCGAATCGCCGAGGGCGGTACTTGCGGGCGAGCGCGGTGTGGGACAAGGGCTTCAGCAGGTCGCGGATGGGCCTGCCCGGATCCGTTCCGGGCGTCGGCGGGTCAGGCCGGGGGTCAAAAAAAATGCCCCAGGCGACCCGCAGCAACGATCACCACACTTACCGCTGCTACCTGCGGGGTCCTGACGGGATTCGTGGGCTTTCGTCCTACGGACCTGGGGCACCCCGCAAGCTAGAGACGGGCAGGATGGAGGTCAACCGAGGGCGAACCCACCCGAGGTGCGCTCGCGAGCCTTTCCCCCTTGGTCAGCTCCTCTGCGTCCTCTGCGGCCTCTGTGGTAAAATGTTCTCACCACAGAGGACGCAGAGGACGCAGAGAGAACAGTTTGGTGGGGATGGATCGCCTCCTCCGCGGCCCTCCTCACCACCACCCGGGCCGCCACGCATCCTCGAGGTGCTCGATCTCCACCGCGTTCGCCTCCCTGCGGACCGTGATGGCGACGGCGTCGAAGCGTACCTCCATCTCGGCCAGCGCGTGGCAGGCGAGGAAGTACCGAGCCACGGCCTCGATCTCCCGCCGCTTCAGCGCCGTGATCGCCTCCTGGGGTGGCCCGTACCCCGGCCCGGCGCGGGTCTTCACCTCCACGAAGGCCAGGACCGCGCCGCGGCGCACGACAAGGTCCACCTCGCGCCGCCCGAAGCGGTAGTTGCGGGCGAGGATGGTCCACCCCCGGCGCCTCAGGAAGCGCGCGGCCTGCGCTTCGCCCCATCGACCCAGCGCATGCGGTGGGTGCCCCTCTCCGGTCGCCATGTCCCACGTTGGCGAGGCGGAACGGGCGTGGGGATGGCGCGACGGGACGCCGCGAAGAAGCGCCGCCCCCCGCCCCCTCTTCAGCGCATCGCCGGCTCGGGAAGCGTCGCGTTGACGCCCCTCC
Source organism: uncultured Gemmatimonadales bacterium (assembly GCA_963823035.1). GTDB lineage: Bacteria > Gemmatimonadota > Gemmatimonadetes > Longimicrobiales > Gaopeijiaceae > SZUA-318. Next base: position 305,079 of record CAWGKG010000018.1, read on the forward strand.
CGATCGCATCGGCGATGGGCCGGATCTGGGCCATCAGATCCGCGAACTGCTCCGGGTAGAGCGACTGGGCCCCGTCCGACATGGCGCGGGGCGGATCGGGGTGCACCTCCACGATGATGCCGTCCGCCCCGGCGGCGACGGCCGCACGGGCCATGGGCGTGACCTTGGCGCGCAGTCCCGTCCCGTGGCTGGGATCGGCGATGATCGGCAGGTGCGAGAGCCCCTTGACCACCGGAATGGCGGTGAGGTCGAGGAGGTTGCGCGTGTGCGTGTCGAAGCTGCGCACGCCCCGCTCGCAGAGGATCACGTCCTCGTTGCCCTCCGCGAGGATGTACTCGGCCGCGAGGAGCAGCTCGTCGATCGTGGCCGACATTCCCCGCTTGAGCAGCACCGGCTTGCCGAGGCGACCGGCCCGGCGCAGCAGCGGGTAGTTCTGCATGTTCCGCGCACCGATCTGGACGATGTCCGCGTACTCGGCGACGGCGTCCGCGCTCTCGGGATCGAGGGCCTCCGTGACGATCATCAGCCCGGTGGCCTCGCGCGCCTTCGCGAGATACTCGAGCCCCTTCATGCCCAACCCCTGGAAGGAGTAGGGCGACGTGCGGGGCTTGAAGGCGCCGCCGCGCAGCACCGTCGCGCCCATCGCCCGGAGCCGGTGCGCGATGTCGAGGATCTCCGCCTCACCCTCCACGGCGCACGGGCCGGCCATGACCACCACCTCGTTCCCGCCCACGACGGCCCCGTTGGGAAGGCGGACGACGGTGTCCTCCTCCCGCCACTCCCGCGACACCTGCTTGTACGGCTGGGTGACCGGGATGACCTCCAGCACACCCTCCAGCCCCTCGAGGCGGGCCGAATCCACGCGCCCGTCGTTGCCGATGAGCCCGACCGCCGTGCGCTGCCCACCTGGAATGGGGCGCGCGTCGTAGCCCATCTCCTTGATGACCTCGACCACCCGCTCGATCTCGTCGGGGGCGGCGTTGTGCTTCATCACGACCAACATCGTGAACCACGGCTCGCATCTGGGGAGACGCCGCCGGCGCACCGCGCGCCCACGGAAGACCTAATGCTAAGTCCGGGCGCAGAAGGGGTCTAGGTCATATCTGCCAACGTGATGGGCACAGGGGGGGGTACCCTACCTGTGCAGAGCTTCCCTCTACCGGCCCGGGTCGGCTGCGAGCCGAACCACGAGCCCGTCGCGGCCGGCGATCACCTTCCCGTCGTAGCCCGCGGCGACCCGCTCGGCGGCCTCTTCGTGCGTCGTGGGGGGCATCACGTGCGTCACGATCAGCGTCCCCGGGCGTGTCGCCCGCGCGAGCGCGGCGAGCCCGGCGGGCGAAAGGTGCGTGTCCACCGTGGGAGGGTCGGGCAGCGTGCACTCGGCGACCAGCACGTCACAGCCCACCAGAAGGTCGGCCACCGCCTGCGAGGGTCCGGTGTCCCCCGTGTAGCCGACCGCGGCACCGCCGGCCTCCACCCGGTAGGCGACCGACTCGAGGGTGTGGGGTGTGGACGCACATCGGACGAGGAGGCCTCCCTCGTCGTCCTCCCACGCTCCACCGTCCTCCATCTCGACGACGCGCAGCTCGAAGCCGGCCTCCACGACGTGGCGACCGGTCGCCGCGGCCAGCCGCTCGAGGAAGGCTCCGAAGCCCACCGGCCCGACGAGGGTCAGCGGCCGGGTGCGCGGCGGGTGCAGGCCATACGCCATCGCGAGCATCAACGCCGGAAGGTCGCCGATGTGATCCGCGTGGAAATGGGTGATGAGAACATGGGTGAGGTCGGGCCACCGAACATGCTGTGCTGTAAAGCTATGGACGGTTCCGGGACCACAGTCCATCAGGGCGAGCACGCCGCCCTGTCGGAGGAGGTGCGCCGCACCGTGGTGGTCGTGGTCGGGCACGAGGGTGCCCGAGCCGAGCACCGTGAGCGAACCGTCTACGGGCGGCGGCGACGGGGTCCGCGGGAGCGACGCCGACATCGTCGCGCGTCTTCGGGTCCGGGCGTCAGGCGGCCCCGGCCGCCTGCAGGGCTTCCTCGAGCCGAACGCCCACGATCGTGCTGACCCCGGGCTCCTCCATCGTCACGCCGTAGATCCAATCCGCGGCCTCGATCGTGCGCGGGTTGTGCGTGATGACCACGAACTGGGTCTGCTCCTTGAAGTCCTGGAGCAGCTTGATGAAGCGCCCGATGTTGTTCTCGTCGAGGGGGGCGTCCACCTCGTCGAGCACGCAGAAGGGGCTCGGCTTCACGAGGTAGATGCCGAAGAGGAGCGAGAGCGCCGTGAGCGCGCGCTCGCCGCCGGAGAGGAGGTCGATGCGCTGCGTCTTCTTCCCGCGGGGCGAGGCGTGGATCTCGATGGGCGACTCGAGCGGGTCTTCGGGATCCTGCAGCCAGAGGTCGGCCTCCCCGCCCTCGAAGAGCCGCAGGAAGGTGTCGCGGAAGTTCTGCCGGATGGCGCCGAAGGTGCTCTCGAACAGGTCCGTCGCCGTCTTGTTGATCTCGCGGATCGCGTTCCGCAGGTCGTTGCGGGCGGTGACGAGGTCGTCCCGTTGCTCCGTGAGGAAGGTGAGCCGCTTGCTCTCCTCCTCGTGCTCCTCGACCGCGAGCATGTTCACCGGGCCGAGGCGATCGAGGGCCACCACGAGCTCACGCAGCTCCTCCTGCAGCGCGTCCTGCTCGCCCTCCACGGGCTCGGCCTGCTCCAGGAGCGTCTCGAGCGTCCTTCCCCACTCCCCTTCGAGCCGCTCGCGGATCCGTGCGATCCGTCCGGCCAGCTCCTGCTGCTCCAGCTCGAGCGCGTGCCTGTGGTCCGACGCGGCGCGCTCCGCGGTGCGCGCCTCACGCGCCCGCCGCTCCGCCACCGCGAGCGCCTCCGCGACACCCGCGAGCGCCAGGTCCTTCTCGCGCACGGCGCCCTCGGCCGTGGTGCGCTCGGCGAAGAGCCGCTCGGTGGCCTCGGCCCCCTCCTCGCGGATCCGCCGCGCCTCGGCCCGCTCCTCGCGGAGCTGCCCTTCCTCCGCGTCGAGCGCGGCCACGCGCTCGTGGGCCTGCGTACGCGCCGCGACGACGCCCTCCAGGCGCTCCGACAGGCGGGTGACGTCACCCTCCATCCGGGCGAGGTCGACCGCGATGCGCGCCTCCTCCGCGCGGGCGGTCTCCCACTCCTCCTGGACGGCCTCCATGGCCTCCCGCGCCGCTTGGCGCTGAGCGTGGATGCCCTCCTCCTCCGCGAGGAGGACCTGCCGGTCCTCCCGCGCCTCGGTGGCACGCTCCAGCGCACGGGCTCGGGAGGCGCGCGTCCCCTCCACCTGGCGCGCCACCTCGTCGCGATGGCGGTCCATGCGGCCCCTCTGGTCGGAGCGCGCCTGGAGCTCCGCCGAGGTCCGGTGGTGCGTGTCCTCGGCCGAACGCAGCGCGTCGCGCGCGGCCTCGAGGGTCTGCTCGGACGCGCGCGCCTCCTCCTCCGCCGTCGCCCGCTCGGCCCGCGCCGCCTCCGCCGCGGCCGCCGCCCGCTCGTGCTCTTCGCGCACGGCGCGCAGCTGCTCCCTGCGCTCGAGGAGGCCCGTGGCGCCCGCGGGATTGCCGAGGCGCACCACCCCGCGCCGCTCCACCACCGCGCCCGAGGCGGAGACCCGCTCACCCGCGCCGTCGAGGTCGAGGTCGTCGACCAGGTCCACGCCCGACAGGAGCGCCCGGACCCAGGGGGCACCCGCCCCGACCGCCTCGATCCGGGTGAGGATCGACCCCGAGGTCGGGCTTCCCCCGTCCGGCACACGGTCGAGGGGCAGGAGGATCAGCCCCCCTCCGCCTTCCCATCGCTCGGAGAACCAGGCGTGCACGCGGTGGAGCGCGGCCGCGTCGAGCACCACGAGCGCCCGTGCGAGCGCGCCCAGGTACGCCTCGGCCGCGCGCGCCGGACCCACGTCCGCGCGGATGAAGTCCGAGAGCGTGCCGAGCACCCCCGCGTCCGCGAGCTCGAGCGCCGCCTTCACCACGGGCTCCATCCCTTCCCGGTCGCGCTCGAGCTGTTCGAGGGCCGTCCTGCGGGCTCCCAGGGAGGCGGCCCGATCGGCGGCCAGGAGCTCGCGCTCCCGCGCCTCCTCGAGGGCGCGGCGGGCCTCGGCGAGCGCCGCGGCGCAGGCTTCCACCTCTCCGCGCGCCCCCTCCACCGTGCCGGCGAGGTCGTCCAGCTGCGTGGAGAAGAGGTCGCCCTGGGACGTGAGATCCGTGAGCGCGTCGGTGGTCGTGTTGAGCTCGTCGGCCAGGCGCTCCAGCCTCCGCTCCAGCTCGGCGGCCTGCGCGTCACACGCCTCGGCGTCCCCTTCGAGCTGAGCGCCCTTGCGGGCGAGCTCCCGCTCGCGCGTCTCGACACCCTCCAGGCGCTCGCGGGCACCCTGCAGGCGCTCTCGCACCTCCTGGAGCGCGGCGCGCCGCTCCTCGGCGACCGCCCGCAGCGCCTCGAGCTCGGCGCGCACCCGGTCGCGGTCGGCCTCCAGCTCCGCGCCGTCCGCGTCCAGGCGTTCGGAGCGGCCACGCGCCTCCGCACGCTCCTCGTCGATCTGTCCCATCCGGCGCTCGGCGTAGGTCGCACGCTCGTCCGCGACGGCCAGGTCACGTTCCCAGCGGACGAGCTGCTCCCGCACCGCTTCGAGCGCGCGGGCCGCCTCCGTCCGCTCCCTCTCGGCGTCCACCTCGCGGAGCCGCAGGGCCTCGTACTCGGCTTCCGCGGTGCGCACCTCGGCGACCATCCCCTCGCCGCTGCGCTGGTCGCCCTCGAGCTCGCGCGTGACCCGAGCCAACCGCTCCTCCAGCGTGTCCAACTGGTGGCGCACCACGGCGACCTCGACGTCCAGACGGCGCTTCCGGTACTCCATGTAGCGCTCGGCCTTCCCCTTCTGCCGGGCCAGGGAGCGCACCTTCGTCTGCACCTCGGAGATCACGTCCTCCAGGCGCTGCAGGTCCAGCTCCGCCCGCTCCAGCCGACGGGTGGCCGCCTTGCGGCGGTCCTTGTACTTCCCGATCCCCGCCGCCTCCTCGAAGAGCCCCCGGCGCTCGTCGGTGCGATCCGAGAGGATGGCGTCGATCATCCGGTTCTCGATCATCGCGTAGGCGTTCGCGCCCAAGCCGGTGTCGCGGTAGAGATCCACCACGTCGCGGAGGCGGACGGCGCTGCGGTTGATCGTGTACTCCGAGCCCCCGTCGCGGAACACCTGCCGGCCGATCTCGACCTCCTGGAAGGGCACCGGGAGCATCCCGTCCTCGTTGCTCACGGTGAGGGAGACGGAGCCGCGGTTCACCGGCCGCCGGTTCACCGTCCCCTGGAAGATCGCCTCCTCCATCTTCCCGCCGCGGATGGCGGAAGGACGCTGCTCGCCCAGCACCCAGCGGATGGCGTCGCTGATGTTCGACTTGCCGCACCCGTTCGGCCCGACGATCGCGGTGATGCCGTCGTGGAAGTCGATCTTGGTGGCGTCGGCGAACGACTTGAATCCGTGGACGCGGAGCGCGCGAAGCTTCATGGACAGGAGGTCGAAGGTGCAGGGCGGGCCGAACCCGGATCGGAGCGCCGACCCGCGCCGGGCGCGAGCACGGGGTAGGCAAAGCTACGTCGGAAAGGGCCGAGGGCGGAGGGGGTGGCCAGTCGGCGCACGAAGCTCCTCAGGAATCCGGGGTGGGGACGCGTCCGATCCGCTCGGTCAGGGCGGAGGCGCTCAGCCCCCGCTCCTGGAGCAGCCGCGCGAGGCCGACGCCCTCGGATTCCTCGGCGTAGGCACCGGCATAGACCCGGTAGCGCACGGACCCGTCTTCGTAGTCGACCGCGAGCACGTATGCGGGGATGTCGAGGCCGGCCAGCACCTCCACACGCCTCACCGCAGCGTCGAGCTCGGGCATCTCCCCCAGCTGGAAGGCGCGTGGCGTCGAGATCGGCTCCGCCTCGCCCACCCCCGCGCCGACCGCCGCCGTCAGGCGGCCCACCAACGCCTCCGCCGCCGACGCGTCCGTGGCCGGGCCGGCGAGCACGCGGTGGCGGAGGATGCCGCCGTCCGCGATCGGCTCGGTGATGACGACCACGTCCGGAAGCATGCCTGCGAGCGCGGCGGCGCGCTCGGCGGCGGCCGTCGCGTCGTCGAACGTGCCCACGTCCACGGAGAACGTCTGTCGCGGCGCGCCCTCCGCCGGCAGGAGCACCGCCGCGCTCCCGCTGGCCTGGCCGCCGGCGCCGCCCGGCGTGATGCCGGGGACGTTCACGAATCCCAGGAAGGCTGCCACGAGAACGGCGATCACCAGGAGGACGCCCACGGCCACGAGCGCGAAGATCCGTCCCCCGCCCCGGGACGGCCGTGGCGCGGGTGCCCCGCGGACTTCCTGCCCCTCCTTCGCCGGCCGGCTCTCGGGCACGCGATAGAGTGGATCGTCCGCCGCATCCAGGACGTCGACACCCTCGGCGTCCTCGGGGGCGTCCGCAGGCACGTCGCGGGACGCTCCCACGAGCGCGGCGACACGCTCCTCCCCCGGAGCGTCGACCGCGTCGGAAAGCCCGACCGACCCGCGCACCTTCGCCGTTCCTTCGACGAGCACGCCAGCGGGAGCCTCGTCGGGCGCCAGGAGAAGCACGACGTCGGAGGCCTCCCGCACCACGGAGGGGAGCCCGGCCTCGGAGACCGGGACCAGGACGACGAGCGTCACCCCCGCCTCGCGGAAGCCCTCGCACACCTCGCCCCAACGCTCCGAGCGTAGCGCGGCCGCGCCGTCCGCGATGGGGGTACCCGCCGTGACCACGAAGCCCACGCGCTCGGTCGCGCGCGCTACCCTCTGGAGCGAGCCACCCCAGAGGAGCATGTCACTGAGCCCTTCGTCGAGGGGGACGTTCGCGGCCCTGTGCAGGCAGGGCTCCTGGAACGACGCGTCGGCGGCCACCACCCTCCCGCCCGTGGCGACCCCCCAGGAGGCCGCGAGGCCGAGGGTCACCTCGCCCACCCAGCCACCCTTCATCGCGCCCGCACCGGCGACCAGCGCGACGATGTGCCCCGGGCGGTCTCCGTCGGGCGAGAGCGTCGGGGGAGCGTCGGGGTCGAACGGTTTCCAGGCGGGAAGGTCGTGCGTCATCGGGAAGTCCGGCTCCGGCGATGGATGCGCAGCGACCCGCCGTGGGCTCGGACGAGCCGTGGCGAGCCGGAGTCAGGGTCCGGCCCCCACCACCGGACGGCCTACAACTTAGAGCGAGCGACCGCCCCGGGCAAACGTCTCGCAGACGTCGCGAAGGGCGCGCCGGACAGCAGGTTACGCCCCCGGGCGGGTGTCCGCCGGGGGCGCCTCAGTCCTCCTGCTCCGCGGTCCACGAGGGGGCATCCCCCCACAGGTTCTCGAGCTGGTAGAAGGCCCGGGCCTGCGGGTGGAAGACGTGCACCACGAAGTCGATGTAGTCCAGGAGCGCCCACCGCCCGCCCTGGAGGCCCTCCACGTGGTTCGGCCGGTGGCCGTCCTCGCGCAGCTCGTCGACGATGTGCTCGGCGATCGCCTTGACCTGCACGTCGCTCCGGCCGCTCGCCACGAGGAAGAAGTCCGTCGCGGAGGAGATGCCCCGCAGGTCGAGCACCATCACGTCGTGCGCTTTCAGCTCCTGCGCGAGCTCCGTCGCGCGGAGCACGACTGCGGGGAGGTCAGACGGAGCGAGCTCGGTCTTCGGCAAGCCTCAGCCCTCTTCGCGCTCGACGGTCACCATGATCAGGCCCTCGACCTCGGCGTGCAGGCGCACCGGTACCTCGAAGGCCCCCAGCGCCTTGAGCGGCTCGTCCATGACGATGATCCGCTTGTCCAACTCGAAGTCCAACTCGCCCGAGGCGTTGGAGCGGTCGGCGATGTCCGCGTTCGTGACCGACCCGAACAGCTTGCCGTCCTCGCCGGCCCGTGCGTGGAACGTCAGCGCCAACCCCACGAGCTGCGCCGCGCGACGACGCGCCTCGAGGTAGTCGCGGCGGGCCCGCTCCTCGGACTTCTTCTGCTCTTCCTCCATCCGCCGCATGTTGGCCGCACTGGCCTCGTACGCGAGCCCCTGCGGGATGAGGTAGTTACGCCCGTACCCGGGCTTCACGGTCACCACCTCGCCCGCGTCGCCGAGATTGTCGACGGCCTGCTTCAGGATCAGCTTCATACTTCCTCCAAGGTGTCGTCAGGCGGCCACGGAACCCGCCCTGCTCCGCACGTCCAGCCAGGTGTCGCCGATGCCCACCACGAGCGCCCCCAACAGCACCAGGGGCGGCACGAAGAGGAGGCCGAGCGCCACCAGGACGTAGCCGAACAGCGAGAGACCGCCGCTCAAGAACATGATCACGGCCGCTCCGCGCAGTGCGTAGAGGGCCCCCATGAAGACCACCGCGTTCGCGCCCACGCTCGCCAGCGCGTCGCCCCAGCGGATCACCAGCAGGGCCAGCCCGCCGATGAAGAGCCAGACGAGGTGGTCGTTGAACCGGAACTCGCGCACGGGGCTCAGCCCCTGGTCGCTCCCCGAGGACAGGCGAACGTACAGCCACCACGCCACACCCAGCCCGGCCATCGACGCGATACCGACCAGCGCCGGGAAGACCGCGGTCTGCACCTCCACGGTCCGGTAGATCGCGCTCACCAGCCCCGGCGGCACGGCCTCTCCGCCCCGCATCAGGCGCCACGCCTCGATCGCCGTCGCCACCCCGTCGATCATGCGGTCCCGTACCGCCCAGGTCAGCGCTTCCCACGCGCCGTGGCGTAGCCCCAGGAACAACCCCGTCGCTCCGGCCCCGACGGCCAGCGCGAGGAGGGCCCTCCCCGAGAAGGAGGCCTTCGGACGGCGCAGCGTGAGCGCCGCGAAGCATCCGCCCGCCATGAGCGCCCACCCCCGCTCCACGTACCAGACGCCGTCCCCCGGGTTGCCCGAGACCACGAACAACATCCAGAGGGCCGCCGCCACCACGACCCCGGCTCGCTTCAACCCGAGCGCCAACGCGAGCGCCAGGAACGGCACGCCGATCAGGATCGTCGGACGGGCCACCGGATTCGCGAGGGCGACACCGAGGAGCGCCGCGGCGCGGATCCAGCCCCGAGACCGGCGCGCGGGCGGCGGGGAGGCGTCGGCCACGGTCCGACTACCCCTCGTGCCGGCGCGTGTACGGGATGAGCGACAGATAGCGGGCGCGCTTCACGGCCGATCCGAGCTGCCGCTGGAAACCCGCGGTCACCTTCGTGGTTCGCTTCGGGAGGATCTTCCCGGACTCCGTCAGGAAGCGCGAGAGCGTGCTCACGTCCTTGTAGTTCAGGAGCTCGATCGGAGGCCCCTCCATCCGCCGGCGCCGCCCTCGGCCACCCTGGAACTGTGGCGGGGAGTCGTCGTCGTCCTCCTCCTCCTCTTCCTCCTCGTCGTCGTCGTCCTTGTCGCCGGCCGGACGTGTGACCTCGGCCATGATCGACATGCCGGAGGTGGGCTCGCCCTCGTTGAGCACGAGGAGATAGCGCATGACCTCCTCGTCCAGCTTGAGGAGACGCTCGAACTCGGGCAGGGCGTTGGGCGCCGCGGTGAACTGGGCGACCACGTAGTAGCCGGACTTCTGGCGCTTGATGGGGTAGGCGAGCTGCCGAATACCCCAGTGATCCACGGCGGAGATCTCACCGCCGTCGGAGACGGCCAGCCCGTGGAACTTCTCGAGCTTCGCCGTGACGGCGCCCTCGTCGAGCGCCGGGTCGAGAATGTAGACGACCTCGTAGAGCCGCATCTTCGCTTCCCTCGGTCCGTTGGGTTGCACGGGCCCCTCCGTGAGGATGCGCCCATCGCTGCGGCTGGGGCGCCCCGGAGGAGCGGGATGTGTTTTTCGAGCCCTTCAAGGTAACCGCGGACGCTTCCGACCGGAACCCGAGCCGCGGCCGACCCGCTACCCGATCGACACCTGCATCGCCATGATCAGCGACCCGTGCCGTCCGAAGGCCCAGCGGGCTTCTTCCACGTCCAGCCGCTCGCGGTTGGTGTGCGCGAAGCGCTCCTCACCCGGCGCGAAGCCCAGGGTGGGGATCCCGTACACGCCGCAGGACCACCCGCCGTCCGTGGCGAACGTCCACGGACGCACCGTGGCGGGCGTGTCCGCGTCGTCGCGGCGCCCCACGGCGGCGGCCGCGGCCCGGACCACCGGGTGCTCGGGGTCCATGAGGAAGCCGGGCGTGAGGAGGTTCCTCCCCTCCTCGAGCCCCGTGTAGGCGACCTGGTGCTCGTGCGCCATCCGCACCTGCACCTGGAAGCCGTCCGGGACGGTTGGGAGGCGCTCGTCGACGGCCGCACGCACGCGCGCCGTCAGCGAGGCGTCGTCGTCCCCGGGGAGGATGCGCCAGTCGAGCGCCACCACCACCTGGTCGGGGATCACGTTCCGGCTCTCCGGGAGGACGTTCACCATGGTGGCGGTCACCGAGGAGGCGCCCAGCACGGGCTCCGAGGGCTGCCGCGCCCCAAGGTCCCGCACCGCCGCGAGCACGTCGCCCAGGAGGTCGAGGGCGTTGTGCGCCCGCCCGGGCGCGCTGGCGTGGCCGGCGAGGCCGGTGATCACCACCTCGAGCTCCGCCCGGCCCCGATGGCCGATGCACACGTCGCCCTGCGTGGCCTCCCCGATGACGACCGCCCCGGGAGACACCGACTTCGAATCGAGGAGGTGCTTCATGCCGAGCCCGCCGCGCTCCTCGAGGACGGTGTGCGCGACGATCACGTCCCCCGGCGCGTCACCCGCCAGCGCCGCGGCGGTGTAGGTCTGCAGCGCGAGCGGACCCTTGATGTCCATCGCCCCACGGCCGTGGAGGAAGCCGTCGCGCACCTCGCCGGAGAACGGCGGGACCTCCCAGTCCGCGTGGTCACCTTCGGCCACCACGTCCATGTGGCAGTTGAGCAGGACGGAGGGCGCCTCGCCACGGCCGCGCGCCACGCCGATCACGTTGCCGGCCTCGTCCACCCGGACGTCGTCCAGGCCGAGGGCCTCCATCTCCGCGCGCACCCGGCGGGCCACGTCGCCCTCGTGACCGGGAAGGCCCGGGATGCGGATCAGTTCGGCGGCGAACGCCAAGGCGTTCTCGAACGTCGGTTCCTTCGGCCCGCTGCTCACACGCTCACCTCCTCTGCGCATCCGGTGTCCCTCGTGAAGCGGGGCCGGACCCCGAAGGGCCGGCCCCACCATCCTGCCGACTTCGTCACGCTCCGGCCGGGTCTATCCGAAGATCCCGTGCACGGCGTCCATGAGCCACTGGAACGCCGTGGTCTCCTGGAGGATGATGTGGTGCACGCGTACGAACCACGGCGCCAGCACCAGGGAGACGACGCTCATCAGCTTGATGAGGATGTTCATCGACGGCCCGGACGTGTCCTTGAACGGATCGCCCACCGTGTCGCCCACGACGGCGGCCTTGTGTGGATCCGAGCCCTTGCCGCCGTGCGCGCCGCCCTCGATGTACTTCTTGGCGTTGTCCCACGCGCCGCCGGCGTTCGCCATGAACAGCGCCATGAGCACGCCGGTCACCGTGGCGCCGGCCAGGAGGCCGCCCAGCGCCTCGACGCCCAGGAAGTACCCGACGATCACCGGCGCCGCCACGGCCGTGATTCCCGGAAGGATCATCTCCCGGAGCGCCGCGCGCGTCGAGATGTCCACGCAGCGCGCCGAGTCCGGCTTGCCCGTGCCTTCCATGATCCCCGGGATCTCACGGAACTGCCGGCGCACCTCTTCCACCATGCCCTGCGCGGCCCGTCCAACGGCCGTCATCGTGAGCGCGGCGACGAAGAACGGGAGGATGCCGCCCAGGAAGAGGCCGATGACGACCTCCGGGTTGACGAGGTCGATGCCCGTCTCCTGCAGCCCCACTTTCGACGAGTAGGCGCTGAACAACGCCAGGGCGGTCAGCGCCGCCGAGCCGATCGCGAAGCCCTTGCCGATGGCGGCCGTCGTGTTGCCGATGGAGTCGAGGGAGTCCGTGATCTTGCGCACGTCCGGACCCAGGTGCGCCATCTCGCTGATGCCGCCCGCGTTGTCCGCGATCGGCCCGTAGGCGTCCACCGACATGGTCACGCCCACCGTGGCGAGCATGCCCACGGCGGCGATGCCGATGCCGTACAGCCCGGCGAACCAGTAGCTGACGCCGATCGCGACGCAGATCAGGATCACCGGGATCGCCGTGGATTCCATCCCCACGGCCAGGCCCGCGATGATGTTCGTCGCGGCGCCGGTCTGGCTGGCCTCGGCGATCCTCCGGATCGGCCCCGCGGCCGTGTAGTACTCGGTCACCAGGCCGATCGCGATCCCCACGAGCGTGCCCGCAACGATCGCCACCCACGGGCCGAACGTCGGATAGATGCGCCCGCTCTCGGCGTCGCTGAAGGTGATCCCCATGTTCTGGACGACAAAGAACATCACGCCCAGGAAGAGCAGCGCCGCGATGAACGTCACGTTGCGCAGCGCCGCGGCCGGATTGGTGCGCTCCAGAACCTTCATCATGGCGATCCCGATCAGGGACGCCACCAGGCCGACCATCACGGTCAGCAGCGGCAGCGCCACGGCCGCGGCTCGGTGGGACGCCAGCGCCGGCGCGGTGGCGCCGATGGCGATCGTCGCCACGATCGATCCGACGTACGACTCGTAGATGTCGGCGCCCATTCCGGCGACGTCCCCCACATTGTCGCCCACGTTGTCGGCGATGGTGGCCGGGTTGCGGGGGTCGTCCTCGGGGATGCCGGCCTCGACCTTGCCCACGAGGTCGGCACCGACGTCGGCCGCCTTCGTGTAGATGCCGCCCCCGACGCGCGCGAACAGAGCGATCGAGCTCGCGCCCATGGCGAAGCCGGATACGATCTCGGAGAAGCGCGGGAACTCACCCGTGCCCGGTACCGCGTCCGCCGCGTACAGGAAGTAGAAAGCGCCCCAGGCCGATCATCCCCAACGCGGCCACGGCCAGCCCCATCACGGCGCCGCCGAAGAAGGCGACGCGCAGCGCCTTTCCCGCACCGACGTCCTTCGCCGCCGCGGACGTCCGCGTGTTGGCCCGCGTCGCGGACTTCATCCCGAAGAACCCGGCGGCCACGGAGCTCAGCGCCCCGAAGACGTAGGCCACGGCCGGCGTGGTGCCGATGGCCAGGCTCAGGAGGATCGCGACGACCACCACGAACACCGCGAGCACCGTGTACTCGCGGCGCAGGAACGCCATGGCGCCGTCGTGGATCTGCTCACCCAGGTCGATCATGAGCGCGGTGCCCGGCGGCTGTCTCTTCACATAGCCGTAGATCCCGGCGGCGGTGAAGATCCCCACCAGCCCCAGGGCCCACGCCCAATCGGTCAATACGACGAGGTCCGTCATTGGATCGGTTTCCTTTGTCCTCGTGTTCCGTTGCGTTCAGCGATTGAAACGGTTCATCGCCGCTTCGATGCCGTCGGAAAGCCAGGCCTCGACGGCCTGGGTCAGTTCGGGCAGGAGCCCAACCACAACTTCCTCGTCCTTCTCCGGCATGGGGGACAGCACCCAGTCCGCCAGGTCCATCCCCTCCGGTTTGCGTCCGACGCCGATCCGCATGCGCGGATACTCGTCCGAGCGCAGTGCCCCCGAGACCGACTTGAGCCCGTTGTGCCCTCCCGGGCTCCCGCCGGAGCGGAGGCGTACCCGCCCCACGTCAAGGGCCGCGTCATCCACGACGACCAGGAGGTCCGCGGCCGCATCGAACCCCTCCAGGTCGCTCAGGAACCGCAGCGCTGCTCCGCTCCGGTTCATGTAGGTCACGGGTTTGACGAGGAGTACGGCACGACCTGCCGCCGTCCCCTCCGTAGTCAGCGCACGGCCCTGGCGCACGAACGTCTCGAAGCGCCAGTCGTGGGCCAACCGATCCATCATCCACCACCCGACGTTGTGCCGGGTGGCGTCATACTCGGGCCCCGGATTGCCGAGCCCGACCACGACCTTCACGGGCGAGCGGGGGGAGGTCAGTCTTCGTCCTCGTCCCCGCCCTCTCCGACGACCTCGGGCTCGGCCGCCTCACCTGGCTCGACACCCTCCTCACCTTCCGCGCCCTCCTCGATGGCGGCACGCGGCGCCGAGACCAGACACAGCGTCCGATCCAGATCGATCGTCGGCTCCACGCCCTCGGGCAGCTGGATGTCCTCCAGGTGGAGGGAGTCGTCGATGTCCAACGCGCTCACGTCCACCTCGATGATCTCGGGGATCAAGTGGGGGAGGCAGCGCACCGGCAACTCGTGGATGATCTGCTCCAGCACGCCGCCGGACTGCTTCACGCCCACCGGGGTGCCGACCAGCTCGACCGGCACCTCGACGTCCACCACCACGTCGCTCTGGATGCGCAGGAAGTCGACGTGGACCACCTCGTATCGGTATGCGTGGCTCTGGATCTCGCGCACGAGGATCTGGTGCCTCTCCCCTTCGCCCTCGATCTCCAGCTCCACGATCGTGTTCTCGACCGAGATCGACTGGAAGAGGCGCTCGACCTCCATGGCGTCGAGGGAGAGGGACACCGATTCCATGTCCTTGCCGTAGAGCACGGCGGGCACCCGCCCGGTCCGGCGGAGCTTGCGCGCCGCGCCCTTCCCTCCCGCCTCGCGCTTCGAGGCCTTGAGGCTCTTCGTGATCGTCATGTCGTACCGCCCGCTTCAGTTGTCCGGAGTGATCTCGAAGAGCTGGCTCACAGACTCGTTCGAGTGGATATGGTCGATGGCCTTCGACAGCAGGTCCGCCACCGAGAGGATGCGCAGCCCGGGGAAGCGTCGCTCCTCCGGGACGTGAATCGTGTTCGTCACCACCATCTCCTCGAGCGGCGCCTCGGCCAGCCTTTCGGCAGCCGGGCCGGAGAGGAGTGCGTGCGTCGCGCACGCGTACACCGCCTTCGCGCCACGGTCGCGCAGCGCGTGCACCGCGTTGGCGAGGGTGCCGCCCGTGTCGACCATGTCGTCGGCAAGGAGACACGTCCGTCCGTCCACCTCACCCACGACGTTGAGCACCTCGGCCACGTTCGCGGCCGGGCGGCGCTTGTCGATGATGGCCAATGTGGCGCCCAGGCGCTTGGCGAATCCGCGCGCCATCTTCGCCGAGCCCACGTCCGGAGCGACCACCACCAGGTCCTCCAGCTCGAGGTCCCGGAAGTACTTGGTGAGGACCGGGGCGGCGTAGAGGTGATCCACCGGAATGTCGAAGAACCCCTGGATCTGGTGCTGGTGGAAGTCGATCGACACGACGCGGTCGGCGCCGGCCGCGACGATCACGTTGGCCGCGAGCTTCGCGCCGATGGCGACCCGGGGCTGGTCCTTGCGGTCCTGACGACCGTATCCGAAGTACGGCACCACCGCCGTCACCCTGGCCGCCGAAGCGCGCTTCGCCGCGTCGATCAGGAGCAGGAGCTCCATGATGTTGTCGGCCGGTGAGGTGGTAGGCTGGATGATGAAGACGTCCCTTCCGCGCGCGTTGCGGTCGATGCGAACGAAGATCTCGCCGTCCGCGAAGTTCCGGATCGTGACGCCATCGGGCGACTTGCCGATCTGCTCACCGATCTCGGCGGCGAGCGGCTTGTTGGCCCGGCCGGCGAGGAGGAGGAGCGGTCCTCGTCTGAAGGTGTCGTCCATGGATCCGGGGGCTGTGCAGCTGAAGGTGTCGCCGGTGTCCGGCGCGAAACCCTGAGAGCCCGAAAACCTAGAAAAGGCGCGACAAATCGTCAATGCGAAGGCCGGACCGGCACGGGCCGCCGGTCCCGCTATCGGTGGATCTCGATCTCCGTCCCGGAGATCAACTCGCCCCGTCCGCTGATCCTCGCGCGCAAGCGCAAAACGTAGGTGCCAGGCTCCACTTCGGGGAAATTCAGGGAAACGTGGCGGAGCTGCGTAGACGGCCGCTCGGGACCCGGTTCCTCCCAGCTGAGCTCCAGCGGGCGGTTCCGGCCGACCAGGCCCAGGCCCTCGCCCAGCCGGCGGAAGAGACCCCGGTCGGCCGACTCCAGGGAAAGATCGTACCGAACGGTAGCCGGGGACCACCCCAGGCCGTTCAGCTCCCACACGACCCCGATCGACGCGTCGGGATCCAGCACGCGGTGCACGAGCGCGCGGCCCACCGCTTCCTCCAGCGACGCCGGGGCGGCGGCTGCCGTCGTCGACGAGGAGGAGGTCGGAGAGCGTCGCCACGTCCGGGGGCACGGTGTCCCGGCGGATGCCGACGCGCGTTCTCCCCTCCAACCGCGCCGGCGGGCTCCACGACTCGGCGGAGGCGACCCAGGCGCCCGCCGGAGCCTCGACGACGAGACGGGCGTCTCCCGGACCGACCCGCGTACGATCCAGCATGGGGCCCCCTCCCGGCGACGGGCACGAGGAAGATCCCGGCCCGGTCGGGAAGGTCGGCCTGGTCTCCCGGGTCCATCCAGGGCCGCGGCCCGTCGTCCCCGGCGTGGAGCGTGGTGTCGGGGGGCACGAAGGTGGTCGCCACGACGACCAGCCGATCGCCGCGCGGGAAGGCGGCGATCTGGCCGTCCATGGGGAGGATGACCGGAGCGTAGGCGGGCGTGTAGAGCGCCCGCGGTCGCTCCCACCCCGGCTGGAAGGCCTCGCGCGGGGCCTCGGCCGGGTCACGCATCGCCTCCTCGCCCGGCATGTACTCGCGCCCCGCCGGATGCTGGTGTCCCACGACGCCGCTCTCGTCCAGACGCAAGCCGCGGATCCGCTCCCACCCGACCTCCCAACCGAAACGCAGGAGGAGCTGATCCATGTCGCTCCCCCACCGGATCTGGTGCGGATTGCGCGCGTCCTTCCGGATCGCGGCGACGGTCCAGCGCGCGTAGTGCTCGGTCTTGCGGTCGTTTCCCGGGACGAGGTAGGAAGGGTCCGCCAGCGTCCAGAGGCGCGACCGTATCCCCTCTCGCTCCTCCTCCGCCGCGTCGTCCAGCACGTCGCGCGCGCCGCTGCGCAGCACCCGCCCCGGCGCCCGCCACCGGGCCGCTTCTTCCGGGTCCATGGTGGCGAGCGCGCGGTCGAAGGCCCGCTCCGCGTCTTCGAAGCGTCCCATGCCGTGCAGGGCCAGCCCCTCCAGGGCCGCGCACCACCAGCCCTCCACCGGCCCGCACGCGCGAGCGTTGTCCAGCGCCTCCCCCCACCGTCCGGCCTCCCCCCGGTACCAGACGCGCTGGCCGAGCACCCACCCGTCCGCGGGGGTCAGGGCCTGCACGGAGTCCAGGTAGGCGAGCAACTCGTCCCGGATCGGCGCCACGCCCTCGGGCTCGACGATCGGCTTCTCCTCGCCCTCGTCGAACCAGAGGCAGAAGCGCCCCACGATCTCGTCGCATCGGTCGCCGCCACGCGCCGCGCCGAGCGCGTACGGGAGCAACCGATGGCGCCGGCGCTCGAAGTTGGCCTGTTCCCGTCGGGCGCGCCCGTGCACGTCGGCCGAGTCCACCACCTCGGGCAGGGGTGCCTCGTCCCTCCCCACGACCTGAGCGGCCACGGGGGCGGGCACCGCATCCGCGAGCATCGCCAGGACGGCGAGGGCCCACGCGGTGGTGGGAGTCGGCGTGAAGGTCATGGGCAGTCGAGCGCAGGGGATTGGCCCGGGTGGATTCGAACCACCACCGCCGGTTCCAAAGACCGGTGTCCTGCCATTAGACGACGGGCCAGTCGAGCGTGAGATCACAGAACGCCGCGACCATCCTACCCGTCGCGGTGGGGGGCGTTCAACCCCTGTGGCCGCCGTCCACGTCCCGGCACATGCGTTGCGACCGGTTCAGGCCGGGCGTACCTCGACGGGCTCCGGGAGTGCGGACAGCGTGCGGGCCACCTCGACGGGCCACCCGAGACGGTCGCGCAGCGAGTCGGCGACCCGCAGGGCGTCGGCAGGCTCGGCGAAGATCCCGAAGCACGCGCCCCCGCTCCCGGACAGCAGCCCCGGCGCCGCGCCCGCCGCCCGCAGCGCGGTGAGTGCCCGGTCGACTTCCGGATAGGCCGCCGGGATCACCGACTCGAAGTCGTTGCAGGCCGCCGCGGCCACCTCCTCCCACGATGCGGGTGCGTCGGCGAAGGTGCCCCAGCAAGGCGGATCGCCGCCCACCATGCGCATTCGGGCGAGCGCAGCGTACGCGCCCCCCGTCCCGACGTGGACGGGTGGCATGACGATGACGACCGACGCCTCCGGGAGCGCCGGCAGGGGCTCGAGCCGCTCGCCGCGTCCCCTTCCCCACGCCAGCGCCCCGGACCCGAGGAAGAACGGCACGTCCGAGCCGAGCGCCACGCCCAACCCGGCCAGAGCCTCCGCCCCCAGCGGCGCGCCGAGGAGGGCGTTGCCGAGACGCAGCACGGCGGCCGCGTCGGACGAGCCTCCCCCCATCCCCGCCCCGGCGGGGATCCGCTTCTCCAGCCGAATGCGCAGTCCCGTGTCCGCGCCGCTCGCCTCGAGGAGGGCGCGCCCCGCGCGGTGGGCCAGGTTCTCGTGGACCGGCCCGAGGTCGGCGCCCGTCACGTCGAGGGTAACGTCCGCCCCACCCGATCTCCACCACCACGCGGTCCGAGAGCGCCACGGCCTGGAAGAGCGTCTCGATGTCGTGGTAGCCGTCCTCGCGCCTCCCGAGGACGCGCAGGACGAGGTTCACCTTCGCGGGCGCGTCCAGCGCGAGGGGGACGGCGGACCCGCTCACGCGCGCCCCTCGGGGGCCCGCAGCGGCGCGACCGGAGCGGCCTCGATCACCCGTTCCACGCGCTCCTCGGACGCGCCCACCTCCCCCAGGGTGAGACCGAGCCGCCACGCATAGGCGAGGCCGATGAGGGTGATCACGACCCACCCCCCGAAGTGGTACCCGAACGCGAAGGCGAGGGCGCGCGAGCTGTCCACACCGTAGACCGACTCGAGCGCGAAGCCGGCGGAGGCGTGGAAGGTGCCGAAGAAGCCGGGCGCCGCCGGCACCGCTACGCCGAAGCCGACGACCGCCTCGGTGAACCACGCGGAGACCAGGCCGGTCTCGATGCCGAAGGCCTTCATCCCCAGCCAGAAGGAGAGCCCGTGGAACAGCCAGAAGAAGGCGGTCCACACGAAGCCGAGCGCCAGCAGCGTGGGCGAGCGCAGGATCGCGATGGCGTCGAGCAGGGCCTTCAGCGCGTCCACGAACGGGCGCCCCATCGCCTCGGGGAGATGCGCGGCCACGCGCTCAGCGCCGCGCACGAAGGCCCTCGGCCAGAGTGCCATCCCCACGAGGAGGACCATGACGATCACCACGGCGACCGCCCCGCCGCGCAACAGCCCGGCCCCGGTCCCCTCGGAGAGAGCGCCCGTGGTCGGGAAGCCCGGGGTCAGCACGGGCACGACCAGGAGGACGAGCAGCACCACGCCGTCCATGAAGCGCTCGACCACGAGGGAGCCGAAGGCCGCGCTGGCCGAAACCGGCTCGAGGCGGCTGAGCGCGTACGCACGGGCGAACTCCCCGACGCGCGCCGGCAGCAGGTTGTTCGCCATGAAGCCGATGTTCACGGCCGCGAAGCGCGAGCGGAGCGTCGTTCCGGGCGCGACCGGCTGGAGCAGGACCTTCCAGCGCATCGCCCGCAGGAGGTAGCCGGCCGTGGCCACCGCGATGGCCGCCGACAGGAGGACGAGATCGCCCTCCCGGATGTTCCCCCAGATCTCGCCGAAGTCCTCGCCGCGCAGTACCCACCAGAGGGCGAGGACGGTGACGCTCAGACCGAGCGCGGTCTTGCCCCAGTGTCGCCTCACCGCGGCGCCCGCGCGCGCCGGATGAGTGTGGCCATCTCGCGTACCGCCGCCTCGAACCCGGTGAAGAGGGCACGCGCCACGATGCTGTGGCCGATGTTCAGCTCCTCGACCTCCGGGATCGCCGCGATCGGCTGTGACGTTCTCGTAGGTGAGGCCGTGGCCGGCGTGCACGTCGAGGTTCAGCTTCCGCGCCAGCGACGCGGCAGCGTTGACACGGGCAACCTGCCTCCGGCGCTCGTCGCCGCGGGTGTTCGCGTACTCGCCGGTGTGCAGCTCGACCGCGTCCGCGCCCAGGTCCACCGATGCCCGGATGGCGGCCTCGTCCGGCCCGATGAAGAGCGACGTCCGGATACCCGCCTCCCGGAGACGCCGCAACGCGGACTCCACCGCGGACCGCTTCGGCGAGGTCGTGAGGTCCAGCCCCCCCTCCGTGGTGATCTCCTCCCGCTTCTCCGGCACGAGCGTGGCCTGCATCGGGATCCACGAGCACGCCAGGTCGACGATCTCCGAGGAGGCCGCAAGCTCCAGGTTCACGCCCGTGCGCACCGTCTCCATGAGGAGCGCGACGTCGCGGTCCTGGATGTGGCGGCGGTCCTCCCGCAGGTGGACCGTGATGCCGTCCGCTCCCGCCATCTCCACGAGCACCGCTGCACGCACGGGGTCGGGCTCGTCGGTCCGGCGTGCCTGCCGGACCGTCGCCACGTGGTCGATGTTCACGCACAAGCGCATGTTCATGTGCCACTCCCGTTCTCGAAGATCTCCATCAACTCGCGTCGTCGGTCCTCGTCCAGGCGCCCCGCGGACAGCGCGACCAGGGAACGCCCCAGGAGGGCATAGAGCCGACGATCCGCGGGGTCGACAGCGCGCAGGTGCATCCCCACGGTGTCGACGTCTCCCTGCGGCACAGGCCCCGTGACGGCGGCCTCCAGCCCACCCTCCTCGATGTTCGCGAGCGTCCCGCGCACGAGTGGGAGGAGGGCGGCGAGCGACTCGTCGTGCGACACGCCGGCCCGTTCGAGCATGCGCATGGCCGCGTCCAGGACGGGAGGAAGGAAGTTGGCCGCGGTCACGGCGGCCGCGTGGAAAAGCGGCCTGCGCGCCTCGGGCACGGTCAACGACCGGCGAGCCCAGCGCGGCGGCCAGCCGCCGCGCCACGGCGAGTGCCTCCGGGGCACCCGTCACCGCCAGGTAGGAGCCCGGGATGCGCTCGGCTCCGGTCACGGGGTTCGAGATCGCCTGCAGCGGATGGAACGAGCCGATCGCGTAGCCCTGGGCGTGCAGAGGCGCGAGCACTTCCGTGGACAGCGCGCCGGAGAGGTGGAACGCCGCGCACCCCTCGGGCGCCCCGCCCTGACCGGCCAACGCGTGCGCCATCTCGGGGACGACGTGATCGGGCACCGCGAGGAAGACGGCCGCCGTGTCGGGACGCGGTCGCTCCAGCCCGAAGCAGTAGGAGGCGAGACCCTGGATGAAGAGGGGATACGCCGGCGGCTCGGGCCTCCGCCCGCACACCGTCAAAGCCTCGACAGCGTTGGACTCCAGGAGGGCGTGCCCGAGCGCGACCCCCATGCGGCCCGGCCCCACGATCAGCACGTGTCCGACCGCGCTCACGCCACTTCCTGCACGTTCGTGCCGGGCCGTTCCTGCAGGCCGCGCAGCACCGCGCGCGAAACGCGCACCGTGACCGAGACGGTTCCATCCTCGTCGGCCCGGCTCAGCACCTCTCCCTCCCGATAGAGGCGCGCCAACGTTTCGCCGTCCCACGACGGGATGCGCACCACCACGTGTGCCAGGCGCGCTCGAATCCTCGCCTTGAGGGTCTCGCGCAGCGCCTCCAGCGACTCCGGCTGGAGCGCGGAGACGAACACGGCAGGTGCGGACTCGAGCGCGCGCACGCGGTCGCGCAACGCATGCTCCTCGGCATGCGTGAGGCGGTCCACCTTGTTGAAGACCATGAGCCGTTCCGCTTCGGCCAGCCCGAGATCGTGCAGCACCTCACGTACCACCTGGCGCTGCTCCTCCCAGTCCGGATGCGAGGCGTCAATGACGTGCATCAGGATGTCGGCCTCGCGGGCCTCCTCCAACGTGGAGCGGAACGACGCCACCAGGTGGTGGGGCAACTTGCGGATGAAGCCGACCGTGTCGGTGACGAGCGCGGCGTGTCCGGAGCCCAGGTCGACCGTACGCGTGGCCGAGTCCAGCGTGGCGAACAGGCGGTCCTCCACGAAGAGGTCCGCCCCGGAGAGGGCCCGCAGCAGCGACGACTTCCCCGCGTTCGTGTAGCCGACCAGCGCGGCGCGGAACTGCCCCTTCCTGGACTTCCGTTGCTGCTCGCGCGACTTCGCGACCTCGCCGAGCTTCTCTCTCAGGTCCGAGATGCGCGTCCCGATGAGGCGGCGGTCCGTCTCCAGCTGCGTCTCACCCGGTCCGCGCAGGCCGATGCCGCCGCGGATGCGGGAGAGGTGGCTCCACATGCGGCGCAGGCGCGGCAGGAGGTACTCGAGCTGGGCGAGCTCCACCTGCATGCGCGCTTCCCGCGAACGCGCGCGGGTGGCGAAGATGTCGAGGATGAGCTCGGAGCGGTCCATGACCCGCACGCCGATGAGGTCCTCGAGGTTCTTCCCCTGCGCGGGGCTCAGCTCCTCGTCGAACACGACCAGATCCGCGGAGCAGGCGTCCACCAGGCCCTTCAGCTCCTCGGCCTTTCCCTCCCCGATGTAGAAACGCGGGTGGGGGTGCGGCAGGCGCTGTCTCAGCCGTCCCACCACGGTCCCTCCCGCGGTGTCGGTGAGCCGTCCCAACTCCTCCAGATGTTCGTCCGCGAGCCGAGGGTCGAGATCGCGCTCCGGCGCCCCCACGAGGATCACCTTGTCCACCGGGGTTCGCATGTCGATGAGCTGGGTCGGAATCCTGCACCTCCTGGGAGAAGAAGGCCGCCGGAACTCGGCGACCTGATCGGGAGCCCGGCTACGGCCGGAACACGCCCCGCCGGTCGAACGGGACACGAACCCGACGCGGTGCGGTGACCTGGAGCTCCCCCGTGAAACGATACTCAAGCTCCCCGCGGCGTAGAAGACGTCCCAGAGCGGTTCCGAGAGGCGCCATGTCGAACGGCACGTCCAGCTCGACGGACGCGGTGTCTCCCGCGGGAATCGACACCCTGCGGTCGTCCCTTCCGTCGGCGAGCGTCACCCATCGGCCCTCTCCTCCGGCGCCGTCGGAGAACTGGAGTCGATACCGGAAGCCCTCGCTCTCGAGCGCGTAGTCGTTGGGGTTGTCGACGGACAGCGTCACCCCGACCGTCCCCCCGCCGAGCCCGATGGACCCGAGGCGCAATTCAGCCACGCCCAGCGTCGGCTGCTGGAAGGCCAGACACCCCGAGGCCACCACGGCGAGCAGCAGCGCGGGCACGAGACGCGCCGCCCTGTCGGCCCCGTGTCCGGGGCCCGCCCGCCCGTTCCCCGCCCGACGGCGCATGCCGTCAGGTACCCACCGACTCGTCTTCGTCACCGACCTCTCCGCCCTCCTCGGGATCTGGACCCTTCGCATCGCGCTCCGCCGCCTCCCGGCGCTTGGCCTCCCACCACTCAAGGCGGGCGGCCACGGTCTTCTCGTGTCCGAACCGGCTCGGGTCGTAGAACCGCTCGCCCGCGAGCCGATCGGGGAGGTACCGCTGGGCCGAGATGCCGTCCCGCTCCGCGGGATCGTACCGGTACCCCTTTCCATACCCCAGATCCTTCATCAAGGATGTCGGAGCGTTGCGGATGTGCAGGGGGACGGGCTCTCCCGGGGTCTCCCTGGCACGCGCGAGCGCGGCCCCCCACGCCGCGTAGGCCCGGTTGGATTTGGGCGCCGTCGCCAGGTAGAGGACCGCCTCCGCGAGCGCCAGCTCGCCCTCGGGCGATCCGAGGAAGTGGAAGGCGTCGCGAGCCGCGATCGTCACCGGCAGCGCGTCCGGATCGGCCAGGCCGACGTCCTCCGCGGCCATCCGCACCATGCGGCGCGCGATGTAGAGCGGGTCCTCCCCGCCGTCGATCATCCGCGCCAGCCAGTAGAGCGCCCCGTCCGGGTCGCTGCCGCGCACCGCCTTGTGCAGCGCGGAGATCAGGTTGTAGTGCTCCTCACCCCCCTTGTCGTAGGTGGCGAAGCGGTGCTGGAGCGCCTCGCGCGCCTCGGTCACGCCGATGCGTCCACCCGTACCGACGAGCCGGGCCGCGGCCTCGAGGACGTTCAGCGCGCGGCGCGCATCGCCGTCGGCCGCCTCCGCCACGAACGTCAGGGCCTCCTCGTCCGCTTCGACCCCCGTCCCGGCCAGGCCGCGCTCGCCGGACGCGAGCGCCTCCTGCAGGATCGACTGGATCTCCGAGGCCTGGAGCGGACTCAGCACGTACACCGGCGCGCGGGACAGGAGGGGGCGAACCACCTCGAAGGAGGGGTTCTCCGTGGTGGCCCCGATGAGGATGATCGTCCCCGCCTCCACGTGCGGGAGGAAGGCGTCCTGCTGCGCCTTGTTGAAGCGATGGATCTCGTCGCAGAAGAGGATCGTGCGCCGACCGGTGGCGCGCAGACGCTCGGCCGCCTCCTTCACGATCTCGCGCACCCGGCCGATGCCGTCGGTCACCGCGCTGAACGCGACGAAGGTCACGTCCGTCTCGTGCGCGACGATGCGCGCCAGCGTCGTCTTCCCGCTCCCGGGCGGGCCCCACAGGATCATGCTCGCCGGCTGATCGTTGTCGAGCATCGCGCGGATCGCCTTCCCCGCCCCGAGGAGGTGCTCCTGTCCGCGGAACTCCTCCAGCGTGCGGGGACGCATGCGCGCCGCCAGCGGTGCGCCAGGCCCCACCTCCCTGTCCGATGCGTGCGACCCTCCCCGCTCGGGGCCGTCCTCGCGGCCGAAGAGATCCAGGTCAGCCATCGGCCTCCTCGCGCGCGTCCGGCGCGATCTCGAGCGCCCGCGCTTCCAGCAGGTCGCGGCGGTTGCGCGCCGGATCCTCCAGGACCCACGCCAACAGCCGCTCGAGGATGCGGCCGAAGGAGGGACCGGGACGCAGGCCCAGCGCGATCAGGTCGCGGCCGTCGAGCCTTAGTGCCGCGACGTCCAGGGGGGGCTCTCGCCCAGCACGGCGCGCGCGCGCCGCCAGGCTGCCACGACCTCTTCGGGCGTCCTCCCCACGGCGCCCGTCCGGGCCCTGGCGAGCTCGAGGCGGGCCGCGGCCGCGAGGCGCTCCGGCCCGACCCCCGCGAGCCACCGGCGCACCTCCGCGTCGGGGGCGTCCGCCGCGGGAAGGGGCGGCGCCGCGGCCCGGCGGGCCGTCTCGTCGACCTGGGCGTTGGAGAGGCGCAGGCGCATGAGGATCTGCGCGACCCGCTTGGCGTCCAGGGGCGCCAGGAGGGCGGCGAGACGCAGCAGCGGGCGGTCGCGCGGGAGCACGTCGATCGTGCGCAGCGTATTCGCCCAGAGGTCCGGATCGGCGTCCACGAGCATCTGCAGCTCGGGGTACAGCAGCCGCAGCGCGCCCGAGCGGACGTACAGGTCGAGCGCCCTCGAGGGTCGCGCGTCCACGCCCAGCACCTTGACGAGCTCCTCGCGGATACGCTCCGCGGAGAGCGCAGACAGGTGGGCGCCGGCGGCGCACAGCGCCTCCCACGTCCTCGGCTCGACGTCGAGCCCGAAGCGGCCGGCGAAGCGCAGGGCGCGCAGCACGCGCAGGTGGTCCTCGGAGAAGCGCTCCGCCGGCTCACCCACCGAGCGGAGGACGTGTCGCTCGAGGTCGCGGACGCCGTCGAAGGGGTCGAGCAGCTCCTTCCGAAGCGGATGCCACGCGATCGCGTTCAGCGTGAAGTCGCGCCGGGCGAGGTCCTCCTGGACGCTGTCCGCGAAGACGACGACGGCGTGACGGCCGTCGGTCTCCACGTCGCGTCGGAAGGTGGTGACCTCGAAAAGGGTGCCGTCGTCCGAGAGGACCCCCATCGTGCCGTGCTCGACGCCGAGCGGCACCGTGCGGCGGAAGAGCCGGCGGACATCGTCGGGCCGGGCGCGGGTCGTCAGGTCCCAGTCGCCGGCCGGGTGGCCCAGGAACACGTCGCGCACCGCGCCACCGACGGCCCACGTCTCGAAGCCCGCCTCCTCCAGCGTGCGGGTGATCCAACGCACCGCGGGGGGCGCGGAAGGAGCGGGGAGGCTCACCCCACCAGGACGGCGCCGCCGTTCACGTTGAGGATCTCTCCGGTCACGTGGCGCCCGAGCACGGAGCAGAGGAAGAGGATGGGGCCGGCCACGTCGGCGGCGCTGGCCAACCGCCCGATGGGGATCCCCTTCTCGATGCGCTCGCGCGCGCCCTCGCCGAGCACGGGCTGGGACATCTCCGTTTCGATCCACCCCGGCGCGACGCAGTTCACCGTGACGCCGCGCCCGCCCAGCTCCACACAGAGGCCCTTCACGAGCGAGATGAGGGCACCCTTGGTCGCGGCATAGTCCCCGTGGTAGGCCTCACCCCGCTGGCCGGCCGTGCTGCCCACGAGCACGAGGCGTCCGTCGTCGCGCAGCCGCCGGGCCGCCGCGCGGCTCGCGTAGAAGACCGCATGCAGGTTGGTCGCCACCGTCTGGTGCCACTGCTCGTCCGTCATGTCGGCGATGGCCACGTCCTCGATCGGCCAGATACCGTGGTTCGCCACGAAGATGTCCAGTCCGTCGAACTCCTCGTCGCCGCGCGCGAAGAGCGCTTCGACGTCCTCGACGTGACCCAGGTCGCCGGCGTGCGCCCAGGCATGGACACCGTGGGCGCGGAGCTCCCCCACGACCGCGTCCGCGTCCGCCTTCCGCGTCCGGTAGCCGATGCCGACGTTCGCGCCGGCCCGCGCGAGGAGGACGGCCGCCGCGCGGCCCACGCCGCGCGAGCCCCCCGTCACGATGGCGTTCCTTCCGGACAGGTCGATCAGGTCGTTCATCCCTCTTCCCCTTCGTCGTTCTCGTGATGGGCCGCGGGCATCCACTTCCCCCCCAGCCGCTCGTGGTGGTGCCGCTCCGATCGGAGGATCTCGCGCAGGACCGCGACCGTCTCGTCGTCATCGACCCGGCCCACCGCGTCCTCGTACCAGGCGACCTCGTCGGCCTCGCGCGCCCGCGCCACCTCCTGCCACGCGTCCAGGCCCGGGACCTCGGGCGCTTCGCGCGCCTCCCCCGGCGTCTCCCCCATCTCGAGCAGGCGGGCCGTGAGGCGCGACACGTGGTGCTGTTCGTCGGCGAGCAGCTCGTTCAGCCGCTCGGCCGCCTCGACGTTCCCAGCCGACTCGGCGTCGCCGGCGAGCGTCCGGTAGAAGCCCGTCTGGGCCCGCTCGCGGCGCCGACCCTCCTGCAGGACCCGCACCGTCTCGCTCACGGCGCCTCCACGATCGCGCGCTCGACCAGGTCGCAGACGATGTGGCCGAGCGTCAGGTGGATCTCCTGGGCCCGCGCGGTCGTGTCGGTCGGCACCACCAGGGCGACGTCGACCTGGGCTCCGAGCCGCCCGCCCCCGCGGGCGAGCAGCGCCACGGTCGTCACGCCCACCTCGCGGGCCGCCGCCGCCGCGGTGAGCAGGTTGGGGGATTCCCCGCTCGTCGAGTGCAGCACGAGGAGGTCGCCCGGCCGCCCGAGCGCGCGTACCTGCCGCTCGAAGACCGAGTCGAACCCGTAGTCGTTGGCGCTGGCCGTGAGGATCGACGTGTCGGTGGTGAGCGCGATGGCGGGAAGGGCCGCCCGATGGCGCGCGAAGCGAACGACATACTCGGCGGCGAGGTGCTGGGCGTCCGCGGCGGAGCCGCCGTTCCCGCAGAACAGCAGCTTGCCACCGCCGCGGAGGGTCGCCAGAACGCGCGCGGCCAGTTCCGCCGCGGGCTCGGCGAGGGTCTCCGAGACCCGCGTGGTCAGGGCGGAGAGGTCGGCCAGCTGCGTGCGGACCTCTTCGGTGAGGCGTTCGAGGTCGGTCACGCCGACTCCAGGTTGAGGATCTCCTTGACCTTCGCCCAGAATCCCCGCTCCGCCGGGAGGTTCGGGACCGGGATGGGAAGCCGGTCTTCGAACACGCGCCCCGGGTTCGTGCGGGAGAGGTGCACGAGGCTCTCCTCGGCGCCCAGGTCGCGGAGGCGATCGGCCGCCTCGCGGCGGTAGATCTTCCGGTCGGGCCGCCCGTGGAAGTCGGACGAGAAGTAGTCCACCCACCCCCTGCGCAGGAGCCGGAAGGCGAAATCGCGCGCTTCTCCGCCGTAGCGGCCAACCACCGATCCGTAGTTCACCTGCAGATACGCGCCGACGACTCGCCACTGCTCGGCGAGCGCCAGGTCCATCCCGATGTAGCGCTCCGGGTGCGCGACGATCGGACGGTAGCCTTCGTTCGCGATGCGGTGCAGGACCTTGGTCGTCCCCGGCGGGAGGCGCAAGCGCGGCCACTCGATGAGGACGAAGCTCGAGCCCCCCAGGCGGGTACGCGGGTCGTCGAAGCTCACGTCGGGGACGTCGAGCATGACCTCGTGACCACGCCGGAACTCCACGTCCGGGTGGCGCTTCGCCACCGCCTCCGCGGCCACGTTGAACGCTTCCGTGACCTGCGAGAGCCGCTCCTCGAGGCGCACACCGTCGAGGGACAGGCTTCCCCGCAGGTGCGGCGTCGTCAGGATCCGGCGAATGCCCTGCTCCACCATGCGGTCCACGGACTCGAGCGTGTCCTCGAGCGAGCGGGCACCGTCGTCCACCCCTGGAACCAGGTGGCTGTGCAGGTCCGCCAGCGACGTGGAATCCGACCCGCTCACGGGTGCTGCGCCGCCACGCGGCTCAGGATGTCCCCGAAGGCCTCCGCCGGCTCCGGACCCTCGAGCGCGGCCTCGCACGCGTACGTGACGAGTGCGTCCGCCGCGAGGAGGTGGAAGGCGCTGGCGCGCACGCGCCCGGGTTCCGCCCGGGCCCGGGCGAGCTCCGCGAGCCCCCCGCCCAGGAGCGCCTCGGGGAGGGTCTCGCCGGCACACGACACACCATCCAACCACCGCGTCAACGGCGCGGGTGGCGGTGGCGTGCGTCGCGCGAGCCAACCGGGCACGTGGGTCACGCGGCCCCTTCGCCCAGGAGCCGGCGGACCACGTCCGCCCCCGAGCGCAGCGCCTCGTCCAGCCGCTCGGCGTCCTCCACGCCCGCTTGGGCCATGTGCGGCCGGCCGCCACCGCGACCGCCCACGATCGCGGCCACCTCGCGCACGATCGCGTCCGCGCGGACGCCGCGCGAGATCAGGTCGTCCGTGACGAACGTGAAGAGCGTGCGCTTGTCGTTGGGGAGCTCCGCGCCCACCACGGCCACGCCGCTCCCGCCCGAGGCGAGGAAGGCGTCCCCCCACTTGCGGGCGTCGTCGGCGTCGCGCGATCGCAGGCGGACGGCCCGATACGTGGCGCCCTTGGCGCCGGCGTCGATCCGCTCCGACGCGACCTCCGTCTCGCCCGCGCCTCCGCCGCTCCGCAGCTCGTCGAGCAGGACCTCGAGCTCCGCGCGTTCCTCCAGGAGCTGCTCGGCCCGGTGCACCACGTTCTGCGGCTGGGTGCGAAGGGAGCGCGCGGCTTCGTCCAGGAGCCGCTCCTGGTCCTTCATGTAGGCGAAGGCGCCCGGTCCGGTGAGCGCCTCGATGCGGCGTACACCGGCGGCCACGCCGCTCTCGCTCACGACCCGGAGGAGGCCGATCTCACCCGTGTGGCGGACGTGCGTCCCGCCGCACAGCTCCATGCTCACGCCCGGGATCTGCACGACGCGGACCTCGTCTCCGTACTTCTCCCCGAAGAGCGCCATCGCCCCCGCCTGGAGCGCGTCCTCCTTGCTCCGGTGGCCGATCTCGACCGCATGGTCCGCCCAGACCCCTTCGTTGACGATCCTCTCGACCCGCTCCCGCTCCTCGGGCGTCATGGGCGCCGTGTGCGCGAAGTCGAAGCGGAGCCGATCCGGAGCGACGAGCGACCCTCGCTGCACGACGTGCTCGCCCAGCACCGAGCGGAGCGCAGCGTGAAGGAGGTGCGTCGCGGTGTGGTTCCTCTCGGTGTCGTGGCGGACCTCCCGGGGAACGGTCCCTTCGACGGCCAACGGGGCGGAAGGCTCCTCCGGGAAGTCGCCCTCCACGGAGCCGAGGACGGCCGTCCGTCCGTCCACCCTGCGCAGGTCCGCGACGTGCAGCGTCCACCCCTGTCCGCGTACCTCGCCGCCGTCGGAGATCTGTCCGCCGCTCTCCAGGTAGAAGGGGTTCTCGCGCAGGACCAGGCCCACCGCCTCGCCGTGCCGGCGCCAGGCGAGGACCTCGGTCTCCACCTGCGTGGTGTGATAGCCGACGAACTCCTGCTCGGCAGACGACAGCTCGACCCACCCTTCGGCGTCCGACCCGTCGTCGAGCGCGACGCCGGAGGCGGCGCGGTCGGCGCGGGACCGCGCGCGCTGCGCCTCCAGGGCCTCGTCGAAGCCCTCGACGTCCACGCCGAAGCCCCGCTCCTCCGCCATCAGCTGCGTCAGGTCGAGCGGGAAGCCGAACGTGTCGTACAGACGAAACGCCTCGTCCCCCGGGATGGAGGTTGCCGTCGAGGAGGCCTCGTCGGCCAGCTCGTCGAAGCGCTTCATGCCGCCCTCGATCGTGGAGAGGAACCGCTCCTCCTCCGCCCGGGTGGTGCGCACCAGGTGGTCGCGACGGTGACGGAGCTCCGGGAACACGTCGCCCATGCTCTCGACCACGGCCTCGACGACGTGCACGAGCGCGGGCTCCCGCAGCCCCAGCAGCCAGGCATGCCGCACGGCGCGCCGCAAGATCCGGCGGAGGACATACCCGCGCCCCTCGTTGGAGGGGAAGACGCCGTCCGCGAGGAGGAACGCGACCGCGCGGGCGTGGTCCGCGAGCACGTGGTAGCTCACGCTCTCCTCGAGGTCGGGATCGTAGGGGCGACCCACGACCTCCCCGACCCGGTCGAGGAGCGGTGTGAAGAGGTCCGTGTGGTAGTTGGACCCCTTCCCCTGCATCACGGCGGCGAGCCGCTCCAGCCCGGCGCCCGTGTCGATCGAGGGGGCCGGAAGGGGGTGCATCTCACCGCTCTCGTCGCGGTCGTACTGCATGAACACGAGGTTCCACAGCTCGACGATGTCGCCCCGGTCGCCGGCCGCCACGAACGCCTCGGTGGTCTGCTCGGCGGGCACCTCGGGTCGCAGGTCGTAGTGGATCTCCGAGCACGGTCCGCAGGGGCCGGTGTCGGCCATCTGCCAGAAGTTGTCCTTGTCGCCCAGCCGGAAGATCCGCTCGGCCGGGAGGCCCGCCTCCTCCTCCCAGAGCGCCGCGGCCTCGTCGTCGGAGTGGTGCACCGTGGCGTACAGCCGGGCGGGATCCAGCCCGTAGACCTCGGTGACCAGCTCCCACGCGTAGCGCACCGCGTCCCGCTTGAAGTAGTCGCCGAAGGAGAAGTTGCCGAGCATCTCGAAGAAGGTGTGGTGGCGCGCGGTCTTGCCCACCTCCTCGAGGTCGTTGTGCTTGCCACCGGCACGCACGCACTTCTGCGAGGTGGTCGCCCTGCGGTACGGCACCTTCTCCTGGCCGAGGAAGACCCGCTTGAACTGCACCATCCCCGCGTTGGTGAAGAGGAGGGTAGGATCGTCGCTGGGCACCAGCGAGGAGCTGGGACGCACCTCGTGTCCATGCTCGTGGAAGTAGTCGAGGAACTTCTGTCGGATCTCGGCGGCCTTCATGTACGCCCGGGCGTAGGGGGACGGCCCGTCGCCGCCCCGGTTCGGTTCTCGGGTGCCCCGACCCACGGAGACACGCGCCCAGCCGGTTCGCTGGACAGGGAAAGGTAATCGGAGCCTCCGAGCCCGCTCAACGTGGCCCGCCCGGGGAGATCGGCCCCGGCTCCGACACGCGACCGGTCAAGCGTCTTCGGCGGCGTCCGTCTCTTCGGAGTCCGAGGCGTGCGTCGCACCCGGCATCCCGAGGGCGACCTTCAGCCGCGCCTCGACCTCCTGGGCGATGTCGGGGTTCTCCTTGAGGAACTGCTTCGCGTTCTCCTTGCCCTGACCGAGGCGCAGATCGCCGTAGGAGAACCAGGAGCCCGACTTGTCGACGATGTTCTGCTCCACGCCGAGGTCCACGAGGAGGCCCGTGTGGCTGATCCCCTCGTTGTAGTGGATGTCGAACTCGGCCTGGCGGAAGGGCGGCGCGCACTTGTTCTTCACCACCTTCACCCGCGTGCGGTTGCCGATGACGTCCTGACCGTCCTTGATGGCGCCGATGCGCCGGATGTCGAGGCGGATGGAGGCGTAGAACTTCAGGGCTCGGCCCCCGGAAGTGGTCTCCGGGTTGCCGAACATCACGCCGACCTTCTCGCGGATCTGGTTCGTGAAGATCACCGCGGTGTTCGAGCGGTTCACGGCGCCCGTGAGCTTGCGGAGGGCCTGGCTCATGAGGCGGGCCTGCAGCCCGACGTGCGTGTCGCCCATCTCGCCCTCGATCTCGGCACGCGGAACGAGCGCCGCGACGGAGTCGATGACGACCACGTCCACCGCGTTGCTGCGGATGAGCACTTCGGCGATCTCGAGCGCCTGTTCGCCCGTGTCCGGCTGCGAGACCAGGAGGTTGTCCACGTCCACGCCGAGCTTCTTCGCGTACCCCACGTCGAGGGCGTGCTCGGCGTCGATGAAGGCGGCGATCCCGCCGCCCCGCTGCGCGTTGGCGATGATGTGCAGGCAGAGCGTGGTCTTCCCGGACGACTCCGGCCCGTAGACCTCACTCATGCGGCCCCGAGGCATCCCCCCGATCCCGATCGCCGCGTCCAGGTTCAGCGCGCCGGTGGAGATGCTGTCGATGTGCACCTTGGCGCCGTCCGCGCCCATGCGCATGATCGCGCCCTTCCCGTAGGAGCGCTCGATCTGCGTGATGGCCGTGCTGAGGGCCTTCTGTTTCTGCTCGCCGACGTCCGTCGCCATCTCGTGCCTCTCGTTGGGGAACAGGGGTCTCCACAACCGCCAAAGCGATCCCAAGCTATCGAACCCGAAGATAAAGCGAAAGTCCGTCGGGTGCCTCGATTCGCGTGACCCAACCTAGGTCCCGTTTCAGGTCTCCGGAATGCCCGCCTGGGCCGGGACTTGCACGGGGGCCTACCCGCAACCGAAGTTGTCCAGTCCCCAGGGCCCTTTTCCGGAGTCGGTTCTCGAGTTGGACGAACAAGCCCCACAGCGCCAGCGCTTGCGATTCGAGGATCTGGGCCACAAGGCCGCCCCGGACGGGCAGTGCCACATCACGGTGCGCCTCGAGTGGTGTGGACGCACGCTGGAGGGCACGGCGACGAACCTCGAGACGCACCAGGGCCGCATTCGCGCGTCGGCGGAGGCCTCCTTGAAGGCCGCCGCGGACGCGACGGAGAAGCGCGCCTCCTTCGACCTCGTGGGGGTGAAGTCCGTGCGCGCCTTCGACGGGTGGGTCGTGGTGGCGCGTATCAACGGCATGGCGGACGGCAAGACCTACCGCCTCCTCGGCTCGGCCTCCTGCGAGGACGACGAGAAGCTCTCCCGCACCGCCGCCATCGCCGTCCTGGACGCGACGAACAGACTGTTCTCGCGCTACGTGCAGGCGCCCGACGTTTCCTAGGCTGGCGGGTGGGCCCGCACCCACCGACCGGCCGCCGCCACGAAGGGCCGGCCCTACCCTCCTGCCAGGTACATCCTCCACACGCCCGCCCGCACCGGAATCCACAGCACCGAATACGGGCTCTCCGCGGTCGCGGGCGCGAACACCGGCACACCACCGAAGACGCCTACACGCAGGATGTCTCCACAGTCCAACGCGTCCTCCTCGTCGGTCTTCCGATAGCGCAGGCCGCGCACGGTGATCGGATCGCCGTCGAGGTACCACCCCGTGTCGCCGGCGTAGCTGCCGGCGAAGACGACCGTGGGGCGGAGCGTCCGGATCGAGTGTGCGCCCGGAGCCGAGGAGGGTGTCGCCCTCGGCGGTCACGAGCACGCGGGCGTTCTCACCCGTCGCGAGGCATACGAGCGCCTCGGTGCCCTCGGGCGCGGGGGGCGCGATCACGACGGTGTCCGGCGGGGGTGCGGGGAGCTGGATCACCTCCCGGCTGGGCCGCTCCATGAGTTGGGCGCGGCAGCGCCGCCCCACCCCGTCGCCGCAAAGCGCCAACGACGCGAGGAGGCCGAAGCGCGGCTTGCGGTACTCGCTGTCCCACCCCCCGGGGGGCTCGTCGTGGTTCACGCCCATGAGCTGTGCGCCCAGACGCACGCCACGCAGGTCGACCTGCGTGCCGACGTTCACGTCGAAGCCGTTGTACTCGCCCATGAGCGTGAGCACCGAGCTCCGGATCCCCATGTGGAGGGCCGAGCCCAGGAACCACCCCCCGGAGCCCCCGTCGCCGTAGAAGGACAGGTCGCCGCCGTCCTTGAAGAGCCCGCCGCCGTAGCCGAGGGAGAAGGTGAGGTCGTGGCGCGGGAGGATCCCGCCCTCCGCTCCGCGCATGTGCGCGGTGGCGACGCCGTAGAGCGAGAGACGCGTCGACACCCCGTCACGCCCGGGGTAGCTGCGGAAGCGGGGATCGGCCAGGCCCAGGCGATTGGGCCGGGCCTCGGTCCCGTCCTCGAATCCCGGCGCGGCCACCCACCGTGCCCCCAGGGCCAGGCCGAGCCCCTGGTTCGTGGGCCGCACGAGTTGGAAACGCGCGAAGAGCCCCGGAGTGCGGGCATCGTCGAGGGACTGCAGGGTGCCGCCCACCTCGGTCCGGTCGGAGAGGCCGAAGGCCACGGAGAGGTCCTGGTGGAAGCGGTCCACCCCGGGGCCGTAGCCGGAC
Organism: uncultured Gemmatimonadales bacterium; assembly: GCA_963823035.1. Classification (GTDB taxonomy): domain Bacteria; phylum Gemmatimonadota; class Gemmatimonadetes; order Longimicrobiales; family Gaopeijiaceae; genus SZUA-318. The sequence goes on from CAWGKG010000018.1 coordinate 339,630, forward strand.
ACGCCGCCCGTTTCGTCGACCACGAGGGTGCGGTCGAGCTTCAGGAAGTAGCCGGAATAGGTGGCGGTGAGGGTCCCGCGAGGAAGCACGCTGGCCACCGGGGTGTCCATCAGCCCGGAGCCCCATCGGAGCGAGCTCGGCATCGTCGTCGTCTGCGCCGCCGCCCCCGGAGCCCACGCGCACGCGGCCAGCACGGCGGCGACCACGGCCCTCAACACCATGCTCGCCCCCGGTCCGCCCCCTCCCCGCTCATCACGGCGCGACACCGCGCGGGTCGGACTTCAGTCCTCCAGCCGCCGCGACAGCCGTGCGAGCCGTCGCGACACCGAGACGATCCACCCGAACACAAGGATCCACGCGATCGCGTAGGCGATGAACACGAAGCGATACGGCAGCATGGACTGAGCACCCAGGCCCGCCCCGGGCATGCCCTGCGCGAGGAGGGGCGACGCGAGGACGACGAGGCCCAGGAGCGCCGCCCCGCACCGGTGGAGAAGTCGCTTGGACAGGAGCATGACGCCTCTCGGAAGAGCGGTTCGGGGGTTCACGCGCGAGCCTGGTGCTCGCGCACGTCCAGGGTGTGACGGGCGACCTCGAGGGTGTAGCGCATCAGGAAGACGCCCAGGAAGAGGAGGAGGAGCGAGCCGAGGCCGACCATCAGCGTGGCCAGCATCGGCGCGGCAAGCGTCGGCCCCTCCGGCTTGATGACCACGGGTGTCGGGTGCAGAGACCGGAACCAGAGCACGCTCACGTGGATGAGCGGGATGTCCAGGGCCCCGACGATCCCCACCACCGCGGCGAAGCGTTTCCCGCGCTCGGGGTTCTCGGTCGAAGAGCGCACGAGGAAGTAGCCGAGGTAGATGAACCAGAGCAGCAGCGTGAGCGTCAGGCGCGGCTCCCACGTCCAGTACGTCCCCCACGCGACCCTGCCCCAGAGCGGCCCGGTGAGCAGCACGATGGTCGTGAAGACCATGCCTCCCTCGGCGGCGGCTACGGCCGCCTGGTCCAGGTGGTCGTCGCCCAGCCAGAGGTACATGGCACTGCACAGCGCGACGATCCCGAAGGCCAGAAAGGCCACCACGGCGGAGGGCATGTGCACGTAGAAGATCCGCTGGATGATCCCCTGGTTGGCCTCCGTGGGCACCCAGAAGAACACCATCCAGTGCAGGACCAGCATCCCCAGCGCGCCCGTCACCGCCAACACGGGGCCGGCCGTACGGATCTTCTTCGATGGCATCACTCCTCCACGACGAATCGGAACATGGCCGCCCCGGCGAACACGGCCAGGACGGCGAACGCGGCAAGCATCCGCAGGTTCCCGGCGATCTCCGCGACCGGCCGGCCCACGAGGAGACGGCTGGTCGCCGAGACCCCGTAGATGATCATGGGCACCAGGAGGGGGAAGACGAGGATGGGCAGCAACGTCTCGCCCATGTGGGTGCCGGACGACACGGCGCTGAAGAGCGTGCCCAGCGCGACGAAGCCCAGAGAGCCGAGCGCCAGCACCAACGCGAGCAGCAGCGGGCTCGATCCCAGCTTCAGCCCGAAGAAGAGCGTGAAGACCGCCACCACCAGGAGTGCCACCACGTAGAGCAGAACGAAGTTCGCGGCGGTCTTCCCCAGGAAGACGGCGTCCTTGGAGGCGGGGCTCGTCAGCACGCCCTGGAAGGCGCCGTCCTGTGCCTCCAGGTGGAAGGTGCGCCCGATGCCGAGCAGCCCCCCGAAGATGAGCGTCATCCAGATGAGACCGGACGCGACGTCCTGCGGGCGCACGATGGTGGCGTCGATCGAGTAGTTGAAGAGCACGCCGGCGAGCACGGCGAACGCGCCCATGGCCGCGATGCGCTCGCGCGTGCGCAACTCCAGGAGGAGGTCCTTCCACACGATCGCGTACACCTGGCCGAGGTAGGTCATGCCAGTCCGCTCTCCACCACGCGATGGTAGAAGTGCTCGAAGGCGTCCGCGTCGACCTCGTCGCGCCCGCCCTCCCAGGCGAAGCGCCCGCGCACCTGGATCGCGATGCGGTTCGACAGCTCGAGGCCCTGCGTCAGGTTGTGCGTCACCATGACGACCGTGCGCAGCCCGTCCTTGAGGGACGAGAGCACGCCGCGCAGCACCGCGGCCGCGTAGGGATCCAGGCCCGTGTACGGCTCGTCGAGCAGGACCAGCTCGGGGTCGTGCAGGAGCGCGCGGGCGAGCGCGGCACGCTGGCGCATCCCGTGCGAGAGCTGACGGGCCAGGAAGTCCGAGCGGTCGCCGAGACCCACCTGCTCGAGGCGCGTCGGGATGCGCTCGTCGAGGTCCTTCAGCCCGAACAACCGGCCGAAGAAGCGGAGGTTCTCCGCCAGCGTGAGGTGGGGGTAGAGGAAGCTCTGATGGGAGAGGACGCCGATCCGGCTCCGCCAGGACGTCTGGCCGAAGTCGAGCCGCTGGCCGCCCACCCACACCTCGCCCCTGGTGGGCTTGAGCCGACCGCCGAGGAGGCTGAGGAGGGAGGTCTTCCCGGCCCCGTTCGGGCCGAAGATCGTGAGGAAGTCCCCGGGAGCGAGCTCGAGATCGATGCCGTCCACGGCGACCACGACGCCGTAATCGCGCGTGAGCCCTCGGGCGGACAGGACCGGATCCACCCGACGCGCTACCGGAGCCGGGGCGATCGAGGCTTCCACGAGAAGAGGAGCGTCAATGAGTGGCGGCTGCCTGGAGGGCATGGCCACACGACGCGCAGAAGCGGCTACCGGGTTCGTTCGAGAAGCCGCATTCGGGGCAGAACGATCCCTCGCGCAGCCCGAGACGCGCCTGGGCGATCTCGGCTTCGAGCGCGGAGGCGTCGACGGAGGCGCTCTCGCCGCTGCGCGCCTTCTCGTCCGCCTCGAGCGCCGCGAGCGCCTCCGCCGTCAACTCACCCTTGAGCGACCGGTAGTCGTTCTCGTCCAGCTTCCCGGCGAGGTAGTCGTACTCCACGTCGCGCAGCGCCAGCAGCGCCACCCGCTTTCTCGCCTCCGTCTCCGTGAGCTCGTCCTCGTCGCGCTCGAGCGAGGCGTGCAGCCCCTTCGCGACCGGCTGGACGATGAAGAGGATGACCGCAGCCGCCACCAGAGCCGCTCCCAGGAACAGCATCATGTCAATCGGCTCCGACAGCGACGGGCTCGCCGCTCGGCACCGCCTCCACGACCCGCTTCTTCTCGGCGCTCGGCCACAGGCCGATCAGGCTCCCGACCGTCAGAACGAGCGCTCCGTACCAGATCCACCCCACCAGCGGCTTCACCAGCACCTGCAGGTCGATCCCCTGTGCGGACGAGTCCGCGTTGAGCGCGCTGCTCGTGTCGTCCAAAGCGGACAGGATGAGATAGAGGTCCTCGACCGGCGTCGAGCGGATCCCGACCTCCGTCATGGGCTGCGTGCCCGTGACGTACATGCGCTTCTCCGTGGTCAGGTTCGCGAGGTGCTTCCCGTTCTTGTCGACGGAGATCATCGCGATGGCCTGCCACATCAGGTTGCGCTGTCCCCGCCCCACCGAAGTCGACAGCCCCTCGTACGTCAGCGTGTACGTATGCCCGAAGGGCGACCGCACCTCGATCGAGTCCCCCGGCATCACGTGCTGGCGCACGTCCACGTTGTACGCCGCACCGGCGAAGGCCATGAAGATCATGGCGATACCGGCGTGCACGATGTAGCCGCCCCACCGACGCCGATTGCGCGTCACGAGGTGGTAGAGCGCGACCGGGATGCCTTCGTCTTCGATCCGCGAGCGGGCCCGCGTGCCCTTCCAGAATTCGACGACGGTGATCACCAGCACGAAGGCGCAGATGCCCCAGGTGGTGAGCGCCACCGGATGGTGCGCGCCGAGCGCGTAGAGGACGGCGACGACCACGAGGGCGGCGATCACCGGTTTGAGGAAGTTCCTCTGGAGATTCCGACGCGTCGCGCGACGCCAGGCGATCACCGGGCCGACGCCGGCAAGCGCGAGGAGGGAGAGCCCGATCGGGAAGTTCACCTTCTGGAAGAACGGGGGACCCACCGTGACCTTCTGCCCGGTCACGGCCTCGGAGACCAGCGGGAACACGGTTCCCCAGATCACGGAGAACGCCGCGCCGAGGAGGATCAGGTTGTTGAAGAGGAACGCCGCCTCACGGGAGACGAACGACTCGATCCGGTTCTCGCTCTGCAGGTTGGGCAGACGATAGAGGATCAACACCACGCACCCCGCCAGCACCGTTCCCATGAACGTCAGGAAGATGTAGGCGATGCGCAGCTCCTGAGCGAAGGCGTGCACCGATTCGATGAGGCCGGAGCGCGTCAGGAACGTCGCGAAGATCGTCAGGAGGAACGTCAGCACCACCAGGGACATGTTCCAGACCTTCAACATGCCCCGGTTCTCCTGGATCTGGATCGAGTGCAGGAAGGCCGTCGCCGTCAGCCAGGGCAGCAGCGATGCGTTCTCCACGGGATCCCAGAACCAGTAGCCGCCCCAACCCAGCTCCTCGTAGGCCCAGCGCATCCCGAAAACGATGCCGACCGAGAGGAAGAACCAGGACAGCAGGATCCACCGACGGGTCAGCGTGATCCACCGCGAGTCGAGGCGGCCGTTGAAGAGCGCGGCGACCGCGAACGCGAACGGGATGGCGAACGACGTGAAGCCCAGGTAGAGCGTGGGCGGGTGGATCGTCATCCAGTAGTTCTGGAGCTGCGGGTTCAGCCCCTGGCCGTTGGCGGGCGTGAAGCCCAGGCGCTCGAACGGGTTCACGTGCGCGAACAGGAGCACGACGATGAAGAACGTCAGGATCCCCTGGAGCACGCCCGCCACATAGGGCATGAACTCGCGGTTCTTGTGCCGGTTCGTGAAGACGGAGATCGACGAGAAGATGCTGAGCAACAGCGCCCAGAACAGCAGTGAGCCGCGCTGCCCCGCCCAGAGCCCCGCCACCTTGTAGAAGGTCTCGAGCTCCCGGTTCGAGTAGCTCGCGACGTACCAGTACTCGAACTTGTCGCCGAGGAACGCCGCGATGACTCCCGCCGATGCGAGCATCAGGAGGAGGGTTACGGCATAGATGCTCCGCTCGGCGCTGAGAACGAGGTCACCGCGCTGGCTGCGCCCGCCGGCGAATCCGAGGGCCATCCCCCAGATCGCGACCGGGAGCGCGATCCACAGCGCGAACTCGCCGAGGATAATCACCCTTTCAAGTCCTCCGGAGCGGCTTCGTAGCGGCTCCCGCACTTGGTGAGCAGGGTGTTGGCCTGGAAGACGCCGTTGGCGTCCAACCTGCCTTCGAGGACGACTTCCGTATCATCCGTGAACGTGTCCGGAAGCGCGTCGCGGTATTCGACCGGGAACGTCACATCCGGATTCTCGATGTCGCGCACGCGGAATCGATGGAGGAGCTCACCTTCGACGCGCTCGTACGTTCCCGGGATCACGCGGCCGCTCACCTTCACGCCGACGTCCTTGAAGGTCGGGTCCGTGGTGACCTTGGCCATGAGCTCGGCGGGAGTGAGATAGTAGACCATCGTCTCGCTCACCCCGGTCCAGACGAGGTAGGAAACGACGGCGGCCACCGCTACCAGGCCGACCATGAATCGTCCGTGCTTCATGACGCGTCCTCAGTCTGTCCGGCCCGGAGTGCGGCCGGCGTGGGCAGAACCCGGAGGGTGGTTGATTCACCCGATCCGGTGGGATGTTCCAGACCTGCCATCCCCCCGCTGCGGCGCCGCGAACCGCTCAACGGCGCCGTTTTTTCCGCATGGAATCTAGGCGTTTCGGGCCCGTCGTGACCAGTCAGGAAAACCACTGATGGCCCCCTCCGTGACGTACCTGACCCCCCGGAGGAGTTTTCCCCACGTTCCGGGTAGTGTCTGCGCGGCTTCCCGGCGGGTTTCAGGAGATCCCGTCGCGGGCCCATCCGACCGCGGCGCGCACGGCCCTTCCCCACCCGGCGAGCAGCTGCTCGCGCACCGCCGCGTCCATCGAGGGGGTGAAGTGGTCGGCGCCGCCCTGTGCGGCGAGGAAGGCCTGCGCGGACGGCCAGACCCCCTGGGCGATACCCGCGAGCCCGGCCGCCCCCAGCGCGGTGGTCTCGACCAGCGCGGGCCTCCGTACCGGGAGGTGGACGACGTCCGCCTGGAACTGCATCAGCCAGTGGTTGAGCGCGGCCCCGCCGTCCACGCGCAGCTCGGTGGCCGTCACGCCGGAGTCCGCTTCCATCGCATGCAGCACCTCGACGGTGGCGTAGGCCATCGCTTCGAGCGCGGCGCGCACGACGTGAGCCCGGGTCGTGCCCCGGGTGAGCCCGACCAGCATCCCGCGGGCGTCCGGCTCCCAGTGCGGCGCACCCAGCCCCACGAAGGCCGGCACGAAGTAGACGCCGTCATTCCCGCCCAGCGAGCGGGCGAGCACCTCCGACTCCTCCGCCCGCCCCAGCACCTTCAGCTCGTCGCGCAGCCACTGGACGGCGGCGCCCGCGATGAAGACCGACCCTTCGAGCGCGTAGGCCAGCCCGCCGCGCTCGTCGCAAGCCGCCGTGGTGAGCAGACCGTGCTCGGACGCCACCGGCTCGGAGCCCGTGTTCAGCAGGAGGAAGGCCCCCGTGCCGTAGGTGTTCTTGGCGAGCCCGGCCGTCCAGCACCCCTGTCCGAAGAGTGCGGCCTGCTGGTCGCCCGCCACCCCCGCGATCGGGAGCTCGCGGCCGAGGTGGCGGGCCGAGGCGATGCCGAAGTCACCCGCGGACGGGCGGATCTCCGGGAGCGCGGCGATCGGCACCTCGAGAAGATCCGCCAGCCAGGGGTCCCACGCCGCCGTCTCGAGGTCCATGAGGAGGGTGCGCGAGGCGTTCGTGGGGTCGGTGGCGTGCACCGAGCCGTCGGTCAGCCGAGCGACGAGCCACGCGTCCACCGTCCCCACGGCGAGCTCGCCCGCCTCCGCCCTGGCGCGCAGCTCGGGGCGCTCGCGGAACAACCAGGTGAGCTTCGTGCCCGAGAAGTAGGGATCGGCCACGAGTCCCGTGCGCCGCCGAAGCTCCGGCTCCTTCCCGGCCGCGCGCAGCTGCCGACACAGCTCCGTGGTCCGCCGGTCCTGCCAGACGATGGCGCGGTGCGCGGGCAGCAGCGTCTCGCGGTCCCAAACCACCACGGTCTCGCGCTGGTTCGTGATCCCGAGCGCGCGCACCTCGACGTCGCCGATCGCGTCGAGCGCCTCGCGCGCCACCGACATCGTCACCTCCCAGATCTCGTCGGCGTCGTGCTCGACCCAACCCGGGCGTGGGAAGTGCTGCGTGAACTCCGAGTACCCCCGGCCGAGGACGCGCCCGTCCGCGCCGATCACCAGCGCGGTCGAGCCGGTCGTGCCCTGGTCGAGGGCGAGGACGGCGGACGTGCTCATGCTGCGGTGGCGGTCATGGTGGTCCGTGGTCGAACGATCCGAAGGCGTAGCGCCAGCCCGCCCGCCCCAGGAGGTCGATCAGGAGGCCGAGGGGCAGGCCGACGACGGTATAGTAGTCGCCGTGGATCTCCTCCACCAAGGCGGCTCCCAGCCCCTGGATCCCGTACGCGCCGGCCTTGTCGTGGGGCTCGCCGCTCGCCACGTAGGCCTCGGCGAGCCCCCGGTCGAACGCGCGGAAGCGCACCTCCGCCCGCCCCACGGCACCGAGCACGCCGCGCGGGCCCGCCACGGCGACGCCGCTCAGCACCTCGTGCGACCGACCCGCCAGGCTCAGCAGCATCGTCAGGGCCTCGGCATCGTCCGCGGGCTTGCCGAGGATGCGGTCGTCGCACACGACCACGGTGTCCCCCCCGATCACGAGCGCGTCGCCCACCTCCGCCGCCACGGCCTCGGCCTTCGTGCGGGCCAGGCGCTCGACGTGCTCGTGGGGGGTCTCCCCCGCGAGGTAGGACTCGTCCACGTGCGCGGGACGCACCTCGGGGTCGAGGCCGAGCTGACGGAGGAGGTCGGCCCGCCGCGGAGACGCCGATGCCAGCACCAGGCGTGGGCCGGAACTCATCGGGGCACCCCGGCCACCCTCATTCACGCTCGAGCACGAGCGTGACCGGACCGTCGTTGACCAGCTCCACGGCCATCATCGCACCGAACTCTCCGGTCTGTACGCGACCCGGGGCGCGCTCCCGAAGGAGCGTAACGAAGCGTTCGTAGAGGGGCACCGCGACGTCCGGGCCGGCGGCATCCACGAAGCTGGGGCGGCGGCCCTTGCGGGTGTCGCCGAGGAGGGTGAACTGGCTCACGACGAGAACCTCACCGCCCGTCTCGTCCAGGCCGAGGTTCATGCGACCGTCCTCGTCGGGGAAGACGCGCAGCCCCACGACCTTGTCGGCCATCCAGACGAGCTGCTCGTCGCCGTCGCCCTTCGCGAAGCCCACGAGGAGGAGATGGCCGGGGCCGATCTCGCCGACCGTGCGATCGGCCACGGACACGCGGGCGCGCGCGACGCGCTGCAGGACGACCCTCACCTCACGCGCACCCCCTCGCCGGCCGAGGCGTCACTCCACCGTGACGGACTTGGCCAGGTTTCTCGGCTGATCCACGTCGGCGCCGCGCAGGACCGCCACGTGGTAGGCCAGGAGCTGCAGCGGCACCGTGGTGAGGATCGGCAGGAGGTGCGGGAGCGTCTGGGGGACCCGGATGACATGGTCCACCTTCTGCCGCAACTCGGGCGCCTCGTCGCTCACCACGGCGATGATCCTGCCCCCGCGCGCCTTCACCTCTTCGATGTTCGACACGACCTTGCCGTAGACGGGGTCCCGCGGCGCGAGCACCACCACCGGCATCTCCTCGTCGATGAGGGCGATCGGCCCGTGCTTCATCTCCGCGGCGGGGTAGCCCTCGGCGTGGATGTAGCTCACTTCCTTGAGCTTGAGCGCGCCCTCCAGGGCCACCGGGAACTGGTAGCCCCGCCCCAGATAGAGGAAGTTGCGCGCGCTCATGTACTCACGCGCGAGCGCCCGCAGCGAGTCGTTGAGCTCGAGGACCTCGGCGACCTGGTCGGGGAGCTTCTGGAGGGCCTGGACGATCTCCCTCCCCTGCAGCACGGAGAGGTGGCGCCTGCGGCCCAGGTAGAGCGTGAAGAGCGCCAACGCCACCATCTGGCTCGTGAAGGCCTTGGTGGACGCGACGCCGATCTCCGGACCGGCGTGGAGGTAGGTGCCGAAGTCCGTGTAGCGCGCGATCGACGAGCCCACGGCGTTCACGATGCCCATCGTGGCGGCGCCGCGTTGCTTCGCCTCGCGCAGCCCCGCCAACGTGTCCGCGGTCTCGCCCGACTGGCTGATCGCGAGCACGAGCGTGCCGTCCTCCAGCACCGGGTTCCGGTAGCGGAACTCGGAGGCGTACTCGACCTCGACCGGGATCTGGGCGAGCTCCTCGAGCATGTACTCGCCGACGAGGCCGGCGTGCCAGCTCGTGCCACAGGCGGTGATGACGATCCGGCGCACGCGGCCGAGGTCGAACTGGTGCCGCGCGATCCCGCCGAGTCGCGCGTCGCCGTCGTCCTCGAGCAGCCGGCCGCGCATCACGTCGCGCAGGCTGTTGGGCTGCTCGAAGATCTCCTTGAGCATGAAGTGGTCGTAGCCGCCCTTCTCGATGGCGGCCACGTCCCACGTGACGCGGTGCACGGAGCGCCGCACCTCCCCGTGGTCGAGGTGGTACGTGCGGTACCCGTCCGGCGTGAGCGCGGCGTAGTCGCCGTCATCGAGATAGACCACCTCGCGCGTATGCGCGACCACCGCGGCCGCGTCGGACCCGGCGAGCATCTCCCCGTTGGTGCCCACCCCGATCAGAAGGGGGCTACCAAAGCGCGCGACGACGATCTTGCTTGGCTCGCGGCTGGACACGACCGCCAGGCCGTACGTCCCCTCGACGTTGGCGAGCGCCTCCGCGACGGCCTCCTCCAGCGCCATCCCGTCCTTCCACAGGAAGTCGATGAGGTGGACGATCGTCTCGGTGTCGGTCTCCGAGGTGAACGTATAGCCCTCGTCCACCAGGCGGGTGCGCAGCACGCCCGCGTTCTCGATGATGCCGTTGTGGACGACCGCGATGTCGCTCGCCGCCGTGACGTGCGGATGCGCGTTCGGCTCGGTGGGCGCGCCGTGCGTGGCCCAGCGGGTGTGCGCGATGCCGCAGGTCCCGTTCGGCGCCCCATCCGCCATCGCCGCCTCGAGTGCCGCGATCTTCCCCGGCCGCTTGACGACACGCATGCAGCCGTCGGAATCCACGACCGCCACGCCCGCGGAGTCGTAGCCCCGATACTCCAGCCGCTTCAGCCCGTCCACCAGGATGGGGATCGCTTGGCGTCCCCCGACGTATCCCACGATACCGCACATCGCATGCTTCTCCGTGTTGGTTCGACCCGCTGCCGCTTTCGCCGCGTCAGGCGACTCCGCCGAGCACGTCCTCCGCTCGCCGCACCAGCGCCTCCGCGCTCGCCGCGTCCGGCGCCTCGGCGATGAGGCGCACGACCGGCTCCGTCCCCGACGGCCGGACGTGCAGCCAGCTCCGCTGCTCCGGCCACGCCATGCGCAGGCCGTCCGTCCGATCCGTCTCCCGGGCGTCCATGTCCTCGGCCAGGGCGTCGTATGCGCCGGCCAGCGCCTCCCGCGGGAACGAGACCTTCTTCTTAACGATGTCGTAGGAGGGCCAGCGAGCGACAGCTTCTGATAGCGAGCCGTTCTCGTCGACCAGGTGCTGGAGCACCAGCGCGACGGCCAGGGGAGCGTCCCGCGTGTAGTGCAGCGCGGGCAGGATCACCCCACCATTGCCCTCGCCGCCCACCACCGCCCGCTCGGCCTGCATGCGCCGCGCCACGTTGACCTCACCGACCGGAGCGCGCACCACCGTGCACCCGTAGGCGCGGGCGACGTCGTCCACGACCTGGCTGGTGGAGAGGTTCGTCACGACGGTCCCCGGCGTGCGCCGCAGCACCGCGGCGGCGGCGAGGGCGAGGGTGAGGTCCTCGCCCACGGGTTCCCCGTGCTCGTCCACCAGCGACAGTCGGTCGACGTCGGGGTCGACCGCGAGGCCGATGCGCGCCCCGGTCTCGCGGACCAGGCGCCCGAGCTCCGCCAGGTTGGCGGCCGTGGGCTCGGGGTCCCGGGGGAATCGGCCGTCCGGCTCCATCCCGATCCCCGTGTAGGTGCAGCCCAGCTCGTGGAGGACGTTGCCGATCGGAGGCCCACCGGCCCCGCGCACACAGTCCACCGCCACGTACATCCGCGCGCGCTGGATGGCGGCGACGTCGATGTGCGGCAGCCCGAGGATCCGCTCCAGGTGGCGTGGCCAGGCGTCGACGTCCTCCTGGACGGTCCCGAGGCGGTCCCAGGACGCACGCGGCGGATCGACTTCCACGAGGTACTTCCGGAAGCGGGCCGAGAGGTCGGCGTCGAGGAAGATCCCCTCGCTGGAGACGAGCTTGAGGGCATTCCACTCCGCGGGGTTGTGGCTGGCCGTGATGCCGACTCCACCCGCCCCGTGGCCGTCCTCGACCGCGAGGAGGAGCGTCGGCGTGGGCACCACGCTCAGGGCCACCACGTCGCACCCCACGGAGATCAGGCCGGCGATGGCCGCGCGCACGAACATCGGGCCCGACGTGCGGGAGTCCCGCGCGACGTAGATCGGCCCGGTGTGGCCCTCCGAGCGCAGGAAGCCGCCGAACGCGGCCGTGATGCCCGCGATGAGCTCGGGCGTGAGGGGGTCGCCGACCCGGCCGCGAACGCCGGACACGCTGACCATGAGGTCGGAGGGGAGGTGGACAGGCATCGGGAGACCAGGGGGGATGCGGAAAGGCGAACGGGAAGTTTGCCGAAAGGGACGGAGGGGTCAACGGACCGCGGTGGCGGCGGCCTTCCGGCGGCCGGTACATTGCTCCCTTCCCGACCCTTCGACCCCTCCAAGGCTGAACCCGCCATGACCGAGAAGGACACCGCCGGCCTCGGCTTCGGGACCCGCGCCATCCACGCCGGCGTAGCCCCCGAGCCCGTCACCGGCGCGATCATGACGCCGATCTTCCAGACCTCCACCTACGTCCAGCCGGCGGTGGGCGAGCCGAAGGGACACTACGACTACGGCCGCACCGCCAACCCGACGCGCGAGGCGCTGGAGGCCAACCTCGCCTCGCTGGAGTCGGGGACGCAGGCGGTCGCCTTCTCCTCCGGCCTCGCGGCCATCGAAGCGATCGTGAAGCGGCTCTCGGCGGGCGACCACGTGGTGAGCGAGGAGAACACCTACGGAGGCACGACCCGCATGTTCGACCGCGTGCTCTCCCGCTTCGGGATCGAGTTCACGTACGTGGACTCGAGCGACGCGGCCGCGGTCGAGGCGGCACTGCGGCCGAACACGCGCCTCGTCCACGTCGAGACACCCACCAACCCGATGATGCGGGTCTGCGACGTCCGGGCGCTGGCGGAGCTCGCGCACGGGGTCGGGTGCGCTCCTCTCGGTCGACAACACCTTCGCGTCCCCCTACAACCAGCGGCCCCTCGAGATGGGGGCGGACTTCACCGTCCACTCCTCGACGAAGTACGTGAACGGACACTCCGACGTGATCGGCGGCCTGGTCGCGGTGCGCGACGAGGCGTTGGCCGAGGAGCTCGGCTTCATCCGCAAGTCCACGGGTGCCGTGCCCGGCCCCATGGACTGCTGGCTGACGCTGCGCGGTCTCAAGACGCTTCACGTGCGCATGCGCCAGCACAACGCCAACGGGCTCGCGGTGGCGCGCTGGCTCGAAGCGCACCCGAAGGTGGACCGGGTGCTCTACCCCGGCCTGCCCTCGCACCCGCAGCACGAGCTGGCCGCTCGCCAGATGGGCGGCTTCACCGGGATGGTGTCGGTGGACGTGGGCACCCTGGAGCGGGCGCGCGGCCTCACCGAGCACTGCCGGGTCTTCGCGCTGGCCGAGAGCCTGGGCGGCATCGAGTCGCTCATCAGCGTGCCGGCGCTCATGACGCACGCCTCGGTGCCGGAGGAGCGGCGCGCCCGCATGGGGCTCACGCCCGGGCTGGTGCGCCTCTCGGTCGGGATCGAGGACGAAGCGGACCTCCTGGCGGACCTCGAGCGCGTCCTGGGGTAGCAAGCGGAGGCATGAAACCCGGCATTCGGCGCCCGCGTAGTCAGGGCAAAGAGCTCGCCGGCCCCTGCGCGGCGCGGGGGCAACCACGCAAGAGGATCGGACCATGGCCGACGATCAGGAACGGACGGACGGAAAGACGGGCGGGGACGCGAAGGCGCGCCGCATCCTGACCGACATCGCACCGCGCTCGTGGGAGCACCCGGCCGACAGGGCCGCGCTCGAGGCGCTACGGCGCATCCCGGTCTTCGACGAGGTGCTCAAGAAGCTCTTCGGCTTCTTCGGCGAGAAGCCGGTGCGCCTCGCCTTCCAGGCGAACGCGGTCCGGGTGAGCTCCAAGCAGTTCCCCCGCCTGCAGGGGCTCTACGACGACGTGCTCAAGACCCTCGACGCGCCGAAGCACTACCCCCTCTTCGTCTCGCAGACCCCGATCGTGAACGCGGGCGCGTGGGGGATGGACGAACCGTTCATCGTGCTCAACTCCGGGACCGTCGGCGCTCCTGGACGACCGGCAGCTCGCGTACATCATGGGGCACGAGCTCGGGCACATCCTGAGCGACCACGTGCTGTACAAGACGATGACCGCCTTGCTCCTCCAGCTCGCGCAGATGGGCTTCCCGCTCGTCGGGCTCGCGGCACGGGCGGTGCTGGTGGCGCTCCTCGAGTGGTCGCGCAAGAGCGAGCTCTCCTGCGACCGGGCCGGTCTGCTCTGCGTTCAGGATCCCGAGGTCGTCATGCGCACGATGCTCAAGATGGCCGGCGGCGGTGAGGACGAGGAGACCAACCTGCAGGAGTTCATCGTCCAGGCCGAGGAGTACCGGGCCGGCGGCGACGTGGCCGACCAGGTCTTCAAGATCCTCAACCTCATCGGCTCGACGCACCCCTTCTGGACGCTGCGGGTCAGCGAGTTGCGGGCCTGGATCGAGACCGGTGACTACGACCGCATCGTCCGCGGCGAGTATCCCCGTCGCGGGGAGCCGAACCCGGCCTATCAGGAAGACCTGCGCGAGGCCGCGGGCGCCTACGCGGAGGGCGCGCGCGACTTCCTCGACACCATGACCGCCGCGGCCAGGAAGATGGGCGAGACGTTCATGGGCGGCATGAAGCGCTGACGCCGCCTTCGGGCCGTCATCGGGGGGCGTCCGGGCGGGTAGCCCGGGCGCCCCTCTTCCTTATCTTGAGCGGATGCGCATCCTCATCGTAGGCAACGGCGGGCGGGAGCACGCCCTTCTCTGGAAGCTCCGGCGCGACGCCCCCGGAGCCGAGTTCTTCGCGACGCGACCGAACGGCGGGATGGCCGCGCTCTGCCAGCCGCTCCCCATCGCGCCCACCGACGTCGAGGCTCTCTCCGGGTGGGCGGCCGCGCAGCGGATCGACCTGACGGTCGTCGGCCCCGAGGCCCCCCTCGCCGTCGGGGATCGTGGATCGGTTCGTGGCCAAGGGCCTGCCCGTCTTCGGGCCCACCCGGGACGCGGCCCGCATCGAGTCGAGCAAGGTGTACGCGAAGGACCTCATGCGCGGCGCCGGCGTCCCGACCGCGGAGTACCGGACCTTCCGTGACCAGGCGGGCGCCGAGGCGTGGGTGCGCGAGCACGGCGCGCCGGTCGTGGTGAAGGCGTCCGGGCTGGCGGCGGGCAAGGGCGCGGTGGTGTGCGCAACCGTCGACGAGGCGCTCGAGGCGATCGCCTCGATGATGGGCGACCTGGCCTTCGGAGAGGCCGGCCGCGAGGTGGTGATCGAGGACTGCCTCGAGGGCGAGGAGCTGTCGATCTTCGCCGTCGCGGACGGCGAGCGGGCCCTGCTGCTCCTCCCCTCCCAGGACCACAAGCGCGTCGGAGAGGGGGACACCGGCCCGAACACGGGCGGGATGGGTGCCTACGCACCCGTGTCGATCGCCACTCCGGAGGTGCTGGCCGAGGCGCGCGACCGCGTGTTCGCGCCTACCCTGCGCGCGATGGCCGCGGACGGATGCCCCTTCCGCGGCCTGCTCTACGCCGGCCTGATGAAGACGGCGGACGGGCTGTCGGTGATCGAGTTCAACGGCCGCTTCGGCGACCCGGAGACGCAGGCCGTGCTCCCGCTCATGGCGTCTTCCCTGCTCGATCTGCTCGCCACCGTCGCCGAGGGCGGGAGCCTGGCCGGGCGCAGCGTGCGCTGGAGCGAGGCCTCCGCGGTGACGACCGTGCTGGCCTCCGCCGGCTATCCGGGAAGCTACGAGAAGGGGAAGCCGATCCGCATCCCGGGCGGGCTCGAGGGGGAAGGGCTGACCGTGTTCCATGCGGGCACCCGGCGCGACGGCGACGACCTCGTCACCGCAGGCGGCCGCGTCCTCGCGGTCACGGCGCTCGGCTCGACCTTCCCGGAGGCGGCGGATCGCAGCCGCGAGGGGGCCGCCGCGATCGACTTCGAGGGGGCCTTCTACCGCGGCGACATCGGCTGGCGCGAGCGCGCGCGTACGCCCGGCCCCGACACCCTGAGCCCACCTCCGACAGCCCATGCCCGAGCTGCCCGAGGCCGAGACGATCGTCCGGGGTCTGCGCCGCACCGTGGTGGGCGAGCGCATCCGCCGCGTCGAGGTCGTGCACGCCGACGTGCTGCGCCAATCCCGGAGGGCGCTCGGCTCCATGCTGCGCGAGCGCACCATCGCCTCCGTGGGGCGACGCGGGAAGAACGTGATCGTGAAGCTCGACGGGGGCCGGGTCCTCGCCGTGAACCTGGGGATGACCGGCCGTCTCCTCCCCTTCCCCACGCCTCCGCGCGGCGCCGCACGGCCGACGCACCCGGCGGTGCGGCTGCGCTTCGCGTCCGGCGGCGTCCTGGTCTTCGACGACCAGCGACGGTTCGGGACGTTCGAGGCGTTGGACGCCGACGCCTGGGCGCTCCGCTCGGAGCGAATGGGCCCCGAGCCCCTCGAGCGGGGCTTCACGCCGAAGCGCCTGCACCGCGGCCTGCAGGGCTCGCGCTCGCCCGTCCGGTCATGGCTCCTCGACCAGCGTCGTATTGCAGGTGTCGGGAACATCTACGCGGCCGAGGCGCTCTACCACGCGGGCGTCGATCCCAGACGTCCGGCCAACGGGGTGTCACCGGAGGAGGCCGTGCGCCTGCACGGCGCCCTCCGGTCCGTGCTGCGCCACGCAATCCAGGACGGCGGAACCACCATCCGTGACTATCGCAACGCAGAAGGCGGCGAAGGCGCCTACGGCCGCCGACTCCACGTCTACGGCCGCGAGGGCGAGGCCTGCGACCGGTGCGGCTCCACGATCCGCCGCGTCGTGCTCTCCAACCGGTCGGCGTTCTTCTGCCCGACCTGCCAGCCACCGGGGGATGCTCCCTGACGCCCCCCGGGGCGCGCGCGCGCTCCGGGGGATCGTCCTGCTCGGCCTCCTCCTCGCGCCCTCGCCGCTCCGGGCTCAGGGACGTACGCCCGGCGAGCGGCTCCCGGTGCGCGAGAAGACCCTTCCCAACGGGATGCACTTCATGGCGCTCGAGCGGAAGGGTGCGCCGACCGTCGCGTTCGTGGTGCAATACGACGTCGGCAGCGTGCAGGAGCACCTGGGAAATACCGGCACGGCGCATCTCCTCGAGCACCTCCTCTTCAAGGGCACGACCACCGTGGGCACGCGTGACGTCGACGCGGAGAGGGCGCTGTTCGACCTCATGGACGCGGCACAGGACTCGATCGTGCTCGCCCGGGCCGCCGGCGACAGCGCGGACGTCGCGCGGCTCGACGGACGCATCGAGGTGCTGGAGGACTCGGCCCGCACGTACGTCGTGCCCAACGAGTTCGACCGCATCCTGACGCGCGCCGGCGCGCAGGGGCTCAACGCCACCACCACGAACGAGTCCACCACGTACTTCGTGGAGCTACCGGCCAACCGGGCGGAGCTGTGGTTCGCGATGGAGGGAGACCGGATGGCGCACCCGGTCTTCCGCGAGTTCTACACGGAGCGGGACGTGGTCATGGAGGAGAGGCGCCTCCGCATCGAGACGAGCCCCGGCGGGCTGCTCTACGAGAACCACCTGGCGGAGGCCTTCACGATGCACCCCTACGGCGTCCCCCCGGTCGGCTACATGTCCGACCTGGAGAACCTCGGCCGCCGGGAGGTGGAGGACTACTACCGACGCTACTACGGCCCGAACAACGCGAGCGTGGTCGTGGTGGGCGACATCGACGCCGGCCAGGCCGTGCGCTGGGCCGAGCACTACTTCGCCCCGATCCCGCGCGGCGAGGAGCCGCCGCCGGTGCTGGCGCGCGAGCCCGAGCAGCGCGGCGAGCGGCGCATCGAGCATCGTCTGGGACGCCGAGCCGTCGCTGCGCATCGGATGGCACGTGCCCGCGGCCCTCGACCCCGACGCGCCGGCGCTCACGATGCTCACGTCGCTCCTGACCGGTGGACGGACCTCGCGCCTCTACCATCGCCTCGTCCAGGAGGATCGGTCGGCCGCGTCCGTGTTCTCCTCGATGGGCCCGGGCGAGAAGTACCCGCAGCTCTTCCAGATCGACGCGACGCCGGTTTCGCCGCACACGACCCTCGAGGTGGAGGCGGCGATCTACGAGGAGATCGACCGCTTGGCGGCGGAAGGCCCCACCGAGCGGGAGCTCGTGCGCGTGCGCAATCAGGTGGAGGCGGGCAACGTGCGGCGGCTGCAGTCGAACCTCGGGCTCGCCTTCCAGATCGCCGCGTCGGCCACACTCACCGGGGATTGGCGCGACACCTTCCGCCTCTCCGAGCGCATCCGCGAGGTCACCGCGGAGGACGTGCGCCGGGTGGCGGCGAAGTACCTGACCCAGCGGAACCGCACGGTGGCGACGCTGCGCCGTGAGGAGCCCACGTCGTGAGGCGCGCTGCCTGGATGCTGGGCTTCGTCCTCCTGGCCGGCGTGGCCGCCGCCCCGGCGTCCGCGCAGGAGAGCGGGAGGGCCGTGGTGGACAAGCTCCGCTTCCCGCCGCTTCGCTTCGACGCCCCGGCGCCCGAGATGCACGAGGTGGAGGGCGTGCGCGTCCTCTTCCTGGAGGACCATGCCGTTCCCCTCGTGACCCTCTTCGCGCGCTTCAGGGGAGGGTACAGCCTCTTCGACCGGAGCCTGTACGCGGCCGCCTCCGCCCTTCCGGCGTTGCTCCGCTACGGGGGCACCACGACGCTGTCTCCGGACTCCGTCGACGAAGCGCTCGAGTACTACGCTCTCCAGACCAGCTTCGGCGGGGGTGGCGAGACGGTGTTCAGCAGCATGAACACCCTCACGGAGCATCTCGGGCCCGGGCTCGATCTCTGGTTCGACATGCTGCGCAACCCGCGGTTCGACTCGGCGCAGGTCGAGGTATGGCGCGGCCGCGAGCTGGAGAGCGTGCGCCGCCGCCCCGACGACCCGCAGCGGCTCGCCTTCTCGCAGTTCAACCGACTCATGTACGGAGACCACCCGGTGGGGTGGGAGATGGCCCCGGGGGATCTGGAACCCGAGGATCTCACATCTACGATCCTACATGAGATGCAGAATCGTATCTTGTGTCCCGACAATCTCATAATCGGCGTCACAGGAGACGTGACATGGCCCGAGATCGAGGGCCGGCTCCGACGTGAGCTGCGCGGATGGCGCCCCTGTGCCGGCACGCTTCCCGAATACCCCGAGCCGCACATCCGCGCCAAGCCGGGCGTCTTCCTCATCCCCAGGGATCTGGAGCAGAGCATCCTGGTGATGGCGCACCCCACCGACGTCCATCTCGGCGACGGCCGCCGCTACTTCGCGGCTCAGATCGGCAACTCGATCCTGGGCAGTGGCGGCTTCAACTCCCGCATCATGGCGCGCGTGCGCACCGAGGAGGGCTACGCCTACTCGGCCAGCTCGATCTGGACGATGCCCCGCCGCTACCAGGGGATCGTCGGAGCCGTGACGCGCACCCGCCCCGAGAACACCGTGCCCGCTCTCGAAACGATCCTGGACATCATGAAGGAGATGAGCCGGGACGACCCCACGAGCGAGGAGGTGGGCACCGCCGTCGACCAGATCGTGAACGGCTTCGTCTTCAATTTCGAGACGCTGGCGCAGATCGTGTCGCGGCGGATGTTCTACCTGGCACAGGAGCTTCCGGACGATTGGCTCGAGCAGTACGTGAGCGGCGTCGAAGGGGTCACGCCCGCCTCGGTCCACGGCGTCCTTCGCGAGAACCTCCGTCCCGACGATATGATCATCCTGGTCGTGGGTGACCCGGAACGGATCGGGCGCGAGGCACTCGAGCGTCTCGGACCCGTCACCGTGCTCGATCCCTCGGCCGCCCCCGGTTGACCCCCTGACCTCCCAACCCGCCCAGGAGCGAAGCATGTCCCAACCTGCCCAGGAACGAACCCAGGAGCGCGGCACCACCCATCGGCCGGGCCGCGGCCGCGTGTACGAAGGCATCCTGCAGACCATCGGCGACACGCCCCTCGTTCGCGCCCCCAAGCTCTCCACGCTACACGGGGCGCGCGCGGACGTCCTCCTCAAGCTCGAGTTCTTCAACCCGGCGGCCAGCGTGAAGGACCGCATCGGCATGGCGATGATCGAGGGCCTGGAGGCCGACGGAACCCTGAAGCCCGGTTCCACCGTGGTCGAGCCGACCTCGGGAAACACCGGCATCGCGCTCGCCATGGTGTGCGCCCAGCGCGGCTACCGCTGCGTGCTCACGATGCCGGAGACGATGTCGATCGAGCGGCGCAAGATGCTGGCGCTCCTCGGAGCGGAGCTGCACCTCACGCCGAAGGAACAGGGCATCAACGGTGCCCTGGCCAAGGCGGACGAGCTTCTCGCGGAGATCCCGGGCGCCGTGCGCGCCGGCCAGTTCACGAACCCCGCCAACCCGGAGATCCACCGGCGCACCACCGCCGAGGAGATCTGGAACGACACCGACGGAGCCGTGGACGCCGTGGTCTCGGGCGTGGGCACCGGCGGGACCATCACCGGCTGCGGCCAGGTGCTGAGGAAGCGCAAGCCGGGACTGCGGATGATCGCGGTCGAGCCCGAGGTGAGCCCGGTGCTCTCCGGGGGTGAGCCGGGCCCCGGCAACATGATCCAGGGGATCGGGGCCGGCTTCATCCCCGAGATCCTCGACACGGACGTCATCGACGAGGTGGTCACCGTCTCCAACCAGGAGTCGATCGACATGGCGCGGGAGGCCGCGCGCGTCGAGGGCATCCCCTGCGGCATCTCGTCCGGAGCCGCGCTGGCGGCGGGCTATCGGGTCGCGAAGCGGCCCGAGATGGAGGGCAAGACGATCGTCGTGGTGCTGCCGTCGTTCGCCGAGCGCTACATCTCGACGGTGCTGTTCGAGGGGATCTGAGCGGGTCGCGTCAGCTCCGCGTGCCCCAGTGCAGGGCCGCGATCCCGAAGCTGAGCAGCCGGTACCCCGGCTCGTCGAAGCCCGCGTCCCCGAAGAGGTCGCGGAGCGCTTCCGGGCCGGGGAACTCCTTCACCGACTCCGGGAGGTACGTGTACGCCCACGGGTGACCGGAGACCACGCGCCCCACCACGGGCAGCACGCGGTGGAAATAGAAGTGGTAGCCGGCGCGGACCACGGGGTTGGGCGGCGTCGTGAACTCGAGGACGACGAGGCGGGCGCCCGGCCGCAGCACCCGCCGCAGCTCGACCAGACCGCGCGCCACGTCCGAGAGGTTGCGCACGCCGAAGCCGACGGTGGCGCCCTCGAAGGTGCCGTCGTCGAAGGGCAGCCGAAGAGAGTCCCCGCACACGGCCGAGACGGGGGCACCCGCCAGCTTCGGTGCGCCGGTCGCCAGCATCGGGTGCGCGAAGTCCGAAGCGACCACCCGGCCTCGGAACGCCCGGCGCGCCGCCAACTCGAGCGCGAGGTCGAACGTACCGGCGCACGCGTCGAGGAAGAGCCCGTCGGCCGCCCGCTCCCATCGCAGCAGATCCACGGCCCGGCGGCGCCACCGCCGGTCGATGTTCATGCTCAGGACGTGGTTCAGCAGGTCGTAGCGCGGGGCGATCTCCGAGAAGATGCGCTGGACCTGCACCTCGCGCGCCACACCTTCCTTCGGCGCGGCCGCGTCGGCGTTTCGGGGGGTCGGCGCTCTCCCGGGGGACGGCATGACAGGCGTGCCTCTGCGGCATAGGTTACCAGCGCCCCCAGGCGCCACCACACTCGGGGGGCCGAAAGCTACGGGAAGCGGTGGGGGGTCTCAACGGCCGGCGCGAAACACGGAAACCGCCGCATGCGTAGGGCGCCACGATGCCCTCCGACGCCGCTTCCCTGACCGGTGCCACCATCCGGTGGCCGACGCAACCTCGGCCGGACGCGACTGCGCTGCCCCCTCTGGATTACGCCCGACTGGACGACCGGGAGCTCGCCACGCTCGCGGCCGGCGGCCGCGAGCGGGCGTTCCGCGAGCTCCTCGAGCGATACGAGCGCCCCGTCTTCTCGCTCATCTACCGCATGGTCCGGGACCGCACGCTGGCGGAGGACCTCGCCCAGGAAGCCTTCATCCGGGCCTTCAACGCGATCGGCACCTACAACACGGCCTACAAGTTCAGCAACTGGATCTTCAAGATCGCGAACAACCACACGATCGATCATCTCCGCAAGCGCAAGCTCGACACCGTGTCGATCCACGGTTCCCCGCACGCGACCACGCAGGACGAGGTGAGCCAGACCCGCCTGGTCGTGGAGTCCGAGGACGAGAACCCCCAGCAACTGCTGGAGCACCGGGAGCTGGGGAGCCAGATCGAGGCCGCGATCGGGGAGCTGCGCACGGAGTACCGCACCGTGATCCTCCTCCGCCACGTGGAGGGCTACGCCTACGACGAGATCGCCGAGATCATGGACCTTCCGCTCGGCACCGTGAAGACGTACCTGCACCGTGCCCGGAACGAGCTGAAGAAAAAGCTCGAGGGCGTCGCATGAGCGGGCGGACGCGAAAGTGCCGATCGTCGTTGTTCCGTGCGGCGGAGCCGGGCACGGCGAGCCCGTGTCACGGCAAGGCGTTTTTCGTGAAACCCTCCCCGCGAAGACCGCGTAGGGGCAAGAGGAAAGACCCTTCAGGAGTTCGACCGTGAACGACATCCATTTCCACGAGCATCTGAGCGCCGAAGCCGTACAGGCGCTCCTCGACGGTGCGCTCTCCCCTGCGGAGCGCGCCCGTGCCGAGGAGCACGTGGCTTCCTGCGCCCGGTGCGCGTCGGAGATCGATGGTTGGCGGGACGTCTTCGAGGATCTCGAGGACCTGCCGACGCTCGCGCCGGCCGCAGGCTTCGCCGATCGGGTCGTGGCCGGCATCGAGGCGCCCGAGCAGCTCCCGTGGGCGGCCCGGGCGCGCGCGGCGCTCGCCGCCCGCCTCGCTCCCGACTCCGGCCACGCCGACGACGGCCGCCTCCAGGATCTGGCCGCGGGCGTCCTCGCGGCCCGGCAGGAGACCCGGCTGCGCTCCCACCTGGACGGCTGCGCCGCGTGCGCATCGCGCGCCGAGAGTTGGCGTACGGTCCTGGGCCACCTCGATCGACTCGATCGCTTCGCGCCCTCCGAGGACTTCGCCGCCCGCGTCATGGCCGAGGTCCACGTGTCGGTGCCCGCGACGGCCCCGGCTCGCGTCCCGGAATGGCGCAGGATGCTGGCCCGGGCGCGCCGCCTCGTGCCGCAGTCGCGCCGGGCCTGGGCAGCGATCTCCGGGGTGGCGGTCACCCCCGCGGCGACGCTCGGGCTCGTGCTGTGGACGGTCTTCACGCACCCCGCGATCACGCCGGCAGGGCTGGCGTCCTTCGCGTGGTGGAAGGCGTCGGAGCTCGCAGGGCTCGCCTGGGCGGCCGCGACGTCCCGCGCGATGCAGAGCACCGAGATCTTCGGATTGTTCTCGTGGATTCGGTCCCTGGCCCTCACGCCCACCGCTCTGGTGGCAGCCTTCCTCGTCTTCTCGGCGGGGACGGTGGTCGCGGCCTGGGTCCTCTACAGGAATCTCCTCAACACGCACCCGGTGGATGCTGGTTATGGGCACGCTTCGCTCTCGTAGGCTCCTGCTTGGGCTGACGCTCGGCGCACTCCTCCTCCCCGCGGTTCCCGCGGCGGGGAAGGCGCAGGAGCGCACCGTGGTCTCCAAGCAGGTTTCCGTGGGCCGATCCGAGGCGGCGCTCCGCCTGGAGTTCTCCTCGGGCGCGCCTCTCGACGTCTCGCTCCACGACGGATCGGTGTTCATCGACGGCGAGATCGTCGGCGCCTTCCGGGCCGGGGACGCGCTCGACGCCGCCTGGCGCTCGCTGCTCGGCGACGCGGTCCGGCTCGACGACGGGCAGCTCGCCGACGCGCTGCGCGATTGGTCGCCGCCCACCGACATGGAGGGCGACCGCCTGGAGCTGGCGGAACAGATCGACGGGGCGCTCGAAAAGGCGCTCACGGTGCAGGAGGCGCCGCGGGCAGCCGACGCGCCGAAGGCGGACGTTTCGGTGGGTGGCGACGGCGCGCTCGTGCGTGCCCTCCTCGGCCAGTCCGGCCGGCTCGCGACGCTGGAAGAGGCGCTGAAGGGCGTGGGGTCGAACCTCAAGCTGCACGTGGGTGAGGACGTCGCCGTGGAGGCCGGCGAGACTGTCGAGGGGACGCTCGTCGTGGTCCAGGGAGACGCCCGGATCGACGGCGAGGTGGACGGGAACGTGGTGGTGGTCGACGGTACGCTGGAGCTGAACGAAGGCAGCCGGATCCGCGGCGACGTCCGTCTGGCGGACGCGGACCTGGAGCGCTCGGGCGGCACCGTGGACGGCGAGGTCGTCAACGTCGATCGGCGCGAGCGCGACCTCGAGCGCGAGATCCGCGACCAGGTGCGCGAGGAGATGCGCAGCGAGCTGCGCAAGGAGATTCGCGATGCATCCCGCTCCCGGGGTGGGAGCGGCGGCAGCTTCTTCAGCCCCTTCCGCACGCTCTTCGGTGCGCTCGGCGGCGTGATCGAGAACCTGGTCTCCGTCCTCGTTCTGGGCCTCATCGGCATGGGCGTGGTGGCCTTCGCGCCGCGCAATCTGGACGCTGTGGCCGAGACGGCGCGGCGCTCCCCCGGGCGGGCCGCCATGGTCGGGGTGGCCGGGACCTTCCTCCTCATCCCGGTGTGGCTCCTCGGTACGGTCGCGCTGGTCGTGTCGATCGTGGGGATCCCGGTGGCGCTGCTCTGGATCCCGCTCTTCCCGCTGGCCGCCGTCGCGGCCGCGCTCCTCGGCTACCTCGCGGTGGCCCGGAACGCGGGCGAGTGGCTGGCGGACAGCGGGTACCGCTACACGGACTGGATCCGCAAGTCCAACCCGGTCTACACGATCACCGCCGGCGTGTTGGGGCTCGCGCTCTTCTTCATCGCGGCGAACCTGCTGCGCGTGGTGCCCTTCTTCGGGTTCTTCCGCGGGCTGCTGACGTTCGCCGGCACGGTGGTCGGTATCGCGGCGATGCTGATCGGCTTCGGCGCCGTCCTGCTCACGCGGGCGGGTCGCCGCCCGGAGAGCAGCGGACCGATGGACTTCGATGAGGCGTGGAAGCGTGCGGTGGACATGGACGTGGAGGTTGAGGTGGAGGTCGAGACGGCGGCGAAGCGCGCGGACGGGTCGGCCACGAGCGAGGGCGCGGGGGGTGACGAGGGTGACGACGCGGGAGGGAAGGATGCGTAGGGGTCCCTTGCTCGCGGCCGGCGCGGCCGCGCTGATGGCCCTCCCGTACGGGCTCGCCGCCCAGAGCTGGCGGACGGTGACGATGTCCCGTCAGCTCTCCGGAGAGGACGACCTGCGCGTGCAGGTCTCCTACGGGGCCGGCACCTTCAAGGTGCGGCCGGCCGACACGGGCCTGCTCTACCGGATGCACCTCCGCTACGACGAAGACGTCTTCGAGCCGCACGCCGACTACGAGGGCAACCGACTCCATCTCGGCGTGGAGAACGTCGGCAACTCGATCCACATCGGGAAGAAGCGCTCCGGCGGCGAGTTGGACCTGCAGCTCGCACGGAACGTGCCGATGGATCTGGACCTGGAGTTCGGCGCGGTGCGTGCAGACCTGGACCTCGGTGGGCTCTCGCTCACCCATCTGGAGCTGAGCACGGGCGCCTCGGAGTCCGTCGTGGACATCTCGGAGCCGAACGACGTCGACATGCGCTCCGCCAGCTTCGAGGTGGGCGCGGCCGACTTCACGGCGCGGCACCTGGGCAACCTCAACGCTCGGCACATCGACGTGAGCGCCGGGGTAGGCGAGGTGACCCTCTGGTTCAACGGAGGGTGGCAGCAGGACGCCTCGGTCTCGATCGACATGGGGCTGGGCTCGCTGGAGCTGCGCTTCCCCGAGGGACTCGGGGTACGGCTGACGAAGGACAGCTTCCTCGCCTCGCTCGATTCGGAAGGGTTGGTCAAGCGCGGGGACGCCTACTATTCGCTGGATTGGGATCGTGCGGACAGGAAGGTCACCATCGACCTGGACGCCGCTTTCGGAAGCATCAAGGTCGTCTGGGTGCGCTGACGCGCCACCGGACGCTACCCACAGGAGGAATACCATGCTCGGCACCCTGCTCACCTTCTTCGCGGTGGCGCTCGCGACGGTGGTCGCCGCGTGGCTCGTCCTGATGGTCGTGGGAGTGGTGTTCTCGCTCACCTTCGGCCTGGCCACCTTCCTCCTCTTCAAGGTCGGCCCGATCCTCCTCGTGGGATGGGTCGCGATCAAGATCTTCGAGAAGGTCCGCGGGAAGGGCTCGATCTCCGCCGCCGACAGGAAGTGGCTCGAAGGCGACTGAGCGAGGGTCTTCCCACGAGCGAAAGGGCCGCGGTACCTCTGGGTGCCGCGGCCCTTTCGCGTCCAGGGCGGGTCGAGCGGACTCAGCCCACCGCGAGGGCCTCGAGCGCCTTCCCGATCTCGCGCGCCACCACCCGCAGGGCCTTGCCCGACGCCGAGTCCGGGGCCGCCAGCACGGTCGGCCGGCCTTCGTCGCCCGCGGTGCGGACCGCGGGGTCCAGCGGGACCCGGCCGAGGAACGGAAGCTTCATCTCGGTGGCGAGGCGCTCCCCGCCCCCACTGCCGAAGACGTCGATGAGCTCGCCGCAGTGTGGGCAGGCCATCCCGCTCATGTTCTCCACGATCCCGAGAACGCGCGTGTTCACCCGCTCGAACATCTTCACGCCGCGGCGCACGTCGCTGGTGGCCACGTCCTGCGGGGTCGTGACCATCACCGCGCCGTCCAGGTCGATGGTCTGGACGAGCGAGAGCTGCGCGTCGCCCGTGCCGGGGGGCATGTCGACGATCATGTAGTCGAGCGGACCCCAGGCGACCTGCTCGAGGAACTGCTTGAGAATCCCCGAGATCAGGGGACCGCGCATGATGGCCGGCTGATCCTTCTCGAGGAGGAGGCCGAGGCTCATGATACGCACGCCGTGCGCCTCGAGCGGCTCGATCATCTCCTTCCCCTTCTCTCCGGTCACGCGCGGCCGCCGCTCCTCACCGAACATGAGCGGGATGTTCGGACCGTAGATGTCGGCATCGAGGAGTCCGACCGCGTGTCCGTCCATCGCGAGCGCCGCTGCGAGGTTGGCGGACACCATGGACTTGCCCACGCCCCCCTTCCCCGAGCTGACCGCCACCACGTGCCCCGATCTCGGTGAGGAGGCCGGGCTTCGGTGTGGGCGCCGGTACGGAGCCCGGCTTCAGGCCGCCCTGTTTGCCACCGCCCGTGCCCCCCATCTGAGGGAGCTGGAGGTTCATCTTCACGGAGGTGACGCCCGTGACGCCCTCGGCCGCGGCGCGCGCCTCCTTGATGAGCGTCGGGGGGTCGTCCGGGCGCATCAGGAAGGCGAAGCGGACCTGTCCGTCTCCGTCCACCTCGAGGTTCTGGACGTGGCCACTGGCCACGACATCGCGGCCCCCTTCCGGTTGTGTGACCCGGGAGAGCGCGGCCATCACCGAGCGTCTGAGCTCGTCTGCAGTCATGGTAGGTTCCGTGCCTGGGAAGTGGGCAGACCGCCCTGCCCGTTCTGGTCGCGACCCGTCAGACCGCCGTCACCTCGACGATCCCCGGCACGGTGTTCCTCAGACGGCGCTCGATGCCTTCCTTGAGCGTCATGAGGGAGATCGGGCAGGATTCGCACGCGCCTATGAGGCGCACCTCGACCACGCCCTCCTCCTCCCGGTAGGCGAGGAACTCGACGTCTCCGCCGTCGGCCTGGATGGCCGGACGTATCGAATCGAGGACCTCGAGGATCTTGTCTTGGGCGGTCATAGCGACGTGGATGCTCCACCGGGGGAGAATCCGCGCCCCGGGGAGGGACGGGAAGCCGGAAAAATCTACCGGGCGCCGGAAGGGGGGTCAACCGAGAAAGGCATGTGTCCTGAGGCGCTTGCGCCTGCTTCACTATTGCATCATCGCGCTCGTTTTCCGAGCTTTCAAACGATATGGGACTAGGGTCGGACTCGGTCCCCCTGGCGGCCCGGGACGCCGTTTGGCCGGTCGCCTGTGCCACCCTCGCATCGAGTCGCCCATGAGCACGGAGCCGACCGCACGACCCTACGGGGACGTCGAGCCGGAGCACTTCGGCGGCGCCCCCCACCTCTCGGACTACTGGCAGGTGGTCAGTCGACGGCTCTGGCTCGTGCTGGTCGTCTTCACGGTCACCGCGGCCACGTCCATCTGGGCGGTTTCGCGGCAGCGGGTCTTCTACCAGGGCTCGATGACGCTCCAGGTGAACGACCCCCTGGAGCGCCAGCGCGGCCTGGTCGGCGGATCGCGCGTGTCGGGGATGGACATCTTCGTCGATCCCATCGAGTCGGAGATCCAGGTACTCCGCTCCTCGGCGATCGGAACGGTGGTGGTCGACTCGCTGGGGCTCCGGTTGCGCCGCGTTCCCTCTTCGGAGCCGCGCTCCGAGCTGGCCCGGAACATCTACGTGGCGGCGCAGGCGCCCAACGGACGCTACCAGCTGGCCTACGAGCCGGACGGGCGTGAGGCGGTGCTGCGCAAGGCGGACGGCACCACGCTCGGCTCCGCCTTCGTCGGCGCGCGTCTCGACGCGGGGCTGGTGAGCTTCGACCTCCAGGCTCCGCCGACGGAGAGCCGCACCTACGACCTCGAGATCGTGCCCGGCCAGGCCGTGCTCGGCGAGGTCGCCTTCTCGGCCGCGCCGCGGGAGAGCACGAACATCATCGACGTGTCCGTGGTGCACGCCGACCCCACCCTCGTCGCCCCCATCCTCAACCAGGCCGGGCGGGCCCTGCGCGAGAAGGGTGCCGAGCGTGTGCGGAAGTCGGCGCGGGCCGACATCGACTTCATCAACGAGCGTCTCGACTCCGCGCAGTCGCAGCTGTCGCGCTCGATGGACGCGATCCGGGACTTCAAGAAGACGCAGGCGTTCACGAATCTGAGCGCCCGCGAGCGTTCCCTCGTCGACCGGTCCGAGACCCTGGCCCGCCAGGTGGAGGGCGTCAACGGCCAGCGGAAGGTGCTCTCCAACCTCGTGACGACGCTGCGCGGCCGGGGGCTGAACGAGATCGACCTCTCGGGCCTCCTCGCCCAGCTACCCGAGGGCTCGGCTCCGCAGGTCCGTTCGCTCGCCTCGAGCATCCAGAGCGAGCAAACCGAGGAGCGGCGGCTGATCACGGAGGACCGCAAGAGCCCGGGCCATCCGCAGGTCGTCGCGGTCCGCGCCGAGATCAAGGAGCTGGGAGATCAGCTCGCCGACGCCGCCAACGCGTCGCTCCAGGTCATCGAGTCGCGGCTCCAGGAACTCAGCATCGATCAGACGAACCTCCGCGTCGAACAGCGCCAGTTCCCGGATCTCGAGGGCCAGCTCCAGGCGCTCGAAGCGCAGCGCACGCTCGATCGGGACTCGTACCAGTACCTCCTGTCGCAGCTCTACCAGGCGCAGATCACCGAGGCGGCGGCGTCTCCCTACGTCGAGATCCTCGACCCGGCGGTCGGCGCCTCCCAGATCCAGGGCCGCGGGCGCATCAACGTCTTCCTCGGGGCTCTCCTCGGCCTGATCCTCGGCGTGGGTGCGGCGTTCTTCCTCGAGTACCTCGACCGGACCGTGCGTACCAGCTCGGATGTCGAGTCGCTTCTGGGTGTCCCGGTACTCGGCGTGATCCCCCGGCTCCGCCGCATCGAGGAGGCCGCGGACGGTGGTGGACCGGGCGGAGGGCGCGGCCTCCCCCTCATCGTGGCCATGGATCCCCTGGATCCGGCCGCCGAGGCGTACCGCAACCTGCGCATGAACCTGATGTTCATGAGCACCGAAGACGCGCCCATCCGCACCGTGCTCTTCTCGAGCCCCGGACCCTCCGAGGGGAAGTCGACCACGGCGATCAACTTCGCCGTCATGCTCGCCCAGCAGGGGCAGCGGGTCCTGGTGGTGGACGCGGACCTGCGGCGTCCGTCGCTGCACCGCGCGCTCGACGTGTTGCGCGAGCCGGGGCTGACCAACCTCCTGATCGGCGACACCGACGTGCGCGAGGCGGTGCGGCCGAGCGTCTTGCCACACCTCGACTTCCTTCCCTCCGGCCCCTTCCCGCCCAACCCGTCGGATCTGCTGAACTCCAAGGCGATGGGTCGCCTGCTCGAGAGCTTCGAGGGCCGCTACGATCAGATCGTGATCGACTCACCCCCCGTGCTCGCCGTCACCGACGCGGCGGTGCTCGCGGCGCATACGGACGGTGTGGTGCTCGTGCTCCGCTCCGGCGAGACGGAACAGCGCACGGCCGAGCGCTCCGTCGAGCAGCTCAGGCGCCTGGGGGTGCGGGTCTTCGGGGCCGTGCTCAACGAGGTCTCGGCCGCGAGCCCGGACGACGGCTACTATCTCCAGTACTACTACAGCTACCGTCCCGAGGAGGGTGGGAACGGGAGCCGCTGGAGCCGGTTGCGTGCGGGTCTCTCCAAGGTGAGATTCTTCGGGTAAGTCGCCGGAAGGCGCCACACACGCTGCCGGGGGGCGGGAGAACGAGCGGTTCCCCCGCCCCCCTTCGTATTTCCGCGCGTGTGCTCGGCGCTCCGGACCCCGATTCATCCAACACCCCGACTTCGACGACCATGAGCGGCAACGTGAAGGTACCCCCGCCCATCAACGAGCCCGTCCTCTCCTACGCGCCCGGCACCGCCGAGCGCGCGGCGCTGAAGGAGCGGCTCGACGCGATGGCCTCCGAGACGATCGACATCCCTCTCCTGATCGGCGGCGAGGAGATCCGTACGGGTGACACCCTCGACGTCGTGATGCCCCACGACCACGGCCACGTGGTCGCCAAGGCCCACAAGGCCGGGCCCGCCGAGGTGAAGAAGGCGATCGCGGCTTCGATGGAGGCGCACCACGACTGGTCCACGATGCGTTGGGAGGATCGCGCGGCGATCTTCCTGAAGGCGGCGGACCTCCTCGCAGGCCCGTGGCGGCAGGCGATGAACGCGTCGACGATGCTCGGCCAGAGCAAGACGGCCCACCAAGCCGAGATCGACGCCGCCTGCGAGATGATCGACTTCCTGCGCTTCAACGTGCACTTCGCGGAGCGGATCTACAGCGAGCAGCCGCGGTCCGACGCCGGCATGTGGAACCGTACGGAGTATCGGTCGCTCGAGGGCTTCATCTACGCGATCACGCCCTTCAACTTCACGTCCATCGGCGGCAACCTCTCCTCCTCGCCGGCGATCATGGGCAACACCGTCGTGTGGAAGCCCGCACGCACGGCGATGCTCTCCAACTGGTACATGGCGAAGGTGTTCGACGAGGCCGGCGTGCCGCCGGGCGTGATCAACTTCATCACCGGGAACTCGGCGCAGATCACCGAGGCCGTGCTCGCCAACCGCGACTTCGGTGGGATCCACTTCACGGGCTCGACCGCGGTGTTCAACTCGTTCTGGCGCGACATCGGCACGAACGTGGCAGACTACAAGAGCTATCCGCGCATCGTCGGTGAGACGGGTGGAAAGGACTTCGTCGTCGCGCACCCGACGGCCGATCCGGCCGCCCTCGTCACCGCGATGGTGCGGGGCGCCTTCGAGTACCAGGGCCAGAAGTGCTGCGCGCTGTCGCGCGCCTACGTGCCCGCGAGCCTGTGGGAGGAGATCCGCGACACGCTGGTGGAGCAGACCGAGAGCGTCGCGATGGGCGATGTCACGGACTTCTCGAACTACATCGGCGCCGTGATCGACAAGGCCGCCTTCGACAAGATCAAGGGCTACATCGATCGCGCGAGGGCAGAGCGCCGACGCCGAGGTGATCGCCGGCGGGGAGTGCGACGACTCGAAAGGGTGGTTCGTGCGCCCGACGCTGATCCTCGCGAAGGACCCGGCGTACGAGTCGATGTGCGACGAGATCTTCGGACCCGTGCTCACGATCCACGTCTACGACGACAAGAAGTGGTCGGAGACGCTCCGGCGCGTCGACAGCACGTCGCCCTATGCGCTGACCGGCGCGGTGTTCGCGAAGGACCGGCGCGCCGTGCGCGAGGCGATGGACACCCTGCGCCACGCGGCCGGCAACTTCTACGTGAACGACAAGCCGACCGGCGCGGTGGTCGGGCAGCAGCCCTTCGGCGGCGCGCGGGCTTCCGGGACGAACGACAAGGCGGGCTCGGCGCTGAACCTGATGCGCTGGGTGAGCGCCCGCTCCATCAAGGAGACGTTCGTTCCGGCGGTGGACTACCGCTACCCGTTCATGGGCGGGAAGTAGCGCTCAGCAAGCGGCGAGGGCGCGGGCGAAGTCGTCCCGCAGGTCCTCCACGTTCTCGACGCCGACGCTGATCCGCACGAACCCGTCGTCGATACCCTGGGCCTCACGCTCTTCGGGCGTGAGGCCCACGTGCGACGTGTGGCGGGGTTGCGAGACGAGCGTCTCGACACCGCCCAGGCTGGGCGCGGCGAGCGCGAGCTCCATCGCCGACATGAAGCGGTCCGCCGCCGCCCCGCCCCCCTCGAGCACGATGCCGAGCATCCCACCGAAGCCACTCATGAGCTCGCGAGCCACAGCGTGGTCCGGGTGGCTGGAGAGGCCGGGGTGGATCGTGCGCCGGACGCCCCGCTGTTCCTCGAACCAGCGGGCGAGCTCGAGCGCGTTCTCGTTGTGCCGATGGACGCGCAACTCCAGCGTGCGCAGGCCCCGGTCCAGCAGCCACGCGGCGTGCGCGTCCATCGCGGGGCCGTAGAGCCGCGAGACCCGCACCACCGCGTCCATCAGGTCGGCCGGGCCCGCGGCGACGCCCGCGATGAGATCCGAGTGCCCGCCGAGGTACTTCGTGGCGCTGTGGATGACCACGTCCACGCCGAGCGCGGCGGGCTGCAGGTTCACCGGAGACGCGAAGGTCGCGTCCATGACCACCCGCACGCCACGTGCGTGCGCGAGCGCCACCAGCGGGCGGGGGTCGACGACGCGCAGCGTCGGGTTCGTCGGCGTCTCCAGCATCAGGACGCGCGTTTCGGGTCGGAACGCCTCCTCCCACCCCCCTCCGTGGGGGTCGACGAACGTGGTGGTCACGCCGCGGCGCGGCAGCTCGTCCTTGAGCAGCGCCTGCGTCGCGCCGTAGAGGAGCGAGGAGGCCACGACGTGGTCGCCCACCTCCGTGAGCGCCAGCAGCGCCATGGCCGTGGCGCCCATGCCACTGGCGAGCGGAACCGCCGCCTCCGTGCCCTCCAGCGCCGCCAGCTTGCGCCCGAGGTGGACCTGGTTCGGGTTGTTGCCGTACCGGCTGTAGCGCAGCTCGCCGTCCCCGGGGCCGCCCCAGAAGAACGTCGCGCTCTGCACGATGGGCGGCACCACGGGATCGCCCGGCGCCCGCGAGCTCTCGCCGCCGTGGATGCCGAGGGTGGACGCGCCGGGACGGCGGGAGGCTGCTGGGTCGGGCATGTCGACGCACCGGGTGGAGTGGGATACGGCCGCGCGGCGCGCAAGGTAGTCGACGGCGCCTCCGGGGCGCGAGAGCGCGCGCGCCGCCGCGGACGCTACATCAGGTGCGCGACCAACCGGCTGAGCGCGTGCACGCGCCCGGTGATCGGGCTCCTGAACACCAGCCTGCGCTCAACGAGCGTCTCGAGGGCCGCCCGCTCCGACGGGTCGGTGAGGACGTCGTCCATCTCCTCGCGGGCGACCAGCCCCCTTCCCTCCACCACCTTCCAGGCGGCCGCCTCCTCCGGGGAGCGCGCACCCAGCAGCTCGAACGTACCCGCGCCGGTCTCGGCGACCGCCGCGAGCGCCTGGCGCTCGAGCACGACCTCGATCTGGTCCCGGTGCGGCTCGTGCACGCCACGGAAGACGAAATACGCCTCGGCGTGACCCTCCGACCCCGAGTGCCCCACCAGCTTCGCGACGACCTCGTCGGCGCAGGAGAAGTCCAGCACCGTGACCTCCGAGAGGTCGATCAGCGACAGCGAGCGCTCCCCCATGCCCGCGAGCTGCGTCTCGATCGCCATGCGCACGGCCCGACCCGTCTGCCGCGTCACCAGGTGCGCGTAGAGGGAGGTGACGGTGCGCTGCAGCAGATCGCCGACGTCGATCGCGACGGGGTCCAGCGGGAGGTCGGTCATCGCGGGGCCTCTCCCTCCCTGGCGGGGAGGACGATGCCGATCTGCGTGCCCGGGAAGGGTGTGAGCCCCTCCACCAGGGGCGGGGCGTCGTCCCAATCGGGATACTGACCGATGCGCGCCGATCCGCTCCGGATCGTCATCGAGCCGTTCCATCGCTGGACCTGCCGGCGGATCTGCTGGATGCCCTGCCCCCGACCCGAGTCCGGGAAGCGCGTGAGGCCGTGCAGGAAGGCCGCCTCGAGCGCCGTCGAGTCGCTCCACCGGTCGCCGTAGCGGGCGGCGTGCTCGTCGGTCAGCGAGCCACGGAAGCCCCGCCCGCGGTCCATCACGGAGATCACGACGACCCAGCGGCCCAGGCGGCGCGACCAGTTGTAGGCCTGGGCGGCCACCCAGCCGGGACCGTCGGCGTGCTCGATGACGTTCTGGCAGACCTCCGAGAGGATGACGCTGAACTGTACGACGGCCGTGGCCGGATAGCCGAGCTTCGCCGCGAGGATGGCGCCCGCGCGGCTCTGGACGCGGTCCACGACCGAGTGGACGTCGGCGTTGGCCCGGATGGGTGTGATCTCGAGAAGCACGTCGGAGGGGCCCGATCCCCGTTTCGGCGCCTTGTCCTCGAACTCGAGGACGCCCTGCGCCTCCTGGAAGAAGCCCATCCGGCTCAGGTAGCCGAGCACGTCCGGGCTCTCCGGAAGCTCGAGGCGCGGGAGCGCGCCCTGGCGCTCGCCCGCCACGGCGCCGGCGAGGAGGAGCGCGAGCATCCCGTTGGGGTCCACCCAGCGCACGTGGCGGGCGTCGAGGAGACAGCGCCGCCCGTCCGGGGCGGCCACGCGGTCGAGGAAATCGTCCACGCTCTGCTGGTCCATGGAGCCCGGCACCGAGATGACCTGCACGATCCAACTCCTGGAGGGGGTAGCTACTCTTCCACGCGGGACAGACGGCCGCCGAGATGGCGAAAGAGCCCCCGCGCGCCGCGGTGGCTGACGTTGCGGGTCGCCAGCCGGTTGGCCTCTTTCATGGCCGCCTCGAGCGCGTCCCCGGCGAGGAGGCGCGCGAAGAAGGTAGCACCCCACACGTCCCCGCACCCGGTGGGATCCCCCTCGAGCGCGAGGCCGTCGAGTGGCACGCGCGCGGAACGTGCCGAGCCGGTGATCGTGAGGGGCGCCCGTACGCGCCACTCGTCGGGGTCCGGCGTGAAGTCCGCGGCCGCCACGTAGGCCGCGCCCCGGGGGCCGAGCGTCACCGTCAGGAGCTTCAGCTCGGGACCGAGGGCGTCTGCCGCGAGCCGCCACGGGTCTCCCGACGACCCGCCGAGGAGGGTGAACTCGTCCTCGTTCATCTGCGCTCCGTCGAAGCAGGTGAGCCAGTCCGCCCAGGCCTGCAGCGCGCGCGGAACGCGCACGCCCGACGGGTTGATGCCGAGGAAGAGGGAATGCAGGTCGGCGTAGATCGGACCCCCGTATCCGGCCCGGAGAGCGCGCGCGGCGGGCAGCCCCATCTCGTATCCGGAGATGAAGTTCACATAGAGCGCGTCGCACAGGTCCGTCACGGGTGCGAGCTCCGGCCAGCTCCAGGGAGGCACGCCGCCGCTCAGGCGCTCGGTGCGCCGGTCGGTGCTCGTGTAGCGGAGCTCGACGCGATTGTTGGCCTCGGGAACCACGACGACGGCCGAGGGGTCCACGCGGGGGATCTCACGCAGGAAACGGAACGCCCCCTCGGCGAGGTCCCTGCCGACCTTGATGATGGGCAGGACGGTCCACGTCTCGGGAAGCGCCGCGCCCAGGGCCGAGAGGGCGTACGCGATGCCGCCCCACTCCTCGACCGGCCCGGCGCGGCCGTCCCGATCGAGAATGCGATCCCAAACGAGCGTGCCCACCACGCCCAGCGTGCGACGGGCCACCGGCCGCTACTCCTCCCCGTCGCTCCGGCCGCAGAGGAAGAGCCCCGCGGCACCGATCACGCCGGCGGTCTCCGGAAGCTCACCGGGCACGATCCGGCAGACACGCTCCGCGCTCTTGAACGCGCGACGGCGGACCTCGGAGCGAAGGGGAGTGAAGAGGTAGTCGCCGGCACGGGTCACCCCCCCGACGATGACGACCGCCTCGGGATTCAGGATGTTCACGATGTTCGCGATGCCGGCGCCCAGGAGCTTGGCGGTCTCGACCATCACCTCGCCGGCGTACACGTCGCCCTGGAGGATGGCCTCGTACACGGTGACCGCGGTGATGCGCTCGAGGTCACCGTCCACCAGACCGACGAGCAGGGTCTCGGCGCCCGCCTCGATTCCCTCGCGCGCCCGGGCGGCGATGTTCGGCCCGGAGGCGTAGGCCTCCAGGCAGCCGTAGTTGCCGCATTTGCAGCGTCGGCCCGTGAAGTCGATCGTCATGTGGCCGAGCTCCCCCGCGGACGCCGAGGCGCCGTGCACGAGCCTGCCGTCGAGGATCAAGCCGCCCCCGATTCCCGTGCCGAGCGTGACGCCGACCAGGTTGCGGACGCCCCTCCCGGCACCCTGCCAATACTCGCCCCAGGTGGCGCAGTTCGCGTCGTTGTCCAGCGAGGTGGGTAGCCCGACCGCCTCCGCGACCCGGTCTCGGATCGGGAAGTCCCTCCATCCCAGGTTGAAGGCATCCAGCACCACGCCGGCCTTCAGATCCAGGGGGCCCGGACTGCCGATCCCGACCCCGATCACGTCCTCCCGGGCGCCCACCACCTCCGCGAGCCCTTCGGTGATCACCTCCTCGATGATGCGGGCCAGATGCCCCACCACCTCCTCCGGCGCCCCCAGCGAAGAGGTGCTCCGGACGCGCAGCGATCGGGCCGGGCCGCCTTCCATGGGAACGAGCCCCACGACGACGTAGGTGCCTCCGATGTCGACACCCACCACCCATCGTCCGCTCATGCGGGCGTGTCCTCCAGGATTCCGCGCGCGGCCGAGAGGACCTCCGCCTCGGTGATGAGTCGCATGCATTCCTCGTGGGCTTCGGGAAGGAGCGTGCCCGGTCCCATGCGCGGGCACTCGTTCTTGAAACAGGGCTTGCAGGGCAACGGGGCGCCCGTCACACGCACGTCGCGTCCTCCCACCGGGCACACCTCCGCCGGATCCGACGGACCCCAGAGCGTAACGGTCGGCGTACCGACCGCGCCCGCGAGGTGCATCGGACCGGTGTCGTTCGTCACCACCAATTGGCACACCGAAAGCAGCGCCGCCAGTCCCGGCAGGTCGGTGGCACCTCCGGCATCGACGGCCGCGGGCGCCGCCTCGCACACCCGACGGGTGACGTCCCGCTCCGCGGGCGCTCCCATCACCACCACGCGGAGCCCGTCCCCGGTGAGGCTGCGGGCCACGGCGCCGAAGCGCTCCGCCGGCCACCTGCGCGCCGGCGCATTGGAGCCCGGGAAGAGCCCAACCACCCCGCCTTCCCCGCCGAGGCGCGCGCGCCACTCCTCCACCCGCTCGGTGGGTGGTTGGAGGGGATGGTGGCGGGCGGGCGTGTCCGGGTCCTGCCCCATCAGGAGCTTGTACTGGTTGATGCGGTGCCGGCCCTTCAGGGTGGCGCGCGCGATGGCATCGGTGAGCATCCACGTGCGGGCGTCGCCCACCGTGCCGCGTAGCCGGCGCACACCGCCCCAGCGGAACATCCACGCCGCGCTGAACGAGGGGGTGAGGAGCGTGCCGCGGCCGTACCCCGCGCGCCGCAGCCTCACCACCGCGTCCCGCCACCCGTCGATCCCCCGGTCGAAGGGGAAGACGCGGCCGGGCAGGTCGGCCAGGTCGAGGAGGGGCGCGAGCCAGCGGCGCACCCACACGTCCGACCCATCCGCCGACGAGCGCCGGGAGCGCCATGATCACGTCGCCGAGGTGGTTCGGAGCACGAATCACGTGCCTGCGCTCCGACGCCCCCCCGTCCCGGGTCACTCGTCGCCGAGGTTCAGGACGGCGAGGAAGGCCTCCTGGGGGATCTCCACGGACCCCACCTGCTTCATGCGCCGCTTCCCTTCCTTCTGCTTCTCCAGGAGCTTGCGCTTACGCGTGATGTCGCCGCCGTAGCACTTGGCCGTCACGTTCTTGCGCAGCGCCTTCACGTTCGTGCGCGCGACGACGTTGTTGCCGATCGCGGCCTGTAGGGCCACCTCGTACTGCTGTCGGGGAATCAGCTCCTTCAGCTTGCGCACCAGGTCGCGCCCGTAGTCGAAGGCCTTGTCCTCGTGGATGATCACGCTGAACGCGTCCACCGGGTCGCCGTTCACGAGGATGTCGAGCTTGATGAG
The DNA here is from genome assembly GCA_963823035.1 of uncultured Gemmatimonadales bacterium. GTDB lineage: Bacteria > Gemmatimonadota > Gemmatimonadetes > Longimicrobiales > Gaopeijiaceae > SZUA-318. The sequence continues at coordinate 377,437 of CAWGKG010000018.1, forward strand.
GGCGTCCGGGCGGTACTCGAGGAAATCGTAGTCCAGCGCAGCGTATCCGCGCGTCCCGCTCTTCAGCCGATCATAGAAGTCGAGCACGATCTCGGAGAGCGGCAACTCGAAGTTGATCTCGACCCGCTGCGGGTCGAGATAGCTCATCCCCTTGAACACGCCGCGCCGCTCGTGGCAGAGCTTCTGCACGTTGCCGATGTACTCGGCCGGACAGACGATGTGCGCCCTCACGATCGGCTCGCTTACGCTGTCGATGCGGCCGGCGTCGGGGAGCGCAGTGGGGCTCTCGACCCGCAGATCCTCCCCGTTCGTGAGGTGCACGTGGTACTCCACGTTGGGCACCGTGGTGATGAGGTCCACGCCGAACTCGCGCTCGAGCCGCTCCTGCACGATCTCCATGTGCAGGAGCCCCAGGAAGCCGCAGCGGAACCCGAAGCCGAGCGCCACGGACGTCTCCGGCTCGTAGTGGAGGCTGGCGTCGTTGAGGCGGAGCTTCTCCAGCGCGTCGCGCAGGTCCTCGTAGTCGTCCGAGGAGGTCGGGTAGAGCCCGGCGAACACCATCGGACGGGCCTCCTTGTAGCCGGGAAGGAGGTTGGTCGCGCGCCGCTCCGCGTCGAGGACGGTGTCGCCCACGCGGGTGTCGGACACCTCTTTGATCGCCGCGACCACGTAGCCCACCTCGCCGGGCGTGAGCGCGTCCTGGCGCTGGCGACCGAGGCGGAGGTAGCCGACCTCGGTGACCTCGTACCTGCGGTCGACGTTGCCGAAGGTGATCTCCATGCCGGCTCGGATCTCACCGTCCACGACGCGCACCGACGGGACGGCGCCCAGGTACTTGTCGTAGTAGGAGTCGAAGATGAGCGCCCTCAGCGGGGCGTCCGCGTCTCCCTCCGGCGCGGGCACCCGCTGCACGATGGCTTCGAGGATCGGTTCGATGCCGATGCCCTCCTTCGCGCTCGCGAGCAGGACCGAGTCCGGATCCACGCCCAGGAGGTCGGCCAGCTCCTCGCGGCGGCGCTCGGGCTCCGCACCGGGGAGGTCGATCTTGTTCAGGACCGGGACGACCTCCAGCCCGGCGTCCAGCGCCAGGAAGAGGTTGGAGAGCGTCTGCGCCTGCACCCCCTGTGTGGCGTCCACCACCAGGAGCGCTCCTTCACACGCGGCCAGCGAACGCGACACTTCGTACGTGAAGTCCACGTGCCCGGGGGTGTCGATCAGGTTGAGCTCGTAGTCGTCCCCGTCGGACGAGCGGTAGCCCATGCGCACGGCATGCAGCTTGATGGTGATGCCGCGCTCGCGCTCGAGTTCGTTGTCGTCCAGCACCTGCGAGCGCATCTGCCGCTTGTCGAGCGTGGCGGTACGCTCGAGCAGCCGATCGGCCAACGTCGACTTGCCGTGGTCGATGTGGGCGACGATGCAGAAGTTGCGGATGTGGTCGAGGCGCACGTCGTGCCGGGGCGTTTCGGCCGGGTTCGGGTCCGCGTTCCGACCCGCGCGGTCGGCGCGTCGGGCGGATAGACCATGAAAGTTAACAGGTCACGGACCCTTCCCGTCAGTTGCCTCCGCCCGGCTTGCGTGGCTTCGGCGCGGAGGTCCGCCCGCCGCCCGGCTTGGCCGGTGGCTTGGCCGACGGACGCGAGGGCCGGGCCTGCGGCCGGCTCGAGCGCGTCGGCGCGGGGCGGGCGCTCGGGCGCGTCGGCGTCGGCCGCGACGTGGACGGCCGCGACGTGGACGGGCGCGCCGTGGACGGACGCGACGCGGCGCCGCCCGTCGGTGGACGCACCACGCGTGAGCCACCCCCGCTCCGGGACGGCGGAGACTGCGTGGTCGGACGGCGCTGGAGCGTGGGCCGCTCCTGCGTCCGGGGCACGCTCGGCCGCGCGTCCGTTCGCCCTGGCAGGGGGACGGCCCGTCGGGACGTCGGATCCGGCCGGGTGGGCGTCACGCCGCGCGTCGGCGGCGTGGACCGGGTGGTGGGGTTCCCGCGTGTCGGCGTGGACGGCTCCACCGTGCCCCGCCTGGGGAGCACGCCCGGGGTGTTGCCGCCGCGGGGCTCCGCGGTCCTCGTCGTCGACGAAGGTCGCGCCGTCCCGGAGGAGCCCCGGTTGTCCCGGAGAGCGTCGCTCGGCACGACCCGGCGCCGCGGAGGCACGAACTCGGGCATCGCGGGAGCGGCCACGGCAGGCTCACGGTAGCCGACCGAGCCACCCAGCGGAGGCTGCCGCGTACGCACGACCGGGCTCCACGCCTCGCCCGACGCGCGCTCCTTGAACTCGAAGCGCGCGATGCCGCGCGGGGGCTGCGCGAACACGACGCGCGTGCCCCGATACCGGTAGGCCGGATAGAAGTACGGATCGTCCCAGATCACCACCCGGAAGCTGGAGCAGGCGTAGGTGTACGGATTCCACGATGCGTAGCTCTGGAAGCCGTGGCAGTCGTAGCAGAGAAAGCGCGGGTACTCGTGGGGCTCGCCCACGTCGTAGGAGATGAAGTCCAGCGCGTACGGGGCGGTCTCCCAGTCGGGAAGGAGGCGGGCCACGTACTCGTCGATGGCGACGTACGGGTCCTGGTAGACGGAACGCCCCACGTTCGTGAGATCCCACCCGCGGTCGGAGCGCGCGTAGTCGAAGGCGCTGAAGTCGAAGGGCTCCGGCGAGGCGATCAGGAAGAAGTAGCCCTTCCCCGGATACTCGTCGACAAACCAGTACGGAGACTGAGGGAAGAGGAGCCGGTAGTCACGACCGCCGCGCGCAAAGTACTCGTCGTCGGGGGCACGGGGATGCAACAGCTGGACGGAGCCGTCCGTGTCGATGTGCACGATCGCGGTGTACGCACTCTCCGACGTCCGGTAGTAGACCCGGATGCGGTCGCCCCGTTGCAGCAGGGGCTCCTCGCCCCGGTCGAGCCAGACCCGGGCCTGCAACGCGTCCGTGTCGGCGACGTCCTGTGCCGACAGCCCCCCCGAGGATGCGAGGAGCAGGGCCAGCACGCCGATCGACCGTCGAATCTCCATCATGACTCCGTTACGCGCATGAATCCTCTCCAGGCATGGCGCACGACCCGTGCCAAGTGCCGGGCCCCCGGCGCGCGTGCCCTTTCCCGGGGGGGCGTCCCTGTTGGAGGACACCCGTGCCGACTCGGGAGGACACATCCGGGAGACCGCGCCCGGCGCGCTCGGACGGGCGGGGCGCCTCCATTGCATTCCTCGGACAGGCTCCTAGGTTCCGGGCCGCCCATGACCCAGGAACGACGCATCGACGCGGCCGGCGCCCGGCCCGACCTCCTCGACCCCGCCACGCTGGCCCAGCTCGGCGGCATCGAGCTCATCGCCCACGAGGTCGTCGAGGGGTTCCTGATGGGCCTCCACCGCTCCCCGCACCGCGGCTTCTCGGCGGAATTCGCCGAGCTTCGGGCCTACCAGTCGGGCGACGACCTGCGCTACATCGACTGGCGGATGTACGGGCGTTCGGATCGGTTCTACGTGAAGCAGTTCGAGGAGGAGACGAACCTCCGGGCACACATCCTCATCGACGTGAGCGAGTCGATGGGTTGGAGCTCCGACCCGTCCTCGCTCCCGACCAAGCTCTGGTACGCGAAGCACCTCGCCGCCTGCCTCGCGCTCATCCTGCTCCGCCAGGGCGACTCCGTGGGGATGGCGGCCTTCCACGACCACATCGTCGACCGCCTCCAGGCGCGCGGCGGTCGGCGGCAGTGGAACGAGCTGGTTCGCCGGCTGATCCCCCTGGAGGCGCACGGCGGCACCTCCGCGGAGACCGCGCTGCGCGATCTGGCCGTGCGGCTCCGACGCCGCGGCCTCGTCGTGCTCCTCTCCGATCTCCTGGTGGCCCCCGAGGCGACGCGCATGGCGCTCAAGTTCCTGCGCCACCACGGACACGAGGTCCTGGTCTTCCATCTTGTCGACCCGGGGGAGCGCGAGCTCCCCGCCGCCTCGGAGGCGCGCTTCTACGACCCCGAGACCGGCCGGGAGATCACGGTGAGCGTGGCGGACATCCGCCGCGAGTACCGCGACGCCGTCTCGGCCGCCCTCCTCGAGTGGGAGCGCAGCCTGCGGCCGCAGGGCATCGACTACGAGGTCGTGGACACCGACCGGCCGCTGTCGCTGGCGCTGCGCTCGTACCTGCGCAAGCGCGAGCGGCTGGGATGAGGGAGCACTAGTGTTCTGTCCCAGAAGTTCGTTGCGCACCGGGGGTGCCGAAGCGCCGCCGTGGCAAGGCGCGACGACGAGGAATAGCAGCGCTATGGGGTACCCGCGCCGAAGGCGTGGGTCGAGGAGCAACGCAGCCACGGTGGATGCAGCGGCGCACGAATGCCGACGAACTTCTGGGACAGGACACCTAGCATGGGGGCGCTGAGCCCGCTCTTCCTGATCGCCGGTGCGGTGGTGGCCATCCCGATCTTCCTGCACCTCTTCCACCGGCAGGAGCTGCGCCGGATCTCCTTCCCGGCCCTCCGCTACCTCGAGCGCACGGAGCGTGAGCACGCCCGCAGGATCCGCACGCGCCAGTTGCTGCTCCTCCTCTTACGCATCACCGCGGTGCTCCTGCTCGTCGGCGCGGGGGCCCGCCTCTTCCTGCGTGGCCGCGGGTCGGCGCACCCTCCCACCGCCCTGGCGATCGTCCTCGACAACTCGATGAGCAGCGGCGTCGTGCTCGGCGAGCGCCGCTTCCTCGACGACCTGAAGGCCGTCGCGCTCCGCACCCTCGACGCCGCGGGCGACGACGATCGAGTCTGGGTCGTGCGGGTCGGCCAGCCCTGGCTGCCCGCCGTGCCGGGGACGCCGTCCGACGCGCGGCGCATCGTCCAGGAGACCGAGGTGAGCGAGGGCCGCGGTGACCTCTCCCTGGCGCTCGCGCGCGCCGCCGAGCTCGTGCGCACCTCCGGGTTCGGCGCCGCCGAGGTCCATCTCCTCTCCGACCTGCAGGCGACCGGCTTCGACGCCGGCGTGGACGCCCCGGCCGGGGAGGTCCCCGTGGTGGTCTGGGCGGCCTCCGACGATCTGCCGCCGAACCGCGGGCTCGCCCACGTGGTGGTCGGGGGTGGGCTCCCACCGCTCGGCGGGCAGCGCGGAGTGCTGAGCGTCGAGGTCACGGGCACCGCGGGAGACAGCGTCCCCGTTCCCGTGCGCCTCGTGCTCGACGAGCGCCTGCGCGGGGCCGGGGCGGCGGTAGCGGGCTCCTCCCTCTCCCTGCCGCTCCCGCCGGCTTCGGCCGGGTGGGTACGTGGCTACGCCGACGCCGACCCCGACGCGCTGCGCGCCGACGACCGCCGCTACTTCGCCTTTCGGGCCCGCCCCGCCCCTCGCGTGGCCGTGGCCGGCGACCCAGGCGTCTTCACGACCGAGGCCATCGGCGTGCTGGAGGAGGCCGGTCGCCTGCAGCCGACGACGCCGCCGGACGCGGAGGCCGTGATCTCCGGCTCCGGAGAGCTGCTGGAGGCCGTACCGGCCGCTGCCGGCGTGCTCATCGTGCCGCCGTTGGACCCCACCCGTCTCCCGGCGCTCAACCGCCGGCTGGCGGACGCGGGCATCCCGTGGACGTACGCGCGTCGCGAAGGCGGCGCCGGCGAGGTCGATCTGGTGGGGGATGCCGTTCCCGAACCGCTCGCCTCCGTGCGGGTGAGGAGCGCGTACAGGTTGACGCTGGAGGGGGATCCCCCCGCGCCGCCGAGGACGTTGGCGCGCGCCGGCGGCTCGCCGTGGGCGGTGGAGGGATCGGACGCGCGGGGCCGCCGCTACCTCCTGCTCGCGTCGCCGCTCGACGCGGAGTCCACCACGCTTCCGGTCTCGGCCGACATGGTGCGCTTCCTGGACTGGTTCATCGGACAGTGGGCCGCGGCGGCCGGAGCCCCGCTCGAGCACGTGGCCGGGGAGCCGCTTCCGGCGCCGTACGGAGCCGACCATGTCCGCCTTCCTTCGGGCGACGACGTGGAGGTGGACCCGACCCGCTCCGTGCCGAACACCGACCAGACCGGCTTCTACACCTTCCTGGCCGGCGACAGCACGCTCGCGGTGGAGGCGGTGAATCCGCCGGCGGAGGAGTCGGACCTGACCCGGGTCGCGCGGGACGCGCTGGAGGATCGCATCGGCCCGGAGGTGACCGAGGTTCGACGCGCGGGCGCGTGGGACCGCGCGATCTTCCGCACCCGCCAGGGCCCGGAGCTGTGGCAGCCGCTCCTGTTGGCGGCGCTGCTCCTGCTCCTCCTGGAATCGGCCATCGCGGCGGCGGGACGGGTGCGCAAGACCGAGACGGCCGGCACCGGCGGCGAGGCCGCGCGTGGCGCGACCTGATCCGATCCTCGCGGCGATCGCCTCCTGCGCGCCGTTCCAGGAGCTCGCGGTCCGACTCCCGGCTCCCGGGCACCAGGCGTCGCTCGGGGGCCTTCGCGGAGCCTCCCCCGTCGTGGTCCTGGCGGCCCTCCACCGGTGGCATCCCGAGCGCGTCTTCCTCGCGCTGACGCCCGGGCCGCGTGAGGCGGCCGCGGCCGAAGCCGACCTGGAGGCGCTCCTCGGCGCTCAGGATGCCCGGATCTACCCCCAGAAGGAGTCCCTCCCCTACGAGGAGGCCGAGCCGAACCTCGAGATCGGCGGGCTGCGCGTCGAGGCGGTCGAGGCGCTCTTCTCCGGGCGGTCGCGGATCGTGGTCACCACGCCGCGCGCGCTGCAGGAGCGCGCCCCGATCCCCGCCCACCTGGCCCGGCTCCGACTCACGCTCCGCGTCGGCGACACGGTCGACCTCCACGAGTTGGCCGAGACGCTCGAGGCGCGTGGCTTCGAGCGCGTGCCGCTCGTCGAGGAGGTGGGGCAGTTCGCGGTGCGGGGAGGGATCATCGACGTCTTCTCCGTCGGCTCGGGCGACCCGGTGCGCATCGAACTGTGGGGCGACGAGGTCGCGTCGGTGCGTAGCTTCGACATCCTCGACCAGCGCTCGATCGACGAGCTGAGCGAGACGCACGTCCTGCCGGTCGACTTCCGACGCGGTGGCGACGGCGAGGATACGGTCCCGCGCTCCCTCCTGGAGCTGGTGCCCGCCGACGCCGTGGTGGTGCGGCTCGGTGCCTGGGACGTCGCCGCGGACGTGGCGCGGACGTGGGAGCGGGTGAGCGCGCTGTACGCCGATCTGGTCGACTCCGGTGCGTCGCCTCCACCCCCCGGGCAGCTCTTCCTCGAGCCGGAATCCGTCGCGGGCCAGATGCGGAGGCTGCCCACCCTCACGCTCCGCGACGACGACCAGGCGGAGCGCACGATGGTGGTGCGCGATCCGCCGGCCATCGACCGCGACATGGGCAAGCTCGAGGACTGGCTGCGCGTGGGCACGGCGCGCGGTCACGACACGCTGCTCCTGTGCGACAACGACGGTCAGCTCCAGCGCCTGGAGGAGATCCTCGGCGGCCCCGAGCGGATCCCTCCGGGCACCGTGCTCGGGATCGGCGCACTCTCCGGGGGCTTCGAGCTCCTGGAAGCCGATCCTCCGCTGAGGGTCCTCAACGACCACGAGATCTTCCGCCGGGCGCGGCGGCTCCGTCGGACGCGACGGTTCCGCGGAGCCGCCGCCCTCGAGAGCCTGGCGCAGCTCACCCCCGGCGACTACGTGGTGCACCTCGATCACGGGGTCGGCAGGTTCGTGGGGCTCGAGCGCATCGAGGTGGCGGGCGAGGAGATCGAGGCGCTCGCGATCGAGTACGCCGGCGGCGAGATTCTGCGCCTCCCGGTCTACCGTCTCGACCTGGTCGAGCGGTGGGTCGGCGAATCGGACGACGCCGAGCCTCCCAGGGTGCACCGCATCGGCGGCCGACGATGGAAGACGCTGCGTCGGAAGACCGAGAAGGCCATCGAGGAGATGACGGCCGAGCTCCTCCACCTCTACGCGCGGCGTGAGACGGCGGAGGGACACGCCTTTCCTGCGGACTCGCGCTGGCAGAAGGAGATGGAGTCGTCCTTCCTCTACGAGGATACGCCGGACCAGCGCCAGGCTGCCGAGGACGTGAAGCGCGACATGGAGGCCAAGCGCCCGATGGACCGCCTGGTGTGCGGCGACGTGGGCTACGGAAAGACCGAGGTCGCCGTCCGCGCCGCCTTCAAGGCCGTGCAGGACGGGAAGCAGGTGGCCGTGCTGGCCCCCACGACGATCCTGGTGGAGCAGCACCGGCACACCTTCGAGGAGCGCCTCGCGGACTATCCCGTCCGTGTGGGCGCGCTCAGCCGCTTCCGCGCGCCCAAGGAGGGCCGCGCGCTCCTGGGTGAGCTGGCGAACGGGGGATTGGACATCATCATCGGCACGCACCGTCTGCTCTCCGACGACGTCCAGTTCAAGGACCTGGGTCTCCTGATCGTCGACGAGGAGCAGCGCTTCGGGGTGAAGCACAAGGAGCGGCTGAAGCGCATGCGCGCCTCCGTGGACGTGCTCACGCTCACCGCCACGCCGATCCCGCGCACGCTCTACCTGTCGCTCTCCGGAATCCGGGACCTGTCGCTGATCCGCACGCCGCCGCGCGACCGGATGCCGATCTTCACGCACGTGCTGCCGTGGACGGACCAGATCCTGATGGAGGCGCTCCAGCGGGAGCTTGACCGCGGGGGGCAGGCCTTCTTCCTGCACAACCGCGTCGAGACCATCTACACGATCGCCGAAGAGGTGCGCGGGTTGGTGCCGGAGGCGCGCATCGCCGTCGCGCACGGGCAGATGGGTGGCGCCGAACTGGACGAGCACATGCGTGCCTTCGTGGACGGCGAGGTGGACGTGCTGGTGTGCTCGTCGATCATCGAGAACGGCCTCGACGTGCCCAACGCCAACACGCTGATCGTGGACCGTGCGGACCGCTTCGGCCTGTCCCAGCTCTACCAGATCCGCGGCCGCGTGGGCCGCTCCGACCGACGCGCCTACTGCTACCTCCTGGTGCCGGAGGAGATGACCGAGGACGCGGCCCGTCGGATGCGCGTGCTCGAGCACTACACGGAGCTGGGCAGCGGGTACTCGGTGGCGCTCCGGGACCTCGAGCTGCGCGGAGCGGGCAACCTGCTGGGCGCCGACCAGTCCGGCTTCGCCCACCAGGTGGGGTTGGACGCGTACCTGCGCCTGCTCGAGAAGACCGTGGAGCGCCTGAAGAAGGGCGAGGTGGTGGAGGAGTATCCCGACCCCGATGTCTCCTTGGCTGGACCCGCGTATCTTCCCGAGGGGTATGTGGCGGATTCGGGACAGAAGCTCCATCTCTATCGTCGGCTCTCGCGTGTGCGCGAACGCCGGGAGGTGGACGCACTCGGGCGGGAGATGGCGGATCGCTACGGCGTCCTCCCCGCCGAAGTCGGTCGCCTCCTCGACGCATCGGTCCTGCGTCTGCTCGGGCGCTCCGTGGGTGCGGAGCGCATCCTCGTGCGCGAACGGTCGGCAAGGCTCAACTTCCGTGCCGGCGTCGTGCCCCACGTCGCGGCCCTGGAAGGGCCGCTTCGCCAACGACAGGTTGAGATCGAGGTACGGCGGATGGACCCGCTCTCCCTGGTGCTCAACCAGGTGGGGTCGGCGCCCTTGACGGAGACATTGATGATGGCCCTCGAGGCCCTGAAGGCGGAGACTTCATGAAGACATCCCGGACCTCCACCCCACGAAACGCGAGCGTTTCGCGGGGGCCCCGATTCGCCTCGGCCCTCTTCGGGCTGTTGCTCGTTGTCGGGTGCGACAACGCGCAGTCCAACGAGGGCCTGGTCGCCCGCGCTGGAGACCAGGAGTTCACCGTCGACCAGGCCGTGCAGCTCCTGGTCGATCAGGAGAACCTCCCGAACCAGACCCAGGTCGTGCACGCGCTGGCCGATCTCTGGGTGGACTACACGCTCCTGGCACGGGCCGTGGCCCGCGACTCCACGTTGGGGGACCTGAACGTGGAGCCGCTCATCCGCCGTCAGCTCGAGCAGCAGGTCATCGCCCAGCACATGGACTCCGTGCTGCAGGTGGACACGGCGATCACCGAGAGCGAGCTGCGCGAAGCCTACGAGCGGGAGGCACCGGACGGGCGCCTGCACGCGCGTCACATCCTCCTCGGCTTTCCGGACCAGGCCACGCAGGCGCAACGGGACTCCGTGCGGCAGGAGATCGAGTCGATCCGCCAGCGCGTCGTAGGGGGCGAGAGCTTCGAGGCCCTCGCGCGCCAGTACAGTCAGGACCCGGGAAGCGCGTCACAGGGAGGCGACCTCGGAACGTTCGGCCGAGGAGACATGGTGCGCCCCTTCGAGGACGCGGCCTTCGCACTCCAGCCGGGTGAGATCAGCGACGTCGTCGAGACGCCCTTCGGGCTGCACATCATCCGGCTCGAGTCCAAGGAAGTGCCCGGTTTCGACTCGATGCGCGACGCCTTCCGGCAGCAGGTGCAGGGCAAGCGCTTCATGTCGGCGGAGTCGACGTACGTCGCCTCGGTCGAGGAGGCCGCACAGCCGAAGGTCTCCGAGAGCGCGTACGAGGTGCTCAAGGAGCTGGCCAAGGACCCCGGCGCGCAGCTGTCGGGCCGCGCCGCGGATCGCCCCCTGGTGTCGTTCGCGGGAGGCGCGTTCACGGTCGGGGAATACCAGCTCTTCATCCAGTCCCAGCAGCCCCAGCTACGCTCGCGGATCGAGTCCGCCACGGACGAGCAGCTGCAGGATTTCCTCAACGGGATGGCGCAGCGGGAGCTCATGGTCGAGGAGGCGAGGAAGGCCGGGTTGGAGCCGGACCGCCAGCGAGTCGACTCGCTCGTGACCGAAACGCGGAAGCAGATCCTCCTCGCCGCCGACGAGATCGGGCTCCGCGACCTCGACCGCGCACCGGGTGAGGAGCTCGCCCCCGCGATCGGACGGGCCGTGCACCAGTCGCTCACGGACATCCTCACCGGGGCCAAGAACGTGGTGCCGCTGGGCCCGATCGCCTTCCAGCTCAGGAGCCGCGTCTCGACGGGCATCTACGACGCGGGCGTCGGGCAGGTGGTGATCCGCATCGGCCAGGAGCGCGCGGCGCGCAGCCCCTCGGACGCGGAGCAGGGCACGGGGGCCCCGACCGCGCCCGACACGACCGGGGGCGGTTCCGGAACCCGGTGATATCCCTCGGTTTAGCACGCACCATGATTCGACGTGGTCTGGCCGTTACCGCCTTCGTGATCGCCCTCACCTCCCCCGTGCGCGCCCAGGTGCCGACGGCGGGGACGGACGGGGACGTCGTCGACCGCGTGGTCGCCGTCGTCGGTGACTCCGTGGTCCTGATGACGCAGGTGCTCGAGCAGGTGGAGCAGATGCGTCTGCAGAGCCCGGACGCGGTGCCCTCGGAGCCGGGGCCCGCCCTGGACCAGTTCCAGCGTCAGGTGCTCGACGACCTCGTGAACCGATTGGTGATCCTGCGCGCGGCGGCCAAGGACTCCGTCATCCAGGTGGACGAAGATCGCGTGGACGAGATCGTCGGACAGGAGTTGCAGTCGAGGACGCGCCAGTATCCGAGCGGCCAGACGGGCATGCTCGAGGCGCTCGCCAAGGAGGGGCTGACGCTCGCCCAATACCGCGAGATGCTGAAGAGCCAGGTGCGCCAGCTCCAGCTCCAGCAGATGTACGTGCAGCGCCAGGTGCAGGACGCCGCCCCCGTCGAGGTGAGCGACCAGGAGCTCCAGACGGCGTTCGAGCAGGCGCGCGCGAGCCTGACGCAGCGCCCACGCCTCGTGTCGTTCGAACAGGTCGTGCTCGCACCCGCCCCCTCGGACTCGGCGAAGCAGATCGCACGCGTCAAGGCGCGGGCGATCCTCGACAGCATCCAGGGCGGTGCCGACTTCGGCGAGATGGCCAAGCGCTACTCGCAGGATCCGGGTAGCGCGGAGAACGGGGGCGACCTGGGTTGGTTCCGGCGTGGGCAGATGGTCCACGAGTTCGAGGACGCCGCGTTCTCCCTCCCGCCGGGGGCGGTGAGCGACCTCGTGGAGAGCGACTTCGGCTACCACATCATCAAGGTGGAGCGCGCGCGCCCGGGCGAGGTGAAGGCCCGCCACATCCTCATCCGCCCCGAGCTGGGCACGGGGGACGTGGGGCGGGCGCGGGCCAAGGCGGACAGCGTGGCGGAGCTGGCGCGCTCGGGGACGCCCATGGAGGAGCTCTACGACGAGTTCTCCGATCCCATGGCTCCGGACACGCTCACGGTCTCGTACCAGCAGCTGCAGCAGCTCCCGCCCGGATACAGCGTGCTCCAGAACGCCACCGAGGGCGAGGTGGTCGGCCCGATCGAATACGACGCCGGCCGGCGGCGAGACGCGTCTGGCCGTGGTGCGGGTGCGCGCAGATCCGCGAGGCGGGCGCCTACACGTTCGACGACGTCAAGGCGCAGCTCGCGCAACAGGTCCAGCAGACCAAGCAGTATCAACGCCTGCTCGACCGGTTGAAGGACGGCACCCACATCGAGATCCTGATGTAGCCGGGTGACCCGACCCCCACCCCACGAGCACGATCGCGGCCGCATCGCCGTCACCCTCGGCGATCCCCGGGGCATCGGACCCGAAGTGACCTTTCGGGCCGTGGAGCGGATGCGCTCCGAGGATCCCACGGTCCGGCTCCTCCTGCTGGGTCCCGCAGCCACCCTCCACCGCCCCGACGCCCCGACCGACCTCCCGACGCACGCCGTGCCGTGGGACGGCTCGGACGACGACGCGGACGCGGGCGCCGCGGCCGCCCGCGCCATCGAAGAGGCGGTCGCTCTCGCCCTCGAGGGCGCGGTGGGCTCGGTGGTCACCGCCCCCCTCCACAAGCCCTCGCTGCACGCGGCCGGTTGGGACGTGCCCGGCCAGACCGAGATGCTGCAGCGCCTGACCGGCGCCGCGCACGTCGGGATGCTCATGGCCGCGGAGCGCACGCACCTGGGCGGACCGCTGCGGGTGCTCCTCGCCACCACGCACCTCCCCCTGCGCGACGTGCCCTCCGCCGTCACGGAGGAGCTGTTGATCGACCAGACGACGCTGCTGCACGCCTCGCTGCGCGACGGCTGGGGCCTCGAATCCCCTCGCATCGCGCTGTGCGCGCTGAATCCGCACGCCTCCGACGGCGGGCTCTTCGGGGACGAGGAGGCCCGCGTGCTCGCGCCCGCCGTCGAGCGGCTACGGGCCGGCGGCGTGGACGTTCGGGGGCCACTCCCCGCGGATACCGTGTTCGGCCGGGCCCTCGCCGGGGACTACGACGCCGTGGTCGCGCCGTACCACGACGTGGGGATGGCGGCCTTCAAGACCGCCGCCTTCGGCGCGGGCGTGAACGTCACCCTGGGTCTGCCCTTCGTGCGCACTTCCCCCGACCACGGCACCGCCTTCGACATCGCCCGCACGCCGGGCCGGGCCGATCCCTCCTCCATGCTCGAGGCGCTCCATCTGGCCCGCCGGCTCACGGCGGCGCGCTTTGACACGGATTCGGCACGTGTCTAGGATTCCGTCCCGGCAACGCGGCGGCCGTCCGCCCCTCATCCTTCCCGTCCGGTGATCAAGCTCACGAACGTCTCCAAGGAGTATCCCCGACGCGGCTACGCGCTCCGGGACGTCTCCTTCCACGTGCACAAGAGCGAGTTCGCTTTCCTGACCGGGCACTCCGGCTCGGGGAAGACGACCACGATGCGTCTCGTGCACATGGCCGAGCGGCCCACCTCGGGCGAGGTCCGCGTCACCGGGTACTCGTCGGAGCTCGTGTCCGGCCGGGACATCTGGAAGATCCGCCGCCGGGTGGGCTACGTGTTCCAGGACTTCCGCCTCCTGCCGGGGCGCACCGCGCTCGAGAACGTGGCCTTCGTCCTCGAGGTGACCGGCACGCCGCGCAAGGACCTCGTGCCACGCGCGCAGCGGCTCCTCTCGCAGGTGGGGCTGTCACCCGCGCTCCGGGGCTCGCGTCCACGAGCTCTCGGGCGGGGAGCAGCAGCGGGTGGCGATCGCCAGGGCGCTGGCCAACGATCCCTTCGTGCTGCTGGCCGACGAGCCCACGGGCAACCTCGACGACCGGGCCACGCGGGGCGTCATGGACCTCTTCTGGGAGATCAACGCCAGCGGGATGGCGGTGCTGATGGCGACGCACGACCTGGACCTCGTCCGACGCTACGCACAGGCCCGGGTCCTCGAGCTGGACGGCGGCCGGCTCGTGTACGACTCCGTGGCCGCGGCCTAGGCACCATGCACGCCCTCCGTGAGGCGCTCGCCGCCTTCAAGCGGGCCCCGATGCTCACCGGGCTCGCCGCCGCGATGGTCGCGCTCGCGCTCTACGTGGTGGGTATCTTCGGGCTGGCCGCGTACAACCTGCGCCTCGCCCTGACGGCCATCGAGGAGCGCGTGGAGATCGTGGCCTACCTGCGCGACGACGTGCGCCAGAGCGAGATCGACCTCGCGCAGAAGGAGCTCTCCGACATCCCCGAGGTCGCGCGAATCAACTACGTGTCGAAGCGCGAGGCGCTCGCGCGCGCCCAGGAGGACCTCCCTGAGTTCTCCGATCTCTTCGCCACGGCGGGCGTGAACCCACTCCCCCAGTCGCTCGAGATCGAGCTGCGGCCGGGCCAGCGCACGCAGGAGGTGGTCGACCGTGTCTCCGCCGCCGCCTCGGCGTATCCGTTCGTGGAGGACGTGCGCTTCGGGAGGGAGTGGGTCGAGAAGCTCTTCACGCTGCGTCGCGTCGGCGCGGCGACGGCGGCCGTGCTGGGTGCCGCCTTCTTCCTGGTGGCCGCCCTCATCATCGGCACCGCGCTGCGCATCGCGATCTTCGCCCGCCGCGACGAGATCTACGTCATGCGTCTGGTGGGCGCGAAGAACGGCTTCATCCGCAGGCCGTTCCTCATGGAGGGCGCCATCTCCGGCCTGGTGGGCGGGCTCCTCGCGTGGATGCTGACGTACCTCACGTACCGCGGCGTCTACGCGTTCCTGTTCGCGCTCGCGTGGATCCCCTCCGGCTGGATCGCCATCGGCATCGCGCTCGGAATGGTGTTCGGTGTCCTGGCCAGCGCCATGGCCATCCGGAGACACCTCCGGGAGGTGTGACGTGGCCACATGGCGATGCGGATCCGGTCGAGGTGCGCGGCGTGCCTTGATGGTCGCGCCGATCCTCGCGCTCGCCCTCGCGCTCGCCGCGACCCCGCCTCCGCTCGGGGCGCAGCAGAGCGACCTGCGCCGCGAGATCCTCGAGAGCCAGCGTCGGCTCGAGCAGATCCGGGCCGAGCGCGCCCGCCTGCAGGCGGAGATGGAAGGCGTGCAGGTACGCGTCCGGGACGCGGCGGCCGATCTCGCCAACGTGGAGCGGCGCCTGTCGGCGTCACGCTCCGTGCTCGCCGAGATCCAGCTCCAGTCGGACGCGACCTCCGAGGAGATCGCCACCACGAGCCTGGACCTGGTGCAGGCGCGCGAGCGCCTCGCAGCCGGCAAGGCCGTCCTCAACCGTCGGCTTCGCGACATCTACAAGCTGGGTCCCTTGCAGACCGTGCGGGTGCTCCTGGGCGCCACCTCCTTCACCGACCTGCTGAACCGATACCGCTACCTGCAGCGCGTGGCCTCCTTCGACCGCGCGCTCGTCGATCGCGTCAACGAGCTCGAGCAGGTGCTCAGCGAGCAGAGCGACGAGCTCGAGCAACGCATGGCGGAGCTGAGCGGGCTCCGTCAGGCGCGTCAGGGGGAGGTCGCCCAGCTGCGCTCCGTCGAGGAGGAACGGCAGGCCACGCTGCAGGAGTACCGCTCCCGCCAGGAGAACACCGAGACGCAGCTGGGCCAGCTCGAGGCCGACGAGAAGCGCATGACCGGCCTGATCGACGATCTCGAACGCCGTCGGATCGAGGAGGAGCGCCGGCGCTCGTCGGCCTCCGCCGGAGAGGGCACGCTGTCGGCGAGCGACGAGGGCTCTCTCGACTGGCCGCTGGACGGAGACATCCTCTATCACTTCGGGCGCGAGCGCCGGCCCAACGGGCTGGTGCTGCGCTGGAACGGGATCGGCATCGAGGCGGCCCCCGGGAACGCCCGTGCGCGCCGTGCGCGCCGGCCGCGTGGTGTTGGCCGGGCCCTTCGAGGGATACGGGCCCACGGTGGTGCTCAGCCACGGAAACGGCTTCTACACCCTCTACCTCTACCTGGAGGACATCGGGGTCGTGGAGGGGCGTGACGTGGCGGCGGGCCAGGTGGTGGGCACGGTGGGCGGGCGCGACACGCCGGAGGGCGCCCACCTCGAGTTCCAGATCCGCGCCCCGGTGAACGGAGGCGCGCCCCAGGCGCAGGATCCCCTCAAGTGGCTCCGACCCCGGGGAGCCGGCGGATGATCGAGCTCCACCCCGTCGTGGGCCACGAGGCCGCGCGCGCGGCGCTCGCCCGCGCGCACGCCGCCGCCGGCCTGCCGGCCTCCCTGCTCGTGCACGGGCTCCGCGGCGTGGGCAAGCAGCGGCTCGCCCAATGGATCGCGCAGCTGCAGGTGTGCGACAGCCCGGGCCCCGAGGGACCCTGCGGCGCGTGCCGGCCCTGCCGGCTGGCGCTCGGGCTCGAGCATCCCGACATCCACTGGTACTTCCCCCTTCCCCGTCCGAAGGGCGTGAGCGGGGACCGGCTCGCGGACGCCCTGGAGTCCGCGCGCGCCGACGCGCTCGTCGAGCTGCGCGCGCATCCGCTGCGGCCCAGCCAGGCCGACGAGCTCCGCGGGATCTACCTCGGCGTCGTGCAGGGAATCCGCCGTCGCGCCCACGTCACGCCGACGCTGGCGCGGGTGCAGGTCTTCATCATCGCGGACGCCGAGTACCTCGTCCCCCAGGAGGCCAGTCCGGAGGCCGCGAACGCCCTCCTGAAGCTCCTCGAGGAGCCGCCGGGGGGCTCGCGCTTCGTGCTCACGTCGGGCGAGCCGGGACGGCTCCTCCCGACGATCCGCTCCCGTTCCGTCCCCCTGCACCTCTCGCCGCTGCCGCTGGAGACCGTCGCGACGTTTCTCCGGGAGCGGTGCGGCGTGGACGCCGAGACGGCCCGTTGGGCGGCGGCGCTCGGCCAGGGATCGATCGGAAGGGCGCTCGGCTTCCTCCCCGACGGAGACGATCCCGGCCCCCAGGAAGCGCTACGCCGGGAGGCGCTCAAGATCGTCGAGGCCGCGCTGGCCGACACCCGCGCCGCCGGTTGGAGCGCCGCGCTGGGCTATGCCCCCACCAGGGCACGCACCCTGGTGGAGCTCTTCGCATTCGTCGAGGAGTGGCTACGCGACGTCGCGGCGGTCGCCGCGGGCTCGGAGGAGAGCGTCCGCAGCCGGGACTTCCTCCCCCACCTGCGCAAGCTGGTGACGGACGCGGGCGTCGAGGCGGCGGACGCGGCGGCAGCGCTCCCGGCCGTGGAGGAGGCCCGCGAGTTGGCGCGCGGGAACGTGAACCCCCAGCTCATCGTCTCCGGGCTCGTGCGCCGGCTCCGTCGGACGCTGCGCCGGGAAGCCGCCGACGCCTTCCCGGGAGGAACGCGCTGATGTCGGACGAAGGCCTGACACACCACGACGAGGCGGGACGGGCGCGGATGGTGGACGTGACCGCGAAGGAGGCCACGTCGCGCCTGGCGGTGGCCGAGGGCCGCATCGTGATGGCGGCGGAGACGCTGGCGCGGATCCGCGAGGGCCGCACGCCGAAGGGGGATCCCCTCCTGGTGGCCCAGATCGCGGGGATCATGGGCGGGAAGCGCACGGCGGATCTCATCCCCCTCTGTCACCAGCTACCCGGTGCCAGCATCGCCGTGACGCTCGAGCCGGACGACACCCTCCCCGGGGTGGTCGCCCGTGCGGAGGCGCGCATCGCCGGCCGGACCGGGGTGGAGATGGAGGCGCTGACCGCCGTCTCGGTGGCGCTCCTCGCGGTCTACGACATGGTCAAGGCGGTGGACCGCGGCATGCGCATCGAGGGGGTTCGGCTGCTGCGGAAGGAAGGCGGACGCAGCGGCGTGTGGAGCGTGGACCCGGACGGCTGAGCGCGGACGGCGCTCAGCCCGCGCCGCGGCTCGTGCCTGCCCGCGGCGCGATCGGCACGGTGATGCGTTGCCCGATCTGCAGGAACCGCGGCTTGATCTTCGGATTGGCCGCCTTCAGGTCGTCGAGCCGCACGCCGTAGCGCCGCGCGATGTGCGACAGCGTCTCGCCGCGCGCCACGCGGTGCTCCACGAACGTCACGCGGTCGCTCGGCGGGATCTTGGCGTAGGCCTCCGCGAACACCGCGCCGGTGCCGGGCGGGACGCGCAGCGTGGTCTTCCGTCCCGGCGGCGTGATCCCGCGCACGACCTCCGGGTTCAGGCGCTCGATCTCGACCTGCGAGGCCCCGGCGGCCTGCGCGACCACGTCCAGCGTCGTCGCGTCCGGCACCACCACGTCGTCGAAGTCGAAGCCCTCGATCCCGTCCGCGACCTGGATGCCGTGGGCGCCCGGATCGCGCGCCACCTCGACCGCCGCGAGGAACTTCGGTACGAAGTCGCGCGTCTCGCGGGGGAGACGGCCCCGGATCGCCCAGTACAAGGAGTCCGAGCGGGGTGCCAGGGGAGCGTAGCGATCGAGCACCCGCTGGACGCGGTACGGACCCGAGTTGTACGCCGCGAGCGCGAGGAACCAGGATCCGAAGCGGTCGCGCAGCTGCACGAGGTAGTCGCCCGCGGCGGCCGTCGACTTGAAGGGGTCGCGCCGCTCGTCCAGGAGCGGCCCGACCCACATCCCGAAGCCACGCGCCGTGGGCGCCATGAACTGCCACAGGCCCACGGCGCTCACGCGGCTCACCGCGCGCGGGCTGTAGCCGCTCTCGACGATCGGCAGGTAGCGCAGCGACGCCGGCAGCTCCCGGTTCGCCAACACGGAATCGACGGCGGGCGAGAACCACGCCATGCGCTCGAGGTAGTCCGGCAACCATCGGGCGCCCGGACCCCGCCAGAACGTCACCCACCGATCCACCTCGCGCCGGAAGTCCGGGTCGCGGGTCATCGGTGAGGAGAGGATCTCGTCACGCACCACGGCCCCCGGCTCCGCGAAGACCACCTCGGCCCATTCCATCGGGTCCGTATAGGTCTCCGGCTCCACCACGGGCGGAGGGATCGGAGGTGGCGGGTGCGGCGTGCGCACGCCGCACCCGGACGCGCCCACGACGGCGAGGAGCAGCAGCGTCCGCCGCATCGTGGGCACCGGGTACGTCATCCTTGCGGCTAGTCCAGGAGCGCGTCGATCGCGGCCAGCAGCCGTTCGACGCTCTCCGAGGTGGCGCCCGCGCCCATGAGGCCGACGCGCCAGATCTTCCCCTTGGCCGGACCGAGCCCTCCCCCCACCTCGATGTCGAAGCGCTCGAGCAGCGCCCGTCGCAGCGGCGCCTCCTCGGCCCCGCCGGGCAGCGCGGCCGAGGTCAGCTGCGGAAGGCGGTGCCCCTCCTGCGCGAAGAGCCGGAAGCCGCGCGCGACGAGGGCTTCCTGGAGCTGACGCCCGACGGCTTCGTGACGGGCGAAGCGCGCCTCGAGCCCCTCCTCCTCGACGATCACGAGACCCTCGTGCAGCGCGTACATCATGTTGATGGGCGCCGTGTGGTGGTACTTCCGCTCGGATCCCTCCCCCACGTAGTCCGCGAGGAGCGCCGCGTCCAGGTACCAGCTCTGACAGGGGTGCTGGCGCGTCCGGATGCGCTCGACCGCGCGGGGCGAGAAGGTCAGCGGCGCGAGGCCGGGGGGAACGCCCAGGCACTTCTGCGTGCCCGAGTAGCACACGTCCACGTGGTTGGCATCGACCTCCACGGGGACGCCGGCGAGCGACGTCACGGTGTCCACCACGAAGAGCGTCTCCGTGCCGGCGAGGTAGCCACCGATCTCGCCGAGGGGCTGGCGCACCCCCGTCGAGGTCTCCGCATGCACCACCGCGAGCAGGCGCGCCCCGGGGTGTGCGCGATGCGTCTCGATCATGCGCTGGGGGTCGAGGATCTTCCCCCACTCCTCCTCCACGACGACGACCCGGCACCCCATGCGCCGGGCCATCTCCGCCAGGCGGCCCCCGAACACCCCATTGACCCCGATGATCACCTCGTCCCCGGGCTCCACCAGGTTGGCCAGCGAGGCCTCCTGTGCGGCCGACCCCGTGCCGGACACCGGGAAGGTGAGGGCGTTCGACGTGCCGAAGACACGACGGAGGCGCGCGTTCACGTCGTCCATCACGGCCAGGAACTGCGGGTCGAGGTGGCCGATGGTGGGGCGAGCGAGCGCTTCGAGGATCCGGGGGTGGACCGGCGACGGGCCGGGGCCCAGAAGGAGTCGCGGACGGATGGGGAAGGGGTTGCTCATGCGTATCTCCATGATCGGCGCGCGCACGCGCCCTGGACAAGCTGTTTCTTCGATGGGAATTCCCGGCGGTGCGGATGCCCGGCCTTCCGGGCGTCCGTTACATCCGGTAGTTGGGCGCCTCGCGCGTGATCGTCACGTCGTGCGGATGCGACTCGCGCAGCCCGCCCATCGTGACGCGCACGAACCGCGCGCCCGCGCGTAGCTCCGCCAGCGAGCCGGCGCCGCAGTAGCCCATGCCGCTGCGCAGCCCGCCGACGAGCTGGTAGATGGTGTCGGACACCGGTCCCTTGTAGGGGATCCGCGCTTCGATCCCCTCGGGCACGAGCTTGCGGCCGTCCTTCTGGTCCTCCTGGAAGTAGCGGTCCGCCGAGCCCTCCTCCATCGCCGAGAGAGAGCCCATGCCGCGCACCGTCTTGAAGCGGCGGCCTTCGAGGAGGAAGCTCTCTCCGGGCGACTCGTCCGTGCCGGCGAACATCGAGCCCATCATCACCGACTCGGCTCCCGCGGCCAACGCCTTGACGATGTCACCGGAATAGCGGATGCCGCCGTCCGCGATGATGGGCACGTCCGCGCCCACGCCGTCCACCGCGTCCATGATCGCGGTGAGCTGCGGGAGGCCCACCCCCGTGACGACGCGGGTCGTGCAGATCGACCCCGGCCCCACACCCACCTTCACGGCGTCCGCGCCCCGCTCCACGAGCGCGCGGGCCGCCTCGGCCGTGCCGACGTTACCACCGACCAGCTCGACGTCCGGGAAGCGCTCACGCACCCGGGCCAGCGCCTGCAGAACGGCCTCCGAGTGCCCGTGCGCCGTGTCCACCACGATCACGTCCGCCCCGGCTTCCACCAGGAGCGCGGCGCGCTCCAGGTCCCGCGGGCCTGCGCCGATGGCCGCGCCGACACGCAGCCGTCCGTGCTCGTCCTTGCAGGCATTGGGGTACTGCTGGCGCTTGAAGATGTCCTTCACCGTGATGAGGCCGCGCAGGTTCCCCTCCTCGTCCACCACCGGCAACTTCTCGATGCGGTGCTCGTGGAGGATGACGGTGGCCTGGTCGAGCGTCGTCCCGACCGGGACCGTGACCAGCTTCTCGGACGTCATCACCCCGCGGATCGGCTGGTCGAGCTCCACCTCGAACTGCAGGTCGCGGTTCGTGACGATCCCCACGAGACGGCCGCCGTTCTCGACGATCGGCACGCCGCTGATCGAGAAGCGCGCCATGAGCTGGTGGGCGTCGCGCAGCGTCGCGTCGGGTGGGAGGGTGATCGGGTTCAGGATCATCCCGCTCTCGGAGCGCTTGACCCGGTCCACTTCCTCCGCCTGACGCTCCGGCGTGAGGTTCTTGTGGACGATCCCCATCCCCCCTTCCCTCGCCATCTGGATGGCCATCCGCGACTCGGTCACGGTGTCCATGGCGGCCGCGAGGAGCGGCACATGCAGGGTGATCCGCCGTGTCAGGCGGGAGGAGACGTCGGTGTCCTTCGGGTGGACCAACGAGTGGTTGGGCACCAGGAGCACGTCGTCGAAGGTGAGCCCTTCCTTGACGATGGTTTCCCGGCGTTCGGAACCGTCACCCATCGGAGGCATGTCCGGTTGAAGCGTGTGTGGGGGTCAGAAAGCCGCGCGCCCGCCCCTCGGGGCCCCGAGGGGCGTCGGAGGGCGGGCGCTGGCCCACTCGCGCGAGCGGCGACTCTTGGCATGGGTGAGGATATCCGAAGGGCCCCGGAGCGTCAACGGGCGCCCCGGGCCTCACCCCTGGGTGTCGTCGCCGCCCTCCGGCGGGCTCCCCGGACCGACCCTTCCACCCTTCGCAGGCGCCTTCCCGGAGCCCTCCGAAGGGCCCTCGAACGCCTCCCCCAGCTCGGACAGGATCTGCTTCCCCGCCGAGGACACGCCCGAGAGGACGCGATCCGCCGCGGAGATCAGCTGGAAGGCCTCGCGGATGGTCGAGGGATTCACCGCCTTGCGCCGCAGTCTGTCCTGGAGGTTCTCCGCGAACTTCTGCAGCCCCGTCACCTCCACCGGCCCGGCGGGCGAGTACTTCGACTCGAGGAACTCGATGAAGTCGAGCACCTGGTAGATCTGCTCGTCGGGGAGGCTCTCGATCTTGCGGAGCAGCTGCTGGCGGAGGACGTCGTGCATGGCGCGTCACGGAGGGAAGGAGTCACGGCCCCTGGGGGACCCGATGGGGTAGTGTACCACCGACAGGCGCTCCGGCGCAGGCCCGTGCCGGGTGCCCAACCCCTCCAACGGGCTTTGCCCGGGGGTGAAAAGCGCATAACGTGAGCCGCGCCCGACGCGACTGGACCCTCTACACGCACGATCGGACCCCCCATGCCCTTCCTTCCACTCCGCGCGGTTCCGGTGGCCGACGAGGCCTCGGCGCTCTACGGGGACTGGCTGTCCAGGCTGGACGAGGAGCTGAGCCGTCCCGACTGCGACCGCAACGATCTGACGCGGCGCATCCTGACGGACCTCTACTACCCGCAGTATGCGGACGCCGACCCCGCCTCGATCCCGCCGACCTTGCGGGTGGCGCTGGCGCACATGGACCCGCGCAGCGTCACCCTGGAGCCCGAGTACTACCAGGAGACGGACGTCGAGCGCTACGCGGCCGTCAAGCCGCTCCTCTGGCTGTGGGAGATGTTCGACAAGAGCCCCCTCGGCGAGAACGTCGAGCTGGGCATCCGCTTCCGGCGCATCCTCGCGAAGCGGATCTTCAAGCGCTGCGGCAAGAACTTCAAGGCATTCGCCTTCGTGCGCGTCTCTTTCGGGTACAACCTCGAGGTGGGCGACGACGTGGTAATCCACCGGCACGTCCTCCTCGACGACCGGGGCGGCATCGAGATCGGCGACGGCGCTTCGGTGTCGGACTTTGCGAACGTGTACTCGCACACGCACGACATCGTCGACGGCCGCATCGTCTTCACGCCGAGGACCGTGATCGGCAAGGGCGTGCGCATCACCTACCACGCGACGATCCTCGCCGGGACGCACGTCGCGGACGACTCGATGGTGGGCGCGGGCTCGATCCTCACGAAGGACACCCGGCCGCACTGGGTGTTCGTGGGCATCCCGTCGCGTCCGGTCAAGGAGAAGCCCGCCGAGGAGCGCGCCCGCAAGGCGCCGCCCACCCGGGACCCCTTCGCGGAGGACTGAGACCGCGAGGTTCGGCTGCGGCACGTCGCCGGCGGGAACGGGCCCGCGGGGAATCGCGAGCTTCCCTACGCGTTCCCCAGGCTGAAGGTCGTGGGCAGGCCCACGCGCGGAATGACCAACTTGACGAAGTGCGTGCAGTGCCGCTTCAGCCACCGGTTCTCCGGGGATTCACGCTCGTGCAGTTGCACCAGCCCGTGGCGGGCGTCGCTCCTGCGGGAGAAATAGCTGATCCGATCCCCCGGGTCCTCGGCAGTCACGGTGAACGCCAGCTCGACGAGCTTTGACGAGGGCACGTGGTCGTAGAACCCTCCGTCACGCATCAGGTCGAAGCGGTCCATGAACATGCACACGTTGGCGGGATCACGTCGGTGCCTGTGCACGTCCGCCAGCACCTCCCGGTGGAAGAACACGCTCTCGTCGGGGAGCGCCGACCGAAGCGAGAAGATCCCCCCCTTCGACTTCTGGGGCATGAAGGCCACGAAGTAGTCGGTCACCGCCACGCCGAACTCGTCGACCGCGCGCACGAACACCTGGTAGTGCTCGTGGAAATACTGCTCGTCCGCCCCCTTCGTCCTGAAGAAGCGGTCGCGGTGCGCCTGCGCGTCCTTCGACGTGCCGGCGAACGTGCGCGTGTCCCCCGTGATCGCGTCCCACGCCTCGCCGACCGCCTTGTATTCGGCCGGCGTCCCGGTGCGTAGCGCCTGGAGGATCAGCTCGCCGAGCCGCGCCTGCGCGGCGGGGACCTTCGAGTATCCCTCCTCGTCCGGGCGCGTGACGGAGCCGTGGTCGCGGTCCGGCAGCACGGCCAACGGGAAAGACACGTCCGTCCCGAGCCGCGCGGGCCACGGCGTGATCGTGGGGTGGGTCAGCCCGTCGTCCCCGGCGCTGAAGTCCACCGTGATCCCGTGCGTGTTCAGATTGGCCGCCGCCACCCGGACCGTGCCGTCGGAGCCGTTCTCGTTGGTGAGCTGGGTGACCACCTTGTCGTACGGATGGGTTCCGACGATCACGAAGGGCCGGATCCGCTCGGGGCCGTAGAACGGCTGCCGCGCGGGCCGGCCCGGCTCGTCGAAGAGGTCGGAGTGCGCCAGGTCCCAGAGGAAGGGGGAGCCGAGCTCCAGGGCGTGGAGCATCTCCTCCCCGGTCTCGAAGCCGGTCTTCCACCCCTTGACCACGCGTCCGAGCAGCGACCGTCCCTTGTGCGCCAGCACGGAGCCGAAGTTGGCGGGCGCCAGCATGACGAGGTTCACCACCGGGCAGGGTCGGCCGTCGTAGTAGCGTGCGATCCACCGCCTGGCCACCAGCCCCCCCGTGCTGTGCACCAGGAGGTGGAAGCGTGGCCCCAGCTTCTCCGGCACGCCGTCCGGGAGGGCGAGCCGCTCGGCGATCACCTCCTCCATTCGCTTGGTGATGTCGTCGATCGTCACGTCGTCACGGAGCGAGATGTAATCTCCCAGGAACATGGGCACGGCGTCGAAGCCCGCCTGGCGCAGGAAGTGCGCGAGCGGCTCGAACGACTTCGAGCTGTCGCTCCATCCGTGCAGGATCACGACCTGTTCGGCCATGGCGGAACCTCTCCTTGAGCGCCTAGCTAGCGCGCGAAGACGTCGAGGAGGAACTGGAGGGAGATCCCCATGCCGGCGAACCAGCGGAGGCCCAGGTCGTGCTCCATCCAGAGCGCGCCCGCCCGCAGGTCGAGGATGGCCAGCTTGGCCGTCAACGCCGGCCCGATCGCCGCCGGTTCCAGGTTCGCGTACGCGACCACGCCCACCTGGTCGACCAGGGAGCCCGTGCGCCGGAGCAGCCCGAGGTACCCGTCCGCGGAGAAGGAGTCCTTGTCCCCCCGGTGGCCCGCGATGGACACCCCGAGCCCCGCGCCGAAGCCGACGAGCCAGGGCGAGACCTCGGACGAGATCTCCTGCCCCGGGGCGGGCAGGCCCCCCGCATCACCGAGGGGGATGGCCCAACCCACCCCGATCGACGCGGTGGTGGCCACGCCGTCCAGGCGGGCGGCCTGGAGCGAGACCGTGCCCATCTGTGCGCGCACGGGGGCGGCGGAAAAGGCCGGGAGGGTCAACAGAAGGGCCATCACTCCGGCGAACGGTGCGCGGGAGCGGATGGGGACCGGCGGGCGGCGTGGCGTCATGGTTCCTCGGGAAGGGTCGGTGCGACGGGGCCTACCCGGCCGGCAGTGGCGGGAGGGGCTGCTTGAAGAACGTCCCGATCAGCTTCTGGACCTGCGGGTCGACGCACAGCATGGCGTGCGGCTGCACGTTGCCCTCGAAGATGCGCCGGCGGTCGTGCACCGGGGGGCCGATCATGCCCTGGGTGATCTTCTCGGGCACCAGGGAGTCGCCCTTCTGATTCCGGTACTCGGGGACGAACAGGCCGGCGCGCCTCGGCACGGAGATCGGCGTCATCTGGCGCTTGCCCATCACCACGAGCGTGTCCACGCCCGGCACCATGTGCGAGAAGGGACCGGTGAGCAGCGCCTGGGTCTCGCGAGCCCGCTGCAGGAGATCGCTGGAGATACCGCCCGGCACGTCCAGGAGGTCGGGCCATCCCCCGGGCATGTTGAACTGCTCTTCGTTGTCGAGGGGCTGGCCGTCCTCGTCCACCGCCGAAGCCCACGCCGGCAGCATCTGGTAGAGCGCCGGCCAGGTGCGCGCTGCGGCCAGGATCCCCGGGAGGTTCTTCTCGCCCAGGTCCTCGCGCCCGAAGAGGATCGCCTCGAGGGCGCGCACGGTTCCCGCGATCGGCCCGCCGACCAGCACCACCCGACCCACCCGCTCCGCGAACCACCGGGGGCTCACGGCCAGCTTGCTCGCCAGGACGATGATGAGCGCGCCCTGCGAGTGCCCGATGAGGTTGAAGCGCGTGTCGTCCGCGCGCTCTGCCTCGAGGTACTGGAGCAGCTTGTACGCATTGTACCGGAGATCCGCGCGCCAATCGTAGCGCCACCAGTCCGTCACGGGGAGCCCGTCGTAGGGCGTACGCAGGACGTCCCCTTTGACCACGTGGACGCCGTCCTCCAGGGAGGTGAGCTCCGGCTTGAGCTTGCCGGGCGTGTGCTTCATGCCCAGGAGCATCCCGACCCCCTCCGGGTCGCGGTCACCCAGATCGCCCCTCCCGATGACGAGCTGCACCCGGACGGCATTGTAGACGACGTTGCCCTCGTGATCGCGCAGGCTCGTGGCCTGCGTGCCGGGAACGAGGAGGGTTCGCTGGCGCTTGGGCGGCATGGTCACTCCGGAGCAGGTGCACGACGCGCGCGCCCCAGGGCGGGCGGGCGGGTCCGGCGCGACCTCGAAGAGCCCGGGTTCCCGAACGGGAGACCGAACTCCCACGGCACCGCGTCGCTCTGATCGGGGCGCGGGCGAAGGACGCCCAGCAGTTATGCGCGCTGGCGTGGAAAGCGTCAAGAGCGCCGTGGTCCGGGTGTGACAGGTAACCGGAATCGTTCTTGACACCAGCCGCACCGCAGCCGAATAGTGTGGCCTCGGTTTCCGAGGAAACTCCTACCGGTGTGGCCGCCCCCCCACGGACCACCAGGGGGCTCGATGCGTCGTACGATCAAGGTCCTTCTCCTCGCGTTCCTCCTCCTCTTCATCGTCCTTCCCGGCCTCGCGCTCCTCGTCTCGAAGAGCGTGCGGTACGAGGCTTCCTCCCTCCTGGCGTGCCGAACCCTGGCCAAGGGCGGCTTCCGGCCCATCGCCGAGGAACGGCAGGATCGCTTCGAGGGGAAGGTCCAGGAGTACACGGCGAAGTGCCGGGGCGGGACCCCGGCCCTGGCCTACCGAGGGACCCCGTGGGTCGACTGGTCCAACTACTGGGGGACGGGCGACGCCTCATCCCGCTCGGGCCCCACGCTGTTCGGGCACCTCTCCCGCGACGGGAGGGGTGTGGACGGGGCGCTCATCGATCTCGAGTACCAGCGCATCGAGCTGCTCAAGTTCAACCTCTTCGACAACCTCACCTTCCCCGAATACGCGCGGGGGCGCGACGGCGTCCCCGGCCGGTCGCTCAAGGTCTGGGGGGCCATGCGCCTCCCCGCGGACGACCCCAACTACCAGAGCGTGGGAGGGGACGGCGAGCAGCTGTGCACCGGTGACCTGATCCGCTACCGGCAGCTCACCGGCATCTGCAACGACATCCGCAACCCGCGCATGGGCTCCACGGGGATGGCCTTCGCGCGCAACGTCCCCTTCGAGGAGACCTTCCCGCTCCTCGGCAGCCACCGAGCTCGTGCGCAACCGCCACGGCGGCCGTATCTCCCTCCTGAAGCCCGACCCGCAGGTGATCAGCCGCGAGCTGTTCACGCGCCAGCAGTCGGATCCGGAGCACTGCCGGGCGGGCACCGCGAGCGGGCCGGACGCCCACTGCGACTACGTGAAGGCGCCGTTCTTCAACGTGCTCGCCGCGTTCTGGATCCAGTTCATGACGCACGACTGGTTCGCCCACCTCGACGAGGGGAAGAACGCGGCCGAGCTCATGGCCGTGGGATGCGCCGACCGCTACGACGGCGCCACCTACCGCCCGCTCACCGAGGACGAGGTGGCGGCCCTCGGCTGCCGTCCGGGCGACCGGGCCGACGAGGCGCTCATGGCGCAGACGGACCCGCCGCCCACCTTCGACGACAACGGACGTACGCGCATGGCCCGCGCGCCGCGCACCACGAGCAACCTCAACACGGCGTGGTGGGACGCGTCGCAGCTCTACGGCTACAGCGCGCGCTCCGCGCAGCGGGTGAAACGGGACCCGAACGATCCGGCCAAGCTGCTCATGGTCCCGGAGAACACCCGCTCCGGCACGGGAGACGAACAGGGATACCTCCCGACGTTCGCGGCCGGCGACCCCATCTTGCCGTCGTGGGCCGGACAGGAGGCCACGGCGTTTCCCGACAACTGGTCGATCGGGACGAGCTTCTACCACAACCTCTTCGCGCGGGAGCACAACCTCTTCGTCGACGAATTCCGGCGCAGGGCGCTCGCCGACCCCGACGCCGACTCCGGGCTGCGCGACCCGGCCCACCCGGACCAGGTCATCCGCTACGGCGACGTGCAGCCCGACCTCCTCTTCCAGGTGGCGCGCCTGGTGGTGGCCGCGGAGATCGCGAAGATCCATACCATCGAGTGGACCACGCAGCTGCTCTACGACGAGCCGCTCTACCAGGCCATGAACGCCAACTGGCACGGCCTCGTGCGAACGGACAACAAGGTCTCGAGAGCGCTGGCGCACGTCGCGGTGGATCGTCTGGGACGCTCCTTCAACGAGACCGACCAGACGCAGTGGTTCTCGGTGTTCGCCTCCGGCGCCGGCATCACGGGGCTCGGCAGCCACCGCTACGCCGAGGGCGACCGGGGATTCCTGGGCATCGTCAAGGGCGCCGAGGACATCTGGTCGCTCAGCAACCCCGACCACGTGCAGGGCGGGGTCGAACCACTTCGGGTCGCCGTTCAACTTCCCGGAGGAGTTCGTGACCGTGTACCGGCTCCACCCACTCGTGCCGGACCTTCTCGACTATCGGGAGTACACGGCTCCGAACCAGGTCGAGCGGGAGGTGCCGGTCGCGTCCATGGTGCGCGCCAACGCCACGCCGGCGATGCACCAGGAGGGCCTCGCCAACTGGGCTCTGACCATGGGCCGGCAACGGCTCGGCGCGCTCTCGCTGCAGAACCACCCGCTCTTCCTGCAGAACCTCCCGATGCCCCGCATCCACGGGCGCCACGGGCCAGCTCGACATCCCGGCGCTCGACGTGATCCGCGACCGCGAGCGCGGCATCCCACGCTTCAACGAGTTCCGTCGGCAGTACGGGCTCCACTCGCTCAGCGGCTTCGACGACTTCGTGGACGTGCGGCTTCCCGAGGACTCCCCCGGCCGCAAGCGACAGGAGGAGCTGGTCCTCAAGCTGCGCGAGATCTACGGCCAGCACCGCTGCGACGACTCGTTGGTGATCACGGAAGCGCAGACGCTCGACGGTCGGCCGATCACCGACTGCCTCGGTCACCCCGACGGCACGATGGTCGACAACATCGAGGACCTGGACACCGTGGTGGGCTGGCTCGCCGGATCGACGCGCCCGCACGGCTTCGCGATCTCGGAGACGCAGTTCACCGTGTTCATCATCAACGCGTCGCGCCGGCTCTTCAGCGACCGCTTCTTCACCTCCAGCTACCGCCCCGAATTCTATTCGAACCTCGGCATCGAGTGGGTGGACAACAACGGCCCGGACGGGAAGGTCATGGAGAAGGGGCGGCCCAACGGGCACGAGGAGGAGGTGTCGCCGCTCAAGCGCGTGCTCCTGCGCACGATGCCCGAGCTGGCGGACGAGCTGTCCGGCGTCGTGAACGTCTTCGATCCGTGGGCCCGGGACCGGGGCGACTACTACTCCCTCGAATGGAAGCCGCGCCCCGGCGCCGAGTCCGACCCGGCCTTCCGGGAGCGTTGATGTCGAAGGGCGGAGACGCCGCCCGGGCCGTTCGGGCTGCCGCGGCCCCCGCGGCCAAGGCGGGAATCGTGGACGTCGCGCGCCTCGTCTCCCGCCTCGGGACGGGGAAGCTCGGCGGCGACTCCTTCGACCCGGGACGCGCCGTGTGCGCGTGGGCACGCCGGATCATGGACCGGAAGGACGGTGCGACCGGCGTGCGCGTCGGTGTGGGAGGGCGCGGCGTCGACCTCGTCGGCGACCTCGACCGCTCGGAGACGATCCTGGGCGCGAAGCCCGGCGACGGCTATCGGGCCGGCGACCTCAAGGTGAGCGCCATGGCCTTCCTGGCGCCCGGGGCCCTCACGGTGGCGGACGGCGCGCGCTGGCAGGCTCTGCGCACCTTCAACGAGGGCGCCCTGGGCACGGGCGGAGCCCACCCCCACGCGCAGGCGTTCCTCGAGCACGTGCGTGCCGCCTTCGCCGCGCCCGTCTCCGACCGCGCCGGCGTCGAGCGGGCGATGGCGCGGGCGATGGCGGGCATCGTCCTCGGGGGCGACCCCACCGAGGCGGCGCGCATGGCGGACGCCGTCGGCACGCTCTTCGACGTGGTGCAGAGCCCCGTGCGGCGACTCCTCCTGGGTTGGAGGTACCGCGGCCGTCGGCAGCGGCTCTACGACGCCCTCGCCCGCCGGTGGGAGGCGACCTCCCCGGAGGACCCCACCGTGCTGGGCGCTGCCCGCGGCCATGCTCCGGATCTGGACCTGCGCACGCTTCTCGAGCAGGTGCCGCACTGGATGTTCACCTTCACGCGCTCCGGCACGGACCTCCTCACCCGCACGCTGGCGATGACCGCGGCCCGCCCCGACGCCAGGCGACGGATCGTCGCGGAGTGCGCGGAGGCCGGAGCGCCGGACCGCGCCGAATCGACCGGGAAGCTCGCGTTCACCCGGGCCTGCCTGCTCGAGACGGGACGGCTCTTTCCGCCGGTGACGCGCACCTTCCACCAAGCCGTCGCCGGGGGCGGACGCGAGGTGGTCCACTGGTTCCCGCTCCTGCAGCGCGACGACGCGCTCGGCGCGTCGGTGAACGCCTTCCGCCCGGAGCGGTGGCTGACCGACGCGCCGGACGCGGCGGCCTCCGCCTCGAACCTCTTCCTGCGCGGGCCACGCGCCTGTCCGGGCAGCGACCTGATCCTCTTCGTCTGCACCGCGGCCGTCGCCCGCCAGATCGGCGAGATCGGCATCACGGGCCGTGGGTCCCGCCTGTCCCGGGATCCTCTCCCCGTCTCCTTCCCCGAAGGTGAGGCGCGCTTCGCCGCGCCGGAGGCCTCCCCATGACCGTCGACAGCCCGGCCCTCACCAGCATGGGGCGCCAGGAGCTGGACGAGCTGTTCCGCTCCAGCCCCGCCGGCACGATACCCGTCGGTCGGTCGCGGGGAACCGCGCTCCTGGCCCCGGGAAGCGTCTTCGACGGCATCGTTCGCGGGTTCATCCGCGCCCTGATCTGGAAGGGGAAGATCTTCCGCCCGGAGTCGCGCGACCTCGAGAACCGGCTCGGGCCGATCGGTACCCCGGGCATCCGCGCCCGCGTGTACCAGGACGAGAGCTGGTTCTCCTCGGGCCAGGCGATCATCCTCGACTACTCGAAGACGTCGTTCGTGGCCCGCATGATCCGCGACGAGATCCGCCAGGTGGGGCCGGGG
Source organism: uncultured Gemmatimonadales bacterium (assembly GCA_963823035.1). Classification (GTDB taxonomy): domain Bacteria; phylum Gemmatimonadota; class Gemmatimonadetes; order Longimicrobiales; family Gaopeijiaceae; genus SZUA-318. The sequence goes on from CAWGKG010000018.1 coordinate 408,983, forward strand.
CTGTACCTGGGGCAGATCTACCTGTGGAAGAAGCGCGTCGGGCTCTTCATGCTCGAGTTCTCGGGGGTGGGGGCATGAGAGGCAAGCTGGTCAACGGTCAGCGCATGGATCGGCGCCGTGGTCGTCGCGGCGGTCGTGGTCGGAGGGATCTACCTGGCCGTTCGGTTGAGGGACGACGAGCCCGTGCGCTACGCCGATGACGCGGAGCACTTCAAGTACGGCTCCACGGGGGGCGAGCGGGGCTACTACAACCAGTTCGGCTTCGGCGTACCGTACTGGGTCTGGGTGGCCCTGCCCGAGCTCTTCCCCGAGTACCTCCCGGACCCCACCAGGGGCCGGGGCTATACGTCGTTCGGCATGATCTACGAGGACGGGAAGGACCCGCGCTTCGACCTGCCCATCGGCATGTCCATGCGCCGGGTCCAGGGGATCGACCGCGTCTACTTCAACTGCGCGGTCTGCCACACGGGCTCCGTGCGCGACACGCCGGGCGGGGACCGCCGCATCATCCCGGCGATGCCGGCCAACACCTTCGACCTGGGCGCGCTGGCGGTCTTCCTCAGCCGCTCGGCGACGGACTGGAAGTTCCGCTCGAGCCGCATGTTCCCGGGCATCGAGGCGCTGGAGACGGCCCGCGACTCCCTTCCCGATCCGCCGCGGGACGTCTACCGCCCCGACCCGCTCAACCGGGTGGACCGCCTCGTCTTCCGCTACCTGGGGATCACGTTGCTGCGCGAGCAGCTTCTCACGCTCACGTCCCGGCTCTCCTTCGTGGACCAGGAGAGCTGGGGGCCGGGTCGCGTCGATACCTTCGACCCGCCCAAGGCGCTCCTCGGCTTCCCGATGGAGAAGGCACCCGCCCGGGAGAAGATGGGCAACGCCGACTTCCCCGCCGTCTGGAACCAGAAGTGGAAGGAGGGGATGCATCTCCACTGGGACGGGAACAACACCGCGGTGGACGAGCGGAACCTGAGCGCCGGCTTCGGCACGGGCGCCACGCCCACGACGATCGACAAGGAGGGCGTGCTGCGCATGGCGGCCTACCTGTGGGACGAGGTGCAGCCGCCCCCCTTCCCCGCCGACCGGATCGACAGCGCGCTGGCCGCCCAGGGCGAGCCCGTCTACCGGCGCGAGTGCTGGTCGTGTCACGGCAGCGGCAGGCCTCCCTTCCACGCCGAGGGGGACGGCAGCAGCGTCGGCAAGGTCACGCCGATCGAGTACGTCGGCACCGACAGGGCGCGCCTCGACTCGTACACACCTGCGCTGGCCGCGGCCCAGAACTCCCTCTACGCGGGCTTCCCCGCGGACGAGGACTGGTGCCGCGATCACCCAGAGGACAAGGACAAGTGCTACCCGGCGCGCTTCAGCCATTTCAGGAAGACGTTCGGCTACGCCAACATGCCCCTGGACGGCCTCTGGCTGCGCGCACCGTATCTGCACAACGGCTCCGTGCCCGATCTGCGCGCGCTCCTCGAGCCACCCGCCGCGCGTCCCACCGTGTTCTGGATCGGCTACGACGTCTACGACTACGCGCGCGTCGGCTTCGTCACGCAGGGAGCCGAGGCCGAGCGGCTGGGCTGGCGCTACGACACCCGCCTGCGCGGCAACGGCAACGGAGGCCACGTGTGGGGCACGACGCTTCCGCCGGCCGAGAAGGCCGCGTTGCTGGAGTACCTGAAGACGTTCTGACGATGGACCCGGCCCCCTCGGGGGCCCCCCGGACCCTCTCGCGATCGGAGCCCACGTGACCGCCGCCGAAACGCCGAAGAAGACCAAGTGGAAGCGACGCCTGCTGTGGCTCGTCGCGGTCCTGGTGATCCTCGCCGTCCCCGCGGGCGCGTTCGTCTGGTACAAGTTCTTCCGCGACGTGCCGCAACCCGAGTGGATCACGAGCGACCCCGCGACGAACTTCCTCTACGGCTCGATGGGCGGGGAGTCGCAGGGCGGCATCCCCTATTGGATCGTGGTGGTCCTCCCGCGGATCTTCGACGACTACCTCCCCGGCCCCGGTGGGTACGCCTCGCTCGGCCTGGCGTGGGAGGAGGGGCACGAGCTCCCCGCGGGCTTCTCCAAGAAGCGCATCGGCTTCGACCGGGTCGGCTTCAACTGCGCGCTCTGCCACAGCGCGCGGTACCGTGTGGACCCGGAGCATTCCCCGGTGATCGTAGCCGGCGGGGGGAGCAACACGGCCGACATCCAGGGGCTCATGGAGTTCTTCGGCAAGGCGGCGCACGACTCGCGCTTCAATCCCGAGACGATCATCACGCAGATCGACATGGCCTACCCGCTCGGGTTCGTCGATCGGCTACTCTACAAGCTCCTCTTCATCCCGATCACCAAGAAGCGGCTCGCGGAGCTCGGCGACGACTTCTCGTGGTCGGCCCGGAAGCCCGCGTGGGGCCCGGGGCGCGATCCGCCCATGAACCTCACGAAGTTCAACTTCCTCGACCTCCCGCTCGACAGCACGGTCGACAACACCGACTTCCCTTCTCTGTGGAACCTGAAGACACGGGTTCAGCAGGGGCGCACCTGGCCGGAGGACGACTTCTCGCTCACCGCGGACCTGCCGCGCATCGGCATCCCGCCCGAGCGTCTCATGCTCATGAACCTCGACGGGGCGACCACCTCGTTCCGCTCCGTGCTGATCGACTCCGCGCTGGGCATCCAGGCCGAGAATACGCCCTTCTTCCGACAGCGGATGAAGGACCTCGAGGATTGGGTGCTGAACGTGCAGGCGCCCGACTACCCGCTTCCCGTGGACTCCGCGCTCGCCGCCCGTGGAGCGCCGATCTTCGAGGAGCGCTGCGCGAGCTGCCACGCCGCCGGGCGCGACAACCGCCTCGGCACGGTGATCCCGATCGCCGAGATCGGCACCGACCCCGAGCGCGTGCACGCCTGGACGCTCGAAGCCGCGGACAGCGCCAACCGGACCGTGCTCAACATGTTCGACATCCGGCGCACGCCGATGGCGAAGCCCGCGCCGGGCTACATCGCGATCCAGCTCGACGGCATCTGGCTGCGCGGACCCTACCTGCACAACGGATCGGTGCCGACCCTGCGTGCGCTCCTGGACCCGCCCGCCGACCGACCCGCGACGTTCTACCGGGGCTACGACGTATTGGACCGGGTGAACGGGGGCTTCATCAGCCGCCGCTGCGCCGGGGACGAAGCGGAGCTGCCCGACGCGGACGGCGAAGGTCCGGAGTGGGGGTGCATGCCCGCGGACGAGGGGTGGTGGTACGACACGCGCGAGCGCGGCAACGGGAACGGCGGACATCTCTTCGGAGTCGACCTCGCCCCCGCCGACAAGCGCGCGCTGGTCGAGTACCTGAAGACGCGCTGACGGGCGACGGGCGGCAGGGGTCCGCCGGGCCGCCGGTCGCCCACCCCCGTCGCGCCCTACTCGCTCTCGTACTTCGCCTTGAGGCTCGCCACCACGGCCGGGTCGGCCAGCGTGGTGGTGTCGCCCACCGCACGCCCCTCCGCGATGTCGCGCAGGAGCCTGCGCATGATCTTCCCGGAGCGCGTCTTGGGCAGGTCCGCCGTGAACACCACCATGTCGGGCTTGGCGATCGCGCCGATCTTCATGCCGACGTGCTCGCGCAGCTCGGCCAGGAGCGCGTCGGTCGGCTCGAAGCCGTCCTTCAGCGTGACGAAGGCGGCGAGCGCCTGCCCCTTGATGTCGTGCGTCTTCCCGACCACGGCGGCCTCGGCCACGGCATGGTGGTCCACCAGCGCGCTCTCCACCTCCATCGTGCCGATGCGGTGCCCCGCCACGTTCAGCACGTCGTCGACGCGCCCCAGGATCCACACGTAGCCGTCGCCGTCCCGCTTCGCGCCGTCACCGGGGAAGTAGGTGTCCTTCCACTTCGACCAGTAGGTGTTCCTGTAGCGCGCCTCGTCGCCCCATACCGTGCGCAGCATGGAAGGCCACGGCGACGTGATCGCCAGATAGCCCGCGTCCCGTGCCCCCCCGGAGTCGTCGAGGATCGTCGCCTCGATGCCGGGGAACGGACGCGTCGCGGTGCCGGGCTTGGTCTCCGTGACGCCGGGCAGCGGGGTGATCATGATCGCCCCGGTCTCCGTCTGCCACCATGTGTCCACGATCGGGCAGCGCTCGGCGCCGATCACGCGGTGGTACCACATCCACGCCTCGGGATTGATCGGCTCCCCGACCGTGCCCAGGAGGCGGAGCTTCGACAGGTCGTACTTTCCGGGCCAGTCGTCGCCCCAGCGCATGAAGGCGCGGATCGCCGTCGGTGCCGTGTAGAAGATCGTGACGCCGTACTTCTGGCACAGGTCCCAGAAGCGGCCGCGGTCCGGGGCATCCGGGGCGCCCTCGTACATGAGGACCTGCGCGCCGTTGGCCAGCGGGCCGTAGACGATGTAGGAGTGGCCCGTGACCCATCCCACGTCGGCCGTGCACCAGTACACGTCCTCGTCGTGGAGGTCGAACACGACCTTGGTGGTCGCGTAGACCTGGGTGAGGTAGCCGCCCGTGGTGTGCACCACGCCCTTCGGCTTCCCCGTGGTGCCGGACGTGTAGAGGATGTAGAGGATGTCCTCCGCGTCCATCTTCTCCGGGGGGCAGTCCTCCGAGGCGTCCGCCACGAGGTCGTGGTACCAGAGGTCGCGCCCGTCCTTCATGCCCGGATCGACCTGCTCGGAGAGATCCCCGCCGCGCCGCACCACGACCACGTGCTGGATGGTCGGCGACGTCTCGAGCGCCTTGTCGGCATTGGCCTTCAGGCGCACGATGTTGCCCCGCCGCCATGCGCCGTCCGCCGTGATGAGAACCTTCGAAGCGGCGTCGTTGTTGCGGTCCGCCAGCGACTCCGGGCTGAAGCCGCCGAAGACCACCGAGTGGATCGCGCCGATGCGCGTGCACGCCAGCATCGCCACGGCCGCCTCGGGGATCATCGGCAGGTAGATCGTGACCCGGTCGCCGCGCGCCACCCCCAGACCCTTGAGGGCGTTCGCGAACTTCGAGACCTCGCGGTGGAGGTCCGCGTAGGTGTAGCTTCGGGTGTCGCCCGGCTCGCCCTCCCAGAGAAGCGCGACCTTCTCCCGACGAGGGCCGTCCAGATGGCGATCGAGGCAGTTGTGGGACACGTTCAGCTTGCCCCCCACGAACCACTTGGCGAAGGGCGGATTCCACTCCAGCACCTTCTGCCAGGGCTCGAACCAGTCGAGCTCGCGGGCCCACGACGCCCAGTACGCCTCCCGATCAGCCGCAGCGCGGTCGTAGATTCCCGCGTCTCCGACCACCGCTCGCGCCCTGAACGCCTCGGAAGGGGGAAACCGGCGCTCCTCGGTCAGGAGCGCGGAAAGCGCTCCACTATCGCCACTCATCGTAGCGTCCTCCTGGGACGGGGGTCGGCTGTGCGTAGGGTGTACGGGGAGGCGGCGCGGCACGAGAGCCTCCCGGGGTGCAATCTGCACGAATGATCCGGCCGGGCAAGCACGGGCCCGCGCGCCCGTCCCTCCCTCCTTGTGGAGCAAAAGCCTGGTGTTACCTTATCCATAATCATTCTTGATAAAGAATCGAACGGAGGGTTACGCGGTGCCCCAGAACGGGCCCGAGCACGACCACTGGAAGGTCGGAGCGGCTTCGACGCTGGCTTGTGCGCTGGCCACGGCGGGGGGGTGGGGTCTCAGCCACCTCGGTCACGCCGGCTTGGGTCAGGCACTCCTCGTGGTGGCCTACGCGGCCGGCGGGTGGGACGCCTTGCGTCGCACCGCGGGAGCGCTGCGCCGCGGTGAGATGGACGTCGACCTCCTCATGCTGCTCGCCGCCGCCGGCGCGGCCATCGTCGGGCACTGGGTGGAGGGCGCCATCCTGCTCTTCCTCTTCTCCACCGGCAACACGCTCGAGACGTTCGCCTTCGGCCACACGCGGCGCTCGATCCGCGCCCTCATGGAGCTACGCCCCGACGACGCTTCCGTGGTCCAGGACGGCGCCGAGCGACGCGTGCCCGTCGCGGAGCTCGTACCCGGGCAGGTCGTGCGCGTCCGTCCAGGGGATCGGATTCCCATCGACGGACTTGTGATCGCCGGCTCATCCCGCGTGGACGAGTCCACGCTGACCGGTGAGCCGCTCCCGATGGCGAAGCGGGAGGGTGCGGAGGTCTTCGCGGGGACGCTGAACGGATCGGGTTCCCTCGACATTCGCGTCTCGCGACCCGCGAACGACAGCGCCCTGGCGCGGGTCATCCGCCTGGTGGAGGAGGCGAGCGAGGCCAAGGCACCGACCCAGAGTTGGATCGAGGCCGTGGAGAGTCGCTATGCCCTCGGCGTCATCGTAGCCTCCACGATCGCGGTGCTGTTGCCGTGGCTGGTGTTCGGATGGGCCTTCCACGACGCCTTCTACCGGGCGATGACGCTCCTGGTGGTCGCCTCGCCCTGCGCCCTGGTCATCTCGATCCCCGCTACGATCGTCTCCGCGGTCGCCAACGGGGCGCGCAAGGGCGTGCTCTTCAAAGGGGGTGCGCATCTCGACGCCCTCGCTTCGGTGCGCGTCGCAGCCCTCGACAAGACCGGTACGATCACGCTCGGACGGCCCGAGCTCGTGGGTGTGAAGGCCCTGGAGGAGGCCCTGAGGCCGGCGCGAGCCGCCATGGTCGGCGCAGACGGTGAGGGAAGCGCGCCCGCGGCCGAAGGCGTCGAGGACGACCTCGTGCGCCTCACGGCCACCGTCGAGGCGCTCTCGGAGCATCCGCTCGGCGACGCGATCGTGGAGGCCGCGCGCAGTCGGGGCCTCGCGTTCGCCGAGCTGGAGGGTTTCTGGTCCGAGCCCGGCAAGGGGGTGGAAGGCACCGTCGAAGGCGCCCGTGTGCGCGTCGGCCGACGCAGCTGGGTGGAGGAGGGCGTGGGCGCGCCCCTTCCTCGGGAGCTGGCCTCCTGGGTCGTGGAGGAGGCGCGCATGGCGGCCACGCCGGTCTTCGTGGCCGTGGACGGGCGACACGCCGGCGCCCTCGCGATCGCCGATCGCCCGCGCCCGCGGGTGCGGGAAGCTCTGGACGCGCTCCGGCGCGCGGGCGTGCCGAAGCTGGTGATGCTCACCGGCGACGACGAGGCGACGGCCCGGGCCATCGCCGACGAGGTGGGCGTGGACGACGTGTACGCGGAGCTGCTCCCCGACGACAAGAGCCGGGTGCTGGAGGAGTTGCGGCGACGTCACGGCCCGGTCGCCATGGTGGGAGACGGCGTCAACGACGCGCCCGCGCTCGCAGCCGCCGACGTGGGCATCGCCCTGGGCGCCGCGGGCACGGACGTGGCCCTGGAGACGGCGGACGTGGTCGTCATGGGGGAGGACCTCGACGGCCTCGCGCACGCCGTCGACCTGTCGAGGCGCGCCCGCACCATCGTGCGTCAGAACCTCGCGTTCGCGGTCTCGGTGATGGTGGTGCTGGTCATCCTCGCGCTGGGCGGTTGGATCGGGCTGACCGCCGGGGTGGTCGGGCACGAGGGCAGCACCGTCGTGGTGGTGTTCAACGGCCTCCGGCTCCTGCGGGCCCGTGCGGTCTGACGTGGGTGCGGTGTCGTGGGCCCTGATGGAACCGGGGTCAGCGGTCCAGGAGGGGCTGCAGCTCCACCGCGCCGAGGAGCGTCGTGAATCGGTCGGCCGTGGCGGCCGAGAGGGCCGCGACCGCCCGCACACCCGCATCGAGCGCGGCGCGGGGGATCCTCAGCTTGAAACGAACCTCCGAGGTGGCGGAGCCCGGATCCGCGACCGGGTCGTCCAAGCGGAGCCGCAGCGTGATCGGCGTGCGGTAGCCGTCGGGGAGGTGCGCGTGCGCCACGGCGCCGAGCGTGCGCAGAGCGCCGCCGACGTCTCCGAGCTCCGCGAGCACGCGTCCGTCCAGCACGAGCGCCAGGTTTCCGCTCAGGCCGCCCGACGTCTCGTCGAGGTAGACGTCCACGCTGGCCCACTCGGGGCCCTCCCCACGATGGAAGAAGAGGTAGGCGCTGCGGGTGGAGTCGCCCGCCCACTTCCCCTCGAACTGGTGGCTCGTGGTCTTCTGCAGGCCGGAGAGGTGCCATCCCGACGCCTCCACGCCGTCACGCACCGCGTCGATGAGGGGCTCCAGGGTGAGGATGGGATCCGCGGGATCGGAGTTCACGTGCCGGACCGTTCCTGGGGAAGATCAGCGGAATTAGGTTGGCCTAAATTTTGTTGACACGAGTCGGCCAAAGCCTATATTTTTCATACAATTGTACCTCCGAGCGACCGCTCGGAGGTCGGAGGTTCGATCGCAAAGATGACCATGCACGCCGAAGCCACCGAGCACGCACTGCGCCAGGCCCTGGAGGCGAGCGGCCAGCGCTTCACGGAACAGCGGGCCGCCGTCTTCCGCTTCCTGTCCGCGACGGACGTGCACCCGTCCGCCGACGAGGTCTTCCTGGCGGTTCGTCGGAACCTACCGGGCATCTCGCTGGCGACCGTCTACAAGAGCCTCGAAACCCTCGTCGGATGCGGGTTGGCCGTCAAGCTCACCTACAGTGACGGATCGGCACGCTACGACGGGCGCACCGACCCGCACAACCACGCGCGCTGCCTGGCCTGCGGGAAGGTCATCGACATTCCCGGCAGCATTCCCGAGGACCAGCTGCAGGCGCTGCGCCGTCGTACGGACGGGTTCCTGGTCACGGGGTATCGCCTGGAGCTTTCCGGCTACTGCCCCTCCTGCGCTCCCGGGGAGGTCGTCACTGCCTGAGCGCCGTGCCGCCGGTCGAGGGCAAGGCGCCCCGGAGCCCCCCGCAGGGTTCCGGGGCGCCTTCCGTTCCGACGCCTCCGCCCGACGGTCCATGTCGGGCGCCTCCGGACCCATCCGCATCCGGCCCGCGGCGGTGGCCCGACCCGACGACGGGGACGACCTCGTCCTCCTCGTGCGATGGGCCGCCGAGCGCGGCATCCCCCTGTTCCCCCGCGGCGCCGGCACGGGGATGCCCGGGGGCAACGTGGGGCCCGGCGTGTGCGTGGACCTGTCCGCCTGGCGCGCCATCGGACCCGTGGACGTCGAGCGCCGCACGGTCGTGGTCGGGCCGGGCGCGGTCGCGGCGGAGGTGGACGCGGCGGCGCGCGTGCACGACCTCCACCTCCCCGCGCTCCCCTCGTCCGCGGACCGATGCACGCTCGGCGGGATGGTCGCCAACAACGCCGCCGGTGCGCGCTCGTTCCGTCACGGGTCCATCCGCGCCTGGGTCGAGGCGCTCGACGTGGTCCTCTCGGACGGCTCCCGACCCACGCTCGCACGCGGGGACGGTACCTCGGCCTCGCCGTCGGCCATCGAGGCCGCGCGCCGTGCCGCCATCGAAGCGCTCGGACCCGATGCCGGCGCCTGGCCACGGGTGCGTAAGAACGCTTCGGGGTACGCCCTGGACCACTTCCTCCCCGCGGGGAACGCGGTGGACCTCCTCGTCGGCAGCGAGGGGACGCTCGGCTTCGTGACCTCGGTGCGCCTGGGCCTCCTCCCGCTCCCCGCCGAGCAGGCGCTCCTCCTCCTGACCCTTCCCGACCTCGACGCGCTTTCGCCGGCCGTCCGCGCGGCGAACGACGCGGGCGCGTCGGCCTGCGAGTTCTTCGCGCGCCGCTTCCTCGACCTGGCAGGACTGCGTGACCGGACGGACCTCTCGCCGCACATCGCGGAGGCGCCGGCCCTCCTCCTGGTGGAAGTCGACGGGACGGCCGAGGAAGTGGCGGGGCGCGTCGCGTGCGTGCGGACCTTCGCGCGTCAGCTCGGCACGCCGATCCTGGAGGCGCGGGGCACCGACGAGCGCGCCCGGCTCTGGCGGATCCGGCACGCCGCGAGCCCGGTCGTGGCGGCCGCCGCGGAGGGCGGAAGGGTGTCGATGCAGTTCGTCGAAGATTCAGTCGTGCATTCCGACCACCTCGGAGCGTATCTTGGAGGTATGGAGACACTGCTCACCCTTGAGGAGACGGACGCGGTGATGTTCGGTCACGCCGGCGACGGCAACGTGCATGTCAACCCGCTGATCGACGTTCGGCGGCGGGATTGGCGCGCGCGTGCCCGACGCATCCTGGAGGGGACGGTGGAGCTCGTGGCCGAGCTCCATGGCACCCTCTCCGGTGAGCACGGTGACGGCCGGATCCGGGCGCCCTTCCAGGAACGGATCTTCGGACCTTCGTTCGCCCGGGCGTTCAGGGCCGTGAAAGAGGCCCTGGACCCCCGGGCGATCCTCAACCCCGGCGTGCTCGTCGCGGCGCCCGGCCAGGACCCTCTCGCCGGTCTCTCCCCCGAGCCGAGGGTCGGTCGGTGAGGCGGCGCGCAACCCGGACGGCGATCCTCACGGCGATCCTCGTCACCCTCGTCGCCGCCACCCCCGCGCTGCGCGGGGGATCCGAGATCGCGCGCCTCGAGGTGGCACTCACCTCCCTCCTGCACACCTATCGCTGGCGGAACGCCAGTTGGAGCGTCCTGGTCGTATCGCTCGATCGGGGCGACACCATCTTCGCGGTGAACGCGGACTCGTCGCGCGCGCCCGCTTCGAACATGAAGCTGCTCACGACGGCGGCGGCGCTCCGCGAGTTGGGACCGGACTTCCGCTTCCGGACCTTCGTCCTCTCGGACGGCAGGGTGCGGAGCGGCGTCCTGCAGGGGGACCTGGTCCTCTTCGGCACGGGCGATCCGGGCATCTCGGACCGCTTCTACTCGAGCCGTACCGCCGTCCTCGAGGAGCTCGCCGACCAGCTGCTCGCCCGCGGTATCCACGAGGTCGATGGGGACCTGGTCGGGGACGCCTCCTTCCTCCCCGGACCGCTCCGTCCGGCCGGATGGGATCCACGCGACCTCGACGACCACTTCGCACCCGCCATCTCCGCCCTCTCCTTCAACGAGAATGTGGTCAGCCTCCGCGTCGAGGCCGGCCCCTGGGCGGGCGCCCGCCCGATCGTGCACACCCTTCCCGACCACGCCGGGCTGACGCTGGACGACCGGGCCCGCACCACCGAGGGACGCGCGCGCCTCTTCATCGGCAGGGACGACCCGATGGCGCCGATCGTCGTCCAGGGCGGGATCACCCGCGGAGGGCGGGACGTCTGGCGGCAGATGACGGTGTCCGATCCGGCGGCGTTCACGATCTCGGTCTTCCGCGCCGTCCTCGCGGATCGCGGCATCACCGTGCGTGGCGCGAACCGCGTCCAGGAGCGACCCGAGTCCTCGGTGGTGGGTGGGCGCTCGGTCACGGCACCCGCCGTCGCGGCGCAGGCGCGTACGCGCGTCCTGGCCACCCACGTGTCCCCACCCCTGCGCGACTACCTGGCGGTCGTCAACAAGAAGAGCAACAACCTCTTCGCGGAGCTGATCTTCCGCACGCTGGGCCGCATGAGCACCGGGGAGGGAACGCCCGAGGCGTCCAGTCGCCAGGTGGCGCGCAGTCTCGGCAGCCTCGGTGTGGACCTCGACGGCGTCGTGCAGCTCGACGGCTGCGGGCTGTCGGCGGGGAACCGCGTCCGGCCCGGCACCTTCGTGAGCATCCTCTCGCGCATGGCCGACTCGGAGGACTGGGGCGAGTTCTGGCGGACGCTCCCCGAGGCCGGCAACCGGCGCGAGCTGGCGCGCATGTACCGGACGGCGGCGGCGGGAAACCTCCGCGCCAAGACGGGCACGATCGATGGCGTGTCGGCGCTCAGCGGCGTGGTGCAATCGTCCGACGGGGAGCGCCTGGCCTTCTCCATCCTCGTGAACGGCACGCCGTCCACCTCCGCCGCGAAGCGGGTGGAGAACGGGATCGGGGTGCGGTTGGCGTCCTTCACCCGCGGCGCGGACGCGATGCAGGGACTCTCCCTGGCGGAGCTCTCCGCTTCGGCACCCGCCGCCGAGAGCGAGGGACCCGTCCGCCATCACGTGACGCGCGGCGAGTCCATGGACGGGATCGCGCGGCGCTACGGCATCGCCCTGGAGGATCTCCTGCGCGCGAACCCGTCCGTAGAGCCTCGTCGGCTTCGGGCGGGCGCCTGGCTCGAGATCCCGGAGGCGCCGGAGCGCTCCGGCGCCTCCGGAGGGCCGTAGCTCACACCCCGTCGAGGATCCGCACGACCTCGGCCATCTCCTCCACGGTGTTGTAGAAGTGCGGGGCGAGCCGAAGCGCCTCCCTCCCGCACCGACGCGATCACGTCCGCGTCCCGTAGCGCCGTCGCCGCGGCCTCCACGTCACCGACCTCCACCGTGAAGATCCCGGCCCGCCTGGCCGGGTCGAGGGGCGTGCGCGCCCGTGCATCGGGGCGCGCGGCGACCCACGCGAGGAGCGGCGCCTGGACATCCCGGATGTGCTCCTCGACCGACGCCGGTCCCATCTCCAGGAAGAGCTCGATCGAGCGGGCCATGCCCAGGTAGTCCTGGAGCGCGAGCGTGGCCAACTCGAACTTGCGGGCGTCCTCCAACCACGTCATCCCGTACGAGAGCCCCTCCTCGAAACGGGTACCGCCTTTCATCGACAGCCACCCCACCATCGGCGGATCGAATCGATTCTGGAGATCGTGGCGGACGTAGGTGAAGCCCGAGCCCCACGGGGAGCACAGCCATTTCTGGCCCCCGCACGAGAGGACATCCACGCCACAGCGGGCCGCGTCGAGGGGAACGGCACCGAGGGCCTGGATCGCGTCGACGCAGAACAGCACCCCGTTCGCCCCGCAAGACGCCCCCAGAGCCTCCAGGTCGGCCCTGTAGCCGCTGACGTACTGGACCGCGGAGAGAGCCAGGGCTCGCACGTCCTCGCGCCCCAGGCGGGCAAGGAGGGCCTCCTCGTCGGGCCACCCCCGGCCGTCGGTCTCCACGAGCTCCACGCGGAAGCCACGGGCCTCCAGCGGCTTCCAGGGGAGGACGTTGGCCGGGAACTCGCCCTGGCTGGTCAGGATGGTGCCCGGCGGTCCCGATCCCACGAGGGCGGCGGCGAGGTTGACGCCGAACGAGGTGTTCGGGGAGAGCGCGATCTCGGCGGGCGTCACGCCGATGAGGCGGGCCGCCGCGTCCCGGCAGCGGCGCTGGATCGGCCCGAAGTCCTCGTCCCTGAAGCCGCCCGCCCGGTTGCGGCGCAGCGTCAGCTCGGCCGCTTCGTCGGCGGCGCTGCGCGGAACCAGCCCCCAGGAAGCGGCGTTCAGGAAGATGGTCCGGTCCCGGTCGGCATATTCCCGGTTCCGGACGCGCGCCACCGCGTCTCGGCTCAAGCCCTCGACCGCTTCAGCTCGATACGGGCGTGCCGGAGCGGCCCCGTGCGGACCGCAAGCGGCGCCTCAGCTCGGACACGGACATCGTGTCGAGGGTACGCTGCGCGGTCCGTTCGCTGTTCCAGCGCACGTCGCTCAACGCCACCTCCTGGCCTTCGCCACTCGCGGGGCGGAGCACGAAGTAGTGGCGTCCCTTGTAGTCGGGCCCGCTCGCCGACCGGACCGCAGCGGTCCAGGTCGCACCTTCTCTGTCGCTGAACTCTCGCATCGGCCGTTTCATCTCAGGAGGCGGTGTGTCGGTGCTCAGGCCACCGAGAGGCCTTGCCCTCTCGCGGGTCGCATCCCGCACCGTGCGAGAAAGCGATCGAGGAGGAAGGGGAGCCCGCCTGCCTCGATGGTCTGGGTGGGGGTGGCGCCCACGTAGCTGCGCAGGGCCCTTCGGAACGCCGCTCCGCTGGAATAGTCGAGTTGTCGGGAAACGCTCTCCGCGCTCCGCCCGGGGTCCGTGAGCCACCGCGCGGCGTGCAGGAGGCGGGCCCAGACCATCAGGTGTCCGACGGATGGGAGCCCCGCCGCCTTCAGGCAGACGCTCAGATGTGGCTGGCTGAGTCCCGCGGTCCGCGCCAGACCTCCCGCGTTCCACCGATGCTGGACACCCTCCAACGACAACCGGAGGGCCTGGAGAGAGCGCGCCGGAAGATAGGGGCTCATCGCTCGGACAACCAGGGCTTCCGTTCCCATCGTCAGCGCCTTCGCGACGACCGCTTCGACGTCGTGCTCCAGGTCGTCCAGGCGCACGAGGATCAGTCCATCCACGCCCGCTCTTCCCAGCCCCAGGAGCGCGAAGGGGTCCATCTCGGGGCGGGCGATCAGGATCTGGGAGAGGCTCGGGAAGCTCGCCCGCAGCTCGGCGATGGCACCCGCGGCACCCGCAGAGTTCCGGAGGGCGGTCTCATCCAACAGGACACAGGTGACCGGACGCTCACGAATCAGGTGCAGGAGCCGGTCCCACCCCCCAGCCCGCGCGACGACATGACGCTCGTGGAGCGGGCGGCGAACGGCCCGTTCTACGTCCACATCACGTGTCAGAAGCGCGATAAACGGCATGATCTTCGAAAAAGATATACCCTGGTCGTAAAATGATGCGACGCCCCAACGGGGCGTCGCAGATTTTTCACATACGACAGTCGCAGTCCTCCCACCGCGTCGACTTCGGCACCTCACCCATCGGGGAACTCAGTCATGAAGACCATCCGCCGCTCCCTCACGGTCCTGCTGCTCACCGTCGGCGCCGCCGCGTGTGGCGCTTCGTCCATCACCGCCCCCGATTGTGAGGATCCCGCAGGTTGCTGGGTGCAGCCCGGCACGGGCAACGTGCAGCCTGGCACCGGCAACGTGCAGCCCGGCACGGGCAACGTGCAGCCCGGTACCGGCAACGTGCAGCCCGGCACGGGCAACGTGCAGCCCGGCACCGGGAACTGATAGCGACTAGGCCGAGGACCCCGCGAGTTCGAGTCGCATCTCGTGGAGTCCAGCCCTGACTTCGCGGATCCGAGGAGGCGCCGGAGCAGCCGGCGCCTCCGTCGCCTTATGGGGCCGATCGAGCTCACGCAGCACCTGCTCCGCTTCGAAGACGGTGCGGCTGATGCCGTTCGCCTCTGCGAAGGAAACACAGGACTCCGCCCAGCGCCGAGCCTCGGCGACTGACCCGAGCGCCACATGACTCTGGGCACGCATGAGCAGGACCTCGGCCTTCGCAACCTCGGAACCGGACTCCCAGTTGCGTGCGTCGCTTGCGGCGGCCCGCCTCGCCCAGTCGGCGCGGTGTCCCCGCAGAGCTGCGACGTAGGCCAGGGCCTCGGCCGAGAAGATCCGGTAGTACTCGGTATCGGCCAGATGCTCCACGATCGACCAGGCGTCCTCGGCGGCCTGTAGCTCCTTGGCGTCGATCAGGGCACCGGCCAAGCTGGCGAGCACCTCCACCTGATCGCGGCTGTCGCTATAGGTGACGGCCGCCTTCCAACCGTGGGCGAGGGCCTCCTCGAGGTTGCCGGCCACGTGCTCCAGGGCCAGCAAGCCATGATGCACGCTGGCGATCGCGCGCCGGTCGCCCGAACGCGTCGCGTAGGTCTCGGCCAGATGCAGCGTCTCCCGCGCGGCCGGGTGGTTGCCCCGGTCACGATGGATGTTCGCGACACCGTCGAGAACCACCGCCACCTTGTGCTCGAGCGATGCGGTTTCCGCGATGTCCCGAGCGACGCCGTACCACCGGTGGGCTTCGTCCCACCGAGCCAGACGACGCTGGGCACGTCCCGCGAACCGCGCGGCCTCGACGGCAGCCGTGACCATCCCGCACGCGGCGAACATCTCGTACGCGAGCGCATAGAGCTCGGTCGCCCCGTGCAGATGCAGATGCCCCTCGACCGTCCCGCCGAGCTCCAGGAGCGCGGCTCCGAGCGCCTCGAGGTCCCCGTCATGGAAGGCATCCAGCACGTCGGACCAGAGGCGGGTCTCGTCGTCCGCCTCGACTCCGGCGAGCTTGGCCTCCACCTCCTCGCGGGCTCGCTGCGCCTGCTGGCGAAGCCGCTCCAGCGGCATCGCCATGTCGTCCTCGACGAGGAGGCGGGGCAACCGCGCGACGATGAAGCGGATCGCGATCCGCTGGCCCACGCGCTCGTCGCCCTCGCGACCCTCGACGTCCTGGAGGATCGGCCACCCGGCGAACCGCGGACGGCCCTGTCGGTTGTCGTTCCCCGTCCGCGCGAGCGCGGCATCGAGATCCCGATGGAGAACGACCGCGGAGCACTCACCCGCAACGAACATGACCAGGTCACGCAGCTTCGAGCCCAGAGCGGGGCGAGGCGTGACCGCGTCGGCGACGAGGAACCAGCTCCGGCTCCCGTCACTGCCGAGGGCCACGGCGAGCGTCCACGGGCTTCCGTCGGACTTGCTCCAGCCCTCGGATTCCTGCACCCCGGGGACCCCGTTCTCCCACGCCCGCCGAAGCGGCTCGATGGAGAAGGTGCGGCGCGGACGATCGTTCAGGAGATCCAGAACCGCGTGCGGGTGGACCAGGCCAGGTCCGTATTCGTCGACCCAGACGGTGGCAACCCGATCGGCATTGACCAGATAGGCCAGTCGCGCGAGGTGCTCCACGAGCTCCGCACGGCCGGGATCGGCACGATGCAAAGACGTCGCGAGCCTGAGCCTCAGGTCGCGCCGCTCCCTATAGTCGTCCAGTTTCAGGACCGTGGAGTTCGGCATCGGATGGGGATGGGGGTGAATACCATTCGGGAGGATATTTCCAAGGTAGTCATGCTTCCCGCTCCCGCACAACGCTCGTGTCCAGGGGGGCCGTGAGGACCCGCGACGACGACGTCACGGTCCACCCGGAGCCGGACACGATGACCGATCTGGGACTCCTGGCTTCCGTCGCCATCTGGGGAGCCAACTTCGCCGTCGTCAAAGGCGCCCTGGAAAGCCTGGATCCCCTGGCGTTCAACGCGCTTCGCTACGTCCTGGCCGCCGGCGTGCTCTGGGCCCTGGTCCGCCGGCTTCCCCACTTGCGGCTGGCGCCCGGCGATCGCCTTCCCCTCCTCGGCGTGACCCTCGTAGGCCACGTCGCCTACCAGATGTGCTTCATCCAGGGTATCGACAGGACGTTGGCCGGCAACGCCAGCCTTCTTCTGGCCACCTCGCCCGTGTGGGCGGTCCCGCTGGCGGCAGTCCTGGACCGGACGAGGCCCGGCCGGACCCCCGCGGTGGGGGCGCTGGTGACCGTCGCGGGGGTGTTCCTGGTCGTGTTCGGGGGTGGCGGCGCGATCGGCGTGGAGCCGCGAACGCTGGTGGGAGATGGGCTCATCCTCCTGGGTGCGCTCCTGTGGGCCACCTACACGGTGTCCACGGCGCGACTGGTCCGTGTCTACGGATCCCTGCGGATCACGGCCTGGACCCTCTGGTGCGGCACACCCGTCCTGGTCCTCGCCGGCATCCCCGAACTCGCCCGGACCTCGTGGCGCGCCGTGGGAATCGAAGTGTGGGGGGGCGTGGCGTACGCGGGTGCGCTCGCCATCGGCGTCGGCTACGTCCTGTGGAACCGCGGCATCCAGCGCCTCGGGCACGTGCGCACTGCCGTCTACCAGAATCTGGTGCCCGTCGCCGCCCTGATCGTCGCGTGGATCGCCCTCGGGGAGGTGCCCACCAGGCCGCAGCTGCTCGGCGCGGCGGTGATCCTGGGAGGCGTCTCGTTGGCTCGGCTGGGGCGACCCGGAGCGCGTCAGGCGCCCGGTCCGAGCTCCTTACGATGAAGCACCTCGGGAAACTCGTAGTAGAGCACGCCTTCCTTGGAGATCTCGGATCGGACGCGGAAGCCGTCGTCCATCGAGGTGAGGATCTTCTCGGCGGCGGGGAGGGAGAGGTTCATCTCCGCGGCGACCTCCGTGACCGTCAACGTGCCGTCCTTGAGCGTGGCGAGACGCAGGATCCTGCGCTGCAGCCCCTGCATGATCGCCTTTCGGCGCTCCTGGAGGCCCCGCCATCCCCAGTAGAACATGAGGGAGCCGCCGGCGCCGAAGATGCCGCCGAAGGCGATCGCCTCGGGCGTGAACTCCACGAACCCCATGACCACCATCAGGCTGGCCAGGAGCACCATGATCGTCCCGAGGACCCGTCGCTTGATCCCGCTCCCCGGCAGCGAGCCCTCGCCCGGTGCCTGGGCTTCGACGGCGAAGCGCTCCGGCTCCGGTCCCGCGAGCGCGAGCGCGCGCGAGGCGTGCTCCCAACCCAAGCCGCACCTGGGGCAGATGAGGTGCTTCCGACGCGCGAGCCAATAGACGAGCCCGCCGAAGCCGTAGGTGAAGAGGCTGACCCCGACCAGGAGCCCGACATGCCCGGCCCGACGAAAATAGGGAATCCCCTCTCCCTGGTACCCGCAACGCGGACAGCGCCGCACCCCCGTCGGGCGCGTCAGCACCATGCCGACGGGCGTACCCGTGCCGCACGTGGGGCACTGCATGGCGCCCGGCTCGAGGGTCTCCCCACAGGTGGAGCAGCGCATGGAATCCGTCGGAAACAGATGATTGCCTGGGCGGAACACTCCTCCCTACGAACACCCCCGGGAGAAGATTCAGGCCTCCGGGGGCCTCAGAAGATGCGCACCACGCGCAGGCGCAGGCCCGCTTCCGTCGGCGCGTTTCCCCCTGCCGCGCCCCCGAGGCGCAGCACGGTGCTGCCGGCCGACGGCGGTATCACAATGTAGTGCTTGATCGAGGACGACCATAGCGATCCGGTGCGCGTGAAGTCCCCTTCCGCGAGGAACTCAGGAGCCAGCGGAAACGGGCCGTCGGCTCCACTCAAGCGCTCCTTGAGGTCGACCGTGGGATAGGCGAAGGGGATCCCCGGGCCCGACAGGCCGTCCAGATACAGCGCCGCGCCCCACGCCGCGAAGACCTGCTTCCACGTCTGGCCCGTCACGGCGGAGACGTTTGCCGTTCCGGTGAGCGTCGTGCGCGTCAGGCGCGCCAGGACGCCGTCCTGCCCGCCGACGTCCCACAGATAGAGGGTGAACAGCCACCCGCCTCCACGCTCCGCGAGGCTTCCCTGCCCCGTCGCCACGATGACGCTCGCCGAGTCGGTGTGTGCGAGGTAGCGCTTCGCCCGATCGTCGTTCCCTTCACGGAAGTGCCTCGCGCTGAGGAAGTTACCGCGCGCGTCGTACGCGCGGGCCACGAGCTCCTCGGCCATCTGCGCGAGCCCCTCCGAGAGCCACAGCGCCTCCGTGCGATCGGCCCCGAGCTTCAGCACCCGCTCGTTGAAGTGGATCATGTGCTGGAACTCGTGGGCCAGGACGGCCGGCACGACCTGGAGGATCTTGGCCTTTCCCCTCGCGTCCGAGTAGACCCCCTCGGGGTCGGGCACGACCGAGTAGAACACCTCGCCCCGGTTGCTGCCGCTCCGATCCAGGAGGTCGAGACCGTAGAAGAACCCGCCGACGAACCCCTCGGCGCCTCGCGGTGTGAGACCGTTGACCGTCGGGGTGAAGAGGATCACCACCCGCCCGTTGCCGTCGAGGTCCGACGGTTGGCCGTACGCCTCGGTGTCGGTGGGATGGATCACGTCGTCGAAGCCCGCGGCGAAGGCTTCGAGATCGGCATCGTCGAAGCCGCCCGCCGGTGCCATCCGGTCCACGTAGATGATCGTGTGGGCGCTCACCACGCGCGCGACGGCGGTGACCTGGTCGAAACGCCCGTCGGCGTTCAGCACGGAGAAGGTCCGTCGGTCACCCACGGCCGGAACGGCCGAAGGAGCCCCAGGCGCGCGGGTCACGGTACGGGCGTGCGGCGTGCCCGCACGCACCCATCGATCCTCCTCGCCCCGTAGCGCAACCTCCCACCGTGCGGAGAATGGAGCACCGGCGGAAGGTGCGGGGGGCGTTCGGGGAGAGGGGGTGGGCCGTCCGCTCGTGGAGACGACGGGGCCCTCTCCGAGTCCGCTCAGCACGTAGTCGTACCGGGCCGCCCCCGTCGTTCCGGACGCCACCGCCATGACGAGGTAGCTGGCTCCGTCACCGGCGAGGCGGAGGCATTCGATGCGTTGGCTCTCGTCCACGTCGACGTACCCGCCGCGGTCGAGCCGCGTCACACGGCCCGAGTCCGCCATCAGCAGCGGGAGCGGCTCGCTGCGGAGCCCGCCGAGCTGCGTCCAAACGCCCACGATCCTCGGGGGGAGGCAGTCCGGGACCTGGACCTGGATCTGGTTGGGATCGGCCGCGAGCACGCGGCCCCTGATGCCCGAGAAGAGGACGACGTTGCTCGCCGGGTCTCCGCTGAAACCGTGCCCGGTGAGCGTGAGCGTCTCGCCGCCACGCGCCACCTCCAGCGAGAGGGAGGCGACCTGCGGATGGTCGACGACGTAGGCCTCGAAGACGGCGACGGACTCCGGGTGGTCATGGATCGCGGCGTACACGCGCACGGTGTCGGTGCCGCTGCCCAGCGTGACGTTCACCCGTGCCCGACCGTCGGCGTCCGTGGTACCGAGGGCGTTCTCCTCGATGGAGGCGGCGCCCGCGCGCACCGTCCACTCGATGAGCACGCCTCCCTGGGGCCCGGCGGTGCCGGCGTTCCGGACCCGCACCTCCAGGGGCTGGTCGAGCGGCTGCCCCGCGATGCCGAACTGGCGGTCGCCACCGGTGATCGTGACCTCGAGCTCGGGCTCCGGCCCCGCCGGCGAATCGCCGCAGGCGGTGAGGAGGGCGGGAAGCGGGAAGGTGAGGAGGAGCAGGACGATACGGCGGCGGGAGGCCTGCGCGGGGAGCGTCGCCCGAGCCGAGCGCACTACCGTTTCCGCTCCAACGACACCAGGTCCACGATGGGCGTGCCGGTCAGGGAGGAGGCACCCGTTCGAACGCGCCCGGTCACGGAGATGAGCTCGAGGGGCACCAGACCCTGCACCTCCGGGACGCGCTCGGTCGGCACCGCCACGTACACGAACGGCCCGTCCGCGCCCCCGTATCGGGTCAGCATGAACGGCTCGCCCTCGAAGAAGTCCGTCCGCACCTTCTCCGCGTGCTCCAGGGAGATGAACTGCAGCTGCCACGCCACGAGCCGGCCGGCACTTCCCTGCGGGTCGGTCCTCAGGTCCGCAGGCGTGATCGTTCCCGGGTCGGCCCCGGCCACCACGGCTGTCGCCGGGTGGCAGCCACGTCCATCCCTCCAGGCGTACCCTGGCCCAGCTGCCCTGGCGCGCCACCACCTCCAGCTCGGCTCGGGGGATCGTCGTGCCCACGGTATCCCCTCCGGGCGCGGTGAGGATCGCGGCGCCGTTGGCGCCCGCTGTGGCGAACCCCGAGGAGGACCTGGGCGCCGCGGCCGGGGCGGAAGCGGGTTGCGCCACGGGAGGGGTGCGCCGTGTCGGCGGCGCCGCCACCGAGGGTCCCCACATCCAGGCCCGTCGCTTGACGTGGATCCAACCCGGCCGGCTCTCGACCTCCTCGAGGAGCGTGCCTTCGAGGAGGTACCCCTGCATGTCGCCCTGGGGGGCGTCCCGCAGGTTCTCGCCGTCCTCGGCCGAGACCACGAGATCGAAGCCCTCGCGATCGGTCTTCTCGAGGGAGCGCGCCCACACCCACCCCTCGACCTCGACCTCGGTCCACGCCCCCTGTCGGGACACGATCGTGACGGGTGCGCCCGCCTCCATGCGGGCCAGGATCGCCCCATTCGCTTCCTTGCGGAGATTCTCCTGGGTGCTCACGCGCGCTCCCGTCTGCGCCGCCAACGGGGGAGCGAGCACGGTGACGAGCAGGGTCGAGACCAGGCTCGCCCTCCACCTACGGATCGGGGATTGCATGGGTGCTGAAACGAACCTGGTCCGATAGAGTACCAAGGAGCGAAGATGCCCGCCCGGCGGGCCTCGAGGCGGCCCGCGCGGCCCGCCTCAATCTGCCCGGGGCGCTGAAGAGCGTCAATCGCAATTCCCTTCCGGGAGAGGAGTACCATCCCTCCATGCGTGCACGTATCGCACGGGGCTGCCTGACGGCCGCCGCGACCCTGTTGCTTGTCCCGCTCCCGGGAGCGGCCCAGACCGTCCCCTCCCCCTTCCGCTACCTCGAGACGAAGCAGGAGGTCGGCCTGCTCTTCGGCGTTACCAACGCGGCCAGTGGCAGGTTCGGATTCGGACCCGGGGGGGGAGTGCGCATGGGTGCGCGCTGGGGCATCCGGCTCTCCGGTCCGCTCGGCTTCGAAGGCGTGGCCGCCGTGATCTCCGGCAAGCGGGACGTGGTGAACCCCGCCCGGCTCGAAGGCGACCGCAAGATCGGTGAGGCCGACGCCCGCCTCGGCACCGTCGACGCCCGGCTGCGCTTCACCTTCACGGGCGACCGCTCCTGGCACGCGCTCGCTCCCTTCATCGTGGCCGGGGGCGGGCTCGTCTTCGACGCGGCGGGAGCCCAGCCTCTCGACGAGGAGCTCGAGACCACGGACCGGTTCGACTTCGGATCCAGCTTCCTGGGAACGTTCGGCGGGGGCACCCACCTCTACCTGACCGATCGGCTCGCGCTCCGGGGCGACGGGATCTTCTCGCTGTGGAAGATCAAGACGCCTCCGGGGTTCAGCGACCCCGACCGGGGGATCGCGTCCGTGCAGGCGAGCGAGTGGGTGAGCGCCCTCCACCTCACGGTCTCCGCGGTC
The DNA here is from genome assembly GCA_963823035.1 of uncultured Gemmatimonadales bacterium. Taxonomy (GTDB): domain Bacteria; phylum Gemmatimonadota; class Gemmatimonadetes; order Longimicrobiales; family Gaopeijiaceae; genus SZUA-318. The sequence goes on from CAWGKG010000018.1 coordinate 431,351, forward strand.
ATCCGCTTCTGACCGGCTCGCGGCCGTGAGCGCCGGCAACCCACCGGAGTTCGAGGTCCGACGCCGCGGATTGGCTCGGCGTGGCCGACGCCACGCGACGGATCCTCGTGCGCGCCGATCCGCTGGAGATCGAGCGGGTCCCCCTCCTCGACGCGCTCGGACGCGCCCTGGCCGAGGACGTGCACGCCACCGCGACGCTGCCGCCGTGGGACAACAGCGCGATGGACGGCTACGCCGTGCGAGCCGAGGACGTGCGCGGGGCCGGACGTGAGCGCGAGGTGTCGCTCGCGGTGGTGGGCCTGATCCGCGCGGGGGAGTCGCCGAGTACGCCGGTGCGTCCGGGCCAGGCGGTCCGCATCATGACCGGCGCGCCACTGCCGCCCGGCGCGGACTCCGTGGTGCGGGTGGAGGACACGGACGCCGAGGCCGACGAGGGCACCGTGCGCGTGCGCGACGACCGGGACGCGCACCGGAACGTGCGCCCCGGCGGGGAGGACATGCGCGCGGGGCAGCGGGTGCTGGGCGAGGGCTCCACCGTCCACGCGGGCACGGTCGGTGTCCTCGCGGCGCTCGGTCTCGACACGGTGCCGGTGCGCAGGAGGCCACGCGTGGCGATCCTGACCACCGGCGACGAGCTGCGCACCCCGGATCGGTACGAGGAGGTCCGCGCAGGGGCGGGGGTGCCGGAGTCGAACGGCCCCATGACGGCCGCCGCCGTGGTCGCGGCCGGGGGCGTCCCGGTGCCCCTCGGGATCGCGCCCGACGATCCCGACGCGATCCGCGAAGCCGTCCGGCGGGCCGAGGGTGCCGACGCCCTGGTCACGGTGGGTGGCGCATCCATGGGGGAAGCCGACCTCGTCAAGCGCGTGCTCGACGCGGAGGGCTTCCGCCAGGAGTTCTGGCGGGTGCGGATGCGCCCGGGAAGCCCGTTCGGCTTCGGGCACCTTCCCCGAGGAGCGGGCCAGGCGGTCTTCGGCCTCCCCGGCAACCCCTCCTCGGCCTTCGTCACCTTCGAGCTCTTCGTACGCCCCTACCTCCTGCGGCTCGCCGGGCATCGGGACGTCTTCCGCACCCGGCTGGCGTGCATCGCCGACGAGCGCCTCGCGGGCGCCGAGGACCTGGCCGTCTTCCTGCGCGTGACCGTGGACTTCCGCACCACCCCGCCCAGGGCTTCGATGACGGGCCCTCAGGGATCCGGGTTGGTCGGGGGCCTGGCGTCTGCGGGGGGGCTGGCGGTGCTCCCGGAAGGCGTCGCCGCGGTCGAGGCGGGCGAGCCGGTGCAGGTGATCCTCCTCGACGGGCACACCCGGGGAACACCCGGGGCACCGTGAGGGGGCACGCGGGCGGTCGCCTGATCCTGCTGGCGTTGGCCAGCCTGGCCGGCGGCTGCGCGATCCCGCGCTGGCCGGTGGATGCGCCCATCACGTCGCCCTTCGGCATCCGCTTGCGGGGGATCGTTCCCGGCATCCACCGGGGCGTCGACCTCGCCGTGCCGACCGGAACCCCCGTGCGGTCCATGGCCCCCGGGAGGGTCCGCTTCGCGGGGGTGCAGCGGGGGTTCGGGAACGTCGTCTGGGTCGACCACGGTGGCGAGGTGCTCACGGTGTACGCGCACCTGTCGGAGATCCGCGTGACCGCCGGCGAAGCCGTCGCCGGCGGTCAGGTCCTCGGCCTGAGCGGGAGCAGCGGAGACGCCACCGCGCCCCACCTGCACTTCGAGATCTGGCGGTGGGGACGGGAGGTGGATCCCGTACCCCTCCTGGGAGGCTTTCCTACCCGGGCTGCTAGCCCTGGCTCTTGAGCGCCTTGATCTCGTCCGTGAGGCGCGGCACCACCTCGAACAGGTCGCCCACGATGCCGTAGTCGGCCACGTTGAAGATCGGCGCGTCCGGGTCCTTGTTCACGGCCACGATCGTTCCCGAGGTGCGCATGCCGGCGAGGTGCTGGATGGCGCCCGAGATCCCGATGGCCACGTACAGCTTGGGCGCCACCGTCTTCCCCGTCTGGCCGACCTGCTCGCCGTGGGGGCGCCAGCCGGCATCCACGACGGCCCGTGACGCACCGAGCGCGGCCCCGTCCCCGATGGCGTCGCGCAGCGCCTCGAGCAGGTTCCAGTTCGAGGGGTCCTTCATCCCCCGCCCGCCCGACACGATGATCGTCGCCTCGGCCACGTCGAGCGCGCCGTCCCCCGCCGCCTTCCGCTCGACGACGCGCACCTTCCACGACGCCGCATCGACCGAGGGGGTGAAGCTCTCCACCTTGCCGGCGGCCTGCCGCTCCTCCGGCTGGAAGACGTTCGGCCGGATCGTGACCATCGCGGGCGTCGCCTCCATGCGCAGGTGCGCGAACGCCTTGCCCGCGTAGACGGGGCGTATCGCGCGCACGGCGCCGTCGCTCGGCGTCGAGGCCCGTCACGTCGCTGGCCAGAGGAACGTCCAGGAGGGCCGCGACCCTCGGCGCGAGGTCCTTTCCGAGCGTCGTGGCCGGAAAGACCACCGCGCCGTAGGAGCCGGCCCGGACCCGTTCGGCCACGACGGCCGCGTAGCCCTCCGGGTTGTAGTCGGCGAGGTCGGCGTGCTCACCGACCTCGCACGACGGCGGCACCGAAGCGTCCGAGGTCCGCGGCCGAGCCACCGACGCCCGGGCCGCCGAGCACGAGCGCGTGGACCTCACCGCCGAGGCCGGGCGCGATGCGGGCCGCGGCGCTCACCGCTTCCCGCGCAGCGCCCCGGATCTCACCGTCTCTCTGCTCCGCGAAGGCGAGCACGTCCGCCATTGCGTCTATCTCCGTAGGGGGTGTCTGTCGTCGATGTCGTGTCGTGCGAACCGCGCCGTCCTCAGAGGACGTTCGCCTCCGCACGCAGCAGGCGGACGAGCTCCGGCGCGGCGTCCGCGCCCTCGCCGACGATCTTCCCCGCGGCCCGCTCCGGCGGGTACTCGAGGCGCTCGACCGTGATCCGGCCTTCCGTCGCGCCTGCCGGCTTCTGCTCGAGCGGCTTCTTCTTGGCCGCCATGATGCCCTTCAGGGAGGCGTAGCGGGGCTCGTACGTGCCCTTCGTGATCGTGAGCAGCGCGGGCAGCCGGGCCTCCACGACCTCCACGCCGCCCTCCACCTCGCGGTGGCACGTCACCGTGCCGTCGCCGAGCTCGAAGGAGCCGACCCCGGTCACGCAGGGTCGGCCGAGCAGCACCGCCGTCATCGGGCCCACCTGCTGCTGGTCGTCGTCCGCGGCCTTCACGCCGAAGAGGATGAGCGGGGCGTCCGCACCGTCGAGCTCCGCCGCGAGCGCCTTGGCCGTGGCCAGCCCGTCCGTGGAGGCCCCTCCCTGCAGGAGGACCGCCTTGTCGGCGCCCATGGCGAGCCCGGCCCGAAGCGTCTCCTGGGACGCGTCGTCCCCCAGGGTGACGAGCGTCACCTCACCCGAGCCCGCGCCCTCCTTGGTGCGCAGCGCGGCCTCGACGGCGAACTCGTCGTAGGGGCTCATGATGAACTTGACCCCCGCGGGGTCGATGTTCGTGCCGCTCTCGCCGATCCGGATTCGGGTCTCGGTGTCCGGCACTCGCTTCACGCATACGATGACGTCCAACGCAGAACTCCGTTCCACAAGGTCCGGGCGCCTCGGTCGGGCGCCGCAATACTCGCTGTCGTCGAGACGGGAGGAGGGTCGTGGCGGCGTACCCCCCACCCCACTCGTGGATCCGCCCCGGGCGCACCCGTCGAGGCCGGCGCTCCGGGACCGATCCTCCCTACAGGACCGCCCCCAGGATCGCGAAGCAGACGGCCGCGATCCCGCCGCCCACCAGCGCGTACGGCAACTGCGTGCGCACGTGGTCGATGTGGTCCGTGGCTGCCGCCATGGACGCGATGATCGTGGTGTCCGAGATCGGCGAGCAGTGGTCGCCGAACACGCCACCGGACAGCGAAGCCGCCACGAACGGTGCGGCAGGTAGCCCGAGCGTCATGGCGGCCGGCACCGCGATCGGCAGCATGATCGCGAAGGTCCCCCAGCTGGTCCCGGTCGAGAACGCGATGGTGGCCGCCACCACGAAGACCAGCGGGAGGAAGAGGTACGGCGGCAGGAGCCCCGAGGTCACCTGCGCCACGTACTCGCCCGTGCCCAGCTGCTTGGCCACGCTCCCCAGGGCGATCGCCAGGAGGAGGATGAGCGCGAGCGGCACGAGCCCACCCGCCCCTTTCAGGCCGACCTTCACCAGCTCGTGCGGTCGTGTACGCCTTCTGGGCGAGCAGCAGGACCCACGCGGTGCCCAGCCCCACGAGCACGGACCAGAGGACGGACGTCGAGCCCGAGCCGGCCAGGAGATCGCCGTCTCCCGTGATGAACAAGGCCGACGGGCATGAACAGCACCATGGCGGCGATGGGCAGGAACATGTTGTAGGCGCGCGGCTCGATGCGGTCGTTCGGCTTCGGCGAGAGGATCTCCTCGTCGATCATCGGCGTCGCGCCGGGCCACAGGACCTCTCCGCGCCGCGTCCGCTCCTCCGCCTTCCGCATCGGTCCGAAGTCGAGTCCCCACAGGATGACGGCGAGCACCAGCAGGACCGCGACGATCGCGTAGAAGTTGAGGACCACGGCCTCGAGGAAGACCTTGAGCGGATCCTGCACGCCCAGCCCCTCGAGGATGCCCAGGTTGTAGGCGCCCCACGCGTTCATGGGAATCAGGATGCAGATGGGCGCCGAGGTCGAGTCGATGATGTAGGCGAGCTTCTCGCGCGAGCACCGGTAGCGGTCGCACAGCGGGCGCGCCACCGCGCCCGACACCAGGACGGTGATGTTGGACTCGATGAAGATCACGCAGCCCGTGAAGAAGGCCAGGAGCTGCGAGCGCTTCGCGTTCGTCACCCAGTTCGTCCGCTCCAGGTACGCGACGAAGCCGCGCACGCCGCCCGAGGCCTCGACCGTGGCGATGAGCGCGCCGATCACGATCGTGAAGAGGATCGCGCGCGTGTTGCCCTCGTCCTGGAACACGGAGACCACGCCCTGGATGGCGCCTCCCATCCCCGCGACCGGATTCCACCCGGCGAGGATCGTCCAGCCGAGCCAGAGCCCTCCGGCGAGGGACAGGTAGACCTGTCGGCTCCAGATCGCCAGGACGATGGCCAGGACCGGGGGGAGCACCGAGATCCAGGTGGGATCGCTCATCCGTTCTTCCTTGGAGGGGGAACGCGGGATACGCCCGGGGAGCCGAGAACATAGAACCGCAGCGGCCGATCCGCCGCCGCGCGCACGCCGACGCGTCCTCCGACGCCGACCGCGGTGTCCGGGACCTTCCATCCCGGCTCCAGCGTCAGAGGGGGTCGGAGGAGGTCGTGTCCGTAGAGGGCATCCGTGATCCCGAGCGCCTCACACAGCCTGCCGGGTCCCGCCGCGAGCGGACGCTTCCCCCGTCGCCGGAGCGCCATCGTCTCGGCGCCCATCAGCGGATCGAGCCCACGCAGGAGCACGGCCTGGGGGTCCCCTTCGGCCCCGGTCACCACGTTCACGCACCAGTGCATCCCGTAGATGCGGTACACGTACGCGTGCGCCGGCGGACCGAACATGGCGCGGTTGCGTCGGGTGCGCCCGACGCGGGTGGCGGCGTGCGAGGCGGGGTCGTCCGCTCCCTCGTACGCCTCGACCTCGACGATCACTCCGGAGGTCACGGCGCCCCCCACTCGGGAGGTCAGGCGCGCGCCCAGCAGCCTACGCGCTACCTCGGCCACGGGCCTGGAGAAGAGCCCCGCGGCGAAGGCGCTCGCCGGCGGGACGTCCGCGCGCCACGGGAGCGCAACCCCCGTCTTCCGGCGCGCCTGCCTTCAGGACTCGTTCCGACCCCGGGGACCCCGTCGGCGACCGCCTCGGCGGCCGCCTCGCTCCGAGCGGCTGTTGTCCCCTCCGCCTCCGCCGTCTCCGCCGCCGGAGCGACGGCCCAGCCGGCGCTCGTAGTCCGTGTGCCAGGCTTCGAGCACCTGCTCCGCCCGCTTCGGCGTCACCGCCGCTTTGATCGCGTCGGGATCGTCCCGCAGCACCCGGAACAGATCCGTCCCGAAGCGCTCCACCAGCGACTCGGCCGTCTTCTCACCAACGCCGCGATAGCGGTGCGTGAGGTAGCGGGCGATCGCGTCGGGATCGGTGGGGAGCCCCAGCTCGCCCGCGTCGAACGGACCGGAGTTGCCGGCGCTGGTGCCCACGGGAGCCGCAGCCGCTCCGACGGTCTCCTGGTCCGGCTCGTCGTGATGCGGGGACGACACCACCTGCCCCTCGAAGAGCGAAGGCGCATCGTCTTCGTAGCGGCGACGTGTGGACCCGCGACGCGGGCCGAGGCGCCTGCCGACGTCGCTCACCTCGTCCGGATCGATCTCGATGAGCGCCGGCTCCCCCGCTGTGGCCGCTTCGGTCTCGACGACCACGGCCTCCTCGGACGACGGCTCCTTCGCGGACGGCTCCCGCTCCTCCGGGGCCGCCGGCTCGCGACGTGGCTCCGGCTCCCGCGTCCTCTCCCTTCGAGACGCGTCCCCGCCAGGAAGCGTCACCTCGTAGTTGCCCGCCTCGGTCTTGAGGAGGCGGACGACGTCGTGGTCCTCGGCCTGCGAGAGGAACTTGCTGAACTTCGAGAACCCGAGCTCCGCCTCGTCGAAGCCGCCATCGAGCTCGAGCATCTTCCGCTTCACGTCCGAATCGCGAACCGGATCGCGTCCCGCCTCCCGCAGCTCCTCGAGCGAGCGCGTCATCAGGGCGTAGGCTGCGCGCAGCGGGTCGCCGGACTCGGCTTCGGGCGGAGGCGGGGGTGCGGGTTCGGGGGTAGAGGGCTCGGGTGCCGACCTGGCGCGGGGCTCCCGCTCACGGCGCTCTCCACGGCCACGGCCGCGCTCGCGCCGGGTGGTCTCCCGCTCCTCGCCGTCGTCCCGCCGCCCGCGACCGCGCCGCGGACACCTCGTACTGACCGTTGTCGAGCTTGTGCAGCTTCACCAGCCCGCGCGACGAGGCCTCCGTGAGGAACTTCGAGAACTTGCTGAAGCCGAGGCCGCTCTCGTCGAAGGCGGGATCGATCTCCTGCATGACCTGCTTGAGGCGATCCGAGCGCATGACGTCGTCGCGGTCGCTCATGCGCTTGAGCGCGTCCCTCACCAGGATCCAGGGGTCCTGATCCCGCTGGTCGGACTCGGTGGTCTTCTTGAGCCCGGACAGGCGTGGTGTACGAGTAGTACTCGTCGCAGTTCTGGACGAGGATGTCCGAGGTGGACTCCTGGATGCCCACGCCGATCACGTACTTGCCGTATTCCTTCAGCTTGAGCACGAGGCTCGAGAAGTCGGAGTCCCCCGTGAGCAGGATGAACGTCCCGATCTCCGGGCGCGTGAACACCAGCTCGACCGCGTCGATGGCCATGCGGATGTCGGTGGCGTTCTTCTTGTTGCTCCCGTAGGCGGGGGCGAAGATCAGATCCACCGAGGCCTCGGAGAGAGGCACGATGTACTGCGGGTAGCGCCGCCAGTCGGCATAGGCGCGCTGGACGCTGACCTTGCCCTTGATGACGTCGGAGCCGAGGAGCGTCTTCAGCTCCTTGGAGAGGTCGCTGCGCATCCCCATCGTGACGTTGTCGAAGTCGATGAGGAGGGCTGCGTGGGGTGAGTCGGACACCCCGATGGCTACGCCCCCCTGGTGGGGAGCGCGCGTGTAGGGACTACTCATGCGTTGTGTATCTCGCTGACCGAGTTGTGGTTGGCCGCGAGACCTCCCCACCTCTTCCGCGTCCTTCAGGACCACGGACGGGGTCGGGGAAGCCTGGCAACGCCCATCCGGGCGCTTGCGGCATGCTTCAGGCCGAACGGCCCATCGACTGTACGAGTCGGGAGAGCTCGATCCGGCGGATCTTACCCGTTCCCGTGCGAGGGAGGGCGTCGAAGAAGCGAACCTGGTCCGGGATCTTGGTGTCCGCGAGCGTTCCGCGGCACCAGTCCACGATTTCCTGGCTCGTCACGATCGCCCCCTCCACGGGGACGATGCAGGCGCAGGTGGCTTCACCGAGGAGAGGGTCGGTCACGCCGACCACCGCTGCCTCGCGTACCGCCGGGTGCGCCTCGAGTCGAGACTCGACCTCCCGGGGGTACACGTTGAAACCAGCTCTAATGATAACTTCTTTCCGGCGGCCCACCAAATGGACGTAGCCCTCCTCGTCCACGATCCCCAGGTCACCGGTGAGGAGGTAGCCGTCGCGATCGAAGGCCGCGGCCGTCTCGCCGGGCTGGCGGTGGTAGCCGAGCATCACGCCGGGGCCCTTCACCGCGATCTCCCCGACGCTCTCGACGGGGAGCTCCTGCCCATCGCGCTCGAGGATGCGCAGCTCGGTTCCCGGCAGCGGCTTTCCGACGGTGTACGTGCGCTTCTCCTCGGGGTCGTCCGGACGGGCGACGCACAGGGTCGAAGAGGTCTCCGTCAGGGAGTACGCGACCAGCACCGTGTCACAGAGTTGATCGCGGATCCGCCGCACGAGGTCGTCGCCCACGGGCGCGCCCGAGGGCATGGCGACACGAAGGCTGGACAGATCCCGAGCGCGTTCCCGCTGCGCCGCGATGTCCGCGATGAAGCTCGTCGGCACCCCGCAGAGCACGGTCGCCCGGTGACGGACGATCAGGTCGAGGGTGCCGTGGGCGTCCGGCTCCAGATCGAGCACGAGCGCCGCCCCCGCCGCCAGCGTGGACAGCAGTCCGGGCCCGAGCCCGAATACGTGATGGAGCGCGCTCACCCCCACCATCCGGTCGTCGGGGCTCAGCCCCAGCGCTGCGGCCGTGCCCGCCGCCACGGAGAGGAGGTTGGCGTGCGACAGCTCGACGCCCTTCGGCTTCCCCGTGGTCCCGGACGTGTAGACGATCGCGAAGCAGTCCTTCACCGGATCGATGTCCGGGGAGGGATAGTCGCGCCCCCAGCCTGCGGACATGAGGTCCTCGTACTGGAAGATACGGTCGTCGTACCAGAGGTCCTCCTCACCGACCGTCACCAGGTACTGCAGCTCGGGAAGCCGCACGAGGAGCTCCTCGAACAGCTGCAGGAAATCGATGTCCCACGCGCGCTCCACCGTCACCGCGCATACGGCCTCGGAGTGCCGGAGCGTGTACTGCAGCTCCCCCGGTGGCTGACGCGGGTCGAGCGGAACGATCACGCCTCCCGAGCTTCGCGACCGCGAAGAGCGAGACGACGAACTCGGGGCAGTTCGGCAGGACGAGCGCCACGCGGTCGCCGGCCTCGACTCCGAGGTTCGCAAGGCCGGCTGCGAGCGCGTCGGACCGGCTGTCGACGTCGCCGAAGGTGAGCGCGCCTCCCGCACCGAGGAGATAGGCCCGTCCCGGATCCGAGGTCGCCCTGGTGGCCAGGGCTGCCCCGACGCTGGACCCTCTGAAGCGCTCAGCTGAGCGCCATGGCACCTCCGCCGTTCACGATGTCACCCCATCGGCCTTCCGGTCACCCAGCACCTCCGCGAGCAGAGCGGCGACGGCGGCATGCGGCACGTCGCGGCTCCACCCGTGGGTGTTCTCCACCACCCCGACGCGCTCGAGGAGCACGTAGCGGGGCTGGCCCCGCCGGGCCTTCTTGTCCGCTCCCAGGAATCCCAGCACCGCGGCCTCGTCCACGACATCCCGCGGGACGGTACCGAGACCGAAACGCGCCAGCGTGTCGGTCAACCGCTTCGCCGTTCCGTCTTTCGTTACGCCCAGGTCCTCGCCCAGGCGCGCCTCGAGCACCATACCCGCAGCCACGGCGCTCCCGTGACCGATCGACCAGGACGCGGCCGCCTCGATCGCGTGCCCCAGCGTGTGCCCGAAGTTGAGGACCTGGCGCAAGCCCGACTCCCGCTCGTCCTCGCTGACGACGCGAGCCTTGATCTGGACGGAGCGGAGCACCGACGCGCGTGTCGCGGCGACGTCGCCGGCCATGAGCGGCGATGCCTCCTCGCCGAGCCGGTCGAAGTAGGCGTCGTCCAGGATGGCCCCGTGCTTCACCGCCTCCGCCAGCCCCTGCGCGCGCTCCATCGAAGGCAACGTCCGGGTGACCTGCGGATCCGCCAACACCACGCGCGGTGCGTGGAACGCCCCGACGAGGTTCTTGCCTGCGCGGACATCCACACCGGTCTTGCCCCCGACCGAAGCGTCGACCATCGCGACCATGCTCGTGGGTACCTGCACCAGCGGAATGCCCCGAAGGTAGGTGGCGGCCACGAATCCCGCGAGGTCCCCGGTGACCCCTCCGCCGAGCGCGACCACGACCGCGTCGCGTCCGAGTCCGGCCGCGAGCATGCGGTCCGTGAGGATCGACCACTGCTCGCGCGTCTTGGAGGCCTCCCCGTGCGGGAAGGAGAAGAGGTCGGCGTTCAGCCCCTCCCCGCGGCAACGCGCGGTCGCGTCCTCGCCGTAGAGCGCCGCCACGTTGTCGTCGGACACGATCGCGTAGCGGTGCGCCGGCGCATACTCCCGCAGGAGGTCGGGGAGGTGCGCGAGAAGCCCCTCCCCCACGAGGACCGGATACGCGCCGGATCCCGAGCCGACGAGGACGGAGGAGACCGTGGGATCTCCCGGATCGCTCATCCGCGCACCCGCGCGCGCGTGGTGACGCCTGGAGGCAGCCCGACGCGTAGGATCGCCCCGGCGTGCCCGTCCACGTCGACGGCCTCGAGCGTCGCGGCACCCGGCAGCCCGTCGAGGTGGCCCCTCAGCGCGGCCACGAACGCGTCGCGAGCCGCGGCGTCGTCCCACACCGATGCCCATGCCAGACCCTCGCGGCCGTCCGGGAGCCGAACCAGGGCGTAGTCGTCGCCCACCCCACCCGTCGGCGAAGTGCGCGCTCCCCTCTCCGATCCTCGTGTCGAGCAGCACGCCGGTCTCCAGACGCCCGAGGTCGTCGCGGCGGACGACCTCCGCTCCCTCCACCTCGACGTCCAGCGGGACGGGAGCGTCGTCGAGGTCGTGCGTCAGCACCTGCTCCGTCGAACGCGGCAGGTAGTCGCCGAAGGGTGCGACCCGACTTACCCTCGTGCCATAGAGCCTGGACGTACCCCGCCCCCTCCACGTACGGAAACAGCAGCGACTCCTGGATCACGGGGGGCGCGCTCGCCAGCGCCGGGAACTGGGTGCGAATGCCCTCCAGCGCGGGGCGGAGGGAGGCCGCGAAATCCGGGATCTTCGACAGGTCCACCTTGGAGCCCTGCATCTGCTCCGTGAGGTACTCGAGCATCACGAGCGTCGCGTGGCCCTCGATCGCAGCCTGCGCCGCGTTCTTCCGGTCGTTGCCCAGGTGGTCGTCCGTGAGGGCGTGCAGGTCGACGGTCTGATCCTGCACGGCGTGGACCAGCTCGTGCACGAGCAGCCCCTGCACGGCGCCCTCGGGCTGGTCGTCGAGCACGAAGAGCGCCGTCGAGTCCGGCTCGTAGAAGCCCGCGACCTGCTCGGTGTAGAGCGCCAGCAGCACGGCACGCAGGTCCAACGAGTCCGGGACCAGTCCCAGGAGCGCGTACGCGGCGACCGTGGCACGCGCCTCCTCCTCCGGAAGCTCCTCGTCGAGCTTGGCGCGCAGGTAGCGCACGAGCTGGTCGCGGCTCCGCATCTCCAACCGCACCGGCGCCTTGAGCTCCATGCCGGCACGGCGGGCGAGATCGGGGAGGAGGGCCGCCGCGAGCTCCGCGAGATGGGGATCCGAGGACTGCACGAGCGAAGACGCCTGCTGCGCGCCGGAGTCGCACGCCCCGAGGGCCAGCGCGGCCACGGCGAGCACCAGCCGGAGGAGCTTCGTCATCGCAGCGCCCCGGGAAGGAGGTCACCCGGGGGAAGGACCACCGGAAAGCGACCGGGAGCCCATCCGGCCGCGCGCGCGACCTCCGCCACGGTCCGGCCACTCCGGGGATCCCGCCATTCGGGCGCGACGTCGAGGAGGGGCACCACCACGAAGTCGCGGGAGGCCCATCGCTCGTGCGGGACGTGCAGCCCGGGTTCGTCTACCACGTCGTCTCCCACGAAAAGGACGTCCACGTCGAGCACGCGTGCCGCGCCGGGCTCCGTACGCACCCTGCCTGCCTCCCGTTCGAGCCGGTCCGCGAGGCCCAGCGCGTCCCGTGCGCCCAGGGATCCTCGCCCGCGCACCACGGCGTTCAGATAGCTCGGCTGGTCCGCGCCCCCCTCCGGTGGGGTGCGGTAGACGCCGGAGGCCTCCGTTTCGTCCAGGACCCCGGCGAGTCCGGCACCCGCCCTGGCGAGCGCCTCGAGCGGCATGCCCAGATTGGCGCCCAGCGCGAACATGATGGTCTTCGTTTTCCGGCTCCGGATCACGCGCCCGCGGAACCCCCCGGAGCACGCCCATAGCGGTCCTGGAAGCGAACCACGTCTTCCAGATGGGGCGTGGATGCCTCCAGCACGTCCGCGTCCGTGACCGCGACGATGCGATGGACGGTCCTGGGTGTCACCCGGAAGGACTCCCCCGCCCCGAGCCGCACGTCCTCGAGGCCGTCGGGAGCGGTACCCACCTCCAGGCGGATCTCGCCGGTCAGGAGGTGGAGGGTCTCGTCCTTCACCTCGTGCATCTGCACCGAGAGCGCCTCGCCGGCGTTCACGTGCAGGATCTTCCCCACGTAGAGGTCGGTTTCCGCCCAGATCAGCTCGTAGCCCCAGGGCTTCTCCACCCGCCGCGGCGTCGTCTTCAAGCGTGGCTTCTCCCGCTCCGGCACCAGGTACCCCTCGATGGGGTAGGAACGTCAGACGTTGACGGCGCGGCGGGACGGGGTCAAGACGGCTCTGCCGCGCAGCGCTGGAGCGCGTCGTATCACGCCCCTTCGAAAATTCCGGAGCGACATGCCGGCGAAGTTCCCGAACAACGTGCGGGCCGAGGTCCGGGCCCTGATGACGAAGCTGTGGCGGCCACGCCTCTTCCTCCTCTCCGGGACGTTCTTCGGGGCCCTGGCCGTGGGAGGGGCCCTGGGGAGCTGGCGGAACCTGTGCGCCGGTGACGCCTGCCCGTCCATCGCCCAGATCGAGACGTGGGAGCCGGAGCAGACCAGCAAGCTGCTCAGCTCGGACGGAAGGCTCATCGCCGAGATCGGCTACGAGCGGCGTACCCTCGTGTCCATCCGCGCCCTCCCGCCCTACGTCCCCCACGCCGTGGTGGCGATCGAGGACAGCCGATTCTACCAGCACCACGGCTTCGACCCGCGCGGCATCGCGCGGGCGGCCTTCGGCGTGCTCACGGGAAGGAACCTCGGCGGCGGCAGCACGATCACGCAGCAGCTCGCCCGAAACATGTTCGACGACCAGATCGGCTTCGAGCGGCGCCTGACGCGGAAGCTGAAGGAGCTCCAGGTCGCGCTCGAGCTCGAGCGGGCCTACTCGAAGGACCAGATCCTGGAGGCGTACCTCAACGAGATCTACATGGGCCGCGGCTTCGGCTTCCAGAACGCGGCCCGGAACTACTTCGGCGAGAACGTCAAGGACGTCGACGTCGCGCAGGCGGCGCTGCTCGCCGCGATCCTGAATCGCCCGGGCTCCTACGATCCCTTCCGCCACCCCGAGCGCGCGAAGCGGCGTCGCGACCTGGTGCTGACCCGAATGGCGAAGGAGGGATACCTGACCCGGCAGGAGGCCGACCACTGGAAGGAGCAGGCCCTCCCCGAGCACGAGCCCGAGAGCACCACGGCGTCGATCGCGCCCTACTTCGAGGAGTGGGTGCGGCAGATCCTCGACTCGCGCTTCGGCGACGAGATCTACCGGAGCGGGCTGAAGGTCTACACGACGCTCGACATCGACATGCAGAAGGCGGCGATCGCGGCCATGAAGGACGGATGGGCGGCGATCGAGGCGGACCCGAACTTCGAGCACCCCAAGTACGCGGAGTTCGACACGGTCGCGAGCTTCCCGGGACAGACGCCTTACCTCCAGGGCGCGTTCATCGCGCTCGACCCCGAGACCGGGTACGTGCGTGCCCTCATCGGGGGGCGCAACTTCGATCAGTCGAAGTTCGACCGCGCCCGCCTCGCCAAGCGGCAGGCCGGCTCCTCCTTCAAGCCGTTCGTGTACACGGCCGCGATCGCGAGCGGGATTCCCGCGTCGCACATCGTCGTCGACGCGCCGGTGGTCTACCAGCAGGTCAGCGGTGAGGACTGGCGGCCCGCGAACTTCAACAACGAGTTCCGGGGACCGATGACGATCCGCGAGGGGCTGTACACCTCGACCAACATGATCGCCATCAAGCTGGGATGGGAGGAAGTCGGGATCGAGACGGTCGCCCAGACAGCGCGCCGCATGGGAATCCAGACGGAGATCGAGCGCTTCCCCTCGACGACGATCGGCGCCGCGGAGGTCATCCCGATCCAGATCGCGGAAGCCTACTCGGCCTTCCCGAACCTCGGCACCAAGGTGAAGCCGTTCCCGATCCTCCGGGTCGAGGATGCGAACGGGAACGTCCTCTTCGAGCACCGGCCCGAGCGCATCCAGGTCCTGGACAGCCTGGTGAGCCGCATCATGGTGTCGATGCTGGAAGACGTCGTCACCCGCGGCACGGGCAACCTGGCGGTTCGCACGATCGCCGGGCTGCCCCGCGAGGTGCCCGCGGCCGGCAAGACCGGGACGACGAACGACGGAACCAACGTCTGGTTCACCGGCTTCACGCCCAACCTCCTTGCCACCGTGTGGTTCGGGATGGATCGGCCGCTGCCGATCTTCAAGCTCGGCGGGACACGTCAGGCGACGGGCGGCGGGCTGGCGGGGCCGGTGTGGGGCAACTTCATGAAGTCGGTCTACTACGGGCTCCCCGGCAGCCTCGATGCGGACTCCACTGCCGGGGCGAAGCCCGGGGGTGTGCTCCCGATCCCCCGGGAATGGCCGATCCCCGCGGGGCTCAAAGCCGTCCTCGTGGACCGCAAGACGGGCAAGCTCGCGTCGCGCTGGTGCTCGGAGGAGGACCAGTACCTCGAGTACTACCTCCCCGGGACCGAGCCCACGGAGTTCTGCGATCAGTCCGGAGGACGGCAGTTCCGGATCCCCAGGTGAGTGCGGCCGGGTATCCGACCTTCATCTTCGATTCGACCAACGCGGCGCTCTGGGCCGAGGAGGTCGCGAAGGAGCACGGGATCCCCGTCGAGGTGGTCTCGGCGCCGGCGGACTCCGACGCCAAGTGCGACCTGGCGCTCGTCACGCTCGCCGCCCGGCTGGACGACCTCGAACGGGCGCTGCGTGCGGCCGGGGTCACCTTCCGACGCTGGACGTCGACGGTCACTAGCCCAGCCTCCCTTCAGAGGTCGGCGGCGCCGATGCGATGGGAGATCAAGGGCCTCGGCGACGGCCGCGCACCCAGGCGGATGGCGCCCCGGAGAATGCGGGTGCCGGCCTCGACGCCCCGTGGGTCGCGCGCGTGCACGGTGCCGAGGCGATCGCCGGGTACCACGCGATCGCCCGGACGAGCGTCGATCTCGAAGCCCACGGCGGGGTCGATCTCGTCCTCCATGCGGGTGCGCCCCCCGCCGAGGGTGACCACGCCCAGGCCGAGCGCGCGCGGCTCCACCTGGGCGACGAAGCCCTCCGCCTCGGCCCGGACCTCGCGGCGCTCGGGGGCCGACGCGATCATCGAGGCGTCGTCCACGACGCGCGGATCGCCACCCTGCGCCTCGACCAGGCGCACGAACCGCTCCAGCGCCGCGCCCGACCCGAGACGCTCGCGGGCACGCCCGAGCGCCTCCTCCTCTCCGACGCTCCCGTCGGCCATGCGCAGCATCTCCGCGGCCTCCGCCACCACGAGGTCGCGCAGATCCGGCGGGCCCTCGCCGCGCAGGCATGCGATCGCTTCCCGTGTCTCGAGCCCGTTGCCCACCGCCCTTCCCAGCGGCCGGTCCATCGCGGTCAGCAGCGCCACGGTGGCCAACCCCCGCTTCACCCCGATCGACACCATGGCGCGCGCCAGCTCGAGGGCGCGCTCCTCCTCCGGGAGGAACGCGCCCGACCCGACCTTCACGTCCAGGACGAGCGCGTCGAGTCCCTCGGCGAGCTTCTTGCTCATGATGCTCGCAGCGATGAGCGGGATCACCGGGACCGTGCCCGTGACGTCGCGCAGGGCGTAGAGGCGGCGATCCAGGGGAGCGATCTCCTCGGTCTGTCCGATCATGGCGCACCCGACCTCGGCCAGGACGCGGCGGAACTCGCCGAGCTCCATCCCCGTGCGAAAGCCCGGGATCGCCTCGAGCTTGTCGAGCGTTCCGGTGGTGTGCCCGAGCCCCCGGCCGGAGATCATCGGCACGTACAGGCCGAGGGCGGCCGCGAGGGGCGCGAGGACGAGGGAGACCTTGTCGCCGACCCCGCCCGTGGAGTGCTTGTCCACCCGCGGTCCGTCGAGCCCACTCAGGTCGAGGGTGGCGCCCGACTCCAGCATGCAGCGCACCAGCACGTCGGTCTCGCCGGCATCCAGGCCGCGGAAGCAGGTCGCCATCAAGAAGGCGGCCATCTGGTAGTCGGGGACCCGGTCTTCGAGGTATCCCACGAGGAAGTCCTCCAGCTCCCGGGGCGTCAGCCGGCGGCCGTCCCGCTTCGCCTCGATGAGCCGTGACGGGATCATTGACCCTTCCCTTCCCCCTCGTGACATTCGTGCCTGCTCATGAAAGGAACCCTGAAACCGCGAGCCCATGCGTTCCTCGTCGCCGTCGCGCTATGGATCCCCGCCGGGCCCGTCGCGGCCCAGACGTCGGGGTCCGAGAGCGTGCTGACGAGCGGAGACGTCGAACGCCTCGTGCGGCAGAGCGACGCGGCACACGCGAGCTTCGATCTCAAGGCAGCCCTGGACTTGCTGGACGACGCGCTCGACGTCGCGCCCGACGACTATGAGGCCCTGTGGCGGGCCACCCGCGAGGCCGTCAACCTCGGTATGCTGGCCTCGTCCGGTGACGACGCCAAGGCATGGTACCAGACCGCGGTAGGTTACGCTCGTCGTGCGCGGGAGGCGAACCCCGAGGGGATCGAGGGAGGGGAGTGGCTCGCGATCGCGCTCGGGCGCGAGGCGCTCCACGAGGGTCCCCGATCACGTGTCCGCATGGCCGTCGAGATCCGTGAAGTGGCGCTCGAGACCCTCGCGCGCGACTCGACCAACGCGGGCGCCCATCACGTCCTCGGTGAATGGAACGCGCAGATTCGCCGGCTCTCCGGCGTCGAGCGATGGATGGCGAGGAAACTGCTCGGCGGCTCCGTCTTCGAGGAGGCGAACTGGGAGGACGCGGAACGCCACCTCCGACTCGCGATCCGCTTCGACCCCGACGGGCTGATCCACTACCTCGATCTCGCCCGCGTCTATCAGGACACGGGCCGTGAGGAAGACGCCCTGCGGCTCGCGGCCGACGTGCTCGCGAAACCTTCGATCGAGCCCTCGGACGCCCTCACGAAGAAGGAGGCGGAAGCCCTCATCCTCGGGGGCGGATGACACGCCCACCGGCGAGAAGGTCGCGCGTGCAGGGGGACTTCAGGGAACGAGTCTCTTCCGGGCGCCGCGGATCGCGTCGTCCACCTTCACGCGCACGTCGTCGGCCAGGTCATCCCAGCGATCGGAGGCGGTGTCGCGGAGGTCGTCGGCCTTCTTGCGGATCCGGCGGCGCGTGCGTTTCCCCGGCTCTGGCGCCATGAGCAGAGCGATCCCCGCGCCGATGACGGCTCCCAGCAACAGCCCCGAGACGAAGTTGAGCACCTGCGTTTCCTGGTCGTATTCCATGGTCCCCTCTCTCTCTTGGCCGCGCCTACCATCCGGCAGGCCGTTTCATGTCCTATATTAGCGGAGGCCGAACTGCCCGACGAGACAGGAGGTTGGATGGACAACACGGCGAGCACGCCCCGGGAGGTCGCCGTCCCGGTGTCGGTCTTCGCGATACTCCGCAAGGAGCTTGCCACGGAGGTCGGTGCCCTTCCGGCCATCCATGCGCTCCACGCCGCCGGCTACCAGGCCGGAACGGAAGCCGCCCAGGCCTTCCCGACGAATGTCGAAGAGGACGTCTCCTCGCTCGCCGAAGGTGACTTCTGGAGCCGCTTCACCTCGTTCTTCGCCAGGCGCGGATGGGGCACCCTGGCACCCGGCACGTCGCACGCCGCCGTGGGGCTTCTGGAGAGCGCCGACTGGGTCGAGTCCGGCGAGGCCGCGGAGGGGGAGGATGCGTCCTGCACCTTCAGCACCGGATACCTCGCGGGCTTCCTGAGCACGCTCGCCGGGGGTCCGGTCGCCGTCCTCGAGGTGTCCTGCCGCGCCCGCGGAGCCGAGCGCTGCTCGTTCGCATTCGGATCGGCGAGCGCGGTCCACGAGCTCTACGGGTACCTCCTCGAAGGCGAGGACCTCGAGGGGGCGCTCGCGGCGCTCTAGGTCTCCATCCCATGCGTGTGCTCGGCATCGACTTCGGGGAGAAGCGCATCGGCCTGGCCTTGAGCGACCCCACCGGTACCCTCGCGGCTCCTCTGGAGACGGTGAGCCGGCGCAGGGGAAAGCGGCCGCCCCTCCGCCGTCTCGAGGAGATCGGGCGGGAGCACGAGGTCCAGCACATCGTCGTCGGACTCCCCCTCGACCTCGGCGGGAACGAGACCCCATGGTGCGGGGAAGTACGCGCCATGGGAGACGAGCTCGCTGCCCGCATGGAGGTCCCGGTGGACTACGTCGATGAGCGCTTCACGTCGGCGCGGGCGGAACGCGCCATCCGCTCGATCGGGCTCCCCAAGGGTCGGCGCGAGGAGAAGGGGCGCGTGGACGCCGCCGCGGCGGCGTTGATCCTCCAGGCCTGGCTCGATCGGAGTCCTTCGTGAAGCGTCGGTCCGCGGCGCTCGTGGGCGTCCTGCTCCTGGCAGCGTGCGGTGGCTCGGAGCCGGGAGATCCGGTGGAGATCCAGGTGCCACGAGGGGCGAGCTTCTCCGTCGTGGTCGACACGCTGCACGACCGCGGGATCGTTGGATGGCCGCGCCTGTTCCGCGTCTACGCGCGCCTCAGGGGGGACGACGAGCGCGTGAAGGCGGGGCGCTACGCCCTGTCGACCGGACGAAGCTGGTCCGACCTCCTCGAGGACCTCACGAGGGGGAGGGTCGTCACCGAGCCCCTCACGATTCCGGAAGGCTTCCGCCTCAGGCAGATCGCCCCGCGCGTAGCTGCCCTGACCGAGCTTTCAGAAGACACCGTGCTCGGCCGGCTCGAAGCCGCCGGGGCCGACACCGTCTACGGCGTGCCGGGCCCTGGACTGGAGGGATACCTCTTCCCCGACACGTACCTCTTCGCGGCGGGCGTGCCCCTGGACACGGTGCTCCGCGCCATGGCGCGGCGGTACGAGCGGACATGGACCCCCGAGCGGAGGGTACTCCTCGATTCGATCGGTCTCTCCGAGCAGGAGGCGGTGACGCTGGCATCCATCGTACAGGCCGAGGCCCGCCTCCCCGAGGAGATGCCGCGCATCGCGAGCGTGTACCTCAACCGCTTGCGAGCTCGGATGGCTTCTCCAGGCGGACCCCACCGTGCTCTACGCGCTGGGCGGGCCCCGCGACCGCCTCCTCTTCGCGGCGATCGACTCCGTCGCCGACGATCCGTACAACACGTACACCCAGGCCGGACTTCCTCCCGGTCCCATCGGCGCCCCCGGGGAGGCGGCCATCGACGCCGTGCTCCATCCATCCGGGGAGGCGTTCCTCTACTTCGTCGCCTGGCCGGACGGCAGCCATCACTTCAGCCGCACCCTCGCGGAGCACAACCGAGCGGTGGCCGAGGCCCGGAGGGCGCGGGCGAGCGACGCCGGACCCGACTCCCGAGCGCGGTGAACGCCGGCGAGCTGGCGGTCGCTCTGCGCGTGCTGGTGATCACCGACCAGCGCCTCGCGGGAGCACGTGGCGTCGCGAAGGTGGTCGAGGCCGCGCTCGAGGCGGGAGCGCGGTCCGTCCAGCTTCGCAACAAGGGCGAGAGCGCCCGCCAGCTCGTCGCCGTCGGGCGCGAGCTACGTGCGATGACCCGGTCGAAGGGAGCGCTCCTCTTCGTCAACGATCGACTGGACGTCGCGCTGGCGCTCGAGGCGGACGGCGTCCACCTCGGTCCCGACGACCTCCCGGTGGCCGCGGTCCGCGCGGTCGTGCCACCGGAGTTCCTGATCGGCCGATCCGCGGACGACCCCGGGTGGCGCGCCAGGCGGTCGCGGAGGGGGCGGACTACATCGGCTGCGGCACGGTCTACGCCACCAGCACGAAGGCCGATGCGGGGGCGGTGATCGGGCTCCAGGGTCTTCAGGCGGGTCGCCGGCGCGGTGCGGGTACCCGTCGTCGGGATCGGTGGGATCACGGTGGCGCGTGCGGCCGAGGTCGCCCGAACCGGCGCAGCCGGCGTGGCGGTGGTGGGCGCGGTGATGGGCGCGGCGGATCCGGGTGAGGCCGTTCGCGGCCTGCGCGCGGCCTTTCTGCCCTGACGCAAAGAGAACGCCCCCGGGACGCGAGTAAGAGCGAAGCGGGGGCGTTCAGCAAGGAGTCGGCGGCGACGTACTCTCCCACCGAGCTGCCCCGGCAGTACCATCCGCGCTGTAGGGCTTAACGACCGTGTTCGGGATGGGAACGGGTGTATCCCCTACGCTAAAGCCACCGACAAATCCTGAGGCGGGCCGTTGAAATCGGCGCAGGAGGTCGTTGGGCTCCGGGCGCCGACCTGCGACGTACCTTTCGGTACGCCTCGGTCGTCGTCCTCGCTCGCCTACTCCTGCATCCGAATTGAACGGCCCCAGTACAACGTGGTTTGTGGGGCCGTTCTTCGGCCTGCAAAAGAAAAGGACAGAGGTGGAGTAGAGAGAGTGCGAGCCCAGGTTCCCGTTGGGGTCCCACGGATGGGTCCCCGGGAAGTGGCGGCGCAATCGTGTGATGATGTGAAACTGGATGGGGAGAGGAGCCGGTCAAGCCTCACGGGCGATTAGTACGGCTCGGCTCCACGTGTTGCCACGCTTCCACCTACCGCCTATCGACGTACTCGTCTCGTACGGCCCTTCAGAGACCCGAAGGTCTGGGAGCGTTCATCTTGGAGGGGGCTTCCCACTTAGATGCTTTCAGCGGTTATCCCGTCCCGACGTAGCTACCCGGCGATGCCCCTGGCGGAACAACCGGTACACTAGTGGTCGGTCCATCCCGGTCCTCTCGTACTAGGGATGGCTCT
>CAWGKG010000018.1:455000-593822 GCA_963823035.1 uncultured Gemmatimonadales bacterium
TTGATTTCTCTTCCTCCAGGTACTTAGATGTTTCAGTTCCCTGGGTTGGCTCCGCTCTCGCGGTGACGCGGTATGACCCGCGCCGGGTTTCCCCATTCGGACATCCCCGGATCGACGCTCGCTTGCAGCTCCCCGAGGCTTTTCGCAGCTTGCCACGTCCTTCTTCGCCGGCTCATGCCTAGGCATCCACCCTGTGCACTTTCCCGCTTGACCGATGGCTCCTTGCTTGCCCCTATGGGCTGCAATTCCCCTCCAGTCACACCAGAAAGCCGTCACTTCCTTTCCTGCTTGCTTCACGGGCTTCGGCTACTTCGCCCCGGACCGCGCGACCTTACTGCGCTTAGGACGACCTAGCCTCAACCTAAGGCTCTCACTTCCCTACTCCACCTCTGTTTTCAAAAAGCTCGTTTGGGCTCCGCGCGGACGCCCGGCATGACCAGGCTTCCGGTGGAGCAGGTAAAGATAGAGCAACGGAAGGGGTCGGTCAACGTGACGAAACCCGGTCAGATCCCGCCTTCCGCGAGAAGCTTCTCGACCTCGTCTCCGCTGACGAAGAAATCGCCCAGGACGTAGCCGGATTCGGGCGTGTGCCAGTCCGATCCCCCGCTCTTCAGGAGGCCCGTCGTGCGGCAGATCGACTCGAGGCGCAGCACGTCGTTGCGACCGTGCGAGGGCCGGTAGATCTCGAGACCGCGCAGCCCGGCGCTGGTCATGCCGGGAAGCAGTGCGTCGATGACGTCGCCGGGCGGATGGGCCCACACCGGGACGCCCCCTCCGTCCCGGACGAGGCGCACCGCCTCCTCCGGCCCGAGCAGCGCAGTGGGCACGAAGGCCGGGTGCTGATCGCCGATGAGCGAGTTGAAGGCGTCCAGGACGGACGAAGCGTAGCCGCGCTTCACCAACGCGCGGGCCAGATGGGGGCGCCCGAGGTTCACGCGGTCGGGACCGGCCGCCGCCTCCACATCGTCGAAGGAGACCTCCACCCCCTGGGATCGGAGTCGGGCCACCATCTCACGCATGCGCTCGTCGCGCCGCTCGCCGGCTCGGCGCGCGTGGACCTGAAGGGCCTCGGAGAGCGGGTCCACGAAGTAGCCGAGCACGTGGACGTCCCGGCCCTGCCAGGTCGAGCTCACCTCGAGGGCGGGGACCACCTGGACGTTGTGCGCCGCGCCCGCCGCCTGGGCGGCGGCCACACCGGCCACCGTGTCGTGATCGGCGATCGCGATGACGTCGAGCCCGCCGCGGGCGGCACCCTCCACGACCTTCTCGGGAGACCACGCCCCGTCGGACGCCGTGGTGTGGATGTGGAGGTCGAGCCTCATGCGTCACTCGGCCGCCTTCCGGCCCCGTGCTGCTAGACGAGGGGGTTTCCGGCGTTCGCCAGAACGTCCTCCGGGTGGATGATCGCCTCCGGAGGAACCGTCTCGGGAGGCTCGTCTCCGGCGTACTCGGTGAGGATCGTCACCTGGTCGTCCTGCACCTTCAGCACGCCCCCGGCGACGTACCACTTCGTGCTCCCCCCGCCCTCCGCCTCGATCGACAGCTCGCCATGTCCGAGCAGCGCGAGGAAGGGCGCGTGCTGCGGGAGGATGCCGATCTTCCCGTCCCACGCCGGGACCACCAGCGCGGAGGCTTCGCCCTCCCACACGACGCGGTCGGGCGAGACGACCCGGACGCGCAGCACGCGGTCCGCCATGGTCAACCCTCCTTCGCCAGCTTCTCGCCCGCCGCGATCACGTCGTCGATGCCGCCCTTCATGTAGAACACCTGCTCGGGGAGGTGGTCGAGCTCACCGTCGGCGACGCGCTCGAAGGACTGGATGGTATCCTCGAGCTTCACGTACACCCCGGGGATGTTCGTGAAGGTCTCGGCCACGTGGAACGGCTGCGACAGGAAGCGCTGGATCCGGCGCGCCCGGCCCACGATGACCTTGTCCTCCTCGGTGAGCTCGTCCATCCCGAGGATCGCGATGATGTCCTGGAGATCCTTGTAGCGCTGCAGGATCTGCTGCACGCGCGCAGCCACGCGGTAGTGGCGGTCGCCGATGAACTGCGGGTCCATGATCCGCGACGTGGAGTCGAGCGGGTCCACGGCGGGGTAGATGCCCTGCTCGGAGATGGCGCGCGACAGCGTGGTCGTGGCGTCCAGGTGGGCGAAGGCCGTGGCCGGGGCGGGGTCGGTGAGGTCGTCGGCGGGCACGTAGATCGCCTGCACCGACGTGATCGAGCCCTGCCGCGTGGAGGTGATGCGCTCCTGCAGCTCGCCCATCTCGGTGCCGAGCGTGGGCTGGTAGCCGACGGCCGAAGGCATGCGGCCGAGCAGCGCCGACACCTCGGAGCCCGCCTGCGTGAAGCGGAAGATGTTGTCGATGAAGAGGAGCACGTCCTGCCCCTCGACGTCGCGGAAGTACTCGGCGATGGTGAGTCCGGACAGCCCGACGCGCAGGCGCGCCCCCGGCGGCTCGTTCATCTGGCCGTACACGAGCGCGGTCGCGCCCAGCACGCCCGCCTCCTTGAACTCGAGCCAGAGGTCGTTGCCCTCGCGGGTCCGCTCGCCCACGCCACAGAACACGGACCGTCCGCCGTGCTCCATCGCGATGTTGTTGATGAGCTCCTGGATGATGACGGTCTTGCCGACGCCGGCGCCGCCGAACAGGCCGGTCTTGCCGCCCTTCACGTAGGGCGCCAGCAGGTCCACGACCTTGATGCCGGTCTCGAACATCTCGGTCTTCGGCTCGAGCTGGTCGAACTTCGGGGCCTCGCGGTGGATGGGCCAACGCTCGACGGCGGCGGCGTTCTCCCCGCCGACGGGGCCGAGTTGGTCCACCGGCTCGCCGAGCACGTTGAGGATGCGCCCGAGCGCGACCTCCCCGACCGGCACCGTGATCGCGCTGCCCGTGTCGACGGCGTCCATCCCGCGCGTCACCCCGTCGGTGGAGGACATCGACACGGCGCGCACCTGGCCCCGTCCGATGTGCTGCTGCACCTCGGCGACCAGGTCGATCTCCTGCCCGCCGTCGGTGGTCCCCTTGAGGTGGAGCGCGTTGTAGATCTCCGGAAGCTGCTCCGGGTTGAACTCGACGTCCAACACCGGTCCGATGACCTGTACGACCCTTCCGATATTGTGCTCAGCCATGGTATCCCTGGTTCCGAAGCTCGGAGCGTTCGTGCCTCACTCGAGGCCTGCGGCGCCGCCGACGATCTCGGCGATTTCCTGCGTGATCTGGCCCTGGCGGGCCCGGTTGTACGTCCGGGTGAGGTTCTCGAGCATCTCCCCGGCGTTGTCCGTCGCGTTCTTCATCGCGGTGCGCTGCGCTCCCTGGAACGCGGCCGCGTTCTCCACCAGCGCCGTGTAGATCGCGTTGCGCACATA
Organism: uncultured Gemmatimonadales bacterium; assembly: GCA_963823035.1. Taxonomy (GTDB): domain Bacteria; phylum Gemmatimonadota; class Gemmatimonadetes; order Longimicrobiales; family Gaopeijiaceae; genus SZUA-318. The sequence continues at coordinate 458,373 of CAWGKG010000018.1, forward strand.
CACGGGGAGGATCCGCTCCAGGATCATGTCCCCCGGCGGTGAAAGCATGAAGCTGTCGGCCGAAGTGGAGCTGGCCTCCGGGCGTATGGGCAGGAGCTCGCGTGCGCGGGCCGGTGCCGACATCGCGGAGCGGAACTCCGAGCTGACCACGTACACCGCGTCCAGCCTTCCCGCCTCGAAGTGCGCGCGGAGGGGTCCGATCAGAGACTCCGCGTCGTCGACGGTGGGGGCCTCGCCGATGTCCAGCCGCTGGGTCTCCATCGGCTCCCCCCGGAAACGGAAGAACGCGATGCCCTTCTTCCCCGCGATGTGCAGCTCCGTTTCGATCCCTTCCCCCCGCAGCTTCGCGAGGAGGTTCCTGGCCTCGCGGATGAGGTTGGCGTTGAACGCCCCCGCCAGCCCGCGGTTGGCCGTGAGGAGGAAGATCGCGGCGCGCTTCGTCTCGACGGGCCGCCGGAGGATGGGGAAGCGCTCGGCGAGCGCCGGGGAATAGAGGCCCCGGACGATGTCCCCCAGTGCCTCCGAATACGGCCTCGCAGCATACACGCGGTCCGTCGCCCGCTTGAGCTTCGAGGTCGCCACGAGCTCCATGGTGCGCGTGATCTGCCGGGTGTTCTCCACCGACTTGATCCGTCGCTTGACTTCCCTGGCGCCAGCCACGTGTTCGTCCCCTCCAGGTGGTCGGGAGTCGCCGGATCAGACCGCGACCGGAGTCGCGGCGCGGGTCTCTTCCTGCGCCGAGAACGTCTCGTCGTAGCTCTTCACGGCCACCACCAGACGCTTCTCGATGTCCTCCGTGAGCTGCTTGCCCTCGCGGATCTCGTCCAGGATGTCCTGGTGGTGGCTCCCCAGGTACTCGTGGAAGCCGCGCTCCCACGCCCGCACCCGCGGGATGGGAACCTCGTCGAGGTAGCCGTTCGTCGCCGCGTAGATGATGGCGACCTGGTTCTCCACCGCCACCGGCTGGTACTGCGGCTGCTTCAGGATCTCCACCGTGCGCGCGCCGCGCGCGAGCTGGCGGAGCGTGGCGGCGTCCAGGTCCGATCCGAACTGTGCGAACGCCTCGAGCTCGCGGTACTGGGCGAGGTCGAGCCGCAGCCGGCCGGCCACCTTCTTCATGGCCTTGATCTGTGCGTTGCCGCCCACGCGCGACACCGAGATGCCGACGTTCACGGCCGGGCGGACGCCCGAGAAGAAGAGGTCCGGCTCGAGGAAGATCTGCCCATCGGTGATCGAGATGACGTTGGTCGGGATGTAGGCCGACACGTCGCCGCCCTGGGTCTCGATGATGGGGAGCGCCGTGAGCGACCCGCCGCCCTGCTCGTCGGAGAGCTTGGCCGCGCGCTCGAGCAGGCGCGAATGGAGGTAGAACACGTCGCCCGGGTAGGCCTCACGGCCCGGAGGCCGGCGCAGCACGAGCGACAGCTGCCGGTAGGCCTGCGCCTGCTTCGACAGGTCGTCGTAGATCACCAGCGTGTGCTTGCCCTGCCACATGAAATGCTCGGCGAGCGCGCAGGCGGAGTAGGGCGCGATGTACTGCATGGGCGCCGGATCCGAGGCGTTCGCGGCGACCACGATCGTGTAGTCCATGGCGCCGTGCTCGGTCAGCGTCTCCACCACGTTCCGCACCTTGCCGGCCCGCTGGCCGATGGCGCAGTAGATGCAGATGACGTCCGTCTTCTTCTGGTTGATGATCGTGTCGACGGCGATGGCCGTCTTCCCGGTGCCGCGGTCGCCGATGATCAACTCGCGCTGGCCCCGGCCGATCGGGATCATCGAGTCGATGGCCTTGAGGCCCGTCTGCAGCGGCTCCTTCACGGGCTGCCGCAGGACGATGCCCGGAGCGACGATGTCGATCTGGCGCGTCCCCTCGATCCCCTCGACGGGGCCCTTGCCGTCGATCGGGTTGCCGAGCGGATCCACGACACGGCCCAGGTAGCCGCCGCCCACGTTCACCTCGAGCACGCGGCCCGTGCGCCGTACCTGATCGCCCTCCTGGAGGTGGGTCCATTCACCCAGGATGACGGCGCCGATATTGTCCTCCTCGAGGTTCAACGCCAGCGCGGTGACGGTCTCGCCCGTCTCGGTCGACGTGATCTCCAGCATCTCGGAGGCCATCGCCTTGGTCAGACCGTAGATGCGCGCGATCCCATCCCCGACCTCGAGGACTTCGCCGATCTCCTCCGCCTGGAGGTCTTCCTCGTAGTGCTCGATCTCCGAGAGCAGGACTTCCTGGATCTCGCTGGCGCGAAGCTGGGACTCGTTGGCCATCGTATTCTGTCGAATCCTGAGTGATGGGGGTCGTCAGCCCTGCCCCACGGCAGGTAGCTGGGCCTTCATGAGCTGGCGGCGCATCCCTTCCAGCCTTCTGCGGAGCGACCCGTCGTAGATCGTGTCTCCGGCGCGGACGACCACGCCCCCGAGGATCGCCGGCTTCACCCGCACATGGGGGATCGCCGTCTTGCCGAGCAACTTCGTCAGCCGGTCCGCGAGAAGGCCGCGTGTGGCGTCGTCCATGGGTCGAGCGAGCGTCACCTCGACGTGGGCCCGCCCCTCGTGCTCGTCCAGCCGCGCCGCGTACTCCCGCGCGATCGCACGCAGGAGGCGCTGGCGGCGCTTGTCGATCGTGATCAGCAGGAAACGCACGAGCGGTACCGGCAACTCGTCGCCGAAGATCTTCCGCACGACCTTCTTCTTGTCGGTATCGGCGATCCGCGGCGTCTCCAGAAAGAGGCGGAACCTGGGGTTCTCGTCGAGCAACCGAGCCACGGTGTCGATACCCTCGGCGAACGCGTCCAGCCCGTCGTGGCGCTGGGCGAGCTCGAAGAGCGTGTCGGCGTAGTTGCGTGCGACGGTCTCGTCTCTCATGCCTGCGCCTCGGGCGCCCCCTGGCCCTCGGCCAGCTCGTCGAGGAACCGCTCGACCAGCTGACGGTCCTTGGCCTGGTCGAGGTGTTCGTGCATCAGCCGCGAGGCCGCCGCCAACGCGAGATCCACGGACTCCTTGCGCAGGGCCTCCAGCGCCGCGTCGCGCTCGCGCTGGATGTCCTGCCTGGCACGCTCCACGATGCCCTGGCCCTCGGCCCGGGCCTTCTCCTCCATCTCCTTGCGCAGGCGATCGCCGGCGGCCCGCCCTTCGGCCAGGATCTCACCCGCCTGGCGGCGTGCGTCGGCGAGCTGACGGCGGTGCTCGTCCAGCAGCTTCTCCGCCTCCGCCTGGCGTGCGGCTGCCTGATCCAACGCGTTCTGGATCCCCTTCTCCCGCGCATCCACGGCGGCGAGGATGGGGCCCCAGGCGAACTTGCCGAGCAGGAAGAGCAGCCCGGCGAACACCAGCAGCGTCCAGACGCTGAGTCCGGTATTGATGTCGAACAGGCTCGGCTCGGCCGCCCCCTCGGCGCCGTGCTCCTGGGCCAGCAAGGCCAGGGGCGACGTCGCGAGGAACGCGAGCGCGGCCGGTAGGATCCGACGGGCTCTCATAGGTCTCTCCAGAGGTTTCCCTGATCGCCCCCGCCCCGCGTGCGGTGCACGGGAGCGCAGGCGGTCGATACCGGCCGCACGGGCGGCCGGTCCGTACCGGTCCAGGCTACTGCTTCAGGATGAAGAGGAAGAGCACCGCGATGACGAGCGCGAAGAGCGCCACGCCTTCGATCAGAGCGGCGAGGATGATGGCCGCCGTCTGGATCGTGCCGGCCGCTTCGGGCTGGCGGGCGATACCCTGCGTGGCGCCGTTGCCGATCTGTCCGATGCCGATTCCGGCGCCGATCACGGCGAGGCCGAGGCCGATGCCGGCGCCCATGAGGCTCAGGAACCTGCTCGAGGTCTCCGGGGTCGCGGCCGCAGTCCTGGAAGGCGGCGAGCATAGCGTGGAGCATGTCGGTTCGTCGTCCTTGTTGTTGTGGTTGGTCCCGCTCTTACGTCGTTCGAATCAGTGTGCGTGGCGGATCAGACCGATGAAGACCGCCGAGAGCATCGCGAAGATGTACGCCTGCAGGAACGCGACGAACACTTCGAGGATCATGAACGCCCAGACCATGCCGACGGACGCGCCGGCGATGGCCCACCTGCCGATGGCGATGTTGGCGAACAGGAAGATCATGCCGAGCAGCGACAGCACCAGCGTGTGGCCCGCGGTCATGTTCGCGAAGAGCCGGATCATGAGCGCGAAGGGCTTGGTGAGCTTCCCCAGGAACTCCACCGGGGTGAGGATCACCAGCATGATGGCCTGTCCCCACTTCGGCATCCCCGGCGGCGCGTAGAAGATCGTCTTCATGTAGCCCGAGAAGCCGAGCGCGCGCATGCCGGAGATCTCCACCACCACGAACGTCACGAGGGCCAGGGCGCCGGTGACGCTGAGGTTCCCGGTGGGCGTCGAGCCGAACGGCACGAGGCCCATCAGGTTCATCGCGAGGATGAAGAAGAAGAGCGACAGGATGTAGGGTGTGTATCCGTCGGCCCCGTGGCCGATGTTGCGCCGCACCACCTCGTCCCGGAAGAAGAGGATCAGCGCCTCCATCGCGTTCGCGAAGCCCTTGGGTGCGCGATCGGTGTAGCGCTTGCGCATGACGCTGGCGATCGGGATGAAGACCGCCAGCACGATGATCGCGGCGAGAACCACGAAGAAGATGTGCTTCGTGGGCGAGAGGTCGAGCGTCAGGCCCCCGATGTGGATCGGCGGGAGCGCGAAGCGCTCCAGGTCGAGCGTGAACCCCTTCCCCAGCAGCGTGAAGGAGATCTCCTTGCCGTCGGCCAGGTGGTGCATCAGCATCGCCTGGAGGTCGGGGCTCTCCTGCGCGCCCGCGTCGTGCGCGGCCTGCGCCCCACCCTGCAGTGCGTTCAGCAGTCCCAGCAGCGTCATCTCGCCTCGGCGCCCTCAGGTCGTTTCGCCCGCCCGGGGCCGGAAGTACACCGGCTCGAGCAGGAGTAGTCCAAAGAAGAATCCGGCCAGCGCGAAGAGCATCGGGATCGTCCCCGCCGCCTCGCTCCGGATGCCGAACACCGCGACGACCGCGATCACCGCCATCCTGACCAGGGTGCTCCCCGCCCACACGGCGAGGAAACCGCTCACGTGGCCCCGGAAGCGCAGCAGCAACCAGAAAGCAACGACCTGCACGGAGAGCGCGATCACACCCGCGGCGACGACACCCACCCGACCGTCCGCCCCGAGAAAGGGCCAGAGGGCGAGGGTGACGAGCGCGATGCCCGCCGAGCCCACGAGGGCGTACCTGAGGGGAGCGCTCACCGATCCGTATCCGAGCGTTGCCGTGGTTCGATCACGATGTGGTAGTACAGGCTGTAGAATCCGGCACCGGCCCCGACGAACGCTCCGATCAGCAGGAGCCACGGCGACGTGCCCAACTTGCCGTCCAACCACGCCCCCGCGCCCAGGAAGAGCATCACAGCCAGCGCCCAGGTGAGCCCGTAGCCCATGTACTGGCCGGAGGCTCTGAGGAGGTCGCGGGGATCAGCCCCTTTCTGGTCTCCGGACACAATCCGCTCCGTCTTGCCCTAGAGCCTGCGGAAGCTAGCGCTTGTGAAAAAAAACGCAAGCTCGTAACCGCGCCATTTTAGCGGGGTTCCGGCCCTCCAACCCCGGAGTCGGCCGCGGGGTCCGTCGCGGAGCCGGTTCGCTGCGGAGCGCACGGCGGAGGCGCCCAAGCGGCGCGGACCCGTCACGCCCCCTGGCGGGTACGGGGCAGACGCCTTCTCTTGGAGCCCGCATCGGCACGCACGCGCGTCCGATCCTCCCCGCAACGATCCTCAGGATGGCCACGATAGAGACGCCCACGGCTGACCGCGACCTGGAGCTCCTCGACCGAGTCGCGGAGGTCTCCTCCGCCCTGCGTTCCGAGGTCGAGAAGCGGATCGTCGGCCAGTACGACGTGGTGGAAGGCCTCCTGACCGCGCTCCTGGCGAACGGCCACGCCCTCCTCGTGGGGGTTCCGGGGCTCGCCAAGACGCTGCTGATCCAGACGGTGGCCGAGGCGCTGGACCTCCACTTCAGCCGCATCCAGTTCACCCCGGACCTCATGCCCACCGACATCACGGGCACCGAGGTCATCGAGGAGGACCGAACCACCGGCCGGCGCGTCTTCCGCTTCGTGAAGGGCCCCGTGTTCGCGAACATCGTCCTCGCCGACGAGATCAACCGGACGCCCCCGAAGACCCAGGCCGCGCTCCTTCAGGCGATGCAGGAGCGCGCGGTCACGACCGCCGGCGAGACCTACCCGCTGGAGCCGCCCTTCTTCGTCCTGGCGACGCAGAACCCGATCGAGCAGGAGGGAACGTACCCGCTACCCGAGGCCCAGCTCGACCGCTTCATGCTCGAGCTCCCCATCGGCTACCCCTCCCGCTCCGAGGAGGAGGAGGTCGCCATGAGGACGACGGGCACCGACGAGGCGGACATCCATGGCATCGTGTCGGCCCCCGAGCTCATCGAGCTGCAGCGGCTGGTGCGACGCGTCCCCGTCCCCCCCTCGCTGGTGTCGTTCGCGGTGCGCATCGCCCGCGCCACCCGCCCCGGAGATGAAGCGGCGAAGGTCACGCGACGCTACGTTGCGTGGGGAGCCGGCCCGCGCGCGTCGCAGTTCCTCGTGTTGGGGGCCAAGGCGCGCGCCGCGGCGCGCGGCTCGGCGATGCCCTCGCTCGACGACGTGCGGGCGGTCGCGCCGGCGGTGCTGGCCCACCGCCTCGTGCTGAACTTCGAGGCCGAGGCGGACGGGCGCGGCACGCGCGACGTGATCCAGGAGCTCCTCCAGGAGTCAGAGGGTTGGACGTAGACCGAAGCGGTGGGGGGAGCGAACGCCCTCCCAGTAGGGGGCCATGACGGGAACGGTCGTGGCGGTCGGTCTGGTGCTGCTCGTCCTCTCCGCCCTCCTCACGGCGGCCGGCACGGCCGTCTTCCAACTCGGGGTGTCGCGGCTGCGGACGCTCCAGGAGGAGGGCTTCAAGGGCGCGGAGTCGCTGGCACGCCTGCGCGTCGACGATCGGCGCACGCGTACCGCCCTGCGCCTGGTGACGACCGCCCTGAACCTCGCCGCCGTGGGCGTGGCGGCCACGGCGGTCGACGGACCCGTCAGCATGGCGGTGATCCTCCTCGCGATTCTCGTCGTCCTCTTCCTGGCCGACCTGACGCCCCGGATCTTCGCGGCGCGCCACCCCGTGCGACTGGCGCTCTTCTCCGCCCCGCTGCTCCACGGGACTGACGCGCTGGCTGCACGCCCTCACGCTCCCCTTCACCCGCATGGAGGAGGCGCTCGCGGGCAACGGAGACGGGGAGCTGACGGCCGAGGAGCGCGAGCTCCGGGAGATCCAGGCGCTCGGGCAGGAGGAAGGCGTCCTCGAGGACCACGAGAACCTCCTCGTGGAACGTGCCTTCCGGCTCGACGAGCTCACCGCCTGGGACGTCATGACGCCCCGGGTCGACGTCTTCGCGTGGAAGGACTCCACACCCCTGGAGGACATCGTGGGGGAGATCTCCGGCGTGCCCTACAGCCGCGTGCCCGTATACGCGGAGTCGGTGGACGACATCACCGGCATCCTCTACGTTCGGGAGGCCTACCAGGCGTTCGTCGAGGGGAAGCGTGACCTCCCCCTGGCGGCGCTGGCGCGGGAGCCCTTCTTCGTGCCCGGGTCGCTCTCGCTCTCCCGGCTGATGCAGGACTTCCAGACGCGCCGCATCCACATGGGGATCGTGGCGGACGAGTTCGGCGGCATCGACGGCCTGGTCACCCTCGAGGACGTGCTCGAGGAGCTGGTGGGAGAGATCGTCGACGAGACCGATCTCGACGAGGAGGAGATGGTCCGCGTCTCGAAGACGGAGGCGCTCGTGGACGCGGGCGTGGACCTGCGTGAGATCAACTACGCGCTGAACCTCTCCCTCCCGATCCTCGAGCATCGCTCCCTCAACGGCTTCATCCTCGAGGAGATGGGCTACGTGCCCGCCGTCGGCGAGACGCTGGAGCGCTCCGGGGTGCACATCGAGGTCGTCGAGGCGACGGAGACCCAGGTCGTGCGCGCGCGCCTGACGCGGCGCGCGGCCGGGGGCCCCGACACGCCGGCGCCGGTCCAGGAATAGGAGTGGCCCTTCTTCTCCCTTTCGGCGGGAAGTCGCCCCGTGTGCACCCGTCGGCCTTCCTCGCGCCCACCGCCGTCCTCATCGGCGACGTGGAGATCGGAGCGGAAGCGAGCGTCTGGTTCGGCGCCGTGCTCCGCGGCGACGACCCGAAGCACCCGATCGTGGTCGGCGCGCGCAGCAGCGTCCAGGACAACTGCGTGGTCCACGTGGGGGACTGGGGCCCTACCGTGATCGGCGAGAACGTCACGGTGGGCCACGGCGCGAAGTTCGAGTGCTGCACGGTCGGCGACCGGACGGTGGTCGGGATGAACGCCGTGATCCTCCAGCGGGCGGTGATCGGCGCCGAGTGCGTGCTGGCGGCCAACACGGTCGTCCTCGAGGGCACGGAGATCCCGCCGCGCTCGTTGGTGGCGGGCGTGCCCGGCCGGGTGAAGAAGAGCCTGGAGGGTTCGGCGGCCGAGTGGATCGCGCGCGGCGGGACGCACTACGTGGAGTTGTCGCGCGCCTACCGCGCCGCAGGGATCGGCCGCCCGGAGGACGGCGCGCGCTGCGAACTGTGCGGCGGACCCGTGCTCGAGCGGCACTGCAAGCTCGTGTGCACGACCTGCGGGTACCAGCGGGACTGCTCGGACCCGTGAGGAGTGGGCGCGGCGGGACCGCCCACACCGGCAGCCCCCGACCTGCTACATCGTCAGCCCCACGATGCGCGTCAGGTACCACACCCTCAGCGCCTCGCCCCACGCCCACGTCACCGCCCCCGCGGCGGCGAGGAACACCCCGAGCGGGATGAGCCGCTTCGAGAACGACGCCACCGGCCCGTAGACCACGAGCGCGAGCACGGAGCCGATGAAGATCGTCTCGGCCACCCCCCACACGCCCACGAAGGCGCCCACCATCATCATCATCTTGATGTCCCCGCCGCCCATCGCGCGGTCGACGCCCGCCTCCTCGAGCCGCCCGGGAAAGAGCCGCTTGATCACCCACGTGCCGCCGACCGCCACGAGCCAGAGCAGCCCGTAGCCGATCGCCGCCCCGATGATCGACGTGCGCCAGCCGATTCCGCCCGGGAGGAAGGAAGCGGCCACGCCGAGCACCGTGCCGCCGATGGAGAACTCGTCGGGGATGATGTAGAACCGCGCGTCGCTCAGCGAGATGCCGAAGAGGATCGTGAGGAAGATCCCGCCGCGCAGCGCCTCCCACGTCGCGCCGTGCGCGGCGAAGACCCCCGCCCACACCAGGCCGCTGGCGAGCTCCACCAGGGGGTACTGGATCGAGATGGGCTGGGAGCACCACCGACACCGCCCGCGCAGGATCACCCAGGAGAGCACCGGGATGTTGTCGTACCACCGCACCGGCTCGCCGCAGCGGGGGCAGTGCGACGGCGGGCTGACCACCGACTCCTCCTCCGGCCAGCGCAGCGAACAGACGTTCAGGAACGAGCCGATCGCCAGGCCGAACAGCCCGGCCACGAAGGGAAGAAGCCAGCCGTCAACGAGCAGCACGCATCGTCTCCCGCGTCAGGGCGTAGAGGAGGAGGGCGCCGGCCACCGCGGCGTTGAGCGACTCCGCGGGCCCGGGCATCCGCACGCAGACGAACTGCTGGGCCGCGTCGCGGAGCGCCTCGCGCGGCCCGGCCCCCTCGTTCGCCACGACCAGGGCCCATCCACTCGAGGTCACCGCCTCCTCGACGTCGCTCCCGGTCGCGTCGGCGACGAGCAGGGGGACGCCGGCACCCCGGAGGAGCGCGAGGGTCGCGTCCGCGCCCCGCTGCAGAAGGGGCCGGCGGAAGACCATCCCCGCCGAGGCTCGTACCGCTTTGGCGCCCCAGGGATCCGCCGTGCCGTCGAGGGCGAGGACGGCGTCGAGGTCGAACGCCGTCGCGGTCCGGACCAGGGTGCCCACGTTGCCCGGATCCTGCACGGCATCGAGCACGAGATAGTGCCCTCCGGCGCGCACCACGGCTTCGTCCGCGGCGGGCTGCGCGCACACCAGGAGGACGCCCTGCGGGTGCTCGGTGTCGGACAGGCCGGACGAGCGTGCGGTCGTCGACGTCGTCGGTCTCGACGCCCGCGCCCGCCAGCGCCGCGCGCGTCGCCGCCCCCTCCGGGAGGCCGTCGAGCGCGGAAGACGTCACGCCGAAGCGCGCTGCGGCGCCTGCGGCGAGCGCCTCCCGCACCGCGCGCACCCCCTCGACGAGGACCAGGCCCTCCCGCTCCCGCGTCTTCCGGTGCCGGAGCCGTCCGAGGATCTGCCGGCGGCGCTGGCTCAGTGCCATGGCATCACCCACCTTTCGGGCCACGGCCCCTGCACCACCCCGCACCGGATTCCATGTCCCCGCCCCCACCCCGACCCGTCGCGCTCACGATCGCCGGAAGCGATTCCGGCGGCGGCGCGGGCATCCAGGCCGACCTGAAGACCTTCCACGCGTTCGGCGTGTTCGGCACCTCCGCGCTCACCGCGATCACGGCGCAGAACACGCGCGGCGTGACCGCCGTGCACGCCGTGCCTCTCGACGTCGTGGCGCGCCCAGATCGACGCGGTCGTCACCGACCTCCGCCCGGCGGGCGTGAAGACCGGGATGCTCGCGACGGCCGCGCTCGTGGAGGTCGTGGCCGACGCCATCGAGCGTCACGGGCTGGAGCGCTATGTGCTCGACCCCGTGATGGTGGCCACCAGCGGGGACCGGCTCCTCGACGAGGACGCCGAGGTCACGGTGGCGCGCAGGCTGCTCCCGCTCGCCGCGGTGGTGACCCCCAACCTCCACGAGGCCGCCATCCTCACGGGCCGCGAGGTGCGCACGCTCGACGACATGCGCGCCGCCGCCGACGCCCTCCTGGCGCTGGGCGCGGGCGCGGCCCTGGTCAAGGGCGGCCATCTGGCGGACGACGCCGTCGACCTCCTCCGCGACCCTTCCGGCGAGCGGGTGTGGCGCAAGCCACGCCTGGACACCCGCCACACGCACGGCACCGGCTGCACGCTGTCGGCCGCGATCGCGGCGGGACTCGCCCTCGACCTCCCCCTCGCGGAAGCGTCCGATCGGGCGGTCCGATGGGTCGCCCGCGCCATCGAGACGGCGCCGGGCCTGGGTGGCGGGCACGGTCCGGTGAATCACTTCGCCCCGGTGGACTGAGGGAGGATCCGGAGCACCTCCTCCAGGATCCTGCCCAGCGCCTGGCCGGCGCGCCGACCGACCTCCATCACCTCTTCGTGCGTCTGGGGCTGGGCGGACAGCCCCGTCCCCTTGTTCGTCACCACGGAGAACGCCAGGCAGCGAAGCCGATTCGCGCGCGCCGCCAGCACCTCCGGCACCGTCGACATCCCCACGACGTCGGCGCCCACCGCTGCCGAGCATCCGCACCTCGGCCGCCGTCTCGAAGGACGGCCCGAGCATCGCGGCGTACACGCCGCCCCGCAGCGGCACGCCCACCGTGCCGGCGGCCCGCATCGCGAGCGCCCGCAGCGCCGGGTCGTAGGGCTCGCTCATGTCCGGAAAGCGGTCCTCGCCGCCCTGCACGGCGCCGACCAGGGGCGAGCGGAACATGAAGTTGATGTGGTCCTCGATGAGAACGAGGTCGCCGGGCTCGAGCGCCGGATCCACGCCCCCCGCGGCGTTCGTGAGCACGACCACCTCGATGCCCAGCGCCGCGGCCACCCGCATCGGGGCCGCCACCACCTCGGGGGCGTGCCCTTCGTAGAGGTGGAAGCGACCGGCCTGCAGGAGCACGGGGCGCTCCGCGAGGCGCCCGCCCACGTAGCGCCCCGCGTGACCGACCACGCTGGTGGTCGGATAGCCGGGCAGGTCCGCGAAGGGCACGACGACCGGGTCGACCACGGCGTCGGCGAGGTGGCCCAGCCCGGAGCCCAGGACCAGCAGCACCTCGGGATCGCTCCCCAGGCGCGCGCGCAGCGCGCCGGCGGCGGCCTCGACGTCGAGCGGTGTCATCTCTAGAGGATCATCCCGGCCACGGTCGCCGTCATGAACGCCGCGATCGTGCCGCCGATCATGGCCCGCAGCCCCAGGCGGGAGAGGTCGTGCCTTCGGGTCGGCGCGATCCCGCCGATCCCGCCGAGCTGGATGGCGATCGACGAGAAGTTCGCGAAGCCGCAGAGGGCGTACGTCACGATGACGACCGAGCGGGGCTCGAGCGTCTGGTCGCCCTGCAGGATGCCCGCGAGCTGGATGTAGGCGAAGAACTCGTTGAGGACGGTCTTGATCCCCATCAGCGAAGCGACGGTGGGGGCGTCGTGCCAGGTCACGCCCATCAGCCAGGCGAGCGGCGCCAGCACCCAGCCCAGGATCTTCTCGAGCGTGAGCCCCTCGAGCCCGGCCAGCCCGCCGGCCCATCCGAGCAGCCCGTTGAAGAGATAGATGAGCGCGACGAAGGCCAGCAGCATCGCGCCGACGTTGAGCGCCAGGTAGAGCCCCTCCGAGGCTCCACGCGCCGCCGCGTCGATCACGTTGACGTCCGGGCGCTCCACCTGGATCTCGAGCGTGTTGCGGGTCTCCGGCTCTCCGGTCTCCGGCACCATGAGCTTGGCCACCACCAGCGCCGCGGGCGCCGACATGACCGACGCCGCCATGAGGTGCCCGGCGATGTCCGGGAAGTGGAGCAGCAGCATGCCGACGTAGGCCGCCATCACGCCGCCGGCCACCGTCGCGAACCCCGCCGTCATGACCGCCATCAGCTCCGACAGCGTCATCCTCTCGACGAAGGGCTTGATCAGGAGCGGCGCCTCCGTCTGCCCCACGAAGATGTTGCCGGCGGCCGAGAGCGTCTCCGCGCCCGAGGTGCCCATCGTGCGCTGCATGACCCAGGCGACCCCGCGCACCGCCTTCTGCATGATGCCCAGGTGGTAGAGCACCGTCATGAGCGAGCAGAAGAAGATGATCGTCGGCAGCACGGTGAAGGCGAAGTACGAGCCGGTGTTCGCCACCTGCCCCGGTATCGCCGTGAAGGCGCCGTTGCCCGGGTCGCCCGCGCCGATCGGGACGTTGTTGTCCACGAGGTTGCCGAAGACGAAGCGCGCGCCGTCCACCGTGAAGCCGAGGAGCGCGACCACGACGGTGTTCATGGTGTCGAAGACGCGTGCGCCCACCGGCGTCTTGAGGATGAACAGCGCGAAGAGGAGCTGGAGGGAGATGCCCCAGATGACCACGCGCCACGGCACGCGCTTGCGGTCCATCGACAGGAGCCAGGCGATCAGCGTGAGCGCCGACCAGGCCCACGAGCGAGCGGAGGCGCTCGGAGAGGGGCGTGTTCAGCGAGCCCCGTGGGATCCGGATCCCGACCTGCCCGCCCGCGCCCTGCTGCGCTGCGGCGACGACGGCCCCCTCGGCCGGCGCGGGTGGGGTTCCGGCGCCGAGGGCGGTCCACGCGCCGGTCGAGACGAGGAGCGCGCACAGTACCCAGAGGACCACCACGCCGGGCCGGGGCCGAATCATCGAGGACGGGTCCTGTCAGCAGGTTGTGGGCGCCGAGGCGCCCGAGGACCCGCCAATATCGAGGGCTGCCGCCCTCACCACCAGCCGCCGCGCTGCAGATCGCGCGGGTCGAGGGCGAAGTGGCCGCGCTTGGCCTGCACGAGTCGCCAGTTCGCGAAGAGGCGGATGAGCAGCACGCCGGACACGAACCCGCCGATGTGCGCGGCGTAGGCCACCCCTCCGCCGGCACCCGAGGTCTGCGAGAAGAGCTGGAGCAGGAACCAGTAGCCCAGGATCACCCAGGCGGGAAGCGGGATGATGCGGATGAAGATGATGAAGAAGAAGAGCGTCGCCACGCGCGCCCTGGGATAGAGCACGATGTAGGCGCCCATGATCCCCGCGATCGCCCCGGAGGCGCCCACGGTGGGAACGGGCGAGCCCGGGTCGAGGAGGATCTGCGTGCCGATCGCGACCAGCCCGGTCAGGAGATAGAAGACGACGAAGCGCAGGCGACCCATGGAGTCCTCGACGTTGTTCCCGAAGATCCACAGGAACCACATGTTCCCGATCAGGTGCATCCAGCTCCCGTGCAGGAACATCGAGGTGAACATCGCCTGCCAGGTCAGGCCGCCGAGCGCGCACGGCCCGCGCCCGCCCAGGCGCCCCGTGACCTCCGCCGGGATCGCGCCCAACGCGCAGATGGAGCCGTCGAGCAGCTCCTGGGACGTGCCCGCGCCCTGGACCAGGATCCAGACCGCGACGCAGGCGACGATGATCCCGATCGTGAAGAGGGGAAAGATCTCGGTCGGATTGTCGTCGTGGAGCGGAAACACGGCGCGTTCGGTTCGGGGGAACTGCCACTTCGACAGAAGATAGTCGAAATGCGCCGAATTGGCGGTCTTTTCCGGCCCCCCGCCCGGCATGGGGATTGCATATCCCGTGCCGCAGTGGCGGCCCTCCGGGGCCCCTTCTCAACGACATCGACATCGCGGCACGTGGGGCGCCCGTTCGGGTCCCGACCGACCCGTCAGACCCCGTTCAGGAGCGGAGCATGAGCAAAGTCATCGGCATCGATCTCGGCACCACCAACTCCGTGGTGGCGGTCATGGAGGGCGGCGAGCCCGTCGTGATCCCCAACTCGGAGGGAGGGCGGACCACGCCATCCGTGGTCGCCTTCACGAAGGACGGGGAGCGGCTGGTGGGGCAGGTCGCCCGCCGTCAGGCGATCACGAACCCCGAGAACACGGTCTTCTCCATCAAGCGCTTCATGGGCCGCAAGCACGACGAGGTGGCCGCCGAGGAGAAGCTGGTGCCCTACGAGGTGGGGCACGATGCCGGTGGGCGCGTCCAGGTCAGCATCCCGAACTCCGATCAGAAGACGTTCAACCCGCCGGAGATCTCGGCGATCATCCTGCAGAAGATGAAGCAGACGGCAGAGGACTACCTCGGCACCAAGGTGTCCAGGGCGGTCATCACCGTGCCGGCCTACTTCAACGACGCGCAGCGCCAGGCCACCAAGGACGCGGGGAAGATCGCCGGCCTCGAGGTCCTGCGCATCATCAACGAGCCCACGGCGGCCGCGCTCGCCTACGGCCTCGACAAGAAGAAGGACGAGAAGATCGCCGTCTTCGACCTCGGGGGCGGCACCTACGACATCTCCATCCTGGAGCTGGGCGAGGGTGTCTTCGAGGTGAAGTCCACGAACGGCGACACGCACCTGGGCGGTGACGACTTCGACCAGAAGGTCATCGACTGGCTGGTGGCCGAATTCAAGAGGGACCAGGGCATCGACCTGTCCAAGGACTCGATGGCGCTGCAGCGACTCAAGGAGGCATCGGAGAAGGCGAAGATGGAGCTGTCGTCCACGATGACGACGGACATCAACCTCCCCTTCATCACCGCGACGCAGGAGGGGCCGAAGCACCTCAACTACTCGCTCACGCGGGCCAAGTTCGAGCAGCTCGTCGACGACCTCGTCAAGCGGACGATGCCGCCGATGGAGAAGGCTCTGGCCGACGCCGGGATGAAGCCGGCGGATGTCGACGAGGTCATTCTCGTGGGTGGCTCGACCCGCATCCCGAAGATCCAGGAGATCGTGAAGGAGTTCTTCGGGAAGGACCCCCACAAGGGCGTGAACCCGGACGAGGTCGTGGGTGTCGGCGCGGCCATTCAGGGCGGCGTGCTCGCCGGGGACGTGAAGGACGTCCTCTTGCTCGACGTGACGCCCCTGTCGCTCGGCATCGAGACGCTGGGTGGCGTGATGACCACGCTCATCCCGCGCAACACGACGATCCCGACCCGGAAGGCCGAGGTGTTCTCCACGGCGGAGGACAGCCAGACCACCGTCGAGATCCACGTGCTGCAGGGCGAGCGCAAGATGGCGCTCGACAACAAGACGATCGGGAAGTTCCAGCTGACGGGCATCCCGCCGGCACCCCGAGGCATGCCGCAGATCGAGGTGACGTTCGACATCGACGCGAACGGCATCCTTCACGTGTCCGCCAAGGACCGTGCCACGGCCAAGGAGCAGAAGATCCGCATCGAGGCCTCGAGCGGGCTCTCCGACGCCGAGATCAACCGCATGGTGAACGAAGCCGAGAGCCATGCCAAGGAAGACGAGGACAAGCGGGCGCGCGTCGAGGCCCGCAACCAACTCGACTCCCTCGTCTACCAGGTGGAGAAGGACACCGGGGAGTGGGGTGACAAGGTGTCCGAGG
Source organism: uncultured Gemmatimonadales bacterium (assembly GCA_963823035.1). GTDB lineage: Bacteria > Gemmatimonadota > Gemmatimonadetes > Longimicrobiales > Gaopeijiaceae > SZUA-318. The sequence goes on from CAWGKG010000018.1 coordinate 474,588, forward strand.
AGACCCGCACCCGGCTCAACGAGATGGTCGAGAAGGCCAAGGAGGCGCTGAAGGGCGACGACGTGGCCGCGATCAACACGGCGCGCGACGAGCTCATGCAGGCCTTCAGCGCGGCCGGTCAGGAGATGTACCAGACCGCCGCGCAGGAGCAGCAGCCGGAGGCCGAGGGCGGCGCGACCGCCGAGGAGCCCGCCGGTGCGGGCGCCACGGACGGCGCCGATGCGTCGGCGTCCGACGAGGACGTGGTCGAAGCCGACTACGAGATCGTCGAAGAGGACAAGTAGGAGACGGTCCGTTCCGGGCCCCCCTCGCTCGAGGGGGGCCCGTTTCGCCGGGCAACCCTCGGCGTCGAAGGGCAATCCAAACGACAGTCGTAGCCCCCGGACCCGGGTCCGGGGGTTCGGGTATGAAGACGTCGTCGGATGGGCGTGGGGTCCGCCGACGACCCACAGCAGGAACTGCAAGGAGCCGAGATGTACGACCCGCTTCGTGCCAAGGCCAAGGTCGCCCTCTACACGGTGATCGCCTTCCTCTTCGGGCTCGGACTGGCCAGCGGCATGGGTTGGACGAGCGCGTCGAACGCGATGCCGGTCGTCGACACCGCGCAGCGTGTCTCGACCGAGGCGGTGAAGCCGGCCGCCGACCTGAGCGAGGCGTTCGTGAACCTGGCGGAAGCCGTGACCCCAGCGGTGGTGCGCATCGAGTCGCGCCGCCCGAGCAGCGCCTCGGGCCGGCAGGTCCCGGACGTCTTCCGCCGCTTCTTCGACCTCCCCGAGGGTGGGGAGCAGGAGGGTCCGCCTTCCCAGGGCCAGCTCGCCGGCGGCAGCGGGTTCATCGTGTCGGAGGACGGCTACATCCTGACGAACAACCACGTGGTCGAAGGCTCGGACCAGATCCGCGTCTTCCTCCCGGACCGGCGCTACTTCGACGCCAAGCTGGTGGGCAACGATCCGTTCACCGACGTCGCGGTCATCAAGATCGAGGCGGGGGCGCCCCTGCCCACCATGAGCTTCGGCAACTCCGACGACGTCAAGGTCGGTGAGTGGGTGCTGGCGATCGGCAACCCGGGCTTCGGGAACTCGACGCAGCTCGACTACACCGTGACCGCGGGCATCGTGAGCGCCCGCGGCCGCGGGCCTGCAGCTCCTCCAGCGCGACCTCTCCAGCGATCCCGAGCTACGGGCCCGACCAGGCGGGCTTCGCGATCGAGGACTTCATCCAGACGGACGCGGTCATCAACCCGGGCAACTCGGGCGGCCCGATGGTCGACCTGCACGGCCAGGTGGTCGGCATCAACTCGGCGATCGCGTCGTCCACGGGCTACTACCAGGGCTACGGCTTCGCCATCCCGGTGAACCTGGCGCGGCGCGTCATGCAGGACCTGATCGAGTTCGGCGTCGTGAAGCGGCCGCTCATCGGCGTCACGATCCAGGACGTCAGCGCAGAGGACGCCGAGATCTACGACCTGCCGAAGGTGTCCGGCGTGCTCGTCCAGGACGTGCGCGACGACGGGCCGGCGGTCGGGAAGCTCAAGCCCGAGGACGTGATCGTCGAGGTGGAAGGCGACCCGGTGGGCTACGTCGCCGAGTTGCAGGCGAAGATCGCCGAGCACCACCCCGGTGACCGCGTGACGCTGAAGGTCTACCGCGACGGCAAGCCGATGGACTTCACCCTGACGCTGCAGGAAGCGCCCATCACGGAGCGCCCGGCGCAGACCGCGGAGCGCACCGTGCACGCCGAGGAGCGGCTCGGGATCAACGTCGAGACGCTGGACACGGAGCTGGCGGACCGGCTCGGCTACGAAAAGGCCGGCGGCGTCGTCATCAGCGATGTGGCCCAGGGCAGCCCGGCCGCCCGGCGGGGCCTGGCCGGGTCGCGGTGGTACAAGCTCGTGCAGATCAACGACGTGTCGATCGACACCCCCGACGACGTCCGCTCCGCGCTGAGCGGCGTCGGCGGCGGCGAGATCGTGTCGCTGCATCTCGAGGACCCGACCGGCCAGGGCCGGGTGGTGAACGTGCGTATGCCCCAGAAGTGACGCGGGCGATCGGCATCGCCGATCGAGCCAGGGGGCGCCGGCACGAAGCTGACGGCGCCCCTTGTCGTGGGCGCTTCGTCCGGGACACGGCGTTGTATGGCCTCGGGAACGGGTTTTATCTTTCCCGGGGCGCGGAACCCGGCGAGAGTGGCGGAACTGGTAGACGCGCGAGATTTAGGATCTCGTGGCCCTTGGCCGTGGGGGTTCGAGTCCCCCCTTTCGCATTCGGCGCACGACGCCCTATCGCCGCTCCCCTCACCCCTCCCAACTCCGAGGCCAGAGAAGAGGGCATGACCATCGACGCATCACGTCTCCAGATCTCCGTGCAGGAAGAGGAGCGCTGGCGGCGTCGCCTCAGCGTGACCGTACCCGCCGCGCTGGTGGCCGAAGAAGAGAAGAAGGCGGCCGCCAAGCTCGCCTCGCGCGTGAAGATGAAGGGCTTCCGCAAGGGACACGTCCCCAAGCAGATGGTCGCGTCCCGCTTCGGTGGCGCGCTGCGCCAGGAGGCCCTGGACCGGCTCATCAACGAGGCGTACCGGCACGCGCTGGCCGCGGAGGACCTGCGCCCCATCAGCGATGGTGAGCTCGAGGACATGTCCTACGAGCCGCAACAGGATCTGTCGTTCTCGATCGCCTTCGACGTCCAGCCGCAGATCGAGCTGGGCCGGTTGGGGGGCTTCGTGGTGGAGCGTCCACGGGCGGAGATCACGGACGACCACGTGGCCGAGATCCTGGGCAACATCCGTGAGCAGAACGGGGCCTGGAAGCCGGTCGAGGACGGGACGCCGGAGAACCGCGACCTGGTGGCCGTTCAGATCCGCCGGCTCGACGGCGACCCCCCGGACGCCGAGGGGAAGGACTACGAGTTCATCCTCGGCGAGGGCCAGGCCATCCCGGAGATCGAGGACGCCATCCGCACACTCGGGCCGGGCGACGTGGGGGAGTTCAAGGTCACCTTCCCCGAGGACTTCCCCGACCAGAAGCGGCGGGGCGTCCAGGAGCACATCGAGGTGCGGCTCGTGGGCCGCAAGGTGCTCGAGCTCCCGGAGCTGGACGACGCGCTGGCCCGGCAGGTGGGCGACTTCGAGACGCTCGACGCGCTCAAGGCGCGCATCCGCGAGGACCTGGAGCGCGACGCTTCCGAGCAGGTCGAGGGGGCCATCCGTGGGCGGCTACTCGACTTCCTCCTCGAGGCGAACCCGTTCGAGGTGCCGCGATCGATGGTCGAACGGTACGCGGAGGGCGTGCTCGGCGAGCAGTCGAAGATCCCCCCGGAGCGGCTCGAGGAGATCAAGGAGAGCGTCCGGCCGGAGGCCGAGCGCGCGGTGAAGCGCCTCCTTCTCATCGACCGCGTCGCTCACATCCGGGACCTGCACGCCACCGAGGAGGAGCTGGACAAGCGCATCGAGGAGATCGCCGAGAAGAACCAGACCGCTCCGGAGAAGGTCTACGCCAGCCTGCAGAAGTCCGGGCGGCTGGAGGCGCTGGAGCGCGAGCTCACGGAGCGGAAGGTGTTCGAGTTCCTGAAGGGACAGTCAGAGATCACGGAGGCGCCGGCCGCCTGAGGCGCCCGGCCCGACCCAAGCAGATCCATGCCAATCTACCCACCGTACGTCATCGAGCGGACGAGCCGCGGCGAGCGCAGCTACGACATCTTCAGTCGGCTGCTGATGGACCGCATCGTCTTCCTCGGCAGCCCCATCGACGACAACGTCGCGAACATCATCGTCGCGCAGCTCCTCTTCCTCGACGCCGAGGACCCCGAGCGCGACATCTTCATGTACATCAACTCGCCGGGCGGGGGCGTCTACGCCGGCCTGGCGATCTACGACACGATGCAGCACCTGCGCGCCCCGGTGTCCACGTTCTGCATCGGGATGTGCGCGTCGATGGGTGCCGTCCTGCTGGCGGCCGGCGAGAAGGGCAAGCGCAACGCGCTCCCCAACTCCCGGATCATGATCCATCAGCCGTCCGGCGGCTCGCAGGGAACGGCGGCGGACATCGAGATCGCCGCCCGGGAGGTCCTGTTCACCCGCGAGAAGCTCAACTCGATCCTGGCGAAGCACACCGGCCAATCGACCGAGCAGATCTCCGAGGACGTGGACCGCGATCGCTTCATGAGCCCGCATGAATCGGTGGAATACGGGCTGATTGACCACGTTCTCGAGGGTCCGGCGCGCGCCGCGGCGAAACCGCAGGATGCGGACAAGGCGTGATCGATACGAAAAGAGTTCCGTCCGGGCGCCAGAAGGGCGAAACTGGATGTAGGGCCGTGCCGCATGGCGACGGCCGCTCGAGCCGCTGGAGGAGCGAGGATCACCCATGACCAGTGACAAACACCTTCGCTGCAGCTTCTGCGGGAAGTCCAAGGAGAGCGTCAAGAAGTTCATCTCCGGACCGAACGTGTACATCTGCAACGAGTGCATCTCGCTGTGCAACGAGATCCTCGCCGAGGAAGAGGAGCGCGAAGCCCAGGACGCGGTCGTACCCAGCCCGACCCCCGAGGAGATCAAGGACACCCTCGACCAGTACGTCATCGGGCAGGAAACGGCGAAGCGGGCGATGGCCGTCGCCGTCTACAACCACTACAAGCGGGTGAACCACCAGGGCGTGCTGGACGAGGTGGAGATCGACAAGGCCAACATCATGCTCGTCGGCCCCACCGGCGTCGGGAAGACGCTCCTCGCGCAGACGCTGGCACGCACGCTCCACGTTCCCTTCACGATCGCCGACGCCACCACGCTCACCGAGGCGGGCTACGTCGGTGAGGACGTCGAGAACATCCTCGTCCGGCTGCTGCAGGCCGCCGACTTCAACATCGCGGAATGCGAGCGGGGCATCGTCTACATCGACGAGATCGACAAGATCGCCCGCAAGTCGGAGAACCCTTCGATCACCCGCGACGTGTCGGGCGAGGGCGTGCAGCAGGCGCTTCTCAAGATCCTCGAAGGAACGATCGCGAGCGTCCCGCCCCAGGGCGGCCGCAAGCACCCGCAGCAGGAGTACATCCAGATCAACACCCGCAACATCCTCTTCATCTGCGGGGGTGCGTTCGACGGGCTGGAGAAGATCGTCGAGGGACGGATCGGCAAGCGACGGATCGGCTTCGGCGGGGACGACACCACGGCGGACCGGAGCGGGAACATCCTGCGCCACGTGGAGCCCGAGGACCTGCAGCGCTTCGGCCTGATTCCGGAGTTGGTCGGCCGCCTCCCGGTGACCGTCCACCTCGACTACCTCGACGAGGACGCGCTGACGCGGATCCTCGAGGAGCCGAAGAACGCGCTGGTCAAGCAGTACAAGAAGATGTTCGAGCTGGAGGGCATCGGGCTCACCTTCGACCGCGAGGCCATCAAGGCCATCGCCAGGAAGACGCTGGATCGCGGCACGGGCGCGCGCGGCCTGCGCTCGATCATCGAGAGCCTGATGCGCGACGTCATGTTCGAGATCCCCTCCCGCAAAGACGTGCGCGAGGTCGTCGTGACGCCCGAGTGTGTGGAGACGGGCGTGGCTCCGCTCCTGGTGCTGAGACCGGAGGAGCGCAAGCTGGAGGCCTGACGTCACCCGGCCCTGTCGGCTGGACGACAACCGCGCGAGCGGCCCACCACGCCTTTTCCCGCGAGCACCGTCGTCGTACGATACGGCCTTCCAGCTTTCCGACCCCTACCAGGACGCGACGTCGGGATGCCCACTCTCCAGCGGGCAGAGGACACGATCGAGGTCCCGGACCGCCTGCCGGTGATCGCGCTTCGCGACCTGGTGTTCTTCCCCTACATGGTGCTCCCGCTCCTCATCGGCCGGCCGCGCTCGGTGGCCGCACTGGAGGAGGCGCGGGAGGGCGCGGGGATGGTCCTGCTGCTGGCGCAGCGCGTGCCCTCGGTGGACGAGCCGGCGAGCGGCGACCTGTTCCGAATCGGGACGGTGGCGCGCGTGGTCCAGGTGTCGCAGCTCCCGGACGGCACGGCGCGGGTGGTGCTGGAGGGTCTCGGCCGCGCGCGCATCCGCCGGCTGACCACCACCACGGACCCTCTGCGGGCGTCGGTGGCGCTCCTCACCGACCGTGAGACCGAAGGGAACGGGCCCGTGCCGGCGCCCCTGGGACAGCTCGCTTCCGAGGTGGTCCGCCTCTACGCGGAATACGCGCGCCTGCACGAGCGCATCCCGGACGAGTTGCCGGGCATCCTGTCCGCCGAAGGCGACCGCGTCCGCCTGGCACACCTGGTCTCGGGGCACCTGATCCTCCCCGCCACCGAGAAGCAGGAGCTGCTGGAGACCACCGGGCCCATCGAGCACTTCTCGCTGCTGCGTGAGATGCTCGTGCGCGAGCTCGAGCTGCTGCGCATCGAGGCGAAGCTGGACCGACAGATCCAGCTTCGGCTGGTCGGCGAGATGCACCCCGACCCCGTCCCGGCGCTGCGCACCCTGCAGAAGGAGCCGCCGCCCGCGGAGGGGGAGGATTGGAGCGAGCTCGAGGGGACGCTGAGAGACGCGCCCCTCCCACCGCACGCGCGGGATCGTGCCACGAAGGAGCTGGCGCGGCTCAAGCGCCTCAATCCCGTGGCTCCCGAAGCGGCCGTGATCCGCACGTACCTCGACTGGATCGCGTCGCTGCCCTGGGCGGGGCGATCGGACGACAACCTGGACGTCCAGCACGCTTCGGTGATCCTGGAGGACGCGCACTACGGGCTCCAGGAGGTGAAGGAGCGCATCCTCGACCACGTGGCCGTGCTGTCGCTCGTGGGGGAGATGCGCGGCCCGATCCTCTGTCTCGTGGGTCCTCCGGGCGTGGGGAAGACGTCGCTCGGGCGGAGCATCGGCGACGCGCTGGGACGCGAGTTCGTGCGCGTGAGCCTGGGTGGCATCCGCGACGAGGCCGAGATCCGCGGCCACCGGCGCACCTACGTCGGCGCCCTCCCGGGTCGCGTGATCCAGGGGATGCGCAGGAGCGGCACCACGAACCCGGTGTTCCTCCTCGACGAGGTGGACAAGCTCGCGCGGGACTTCCACGGCGACCCCGGCGCGGCGCTCCTGGAGGTGCTCGACCCCGAGCAGAACCGGACGTTCACGGACCACTACCTGGAGCTGGAGTACGACCTGTCGGGCGTGCTCTTCATCGCGACCGCCAACACCCTCCAGGGCATCCCCGAGCCGCTGCGCGACCGGATGGAGGTGATCCGGCTGCCCGGCTACCTCGACACCGAGAAGCGGGAGATCGCCGCGCGCTTCCTCTGGCCGCGCCAGGCGGGACGGCACGGACTCGATCCGGAGGGCGTGCGACTCGACCCTGCCGCGATCGAGGGCGTCATCGACCACTACACGCGGGAAGCCGGGGTACGCGAGCTGGACCGGCGCCTGTCGCGCGTGGCTCGCAAGCTCGCGCGCTCCGTGGCGGAGGGGTCACCGCCCACCCGGATCGTCCATGAGGGCGCCCTGCGCGAGCTGCTCGGGCCGCCGGTCTACCAGCCGCCCGACCGCGACCAGGAGTCCGAGCGTGTGGGTATCGCGAACGGCCTGGCGTGGACCGCTGCCGGGGGTGAGGTGCTCGACGTGGAGGTCGCGATCCTCCCCGGGACGGGCAACCTGCGCCTCACCGGCACGCTCGGCGACGTGATGAAGGAGTCGGCACAGGCGGCCGTAACGTACGCGCGCTCCCGCGCAGGACTCCTCGGCCTCGCGCCGCAATTCCACGAGAAGGTGGACGTGCACATCCACATCCCCGAGGGCGCCACGCCCAAGGACGGCCCCTCGGCCGGCATCACGATCGCGGTGGCCCTCATCTCCGCCCTGACCGACACCCCGACGCGGGGCGACGTGGCGATGACCGGGGAGATCACCCTCCGCGGGCGGGTCCTCGGCGTCGGCGGCGTGAAGGAGAAGGCCGTCGCGGCGCTCCGGGGCGGGATGCGGGCCGTCATCCTTCCCGCCTCGAACGCCTCCGACCTCGAGCTGCTCCCGGCCGAGGTGCTCGAACAGCTCGACTTCGTGCCGGTGCGCTCGATGGACGAGGTCATGGACGCAGCCCTCGTGCGCAGCCCCCTGCGCGCCGCCGCCCGCACCCCAGCGGGGCCGGAGATGGGCTTTCCGCTGTCGCACGGATGAAGATCCACAACGTCGAGTACGCCGGCACGATTGCGGGGCCTGGGCAACCGGTGCCCGGGGATCTGCCGCAGATCGCCTTCTCCGGCCGCTCCAACGTCGGCAAGTCCTCGCTCATCAACACGCTGCTGCGGCGCACCCGCAGCAAGATCGCCCATGTGTCCGCCACGCCCGGGAAGACCCGCGCGCTCAACTTCTACGTCGTCAACGAGCGCTTCTTCCTGGTCGACCTTCCCGGCTACGGGTACGCGCGCGTGCCCGAAGCGGTGCGTGGGGCCTGGCAGACGCTCATCGAGTGGTATCTGGGCGAAGTGCCCGGCGTTCGTGGCGTGGTACACCTCGTCGACGCCCGCCACGCGCCCACGCGGCACGACACGGCGATGGTGAGCTACCTGGCCGGGCTCGGCATGCCCGCTCTGGTCGTGCTGACGAAGATGGACAAGCTCAAGCAGACCCAGCGCGACGCATCGGTGGCGCGGGCGCTCTCGGAGCTGTCCCTGGACGAGGAGCAGCTGGTCCCCTTCTCCGCCAAGACGGGCGAGGGCAGGGATGCGCTCCTGGAGGCCCTCGACGCCCTCCTGGACGACGGCGAGGCCGGCACGGGGGTCGAACCCGCCCCGGATGGAGGGGAAGGACCATGAGGGGCATGCTCGCGTTGGGGACGGTCGCAGCCCTTGCCGTGGCGCAGGGCTGCGTCCCGACCCCTGGCGCGTCCCCCGGAGGAGCACCCGAGCCCCTTCCCGCCCCAGGCTCGGGGACGCTCCGTCAGGACGAGATCACGATCCATCTCACCAGCGGTGATCTCCAGGTCAAGGTCACGCCCCTGGCCGAGTCCGTGATCCGCGCCGCCGCACCCGACACCTACCGGATGCTCTCCGGCCTCGCGGGGCGCTTCAGCCCGGAGGCCGTACGGCGCACGGGCAGCGCCACGCCGGCACTCTTCCTGGTATCGTTCTTTTCGAACGCACCCGACGTGGCCTTCGTGCCGGAGGAGCTGCAGCTCATCGCGCAGGGCTCGCGCCGACGTCCCGACGCGATCCTACCGGTCACGCCCAGCTGGGGGGAACGCCGCCTGGCGCAGCGGGAGACCGAGACGGCCGTCTACGCCTTCGCGGGCGACGTCGACCTGGAGTCCGACCTGGTCGTGGCCTACGGGCTCATGGAGAGCGCACAGTGGAGCGCCATCCTCCCGAGGGTGCGCGCGGAGCGAGCGCGAGCGCGAGCGCGGGGTGGCGTGCGGCCCTGAAGGCGAAAGCCGACCGCCCTCAACCGTCCAGCCCGTACTTCGAGATCTTGCGGTAGAGCGTCCGCTCGCCAATGTCGAGCATCTCCGCCGCCTTGCGTCGGTTCCCATCCACCGCCTCGAGTGCGGCGCGGATGGCCTCACGTTCCATGTCGTCCATGGTCATGCCCGGACGGAACACCACCTCCCTGTCCGCGCCCGGCAGGGCGTGGTCGGTGGGTCCGACGTCCTCCTGCCCGTCCCCCTCGCCATCCGAGATGCCGAGCGCGGGGCCGGACAGCTCCACGGCCCGGGCCGGTAGCTCCCAGGTGGTCGGCCGCGCCCATGCCTGCTCGGGAACCACCAGGGCGGTCTCCCGCCGGTAGGCCTCGAACTCACGCCGCAGGTCGTCCATGTCGACGCGCAGGTCGACGAGCGTCCTGAAGACGAACTCGAGCTCCGGTCGCAGATCGCGGCCCCGCACCGGGGCGGTCGTCGCGGAACGAAGGATCGTCGCCGGAAGGAGGCTCCGGCCCCGGCCGCTCCGCACCTCCGAGGGGATGTCGTTCGGCCCGATCGTGCGGCCGTGCGCGAGCACGACCATCGACTCGACGAGGTTGCGCAGCTCGCGGACGTTGCCGGGCCATACGTAGTCGCGCAGGATCTCCATCGCCTCGGACGAGAGGCCCGCGAAGCTGCCGGTCGTGGCGCTCGGACGCGTCCCGCACGAACTCCTCCACCAGGAGGGGGATGTCCTCCCGCCGCTCGCGCAGCGGCGGCAGCACGATATGCAGGACGTTCAGGCGGAAGTACAGGTCGCGCCGGAACTCGCCGATCGCGAGCAGCTGCCGCAGGTCCTGGTTCGTCGCCGCGACGATGCGCACGTCGACGAGGATCGCCTTCTCGCCACCCACGCGGTGGAACTCGCGCTGCTCGAGGACGCGCAGCAGCTTCGTCTGCGTGGCCATCGGCATCTCCCCGATCTCGTCGAGGAAGATCGTACCCCCATGGGCGAGCTCGAACAGGCCTCGGCGGGAATCGATCGCCCCGGTGAACGCCCCTTTCTCGTGGCCGAAAAGCTCCGACTCGAGGAGCGTCTCGGAGAGGGCGGCGACGTTCACCGCGATGAACGGCTTGTGGCGGCGGGGCGACAGCCCGTGGATGCCGCGGGCGACCAGCTCCTTCCCCGTGCCCGACTCGCCGGTCACCAGCACGGTGGCCGACACCGGCGCGATCTGCACGACGCGTTCGAGCACCTCCCGCATCGCGTCGGTCTCGCCGATGATCCCGGTGATCCGCTGCAGGCGGCGGCGTTCGATGGCCATGCGCCCCACCGCGGCGACGTCCGCGGCCGTGGTCGACGCGGCGAACACCTCGTCGAACCCGGGGCGGAGCGCGGGCGGGAGGTGCTCGCCCGCCACGATCGCGAACACGGGGATCCGCAGCCGCTCGCGGGCCTGGCGGGCCAGCTCGCCGCCTCCACGCTCCGCGCCTCCCGTGAGCACGAGGAGGACGGCGCCCGTCGTCTGGACCTCCTCGGTCGCCGTCACCAGATCGGTCCCGTATCCCGCACGCGTGAAGGCCTCGCGGAGGGCGCCCGCGCGTTCCAGGTCGTGCGTGGAGATCAGGACGACGTCGTCCTTCACGACGAGGCCCCCGAAGGCGCGTGGGGGGCGTCTTCGCCGTGCAGCAGCGCCACCGCATGCCCCACGACCCGGTCCAGTGTCTCCAGCCCGTCGCGCACCCCGTTCCGGGCTTCCCGGGAGGTTCACGACCAGGGTGGCCCCGCGCGCGCCGGCGAGGCCGCGCGACAGCATCGCGTGCACCGTCTTGGCGTTTCCGCGACGCCGGATCTCCTCGGCGAGCCCCGGCGCCTCGCGCTCGAGCACCGCCCGCGTCGCCTCCGGCGTGACGTCGCGGGGGCCCAGACCCGTGCCTCCCGTCGTGAGCAGGAGGTCGACCTCACCCCCGTCGCACCACGCCAGGAGCACCGGAACGATCCGGTGGGTATCGTCGGGCACGAGGGCCCGGGCCGTAACCTCGTGCCCTCGCTCGGCCGCCCAGGCGGCGATCGCGTCGCCGCTCCGGTCCTCGCGCTCCCCACGCGAGCCGGCGTCGCTCACCGTGAGGATCCCCAGACGAATCGCCACCGACCCTACCGGCGGATCGAGCCCTGGGTGTAGAACGGCGGGCGCTGCACCAGCGCATCCACCGTCTTTCCCCGGATGTCCACCTGCACGGGCGTATCCGCCTTGGACAGCGCGGGCGGCACGTAGCCCATGCCGACGCCGTAACCGAGCGACGGGGCCACCGTGCCGCTCGTCACCACGCCCACCGGCTCGCCCCCGGACACGACGGCGTAGCCCGGGCGGGGGAAGCCCTTGCCCGTCAGCTTGAAGCCGACGAGCCGCCGCGGCACCCCTGCCCCCTTCTGCTTCACGAGCGCATCGCGCCCCACGAAGTCGCCCTTGTCCAGCTTGGTGATCCAGCCGAGCCCGGACTCGAGCGGCGTGTGCTCCTCGTCGAGGTCGTTTCCGTAGAGCGCGTAGCCGACCTCCAGGCGGAGGGAGTCACGGGCACCCAGGCCGGCCGGGATGAGCCCCTTCCCCTCGCCCTCCTTCATCAGCGCGCGCCACACGGCGACCGCGTCGGCGTTGTCGAGGTAGAGCTCGAAGCCGTCCTCCCCCGTGTAGCCGGTCCCCGAGATCACGGCGGGCGCGCCGTCCACGGAGCCCTCCAGGAAGTGGTAGTAGCGCACGTCATCGACGTCGATGTCAGCGAGCGGGCGCAGGATCTCTCGCGCGGCCGGGCCCTGGAGGGCGATGAGCGCGGTCTCGTCGGACCGGTCCTGCACATCCACGTCGAAGTCCTCGGCGTGGCGGCGGATCCACGCCAGGTCCTTCGCCGCGTTGGAGGCATTCACCACCAGCATGTAGCGGTCGGCGAACCTGTAGACGATCAGGTCGTCGACGACGCCGCCGTGGTCGAGGCACATGGCGGAGTACTGCGCCTGACCCACCTCCATCTTCGACGCGTCGTTGACCGTGACCTTCTGGATCAGGTCCAGCGCCTGCGGGCCACTCAGGACGAACTCGCCCATGTGGGAGACATCGAACAGCCCTGCGGCCTCGCGCACCGCCCGGTGCTCGGCCGTGATGCCGCTGGGATACTGCACCGGCATCTCGAAGCCGGCGAACGGGACGATCTTTCCCCCCAGCGCGACGTGCTCGTGGTACAGGGGCGTGCGCTTCAGCGAGTCGCTCATCTCTAGCGTCACCCTCTCATGAGCTCGACGAGGATTGCCTTCTGGGCGTGGAGGCGGTTCTCCGCCTCCGGGAACACGCGGGACTGCGGACCATCGATGACCTCGGCGGCGACCTCCTCGCCTCGGTGCGCGGGGAGGCAGTGCAGGAAGATCGCGTCGGGCGCGGCACGGGCCATGAGCGCACCGTCCACCTGGAAGCCGCTGAACGCGCGGGCGCGCGCCTGCGCCTCCTCCTCCTGCCCCATGGAGGCCCACACGTCCGTGGTGACGACCCGTGCGCCCGCCGCGGCCTCCGCAGGATCACGTGTCAGCACGACCTCCGTGCCTTCGCGGGCCCGCTCCACGAGCCCCGCGTCCGGGTCGTAGCCCTCCGGACAGGCGAGGCGGAGGCGGAACCCGAAACGCCACGCCGCGTTGATCCAGGAGTTGGCCATGTTGTTGCCGTCCCCGATCCACGCCACGGTCAGGTCGCGTAGCTCGGACCCGAACTCCTCCTGGACGGCCTGCACATCGGCCATCACCTGGCAGGGGTGCAGCAGGTCGGTGAGGCCGTTGATGACCGGGACCGTGGCGTGGCGCGCCAACTCCTCGACCTCGGCGTGGGCGAAGGTGCGGATCATGATGCCGTCGACGTAGCCCGACAGGACCCGGGCCGTGTCGTGCACCGACTCGCCTCGCCCCATCTGACTGTCGCGGTCGGAGAGGAAGAGCGCGTGCCCGCCGAGCTGCACCATCCCCACCTCGAACGACACGCGGGTGCGCGTCGAGCTCTTCCGGAAGATCATGGCCAGGCACTTCCCGGCCAGGACGTTGCCCCCCTCCTCCCCGGACTTCATCCGGCGGGCGCGATCGAGGATGCCCAGGAGCTCCTCACGCTCGAAGTCCGGAATGGCCAGGAAGTCACGCTTCGCAGACGTCATGCGATACCCTTTCCTCGGCGAGCCGCTACAGGATGTAGCGTCTAAGGTCCTCGTCCTCGGCGAGCTTCTTCAGCCTCTCGCGCACGAACTCCCTGTCGACGAGCAGCTTCTCCGTAACCGTCTCGGGGAGGTCGAACATCACGTCCTCCAGGAGCGTGGTCATCACGGTCTGCAGGCGGCGCGCCCCGATGTTCTCCATGCGCTCGTTGAGCTCGGACGCGATGCGGGCGATCTCCGCGATGCCGTCTGTCGGCGAACTCGACGTGGGCGCCCTCGGTCTCGATCAGAGCGCGATACTGGTGGATGAGCGCGTTGCGCGGCTCCTGCAGGATGCGCACGAACTCCGCCTCACCGAGGTTCTTGAGCTCCACGCGGATCGGGAAGCGGCCCTGCAGCTCGGGGATCAGGTCGGACGGCTTGGCGACGTGGAACGCGCCCGCCGCGATGAAGAGGACGTGGTCGGTGCGCACGAGCCCGTACTTCGTGCCGACGGTCGAGCCCTCCACGATGGGGAGGAGGTCGCGCTGCACCCCCTCCCGGCTCACGTCCGGACCGGCGCCACCCCGCTCCCCGGCGATCTTGTCGATCTCGTCGAGGAAGACGATCCCCATCTCCTCGGTGCGGTAGAGCGCCTCGTTCACCACCTCGTCCATGTCGACGAGCTTGTCCAGCTCGTCCTGCACCATGATGCGCCGCGCCTCCGACACGCTCACCGTACGCCGCTTGGTGCGCTTGGGGAGCATGTCCTGCAGCATCTCGGTGAAGTTGTAGTCCATCCCCTCCATCCCCCCCATGGGAACCATCATCCCGTCGAGGGAGGGCGACTGCTGGACCTCGATCTCCACCTCGCGGTCCTCGAGCTTCCCGTCCTTCAGGAGCTGACGGAGCTTCTCCCGGGTCCGATTGCGACGAGAGCGCACGTCCTCGTCGGAGCCCGAGGCTTCCACGCCCCCCGGGCCCGCGATGTAGACGTGCGGGTGTCCGTCCGGGTCCTCGTCCTCGGTCTTCGGCTCCTCCTTCGTCGGCGGGAGCAGGAGGTCGAGGATGCGCTCCTCCGCTCGTGCCTCGGCGAGATCCTGCACCTCGTCCTCGCGTTCGGCGCGCACGAGGTTCACGGCGATGTCGACCAGGTCGCGGACGATCGACTCGACGTCACGCCCGACGTAGCCGACCTCCGTGAACTTGGAGGCCTCGACCTTGAGGAACGGCGCGCCGGCAAGACGGGCGAGCCGGCGCGCGATCTCGGTCTTCCCCACGCCCGTGGGGCCGATCAGGATGAGGTTGTTGGGGAGGATCTCGTCACGAAGCTCCTCCCCCACCCTCTGACGGCGCCAACGGTTGCGCAGCACGATGGCGACGGCCTTCTTCGCCTCGTCCTGACCGACGATGTACTTGTCGAGCTCGGCGACGATCTGGCGCGGTGTGAGCTCGTCGATCCACGGCGCCTCCGCGGGGTCGAGCTCCACCGGTGGCGTGGGAGGCGGGGCGGCCTCCATCTCCTTCGTCGTCATCCCTCACCTCCCGGGAGCTCCAGCACGACGATGTCCTGGTTGGTGTAGATGCAGATCTCCCCGGCGATGGACAGCGCCTGATGGACGATCTCCTTCGCGTCGAGCTCCGAATGACGCTGCAGCGCGCGCGCGGCGGCGAGCGCGAAGGTCCCCCCGGAGCCGATGGCGAGGATGTCGTCGTCCGGCTCGATCACGTCGCCGGTGCCGCTGACCAGGAAGAGATGCTCGTGGTCGGCGACCGCGAGCAGCGCGTTGAGGCGCCGCAGGTAACGGTCGGTCCGCCAGTCCTTGGCGAGCTCGACCACGGCCTTGGTGAGGTTCGCGGGATAGCGCTCGAGCTTCTCCTCCAGCTTCTCGGAGAGCGTGAACGCGTCGGCCACGGCTCCGGCGAAGCCCGCGAGGATACGGCCGTCCTTCAGGGCGCGCACCTTGCGGGCGCTCCCCTTCACGATCGTCTCGCCCATCGTGACCTGGCCGTCGCCGCCCATGGCGACGCGGCCGTTCCTGCGGACGGCGAGAACGGTGGTGGATCTGGTTTCTGGAAGGGTCATCTTCCCTCGATTTCCGGCTCTTTTCGGGCAGCTTCGATCAGCGGGTCCGAAAGCTAACCCAAATCCTGCCGATCTGGCAGACGGGGTCGCTCACCCGGATCGGGGGTGCGCGTCGCGGTACACGCGCAGCAGCCGTTCCTTGGTGGTGTGCGTGTAGATCTGGGTGGTGGACAGGCTCACGTGCCCGAGCAGCTCCTTCACAGCCAGGAGGTCGGCGCCGGCCTCGAGGAGGTGCGTCGCGAAGGAATGGCGGAGCGCATGGGCGGAGAGCCCGCGCGCGCCGGCCGTCGTATCCAGGCAGCGGTGCACCGCCTCCTGGATGGAGCGCCTCGACAGCCGGCCACCACGCGCGTTCAGGAGGACCGCGCCCGCGTCGCCGGGGTTCTCTCCCGCCAGCGGCCGCCTCGGACCGGCGGGGGGTGTAGCGGTCCAGCGCGCGCAGCGCCGTCTCCGTGACAGGCACGATCCGCTCCTTCCTCCCCTTCCCGACCACGCGCGCCAAACAGCGCCCGCGGTCGATCGCCTCCAGATCCAGCGTGTGCAGCTCGGCGAGGCGCAGCCCCGAGCCGTACAGGAGCTCGAGGATCACCAGGTCCCGGGTGCCCGCGAGCGTGTTCTCCGCCGCGCGCGCCTCCGCGACCTCGAACACGGCGCGCACGTCGGCCTGCGAGAGGTGCCCCGGCAGCCGACGGTCGATCTTCGGCGCCCGCACCGCGCGCGTGGGGTTGGCGGGAATGCGGTCGTCGAGGTGGAGGAAGCGGAAGAACGCGCGCACCGCGGACAGCTTGCGCGCCACCGTGCGTCGTGACCGCCCGCGGCGCCTGCACCATCCCAGGAAGCCCCGCAGGGCGAGACGGTCCACCTCCTCCCATCCCCACCCGCCGTGGCCCAGGTACTCGGCGAGGAAGGCCTCCAGCTCCTGGAGGTCCCGCCGGTACGCCTTGACCGTGTTCTCCGAGAGCTGCCGCTCGTCGGCCAGGTGGCGGAGAAAGGCCGCCGTCTCCGCGCGCTCCGGCCGACCGTGGGTGTCGGAAGCGGAGGCGGACATCTCCCGGACCCCGGTCAGGGCCCGGTGGAAGCCGCGGGGAGGGGAGCGGCGGCGATGCCGTGCTCCTCCATCCAGCGCTCGAAGTCCACGCGCGCACGCTCGGCCAGCGCCTCGCGCTTGGCGCGCTTGTCGCGGATCCGCTCGTTCAGGGGATCCACGAGCCCCCAGTTCGAGTTCATCGGCTGGAAGCGCTTCACGTCGCACTCCCTCAGGTACCGGAAGAGCCCGCCGAGCATCGTGGTCGGCGGCGGCACGACCGGGGCCTCCCCCGCGACGACCCGCGCGAGGTTCACGCCGGCCAGGATGCCGCTCGCCGCCGACTCCGTGTAGCCCTCCACACCGGTGAGCTGCCCCGCGAAGATCAGGTCGTCCCGATCGCGCGGCGAGCCGTGCGCCGTGAGGCGGCCCGGGAAGTCGAGGTAGCTGTTGCGGTGGATGGAGCCCCAACGCAGGAACTCCGCGTCGGCCAGCCCGGGAATGGAGCGGAACACACGGCCCTGGTCGCCGATCTTCATGCGGGTCTGGAACCCCACCATGTTCCACATCTGTCCGGCTCGATCCTCGCGGCGTAGCTGCACCACCGCCCAGGGGCGACGCCCCGTGCGCGGGTCGGTGAGCCCGATCGGCTTCATCGGCCCGAAGCGCAGGGTGTCGTCCCCACGCGCGGCCATCACCTCGATCGGGAGACAGCCCTCGAAGTACGGGACCGAGTCCCAGTCGTGCCCCTCGTGGACCTCGGCACCCTTGAGCGCCGCGACGAACGCCTCGTACTCCTCGCGGCTCATGGGGCAGTTGAGGTAGTCGGCGTCCTCGTCGAAGCGGCCCGCCTCGAAGGCGATGGAGCCGTCGATGCTGTCACGGTCCACGATCGGTGCGATCGCGTCGTAGAAGGCGAGCCCGCCCTCGCCGAGGGCACGCGCGATCGCCTCGGCGAGCGCGTCGGAGGTCAGCGGGCCCGTGGCGATCACCGCCGGCCCGGCCGGCAGCGCGGCACACTCCTCGCGGACGACCTCGATACCGGGAGTGGCCGCGACGGCTGCGGTCATCGCCCCCGCGAAGAGGTCGCGGTCCACGGCGAGGGCCGATCCCGCCGCCACGCGCGACTGGTCCGCGGCGTCGAGGAGGACGGATCCGAGCGCGCGCATCTCCCGCTTGAGCTGCCCGTGCGCGTTGCCCGGATCCTCGGTCTTGAAGGAGTTCGTGCACACGAGCTCGCCGAGGCGGTCCGTGCGGTGGGCCGGCGTCTGCCGCACCGGGCGCATCTCCACCAGCCGCACCGCGTGCCCGTGGCGGGCCAGACGCACGGCCGCTTCACAGCCGGCCAGCCCTCCGCCCACGACGGTCACCGCGTCGGTCACGACTTCTTCTTGCCCCGGCCCGCCCCTCCGGCGCTCTTGCGGCCCTTCTTCGCGCCCCCCTTCCTCCCTCTTCCCTTCCCCTTCCGTGCCGCCGCCTTCGCGAGCAGCTCGACCGCCTCGTCCATCTCGAGCTCCTCCGGCTCCATGTCCTTCGGCAACGTGGCGTTCACCTTTCCGTCCGTGACGTACGGGCCGAAGCGGCCGGCCACCACCACGAGGTCGTCGCCGCTCACCGGGTGCGGGCCGAGCTCCTTGAGGGCGACGCGCTTCCCCGACTCCTTGGCCTTGATCAGCTCGATCGCGTCCGCGAGCGAGATCTCCCACAGCTCCTGGTCGTTGTTCAGGCTCGCGAACGTCTTCCCCCGCCTGACGAAGGGTCCGTAGCGGCCGATCCCCGCGACCACCTCTTCGCCCGTGTCGCCGTCCGTGCCGATCGTCCGGGGAAGCGACAGCAGCTTCACCGCGTACCCCAGATCGATGTCCGCCGGCGCCTTCCCCTCGGGGAGGCTCACCCGCTTGGGCTTCTCGTCCTGCGACTCGGGCGTCAGCTCCACGTACGGCCCGTACGGACCCGTCTTCAGGAGCACCGGGCGGCCTTCCTCCGGATGGTCGCCGAGCGCCTCTCCCTCCCCGGTCGAGCCGTCCAGAGAGCGCGTGCTCTGGCATTCCGGGTAGCCCGAGCACCCCAGGAAGCGGCCGTACTTGTTCCAGCGGACGAGCATCGGGCGACCGCATCGCTCGCACGACTCGCCCTCCGCGCGGAGGATCTCCTTGATGATCTCGTCCGAGTTCGCCTTGCCCGCATCGACGCGCTCACGGAAACCCGGATAGAACCCCGACAGGAGCGCACGCCACTCCACTTCGCCCTCCTCGACGCGGTCGAGCTCGTTCTCCATCCGGCTGGTGAACTCGACGTCGAAGATGCGCGGGAAGATGCGTACGAGCAGCTTCGCCACCACCTCCCCGAGGTCGGTCGGGGTGAAGCGTTTCTGATCCAGCTCGACGTAGCCGCGATCGACGATGGTGGACAGGATCTGGGCGTACGTGGAGGGGCGCCCGATGCCGAGCTTCTCGAGCTCGCGGACGAGGCTGGCCTCCGAGAAGCGCGGGGGCGGCTGCGTGAAGTGCTGCCTGGGCTCGAGGCCGCGGAGCTCGCTCGTGTCGCCCTCATCCAGCGCAGGGAGCGGCTCCAGGTCGTCCAGCCGGCGATGGTCGCCGGCCTCCTTCGCCTCGACGTAGAGGCGCGTGAAGCCCTCGAACTTCACGACCGAGCCCGTCGCACGGTACAGGTACGTTCGGGCGTTGCTGCCCCGGAGGTCGAAGTCGACCGTGGTGGTGTCGTAGACCGCGGGCGCCATCTGTCCCGCCACGAAGCGCAGCCAGATCAGCTCGTACAGGCGCGCGGCGTCACGCTCCAGGTACCGCGCGGCCTCCGCGGGGTGCAGCGTGGCGTCGCTCGGGCGGATGGCCTCGTGCGCCTCCTGCGCGCCCTTCTGCTGCTTCCCGGCCCACAGGCGCGGGGCGGATGCCAGGAAGTCGTTCCCGAACTCCCCTGCGATCCAGCTGCGCGCCTCCTCCACCGCCACGGGCGACACGCGCGTCGAGTCCGTACGCATGTAGGTGATGAGACCCACCGTGCCGCGTGCGCCGACCTCGAGACCTTCGTAGAGGCGCTGCGCGACGGACATGGTGCGGCGCGCCGAGAAGCCGAGCCGCTTGGCCGCCTCCTGCTGGAGCGTCGACGTGGTGAAGGGCGCCGAGGGGTTCTTGCGCCGCTCCCTCCGCTTCACGTCCGTGACGGCGAAGGGGACGCCGCTCACCGCGTCCACCGCGGCCTGCGCCGCCGCTTCGTCGCCCAGCGTGAACGCCTTGCCGTCGATCTGGTGCAGCTTGGCGTCGAAGGTGTGGTCTTCCCTGGCGAGGTGCGCCGTGATCGACCAGTACTCCTCGGTCACGAACGCGCGGATCTCCGTCTCGCGCTCGCAGATCAACCGCAGGGCCACGGTCTGGACCCGTCCGGCCGACAGCCCCGGGCGGATGGGCTTCCACAGGAGCGGGCTGACCTGGTAGCCGACGAGGCGGTCGAGGATGCGCCGCGCCTGTTGCGCTTCCACCTTCTTCATGTCGATCAGGCCCGGGTGCTCCAGCGCCTCCAGAACGGCCCGCTTCGTGATCTCGCGGAACTGCACCCTGCGGAAACGCTCACCGTCGTGTTCGGCGTATCCGAGCTGCTCGGCGACGTGGTAGGCGATCGCCTCACCCTCGCGATCAGGGTCGGTGGCGAGGATCACCATCGACGCCCCCTTCGCCTTCTTCTTGAGGTCGGCGAGTACGGGGCCCTTTCCGCGGATCGTCACGTAGTGCGGCTCGAACCCGTGGTCGACGTCGACCCCCAACTCCTTCGTGGGCAGGTCGCGCACGTGCCCGACCGACGCCGCGACCTGGTACCGACTGCCCAGGTACTTGCCGATCGTCCGGGCTTTCGCCGGCGACTCCACGATGACGAGGTGCTTCCCGCCGCTCTTTTCGGTCATGCCGTTCTCACGTCCCTACCGCAGAATTGCTTCGGTGGCGCTCCACCAGCGCCAGGATGGTCCTACTCACATCTATCGGTGTCCGCCCGTCCGTGTCCACCTCCGCCTGCGCCTCGGCATACGCGGACACCCGTCGCTCGAGCAGCCGACGCGCAGTCGCGAGCGGATCGGGGCCCGTGAGGAGCGGGCGGTCGCCCGAGGACCCCGCGCGAGCCACCGCGACCTCGGGCGACACGCGCAGCCACACGCTCAGCGTCCCGGGGGGGAGGGCCTTCAGGCGACCCGGCACGGCCGCCCACCCTCCACCGCTGCCCAGCACCACATCCGCTTCCTCGAGGAGGGCCCGGGCGACGCCTTCCTCCACCGAGCGGAAGTACGGCTCGCCCTCGTCCGCGAAGATCCGAGGCACGGAGCGACCTTCTTCCTGCTCGATGCGGTCGTCGAAATCCACGAACCTCCAGGAGAGCGCTTCGGCGACCAGCGGTCCGACGGTGGACTTGCCGGAGCCCATGAAGCCGACCAGGAGAACGCGTCGAATCGCGGTCACCGCTCCCCGAATCCTCGGTCGCTGAGGTACGCGACGTATCCCTCGAAGTTCCGCCGGATCTCCCCGATGGAGTCGCCCCCGAACTTCTGCAGGAAGGCGTTCGCCACCACCAGCGCCACCATCGTCTCGCCCACCACGGCCGCAGCGGGGACCGCGCACACGTCGCTCCGCTCCACGGCCGCGTCGCCCACCGAGCCGTCGCGCAGATCCACGCTCGGGAGGGGTTTGCGCAGGGTCGAGATCGGCTTCATGGCACCCCGCACCACGAGGGGCTCCCCCGTGGTGACCCCACCCTCCAGCCCGCCGGCCCGGTTGGAGGCGCGCCCGAGCCGACCGGTGCGCGCCTTGTCGGGCGCCCGCACGATCGGGTCGTGTACCTCCGAGCCCGGACGGCGCGCCCCCTCGAAGCCCAGGCCGATCTCCACGCCCTTGACCGCCTGGATGGACATCATGGCGCCGGCCAGCCGACCGTCGAGCTTCTCGTCCCACGCGACGTAGCTGCCCAGGCCCGCGGGCACGCCGGTGGCGACCACCTCGAACACCCCACCGAGCGTGTCTCCGCGTTCCTTCGCCGCGTCGATCGCCGCGGTCATCCGGGCCGACGCATCCGGGTCCAGACAGCGGACGGGGTCCTCCGCGACGGCAGCGTTGAGGTCCTCGGGAAGCGTCCGGGGCAGCTCGGCCACCACGTCCCCGATCGACACCACGTGGCTGGCGACGTGGATGCCGAACTCGTCGAGAAGGCGCTTGGCGACCGCACCGCAGGCGACGCGGGCCGCCGTCTC
Source organism: uncultured Gemmatimonadales bacterium (assembly GCA_963823035.1). Taxonomy (GTDB): domain Bacteria; phylum Gemmatimonadota; class Gemmatimonadetes; order Longimicrobiales; family Gaopeijiaceae; genus SZUA-318. Next base: position 496,463 of record CAWGKG010000018.1, read on the forward strand.
GCGCGCGCTGGCCCGCTCGAGGACGTCGCGCACGTCCCGCCGGTCGTACTTGAGCGCGCCTACGAGGTCCGCATGGCCCGGCCGGGGAAGGTAGTGCGGCCGGAGCGCCTTGGGGTTCACGTCCGCCGGGGGCCGCACCGCGCTCATCGCCACCTGCCAGTTCTCCCAGTCGCGATTCCAGACGAGCATCGCGAGCGGCGACCCGAGCGTCTCCCCGAGTCGAACGCCGCTGAGCAGCTCCGCGCGGTCGGACTCGATCAGCATCCTGCGACCGCGGCCGTATCCTCCCTGTCGCCGGCGCAGCTCGGGGTCCACGTCGCGCTCCATGTCGAGCAGCAGACCGGCCGGAAGGCCTTCGAGCAGCGCAACGAGTCCACGCCCGTGGGATTCGCCCGCCGTCCGGAACCGCAATCCGTCCATGCACCCGCCTCTCGGGGATCGCCGCCAAAGCAAAGCCCGGCCGAGCCGGGCTGCGTACCGATCGAGTGTGACGTCGTCGCGACATCGCCTCCGGGCGCTTTCTTCCCGAATCGGCTCGATCGTCCTTCTATCTATATAGAGGAGGACCCCGGCTCGTCCAAGCCCTGGCCCCCACCGGCCCTCAAAGGAACGCCCCGGCGGACCATGGCCCGCCGGGGCGTCCCGACACCTCGTGGAAGGGTGCGATCAGTTCCGCGCCGGATGCTCGCTGAGCACGTCCGCCTTCCGCACGTCGATCACCACCACGCCGCCCGCCGCCGTCGTGGCGAACAGCTTCACCACCACACAGCGGTCCTCGCTCGACCCGTTCGGACCGATCGGGCTGTTGAAGTCACCGCCGTTGTAGATGCGCACCGCGTTGCCGATGACGTCGCCGCGCTTGTCGGTGACCGCGATGGTCCCGCAGCTGAAGGCGGCGTTGTCGGCCGCGAACGGGAGGATGGCCCGCAGCGGTCCGGTGATGTTGTCGCGGATGTGCACGCGGCCGACGCGCGTGAAGCGCTGCGTGTCGATGATGTCCACCGTGCGCTGCCCGCTGGCCACGAAGGCCAGATGCGTGTCCGGGCGGTACTCGCCGCCGAGGTTCTCCAGCGTGCGGCTGTTCGCGTGCAGCGGATGCAGCGCCGCCCCCGAGCCGCTGCCCGCCAGCGGGATCTCCGTGAGACCCTGCAGACGCAGGTCCGACGGGCTGATGAAGTACGCCGCCAGGCGCCCGCGCACCACGCCGAGCGTGCCGTCGTAGTTGAGCCCGAGCCCACGCACCTCCTCCGCCGGGTTGGTGAGGAGGTCGGAGACCTGCAGCCACCTCGTCAGCGACGTGGTGTCCGCCTGCCTGGCCTGATAGGTGAGCACGCGTCCGACCGGGCTGGTGCCGCCTTCACCGACGGAGACCCACCCGCCGTCGCCCGAGGCGGCCACGTACGTCGTGTCCTTGAACGTGACGCTCGGGATGTTCCACGTCGCGCCGGACTCGCAGTACATGTCCCCGCCCTTGGCGTTCAGACGCGCCGCGGCGTCACAAACGGGATCGGCGTCGAGCACGCTCAGGTCGGCGCTGATGATGTTGGACGGGAAGCCCGGTACGTGATCGAAGAAGCGGACGGCCGACACCGTGTCCGTCCCGAGCGAGTCCGTGAAGATCTCGGCGATGCCCACCAGCGAGTCGATGTGCGCGACCGCCCAGTTGTCTTCCTGCGCGTTGTTGATGGCGTGCTCGACGAAGATCTTCGCCTCGGTGCGATCCCAGCCGGACTCGAAGTAGCCCTTCCGAGCCGTTCCCAGGTCTCCCACGCTCGATGTCTTCGTCGAGTACACGAGGTTGCCGAAGGAGTCGACGGCCACGAACTGCGGGCGATCCGAGAACGACGGCGACTGGGGCCGCGGATGCGGCGACACCAGGTACTGGACGCCCGCATCGCCCGTTCTCTGCTCGATGTCGAAGAGGATCACGTCCGGCGTGAGGAAGCGCTCACCGTCGACCTCGGTCTCGTTGTTCAGGTCGACCAGGGAGAGGTTCGTGCCGCCAGAGTTGCCGACCCACATGGACTGGTTGTCCCGGGTCAGAGCGAGGCCCCATGGCTCCGAGCCCACGCCGATGGCGTTCCGGAACGACTCGGTCTTCAGGTCGAAGACCTCGACCCGATTGGACTCGATGTTGGAGAGGAAGAGGTTCCGCCGCACCGTGTCGACGACCGCGTCCATGATGCGGCCGCCCGACACCGGAAGCAGCACGGTCTTCCCTGCCACGATCTCGCGGGTGATGCGCTCACCCGTGCGCCCCAGCGCGACCGTATAGCCGGCGGTGGCGTCGCAGGCGAGCGCGCGCAGCGTGTCACCGCCGACGCTGGCACCGCAGTTCCCCTGCCCGTCCCGCATCCACGTCGTCACCTCGAAGACCAGCGTATCCGGGAGGCTGAGCGAGTCGACGTTGAACGTCGGCACGTCGAAGGTCTGCGATACCGTCCCGGTTCTCGGGGGCGAGAAGGTCCGGGAGTCCGAACGCACCAGCGTGGTGCCGCGCGTCTGGGAGATCGACAGGACGGTGTAGCCCACCTCGGCGATCCCCCCGCCTTGCGTGTTGTCCGCGCCCGTGACCTGCACGGAGAGCTCGTCCTGGACCTCCATGCGATCCGAGGACGGTGTCGTCACCGTCTGACGCAGCCGCGGAACGATCGTGTCACCCACGGTGGAGGAGATCACGGTCAGCGTGATGGGGCCGTCCTGTCCGGAGACGTCCAGCGCGTTGCGGGCGACCGCCGCCAGCGTGATCGTCCCCGTGGTGCCGGCCGGCACCGTGACGACCGTGTCGACGACCACCGAATCCGTCAGGTGCGGGGAAGGAGCGCGTCAGCGTGCGGCTGAAGGCGCCGCCGATGTCGATGCGCACCTGTGTGATGCCCTGTGGGTCCTGCGCCCGCACCCTCAGGCTGAGGTTCAGCCCGGCCTGGATGGACTGGCCGTCCTCGACGTCGAGGATCTGCACGTCCGGCCCGCCGAGCACGAGGCTCACCGTATCCGCCCGGACGTTGCCCACGTCGTCGGTGGCCTCCACCACGATGAGGCCCGTCTCCTTGGTGGAGTCCGGCGTGGCCAGCAGGTAGCGCATGATCGTCGTGTCCCGCACCCCCGCGGGGAGCGTGACCGTCTTCTCGGCGTATCGCTGCACCACCACGTCCGTGCCCAGCTCGGGGTCACCGCGCACGGCGATCCCGTAGAAGCGCAGCGACGCGACGGCCACGTTGTCCTTCACGCGCGCCGCCACGTAGACCGAGTCGCCCAGCGGCTTCGCCGAAAGCGAATCGCCCCTCGGCGACGTGATCGTGACCTCGGGGGCCGTGGGGTCGTTCGCGTTCCCCCCACCGGGACCCCCGGGCACGCTGAAGAGGTTCTCGCCTTCGCAGGCCGCGACCACCATGACGGCCACCATGGCAATCGCCGTGAGCGCGGCGCGCAATCCCTTGTTCCTGTTACGCAGCATTTTCGGTTCGCTCCCTGTGGACCCGATCAGTCAGTTGGAGCCCCGCACGATATGCGGAGTCACGAGGATGATCAGATCACGCTGAACCGTCTGCTCACGGTTGACCCGGAAGAGTCGACCGATGACCGGAAGGTTCATGAGGAGGGGGATACCGGACCGGACCTCTGTCCGCTCGCTCTGCGTGAGACCCGCGATGACGGCCGTCTCGCCGTCCTCTACCAGCACCCGCGTACGGGCTTCCTGCGTCTGCTTGACGAAGCCGACGTCCGAATTCGCGAGGTCGGCCGACGAGCGCTCCGCGCTCAGCTCGAGGAGAATGTTGCCGTTCGCGGTGACGTGGGGTGTGGCCTGCAGGATGATGCCGGTCTCCTCGGTGGAGACCTGGGCGCGCGGGAAGATGCCCTGACCCGCCGCACCGGCCCCACCACCGGCGCCCGCGTCGATCGTACGCACGGGGACGTCGACACCGACCTTGATGCGGGCCTGCACGTTGTCCAGCGTCGTGATCTGCGGGATGGCCTGGACGTCGCTCAGGTTCACCTGCGAGAGCGCGTCCAGGAAGCTGACGAGCTGGTGCCGGCCGATGACCAGCGAGCTCAGCAGCGTGAGGCTCGGCGACGTCAGACGCTCCTTGGCGTTGCCCAGCGCGGCGATCGAGTTGCCGCCGAGGAGCACCACGGCCTCGCCCTGCTGCACGGCTTCGTCGGGCAGGGTGATCGTTCCGTCGCCGTTGAGATCGGCCGCACCGGACGAGAGCTGGTTGATCTGGTTGCCGCGCGAGTCCTTGACCTCGTAGCTGACACCGAGCTCGTCCAGGTCCGTGCGGTCCACGAAGATGATCTTCGCCTGGATCGACACCTGCGGCGTGCGCACGTCGAGCTCCTGCAGGAGCGCCCGCACCGCGTTCTGGACGCGGTTGATGTCGTTCACGATCAGCGTGTTCGTGCCCTGCCCAGCGGTGATGCTGCCTCGCTCGGAGAGGAGCGGCTGTGATCTGTGTCTGCAGCTCGGTCGCCGTCCCGTAGTTGATGCGGTGGGCAACGGTGACGATCGGCTCGACGGCCTCACGGTCGTTCAGGTCCGTGATGTTGTCGACCCGGATGATCCCGTAGTCGTTCTCCTCGGCGATCAGCCCCTGCCCGGAGAGGATCGCGTTCAGCGCCGCGTCCCAGGGCTGGTCGCGGATATCCGCGGTGACGACGCCCGAGACATTCGAGCCCGGAACGATCGACTTCCCGGAGAAGGACGCGAACGCGAGGAGCACGTCCTGGATCGGGGTCGCCGTGAAGGTGATCGAGATGCGCCGGTTCTGGCTGAGCTGCTGGCCCGATCCGAAGCTGGCCGTGCGGGACAGCGCCGACGGAGCCGGCTGAGGCTTCGCGACAGGCTTGGCGGCCACGGGCGAGGCGACGGGCTCGACGACCCCGGAGCTCCAGGGCGCGAAGTCGCCGCCCGGATTGTCCAGGGAGATCCTGAGTCCATGCGGATCACGGGCGATCGTGTAGCCCACCTTGCCGTTCAGCTCGAGCACGACCCGGACCACGTCCGGGGAGTACTGACTGGTACGCACGGCGCGGATTCCACCCCGGTTGACATTCGCGTACACGTCGCGTGAAAGGGCGTGGCGGGACCCCATGAGGTCCACGACCAGGCGGTCCGGACCTTCCATGGTGAAGTCCCGGAAGTCGACCTGCCCGTCCACCGAGATGAGGACGCTGGTCTGCTGGGCCGCCGGGGTGATGGCCACCTCGGTGACCGGTCCCCCGAGGGTCATGAGGGCACTCGTCCAAAGCGCGAATATCGAGGTCATGGAGTGCCTCCCAGGCGCCGGGTCTCCAGCTGCATGATCTTCTGCTCCGTGAGTCCGAACTCCTCGACCTCCACCACGACTTGCTCGCGGCGGATCTCGATCACCCGGACGTTTCCGATCGACTGTCCCACCTTCAGATACCACGACTTCCCTTCGGTGATCGAAACACTCCGGCCATCCTCGGAGACGGTGACCGCGCTCGTCCCGAGCACGGCCACGCTCGACGCCGGATCGGCGTCGTGGATGATGCCCATCACGCGGAGCTGCTCGAAGCGCGGCCCACCCTCTCCGGCGACCAGCGGCCGGAACGGATTCCGTCGCTGAAAGGCGGGATAGCGAAAGACCTCACGCTCGAACACGAGCTCCGTCGGGCCCTGCTGCTGGGCCGGCGGCGGCTGTTGCTGCTGCCCGCGCAGGCCCATCGGGAGGAGCGACGTCCACGCGACGAGGACGAGGCCCCAGCGAATGCGCTTCACGATCGTCATCCCTCCGACCCCCCTTGCGTAGCCGGGGGCTGCGAGCTCGGGTCCGGCAGGACGTAGGTCTCGATCCGGAACGTCGCGAGCACGGGGGCCTCGACCTCCGGGAAGAGCTGGGGCTGCGGATGCGGCGCCAGCTCGAGTTGAACGGGGTTCACGATCCGCGAGAGGCTGGCCACGTCCGTCAGGAAGTGACCCACCGCGTGGTAGTCCCCCGACACCGCCATCTCGTACGACATCTTGTTGTAGTAGGCGCTGGCTTCCGCGGGCTCGGGGAGGAGACGGGTCATCTCCACGCCGTCCTGGCGGGCGCGCACCGACATGTCGTCGAGCAGCACCGGCACTTCTTCGGCGGCCGGAATCAGCTCCTCGAGCTTGCTGACCTGGCGCTCGTACAGCGCCATGCGCTCCTCGAGATCGCCGCCGCCCCGTGCGGCGAGCACCTGCGCGCGGCGGTTCTGCCCCTCGAGCGTCTCGAGGCGCTCCTGCATGCTCGCGACCTCTTCGCGCTTCCCCTTGTACCAGAAGGAGTAGAAGGGGTAGATGAGGGCGAGCAGCAGGATCGCGGCCAGAAGGGCGTTGCGCTGCTTGGGAACCGCGGGATTGTACCAGGCCATGGGTCAGCCTCCCGTCGTGTCGGAGGCGGGGAGTCGGGCCACACCCCCTTCGAACAGGGGCACCGTCTCGAGCTCGTCCATCGGGGGCGCGTCGTAGGTCACGGTGAGCTCGAACTGGTAGATGAGGTCGCTCGAACTGTTCTCCGCGAGGCTCTGCTCGGACCGCTCGAGATGCACCTGACGCAGGAAGCGCGAGGCCTCGAGGTTCCGCATGAAGTTCGTGATCGCGAAGTTGCTTCCCGCCCGACCGGTGATGCGGATCTGGAGGGGATCACCCTCCGCCTGCGTGATCTCGCGCAACCACGTGTAGTCGGGAAGCGCGCGCGCGACCTCGTCCAGGACGTGCGGCCACGTGTAGCGGCCCGCGTCGATATCCTGGATGATGCTGACCCGCTGCGCGATCGAGTCGCGCCGCGCGGTGAGCTGGTTCGTGCGTGCGATGACGTCGGCGAAGCGCAGGGAGTCCTGGACGGCCTCGTCCAGCGCCACCTGCGTCTCCTCGCGATCTCCGCGGACATCCAGGAAGAGCCAGCCGACGACCAGGAGGGTGACGATGCCCGCCGCCGCCGCTCCGAGAATGTACGGGTCGCCCGGCATGCCCCCGCCGCCCACCTTGGGCAGCGACAGACCGGAGAGGGAAAGGCCACGCCCCTTGGAGGAGCGCTTCTTTCCGCCCGGAAGTAGGTTGACTTCGATCAAGGCTCAGCCCCGTCCTTGGCGCCTTACTGGCGCAGTGCCAGCCCGAGGGGAAGCAGCAGCATCGGCGCTGCTTCGTCGATGGAGATCATGCCCACCGCGTCAGCCCGAACGGGCACCCGCTCGAACGGATTGACGAGGTGCGTCTCTACGTTCATCCGCCGCCCCAACGACTCGACCATGCCGGGCACGCGGGCCCCGCCGCCGCTGAGGAAGATCCTGCCCAGCGTCTCGCCGTCGTCGCGCGTCATCAGGAAGGCGCTGGCCCGCTCGATGCCCACGGCGACCTCGTCCGCCGACGAGTCCACGAAGCGGTCGAGGTCGTCCACCGTCTCCCTGGCCTGGACGACGTCCTCCGCCTGCTCGGCAGTGAGACCACGCTCGCGCTGCAGATCCTCGCGGATCCGGCGCGAGCCGAAGGGGATGTCGCGCGTGAGGATCGGCACGCCGCCCTCGAGGATGTTCACGTTGGTCGTCTCGTGACCGACGTTCACCAGCGCGATGATGCCCTCCATCGCCTCCGGGTGGTTGTGCTCGAAGGCGTTGTGCAGGGCGAAGGCGTCCACGTCGATGATGACCGGGTTGATGCCCGCGTCCTGCAGGAGCCCGACCTTGTTGTCGACGAGCTCCCTCTTGGCCGCGACGAGGAGCACCTCCATCTGGAGGCCCTCTTCGTGCGGGTTCAGGATCTGGAAATCGAGCTCGACGCTCTTGATGTCGAAGGGCACGTGCTGCTCGGCTTCCCACCGGATCACCTCGCGAGCGTCGGACTCCTTCATCCGATCCATCTCGATCTTCTTGATGATCACGTCGTGGCCGCCGATGGCCGTGACGACCTCCGCGTTCTTGACGCCGATTTCCTGGAAGAGGCCGCGGACCGTGTCCGAGACCAGGCCGTAGTCCATGATCTCCCCTTCCACGATCGCGTCGGGAAGGAGGGGGCGCATGGCGACCCGGACCACCTCGGGTTGATCCCCCGAATGGTCGACTTCGACGACTTTCACGAAGCCGGAACCGATGTCCAGTCCGATGGAAGTCCGCTTACGTCCGAAAAGGCCCATGACGTGCCTTCTTCAGGAAAAATGGAGGAACAAATTTTCCCGAGAATCTCGGGTCCAGCTTACCACGGAAAATGCAGTCTTGTCAATACTATTGTCCAACTCGGTCGATCGCAAGAATTGGTAAACATTTGATGCACGACATCAGCTTCAAATCCCGCTGTGAAGCCCCTATTCCGACCCGTGGGTCGGGGGTCAACCGCCGCTGACATCGGAAAGATCCACCCAGCTGCGCAAGGCCAACGGACGCACTTTGGTCAGCGCAGGATTGTTGAGAATCGACCGCTCGATGGCGCAGCTCGAATAGGTGATCGTCGTCCCGCCGCCGAGCGTCGACGCACGACGCCGGGCATCGGCGACGACCACTCCTCCCCAGAAGTGCCCGCCTTCTCCGCGCGTGGTCAGTCGTCCACGCACGATCACGGCGCCGTAGAATTGGAAGCCACCCGATACATCCAGATCGCCATCGACGAGCAGGATCCCCTGTCCGACACCACCGGACAGTGTGAGCAAGCCGGCGTGGTGGACGATCGGGAAGTAGTCGAAGCAGGGCGAAGCAGGATCGGCGGGAGCACCCCAGTTGGTCGGATCTTCCATGGCGCAGCGGCCGTCCCGCGTGGCGGGGCCGATCGCCCCGGGCGCGTCCGCCGGCAGCTCGTTCGCCAGCTCGACCAGCTCGTCCCACGTCATGTCGCCGAACGTCGTCAAGGACGCGAAGGAGAGTTCCGCGTCCTCGACCAAGGGGGGAGACCCGGTCATGGCGGAGCGCCGGCCCACCCGGTCCCCGCCCCCGGAACTCCATGCAGTGTCGGCCGCCAGGACCCCGGGCGCGTCGACGCGCGCGGAGGCGCCGCACACGCCGCTCCAGTCCGCTCCCTCGTCCGATCCGGCCGGGTACGCGTCGATGCCGCGGACCACGGCCCGCCCGGCCCAGCCCAGCGGTGCGTTCGTGGTGAGCGCGGCACGTGGCTCGACCCGCGCCTGGGACATCCTCGTGACCAGACCCACGCGACTGCGGGCGCCGCTCCATGGCGTGCCGCCCGCCGCGACGGTGGCCGTCGCGTCCAGGAAGAAGATCCGCGAGGCCATCCGGGTGACGTCCACCGAGACCACGCCGCCGTCCACGGTGTCCACGAGCGTGGTGTCGCCCCAGAGTGGGAGCCCGGCGAAGACGCGCGTCCGGTTGACGAGCACGCCGTTCGTGCCGCTCTGGGCGAGGTTGACGGCCATCGCCGAAAGGCGGGTCTCGTCTCCGATGCGCACCTCCTGGCTGACCACGTAGAAGCTGGCCGTGACGAGCATGCCGACGACCACCAGCGCGCCGATGGCGGCGGGTAGGGCGAACCCTCGTCTGTCGGGCTTCCAGCTCAACGTGCTCATCCCCGGTTCCACGGAGCGCATGGTCGCGCCCTCAGTTCCTGGAGTAGACGAGGGCACGGATCGAATCCGCCGCCGCCTCGCCCGCCCCGCCCACCGGACCGCCCGGTGTGCGGATCGTGACCGCGATCTGCCGGACCTCGGTGGGGCGGGTCGTCACCGCGCCTGCCTCGTCGAGGTACGCGAACTCGAGGCCGGTGTCGGGTTGCAGCGGCCCGACCAACGCCACCTCGCTCCCGTCGGCCGCGGTGCGCCCGAGCCACGACTGTCCGTCGTGGTCCACCAGGCCGTAGTCGTAGCGCACGAACTCACGCACCGGCGCTCCGACGCTCACGCTGTCGCCGGAGATCGGCGAGAAACGGGCGCCCTGCCCAGCGAAGTCCAGCTTCTGCGCCTTCCGCCCTCCACATCGGGCGGTGGTGTCGACCGCGGTGACGCGCGCCGCGATCCAGGCGTCGTCGTCCGGATCGGTGCCTTCGTTGTCGGCGAAGACGAACACGGAGTCTCCGGCCACGAAGCGGTCCGCCACCTCCAGCACGTTGAGGGCGGGCGGATCGGACCGGGTGAGCGCGCACACGACGCCGAAGCCCCGCATCGAGCGCACGGTCATCGAGGCCGGACCCATCGCGATCAGGTCCCCACCGCGGGGGCTGATCTCCCGGAGCTCGCCGTACATGAGAGACGACCGCGGCGCGGATGGAGCGCTGTCCCCGGATCTGGCTCGCCTGGGCGGCGTAGGCGCGCTGGTTCGTGACCATGATCTGCATGGACGACACGAACAGCACGCCACCGAGGACCATGACCACGAGCAGCTCCGCGAACGTGAACCCGCGCCGTCCCCGGCTCATCGCTGGATCACCCGGAAGGAGAAGGTGTCGGCCACCGCGGGTCCGAGCGTCCGCCCCGCCCCGGGACGGACGACTCGACGCCGGGGCCCAGCGTAACGACCGAGACCATGCGGGACTGGGAGGACTCGGCCACGGACCACCAGGTCAGCACGAAGGCCCCGATCGAATCGGATCCGGCGCTCACGCTGTCCAGCGGCGTGGCGTGGATCTTCTCGACGATCGTCTGCAGGGCCACCGCCCGGTCGGTCATGACTTCCCCGAGGGTCACCTGGCGAGCGATGAACGCGGTTGTGCCGGCCAGGCCCAGCACCCCCACTGCGAGTATCACGACGGCGATCACGACTTCCACCATCATGTAGCCTGGGGAGGACGTCTTGGAGACCCTCGCATCGAAGTGGCGGCGGTTCGAGTCCAGCATCGTCGGTACACCAGCCCCCCCAGGGTGAGTCCGCTACCTCGCGCTCGTCGACTCGGGTCATCCGCGCGCGGCGCACTTCGCGATGTTCCCAAACCAAGTTCCGTGCCACCCTCGCACACGAACAACCGCGCCACTTGTTTCCGCCCGAAGGGTCCCGAAACGCGCAGACTTTTCCCAGGGACGGCAAGGAGTTCGTAGCGGCCTCAAGGCAGCGGAAATGGCCGCGTTCCGCGAAGGAACGGCCGCATCCACCCCTCCGCACCCTCCGCGAGCGCCCGCAGGGCCCGGCACCCCGATCCGAGCACGCGGGCATCCGCCGTCACCCGTACGCCCCCGGCCGCCCGCGCGAACCCCACCAGGACGGCGCCGTCCCGGAGGGTGAGCCGGCCGCCGACCAGGAGCAGTCCCTCGTGGCTGCCGCCGACGAGCTCCAGGTCCCCCTCCACCACCAGCAGCCCCTCGCCCGACTCCCCGCGCAGGGTGAGATCCCCGCGGACCGCACTCGGGCCTGTGCGGCCGCCGGCGGCCCCGCCGCCAACCGGGGCGCCCAGCCACCGGAGCAGCTCGGCGGGGCCCAGCGGGCCGAGCGACGGCTCCCCCGCCGGCGTGGGTGCGGCGCGAGCGACCGGTAGGGGGGAGGCGGCCCCGTAGAGGGTGTCGAGCGCCGCCCTCCAGGGCAGGCAGGAAGGGTCGTCCAAACCGGCCCCGTCACGCCGCACGCCGCCCACGTCGACGGAGCCGTCCAGGACGACGGATGCGTCGCTTCCCACCACGAGCACTCCCGTGAAGTCTCGGAGCCGTTCGAGCGGATCCGGGAGCCAGGCCACGCTGGCCTCCCGCACGCGCCACCCCACACCCCTCACCCACCCCTCGCTCTCCGCGAGCCACTCCTCACGCGTGAGACGCCGGAGGCGGAGCCGGTAGCGCCCTTCCCCGAGCACGCCGCGGCCGACCTCGACGATGCCCTGGAGCGGCGTCCCCCCGACGGCGGAGCCCAGGGGCGTGGCCGCCCCGACGTCGCGCAGACCGTGGACGGCCGCGAGGTGAGCCTGAAGGAGGCGCGCTCCCGCATGGGACGCAGCGGCCTCCTGCCGGGCCATGAGAAGGGCTCCGTGGGCCAGCAGCTCGAGCGCGAGCATGAGGACCAGAACCACCACGAGGACACTTCCCCGATCCGGGCGCTCCCCCTCACGCATCGGGCGGCCCTCCCCCCCGTGCGAAGGAGAGCACCAGCGACGGCGCGCGGCCGCTGTCTCCCGGCAAATACAGCTCCAGCTCGATCTCGCCCGCCCCCCGGGCGTGGAAGCGACTGGGCGGCGTCAGGAGCACCTCGGGGGTGAGCGGCTGACGACCGGCTGCCCCCCGCCGGTACCGCAGGGCTCCCCGGTCGAGGTGGTAGCTGCCGCGCTCGAAGTAGCGGGCCAGGAGCGGTGCCGGCGGCGCGGCGCCCGAGAGCCGCCATCGCTCGATTCCCTCCGGCGTGCCCGGACACGGCATGGACGCCGGCCCCCGTTCCTCCAGTGCGAGCACGACGTCCCCGCCACCAGCGCCCGTCACCCGAACCGAGTCCTTGTCCGGGTCGGGCTCGCGCACGCCCTCGACGCGCACGACCAACTCGTGCTCGTCCGCGGCCGCGGCGCACACGACGCCGACGCCGCGATAGGCCCGGAGGGCGAGGGTGTCCGCACCCACCTCCTCCGTGCCGTCGCCGGCCCGCAGCTCCCGCCCCAGCAGGTGGCGAGCGACGCGTGCCGCGGCCAACGCGTCGGCACGATGCGCGAGCGTGGCCTGGAGGGTGCGCTGCCGCGCGAACGTCCCAACCGCGAGGGCGGCCAGCAGACAGCCGAGGAGGAGCGCCACCAGCGCCTCGGCCACGGTGAAGCCGCCGTCCCTCCCGCTCATGGGCCCCTCCGCTCGGGCGCGACGCCTCCGTCCACGACCACGAGCGCGGTGTCGAGCGGGGTCGCGAACACCAGGTGCGCGATGCCGGCGGCCGCGCGCCATCGTACCTCGCCGCCCGGCGTGGTCACGCGGCCCTCGCCGGAGGAGACGCCGGCCGTGGAGAGGGAGTCGAGCACGCGCTCCACCGCCGCGATGCCCCGCTCCTCGAGCTCGCCCCGGGTGAGGGTGCGGGCCGCGAGCACGAGCGTGCCCACCACGCCCAGGAGACCCACCTCGAGGAGGATGAGTGCCACCAGGACCTCGATGAGCGTGAAGCCCCGCCTCACCACCGACGAACCCTCCCGTAAGCCGATACCACCAGCGTGGCCTCGGCGCTGCCGCGTCGGAAGCGCAGCGTCTGGCTCGCGACCTGGCCGAGGCCGAGCGCATCGAAGCGGAGGTCGGATTCGGCCCGGCCCCGCGGAAGCGCCAGCTCGAGCGCGACCTCCTCCGCCAGCGCGATGCGCCGCCACTCGGTTCCTCCCGCCTCGTACCACGCTTCCGCCCCGGTGCCGGAGAGGTGGACCGTCGCGCCTCCCCACGCGACGGCCGCCGTCCTCGCTTCGGCGATGAGCCCGGCCACCTCCTCGCGCGCGGCCTCGACGGCCCATCGGTCCCGCGTCCCCTCCCCGGCGGCGAGGAGGATCGACGCGCCCGCCGCCATCAGGGCGAGAACCGCGCTCAGCTCGAGGAGGGTGTAGCCACGTCGCATGGCAGAAGATGCGCCGGCGCGCGGGACGCACCCATGGACGGAGAGGACTCCGGTTCGCGAGCACGGTCGCGCCGCCGGGTGTGGTCAGCGGGCCGGTTCCACCAGTCGGCTACCGGCACCTTGAACAGCCCGGTTTCGTCCTGACGTTCGGTTCACGGTGGCTGCCCCGGGGGCGGGCGCGGCATCGCCCCAAAGCAACTCCATCGCCTCGTCGTACGGGAGCAGCTCCGGCGTCGCTCCGACCGATGTAGGCGCGAACGCGAACGCCACACGCTCGGAGTAGTGCTCCAGGAGGAGCCGATTCTCTTCGGGCCCGAGGTCCCGAACGAAGAGAGGCCGACCCTCTTCGATTCCAGGGAGATCGCCCTGCCAGAGGAGCGGCGCCAGGGCGACCGCACCGAAACGATCAGCCCTCTGCTCACGGCGGCACGCCTCCGGAAAGGCCTCGCCGGCACGCACGCGGAGGCTCATGCCGGAGCGCAAGCGCATTCGGTAGATGCCCTCGGGGCTGCCGGCATCCTGTGTCAGATCCACCGGGGGAAGAGGCACGTCGGCCCTCCCAAGCCGCGTGGCCTTCCTCACGACCGAGTAAAGGTAGAGGCCGCAATTCGTGTTACGCCGCAGAGCGGCGATCACGCTGTCCTGGCGCATCCCTCCCGCGCCCTGGAGCGTCGAGCTGACGCGCTCGTTCCAGGATGTATGCACGAATACGATGGACGGCTCGCCGGTGGGGGGAGACGGCGCGGTGATGCGGTCAAGCGTCTCCTGGCGCCACGCGTAGCTGGCCCAACGTGACGGGATGTTCCAACCGACGGCGAACACGATGCCCACTGCTACTGCCCACGCGCACAGGTCCCGTCCGACCGCGACAAGCTTCCGCTGTTCCGTTGCATCCCCGCTCCCCGCGAGGTGCGCCGTGGCGAGCACGGCCAAGGCCACCCACGCGGGCGCAACCTCGAACAGCATCCGCGCGTTGTGGAACCAATAGTAGCCATTGGCGAGAACCGGCAGGAACGCCCACGCCAGGAGGAGGCCCATCCCCCCGGACATCCGAACGCCCGTGAGAAAGGCGATTCCGACCAACGCAGTCGCGGGGTACGGCGTCTCCAGGAGTTGCACGCCTGCGGCGAGTACATCGTTGGAGGTGAACGCCAGCGCCTCCGAGAGCCCGTAGTGCGAACCCCACGGGTCAACGTGGAAGCCGAGTCGATGCCGTTCCCCGAACGCGGCCAAGTAGCCGAGCCTGAGAGGGGCACCGAAGAGGAGCCGGTTATACCAACCGAGCAGCACAGCCACCGGCAGGCCACCAGCCGCGGCACCAAGCAGACGTGCCACGAGCCATGGCAGGCTCACCGGGCGAGTCCGAAGCATCGTCGGCACCCACACGCCAACTGTGAACACCGCTCCCAGGACCAACCCGACGAGCGGCCGGTCGGCCACGGTGAGTCCGGCGGCGGTGCCCGCCACCGCGGCCCATCCGGCGCCCCCGTCACGGGCACGGAGCGCGGCGTAGAGCCCCGCGGCAGCGAAAGCACCCGTGGTGACGTGACTCATCAAGGTGCCGCCGAGAAAGAGGAGGAACGGACAGACGGCTACCAGCAGGCCTGCGACCCTGGCCTCGGCGGGACGCTCCGGCATCATCCTCATCATGCTGGAGGCGACGAGCCCCACCATGGCTCCGAACGCCAGGGGGCCGAGCAGCCTGGGAACACCCAGCCGCTGCATCAGGGCCAACGCCACGAGATGAGTAGGAGGGTACTGTGAGACCCAACCCTCCGGCACAACAAGCGTGTTGGGGATCAGCCAGAACTCAGGCACGGAAAAGGTGGGACCGGCGAGAAGTCCGTGAGCCAGATAGCGCGCGTGTAGCGTGTAGGCGAACTCGTCGACATTTGTGAGGAGGCCCTTGAACAGGCCGTAGGCTACCAGGGTGGCCAGGGTCCCGCCGACCGTTGCGAGCGCCGCCGCATAGAAGCCGTTCGAAGGCCGACAGAGGCGAGCAGCCAAGCTCCGCGCAGCCGCGCGAAGACGGTCGGCGGGAAAGAGCAGAGCCAGGAGTGCCGAGAGGAGTATCGTCACGATCGTGCCCCACCACACGAGTTGGAGCATCGAATCGGCGACCTCGACGCTGACCTGCCGGAAAGGCACCTCGCCGGACGTGTCTAGCAGGCGGTAGGCGGGCGCGAACCCGAGCACAAGGACCACGACGCCGAGGGAAGCGAGGCCGAATCGGCCCAGCCGGTGCCACCGCGAGTGATTCGTCATTTCAGGCCATCATGATAATCCGTGGCCGATGTCCGCACGATCCCACCGGTCGTCGAATCGGTCCACCAGTTCTTCGCGTGTCTCCAACGATACCATGGGCGGCCTCCTCTACAGTGGAAGGTAGCGACCCTGGTCGCGAGGCCGGCGCCCTCTCCCCGCGGCCGCCCCCGGCCTGATATGTTGTCCATGACCACCCTCCAGGACGGGTGCTGTCGTAGCTGCCCTGCACTCCGCTTCCTGAGGCTGCTCCTCGTCCTGGTGAACCGCCTTCTTCGCTACGGGGCCGATGGAAACGCCGACCCGATTCTCGCACACCTGGCCAACCGGCTGGCTCTTCCCGCGCCTCTTGCGCGGTGAAGCCGCCGATCCACAGTGACATCGACGGCCCACATCCGCCGCCACGCGCCGATTGTGTGCCACGACGCGAGCGACGCGTCCCCTCCGACCGCGCGGCCCGACCCGCCGTCCAGCTCATGATGCACGGACGTAGAGGGCGGACCGACCCTTCGGCCGGGCCCCCGGCGGGAACCACCGATGGGGCGAGCCCCGAGGTGCCCGGATGGCTACCGCCGGCGCTCTTTCTGCTACTGACGCTCGTGCTGTTCCGCACGTTCGTGTTCTCGGACGGGATGCTCTTGGGACATGATACACTCAAGGGGGGTTACGCCGCGCGCGCGTTCTACGCGAGTCAGCTGCGCAACGGGACGTTCCCCCGCTGGGCGCCACACGTCTTCGGCGGAGCGCCCTTCCTGGAGGCGCTCTCCGGGGGCGACGCGCTCTATCCCACGAGCGTTCTCCTCGTGTTGATGGAGCCCTTCCGCGCGCTCGGGTGGAAGCTGGTCCTGCACGTCCTGCTCGCGGGACTCTTCATGTTCGCGTGGCTCAGGGCCCTTGGCGCTTCTCGGGCCGCCGCGCTGATCTCCGGCACCGCCTACTTGCTCGCACCGTTCATGGTCACGCTCGTGCGCTCCGGTCACGACGGGAAGCTCTTCGTCATCGCTCTCACGCCCCTGATGTTCCTGGTGACGGAACGCTTCTGGGAGCGGCCGGGCGTGCGCCGGTTCTGCGCCGTCGCGCTGGTGGTGGCACTTGTGCTGTTCACCACGCACTTCCAGATGGCGTACTTCCTCTTCGGGGCCGTAGGAGCCTTTGCGCTGTTCCGCGCCGTCCGGATGGGTATGGGAAGCAGAGTGGACCCCGCGCCGTCCGCGTCGACAGGGCGTCGGGGCCGCGTGGCTGCAGGGCGGTTCGTGCTCTTCCTGGCGGCGGCCGTGGCGGGCCTGGGTGAATCCGCGGTGCAGGTAGTGCCGGCGGTCGAATACGTCGTGCAGGCGTCGCGTAGGACGCAGACCACGGCGGTGGCCGCAGGAGTGTCGGGTGTGGCATGGGCGAGCTCCTGGTCGCTCCACCCCGAGGAAGTGATGTCGCTCGTGGTCCCCGAGTTCGTGGGGAACGGATCGGGCGGCGCCGCTTGGGCGGCGGACACGTACTGGGGCCGTAACTTCCTCAAGGACAACGCCGAGTACGGGGGGGTTCTGGTCCTGATTTTGGCCGCGGTGTCTTTCGCAGGCGCCGAACGGCGGGCGTTACGGTGGCTTCTCGCAGGCCTGGGCGGGGTTGCCCTCCTCTACGCGCTCGGTGCGCACACCCCGGTCTGGCGGATCGCCTACGCGCTGGTGCCTGGCATGCGCCTCTTCCGGACGCCCTCCATGGCGGTCTTCCTCTTCGGGTTCTCGGCGGCGACCCTGGCGGGGCTCGGCGTGGATCGGGTCTTCCTAGCTGCAGCGGAGGGGGGGGACGCGTGGCGAGCGGTGCGGCGCGTGCTCCTCGGACCGCCGGGCTTCTGCTGGCGCTCGCCCTGCTCGTGTCGTCGGGTGCGCTGGTGTCCTTCTGGACGTCCGCCGTCTACCTGGAGATCGACGCGGCCGGACTCGGCAAGCTGACGGCTCTCGCTCCTTACATCGCGCGCGGCGCGTGGCTGGCGGCGCTCATGGCGCTGCTGGCCGCGGGGCTGCCTGGGCGCTGCGCGCCGGGCGCGTGCGCCCGGCGTTGCTGCTGGCGGCCTTCCTGGTCCCGCGGCGGATGAGCTGCGTATCGACGACGCCTTCATCCAGGTGATCGACTTCGAGCGGTGGAGCGAGCCCGAGCCGACGACCGCGGCGATCCTCGAGCGTGAGGAGGCCGGCGAGGAGCCCTACCGGCTCCTCTCCTTCGTGGACCGCGGGCATGACGTCAAGCCGGCGATCTTCGGTATCGAGCTCGCGGCCGGGCATCACCCGAACGACCTGGCACGCTACAGCGAGTTGATCGGGATGACCGACGCGGACCTGCCCGGGAACCTCTACAACCCGAACATCGAGCGGCTTCTCAATGTCCGCTATCTGCTGTGGCCCGACTATCACGGCGCGGGCCCTCCGGGGTACGACATCGTGGTGCGCACGTCGGTGGACGGTCGACCCTACAAGACGCTGCATGCGCGGGCGGGACTCCCGCGCGCCCGACTCGTCGGACGGGCGGTCGTGGTGGCGGACGACGAGCAGGTGGCGTACATGCTGTCGGACGCCTTCCTTCCCGACTCTGAGGTGGTGCTTGCCGAGCCCCCGCCCGTGGCGCTGGACGGTGGGCCCGTGCAGGGGTCGGTTACCTGGGAAGAGCGTTCGCCCAACCGGCTACGGCTCGACGTGACGTCGGATCGTACGGCGCTGCTCGTCGTGGCGGACAACTGGTTCCCCGCGTGGCGCGCGACGGTGGACGGCCGTCCTGCCCCCGTGCTGCGGGCCTATCATACGCTGCGAGCCGTGCCGGTGCCGGCGGGCGCGCACACCGTACGCATGGTATATCGATGTCCAGGGTGGTGAGCTGGAGCTTCTGGATCAGCGGGGCGCTGGTCCTCCTCGTCGGAGGACTGGCGTGGAGCGGGGGGGCGGGGCTGCGCGGAGGCCGGGGCGCGGCACGCTGAGCCCGTCCGACTACTCGACCCCGTATTCCTGGATCTTGTAGCGCAGGGCGCGGGGGGACAGATCGAGCAACTCCGCAGCCTGCGTGCGGTTGCCCCCGGTGCGGTCGAGCGCCAACTGGATGAGGTGCTTCTCCAGACGCGCTCCGTGGTGCTTCACCGAGAGGTCGTCGGTGTCGGCCACGGGTCCCGGGCTGTCCGGAGCCGGCCGCCGCACCGCCTCGGGCAGGTCCTCCAGCGTGATGCGCGGTCCCTCCGTGAGGACGAGCGCGCGCTCGAGGACGTTCTCCAGCTCGCGGATGTTGCCCGGCCAGGGGTAGGTGAGCAGGACCTGCATGGCGTCCGGCTCGATCCCATCCACCTCGATGCCGAGGTGCTTCTTGTGTCGGTCGAGGAGGTGTCGCGCCAGCTCCGGGATCTCCTCCTGGCGCTGACGCAGCTGGGGGAGGTGGATGGGCACGACGGCGAGGCGGTAGTACAGATCCTCGCGGAAGTCTCCCGACTCGACGGCGCCCTCCAGGTCGCGGTTCGTCGCCGAGATGATCCGCACGTCCACACGCTTCGTCTCCGTCGATCCGAGGCGACGGACCTCACCCTCCTGCAGAGCGCGCAGCAGCTTGACCTGCAGCGTCGGGGGGAGCTCGGCGACCTCGTCGAGGAACATGGTGCCGCCGTCCGCCGCCTCGAACAGCCCGACCTTGTCGTGGTCGGCGCCGGTGAACGCGCCTTTCATCGAGCCGAAGAACTCGGACTCGAGGAGCTGCTCGGGGACGCCACCGCAGTTCACCGGGATGAACGGGTGGTCACTGCGCGGGCTCTCCCGGTGGACGAGGCGGGCCACCAGCTCCTTGCCGGTGCCGCTCGCCCCCGTGATGAGCACGGACGAGCTGTGGCGGGCGACCTTCTCCGCCACGGCGAGCGCCCGACGCATCGAGGCCGACCCGGCCACGATCTCCCTGAAGCGATGCTCGACCTCGACCTCCTGGCGGAGGCGGCCCACTTCCCTGCGGAGCTGCTCGCGCTCCTCCGCCTTGCGGACGACCAGGAGCGCCTCGTCCGCGCCGAAGGGCTTGGGAAGGTAGTCGTACGCACCGCGCTTCATCGCCTCGACCGCGAGGTCGAGGCTGCCGTACGCGGTCATCACGAGCACGAGCGCGCCGCCGCCTTCCTCGTTGTAGCGCTCGAGGAAGCGCAGGCCGTCCATCTTGGGCATGCGCACGTCGCAGAGGATGATGTCCGGCTCGATCTCGAACGCGACCACCAGCCCCGCCTCGCCGTCCTCGGCCTGGATCACCTCGTAGCCGGCGTCGCCCAGGATGAGGGACAGCGACTTCCTCAACCCGGCATCGTCGTCGATCACGAGGATCTTCATCGCCTCTCTCCTACCAGGTTCACGCCCGTGTCATCCATCGTCTTCGACGGGTCCAAGCTGTCCCGCACCCCCGGCAACCGGATCGAGAAGCACGCCCCGCCCTTCCTACCGCTGGCCACCTGGATGCGTCCGCCCATGCCCTCGACCAACTGCGCGCAGATGGAGAGGCCCAACCCGGTGCCCTTCCCAGGCTCCTTGGTGGTGAAGAAAGGATCGAAGAGCCGTTCGATGGCATCTTCCGGGATGCCGGGTCCGTCGTCTTCGACCTGGATGACCACGACCTGGGCGGCCGTGAAGAGGGGATCGACGCCAATGCCTCGGGGGTCGCGCGCCTCCACTCGCCTTCGATGAAGGTAGTTGATTCCGGGCGGATCGTCCGCGCGTCGACGTGGCAGCCGGTTTATGCCGCCCTCCTCCATGAACAGCCGGACCCAGATGTGCGGGTCCTCGTGGCCCTGGATGGCGTCCAATGCGTTCAGCAGGAGGTTCACCATCACCTGCTCGAGCCCGTGCGGCTCGATGAGCACGTCTGGCAGTCCGTCTTCGAAGCTCCAGGAATCCTCCACCCGATCCAGCTTGCCCTGCGTGTCCATGAGGTCGTGCACCCGCTCGACCACCGTGGCCGGCGGCACGAGAACGGCAACTCCGGAGCGGGGGCGGGCGTGGTCGAGGAGGCCGCGCACGATCCGGTCGATGCGTCGCGCTTCGTCGCGGATCGAGTCCAGCAGCTCGGTGTCACCCCCGGCCTTCTCCATGCGGCTCTTCGCCACGTCCACGAAGGCCATGATCGCACCGAGCGGGTTGCCGACTTCGTGGGCGACGCCGGCCGCGAGGGTGCCCACCGACGCGAGTCGGGCGGCCTGGACCACCTGATCGCGGGCGAGGACGAGCTCCTCGTTCGTCTGGTCCAGGGAATCGACGTTCTCGGCCAGCAGCTCCTGCTCGGCGATGAGGCGGTCCGCCATGACGTTCACGCTCTCGCGGATCTGGTCGAGCTCGAGGCGCTCCATCGGCGGGATGCGGTGGCGGTAGTCCCCCTCCCCGATCCGCCGGGCGTCGGTGGCGAGGCGCTCCATCGGGGAGAAGAGCGTCTTCTTCAGGATTGCGCTTCCGAACACGAACAGGACCCCGAGGTCCGCGACCACCAGCACGATGATGAAGAGGACGCTGTCGCCCGGGGAGGAGAGGACCGGCGCCAGGAAGGCGAGCCCGAGCCCCGCAAGCAGGACGGCGCCCGCGAACAGGACGCCGAAGGAGAGGAGGAGCTCGCGCCGCAAGGGTGTCGGTCGATGCAAGGGGGACTCTCGGGTCGGAGCCGCGCGCCGCGTCGGGGCGAAACTGCGGCGTCCGGGGGGTAGCGGCAAGCCGCCGGGTGCGTCAGGCGCGCGTCAGCGCGTGCACTGGATGGAGCTTACGACCGTCGCCGGCGTGAGGGGCGACGCGTCCCCGTGGAAGAGGGCGCACGCGTCGCTCGGAAGACCGAGCGGAACCGAGGACGCCGACCAACCCGTGCTCGTGGCCTCGGCGACGGTCACCACGATCGCCTCGGAGTTGGTGAAGCCGACGGCCGCGAGGTCGGTCGAGTAGGTGTAGTTCTCGTTGTAGTACACCTCCTCCTGGCTGGCCAGATTCCGGAGATCCGCACGCGCCGCCGACATGAAGGCGCGGTCCCGCACGGACCCGAACTTCGGAATCGCGATCGCCGCCAGGATCCCTATGATCACCACGACGATGAGGAGCTCGATCAGCGTGAAGCCGTTCGCTCGCTTGTCCATTGGAGCTGCCTCTTCCCGTGTGAGGGTTGAAGGGACTCGACGGAGGAGGGGGGTCTCTCGGGGTCGGGCGACCCGGCACCGGGGGCACCGGGCCGCCACATCCCAGCTTCAGATCACACCCGCGTGATTCGCGTCAGGCGGGCGAAGGTACGTTACTTCGAGCAGGCCATCTGGCCTGGAGCGGAGACCGTCGCCCCGGTGACCCCGGGATCCGTCGCCATCGCGCCGGTACCGTAGTAGATGCCGCAGCCGTCGGCCGGAAGAGCGGTGTGCACGGCCTTCGCATTCCAGCCCGTGCCGTTGGCCGCGATCGTCACGGTCACGGCCTCGGAGTTCGTGAACGCGAGGTCCGTCGTGACGGACGTGTAGGAGTAGTTGTCGGCGTAGTAGATCTCCTCCTGCGAAGCCAGGTTCTTGAGGTCCGACTTCATGGCCGCGAAGTACGCCTTCTCGCGGGTGGCCGAGAACTTCGGAATGGCGATGGCCGCCAGGATCCCGATGATCACGACCACGATGAGCAGCTCGATGAGGGTGAAGCCCTTGTTGTCCCGCATGATCCGATACTCCAGGTGTGAGTGAAACAGGGCCCTACGACAGTCCGTGTTGTTGCAAGGTCGGGTCCATGGACGGGCTACACACCCCAAAGCGCTTACCATCAAGCACTTACAGATTTCATACCGGCGAGCACAAGTGCGTGCGCAGGGCCTTTTGGGGCCGGATTCTGCAAGGAAGGCGTCGAAATGCAAGGGACCGCAAGTACACGAACCTTGAATAGTTCACCTGGCGTTCATGCTACGCGGGGGGCGCCGGATCGAGGGCGCGCGCCCGCGCCCGGGCGGCCTCCGCCTGGTCCCCCCGTCCGAGCGCATCGAGCAGCTCGGCGAGCCGATTCCAGTCCTGAACCGAGGTGGAGTCCTGGCCGATCGCCGCCCGTCGGGCGCGCGCGGCAGCCTCCAGGTCCCCCTTCGCGATGTACGATTCCGAGACGAGCGCCCACAGCTCCCGGTCCGGTCCCGCCCGCGCCAGCCCCTCCAACGCGATCCGGTGCCCTTCCCGCCCCCGCCCCTGACGGATGCGCATCTCCGCGAAGAGCCGGTAGGCGGTCGGCTGACCGGGCGCGACCTCGATGGCCTGGCGCAGGAGCTGCTCCGCACGTCCGTCCTTCCGCCGGCGCGCGTAGAATCCGGCCACCTCCGTGAGCAGGCCGTAATGATGCGGCGCGAGCGCCACGGCGAGGTCGAAATAGCGGGCGGCCTGATCGACCTGACCCACGTGCGCCAGTCCGGAGGCCCTACCGCGCAGGGCGAGGAACGACTCGGGGTGCTCGGCGGCGAGCGTGTTCAGCACCACGTAGGTGCTCATCCAGGTGGGATTGCGCTCCACCGTGCGCACGAGCAGGGCCGCGGCGGCGACACCCCCGAGCACGCTTGCGTACCGTATCCTACGCGCATCCGCGGTGCGCACGATCACCTCCGCCGCGCCGGCCAGCGCGAGCGCCGCTCCGACGGAGGGGAGGTAGAGCGTGCGCTCCGCGAGGAGGATTCCCGCCGAGATCACGAGGTTCGACACCGGCAGGATCGTGACCAGGAACCACGCCAGACCGGCCGATACGATGGGCGCGGCTCGGTACGCCGCGAAAGCCGTACCCACCCAGACCAGCAGCACGAGCCCGCCCAGGATCACGGCCGGCGTGACGGCATGGGCCGCCACCATGACGCCGGGCGCGTAGTCCGCGCTCAGCGTGCGCGGGAAGACCATCAAGCGGAGGTACTGCGGCCAGGCCGTGAGCGCGGTGAGGATTCGCTCCCCGGAGCTAAGGTCGCGGAGCGCCGGCGCCGGTACCTCCCCGGTGAGCGTACCCAGCACGGAGGCGCGCAGGAGGAGGTAGGCCGCCAGGACCGCCGCCAGAGAGACGAACACCGGCGCCTCACGTCGGAGCCGCTCCCGGAGCGGGACCGCGTCGGGGCGGCATACCTCCAGGACGAGGAGCACACCGGGCAACGTGACCGCGATCTCCTTCGCGCCCAGCCCGAAGAGGTAGAGTACCGAGAGCGCGCCGAGTCGCATGGCCCGGCGAACCGGACGCACCTCGCCTCGATCGAGATAGAGGAGGCAGGCACCCAGCACGGCCGCCGCCGCGTACAGCTCGGAGCGGCCCACCACATTCGCCACGGCCTCAACGTGCACGGGGTGGACCGCGAAGAAGACCGCCCCCGCCAGGGCGGCGGGCACCGACACCAGGCGCGCGAGGAGTGCGAGCACCAGGACGGACACCAGGGCGTGCAGGAGCACGTTGACCGCGTGGTAGCCGACGGGGCTGCCACCCCACAGCCGCCACTCCGCCGTGAAGGAGGTGATCGTCACGGGCCGGTAGAGCGTGCCGCCCGTGTGCGTCCCCGGGTCGGCCCAGTACGGGCCGAGAAGGGCTTCCCCCCAGCGCCCTTCGGTGACCACCGGATTGTGCAGGACGACGGCGTTGTCGTCGTAGGCGAAGCCGTTTCCCAGCGAGCTCAGGGATGCAGCCACCGCCACGAACAGCACCCAGGCGCGCGCGCGGCGGAGCGTCATCCCGACGTCACCGATCCGGAGTCCCCGTCTCCGCCTTCGCGGGCTCGTCCCAGGAGTCGGTGGGCGGGGGCTGCCAGAGCGCACCGCGGGGCGTAAGAACGTTGTACCTCAGGATCGACCAGAGCGCGGAGACGCCGTCCTTCCAGCCGATCTTCTTGCCCTCCGCGTAGGAGCGACCGTGGTAGGAGATGGGCATCTCGTAGATGCGCGCCCCGGACTGCGCGAGCCGTGCCGTGAGCTCCGGCTCGATGCCGAAGCGCTGTGCGCTCAGCCGGAGCGACTGCAGGAGGTCGCGCCGCACCATTTTGTAGCACGTCTCCATGTCGGTGAGATTCACGTCCGTGAACATGTTGGACAGGAGCGTGAGAAGGCGGTTCCCCACCGAGTGCCAGAAGAGGAGGACGCGGTGGGGCCCTCCCAGGAAGCGCGACCCGTACACGGCGTCCGCCTTCCCGCCCAGGATCGGTTCGAGCAGCCGGGGAAACTCGATCGGGTCGTACTCGAGGTCGGCGTCCTGCACGACCACCACGTCCCCCGTGGCCTCGGCGAAGCCCGTCCGGAGCGCGGCTCCCTTCCCCTGGTTCCGCGCGTGCAGCACGAGACGGTCGATGAGCCCCCGCCGCTCGAGCTCCGGCAGGACGTCCCGGGTGCCGTCGGTGGAGCCGTCGTCCACCACGATCACCTCGAGCCGGAGCGGCACCTCGGCCACGCGCCGGAGGAGGGAATCGATCGTCCCGACCTCGTTGTAGCAGGGGATGACCACCGAGAGCACGACCCGATTCCAGACGGCGGGCCGATCGTCGTCGTCGAGCCGCCGCCTCGGGGGGAGGTTGGAGTGGGGGATCATGTTCGCTCACTTGCCGCGGGAGAGGGAACGCTCAGGGGCGCCGCCGGCCTCGACTCACTCACCGAGCCCATACCGGTTCAACTTCCGGTACAGCGTGGAGGGGTCGATTCCCAGGACCTCCGCGGCTCGGGTCTTGTTGCCCCCCTCCGCGTGCAGGACCCAGTGGATGTAGGCCCGCTCGATCACCTCCATGGTCGGGTTGGGCGGCGCGGCCTCGTCGACGAGGCGCACCTCCGGGCGCTCGACCACCCGCTCGGGGAGGCTGTCCGGCTGGAGCATCCCACCGCCGGCCACCACCGCCGCCCGCTCGAGCGCGTTCTCCAGCTCCCGCACGTTCCCCGGCCAGTCGTAGTGGCGCAATGCCTCGAGCGTCTCGTCGGCCATCTCGCGGGGTGCCGCACCCTCCCGCTGCGCCAGCCGCTCGAGGAAGTGGCGTGCCAGGAGGTCGATGTCCTCGCGGCGGTCTCGCAGTGGCGGGAGCCGCAGCTGGATCACGTTGAGGCGGTAGTACAGGTCGGTGCGGAAGGTGCCCTTGCGCAACTCCTCCTCGAGGTCGCGGTTCGTGGCGGCGATGATGCGCACGTCCACCGCCACGGCCTGCGTGGCGCCCACGGGGATCACCTCGCGCTCCTGGATCGCGCGCAGGACCTTCACCTGCGTCGCCGGGCTCATCTCGCCGATCTCGTCGAGGAAGAACGTGCCGCCGTGCGCTGCGACCAGGAGGCCGTCCCTGTCCTTCACCGCGCCCGTGAACGATCCCCTGGTATGGCCGAACAGCTCGCTCTCCAGGAGGCTCTCGGGGAGCGCGCCGCAGTTGATGGAGAGGAAGGGGCCCTCGGCGCGGTCCGAGAGGCGGTGGATGTACTGGGCCACGACTTCCTTCCCGGTGCCGCTCTCGCCGGAGATGAGGACGGTCGAGTCGGTCGGCGCCACGGTCTCCGCCAGCTCGAGCACCTCCGTGAAGGTTCGGCTACGCCCGATGGGCCGCCCCTCCACCGAGCGGTCTCGACGGCGAATCTCCTTCTTGAGGCGGCGGTTCTCCACCTTGAGCTGGCGAGCCTCCACGGCCCGCCGACAGATGGCCAGCAGCTCGTCGTTGGCGAAGGGCTTCTGGATGTAGTGGTAGGCGCCATCGTTCACGGCGCGGATCGCCGAGGTGAGCGAGGCCTGCGCCGTCATCAGGATCACGGGAAGCTCCGGATCGAGCTCGCGCACGCGGGAGAGCACGTCCATCCCGCTCGCGCCGGGCATGCGGATGTCGCTCAGCACGAGGTCGGGTCGCTCCTCCTCCAGGGCGGTCAGCGCCGCGCGCCCGGAGCTCGCGACCGCGACGTCGTAGCCCTCGCTGCGGAAGAGGATCTGGAGCGTGTCCAGGATCCCCGACTCGTCATCGACCACCAGCACCTTGACCTTGTCGCTCACGAAGCCTCACCTCCGTCGCTCCCCTCCGCCGCTGGGAGGTAGATGACGAACTCCGCGCCCCCGGCGGGATCGCGGTTCACGAAGATCGCGCCCTGGTGGGCCTCCACGGCGCGGAACACCACGGCGAGCCCGAGCCCGCTCCCCCCGGCTCGCGTGGTGACGAACGGATCGAAGATCCGGTCCTGCACCTCGGGTGCGACACCGGGGCCCGAGTCTCGCACGGTCAGGCTCACGGGATGTCGGAGCCCCGTGCGGCGAGGGTTGGGTCGGTCGCGGAGGTCCGCGATCGACACGCTCACCCATCCGTCCTCGCCGGCGTACTGTACGCCGTTGAGCATGAGGTTGAAGAGCGCCCGGTGGAGGAGGTCCAGATCGCCGTCCACCTGAACGTCCGGCCCCCTGGCCGTCCCAGCGCACCTCCACCCCTTCGGCGTCCGGGTGCTGCCGGATCAGCGCCACGCAGTCGTTCACGAGGGACGCGAGGTCCACCGTCCTGCGGCTGCCGATGCGCAGCCCCGAGTAGTCGAGGAACTCCGACAGCAGCCGGCTGAGACGATCCGACTCGGTCAGCACGAGCCGTTGCAGGATGGCCCGATCGGCCTCGTCGAGCGTCGAGCGTGACAGCTGCTCCACGGCGCTGCGGATGGACGCCAGCGGGTTCTTGATCTCGTGGGCGAGGGAGGCCGACAACGCCGCCACGGCCTCGAGCCGTTCGGTGCGCCGGTTGAGGGCCTCGATGAGCTCGAGGTCGGTGATGTCCTGGAAGATCGCGGTCGCGGACGGCGCCTCGTGCTCGCCGCGCTCCACCACCGTCGTCGACACGCCCAGGCGCACCTCCTTCCCGTCCCTCTGGAAGATCGTGCGCTGCCGCTCCAGTGGACGCCGCTCCTCGAGCGCCTGGCGGAGCGCCCACCCGAGGCCGGGAGCCCTCCGCTCCATCTCGTCCACGACCGGTCGGCCGAGCCACTCCCCTGCGTTCACGTCGAGAAGCGCCTCGGCCGCCGGGTTGGCGTACGCCAGCCGCCCCTCCGCGTCGACCGTGAGGACGCCCGTCGCGAGCGTCGCGAGGATGTCGCCGGTCTCGAGGCGAAGCTGGCGCAGCTCGGACTCCACGGCGCCCAGGGCGATCCCCGAGCGGCGCAGGCGGTCGCCGACCAGCCCCGTGAGGAGCGCCACCACCGCGAAGAGGCCGATCTGCAGCCCGACGCCGACCGTGAAGGCGCCCTCGTAGCCCCACACCAGGTCGCCGAAGTAGACCATGCTGGCGAGCCCACCGATCAGCACGCCACCCGGGAGGGGAAGGAGGAGGGCGCCCGCGCTGATCACGAGGATGTAGAGCGGAGCGAAGCTGGAGTCCGGCCCATTGGTGATGTGGACGATCCCCGTGACCAGGAGGACGTCGAGGATCACCTGCGGATACAGGAAGTTCTGGCTGGGCTCCCGCCGGAGACCGTGCGTGTACCAGAAGGAGGCGGTCGTGACCAGGAGCGCGACCAGGAACATGATGACCGCGAGACGCGTGTTCTGCTGACCCGCGTCGTTCCACTTCCAGAGCACGCCGGCCAGGATCCCGGAGACCAGCGTCAACCGCCCCAGGTAGAGCCACCTGAGGACATCGACACGGCTGAAGAGCTGTCCAGGGGCCGCCGCCGCCCCCGCCTTCACCGGCGTGCTGGTCACGCTGCTTCCTGAGGAGCCTCGGGTGGGTGCGCGCCCGGGTGTCCCCGGGCCGAGCTCGCGTTCCCCATCAAGCTACGGCAGCGCGTTTGCAAAGTGCAACGCCCGCGAATTTGCAGATTGCGAGATTCTCGCCCGTGACGCACTACGTCCGGGTCGGCCGCGATCACCGATCGGGGCGGAGGTGTCGGGTGGCGGCGACGAGATCGCGGATGCGGCGGAGCTGCGTCTGGACCGTCTCGAGCCCCTCCCGGACCTCGCCCGCCGGCACGTCGAGGAGGAGGATCTGCGTTTCGGCCAGCGCGGAGGTGAGCGGGTTGTTGATGTCGTGCCGCGCGCGCGCGATCTCCACCAGGACGCCCTGGAGCTCCAGGAGGCCTTCTCGCGGTCCCTCGCCGTCGTCCTCGACGTAGCGGGCGACGTCCCCGAGGCTGGACGGGTGGCCGCTCGAGAGGGTACGCACCGTGGGCGGATCCGTCCCGTCCAGGACCGCGAAGATCCAGTCGGGCCCCCTCAGGGCGGTCGCCGCCTCCAGCAGCTCGCCGGCGGCGAGACCCGAGGCGTCGGCGAGGACGACACCGGGCGCGCGTCCCTGCAGCGCCTCGGCGCGGAGCGGAGGATCGAACACCTCGGCGTGGGGCCCCGCGGCAGCGAGGCACGCGTCTCGGAGCTCCCCGGCGGGGACGACGATGTAGAGGGGCTTGGAGGCCATAGTGCGTACGATCGGAAGAAAAGGACGGCATGCCGACTGGCACCAATCTCGGGCCCGCTCCACTTTGTCGCCATGCCCCAGCATCCTCCCGTCCCGACGGAGGCACCGGGTCACGGCCTCGGGACCATCTCGCGGCGCCTGCTCGGCACCGCGCTCATCGGCGCCGCCTACCTCCCCCTCCACCGCCTTCTCGACCCCGAGGTCACCGGACTCGCAGGCCTGTCGACGCGCCGCATCGCCGAGACCAGCTGGACGATGGGTGTGTGGGGGAGCGTGGCCGTGCTCGGTCTGGCGGTGGTGCTGACGATGGTCGTGCGCGCCGACCCGGGCGAGGTCGTGCGCCGCCTCGCCGGTGGGCTCGCCCGCGTCCGGGTCCTGTCGTTCGCGCTCGCGTGCGCGGCGCTCACCCTCGTTCTCGTCGCCGTGGTGGCGGGCGGGCTCTACGGCGGACATCCCACCTCCGTCGACGAGATGGTCCAGCTCCTCCACGCCCGGGCGCTCGCCGGGGGCGAAGCCGTCCTCCCCCTCCGCGTCGAGCCCCGCCGCCTGGGTGGTGCAGAACTCCATCCTGGTCGAGGGCGGGTGGGCGTCGATCTACCCGCCCTTCCACACCGCGCTGCTGGCGGTCGGTGTCGCGGTCGGCACGCCCTGGCTGGTGGGCCCGGTCATGACGGCGTTGCTGACCTTCGCCACGGCCCTGGCGCTCGACCGGCTCCTCCCGGACCGTCCCGCGCTGGCGCGCGGCGCCGCCCTCCTGGTCGCGCTCTCGCCCTTCCTCCTCTTCCTCGGCGGGACGGAGCTGAGCCATCCCACCGCCGGCGCGCTGGCCGCCGTCACCCTCCTGTGCGCGCTCCTCGCGCGGGACGGGACGTGGGCCTGGAGCGTGGCGACGGGCGCCGCCGTCGGTGCGTTCGTCTGCACGCGGCCGTGGACGGGGGTGGCGCTCTCGGCCGCCCTGGTCGTGGCGACCTGGCTCCCCGCCGCGCGGCGGAGGGCCTCCGCCGCCCGCTGGAGCGCCGCCCGCCTCGGGGGGCTCCTCGTCGGCGGGATCCCCTTCGCCGTGCTCCTCCTCTCGTGGAACGATCGGCTCTTCGGCGACCCCTTCCGGCTCGGCTACCTCGCCGCCTACGGCCCGGCGCACGGCCTGGGCTGGCACACGGATCCGTGGGGCAACCTCTACGGGGCGCGTCAGGCGCTCGCCTTCACCGGGGCCGACCTCGTCCAGCTCGGAGCGCGGCTCCTGGAGACTCCCCTCCCCGCCGTCGCCCTGGTGGGCCTCGGCCTGGCCGTCCTTCCGACCCTCCCCGCGGGCGCCGTTCCGCTTCTCGCCTGGGCGGGCGCGGGTGTGGCCGCCAACGCGGCCTACTGGCACCACGGCAGCCACTTCGGCCCCCGCCTCCTGTTCGAGACGGCGCCCGCATGGGTGGCGCTCTGGGCGGTGGCGTGGGCCGGCCTGACCGGGTCCCGGTCCCCCCTCCCCGCCCGCGCACGCCGCTTCGTGGGGTGGGCGGGCGTGCTCTCCCTCGTCGGGGCCGCCCTGCTCGTGCCCGGAACGGCGGGCGCCTATCGAATCGGGGAGGCGGAGGCTGGCGCCTATCGTCTCCCCCGCCCTCCCGAGGAGCCGGCGCTCGTCTTCGTGCACGGAAGCTGGTCGTCGCGCGTGGTGGCCCGACTGGTCGCCTCGGGCATGCGCCGGGACTCGGTCGAGACCGCGCTGCGTCGCAACCCGTTGTGCGCCGTCGACCGGTACGCCCGCCTGCGCGCGGAGGGCGCCTCCGACCTCCCGGCGCTCGACCTCGAGGCGCGGCCGGGGACGCCGCCCGGCCTCGCCGAGGTGACGCTCTCGCCGGGCAACCGCATCCGCATCGACCCGAGGCGCCCGCTCGAACCCGTCTGCGCGCGCGAGGCCGCCGCCGACCGCTTCGGCACGATGGAGCTGGAGCCCCTCCTCTGGCAGGCACCACCCCTGCCGGGCGCGACGCTCGTCCTGGCGCGCGACCTGGGACCGGATGCGAACCGCGCGGTGCGCGAGGCGTTCCGCGGCTACTCGGCATGGATGACGATCGGGACGCCCGAGGGCACGTCGCTGGCGCCGTACGAGGATGCGGTATCGAGGCTCTGGCGAGGCGGAGCCTCCCCGTCAGGCGGCGGGCCCTGACGCCCGCCTTCCGCCGCGACGGCGCAGGCGCCGCAGGGGCCTACTGTCCGGTCGGAACCTCGAGGACCTGGCCCGCGTAGATCCGGCTGCCACGGATGTTGTTCATGGCGCGCAGCTCCTCCACGGACAGACCGTGCGTCCGGGCGATCGTCCAGAGCGAGTCCCCGGCCCTGACCTTGTAGCTGCTCTTGTCGATGGGCGTGGCCGCGGCCACCCGCGTCGCGGTCCGCTCCTGGATGTTCGCGACGTAGGCGCTGTAGTGGCGCGGGAACACGGCCACGTGGTAGTGCGCAGGGTAGTGCTCCCTCGTCGCCTCCAGGACGCCCGCACCCTCCAGGTCGAGGAGCACGCCCTCCAGCCAGCTACGACACGCACGCGAGTGGCTGTAGCGCAGGTCGACGGCCATTCCGGTCGGATGCACCGAGCGCTCGGAGGCGTTGCGCGGCTGGCGGGTCATGGGCCGCGTCAGGCTCGTGACGACGAGCTGCTCGCCGCAGGCCGCGCGGTACTGTGCCGCCAGGCGCTCCACGAAGAGCGCGACGTCGGGGCGGGTGTAGGGAAACGAGACCGCGTGCAGGACGAAGTCGCTGTTCGGGCGCAGGCGGACGAGCCACCCCTTCTCCGCGAAGTGGAGAACGCGCTTCCCCGTCTCGAGGTAGGTGAAGTCGTTCTGGTGGGCGATGCGGTTCTGGCGGTCCAGCGACGCCGGCGAGCCCCGTAGGCTCTGCGCCGTGAGTCCCGGTAGCCGCGTAGGCCAGGAAGGCGGTCGTGAAGAGCCCGACCGCGAGGGCGGGCGTCAGGGAGGCGGCGGGCTCCAGGCGCGGGCACACTCGTCATCGCATCGAGAAGGGGGCTGGGTGCCGACGGTTCGGGGGCCGTGGGGCCCCACACGGGATCAATAGGTAAACATATGATTCCCGTCCGACGGGCGTTCTGTCAAGGATCGGCTTCGGACAACAACAAACGAGCAAGCCTGCGACGCCACGGCTCGCGACAAATCTCAGGAAAGGCGCATCCCCCCGGGATCCCGGCCGACCGAGGTGGGCCGCACCGGGTTCCCGGAAGGCGCCGTGGCATTCAGACGGTGTGCAGCCAACCGCTCTTCGCGGCCTCGTAGCGCTGTCCCACCTTGTCCCAGTTCACGACGTTCCACCAGGCGGACAGGTAGTCGGCACGCCGGTTCTGGTAGTTCAAGTAGTACGCGTGCTCCCACACGTCCACGCCGAGGACCGGCGTGAAGCCCTCCATGAGCGGGCTGTCCTGGTTGGCGGTGGAGAAGCAGGCGAGGGCCCCCTTCGCGTCCACGCACAGCCACCCCCATCCCGACCCGAACTGGCCGGCCGCGTTGCCCTGCAGCTTGCCCTTGAGGTCGTCGAAGGAGCCGAAGGCAGCGTCGATCGCCGACGCCAGGGCGCCGTGGGGCGAGCTCGCGCCGCCGGGCGTCATGATGTCCCAGAAGAGCGCGTGGTTGACGTAGCCGCCGCCGTTGTTGCGCACCGCCGTCCTGATGTCGGCGGGCAGCGAGTGGATGCCACGCAGCAGCTGCTCGGGCGAGAGGGCGTGCAGCGCGGTGTGGCCCTCCAGCGCCTTGTTCAGGTTGTTCGTGTATCCCGCGTGGTGCTTGTCGTGATGGATCTCCATGGTGCGAGCGTCGATGTGGGGCTCGAGCGCGTCCGTGGCGTATCCGAGCTCGGGCAGCTTGAACGGGTGGGGCATGCCTGACTCCTTTTGGCTCTCGGTCGAGGGTCGTTTCCCGCGGGGCCGGCGAACGCGTAGCTTGTGCAGGCCTCAGGGGTGGACAGCGGGGATTCTTACCCCGCTTCTCCTCGAAGGTGCGAACCTCATTCCGACGTTCTCTTGCCGCCCGTTTCCCCACCCCGCCGCGTCCTCCTCGTCGACTGCGACGCCTTCTACGTCCAGGTCGCCCGACTCCTGGATCCCGAGGGTGCGGGCAAGGCGCGACTGCTCATCGTGGGCGGCTCCCCGACGGGCCGCGGCGTGGTGACCTCGGCCTCCTACGAGACGCGCGCCTACGGTGTGCACTCGGCCATGCCGACGTCGCAGGCGCTCCGCCTCTGCCCGCAGGCGACCGTGGTGGGCGTGCCCCGCCGGGCGGTGATGGAGCGGAGCCGCGAGGTGGGCGCCGTGCTGCGCGAGCTCGCGCCCGTCGTCCAGGCCGCCTCCATCGACGAGTTCTACCTCGACCTGACCGGAACCGAGCGGCTCTTCCACGGCGCCGGCCTCACGGAGATCGCTCGCGACTTCCGCGAGGAGGTGCTCGCGCGCACGCGGATCTCGGTGTCGATCGGCGGAGGCACGCGCCGCGTCATCGCCAAGCTCGCCGCCGGACGCGCCAAGCCCGCCGGCGTGCACGTCGTGCCGCCCGGGGAGGAGCAGGCCTTCCTCAACACCCTCGAGCTCGCGGAGCTTCCGGGGGTCGGGCCGTCCCTCGTGGAGGCGCTGGCGAAGCGCGGGCTGGTGCGCGTGGTGGATGCGCTCGAGGTGCAGCTCGAGTGGATGCAGCGGTGGTTCGGCACCCGCCGCGGCGCCTGGCTGCACCGGCGCGTGCGCGGGCTGGACGACAGCGAGGTCGACCCCCACGAGGAACGGAAGAGCATCTCCTCCGAGCGGACCTTCTTCAGGGACATCGACGACGACGACGAGTTGGAGCGCCGCCTGCTCGAGCTGTGCTGCGGCGTAGCGGCTACGTTGCGTGGCAAGGCGATGCGCGCACGCACGGTCACGGTCAAGCTGCGCGACGCGGACTTCACGACGCGCCAGCACGCGCGCACCGTGAAGGAGGGCCTCGAGTCGGACCCCGTGCTCTACGACGTGGCGCGTGGGCTCCTGCGCGAGCTGCGCGCGGCCCGCCGGCGGCCCGCTCGCCTGATCGGCGTCGGGCTCTCCGGGCTCCACGACGCGGACGAGCCGCGGCAGCTCGCGCTCTTCGACGAGCCCGCGCCCGCCGTCGAGACGGAGCGCGACCGTGCGGTGGCCCACGCCCTCGACCGCCTGCGCTCCCGCTTCGGCGACGACGCGGTTCGTCCCGGGCGCCTGTTCGACGGACGGCGCGGCCGTACCCCCGACACCGAGGACGAAGGCGAACCATGAGCTCCGACACGCCCGAACGAGGCATCGACCGCCTCTGGCCCGAGACGCGGCCGCTCATCGGCATGGTCCACCTCCTGCCCCTGCCGGGCGCGCCCCGCTGGGCGCACTCGATGGACGCCATCGAGGAGCGGGCGCTCGCGGACGCGTGCGCGCTCGCCGACGGAGGGATGGACGGCGTGCTGGTGGAGAACTTCATGGACGTGCCGTTCTTCCAGGGACGCGTTCCGCCCGAGACCGTGGCGGCGATGGCGCGGGTGGTCGCGTCCGTCCGCCGTGTCGTCTCCGTTCCGGTGGGCGTGAACGTGCTGCGCAACGACGCCCACGCCGCCCTCGCGATCGCGGTCGCATGCGGTGCGGACTTCATCCGTGTGAACGTGCACACGGGCACGATGTGGACCGATCAGGGCATCGTCGAGGGGCGCGCGGCGGACACGCTGCGCACGCGCGCCGCGCTCGGCGCCCGGGTGGCGATCCTCGCGGACGTGCTCGTGAAGCACGCGACGCCGCCGCCCGGGCTGAGCCCTGAAGCGGCCGCGGCGGACACGTGGTCGCGCGGGCTCGTGGACGCGCTCATCGCGACGGGGACGGGCACGGGCGAGCCAACGGACCCCGCGACCGTGCGGGCAATCGCGCGCGGGGCGCCCGACGCCCCCGTCCTGGTAGGCAGTGGGGTCACTCCGGACACGGTGGCGGGCCTTCTGGCCGTCGCGCACGGCGCGATCGTGGGGACGGTGCTGACCCGTGGAGGACGCGCGGGGAGCGGGGTGGATCCCGACCGCGTGCGCCGCCTCGTCGAGGCCGCCCGCGGCTAGCCGCCGGTGGTGCGTCGCGCCATCCGCGCCAGGTACCGTCCGTCCTCCTCGCGCTCCAGGACCTCGCACGTCAGCCCGACGCGCGTGCACGCGGCAGCGAGCGCCTCGGGGTCCACGAAGAGGAAGGGGAAGGGCGGACCCGCCTGTCCGTCGAACTCGAGCTGCATGTGGACCTCCCCGACGTAGCGCCCGTCGTCGGGCACGTCCCAACGCCCCGGGTCGGTCGAGTCCGCGAGGATCCGCCCCCCCGGCTGGAGGTGCTCGGCGAGCACAGCGAGGAAGTCGTCGAGCGCCGAGAGCGTTCCTGGAAGGCCCAGCCCGTTCATGAGCACGAGCACGGTGTCGAAGCGCTCTTCCGGCCCGAGCGCCTCGAGACCGCCATCGCGGACGTCGACCACCCCACCCCCATGCAGCTCCGCCAACGCCACCGGGAGGATCTCGAGCGCGGTCACGGCATGTCCCGCGGCCGCCAGGGGCGCGGCGTGGGCGCCCGGGCCCGCTCCGACGTCCAGGACACGGCCCCGGGCCTCCGCGAGCGCCCGCCGCTCCACGGCGGGCATGCTCTCCACGGGGCGGAAGAAGAGGGAGACGGGCACGTGCTCCTCCTCGGCCACGTCCGTACGCAGCACGAGCTCCGCCTGACGCCGTCCCGCACGGTAGGCCGCGAGGGCCGCGTCCAGAGGAGCCCAGGGCTCGTCCGCCCCTCCATGTGGCGAGGGGCGGTCCCGCAGGAGCCGCCCCCCTTCGTCGACCGTCATGCGGTGCGCTATCCCTTCGGGCTCCCACCCGCGTCGCGCGACCGCTTCCACGCCTCGTGCGCCCGCGCGTTCTCCTCCCACGGCCTGCGCCCGAAGTAGGACCGGGTCATCTCGACGACCTTCGGCGCGAGGAAGAGGAGGGCGATGAGGTTCGGGATGATGACGATCGACAGGGCGATGTCGCCCATCGCCCAGACCACGGCGAGCGGCACGACCGCGCCCATGAAATGCATGGCCACGTACACGAACTTGTACGGCAGGATCGCCTTCGGTCCGAACAGGTAGTTGGCGCACCGGTCGCCGTAGTAGCTCCACGAGATCGCCGTCGATACCGCGAAGAGGATCGTGCTGATCAGCACGATGTAGTTGCCCCACCTCCCCGGCAGCCCGCGGCTGAAGGCCTCCATCGTCAGGGGCGCACCGCTGTCGGGCGCATTCGCCCACAGCGACGTGTAGGTCTGCCCGTCGGCCGTCACCGCCTGACCGGACGCCGGCCGCACGACGCCGGTGAAGGGCCGCGTCATCGCCTCGTCGACGAAGAGCGTGTCGATCGCCGTCTCGTGCCAGGACACGTGCACCGCGCCCATCCCGGTCTGCGTGTGCAGGCCGTCCCGGATCGTGATCTCGGCCGGCGGCTCCGTCGACACGGAACGTCCCGACTCGAGGGTCGTGGTGTAGCTGAGGTCGCCGCCGGTGAGCGTGACCTCCGTGGGGATCCGCGCCGTGTACATCCCGGTCATGATGATGACGATGCCGGTCATCGAGCAGATCACGATCGTGTCGATGAAGGGCTCGAGCAGGGCCACGACACCCTCCGAGACGGGCTCGTCGGTCTTGGCCGCCGCGTGCGCGATCGGCGCCGAGCCCTGCCCCGCCTCGTTCGAGAAGAGCCCTCGCCGCACCCCCCACATCATCGTCACCACGAACACGCCGACCCCGGTTCCGGCCACGCCCGCGGAGGGATTGAACGCCTCGCGGAAGATGAGTCCGAGGGCCGGGAAGAGGTCGGGGAGGTGCGTGAGGATGATGAAGAGCGCGCCGGCCACGTAGATCGTCGCCATGAGGGGGGCGAGGATCGACGTGACCCGCCCAATACGCGTGATGCCGCCGAGAATGACCATCGCGACCACGCCCGACGTGATCAGCCCGGTGATCCACGGCGCCACGCCCCACACCGTCTCCACGTTGTCCGCGACCGTGTTCGCCTGCACCGCGTTGCCGGTGAGGAACGCCGTGAAGCCGAGCATGAGCGCGAAGAAGACGGCCATCCACCGCCACTTCGGCCCGAGCCCGCGCTCGATGTAGTACATCGGCCCGCCGGACACCGAACCCTCCCACTTCTTGGCGTCCTTGTCGGGTCCCACGTCACGGTACCGCTGGGCGAGCGTGACCTCGGAGTACTTGGTGGCCATCCCCAGGAAGGCCGTGACCCACATCCAGAAGAGCGCGCCCGGGCCGCCCAGGTGGATGGCGATCGCAACGCCGGCGATGTTGCCGATGCCGACCGTCGCCGACAGCGCCGTGGTCAGCGCCTGGAAGTGGCTGACGTCGCCGGGCTCGTTGGGGTCGTCGTACTTGCCAGACGTCACACCGAAGCCGTGCACGAGGTGCCGCAGCTGCACGAAGCCCGTGCGAAACGTGAGGTAGAGTCCCGTCCCGAGGAGGAGGATCACCATATAGGGGATGTTCTCCCCCTTCACGTTGATCCCGTTCTCCACCACGTAGGTGTTGAAGAAGTCGACGACGTTCTGAAGAAGGTCCATGCGGGCCGTCCGTCTGGGCGAGGTTGTTGGGGAGAAGAGAGGCGGGGGGACCTAGCCTCGCGGTGTCCTTTCAGGGCGACGAAGAATGCCCCGCCCTACCGTGAGAGGCAAGGCGGGGCATCGGTCGCTCCCGGGGGCGGACGGCACGTCCCGGGATCGACGAACGCTACCCGGTGGCGATCGCGAGGTCGCAGACGCGCTCTGCCACGGCACGACGGAGCAGCTCGTGCGCGCGCACCACGATGTCGTCCAGGGACGGCGACTCGTTGAACATCTCCTCGGCGCGCTCCCGCAGCTCGGGCAGCGTCGGGAGATGGGGGAGCGCCAACTCGGCCAGCCCCTCCTCCATCTGCTCGCGTGCGCGTCGCACGCGCTCGGAGAGGTCCTCGAAGGCGTGGGACTCGTTCCACGCCTCGCGCACCCGCGTCGCGATCCCCTCGAGCGAGATGCTCGCCGCGAGGTCCTGCGCCACCTTCTCGATCACCTTGCGGCCGACGGGCTTCTCACCCCGGACGATCGCCTCGGGCGGCTCGCGCAGGTCCCAGACCACGCCCGTCCACGACATCATCTTCAGGATGTAGTAGGTGATGTCGATCTCCCACCACTTGAAGCCCTGGCGCGTCGAGCTCTGGTAGTGGTGATGGTTGTTGTGCCACCCCTCGCCGAGCGTGACCAGCGCGAGGAGCCAGTGGTTGCGCGAGTCGTCACCGGTGAGGTAGCGCTGGCTACCCACCTCGTGCGCCATCGAGTTGATGGCGAACGTGCCGTGGTAGAGCACCACCGTGCTGAGGAAGAAGCCCACGAAGAGCCCCGCCCAACCGCCGACCAGGAAGGCGCCGATGCCCAGGAGCACCGCGGGCACGAGATAGAAGCGGTCGAGCCAGCGCAACTCCGGGTAGCTCGCCAGATCGCGGATCGTGCCGTAGTCGGGCTTCCAGTTGTTGTGGTTGAAGATCCACCCTACGTGCGCGTAGACGAAGCCCTGGTGGCGGGGCGAGTGGACGTCTTCCGGCGTGTCCGAATAGAGGTGGTGGTGCCGGTGGATGGCGGCCCACCACAGCGCCCCCCGCTGTGCGGAGCTCTGGGCGAGGAACGCCAGGAGGAACTGTCCGACCCGGCTCGTCTTGTAGGACCGATGCGAGAAGTACCGGTGGTACGCGCCGGTGACCGCGAACATGCGGACGAGGTAGAGGATGACCGCCATCCACACGGCCTGGGCGGGAAAGCCCGTCCAGATCGCCCCGAACGCCGCGAGGTGCACGAGCGCGAAGGGGATGGCGGCGGGATAGACGATGTCGTCGTGGGGGGCGTGGGCGGAGTGATCGGCCACGGGCACGGATCTCCACATGGGTCTGGAAGGGTCTGGGACAGACTACCCGATCCTACAGGGGACATGGAAAGTTAACGGCCGTAACCCCGACGGCGTAGGGGAGTCGGTGGCGGAGCCGGTCTGCGATCGCCATCCTTACCGCCCGCCGCA
Organism: uncultured Gemmatimonadales bacterium; assembly: GCA_963823035.1. Lineage (GTDB taxonomy): Bacteria > Gemmatimonadota > Gemmatimonadetes > Longimicrobiales > Gaopeijiaceae > SZUA-318. Next base: position 535,552 of record CAWGKG010000018.1, read on the forward strand.
ACCGTCCGAGTGACCCTCCGGAGGCCTCATGCCCCGTCGCACGCTCCTGCCTTTCGCCCTCCTCCTTCTGGCCGCCGCGCCGGTGGGCGCGCAGACGCGCGAGAACCCGCTGAGCGCCGACATCGACCGGCTCGTCGCCGAGGTCACGCCCGAGGTGGTCGCCTGGCGGCGGGACATCCACGAGCACCCCGAGCTGGGGAACCGGGAGTTCCGCACGGCCGCGCTCGTCGCGGACCACCTGCGCCGGCTCGGCATCGAGGTGCGCACGGAGGTCGCGCACACCGGCGTGGTCGGCGTGCTGCGAGGGGGGCGGCCCGGCCCTGTGGTGGCGCTGCGGGCGGACATGGACGCCCTCCCCGTGACCGAGCGGGTCGACCTCCCCTTCGCGTCGAAGGTGCGCACGGAGTACAACGGCCAGGAAGTGGGCGTCATGCACGCCTGCGGTCACGACAACCACGTCGCGATCCTCATGGGCGCCGCCGAGGTCCTGGCGTCCGTGAAGGACCGCCTCCCCGGCACGGTCGTCTTCCTCTTCCAGCCGGCCGAGGAGGGCGCGCCCGCGGGCGAGGAGGGGGGCGCGGGCCTCATGATCGAGGAGGGCGCGCTCTCCGACCCCGCGCCGGAGGCGATCTTCGGGCTCCACGTATGGCCGACGGAGGTGGGCTCGCTCACCTACCGGGCGGGTGGCGCCATGGCAGCCGCGGCCGGGCTCTACATCAAGATCGTCGGGCAGCAGACGCACGGCGCGCTCCCGTGGGGCGGCGTCGACCCGGTGGTGGTGGCCTCGCAGGTCGTGCTCGGGCTGCAGACCATCGTCTCCCGCCAGACCGACATCACGAAGGCGCCGGCGGTCGTGACGGTCGCCAGCATCCACGGTGGCGTGCGGGGCAACATCATCCCCGACTCCGTCGTGATGGTCGGCACGGTCCGTACCTTCGACGAGGCGATGCGCGACGACATCTACGACCGCATCCGGCGCACCGCCGAGCAGATCGCCGCCAGCGCGGGCGCCGAGGCGGTCGTGCGCATCAGCGGGGGCGGCGCGGTGACGTACAACGACCCCGACCTGACGCGCTGGGCCGTGCCGACGCTCGAGCGCGCCGCGGGTGCGGAGGCGGTCGCGGAAGGACCGCCGATCACGGGCGCCGAGGACTTCGCCCTCTACGAGAAGCAGATCCCCGGCGTCTTCTTCTTCCTCGGCGGCGTGCCCGCGGGTCGCACGCCCTACCCCAACCACTCCCCGCTCTTCTTCGTGGACGAGGGCGCGCTGCCGGTGGGGGTGAAGGCGATGGCCGGGCTGGCCGCGGATTACCTCTTCGACCACGCACGCGGCGTGAGCGAGGACGGGCCGCAGGGCTGAGCGGAAGGAAGCCGGGCGCGCCGACCCGTTTGGGGGGGCCGGCGCGCGGGCGGCGTCAGGCCGCGCCGGCCCCTTCCTCCTGCTCGCGCGCCAGGAGCGCCATCTTCCGCTCCCGGCCCCAGCGGTAGCCGCCAAGCGCGCCTGTCGACAGGACCACGCGGTGGCACGGGATCGCGACCGCCACGGGGTTCGCGCCCACCGCGCGGCCCACGGCCCGCGCCGAGCCGGGCACGCCGAGGTGCGCGGCCAGCGCCCCGTAGGTCACCACCTGCCCCGCCGGCACCGTGAGGAGCGCCTCCCACACACGGATCTGGAAGTTGGTCCCGCGAAGGTGGAGCGAGAGCGGGCCGTTTCCGCCGCCCTCGAAGATGCGTCGCACGAGCGCCCCGGTGCGCGCCGCGTCGGCACGCAGGCGAGCCTCCGGCCAGCGGTCGCGCACCCGCGCCTCCGCCTCGGCGTGGGTCGCCTCTTCCAGGAAGGCCAGCACCGCGATCCCCCGTGCGGTGGTCGCGAGCGCGCACGGTCCGAGCGGCGTGTCGTGGACGCCCCACGCGAGCTCGACGCCCTCGCCGCCGGCGCGCACCTCCGCGGGCGTCATCGCGTGCACGTTCACCATCAGGTCGTGCAGTCGGCTCGGGCCGGAGAGGCCCGTGGCCCAGGAGGTCTCCAGGAGGGCGCCCCCGTCCTCGAGGAGGCGGCGTGCGTGCTCCGCCGTCACGAACTGGAGGAAGCGCTTGGGGCTCACGCCCACCGCACCGCGGAAGACCCGCTGCAGGTGGAACGGGCTCATGCCCACGTGCGCCGACAGCTCGGCGAGGGTGGGCTGCTCGGTCCGGTGCTCGTCCAGGAAGCGGATGGCCTTCTCCATCCGGCGGTACGTCGGGATGTCCAGCGCGGCGTCGGTCACGTCTCCCTCCCTCGGCTCGGGTCACGCGAGGATGATCGCCGCGCGCCGGATGGCGCTCAACCCGATTCTTGCGCGGCACGCGACGGGCAGGGGGTTCCGGCCCCGCGTCCACGGTTGTATTTTCAGATTCGCATTTATGGATACGACTGCCCCGCCTCCGATCCTCGAGCATCTCCTCGCCCTCGGCGACGAGACGCGTACGCGCATCCTCCTCCTCCTGGAGCGGAGCGAGTTCACCGTCACCGAGCTGTGCGCGGTGCTCCAGATCCCGCAACCGACGGTGAGCCGGCAGCTGCGCACGCTCGCCCAGGACGGGTGGGTGAACGCGCGCGCCGAGGGGCGCAACCGCCACTACCGGCTGTCGGCCTCGCTGTCGCCGCCGTCGCGGGAGCTGTGGCGTCTCGTCCGTGACGGGCTCGGGCCCGAGGGGGTGTACGCCGCCGACGCCGAGCGCGCGCGCCAGGTCCTGGCCGAGCGCAGGCGGCGCTCCGCGGAGTTCTTCGCCGCCTCCGCCGAGCGATGGGACCACCTGCGTCGCGATCTGTTCGGCCACGGGGCGGAGCTGCTCCCGTTCTTCGGGCTCCTCGACCCGAACTGGACCGTGGGCGACCTCGGGACCGGGACGGGAGAGCTCGCCGCCACGCTCGCGCCCTTCGTCGCGCGCGTCGTCGGGATCGACCGCTCGGAAGCCATGCTGGAGGCGGCCGCCCGCAGGCTCGAAGGCTCCGCCAACGTGGAGCTCCGCCGTGGCGACCTGGAGGCGCTCCCCGTGGCGGACGGCGAGCTGGACGTCGCCGTGCTGTCGCTCGTGCTGCACTACGTGGTCGATCCGGCAGACGTGCTGCGCGACACCCACCGCGCCCTGGCCCCCGGTGGGCGCCTGGTCGTGGTGGAGATGCGGGCCCACGACCGCGGCGCGGAGTTCGCCGAGCAGATGGGCCACGTCTGGCCCGGATTCGACCCGCGCGAGATGGAACGCTGGATCGCCGACGCCGGATTCGGACACGTGCACGCGCGGCTCCTCCCTCCCGATCCGGAGGCGCTGGGTCCGCTGCTCTTCCTCGCGACGGGGATCCGCACATGAGATCCCACCTTCATACGACCCTCCACCCATCGACCGACCGAGAGGCATCATGAGCGACACCGCAGTGCGGTCCCCCGAGCGGGGCGCGGCCACCGACCCGACCCACCTTCAAGGTCAAGGACCTCTCGCTGGCCGAGTGGGGGCGGAAGGAGATCCGCCTGGCCGAGCAGGAGATGCCGGGCCTGATGGCGGCGCGTGAGGAGTACGGCCCCGAGCAGCCGCTGGCAGGGCTGCACGTCATGGGCTCGCTGCACATGACCGTGCAGACCGCCGTGCTCATCGAGACGCTGATGGACCTCGGTGCCGACGTGCGCTGGGTGTCGTGCAACATCTTCTCGACGCAGGACCACGCGGCCGCCGCCGTGGCCGTCGGCCGTGACGGCACCGTGGACGATCCGCGCGGCGCGGCCGTCTTCGCCTGGAAGGGCGAGACGCTCGACGAGTACTGGTGGTGCACCGAGCAGGCGCTCGAGTGGCCGGACGGCTCCGGCCCGGACCTGATCGTGGACGACGGTGGCGACGCCACCCTCCTCGTCCACAAGGGCGTCGAGTTCGAGGAAGCCGGGCGCGTGCCCGACTTCGACGAGGAGAACGACCCGGAGGAGTGGGGCGTGATCCTCGAGGTGCTCCGTCGGAACCTGGCCGCGGACGACGGCAAGTGGCGTCGCATCGCGGACCGCATCCGCGGCGTCTCGGAGGAGACCACCACCGGCGTGCACCGCCTCTACGAGATGGAGAAGTCGGGGAACCTGCTCTTCCCCGCCATCAACGTGAACGACTCGGTCACCAAGTCGAAGTTCGACAACCTGTACGGGTGCCGGCACTCGGTGGTGGACGGGCTCAACCGCGCCACCGACGTCATGCTCTCCGGCAAGATGGCGGTCATCTGCGGCTATGGTGACGTCGGCAAGGGGTGCGCGCAGGCGCTCAAGGGTCAGGGCGCGCGCGTGCACATCACCGAGGTCGACCCCATCTGCGCGCTGCAGGCGGCCATGGAGGGCTACCAGGTGGTCCGCCTCGACGACGTCGTCGACAAGGCGGACATCTTCATCACGGCCACCGGAAACCGCGACATCGTCACCGCCGCGCACATGGCGCGCATGAAGGACAAGGCGATCGTCGGCAACATCGGCCACTTCGACAACGAGATCGACATGGCCGGTCTCAAGAAGACGCCGGGGATCCGCCGCATCCCCATCAAGCCGCAGTACGACGAGTGGGCCTTCCCCGACGGGCACTCCGTGCTGATCCTCGCGGAGGGCCGGCTCCTCAACCTGGGGTGCGCGACCGGCCACCCGAGCTTCGTGATGAGCGCGAGCTTCACGAACCAGGTCATCGCGCAGGTGGAGCTCGCCACGAACCGCGCGGCCTACGAGCGGCGCGTGTACGTCCTGCCGAAGAAGCTGGACGAGAAGGTGGCGCGCCTGCACCTGCAGAAGCTGGGTGTCGACCTCACGGAGCTCTCGGAGAAGCAGGCGAGCTACATCGGCGTCGAGCCCGAAGGACCCTACAAGCCGGATCACTACCGGTACTAGCCCGGCGGCTCGACCGCCGATCGGGCCGGAACGCGGAAGCCGCCCGCGCGGACGCTCAGGTCCGCGCGGGCGGCTTCGTCGGGCGGGCTTCCCCGCGGGTCGCTACCCCGCGATCAGGAGCCGGATCGCGAAGACCACGATGGTGACGGTCACCACGTTGCGCACCCACCCGTGTCCCTTGAGCACCTGGAGGCGCACGCCCGCGAGGCCACCGATCAGGTTGCCGGCCGCCAGCGACAGGCCCATCGCCCAGTCCACCTTGCCGCTCCACGCGAAGAGAGCGAGCGCGAGCGGCGTGAAGCACATCACCAACGTGACCTTCACCGCGTTGCCGCGCACGAGGTCCAGCCCGCCGGCCGACGTCACCGCCAGGATCACGAAGCCGATCCCGGCCTGCAGGAAGCCACCGTAGAAGCCCACCAGGAAGAACACGCCCGCGAAGGCCCACCGCCGCACCCCCGCGGGCGGACCGACCGCCTCACCGCCCGTCGCCGAGGGCGTCGGGCGCCACACCGTCCAGGCCGCCACGACCACCAGGACGATCGCGAGGATGCGCTGGAACGCGACGTCGCCGATGCGTACGGCCACGAGCGTGCCCAGCACCGCTCCGACCAGCGCCGGCGGCACGGCCAGCCAGAGCCACGCCACCGTGGTCAGGCGCCTGCGGTGGAAGCTCCACGACGCGCCCACGTTCTGGATCAGGATCGCGACGCGGTTCGTGCCGTTGGCCACCGTCGGCGGGAGGCCGAGGAAGATCATCACCGGGAGCGTGAGCATGGAGCCGCCCCCCGCGATGACGTTGAGCGTGCCGGCCACCAGGCCGACCGCGAAGAGGAGGAGCGCGCTCAGGATGGGGTTGTGCACGGTGCGCGAAGTGGAGGTGACGAGGCCCCCCGCCCTGTCGAGCGGGGGGCCCGTCCCAAGGTGACGCCGCGCGGGCGTCGTGGCTACCCGATCAGAAGATGACCTGGAAGCCGAGGTTGAACGTGCGCGGCAGCCCGAGGTAGACCTCGGCGGACATCGCGTCGTGGCCGCGATCGGCCGCGCACGACCTGCCGTCGTTGTCCGCGCAGTTGAAGTAGCCGTTGAAGCTCGAGTTGTCGGTGGCGTCCTGGATGTAGAGGTTGTCGAAGAGGTTCAGGACGCTTCCGAAGAGCCGGACGTCTCCGCCCCGCCACGCCGGGATCAGATCGTTGATCCGGTACGAGGCGTGCAGGTCGAAGATCGAGTAGCTGGGCGTCTTCCACGACTGCTGCCCATCCCCCGCCACCGTCCTGCCGAAGGGATCGAACTGCGCGTAGTAGTTGAAGTTGCTCCGACCCTGGAGCTGGAGGTAGAGCCCCTCCACCGGGTAGAGCGACGCCGCGTAGGCGAACTGCGTCTGCGGCTGGTCGGAGACCTTCAGGTCCTTGATGTAGAAGGCGTAGTCGGTCGACGTCTGCCGGTCGCCCGCCACGGCGCGGCCGGTCGCGTCGTTCATGTACCACCAGTCGCCGAACGACGCCGCGACGTCGAAGCGGAGCAGGTCCAGCGGCTGGTAGGCACCCTGAAGCTCCAGGCCCATGTGGCGCTCGTCCACGCCCAGGATGTTGGCCTGCAATTCGAGCTGCGGATCGTAGATCGTCTTCGTCTGATCCCGCCACGTCGTGTGGTACACGTTCACGTCGAAGGACAGGCCGCGGTCCATCGAGCGGAAGCTGGCGCCCGCCTCGAACGAGAGGAACGTCTCGTTCTTCGGATTCTCGTTCAGGCGCCCGATCACGTCGTCGATCACGCCGTCGAGGATCGGCACCTTGGACACGTAGCCTGCGTTGCCGAAGATCGACCACTCGTTGTTGAGGTTCCGGTTGACGCCGCCCTTCACCTGATAGCCGCCGATGTTGCCGCTCTCGAGCTTCAGCTCCCCGTTGGTGACGGGGTCCTGCTTGAAGTGGTCGGTGAAGTGGTAGGCGTTCTGCGCCCAGCCGAACATCCCGTAGAGGGAGCCGTCCTGGTTCGACCGCTCCAACTGCAGGTAGGCGCCGAGCCAGTCGACCTTGTTCGTGTTGTAGTAGTCGATCTTGTCGCCGAACGTCGCGTTGCGCGGGCCGGTGAAGGCGTTCCTCGAGTCCGTGTAGTACGCGCCTCCGAGGAGGTCACGCACGTCGCGGAAGTGGTCGATCGAGGCCTTGCGCCAGTCGATCCCGATCTCCGCCGTCACGTCCGACGCGAAGTCCTTCCGCAGCTTCGAGATCGTGCCGATCGTCCACTGGTTGTTGACCGAGCTGCGCAGGATGCCGGTGGAGCCCGTGGTGCTGGCCTGGTTGCGCGCGATGGTGGCGTCCCAGTTGGCGAAGCGCTGCGTGTACCCGTAGTCCCAGACGAGGGAGCCGATCGTGCCCGAGCCGCCGCCCCGACCGCCGGAGTAGTATCCCACCGTCGTCCACGACAGGCCGTTCCCGAAGTACGCGTAGTAGTTCAGGTTGGCTTGCGGCTTGTGGAAGTAGTTCTCGCGCTCGTTGAGGTAGTTGCTACCGTAGCGCTTGAACTCGCCCGTCTTGGGTCCCGTGCTCGAGTACTGCAGCCCCGAGTACGACGCGCTCACGGGCGCGACGTTCGGGCTCCAGAAGCGCCCTGCCTCCGGGAACTTGTCGAGCGCCGCCTGGCTGAATCCCAGCTCGCTCGCGTACTGGTGGCTCATCGTCGCCACGTTCAGCTTGTACAGGTTCTGGCCGTGCGCCTGTGGGGCGCCCACCGCGTAGAACTCGATGCGGTTCTTGCTGTTGATCTGGTAGGCGGCGGCCAGGTAGTAGGACCACGCGTCCGTGTAGGTGGCCAGACCGAAGTCCGTGCTCGACGTGCGCTCGGTGCCCGTGTAGCCCCACAGGCCGTCGCCGGTCTTGCGTGCCACCGAAGCCGTGAGCGCGAAGCCGTCGTGCTCGCCCGTGTTGAGCGTGAAGGTCTCCTTCAGGAAGCTCCCCGACCCGAACTCCTGCTTGTAGGAGAGGCCCGGCGCCTGCGCGGAGGGATCCGTGATGATGTTCATCGTCCCGCCGATGGACGGCGTCGCGAGGTTCACCGCGGAGAGACCCCGCTGCAGCTGGATGGACGTGGCCGCGTCGCCGAGCCCGTCCCAGTTGGACCAGTAGACCCACCCGTTCTCCATGTCGTTCACGGGCACGCCGTTGACCATCACGGCGGTGTTGCGCTGGCTGAACCCGCGCACGTTGATGCGCGCATCACCGGCGCCGCCGCCCTGCATCGTCGCGTACACGCTGGGCGTGACGTTGAGGACCATGGGGAGGTCCTGCGAGGCGAGCTGGTTCTGGATCTGGACCTTCGGCACGTTCGAGTACGCGACCGGCGTCTTGCGCTCGACGGCGCGCGTGGCGAACACCTCGATGGCGTCGATCGCGACCGCTTCCTGCGACAGCCGGAAGTCGATCGTGCGGGTCTGGCCGCTCGTGAGCGTGACGTCCTCCACGACCTGGACGCCGTAGCCGATCATCCGGGCCTCGACGCGGTACGGGCCACCTGCGCGCAGCCCCATGACCGCATAGCGGCCGTCGGGCTGGCTCAGGGCGCCGTTCTGGCTCCCCGAGTTCTGATTCGTCACCACGACCTGGACCCCGGAGAGCGCCGCCCCGTTCTCGTCCAACACGCGCCCGTTCAGGGTCGCGGTGGACTGGGCAGCGAGATCTCCCGTCACGGCCAGGGCTGCGGCAACGGCCAACCATCGTACACCGTTGCTGAGTCGCATGGATGGTCCTCCAAGAGTGATTCGGCGGGATGAAACGACCCCGGGGGAGCCCCCCTGGAATCGTGGGTTCAAGTCTAGCCTGCGCCGGACGAATGGAAAGCGATCTTCCGGGCACGAACGCGTAACTGGCCACGGCCTTGTAGGGGATTCCCCGACTTCCACCGCGGAGTCCGCATCGGAGGCGTTGTGCTGCACGCCTTTTGGCGGACCGCCGCCGTGGCGAGGAACATCTGTGTACGATGTTGTCTGAGCAACACTTCGGCCCGTTGCGACGACGCCGCGGTTTCAAGCCCCACGAACCCGACCGGTGGAGGTAACCGCCGGCGTCCCGAAGCCGGGCTGCAACCAACCGGGCGCTCGCACCGTCGAAGGAGTCACGGGAGGCCGGGCGAGCGGGCCTCCCGCCACCCTGCAACTTCCCGCCCGTCGGGTCCGTAGGGTGGACGTGAGTGCCGAAAACGGCGAGCAGAACCTCAACCCACCGTCGACCATGTCGCCGAAGAAGACCATCCTCCGTGAGCTGACCCGGACCCACGAGAACAGCGGCGGCGCGGGACACGCGCGGCCCGCGAGCATTCCCGGCTTCTCGCAGCAGCCCGAAAAGTACCAGAAGGCGGTGAACGAGCTCCTGCAGGCGCGCCTCATCGAGGGCCGCAAGGACGAGGCCGGGCACATGACGATCGCCGTCAACGCCCACCGCCTCCCCGACGTGCGCCGTGAGTTGCGCCCTGTATGGAGCCATCCGGCCGTCTGGTCGGTGGTACTGCTGGCTGCGGTGATGGGCGTCGTCTTCATGATGTAGGGCGGGGCTGCTAGCCCGTGGGCGTCTCCCCTCTGCGCATCTCGAAGGCGCGCACGATCACGTACGCCAACAGGGCGAAGACGAAGAAGACCAGCAGCATCCAGGTGATCGCGCCCAGGCTGCCGATGGCCGTCGAGTAGACCTCCATGAGCCACCGCTCGCGCGTCAGATCCAGCACCTGCCCCTCCGGCTCCGAAGGCGACAGGTACCGGTCGATGCGGCGCACGTCCACGCCGCCGGCGAGGCCCACGACGTACATCGCGAAGACCAGATACCGCACCCAGGCCCCACTGATGCGATCCGGTACGATGCGCTCCATGATCCGGCGAAGCGGCCGGGTGAAGAGGAGCGCCGCGAGCGTGCTCACCGCCAGGCAGATGAGCAGCGTGACCCCGAGCAGGCCGATGATCATGACCGCCTCCCGTGGTGGAAGACGCCGGTCCGCGCGTTGCGCACCGGCCGACCCGCCAGCGCCGAATCATGCCGCCGCGCGGACCCCCCGGCAATGCGCGTCGGTCGACTCCCGGCGGCCGGCCAGGCCGCACCTAGGGCGCTCCTACCGGAGGACGTCGCGGAGGGCCGCCTGCCAGACCTCCCGCAGGTCCGCATAGCGCCAACGCGCGTTCGCCGCGCTCGTCGAGGGGAGCGCGACGATCTCCACCCTCGTCCGGACGCCTACCTGGAGGGAGGGTCCGACGTGCTCGTGGAAGGCGCGCTCGGCGGTTCGCCCGTTCAACAGGACGCGGCGGATGGAGCCGTGGTCCTCGAGGAACCCGGCCAGCTCGTTGGGGATCTCGGTATCGCGCTCGATCGCGGCGTCGAGGCTGCCGACCCGGAGGCAGTGCTTCAGCACGTCCCAGAGGGCGACGCCGCGGTCGGCCAGGGCCGCGGCGCGCGCGTCCCAGGGCGCATCGGGCGGAAGGCCCACGATGTCCGACATCAGCCGCCAGAAGCGGTTGGAGGGCTGCGCGTAGTATCGCCCCTCACGAAGGGAGCGCTCGCTCGGCATCGAGCCGAGGATCAGCACGGTCGGCTCGTCTCCCACCAGCGGGTGCGAACCCCGTCAGGAGCATGCCGGCTCCCGGCCTCCGCCCGCCTACGGCTCCGCCCCCGCGTCCGGGGCGGGCCCCTTCCCCTCGTCGCGATAGCGGGAGAGCAGCTCCTCGAGACGGCCGATGGCCGTGCCGGCACCGTGCATCTCCTCGAGCCACTGCCGGTGTTCGAGGGAAAGCTGCTCGTGCACCGCCTGCACGAACTCCGCCATGACCTCGGCGTGGCCGCCGGCCACCGCCATGCGCACCTCGTCGAGCCGCTCGTAGATGCGGTCGAGCGCGAGTCGTGTGCGGCCGTAGCGCTCCGCGTTCCGCCGGTTCTGCGCGGTCGCCTCCTCGTTCGCGACCATGGCTCCCCACGCCTGCCCCACGAGCCCCACGGCGGCGAGCGAGGTCCACGCCGGATTCACCATCCCGATGCCCGCCAGCCCCGTGGCCATGCTCCCCCCCGCCACGCCCAGCGTGCTCCGGCCCAGGGCACGGTCCGCGGCACGGCGGTGATCGCCTGCGCGCCCGCCGTAGTACGCCCGCTGCACGTCCAGCTGGTAGCGGCGGAAGTACTCCAGCAAGAGGTTCGGGTCCGCGGCGCCGCCACGTTCCGTCACGATGTCGAAGTATCGGAAGCGCGCGGTCTCCGCCTCGGCGCGGGCCGTCATCCAGCGCTCGAGCAGCTGGCCCTGCTTGACGCGTTGGATCCACATCGTGGCCAGCCCCCCGGCGACGACCGCCCCCACGGCGGCCGCGAGGATGAGCCATCTGCCGACCGTGGGCGCCGTGCCGCTCAAGCTCCCTCCGACCAGCAGGAGCGCGGAAGCGATCCCCGCCCAGGAAGACGGCGGATCGAGCCCGCGACGAGATCGTGTTGAAGGAGCGCTGGTCCTCGATGGCGCGCGCGTTGCGCGCCTCGAAGCGCTCGGCGACGACCACCACCGCGGAGCTTCGAAGCACGGCGGCCAGGTCGGGGGCCGCGTCGCCGTAGCGCTGCGCGTGCGCGGTGGGGGTGATCACCCAGTCCTGCGCCTCGGCGGAGCCGATGACTTGGATGGCCTCTTGAATCGCCGCCTCCCGCGAGGGTGCGGCGCGGTCGCCGGGGTCGGGCATTCGGCTCCTCACGATTCGTGGATCGCGTCGCGGGCATCATCGTGGGCCTCCTGCCGATGGAGCAAGGGGGAGGGCCACCCGGGTGCCTCCCGGCGCGCCTCCGATCGGTCGCCGGCGTCCCGTGTTGAAGTGGCTCGCCTTGTCCGCCTCCATGTCGGCGCGCGAGGAGGGGTACGCCGCCTTGCAGAACTATGTAAACACGATATATCATATTGCGATATATCATGGCCCTGTCACACGGACGCTCCCGACGATGCCCAACGCCCGCCCCACCACCAAGCCCATCGCCGGCACCTTCTTCTACATCCTCCTGGCCCTGACCGACCGCCCGCGCTACGGCCTCGGCATCGCCGAGGAGGTTGCCAGGCGCACGGGAGGCGGCGGGGGCGACGAGATCCGCATGGGACCGGGCACCCTCTACCATGCCATCAAGAAGATGCTGGAGGAGGGACTCATCGAAGAGTGCGACGCGCCGGCCGGCGGTGAGGAGTCGGACCCGCGTCGGCGCTACTATCGCATCACGCGTCCGGGGCGCGACAGCCTGGCCGCCGAGGCCGCGCGCCTCGATCAACTCGTTCGGGCGGCGCGCGACAAGCACGTCCTCCCCGCTTCGTGAACGGCCCCGACCGGCCCGACGGGCGGGAGTCTCGCCCATGAACCTCCTGCCGCGCCTCCTCCTCCGTCTCTACCCTTCGAGCTTTCGCCGCCGCTTCGAGCCCGAGTGGTTCGAGATCGTCGCGTGGCATCGCCGCGCCCTCGAAGACACGCGTTTCGCGGGCGTCCGCCTGGCATGGGTCCTCCTCGCGGATACGATGAGGACCCTTCCCGCGGCATACGCGTCCGCGCTGTTCGGACGGGACGGGGGAGGGAGGCCGCCGCTCCGTCACGCGCTCAGGGCCCTTCGACGCCATCCGACCTTCACCGGGGCGGCGGTGCTCTCCATCGCCCTGGGCATCGGCGCGAACACGGCGACGTTCAGCGTCGTGAACGCGGTCCTGCTCCGCCCCCTTCCCTACGCGCAGCCCGACCGGCTCGCCATCGTGTGGAACGAGTTCCCCGGGTCGGGGATGGCTCGCCTGCCGCTCTCGGGCGTCGAGGTGGAGTCCCTGCGTCAGGAACCGGATCTCTTCACCGGCGTCGAGGGGATCTGGGCGACGTCGGCGACGGTCCTCGATCGAGAGGGTCGCGTCGCGCAGATCTCCACGGGCAACGTCACGCCCGGCTTCTTCGCGCTCCTGGGGGTCGACCCCGCTCTGGGTCGCTCGTTCGCGCGGGACGGCTCCGAGGGGCCCGTGCCGCAGGGGGTGGTCCTCAGCGACGAGGCCTGGCGCGCGCGCTACGGCGCGGACCCCACCCTGGTGGGCAGAACGATCGAGCTGAACGGCCGGCCGGTCGCCGTCATCGGCGTGCTGCCGAGGGGCTTCAAGCTCTTCTTCCCGGAGGACGGCGCCATCCCGGTCCGGCTCGACGCCTACACCGCGCTCCCCTGGGACCTGACGCGACTCCCCCCGGCGCAGCAGTTCCTGCGCGTGGTGGGTCGGCTCCGCCCCGACGTCGATCCGGCGCGGGCTTCGGCGGGCGTTCTGGCGGCCGCGGAGCGGGCGCGGGCCACGTATCCCGAGCTCCAGGCGACCGGCGATCGATTCACGGTGTGGCCTCTCCAGGGCGACGCGGTGCGCTCCGCGCGCCCGGTCCTCCTGGCGCTCCTCGCCGCCGTGGGCCTCTTCCTCCTGCTGGCCGCGGCCAACGTGGCGAGTCTGGTCCTGGCCCGCACGCTGTCCCGGACCCGGGAGCTGGCCGTGCGCGCCTCCCTCGGTGCGTCCCGCGCGGCCCTGGCGCGGCTGGTCGCCATGGAGAGCCTCCTGGTCACCGGCGCCGGGGCCCTCCTCGGTGCCTGGCTCGGGCGCGTGGGGGCAGGTGTCCTCTGGGCGCTCCGGCCCGAGGGCCTGGCCCGGGCGGACATGGCCCCGCTCGACGGTCGCGTGCTCGCCTTCACGGTGGGCGTGTCGATTCTGGCCGGCCTGGCCTTCGCGCTCGTGTCCCTGGCGGCGGTGCGCAGCATGGACGCCGCGTTGGGCTTCCGCGGCGGTACGGCCCCCGGCGGGCGCTGGGGTCGGCGGGTGCGGGAGTGGATCACCGCCGGTGAGGTGGCCATCGGGCTGGTGCTGGTGGCGGGTTCGGCGCTCATGGTGCGGAGCGTGGCGAGCCTCGGCCGCGAGAGCATCGGCTTCGACCCCGCCGGGGCGCTCACCTTCAAGGTCGCCCTCGACCTGCAGCGCTTCCCCGCCGACTCGACCCGGGCCTACCTGGCCGACGAGATGGTGCGCCGCATCTCGGCCGTGCCGGGGGTGTCGGCGGTGGGGGCGACATCCCACCTGCCCTTCGCGACGTGGGCGAACTGGGCCGAAGCCGCGCCGCCCGACGGAACGCCGGAGGCCGATCGCGCGGAGTACTTCGCCGATCTGCGCTCCACCACGCACGGGTATCTCGCGGCCGTCGGAGCGGAGCTGGTGTCCGGACGCTTCTTCGACGACCGCGACGACGCCCGCGGTGATCCCGTGGTCATCCTGGACGAGACCATGGCGCGCCGGCTCTTCCCCGGCGAGGCCGCCGTGGGCCGCCGCGTGTCGCCGAGCCGCTACCACGCCCACCAGTTCGAGGTCACGCCCGCCACGGTGGTGGGCGTCGTGCGCGACATCCGAGACCGTACGCCGTCTCGACCCTCCACCGGGCAGGTGTTCTGGCCCTTCGCCCAGAGCGCTCGCTGGGAATTGACCTTCTTCGTACGGACCCAGGGCGATCCCGCCTCCCTCGCCGATGCGGTGCGCCGCGCCGTGGCCGCCGTCGATCCGCGCCTCGACATCGCCGCGGTCGCGCCCATGTCCCAACACGTCCGCAGGGCCACGGCCCTCACGCGATTCCTCGCGCTGGTGGGCTCGGTGTTCAGCGCGCTCGCGTTGGTCATGGCCGCGGTGGGCCTCTACGGGGTCGTTGCGTTCGTCACGGCACAGCGCACGCACGAGCTGGGCCTGCGCTCCGTGTTGGGCGCGACCCGCCGCGAGCTTCTCCGGGACGTCCTGGGCCACGGCCTCAGGGTCGGCGCCGCCGGGGTGGGAGCCGGGCTCCTGGCCGCGCTCGCCCTTACCCGTTTCCTCGGGGGCCTGGTGTACGGCGTGAGCCCCCACGATCCGGCCACCCTCGCGGCGGTGGGCGCGCTCCTGCTCGCCGTATCGCTCCTCGCCAGCCTCGTGCCGGCGCGCCGGGCCACGCGGGTGGACCCCATGACCGCGCTCCGTGAGGTGTGAGGGGACGTCGGTCACGGTGGCGGAGGTCGACGGAGCGGGTCGGCTCAGCGCGGGCTCGCGATCACCGCCGCGAGCGAGGACGGCAGCTCGATGAACGCCGGCGACGAGAAGCCCGTCTCCACCAGCAATCCGTCCAGCTCCGCGGCGGTGCGGTGGCGTCCCCCCAGCATCACGAGCAGGGCGAGATCCGCCGACTTCGCCGACGAAGGGGCATCGCCCGGCGGCAGGATCGCCGTCAGGATCACGAGGCGACCCCGTCCTTCCATCGCCCGATGGATCGACCGGAGCAGCGCGCGCGCCATGTCGTCGTTCCAGTCGTGCAGCGCGCGCTTCAGCACGTAGAGGTCGCCGCCGCCGGGAACGGCCGCGAACATGTCGCCGGCCACGATCTCACAGCGGTCGGCGACGCCGGCGCGGACCATCACCTCTTCGGCGTCCCGCACGATGCCGGGGAGGTCGAACAGCGTGCCGTGCGTGTCCGGATGCGCCGCGAGCAGGGCGGCCAGAAAACCGCCTTCGCCTCCCGCGACGTCCACGATCCGCGATGCGCCGGAGAAGATCGGGTGGCCGGCGAGCGCCGCCGAATCCGCACGGGAGACCTGCGTCATCCGGGCGCGCGTCTGCTCGTAGTGGCGCCACGGCGACTCGCCCCACACGCGCTCGTACGCGGGCTGGCCGCTGCGGACGGTGTGCGCGACTTCGCCCCACGCACGCCATTCGCGCTCGCCACCCTGCTGCCGGACGATCTCGCGAACCGAATCCGGCGCGTCGCTGCGCAGCGCATTCGAGAACGGCGTGTGCTCGAACACGCGCGGCTCGGTCTCCGAGAAGATCCCCGTGGAGGCGAGGACCCGCAGGACGCGATAGAGGCTGTCGGGATCGGCGGCGACGGCGGCCGCGATCGCCTCGACGGGCACGGCGCGCCTGGACGCATCCGTGTCACGACCGAGGTCGGACGCCGCTTCCGCGACATCGGCGGCGCCCGGCCGCCACGGCGCGAGGTGGTCCGCCACACCAAGCTCGGCGGTGACCCACAGCGCGCGCTCCACGCGGATCATCGACGAGATGCCGACGAGCAGAGCTGCGGGGGACGACTCCGGCGAGTCGGCCGCGGCCTCCGCGCGATCGCTCATACGTGCGCCGCGTTCAGGTGGGGCACCAGCGGTCCGGGCGGCAAACGCCACGCCTCCGCGTCGAAATCCACCCGCACGGATTCACCCGCGCGCATCGACTCGTAGGCCGCGGCCAGCAGCCTGACGGCGATGCCGTGGTCGCGCACCGGCGAGATCACGTCGCGCGATGGATCATCGAGCGCGAGCAGGAACTCCGCCGTCGGCGCGTGGTCGTCGGCGCGGTACGTCAGCTCCCGCCTGTCGATCAGCGCGGGCGCGCCCGCCGCGATCGCGTTCCGGCAATGCACGAGCTCGAGGTGGTCGCGGTCGCCCAGGCGGGTTCCGGAGGAGCCGGTCAGCTTCGCGAAGCGACGCAGGAAGATCGCGCCGGTCGGTCCGGTGTAGATCGTCAGCACATCCTGCTTCGTGCGTCCCTCCTCCGCGCGCCGGCGCCTGTCACCCACGGTTCCCCCGCCGAGCAGCGGATTGCGCGACAGACCCTCGTGCAGCATGCCGAGCTGGACGATGCAGACCGTGCGATGATCGTCGTCGCGCAGCGCCACCTGCAGCGCGGCGTTCACCTCGCCGAAACCGCCGGAATCGACGAGTTCGTCGACGGGCTCGTCCGGGGGTCGCGCCCTCGCGCCGACCGCGTCCGCCGGCATGAAGCCCGTCGCGAAGACGGTCGCGGAACGGATGCGCGCCACCGCCGCACCCGGCCGTTCCGCCGCCTGGCCGTGCCGGATGATCCAGGGAACGATGTCGAGGACATGGTAGCCCGTGTGAACGAGCTTGCCCGCACCGTTGCGGTACGTCGACTGAACGCCGTAGTCGGCCGGCGTGTGCCACAGCCCATCGTTGGTCAGGCACTGCACGAACGTGGGCCCGTGGCCCGTCCGCAGGTATTCCTGTCCGACGAGCGCGGCGATCTCCCGATAGATCGCCCTGGTAGCGTCGTTGCGCGGCCAGCATGAAGGGCGAGGCGCGCCGGCCTTCCGCGACCAGCTCGCGCCAGTCGTCGACGAGGTCGCGCGGGTCGGACAGCCCGCCCCCGGGCTCCGCGCGCCGCACCGTCAGCGGCTTGTCGACGAGCGTGGGCAGGCCGCGGTCCAGCGCCCAGCGGACATAGCGCTTGTGTGTGTCCTCGGGCGACGAGATTATCACGCCGTCGACCTCGGGCAGCTCCGCGTCGAACGCGGAGAGCGCTGTCGCGGGGTCGTCGGTGGGCAGGTGGTCGATGAACGACGGAGCCGCGGGCAGCCCGGCGCGTGCGCACGCGGAGAGAACGGCATCGGCGCGGTCCCGCCGGTCGGCGACCGCGACGAGCCGGACACGCGCGCCGGCGTCCCGCAGCGCCGGCAGATGCGCCTGGCGGGCGAACGCGCCGCACCCCACGAGCAGGATTCGCTTCGCGTCCGCTCTCACGTCGATCACCGGACCCGACGCGACGTTCAGCGTGTCCATGTCCTTCTTCATTCCGCGGAGCGCAGCGCATGCCGCACGACGGATCCGACCCGGACATCGTTACGACCCCGACCTCGACCGACGCGGTCGAGCTGCACGCGCGCGGCCGCCTGTTCGTCGTGTCCGGTCCCGGTGGTGTCGGGAAGACCTCGCTCGTCGAAGCGTGGCGCCGCGCCGAGCCGGACCTGGGATACACGACGTCCGTGACCACGCGCGAGCCGCGCGAGAAGCTCGAGAACTACGAGCACGTTTCCCGGGAGTCGTTCCGGTCCATGATCGAGCGGGGCGACTTCGTGCAGTGGATCAACCCGTACGGCGAGTTCTTCGGCACGCTGCACGCACCGATCCGCGAGGCGATCGCGGAGGGGCGCGACATGGTCTTCGACTACGTGCCCGAGGGCTTTCTCAACCTGCGCCGGTACTACCCGGCGTCGACCGTGGGCATCTTCGTCATGGCACCGGACATGGCGACGATGCGACGACGCCTGGAGAACCGCGGCACCGAGTTCGCCGACGAAGTCGACATCCGCTACGAGATGGCGAGGCAGGACTTCGACTTCATCGAGCAGCACGACTACATCGTCATCAACGATGACTTCGACCAGGCGCTCGCGCGCCTGCGTGCGATTCGCGCGGCGGAGCGCGTCCGCGTGAGCGCGCTGACCGAGCTGCCCTTCCAGCGATTCAGGCGACCGACACTCGTCCGCTACTACGACGTACCGACGCTGCCCGGCACGGACGACGACACCGCTTCCTGACCCGACGCACGCCCCCATTCAGGCGGCCGACACGTGCGCGATCGCTTCCAGCGCCGCCGTCGCCGTCTCCAGCGTCTCGCCGACCTCGGCGTCGCCATGGGCCGCGCTGAAGAACAGGTTGTGCGAGGGGTGGACGAACACGCCGCGCGCCACCATCGCCTCGGCGAATGCGTTCATCAGGGCGTTGTCCACGTCCTCGGCGAAGGTGAGCGTGGGCATCGTCGGCGGGCCGGTCACCTCGAGCGTGAGGCCCACCGCCCTCGCTCGATCGATCATCCCGTCGCACCAGGCCCGGGCCCGCCCCTGCATCCCGTCGAATCGACCCGGCTCGGACAGGATCTCCAGGTTGACGAGCGCCGCAGCCATCGGCGCGGACGCGCTCCAGAACGTGCCTGCCGCGAACACCTGCTCGGCCGCTTCCCTGCACCGCTCGACACCCAGAACCGCCGACAGCGGATGCGTGTTGGCGAGCGCCTTCGACAGGCAGATCAGGTCCGGCGAAAAGCCGAAGTGACGGTGCGAGCCGGCGAGGTCGAGGCGAAAGCCGGCGCGAACATCGTCGACGATCAGCAGCGCACCCCACGCGCGGCACGTCGCCTCGACGGCCGGCCACCACTGCGCCGACGGAAGCTCCGCCCGGGCCCCGATCGGATGATGAAACGGCGTCATCAGGACCGCGGCGATGTCCTCGCCTTCGCGCTCGAAGACGTCGCGCAGGCCCGCGACGTCGTTCCAGTCCACGCGCAGGACCATCGCCGAGTCCTCCGCGGGCCGGCCCGCGCCCATGTTGCACCAGTTGCACCACGAATGGCTTCCGTGATACGCGCCGTTCACGCACACGATCCGCGCGCGCCCGGTGTGCGCCCGCGCGATCAGGAAGGCGGTGGACACGGCATCCGAGCCGTTCTTGCCGAAGCCCGACCACGCCATGTCCGGGATCATCGACGTCAACCGCTCGGCGAGCAGCACGCTCGTCTCCGTCGGCTGGTTCAGGCAGTCGCCCTCCGCCGTCCGCGCGGTCGCCGCGGCATCCACCTCCGGGTTCGCGAAGCCGGTGATCATCGCGCCGTAGCCGCACACGTAGTCGATGTATTCGCGACCATCGACGTCCTCGAAGCGCGCGCCTCGCGCACGGCGCGCGAAGACCGGGTAGTTTCCCGGCGACAGGAATGCGGGGAATCGGTTGTGACCCCACACGCCGGTCGGGATCACCCGGCGCGCCCGCTCCAGCAGGCCGTCGGAAACGGGGAACTCGCTCGACGTCGTTTCGGCCGGCATGCATCCTCTTCGCCCGGGTGGGTGGCGGCGTCTTCGCCCTATCAATAATCCGAATGCCACGACTCCGCGAGATACGGGTACGGTCGAAGCGTGTGGATCCGGACCGGCTTCGACGCATCCTCGGCGAGCTCGGCCTGGCCGGACGCATCGTCGCCGACGATCCCCGGCGGCGGGCAGCGGCGCCCAGGCCGGCTCTCGAGTTCATCGAAGCGGTGCCCGAAGGTGTTGATGACGGAGCGACCGGCCGGACGTCGTCGACCCGCACGATCGTGCTTCCGCCGGAACCCGACGGACCGCTCGAGCCGTGGATCGCCTCCGTTGCCGCACGGCGACTGCGTCGCGTGTCCGACGTGGAGCGATGCGCCTCGCCCGGATTGGACGACGCGCTGCGCGCCGGCCACTGGCTGCACCCCGACGCACCCGACCTCGACGGCGACGGACGCTCCGGCGTCCTCGTCGTGAAGCCGGGCATCCTCCCCACGGCCGCCTTCATCGCGGAGATCGCGGCGCGGCTCGCGGAATGCGGATACGTCGTCGTCGAAGCGCGCGCGATTCCCGCCGCACGTGTCCGCGAGCTCGGCCTCGCGCGCTCGCACTACCGATCCCATTGCGCGTTCGCGGAGCGCGGCCGACTCACGCCGGCCGAACGGACCGCGCTGCTGCGCGTCTACGACACACGGGCGTTCGAGGCGACCCATGGTCGACCCGCACGCGACGTGCCCGTGGTCGCGGTCGAGCGTTTCATCGCGGAGACCGGGGTTCCCCGCGAGGTCGTCCGCCGCTGGAGCGATGACTCCACCGCCGCGCACGGCCTGGACGGCGATACGCTGGATGGACCCACCGAGCTCGGCGACGACAAGTACGTCAACCTGTTCACGGACCCAGCGTGGGCGCCGGACGGGCCGGTCTTCCTCATCAACGCGCACATGCCCTCGGTGATCGCGTGGTGGGAGGAGTCGCCATCCCCGCGCCTCGCGCTTCTTCTGACCGCCAGGTCCGCGCGCGCCCTTTCCTGGCAACGCTTGCGCACGGAGTTCTGCGGTGCGTCCGACGGCACCCGCGCTCGTCCGGGCAGCCTCCGCCGTGACGGAATCGAGGGCCTCCTCCCGCTGTCGCTCGAACCGGGCGAGACGGTGGATCGGACGCGCAACATCGTGCACCTGAGCAACGGCCCGATCGAAGCGATGCGGGAGACCGCGCTCTGGTTCGACCGGCCCGTCGCGGATCAGCCGTCGGGCCGCGCCCTGACGGCTTCCACCGGCCTCGACGCCGACGCGATCCTCGACATGGCGTACCTCGCGCTCGACGGCTCCGTGCGACCGTTCACCGCCGCGACCGCCGGGCTCACCGTCTCGGAAACCGCCGCGTGCATCGATCGCGGACGTCTGTTCTCCGCCGAAGCGCTCGGCTGCACGCCCGCCACCGCCGCACGTATCGACGCCGCGAGCGCGCTGCTCCCCGCCCTGCTCGCGGACGCGGACGCACCCGTCCTCGCCGTCCTGATCAGCGGCTCGACGGCCCGCAATCGCGCGTCGGAGGATTCGGACGTCGACCTCGTCGTCGTCTCCGAACGCGTGCCCGACCCGCCCACGCAGCGGCGCGAGATGCACGGCGAGCTCTTCGAGTGCGCATGGATGACCGAGGCGCGCGCCCGGGCCGTCGCCGCAGGTGG
Source organism: uncultured Gemmatimonadales bacterium (assembly GCA_963823035.1). Taxonomy (GTDB): domain Bacteria; phylum Gemmatimonadota; class Gemmatimonadetes; order Longimicrobiales; family Gaopeijiaceae; genus SZUA-318. Next base: position 556,721 of record CAWGKG010000018.1, read on the forward strand.
CGACCGGGACCTCAAGGGTCTTCGCGAAGCCTCACGCCTGGCCTGCGCCCTCGCCCTCCACGATCCGCGCACACTCGCGGCCGAGCTCCGCGAAGCCGCCAACGCCGTCGGCCCGTCGATGCCCGAGCTCGATGAGCGTCTCGTCCGGGCCGTGTCCTCGCTCGATGAGCTCGATCGATCATCCCGAACGCACCGCGGCCGCCCAGTGGGAGACCCTGCGCGAGATCCAGGACGTCCTCGCGGTTTCGCTGCTTTCGCTGCACCCGCTCCGCTACCAGAAGCCGAAATGGGTCATCGCCGACCTGGAGGAGATCGGCAGGGCCGACCTCGCGGCTGCGCTCCTGCGCAGCTACGGAGCCACGCGCGACGACGGCCTGGTGCGCCGTACGCTCGCCGGCGTCGAGGAGCTGCTGGCCGCGATCGCGCGAGCGCACGAGCTGCCGACGCTCGATGCGGTGCTGGCTCACGGATTCGTCGAGCGCTTTCCGGGCTGGAGCTACGCGTGCCGAACGCTTGCGGACGCGAGGAGCCTGCACGAAGACGGTTCGCCCGCGGCAGCCGACTACACGGCGAAGTTCGCGGCCAGACTCGCGCTGCGCGTGGGCGCGGATGAACCGGCGGATGCATCGCGCGCACGCACCGACGCAGATGGCGAGCATGCGACGGCCTACCTTCGGCTGTTCACCGATGCGATGTCATCGCCGCCGACGGAGGACGACCTCGAGGCGGCCGCGGCATGGTTGACGCTCGTCATGCAGGCGCGCGCTCGATGGCTCGAATGACGAGCTTGCCCGCTCCCTTCACCGCAGCAATGTTGTCGAACGTGCCACCGGCTGGCGGTGGGCACTCCCTCCCAAGACAGCGAGGGCTACGCATGGGCGAGATCCTCAAGGCCTATCAGACGTTGAACAAGGTGCTGAACCTCGGTCTGACCAAGGAGCAGTTCCTCGCCGCGGAAGCGCAGTTCAAGCTCGACTTCGCCGACAGGGTGAAGTTCCCGGCGACGCTCCAGAAGGACCCGATGAGGCTCGCCGCCGATTGGGAATTCGCCGCGACGCTGACCCCGCGCCGCACGGCGCTCAGGTCGACGACCCGCCAGAGCCTGGCTCAGCTCACCGCGTCCGCACAGAAGCAGAGGGCCACCGCGGCGAAGGCCGCGACCACGAAGGCTGCGACGGTCGCCCGGACGATCTCGAAGACTCCAAAGAAAGCGACGTAGCCCCGCGGCCTTCTGCTCAGGCCGACGCGAGCCCACCCCGACGGTCCCGGCGCCCACGGCCGCCGGGACCGTCTCGCTTTCGGAAACCGCCGAAGCACCTAGCAACACGCTCTTGGGAGAAAGCCCGATGATCCAGCTCGGATCCTACGACCCCGACGTTTCCGACACGGATCGAGAGGCGTACGTCAAGGAGGTGGAGGCGGTCACGCGCGTGCCCCTGCGTGACGTCGAGAGCGGAAGCGACAAGCTGGTGTTCCAGCCACGCGCGCCCGACGCCCGGCAACCCATGTCGGTCGCCTCCGTGCAGGAGGGCCTCGAGGCGGTCGGTCTCTTTCCGGGCGGCAAGGCCGACGGGATCTGCGGCTACCGCACCTTGTCGGCGGTGCGCCTCTTCCAGGAGTACGTGCGCTCCGTGGAGAAGCTCCCTTGCAGTCCCGATGGTCGCTTCGGACCCGCGTCGCAGGAGCATCTGACGCGGTGGTTGGAGGGCGGCGCACGGATCGAGTGGGCGCCCACCATCGAGGCGTGGCGGTCCGGCACCCTGGGTCCGACGGAGTACACCCGGTGGCTCGCGCTGTTGGAACGGGTCAAGGCACGCTACCTCGCCCACCCCAATCGCATGCTGGAGATGGTAAACGCCTTCACCGGCGCCAGCGACACGAGGAAGGTCGCCGATTGGGACTTCACCTCGGCCGGGAACATCCACCTCGTCGGGATCCGGCGTAGCGAGGCGAGCGGCAAGTTCGACGACGTCTTCGTGCTGCTCATCAAGGGACTCGTCTTCAAGTTCCAGGGCTCCACGGAGCCCGGCGCCTCCGAGAACGAAGCCGGCACGCCCTTCCTGGTTCAGGGCCAGCACGACTATCACTTCGGCTGGCACAGGAAGCGGTATCTCGCCCTCCGGCCGCAGAGGGACGGGGTGCTGGTGGTCCGCTCCAAGACCGACCTGCGCCTCGACGAGGGAGACCTGGACCATGGACTCGAAGCCAACGGGACCATCAACGTCCACTGGGGCGGCAGGGGGATGAAGGGCGACGTGAAGACGTGGTCGGAAGGGTGCCAGGTCATCAACGGTAGCGTCTACCTCAACGAGGCCGACGAGCTCATCGACTGCAGAGACTTCGCCGCCGTCAACCAAAGCGAGATCGCCGCCAACCCCGCGAAGACACGGGGCGCCTACAACGTGCTCCTCGACCTGGTGACGGCGTTGGGCAGCGACCTGCCCGCCCATGGCGTGCGGTACACGCTGCTCACGGAGCAGGACCTGGAGTTGGACCCGGCGCTCGGGCAGGGGCTCACGGACGCCCGCGCCAAGGTGGGGAGGTTCCTCGGCTGACGCCGAGCGGGCTTCGGGCCATGCGAGCCATCCTGCGCTTCGTCCTGTTCCTGCTGCGCACCGTCGTGCTGGTGGCGGCCCTCGCGCTCGGGTTCGTCGGCGCGAACGGACTGGCCGTCGAGCGCGTGGGGGCCCCCGCCGCGGCGGTGCTCGCCGGCTCCGGAGTGCTCCTGATCGTGTGGTGGAAGCTCCGCCGGAGGGCGGTTACGAAGGGCGCGCCCGTGGTTCCAGCAACCATCGTGCGCATCTGGCAGGATCCACCCGCGGGCGCGCCGGGGATCTATTGGACCTGGGTCCTCTTCGATGCACGCGGTGAGCGCGCACGCGTCCGTCTGACCAAGTCTCAGGCGCGCCACTTCCTGCGCCATCACGGCCCCGGGGACGTGGGGCGCGTCGCGTGGAGGGGAGCGAAGCTTCTGCGGTGGCAGCCCGCCACCGCCGACTCACCCGCACGTCGCACCCCGGTATCCGCGTTCATCTCGTATGAACGCTCCTGGAGCGACGACGCCCGGTACGTCGCGCAGTTCCTGCGCAGCCGGGGTATCGATGCCTGGATCGACAGCGAGGAGTTGCAGGCCGGCGACGAGCTCGCGAAGGGGGTGGCGGAGGCCATCGCCCGCGCCGACGTGTTCGTCCCCCTGCTGTCGCGCACGTACTGGACGTCCGCGTGGTGCCTGCGGGAGCTGGAGGTCGCCCGCAAGAAGGGCGTGGTCATCCGGCCCGTCAAGGTCGAAGAGGGCAGGCTCGTGCCCCCACCCCACATGCGCGAGACCGCCACCACGATCCTCGATCAGGCGGTCTACGTCGACCTGCGCGGCCGCGACCCCATCACCCAGCTCGACGACCTCGCGACCTCGCTCGCCGGCGGCCGTTGAGGCGGTGGGTGGAGGTCACGCCCATGTGACCCTTCCCGCTGTCACCGGATCGAGATCCGCTCCAGTTCGTGTGTCGGACTGCCGTGCACCGGTACGCGCAGGCTGACGCATTCCTCGACGGTCTCTCCGACGAGGGGGGTTCGCCCCCCACAGGGAGTGCACCCGCTTCGGGGGCGTGCCCGCCCGTCAGGCTACAAGTCGTCCTCGTATCCGAGGAACGGCACCCACGGAGCATGCTCCATCGCGACCATCGTCGAGTAGGTATGAAGCATGCTGAAATTGGCGCAGCGGACGGAGAACCACTGGATGGCTTGGTTCTGCAGGAGCTCGTCGTTGATCTCGTCGAGCATGACCACGCTGCTCTTCTTCTCGGAGTGAATCACCTCAACCGCACGGACCTGGTCGTCCTCGGTGAGATAGGAGTACATCGGGAACAGCGCGTGACGATCGACCACGTCCACGAGGTATTCGGGAAAGATGTCGGTCTCCGATTGGACTTCGACTCTCACCTTGCTCAACTGACCGAAGAGTCGTTTCGCCGCACCCGGAGACGAGCCCGGCAAAGTGGTGATAACCGGGATCTCCATCACGAACAGGATCTTCGGAACGGAATCGAGGGACGGGGACCTCACGGAGTACGTGCACATGTACCGAACGAGACACGTCTCCTTCGATGCCGGTGTGGTCTTCGTGACGAAGAAGGGGTAGGCAAAGTCGATCTTCACCTCACTCGCACCGAACTCCTCGCGGTAGTCGAGAACATTCCTGGTGAGGGACGCAGTCCCGAGGCTGTCCCGATGGCGGTGGAGAATCTGGACCAGCCTATCGATCCACCGGGCCTCGAACTCCTGGGAGATCCTCGCCGCTATGGAAATGCTCGCAACGGTAGGCTGACCCGCAGGATCGTCTCTCGACAACACCCTCATCGGATAGGGGAAGTCGGCCATCCCCACGTCGATGACAAATCGCTTCTCTTTCGACATCTCAGGAAAGTCTCCGTTGACATGGAACTCCCCGATCCCTCGACCAGGACGGCATCTCGGAACCTGAGGCCATCGTTTCGCAGCACGGCACTACGCGCGAGGAAACCGCGTCATGCAAAATCTGGCGGAACGAAGTCCGGATACAATGGGTGGGGTTCCCGACGCCCCGGCCTCAACCGCCCTGTTCCAAGACCCAGCCGACGCTCGAGCTGCCTGGCAAACGCAGCGGCTCAGGAGCCCGCCCAGCCTCTTCTGACGGACGACGGATCCCTCGCCGAGAGGGACCATTCGGTCCAGGCCTCCGGATCGGGGCGCGCTGCGGGGCAATCGCTGCGCCCACCGGGCGCCAGCCGCAATCGCCGACAGGCTCTATGCTGCGGGCTCCGCCCGCAGGATCATCCCTCCACCTGACCGCGTTGATCATGTCGAAGATCGGCAGGTACATCGCCGCCGTCCGTCCCCGTCGCCAGCCAGGCACGCAAGCGGCCCTCCATCTCCCATCGTCCGTAGGTCCCCACCCTGACGATTCGAGACACAACCGCGAAGCGGAGCGTCTCGACCCCCCGGATGGCCGAGGCCCTCGGCAGGGGGCACGCCCCCGGGGCAATCGGTGGGGCGCAGCGCGCAAGGGTGGAGACGCGAGCCGCGAAGATGCGCCCCACCGCTTAGCGAGCGCGCAAACGAAAGCCCCCGGAACCGCGAGCGGCCCCGGGGGCACGTGAAGGAGGCGATTCGGCTGCGCCCCCAAGGGCGCAGCCGCAATCGCCGACGGGGCTATGCTGCGGGCTCCGCCCGCAGCATCAGCCCCCTACTTCACCGCGTTGATCATGTCGAAGATCGGCAGGTACATCGCCACGATCATCCCACCGACCACCACGCCCAGCACCACGATCATGATGGGCTCCATGGCGCTCAGCAGGGTCTCGACGGCGGCGTCCACCTCTTCGTCGTAGAAGTCGGCGATCTTCGTGAGCATCTCGTCGAGCCCACCGGTCTGCTCGCCGACGTTGATCATCTGCACGACCATCGGCGGGAACACGCCCGACTCCTTCAGCGGGCCGGCGATCGTCTCACCGCCCGCGATCGAGGCGCGCGATCCCATGACCGCGTCGTGGATCACGCGGTTGCCCGCGGTCTTGGCGGTGATCTCGAGCCCTTCCAGGATGGACACGCCGGACGAGACGAGCGTGCCGAGCGTGCGCGTGAAGCGCGCCACGGCGGCCTTGCGCTGCAGGTCGCCGAGGATGGGCAGGCTGAGCATGATGCGGTCGATCAGCAGCTCGCCCTGGTCGGTCTTGTAGAACTGCCGGGTGATGAAGAAGATGGCCGTGAGCCCGACCGCGACGGCCCACCAGTAGCCCTGCAGGAAGGCGCTCATCCCGATCACGATGCGCGTCGGCAACGGCAAGGGGATGCCGGCCGAGTCGAACATGCTCTGGAACGTCGGGATCACGAAGATGAGCAGGATCACGATCGCCGACCCGGCCACCGAGAAGATCACGGCGGGGTAGACCATCGCGCCCTTGATCTTCCGGAGGAGGGCGTCGTTCTTCTCGAGGAACGTCGCCAGGCGCAGCAGGATCGTGTCCAGGATACCGCCGGCCTCACCGGCCGCGACCATGTTCACGAAGAGCTCGGTGAAGATCTTGGGGTGCTTGCCCATCGCGTCGGCGAGCGTGTGCCCGGACTCGACGTCGTAGAGCACGTCCTGGATGGTCTTGCGCAGCGCCGTGTTCTCGGTCTGCTCGGCCAGGATGTCCAGGCTCTGCACCAGCGGCAGCCCGGAGTTGATCATCGTCGCGAACTGTCGGGTGAAGATGACGACGTCGCGCGTCTTCACCCCCGTCCCGAACGTGATGTTGAATTCCCTGGATTTCTCCCGGACCGAGACCGGGATCATCTTCTGCCTGTGTAGATAGGCGAGGACGTCGTCCTTGGAGGCGAGCTCGATCTCGCCGGACTGGATGTCTCCGCCGGTGGCGGGTCTCGCCGAATATGCGAAGGTGGGCATGTTCTCCTACCTGATGGCCTGCGTGGACGGCATCACGACTGCATGGTCGAGGGTACGGGCTCTCCAACCGCACGCAGCAGCTCGGCGGGATCGCCCGAGCGCTTGAGCGCTTCCTCCAACGCCACTTCTCCCCTTATGTAGAGCATCTGGAGCGCGTCGTTCATCGTCTGCATGCCGTGCTTCTTGCCGGCCTGCATGAGCGAGTAGATCTGGTGGATCTTCTCGTCGCGGATGACCGCGCGGATCGCCGGGGTGCAGATCATGATCTCGCACGCGGCGACACGCCCCTTCCCCTTCGCCCGGGGAAGCAGCGTCTGCGTGACCACGCCCTCGAGCACGAACGCGAGCTGAGCGCGGATCTGCGCCTGCTGGTGCGCCGGGAAGGCGTCGATCATGCGGTTGATGGACTCGGCCGCCGAGTTGGTGTGCAGCGTGGCGAACACGAGGTGTCCGGTCTCGGCGATCGTGAGCGCCGCGGAGATCGTCTCCAGATCCCGCATCTCGCCGATGAGGATGACGTCGGGGTCCTGCCGCAGCGCGTACTTGAGCGCCGCGCTGAAGCTCTTGGTGTCCGCCCCCACCTCCCGCTGGTTGATCATGCAGTTCTGGTGGCGGTGGATGAACTCGATGGGGTCCTCGATCGTGATGATGTGACCCTTCCGCTCTCGGTTCACCTTGTCGACCATGGCGGCGAGCGTGGTCGACTTCCCGGAACCGGTGGGTCCGGTCACGAGCACGAGGCCGCGGGGCCGGTCGGCGAGCTTGTTGATGATCGGCGGCAGGCCGAGCTGCTGGATCGAGATGATCTCGTAGGGGATCTGCCGGATGGCCATCGCCACGCAGCCGCGCTGCTTGTAGACGTTTCCCCGGAAGCGCGACAGGTTCTGGACGCCGAACGAGAAGTCGAGCTCGTCCTCCGTCTCGAAGCGCTTCTTCTGGTTCTCCGTCAGGATCGAGTACGCCAGGGACAACGTGTCCTTGGGCGTGAGCACGTGGTTGATCCGGGAGCTCGTCAGGTCCCCGTCCACACGCAGCTTCGGCGGGTTACCGACGGTGATGTGGAGATCGGACGCCCCGCGCTGGATCATCTCCTGGAGAAGAAGCCTGAGACTGAGCTCCTGCTGCTGCTGCGGCTGACCAGTCTGCCCGGCCGGCTGATTCATTCAGCGTTCCCTGTTCAGAGGTTGGCCCGCGCCCCGCTCATTCGGCGACGCTGGTCTCCTTCACGACTTCGTCCAGCGTGGTCGAGCCCCGCTCCACCTTCTTCAAGCCGTCCTCGCGCAGGGTGAGCATCCCCTCCGAGCACGCGAGGTCCCGGATCTCGTCCGTGCTGGCTTCCCGCATGATCGCCTTGCGCAGCGCCGAGGTCATGATCATGACCTCGTAGAAGCCGGACCGACCCTTGTAGCCGGTGCCGCCACACGCGTCGCATCCCTTGCCCTTGTAGAACGTCTGCTTGTGCGCCCAGTCGAGCGAGATCTTCGCCGATTGGAGATACTCCTCCTCGTAGGTCGTCTCGACCTTGCAGTTGTTGCAGATGCGGCGAGCGAGCCGCTGCGCCGAGACGAGGTTGAGGGCGGAAGCGACGTTGAACGGCTCGAGCCCCATGTCGATGAGACGGGTCACGGTCGAGGGCGTGTCGTTCGTGTGCAGCGTGGACAACACGAGGTGGCCGGTGAGCGATGCCTTGATCGCGATGCCGCCCGTCTCGATGTCGCGGATCTCGCCGACCATGATGATGTTCGGGTCCTGGCGCAGGAACGCGCGCAGCGCGGCCGCGAAGGTCATCCCGATCTCGGTGCGGACGAGGACCTGGTTGATCCCGTAGATGTTGTACTCGACGGGGTCCTCGGCCGTCATGATGTTCGTGTCGATCGTGTTGATCTGCGACAGCGCCGAGTAGAGGGTGGTGGTCTTCCCGGAGCCGGTGGGTCCGGTCACGAGCACCATCCCGTAGGGCCGCTGGATGGCCCACATGAAGTCCCGCTCCGCCTTCGGCTCGAACCCGAACTTGGTCAGGTCGAAGGTGAGGTTCCCCTTGTCGAGAATCCGGAGCACGATCTTCTCGCCGAAGATCACGGGCAGCGTGGAGACGCGGAAATCCACCACGCGCTTCTTCATCTTCAGCTTGATGCGCCCGTCCTGCGGCACGCGCCGCTCGGCGATGTTCAGGTCCGCCAGGATCTTGATGCGCGAGGTGAGCGCCGCCTTCATCTTCATCGGCGGCTTCATGACCTCCAGCAGCGAGCCGTCGATCCGGTAGCGGATCCGCACCTCCTTCTCGTACGGCTCGATGTGGATGTCGGACGCGCCCTTCAACACGGCGTCCGTGAGCAGCCCGTTGATGAACTTCACCACGGGGGCGGAGTCCACCTCCGCCTGGAGGGCCGCCATGGAGACGTCCTCGGCCTGCTCTTCGAGCACCTCCACGTCGGACTCGCCGAACTCCTCGAGGAGGTTGCTCATCGCCTCGTCCTCCGTCGCACCGTAGTAGTTCTCCAGGTGCTTGCGGAGGGTGTACTCGCCGACGATGACGGGCTCGATGTCGAGCTTGGTGATGAACTTCAGGTCGTCGATCGCGCTGAAGTCCGTCGGGTTGGTCATGGCCACCGTCAGCATCCGACCCATCCGACGGAGGGGCAAAACCAGATGTTTATGGGCGACCTCGGCGAGCGATCAGCTTCAGGATCTTCTCGTCGACGGAAACCTTGTCGAGGTCGACGGCCGGGACGCGGTATTGCTTGGCCAGCATACGCGTCAGCTCCTCCTCCGCCACGAAGCCGAGCTTGACCAGCGCAGTACCCGATGCGCGTACCGCTGGTCTTGGCGTCGGCCAGGGCCTCCTGGAGCTGCTGGTCGGTGATGAGCCCTTCGCGAACGAAGAGATCCCCGAGCCGGATTTCCTGGGCGACCTTCGCTGACATCGACAACGCCGATCCTTCTGGGGAAGGGGAGCGGAGAGGTTCCTCGCCAATGTCAACGATACGGAAAGGCTCCCACGCCGTACAAGAGAACTTTTTCCAAAACTCCGCGCCACCCGCGGCCGGCCTCACCTCCCCACCGTCACATGCCCACCGAGTCGGGCGACGGTGGCCGGCCCGATTCCGCGCACGCGCGTGAGATCCTCGACCGACCGGAAGGGCCGCTCCCGCCTGGCCTCGACGATCCTGCGCGCCAGCGACGGACCGATGCCCGGCAGGGTCTGGAGGGCAGCCTCGTCGGCCCGATTGACGTCCACCGGCGCGGGCTCGGACGCTCGCTTGCGCGTCGTGGCCTCCGGCGGCGGCGCGTCGCCCGAGCGCCGGGCCGGCGCCCTCCGGGCAGGGCCCGCGCGGAGGGGCTCGGGAGAAGTCCAACTGGCCCCGGATCCGCCCGAGCGCCGCCGGCCCGAGCCCCCGCACCCGCGCCAGATCCTCCGCCCGCGAGAAGGGCCCCTCCCGTTCCCGTGACGCTACGATCGCGTCCGCCGTCGCCGGGCCGATGCCGGGAAGCCGGTCGAGCTGGGCGGCCGTCGCGCGGTTGGGATCGAGCCGCTCCCCCTTCCCGAGCGGGCGCGCCCGCTCCTCCGCGTCGGCCACCGCCACCCGGCTCCGCTCGAGAAGCTCGGGGAGGGCGTCCTCCGTGTCCGGTCCGAGGGGAGCCGCGCCCGCCGCCCGCCAGCCCCACCGCAGGGTGCTGGCCAGGAGGAGGAGGACGGCGGCGCGCCCGAGGGCGCGGGTCTCGGCGTCGGACATGGAGGAAGCTCCCCCGCCCGGCGGGACCGCGGAATGCCCGGAAGGGCGATCGCGTCAACGGAGCGGCGCGACCGGCAGGACCCCGGCCGAGAACTGGAGCTGGCCGAAGATCCCGACCTGGAACTGCGTGGAGCCTGTCTCCTGCCCCACGAACGACTGGCGGTCGTCGTAGCTCATCTGCAACCCGACCTCGAGGCCGTTGACGCTGGTGTCGAGCAACAGGCTCAGGCTCCGCCGGATCTGGTCGAGGAAGGGGACGCAACGATCCTTGGTGACCGTGGTGCGGCAGTCGCGCTCGGCGGTGTAGCCGGCCAACAAGGACAGGCGGATGGGTCGGTCGAGCCGTGCGCTCCAGGGACCGGGCGGCAGGATCTGCGAGCTCACGGACAATCGGTGGCTGTGGTCGGTGCGGTCGGTGTCGCCCGTGGGGTCGCGCGCCGTCCCGTCCCTGAAGGCCCCCCTGTAGGAGGTGACCAGCGAGCCGATCCACGTGATCGAGATGTCCACGGGAACCTGGATGTCGCGCTGCGTGCGGGTTTGCAGGCCGCGGCCGCCGTAGATGATGCGCCGGTCGTTGCGCGTGTAGCCGGACGAGAGGCTGATCCGCTGGATGCCGGTGAAGCTGGGCAGGCGGATGGGTGGCAGCGTGGTGCGCACGTCCGGCCATCGCTTCTGGTCGATGCGCCGATCGCTGCGCGTATCCAGCGTGGTCGCCTCGGAGCGCTGGTAGCCGACGTCCAGCGCCGTGCCGCCGGGGAGACGGAGGCCGGAGGAGAGCGTCCACGACGCGCGATCGGTGAGCGTGGCTGCCGTGTCCCCGTCGAGGAAGCGAAAGTCGTCCGTGCTTCCGAGCCCGAGCTGATAGCCGAAGCCGGGCACCACGGGGTCGCGGTGGAAGCGTGAGACGAGCCCATCCTGGTAGGTCGCGGAGAAGGGGCGGACGGCGGCCAGCATCCCGCGCAACTGCGTGGTGCCCGGATCCTCCCCCCGCACCGCCGCCCCGAGGAGGCTCTCCGCGAGGAGCCCCGGATCGAGGGAGAAGAGCGCGGTCCAGTCCCGCTGCGCCTGAGCGTTGCGGGTGAGCGCGAACACGGTGTCGGAGGCGAGCTCGTGCCGGAGCACGTAGTTCGCGTTCCGATCGGAGCCGTACAGCGTGGTCCACGTCAGGTCGTTGCGCAGCCATCGGAAGAAGCGGGGGCGGAACCCGAGGCGGGTGCGCAGCGTCCGGTTCGTCTCCCACCCGACGTCGATGCCGGTGAGCCGAGCGCGCTCCGCGCGGATGAGGTCCTGGATCCGCGGATCGGTCACGGCCTCCTCGGAGGGGAGGAGGTCGCGCGTGGACAGGAAGGTGAGCCCGGCGTCGAGCGCTTCGAGCGGGCGGAAGCGGAGGTCCGCGGCCGTCTCCAGCGTCTCGCGCGGCGCGAGCGTGGCCGTGGCGAGGGAGTCGTCGGGAAGCTGGATGATCTGCTCGTAGCGGGTGATGCGGCTGTCCTGGCGGAGGAACGACGTTCCGAGCGAGACGCGCTCGGGCGTCCACCGGAAGCGAGCGTCCACGACCGGGTCCTCGAGGAATCCGGGAAGGATCGCGCGCAGGGCCCCCTCGGCGAAGCCGGGCACGAGCGCGAAGTCCCGCCGCTCCGGCTGGCGCGTCCACCCGAGGCCGGCGGTGAGGGCGTCCACCTCGCTCTCGGTGGTGACCGTGGAGCCGCGGCTCGTGGTGTACGCCGCGCGCGCGTCGAGCCCGTCCACCACCAGGCCCACCCACGGGTTGGCCGTGCGCGTGCTCTTGCGGAAGGCCACGCCGACCCGACTGCGGCGGGACCGCGTGGGACGCAGGTTGCGGATGTTGTCGGCGCGCACGTCCGAGTTGGACAGGAACGTCGGGTCCTGGCTGGTGTGGTCGAGGCTGTAGGTGAGGGGCACCTCGATGCCCCACGACACGGGTGCCCACCGGTCGAGGCGCAGCGTGGACGTCAGCGAGAGGGAGCGGTCCGTCTGGTAGGTCGGCTCGTCGCGGAGCTGCTGGAAGAGCGCTCCCCGGTTCGTGTACGTCAGCCGCGCGGAGAGCACGCCCGCACCGTCGAGCACGGCCTCCATCGACGTCGCCACGCCCGCGTCGCGCACCGGACGGCCGAGGCGCAGCTCGTCGATCCAGATCTCGCCGGAGAGGGATGTCTCGCCCTCGTTGAGCACGCCCATCGACAGCTCGCGCACGTGCGCGAGGTCGGGGGCGCGCCCCCGGTCCTTGAGCACCACCGCGTAGGAGGAATCGGCGGACCAGACCGCCAAGGGCGGGTCGCCCGGTCCCGGCGGCTCGAGCACGAGCTGCTCCTCCGCGCGCTGGCGCAGGTCGAACCACTCGGGGAAGTCGACCACCACCTCCGGCTGCCAATCGCTCCCGTCCAGGGCCAGGCCCCCCGGGCTCGTCGGGGGTCCGAGGCGCGTCCGGTACAGGTAGAAGTTCTCCCCGTCGGTGCCGACCTTCACGAAGAAGTAGGTGGGTCGCTCGGGGCCGAAGTCCCCCGAGCGCGGCACCACCCACACGCGCAGCTGGCGGTAGGTGAGGAAGTTGCGCGGCCGCTGCGGAAAGCGCTGGTAGACCTCGGCGCGCGTGCCGGGGTCCACGCTCTCGAAGGTGAGGCCGAGCGACTTCTCGTTGATCTCGATCCCCTGCCCCGCGAACCCGGTGGTGGGGTCGACGAGCTCCTCCACCACGTGGGGGGGCGACACGTAGGCGCCGCCTTCCGTCACCTTGGACACGGTGCCCACCTCCAGGCGGCCGATCCCGGAGAGCGTGTCCCCGCCCACGCCGCGCAGGAGACCTTCCCCGGCGCGCTTGATCCAACGCGACCCCACGAGGCGCATACGTGCGATCTGCAGACGCTCCGTCCGCTCCCCGGCCACCGTGACGCGCATGTGCTTCACGGCACGCAGGTCGGCGTCCGTGATCGTGCCACCCACCTCGACGGCGTCGGGGCCGCGGATGGGGATGCGGTAGAGCTGGAACTCCGTCCCGGTCTGCGCACGCGTCCGGGCGAGGAAGGGGGAGGAGCCGTTCAGGCGCACCACGTAGCGGAGGTGGCGCTCGTTGGTGTCCAGGTTCCCGTCCCCGTCGAGGTCCTCCGAGTCGCGTCGCCCGTTGCCTGCCGTGCAGATCGCGCGCGTATCACCCGGGCGATAGATGCGGCCGGGCTCGGCCAGGCACCCCTCCGGCCATACCCCCTCCTTGTCGGCGGTGCTGTTCCAGATCTCGCCGCGCGCCGGGTCCGCCTCCTGGTCGAGGATCGTCAGCCCCCACGGCTCGCCGGTGTCCTGCCGCGTGCCGAGGGTGTTGCCCAGCGGATCGATGAAGAAGGCGTCCTCGCTCACCGAGCCGAGATCCACCACCAGGGTGAGCGATGGCCCCTGCGCCACGTAGAACTCGAGGAAGTCCGTCTTGGTCAGGTCCAGCCCGGTGGTCGACAGCGCGGTCGTGAAGGAGCGCCATGCCGGCCGGTTGAGCGGCCCTCTGCCGAAGGACACGAGGAGCCCGGCCTCGCGGGCGGCGGAGCCCGCCACGCTGATCGCCGTGTCGATCTGCTGCGGGAAGTACCCCTCGTGCACGCCGACCGAGTCGCCGAGGGGCGTCTCCACCACCCAGTTGTGCTGCCAGACGAGCGGCGCCGCGGTCGTCGCGTCCAGCACGGGGGGCAGCACCTCCGCCGCCGCGTCCAGGGAGGTGGGCGCGCTCCCGAGCTGCCAGTCGGCGGACAGGAGGGAGACGGGCACCTCCGCCGCGGCGTCGAAGTCGTCGACGAAGGCGTTGCCCCGCGTGTTCGGGTTCGGGAGCGAGACGGCCAGCTCTCCGTTCACCGAAAGGGACGTGGTGCCGTCCAGACGCAGCCCCGGGAGGCGATCCAGGAGCCGGTCCATCCAGTGGATCGGCGTCGAGACGTTGCCGCCGAGCCCCCCCATGAGCGCCGCCCCCGGCTCGGTGCCGAGCTGCGGCCGCCGAACCACCGTGCGCTCCGACCGGTAGAGCGTGAGGAAGTCGATACCGCCCGCCGAGCCGAGCGCCGCGTGGGTCCGCAGCCCGAACACCTGCGTGGGCGATACCTGGAAGAGGGAGCGCTGCTCCCAGGTGGCCCGCACCGCCGCGTCCGGGTTGGTGGTGAAGAGCTGCTCGGGCTCGAGGAGCGTCACCTGGCCGAGGTCGTAGTCGATCTGGTAGTCCACGTCCCGCGCCAGGAGGCGATCGCCGAGCCAGATGCGCTCGCTGCCGTCGCGGATGCCGAGCGCACCGAGGGAGAAGGAGGAGATCACCCCCTCGCTCCGGATCCGGTACGACATCGTCAACCGGAAGAGGCCCGCGGCATCGCGCTCGTAGGGATCCTCCTCCTCGTAGATCCGCCGGTTGGCGTCGGCGCCCAGGACGTCCGGCCGTCTCCGAGGCCGTGAGCCCGAGGGAGGGCAGCGGCGGAGGCTCCGCGAAGGGGCGCAGCGTCGGGAAGATGACGTAGGTCCCCTGCACCGGCGGCTGGTCGAGGAAGGAGTCGGCGCCGGGCGAGAAGACGAAGGCGAGATCGAGCACCTCCAGCGGCGACTCCTCGTCGAGCCCGAAGAGGCGCAGGAAGGTCAGGTCGTCCCCGGACGGGCCCCGCTTGAACGTCCTGCCCGCGGACAGCTCACCGAGGGAGACCGTGAGGTCCACGGAGCCCGGCTCCACATCGTTCGAGCCGGATACCCGATAGACCTCGTGCATCTCCTGGTCCCACGTGGGCCGGCCCGGCTGGTGGTTCGCGCCCGAGGCCTTCAGGAGCTTGAGGGTCGGCCGTACCCCCACGTTGTGCAGCCGCTCGGGGTTGTAGTCCCCGACCGTGTCGCCGGTCGCCGTGATGTAGGTGACGGCCAGCATCTCCTCGTTGCGCAGCGGCGTGCGCAGCGCGATCCACAGGCCCGACGGGTGGACGTAGTAGTCGACGCCGGGCTGCAGGTAGCGGAACCACCCGGACTCCTTCACGGTGGCCCCGTCGGGCCCCACGGCCTCGGCATCGGCCTGGATGAAGCCCTCCACCTGCTGGCGCAGGACGGGGTCGTCCTCGAAGCGGTAGAGCTGGATCGGGTCCGGGCCGGGCGCCACGTCGGGCGGCGCGGAGGCGGGGTCGAGGGCGAGCGCGTCGACGTGCGGATAGCGGTCGATCGTCCTCGGATCGACCAGGAAGAAGAACTGGCCGCGCGCGTAGTCCGCGTCGTCCACCACCAGCGTGTCCTCCTGCACGAAGGCGCGCTGGTCGCCGAAGCCGGTGAGGTGGAACTCCCTCGAGTTGAGGTCTCCGCGCTGTTGCGCCCACACCGTCTGGAAATCGAGGGGGCCGAGCTGCCCTTCGGCCTGGAAGCCGAAGTTGCCGGCCGGGATGCCCTCGGTCAGGAATCGCGAGCTCGGGAGGTTGAACGTGACGTCTCCGACCTCGAGGCGCCGAAGGATGTCGTCCTCCGCGCCCTGGTAGAAGATGTTGATCCGGTTGGCGGCGTCGAACTCCCGGGCCTGGTCGAAGTCCACGTCCACCTGGACGCGATCGAGGAGGGTGCCGGCCACCTGGACCCCGAACTGGACCTCCGGGCTGAGCTGCGGGATGAGCGTGGGGTTGCAGCTCGTCTTGAGCTGGAGGTCGCAGGGCTCGTAGCGGGACCAGTCGCCCCCGAGCTCCATGCGGCTGCGCACCTGGAGGGCCAGGTCGGCGAAGTCGGTGACGAAGCGCGGCAGCTCGCCCTCCGCGGGCGCGGCGGCCGCGATCCGTGTGGGCGGCGCTTCGGGCGTCGGGAGGAAGAACGTCGTGTCCGACGGGGGGGTGCCCCACTCCCGGATGCGCGTGCGCAGCAGCTCCGCCGTGCGCACGTCGGGATCCAGGAGCCGCTCCAGCATCTCGGTCCACCGCCTCCCCACGGGCTCACCCGGCAGGAGGGGCGGGCGGACCAGGCGCAGGCTGCCGCCCGCGTCCACGGGGATGCGGCGCAGGCCGAGCCGGACGTGCGGCTGCGTGGAGTCCGCGGTGAGCCCACTGCGCACCGACGCGGGAGGACGCTCGAGATCGGGACGCAGGATGGTGTCGCGCTACGGCCGTCCGCACGGAGGGCGCGTCGGCCGGGGGCTCGGCGCGGCGGGGGTCCTCTCCCCGGGGGGTGCCCACGAACAGGGCCAGGAGAAGGAGGCGGATCAGCACGAAATCGTTGTCAGCACACGAACCGTAGGGGGCGCGCGGGTGTACGCAACCATCGTCGCCCTCGAAGCGCGGAGGTGATCCGCCTTGAGGCGACGTGCCCGACGAGACTAGCTTGGCGCGCCGTCCGGCCTGTCGACGCCGATTCGAGGAACGCCGCGATGCGGATGGGAGTGCTCACTAGATACCTGGTCCGGGCCCACCTGGGCCCCTTCCTCTTCAGCCTCACGGCCATCACCGGGCTCATCTTCCTGAACGCGGTGGCACAGCGGATCGAGGGGCTGTTGGGCAAGGGGCTGCCGTGGACGGTGATCTTGGATTTCCTGGTCCTCTCCCTACCTCATACGGTCGCGCTGTCCCTCCCGATGGCGGTCCTGGTGGCGGTCCTCTACGCATTCAGCGAGCTGACCGAGAACAACGAGATCATGGCGATGGCCGCGGGCGGCGTCCGCCCCACGCGGGTCCTGGTGCCCCTGCTCGCGATGGGGGCCGTGGCGACCGCCACGATGCTCTTCTTCAACGACTCCGTCCTGCCGGAGGCCAACCACCGGCTAAAGAACCTACTCGTGGACATCGGTCGCAAGAGCCCGACGTTCAAGCTCCGCGAGCGGGTGGTGAACGAGATCGACGTCGAGGAGGGGCGCGATACGTACTTCCTCATCGCGACGCGCATCGACCCGTCGTCCAACACCCTCGAGGACGTCACCATCTTCGATCGGAACGATCGAGCGCGCCAACGTACGACATACGCCAAGCGGGGCGTGATGGCGTTCAACGACGCGCGCACGGATCTCTACCTCACGCTCTACGACGGGGAGGTGCGGGAGCTACAGAACGACCGGAACGGAGCCTTCCAGCACCTCTACTTCGCGAAGCAGATCGTGCCGCTGCGCGGCGTCGGCGACGAGCTCGACCGGCGGATGGGCGGCACGGAGCGCGGCGACCGGGAGATGGACTTCGCCCTCCTCCGCGAGAACGCCGCCGAGCGCGACGCCGAGCAGTCGGCCGTGCGCGACCAGTCCCGTGAGAAGTCGCTGGAGGCGGTGCGCATCGCGCTCGGGCTCCCCATCGACGTCGAGGCGGACACGTCGCGCTCCGCGCTGGCCGACGGCGGCGTCGCACCCTCGGCCGGACGGGCGCCCCGTACGACCACCGGCTCCATCCTCTCCCGCGATGCCTCCACCCAGAGCGTGGTGACGACGACCCGGACCTACGCCGCCCGCGCCACGTCGCTGGAGGAGGCGGCCGACCGCTACCGGGTGGAGCTGCACAAGAAGTGGGCGATCGCCTTCGCCTGCCTCGTGTTCACCCTCCTCGGGCCGCCGCTGGCGCTGCGCTTCCCACGCGGCGGCGTCGGCATGGTGGTGGCGGCGTCCACGGGGATCTTCGCCATCTACTGGGTGGGGCTGATCGCCGGCGAGAGCCTGGCGGACAGGGGGGTGGCGGACCCGATCATCACGATGTGGATCCCCGACATCGTCTTCGCGGCGATCGGCCTCGCGCTCGTGAGCCGCATGGGGCGGGCGGGCTCGACCGTTCGCGGTGGCGGGTGGGGCGACGTCTGGCTCCGCCTTCGAGACCGGCTGCGGCCCGCACGGCGGTCGCACGCACGCGTCGAGAGCGCGACCGCATGATCAGGATCCTCGACCGGCTCGTCGCGCGCACCTTCCTCAAGCTGTTCCTGGTCTTCCTCCTGGCGTCACCCTCGCTCTTCGTGGTGGGCGACATCACCGAGAACCTCGACACGTACCTCGACCGCGGGCTGTCCGGCGCCGAGGTCGCGAAGGCCTACCTCTTCCAGCTCCCGCTCTACATCCAGTGGTCGTTCCCCATCGCCGCCCTGGTGGCCGCGGTGTTCACGATCCACTCGATGACCACGCACCGCGAGATCGTCGCCGCCAAGGCCGGCGGGATCTCCTTCCACCGCCTGGCCGGGCCCATCCTCGTGATGGGACTGCTGCTCACCGGGGTGGCGCTCGTGCTCGCCGAGGTGGTGCCGCGCACCAACCGCATCGCCGCCGGGATCCTGAAGAACGAAGACCCGCGCCGCTCCTGGCGGACGGACTTCGTGTACGAGTCCGACAACGGCTACACCTGGCAGGTGAGCCGGCTGACGTCCGCGGACGGACGCATGAACGACGTGATCCTCGAGCGCCCGCCCACCGCAAAGGGCGGCGGGCTGCACATGGTGGCGCAGGACGCGTCCTACGACTCCATCCACGGGTGGACGTTCGAGAACGGCTACGTCCGCCGCCTGCTCCCGGACAGCACCGAGCGGGCCTTCGAGTTCGACCGGCTCCGCATCGCGGGCGTCGACGAGCGTCCGGAGGAGCTGCTGGAGGTCCCGCGCGAGCCGGACGAGATGACGTACAGCGAGATCGACCGGATGGCGCGCGTGATCGAGCGCACCGGCGGCAACGCCCGCCGGTTCCTCGTGGAGCGGGAACAGAAGTTGGCGATCCCCGTGGCCACGCTGGTCGTGATCCTCTTCGGCGTACCTCTCGCCACGAGCAACCGACGGGGAGGAACCGCCTACGGGATCGGCGTCGCGCTGGGCACCACGATCCTGTACATGCTGCTGCTGAAGATCTCGAGCGCTCTCGGCAAGGCGGGCGTCCTGGAGCCCTTCCCCGCCGCCTGGCTTCCGAACATGGTCTTCTTCGCCGCCGCGCTCATTCTGCTGAGACGCGTACGCACGTAGACGGCGCATAAGCCGCGCGCGGTACGCCCCGTTCGGAGATCAGCCCAGCGACGCGAGGAAGGCCTCGGTGAGCCGTCCCTCGCATACCTCCTCCACCGGCCCCCTCAGGACCACGTCCAGCTGCGCGGACACGGCCACCTGGAGCACGCCTCCCTCCATCTGGACGGCGATCGTGCCGGGCGCGACGAGACCCCGCACGCACGCCGCGACCGCCACCGCGCACGAGGACGTGCCCGACGCGGAGGTGTGGCCCACGCCGCGCTCCCAGATGAGCGCCCGGCAGGTCGACGGCCCCGAGGCCGACGCGAGCTGGACGTTGGCGCCGTGCTCGAGAGCGGGATGCGCCGTGAGGAACGGCCCGATGCTGCGCAGGAGGGCGTCCGTGGGCGTGTCGACGAAGACGACCAGGTGGGGGTTGCCCACCGAGACGGGCACCACGGTGAGGGGCGCTCCGCTCGGGCCCGCCAGGCGCCCCTGAGGGTCGAGGGCGGTCGGGTCGAGGCCCACGGCCGCCGGACCCACGCGTGCCCGTCCCATGTCGACGGAGACGTCGTGGGCGGGGCCGAGGGGGGGGTGGACGGTGAGGGTGACCTGGTCCCCACCCACCTCTACCGTGAAGGGTTGGGTATCTACGCGCGCGCGAAGCGCGAGGTACGACCCCAGGATCCGCAGTCCGTTGCCGCTACGCTCGAACTCCGAGCCGTCCGGGTTGAACATGCGCAAGCGGAAGATCCCGTCGCTGCCGTCGGCCAGGAGCACGACGATCCCGTCCCCACCCGCCCCCCGCCATCGGTCGCAGACGCGCGCGACCGACCCCGGCGTGACGTGCCAGGCGTCGCCTTCCTCGAACACCAGGTAGTCGTTGCCCAGCCCGTGGGCCTTGTAGAACGCCGCGCCGGCCCGCGGCCGGTCCTCCTCGAACGTCGCCATGGGCGTGAATGTCGAGTCCCTCGCCGCGCGGCGCGAGTCGCGCCCGCGCTGAATCCGCCCGCACGGCCTCGCCGTACGGATGCACGGAGCGGCGCAACCTTCGGAAGGTGGCGCCCGTCCAAGGGATCGATGCGGCGGGGGGAAACCAGCGGGGGATCGGCGGATGGGGATTCGGGCGGCAGTGGGGGCGGGGGTGGGCATCTTCGTGCTCGCGAGCGGAGCGGCGGCGCAGTTCAACGATCAGGCGCACTGGGCACCGACGGACCCGGCCCGTACCGTGCCCGGCTGCTGCACCGAGGTCGGCCCGCCCGTGCTGCGTGCCGTACGCGTGTCCGGCCACGAGATCCGCATCGACGGGCGCGCCGTGGAGGCCCCCTGGCTGAGCGCGCCCGTGGCCACCGATTTCGTCCAGTTCGAGCCAGCGGAGGGCGAGGCGGCGACGGAGCGGACCGAGGCCCGCGTCCTCTACGGCGACGAAGCCCTGTACGTCGCCATCCGCGCGTACGATCGGGACCCGTCGGGGATCGTCGGGCAGCTCACCCGCCGGGACCAGAACTCCTACTCCGACCAGGTCGGCGTGGTCGTCGACTCCTACTTCGACCGGCGCACCGCCTTCCACTTCGCCGTCAATCCGGTGGGCGTGAAGCAGGACATCTACCGCTACGACGACACCGGCGAGGACGACGGATGGGACGCGGTGTGGGAGGTCGCGACGACGACGGACGAAGAGGGGTGGACGGCCGAGTTCCGCATCCCCTACTCGCAGCTCCGCTTCCGCGACGCCGACGTGCAGACGTGGGGGATCAACTTCGTCCGCGAGATCGCGCGACGGGACGAGACCGACGTGTGGGCGCCGACCTCCCGCAAGGACGCAGGTGTGGTGTCGCGCTTCGGCGAGCTTCGTGGGCTGGAGAACCTGCGGGCGCCGCGCCGGCTCGAGATCGTCCCCTACACCGTCGGCCGCGTGCAGCGCGCGCCCGGTGACGCGGACAATCCCTTCTTCCGGCGGAGCGAGCGGTTCGGCACGGTGGGCGCGGACCTCAAGTACGGCCTCACGAGCGACCTCACGCTCGACGTCACGCTCAACCCGGACTTCGGCCAGGTGGAGGCCGACCCCGCACAGGTCAACCTCACGGCGTTCGAGACCTTCTATCCCGAGCGCCGCCCGTTCTTCCTCGAGGGCTCGAGCATCTTCCGCTTCGGTCTGAGCCCCGGCGACGGCGACAACGCCAACGAGTCGCTGTTCTACTCGCGGCGCATCGGTCGCGCCCCGCAGGGCGATCCGGACGATCGTGGCGGGTGGGTCGACAAGGACCCCCAGACCACGATCCTCGGGGCGGCCAAGCTGTCGGGGAAGACGGCGAGCGGGTGGTCGATCGGCGCCCTCCAGGCGGTGACGTCCGAGGAGACGGCCCGCATCGCGCCCGCCACGGGCTCCCAGTTCGACGAGGCGGTGGAGCCGCTCACGAGCTACGGCATGGTGCGCGTACAGCGCGACTTCCGCGCCGGTCGCTCGGCGATCGGGCTCGTGGCCACCTCGGTGAACCGGGACCAACAGGTGGCCGATGCGCTCGAGCTTCGACGTGACGCCTATACGGGCGGCGTCGACTTCCGTCACCGGTTCGGAGGGGAGCGTTTCGAGGTGAGCGGCTACATGATCGGCTCGCACGTCGCGGGCTCCGCGGCGGCCATCGACGCGGCCCAGCGCTCTTCGGTGCGCTACTACCAGCGCCCGGACGCCGGCTACCTGGCCTACGACCCGACGGAGACGAGCCTGGACGGCGGCTCCGCCTTCCTCGCCATCGCGAAGATCGGCGGCAGCGCCTGGCGCTACTCCACGGGGGTGGTAACGCGCTCGCCGGGGTTCGAGGTCAACGACATCGGGTACCAGCGCGACGCCGACAACACGATGAGCTGGGTATGGGTGGGGTACCAGCGGACCACCCCCACGGGCCCCTTCCGCCGCTACAACCTGAACGTGAACGGGTGGGGCGCGTGGAACTACGGCGGCGACCGCACGGGGTTCGGCGGAAACGTCAACGGGAGCTTCCAGCTCAAGAACTTCTGGAACGGCTACGCCGGCGTGAACCAGTGAGGCGGCGGCCTATTCCGGAAGGACGCTGCGCGGCGGGCCGCTCTTCCTGCGGGAGCCGTCGACCAACTTCTGGGCCGGGCTTCGGATCCGACTCGCGCAAGGCGGTGGCCCTGGAGGTGAACGGTTGGGGCGACGTTCGCTCCGAGAGCGACTCGTGGAGCTTCGGAGCTTCGCCGAGCGTGCGGTTCCGGCCGTCCGGGCGCGCGACGTTCAGCGTGGGCTCCTCGATCAGCCGGAACGTGGACGACCACCAGTGGATCGGGTCCTACGGCTCGAGCGCGGCGAAGTACGTCTTCGGGCGCATCGACCAGACCACGGTGGGCCTCACCGCGCGTGTCGACTACGCCTTCACGCCCACGCTCTCGCTGCAGGTATACGCGCAGCCGTTCGTGAGCGCGGGAACCTACGGTGCGTACAAGCGCGTCGACGACCCCGTGGCGGATCGGTACGTGGACCGCTTCGCGCCGCTGGTCGCGCGTGTGGAGGGTGGGGACGTCGTGACCGACGTGGACGGCGACGGCGTGTCGGAGTCCTTCGAGCGGCCCGACTTCAACTTCAAGCAGTTCCGCTCCAACGCAGTGCTCCGTTGGGAGTACAGGCCGGGCTCGGCGCTCTTCCTGGTGTGGTCGCAGGGGCGGGACCAGTCGAGGGAGCGGGGCGACTTCCACTTCCGCAGCGACGTGGGCGATCTCTTCGGCGTGCGCCCGGACAACGTCTTCATGGTCAAGGTGAGCTACTGGATGAACCCGTAGGAAACGTCCGCCCGCCCCGCGCGCCGACATGCTTGGCCGGCGCGGGCGGGCGTGCTACCTTCACAAGACAACTGAATCGGGGCGATTTGCGGCATATTGCGGCCCGGCAGGGGATCTTCGGATCTCCGGCAAACACGCTAAAAAGCCAAAACGCCCCTTCGCGCTCGTCGCGACGGGGTTTCTGTATTTCCAGGACGAACACGATGCCATCATCCGCTCCCTCCCCCGGCGCGCGGGCGGCCCTCCTCCGCGAGCATCTCTCCGGCCGCATCCTCGTCATGGACGGGGCCATGGGGACGATGATCCAGGGGTACCGGCTCGGCGAAGCGGACTTCCGCGGCGAACGCTTCCGGAACCACACCCGCTCGTTGCAGGGCGCCAACGACCTCCTCGTCCTGACGCGGCCCGAGGTGATCCGGGAGATCCACGCGGCGTATCTCACGGCCGGCGCGGACCTCATCGAGACGAACACGTTCAACGCCAACCGCGTCTCCCTCGCGGACTACGGGCTCGAGGGCGTGGCGGAGGAGATGAACCACGAGGCCGCCCGCATCGCGCGTGAGGCTGTCGAGGCCGCCGAACGCGAGGACGGGCGCCCCCGCTGGGTGATGGGCGCCCTCGGACCCACGACCCGCTCCGCGTCGATCTCCCCGGACGTCGGAGACCCCGGCGCGCGCGGCGTGACCTTCGACGAGCTGGTGCGGGCCTACGGGGACCAGGCGCGTGGCCTGCTGGCCGGCGGGGTCGACGTCCTCATGGTGGAGACCGTCTTCGACACGCTCAACGCCAAGGCCGCACTCTACGCCCTCTCGGGCGTGCTCGCCGACCTGGGGCTCGACGTTCCCGTCATGGTGTCGGGAACGATCACCGACCAGAGCGGGCGCACACTCTCGGGGCAGACGCCGGAGGCGTTCTACAACTCGATCCGCCACGGGGTGCAGCCCGGGCCGGGGCGGACGAGCGGCCTGTTGAGCGTCGGGCTCAACTGCGCCCTCGGCGCGGATCAGCTGCGGCCCTTCCTGGAGGAGATCTCCGACGTCGCCGACCTCCCGGTCAGCTGCTATCCGAATGCCGGCCTCCCCAACGAGCTCGGGGAGTACGACGACACGCCCGAGCACATGGCCGAGGTGCTCGGCGCCTTCGCGCGCGACGGCTTCCTCAACATCGTGGGCGGCTGCTGCGGCACGGGCCCGGAGCACATCCGCGCCATGGTGGAGGCCGTGCGCGGCGTCGCGCCGCGCGTCCCGCCCGAGCGCCCGCGACGTACACGCCTTTCCGGGCTCGAGCCCCTCACCATCGGCCCAGAGTCGCTTTTCGTGAACGTGGGTGAGCGCACCAACGTCACGGGCTCGCGGCGCTTCGCGCGCCTGATCAAGGAGGAGGACTACGAGGCCGCGCTCGACGTGGCACGTCAGCAGGTACAGGGAGGCGCCCAGATCCTCGACGTGAACATGGACGAGGGCCTGCTCGACAGTCGCGCCGCGATGCCGCGCTTCCTCAACCTGATCGCGTCGGAGCCCGAGATCGCCCGCATCCCGATCATGGTCGATTCGTCGGACTGGAGCGTGATCGAGGCGGGACTGAAGACGCTCCAGGGCAAGGGCGTGGTCAACTCGATCAGCCTCAAGGACGGCGAGGACGCGTTCCGGGAGAAGGCTCGCCTCGTGCGCCGCTACGGCGCCGCGGCGATCGTCATGGCCTTCGACGAGAACGGGCAGGCCGACACGCTCGAGCGCCGCGTCGCGGTGTGTGAGCGCGCCTTCCGCATCCTGGTCGACGAAGAGGGCTTCCTCGCCGAAGACGTCATCTTCGACGCCAACGTCTTCGCCGTGGCGACGGGCATCGCCGAGCACGACCCCTACGCCATGTGGTTCATCGAGGCGGTGCGGCGTATCAAGGCCGCCTGCCCGCACGCGCTGACGAGCGGGGGGATCAGCAACGTCTCCTTCTCGTTCCGCGGCAGCCCCGAGGTTCGCGAGGCCATGCACGCGGCGTTCCTCTATCACGCCACGCGCGCCGGGTTGGATATGGGGATCGTCAACGCCGGCGCGCTCCCCGTCTACGACCAGATCCCCTCCGACCTCCTGAGCGCGGTCGAGGACGTGCTCTTCGCCCGCACCGCGGATGCCACCGAGAGCCTGACGCGCATGGCGGAGGAGCGCTCCGGCACCACGGAGCGGCGGAGCGCGCAGGACCTGGGCTGGCGGGAGCACCCGGTTCACGAGCGGCTCGTGCACGCCCTCGTGCAGGGTGTGGACGCCTTCGTGGTCGAGGACGTGGAGGAGGCGCGCCAGGGGCTGCCGCGGGCGCTCGACGTCATCGAGGGCCCGCTCATGGACGGGATGAACGTGGTGGGGGACCTCTTCGGCAGCGGGCGCATGTTCCTCCCGCAAGTGGTGAAGAGCGCCCGCGTGATGAAGAAGGCCGTGGCGCACCTGGTCCCCTACCTCGAGGCCGAGCAGGTGGGCCAGGAGGGCAAGGGAAAGATCCTCCTCGCCACCGTGAAGGGGGACGTGCACGACATCGGCAAGAACATCGTGGGCGTGGTGCTGCAGTGTAACGGCTACGAGGTGGTGGACCTGGGGGTGATGGTGCCCGCAGAGCGTATCCTGGAGACCGCCCGCGCCGAGAAGGTGGACGTGGTCGGCCTGTCCGGGCTGATCACGCCCTCGCTCGACCAGATGGTGCACGTGGCCAAGGAGATGGAGCGGCTGGGCTTCGAGCTCCCCCTCCTGATCGGGGGGGCGACCACGTCGAAGGCGCATACGGCGCTCAGGATCGAGGGGTGCTACCACGGCCCCGCCGTGCACGTGCTCGACGCCTCGCGGGCGGTGGGCGTGGTCGGGCGTCTCCTCGACCCGAAGCAGAAGGACGCCTTCCTCGCCGAGGTGCGCGCCGACTACGAGGAGGCGCGCCGGCGGCGTGCGGCCGGGAAGGACCGAACGGCGCTGCTCCCCATCGCGGAGGCGCGCGCCCGAGCCTTCCGCACGGACTGGGCGGCCTACGAGCCGACCGAGCCCGCCGCGCCCGGAATCCACGTCCTCGAGGTGCCGGTGTCGGAGCTCGGCCAGAAGCGGATTTCGAGGCCGGTACTGGCCGTGCCGTCCTCCGTCAGCAGCGTGTATTCGCAATCGAGCACACGCTCGAGGGCGCAATGCCAATCGATGCGCTCCGTCTGGCTGAGGCTTTGGGCCTCGCGATACCAGTCGGGCAGATCCACATCGTGGAAGCGCCCGGCGTCGTAGACACGCATCCTGTCGAACATCATGCGTCTATCTCCTCTGTGGGTTCGGGGTGAACGGATCGCCGTGGAGCGTCGGGCTTCGCGGCCTCCAGCCGGACGGACAGCGCATCGAGCGCGGCGCGGCGCGCGGCGAGCACGGCCTGCATGCTGGCGGTCAGGCGGGATGCGAGGGTGTCGAGGTGCGCGGCCTCGGCGGGATCGGGCGCGTCGGCGTCGGCGCCTGCGATGTGCCGCATCTCGAAGCTGGCGAGCGGCCCGAGGCGGTTGGTGAGCCAGGCTTCCGGATCGGGGATGCGGGAGAGATCGACGCGGGCGGTCCGGGCGCGATGGCCGGGACCCTCCGGGCGGTAGGTCACCTCCGCGGAGGAGTGGGACATTTGGCTATTATAGAGGTCTCTATAATAGCAGTTTGTCACACTCCTCGGCCGATCCTGCCGCGGCTGCGGCGGCCGGGCCAGAGCTCCGGGAAGCAGGCGCCATGTCGGCGGCGTTCTCGAGCACGACGCCGCGTGAGCGCCATCAGGTCGCGCCGGGTCGGCCGGAGGTCGGACCAGGGGACCAGCGCGTCGACGGTGACCGGCAGGACCACGTCCGTGAGCAGGTCGATCTGCGAGCGGCGTCGTCGGCGGTGCGGTTGACGCCGCGCCCGCGGCCCATCGCCTGGATCAGCTCGCCCTCGCAGATGCTCCAGCGGATGGCCTCGGCGATCGGGATCGGCGTGCTCCTCGCATCGCGACGGCGCGCGTCCGGTCGCCCGCGAGCCGGATGCGGCGCTCGACCATGCGGATACCACCAGCCCGCGTCCTCCGCGGTTCGGCGCGGGCACGCGGCCGGTCAGCGCCGTGGCGAGCGTCTCGACGGTGCGCGGCGCCGGCAGCGTGCGGCCGAGCACGACCATGCCGCCGATCCCGCCCCAGCGGTCGAGCCCGCTCAGCGCGTTGAAATGCACCGCCTCGACCCGCGGCGGCAGGCCGGCCGACCGGAGCGCATCGATGGCGGCCTTCTGGCCCGACGACCAGCAGGTCGATGGCCTGGCCGGGGCGACGGCACTGCGCGGGCGCGGAGGTCGATCCAGGCCCGGAGGTCGCGCAGACGGGTGCGCGGCGGCCTTGCGGTCCCGCTCGGGCGCGTCGGTCGGCGGCGTCAGCGCGCGGCGCCGAGGTCGGGCTGCCGGTGACCTGGCGGACGCGGACATGGGGCTGGCGCGCGGCGACGGGTCGCGCCGATGTCGATCCGCGGCAGGTAGGTCTGGACGAGTTCCGGCCGCATCGTCGCGTCGAGATGCAGGATCGGCGCCTGGGCGGCCCAGCCGGTCCGCATGCGGCTGCGCCAGCGCAGGCGCAGCGCGCGGACGGAGCCGGCCTCGGTCATCTCGTGGACGAGCTCGGCGCCGGCGGCATCGTGGCCGTTCTCCAGCGCCTCGGCGAGGATCAGCCAGAGCGTGGCGCAGCGCCCGGGCGGCGCCCATGGCTCGCCCGCGCGGCGGCAGCACCGCCTCGATGCGCTTGCGCCGCTCGACCGGCGACATGCCGGGGCGGAGGCCCGGCATCGCGCATGCGGCGGCGTTCGAGCGTCGCGGCGTGGCGGCAGTCGTCCGGCGTGAGACCGACGGCCTCCAGCAGCGCCGACGGCGCAGCGGGCCGGGCTCCGTGACCCGCAGCGCCTTGCAGAGCCGCTCGCGGGCGGCGATCAGGTCGGCCGTGGCGCCGACATCCATCTTGCCCTTGCCGGTGTAGCAGGTGAGCGAGGTGCGGCCGGGCTCGAGCCCGTCCTGCGTCAGCGTCGCCTTGCCGTCGAGACCGCGCAGGCCCGACTGCCAGAAGGCCTCGTCGATGACGAGGAGCCCGACCTCGCCGATGGCCTCGCGGCTTCATGTGGAAGAGGCTGTCATGGGCGCAGACGATGACCTGCGCCGCCTGCGCCAGCGGCTTCTGGCGCTGGTAGCCGCAGTCGTGGAACCAGGGGCAGAGCAGCAGTTCCGCCCCGTTCTTGACCTTGCAGCAGCTCTGCTCGACCGGGTGCTCGATCTCGAGCGCGTCGAAGGTGGCCTCCGTGTCGAGGCACATGAGCTGGTCGGGGTTGTCGGCGGTGGGATCGGGCGCGGTGCGGCCCTTCCAGAGCATGGCGCTGAGGCCGAGCGCCTCGAAGGCAGCGACCTGCTCGGCGCCGAGATCGTGGCGCGGGACGGCGTAGACGACCTTGCGCGTGCCGAGCCCGCCCGAGCCGATCAGCTCGGCGATGGCGGCGCGCGCGCTCGAGGTCTTGCCGAGGCCGACATCGACCGGCAGGCCGAGAAGCGGCGGCAGCGCCGCCCGCGCCACGATGTTGAAATCCAGCGGATCGCGATTGGCGTCGGTGTTCTTCGGCCTCCTCCTGCGCCGCCTCGACGGCGGCCCAGTAGTCCGGGATCGCGGCCATGAAGCCGGCGATGGCCTCGGCAAGGCTGGCGCGGGCCTCGTCGGGCGTGAGGACCGGCGCGGGATAGGTCGGCGGCGGCGGCGGGATCCGGGCGGCACCGGCCACCAGCGCGGCGACGGCGTCCGGCCCCTCGGCGCAGAAAGGTCGTTGGCATCGCCGGGGCTCTCCGGCACGGCGAGACGGCCGTCGACGGCGAGCGCGACCTTGCGGGCCGCCTCGACACCGGGATTGCTGTCGCGGTCGGGCTTCGCGTCGTTGTCGGCGACGAGGACGAGGTCGGCCGCCGGGAAGCCGCGCCCGCAGCGCCTCGGCCACCGGCATCAGGTTGCCGGCGTCCATCGCCGCGATGACCGGTATGACCGGTGGCGATGTGCAGGCTCGCGCCGGTGGCCCAGCCCTCGCAGATCAGGACGGGGCCGTCGGGCTTCGCGAGCGGCCCGGGCTCCGCGCCCACCACCGCGAAGTGCCCCTTCTTGGCCCCACCGGCGAGGAAGCGCTTGGCACCGTCCGGCGCGATGGACTCGAGACTGTGGATCCGGCCGTCGATGTCCTGCAGCGGCACGACGAGCTGGCGGCCCGCGTCCATGCGCAGGGCGAGCGGCGCGGCCTGTTTGGCGATGAGATAGGGATAAAAAATGGGCGCGGCGTAGACGACCTTGCGGTTGCCGATCCCGCCCCCGGCGATCAGTTCGGCAATGGCGGTGCGCGCGCTCGAGGTCTTGCCGAGGCCCACGTCGACCGGCAGGCCGAGAAGCGGCGGCAGCGCCGCCCGTGCCACGATGTTGAAATCCAGCGGGTCGCGTTCTGCGTCGCTATTCTCGGCCTCCTCCTGCGCCGCCTCGACGGCAGCCCAGTAGTCCGGGATCGCGGCCATGAACTGGTCGATGGCCTCGGCGAGGCTGGCGCGGGCCTCGTCTGGCGTGAGGACTGGTGCCGGATATGTCGGCGGTGGCGGCGGATCCGGGCCGCGCCGGCGACGAGCGCGGCAACGGCCTCCGGCCCCTCGGAGCAGAAGAGGTCGTTTGCATCGCCCAGGCTGTTGGGTACGGCCAGACGGCCATCGACCGCGAGCGCGACCTTCCGCGCCGCCTCGACGCCGGGATTGCTGTCTCGGTCGGGCTTCTCATCGTTGTCGGCAACGAGGACGATGTCGGCCGCCGGGAAGCGCGCCCGCAGCGCCTCGGCGACGGGCATCAGGTTGCCCGCGTCCATCGCCGCGACGACCCGGTGGCCGGTCGCCATGTGCAGGCTGGCGCCGGTCGCCCAACCCTCGCAGATCAGGACGGGGCCGTTGGGCTCCGCGAGCGGCCCGGGCTCCGCGCCCACCACCGCGAAGTGCCCCTTCTTGGCCCCACCGGCCAGGTATCGCTTGGCCCCGTCGGCCGCGATGGTCTCGAGACTGTGGATCCGGCCGTCGATGTCTTGCAGCGGCACGACGAGCCGGCGGCTCGCGTCCATGCGCAGGGCGAGCGGCTCTGCCTGCTTGGCGGCGAGATAGGGATGGTCCTTCGGGGCGGGACGCGCGCTGGTCCAGATCCGCTCGGCGCGAGCTGCGGCTTCCTCTGCACGGGGCGACGGCCGGGTCCGCCTCGTCGGTGAGCGGGTCTGAGGCGACGTTTCCGCGCCAGGTTGGGCCTGCGATGAAACCGGCGTGGTCGTCGACAGGATCGGTGGTGCCGGGCGCGGCCGGGTCGGCCGATGGCGTCGCCCATGCCGATACGATCGGCCGTCCAGTCCAGCGCGTCGCCGCGGGACAGACCGAGATCCCGGCCAACCAGATCGACGAAGCCGCCGCCGTCGCCGGCCTCATGGTCGAACCACATGCCCGCCTTGGCGCCGCCGATCACGACCGAGAGGCTGCCCTTGCGGCCCCAGCGCCATTCCTGGCCCGCGCGGAAGGTCGGCTTGCCCAGAAGCTCCACCGCGAGCTCCGGCACGCGGGCGCGCAGCTCGGCATCGAAGGCCCGCCAGTCCCGCCCGCTCATCGCCGTCCCCGCGGAATGGGCGCATGCCCGACCGGTCGGCCGGGGGGCCGCGGCAGCGATGCGCAGGGGGTGGCGGAGGCAGGCGGACACGGGCGTTGCGGAACCGGGGTGAGGGCGTCGTTGCCCCCGGTTCTGCCGCGCTTCAGACCGCCCTCGCGACGTCGGAACCGGTCCGCCCGGCCACACGACGCCTCAGCGGAAAGGGGTGACCCCTTCCGGCAAGGCATTGAAATAAAGTCAGATCATGGGTGGACCCCAACGGGCCCAAGAACCCCTGTGGAGCGCTCTCAGCGGCCGCGGCCGATCAGTGGGGTGACCCCTCGTCCGCGCGAACGGGGTGAACGGTTCACCCCGTCATCGAGACGCCCAGCGTCCGGGGGCCGCATCTATACCAGCCGTATTGAGGGCGAGGCTAACGGGACGGGCCCAAGTCAGCCTCCGTCATAATCGCGTTGTCCTCGTCAACGCGTTTGCCGGCGCCCTCGCCGATCCTATCCGGTCTGGCGCAGATCGGGCCCCAGCACCCGCTTGGCACCACCGCGCTGCGCCGAGGGCAACCGGATCAGCGTGGCCATGGCATCGGCCAGCTTGTTCGACACCGGCTCGCCCTCGATCTGCTGTTCGAGGAACCAGTCGACGAGGCAGTCCTTCTTGCCCTGGTCCTCGGGCGTGATTCCGAACTTCGCAATCGCCGCCTGCATCAGCTCGAGATAGGGCGTCGTGTAGGGCACCGTGTCCGTGCCAGTCGCGGGACGGACCGCGGGCACGTAATCCGGCCAGATCGCCTTCACGAGGAAACGCGCCACGCGGATGTCGATGAATTCCCAATCCCGCGCGGTAAGGCGCCCGAATGAGTATTTGCCCTCGCGCCACTGCTCCGGGCGGATGCTGGTGTGGTAGCCCGAATGCAGACCGAAACCGCTACTACTGCCGCCGTTGCCCCAGCCATGCGTCCGCTCCTCGGTGTATCGGCCCTGCGCCAGAAGATCCCCGTCTCGCAGCGCGACGAGCAACTCGGTCTCCGCCTCCGCCTTCCACGCGATCGTCGGGTCCTGCGGCGGGTTCCAGGTCTGGTATGCCGGCACCGGTTTGGGCGGCAGCTTCGCCGCTTCCACCGCGCGCCGCGCGACCGTCACGTTCTGCACATGGGCCAGCGCCTCTGCATAACTCCATTGGGTACGGTCGAGCGTCTGCAGCGACATGGGCGGCCTCGTGAATCGATTGGGGACAGGTCGAACATAATGGGAACGCCCTGACCCCTCAACCCACCACGGTGTTGCAACACCGAAGGGGTTCACCCTTTCCGGACGGGCACGGGGTGACCCGTTCCGAGGTCGCGGTCATCGGCGCAATCCGGCACCGATGGATCATGATGTTCGATCCCGGTCCCATTCGTCGCCCCAACCCACTCGCCCCTTCGGCGATGACGCCCGCCGAGCGCCGCACCGAGCTGTGCGGCCTGCTGGCGCTCGGGCTGGTTCGGTTGCGGATGCGGGAGGGGGGCGAAGTATCTGACGATACTGGAGAAAGTTGCCTACACTATCCGCCCGACCAATGCCGTCATGCAACTCCAACACACCGGAGAAACGCATGAACAAGCCCGATCCCATTCCCGCGCGCCTTGCCGCGCTCAAGACCACGCCGACGCCCGACCTGAAGGAGCAGTGGCGCGACCTGTTCGACAGCGAGCCGCCGCCGTTCAACCGCCGCTACCTTGAAAGCCGGCTGGCCTACCGCATCCAGGAACTGGCCTATGGCGGGCTGAAGCCGGAGACGATCCGGCGGCTGGAGCGGCTGGGCGAGGAGCTGGACGGCGGCGACAAGAAGAAGCGCAGCATCCGCGCCGACCGCGACCGCCCGATCACCGGCACGCGGCTGCTGCGCGAATGGCAGGGCGTCGAGCAGGTCGTCACCGTCACCGCCGACGGCTTCGAATGGCAGGGGCGGCCGTACAAGTCGCTGTCGGCCATCGCCCGCGCCATCACCGGCACGCGCTGGAACGGCTGGGTGTTCTTCGGGCTCAAGAACCACAGGGGGCGGACATGACGAAGCCGCCGGAAAAATCGAAGGTCGTCCGCAAGCTCCGCTGCGCCGTCTACACCCGGAAATCCTCCGAGGAAGGGCTGGAGCAGGAGTTCAACTCGCTCCACGCCCAGCGCGAGGCCTGCGAGGCCTACATCGCCAGCCAGCGGTCCGAGGGCTGGGTGCTGGTCCGCGATCAGTATGACGACGGCGGCATCTCCGGCGGCACGCTGGAGCGCCCCGGCCTGCAGCGTCTGCTGGAGGACATCGAGGACGGGCTGGTCGACGTGGTCGTGGTCTACAAGATCGACCGCCTCTGCCGCTCGCTGGCGGATTTCGCCAAGCTGGTCGAGGTGTTCGACCGGAACGGCGTGACCTTCGTCTCGGTGACGCAGTCCTTCAACACCACCACGTCGATGGGGCGGCTGACGCTGAACATCCTGCTCTCCTTCGCCCAGTTCGAGCGCGAGGTGACGGCCGAGCGCATCCGCGACAAGGTCGCCGCCAGCCGGATGAAGGGCATGTGGATGGGCGGGGTGCCGCCCTTCGGCTACGACGTCGAGAACCGGAAGCTGGTGGTCGACGAGGAAGACGCCGCGCATGTCCGCTGGATCTTCGCCCGCTTCCTCGAGATCGGGTCGTGAACGGAACTGGCGCGGGAGGTCGGCGAAGCGCGGCATCCGGACGCCGCGCGGCAACCGGATCGACAAGAAGTACCTCTACCGGATGCTCAACAACCGCGCCTACATCGGCGAGGCGGTCCACAAGGGCGACGGCTATCCCGGCGAGCACGACGCCATCATCGACCGCGAGACGTGGGACCGAGTCCACGCCATCCTGCAGGAGAGCCCCCGAAAGCGCGCCGCGCGCACCCGCGCCGATACGCCCGCGCTGCTGAAGGGGCTGCTGTTCGGCCCCGATGGCGCCGCGTTCTCGCCGACGCATACCCGCAAGGGCGGCAGGCTCTACCGATACTATGTCAGCCAGACCGTGCTGAAGCATGGTGCAGGATCTTGCCCGGTCGGCCGCGTGCCCGCGGGCGAGATCGAGGCCGCCGTGATCGACCAGCTCCGCGCCGTGTTCCGCCAGCCCGAGATCGTGGCGGGGACATGGAAGGCGGCGCGGGCACAGGACGGCGAAATCACCGAGGCCGACGCCCGCGCGGCCCTGCAGCAGCTCGACCCGCTGTGGGACGAACTGTTCCCCGCCGAGCAGGCGCGCATCGTGGCGCTGCTGGTCGAGCGCGTAGACATCGGCACCGACGGCCTGAACGTGCGGTTGCGGCTCGATGGATTGCGAGCTCGCACAGGAAATCTCATCAGAAAGGACTGCAGCATGAGCGATCAACTTCCGCATCTGGAGCAAGCCGCACGGGCGGCCCACACCGCCATCGGCGCACACGAGAAGGCCGCGGCCGAGAAGGCGTTGCCGCCAGTGCCGCGTTGGTCGAAGCGAAATCCCTCGTCAGGCATGGAGAATGGAAGATCTGGCTCGCAGGAACAGGAATTCCGGAGCGTTCCGCGCAACGTTACATGGCACTCGCAAAGGGTGGTCTGAGATCCGCCATCATCACGATCTGGGCCTTGCCGAAGCCGCCAGGCTGGCAGGCCTGGGCATCGCCTTTGGCCAGAAGACGACCAGGTCCACCATGCGGAGGGGGTCGAAGAGAACCATGTCGCCGAAGCCATCTGGCTGCGACAGGCGGATGAATAGCGTCACATACGCGGCGCGCCACATGATCGGTGGGAATCCGCTCTCTGCGTGCAGTATCCTTCCATCACGCAGCCATGGCTGCTGGGCCTGTTCCACGACGGTTTCCCGAGCCTCGCCGGGCCGATCCGGTGCCTTTCACCCGAGGATTCGGCGGCGGTCATCAATCGCATAGAGGCAGGGCTCTGAGATGTCCTCCAGCTTTCCCGTCCCCGAGACCGTGACGCTCCACGTCCCGTTCCGCGTCGTGAAGCGCGGCGGGCGGGGAAATGCAGATGCCGGCCGGCGCCACGCCCTCGCGGCGACCGACAACACGCTGGTCAAGGCGCTGGCCCGCGCCTTCCGCTGGAAGAGGATGCTGGAGTCGGGCGAGTTCGCCACCATCGCCGAACTGGCCGAGCGAGAGGGGATCGCGCCCTCCTACATGACGCGCGTCCTGCGCCTGACACTGCTCGCGCCAGACATCGTCGAGGCGATCCTGGACGGGAAGCAAGGGCCGGAGGTGACGCTGGCGCGGGTGCTAGAACCGTTTCCAATGGAGTGGGAGCAGCAGGCGGTCCACTTCGAGAGTGTTGGCTGAACGGCCGTTTGCGACCGGTGCGGCGATCGGCCGAATCGAGCCCGTTGCCGGAACTCCCTTTCGCTGTAGATTTCGCGCCTGCGGCATCATGCGGCAACTCCTGGCGAGCCACGGCGCAGCCTCAGAACCGGACGTTTGCGGCCCGCGGTATCCAGGTGGCCGCTTCGGTCCCGGACATCTGATCTCACTGCGACGGCACACTGTGCGCTGGAGGGCTGGGAACTGTGGAATACCACTTCTCTTGCATCCACCGTTAGCGACCCATCATCGACATCTACTTCGGTTGATCTCCAATCGATCCTTTGGACTGTGCCTGCAAGGGTCAAGCTGGCTCTCCCTCGCTCGAGCGCCGCTCTTCATGTTCTGCATCGGCTGAGTTTTCGCCCCCGCTCATCTCCAGGTACGTCGTCTGCGAGGGGAACGCGAAATCGGCACCGCACGCCTTCACGATGTCGGCGATACGCAGAAGGATGTCCTCTTGTATGGCGAGAAAGGTGTCCTGATCGCGGACATAGCAAGTAGGCGAAAATCTCGAGGTCTAGGGAATAGGCGCCGAAACCGACGAACCGCACCCGCGCCGGATCTTCCATTACCCGAGGATGATTGGCGAGCAGCTTGCGTAGCTCCTCCAGAACATGACGGAGTTGATCAGGTGTGGTTTCGTAGGCGCAGGCCCAGCACCGTCCTGAACAAACGCTGATCGCGTGGCGCGAAAATTGTCGAGTTGCATCTGCGAAAATTCGGCATTTGGAATCGTAACGATCGTCCGCTCCAGCGAGCGAACCCTTGTCGACCGCAAACCGATCTGCTCGACAGTGCCAGATTTGGTCGCCGGTCGCGGCAAAAGTCACCTACCCGCACCGGCGGTGTCTGCGAATAGGGTCAAGCCACCGATAACGTTCTCCAGGGTCGGCCGGATGGCAAGGGCGAATGGCGAGACCGCCAACCCCGAGGCCAGCCACCAACGGGGCAATAGGGATGCCGACGGCGCCCGCGGCGTAGATACCGAGGTAGACGAGAATGACGATGCTGATCAAACGGAAAAGGATCCGCAACAGCGCGACGTCCAGCCCGCGCGTGTCGGTTGATCCTTCCTGCCTGAACGCGAAACCGTCGGCGAGGCGAGAGGAAACCACCAGGACAAACCAGGCGAGGCCACCCACCTGCACCGCCAGTGCAATGTAGGACACGGTCGCGAGTGGAAATTTCATACAGGCCAATCGCGTTGGTGGAAATGCTCTTCACCAGGCTTAGGCGATCCAGACAGCCAATAGAAGCGCCAGCGGCACGCCAATCCGTAAGGATGGCCGGATCGAGCGTTGTTCTTTGCCCCACCACACTCCCAAGCGATCGGCGACCCAGATCACGGCCCCTGCCAATGACAAGCAGCAGGACCCCGGAAATCCATTGCCAGATGCCTTGGCCCCAAACCGCCATTTGCGCCCAGCCAGGCAACCTGTCAAAATCCTTTGAAATCCAAGGCCCTGGCGTAGAGATGTATTCGTTGTAATACCTACGCTTGCGCCAGATTTGTATGGAAGATCCCGCGCCAATGAATAGTAATCATTGAGATTTTCGACCGTTTCCTTTGTGAACAGGAACTCGCCCGCGTCTGGGCCCTCCTTGATCTGGGCGATCTCGATCTTCGTATTGGGAACGGTGCAGCGCATGATGCCCTCTTGCGCAACCTGCTCATCGTCCGGAATGGCTGAAAACGGCGGAAGCGACACTCTGTCGAGGATTTCCTTGAGCAAAAGCATCTTGGTGGTGATGGTCGTGGATCGATCGACGTCTGTGAGATCTCGCTGAAGTCGAAGGTATCGGCGGCACGCAACGGCAACCTTCGATGCCGGAGTGGCGGCTTGTCGTTTTGCCAGTCGTCAATGGCTGTGGTGATGTCGAGAAGGTCGGTTCGAAAGGTGTCGCGCGGACTTGATGTGTCCGCAGCCCGCAACGGATAGGGATTTTCTATCGCGCTAAGGATAGACGCCAAGATGGCTGGTTTGCGCCGTTTCAACTGCGACGCAGGAAGCGCCAGGACGGGGGCAGATCCCCAGAGAGCCCGCCTGAAAGCAATCCTGATCATTCTGTGTCGTTCCTTCCTGATCGCGACCTCGTCTCTGGATACAGACATCCTCCTGGCCCATGGCGTCTGTCCCGGTTGGACGCCTGATGATTTCCGGATGGGCCACGGCGAGCCAGATGTCCTTGCATCACGGGAGGTCAACTTCGGAGAAGTATCTCAGTGCGCCCTCGTGGAATGGCACGTCCAGATCCGACTTGCTCATTTGATCTTCGGTCAGCGACAGG
>CAWGKG010000019.1:0-166163 GCA_963823035.1 uncultured Gemmatimonadales bacterium
CGTTGCCTTAGATTGTCTTGCCTGCCGCTCATTCCGGGATCCCCCACCCGCTGGCTCTCGGGGCCCAACCTCAGAGGCGCGCCTTTGGTGGTCTATGTGGTGTCCGACGCCCTCGGCGAGACCGCCGAAGCCGTAGCCCGGGCAGGGGTGAGCCAGTTCGCCGACGGCAACGTCGAGTTCGTCCGGGTAGCCTACGCAAACGATCGGGCCGCGGTGCTGCAGGCCCTGAACGACGCGAAGGCGCGCAACGGGGTCATGGTCTTCACCCTCGTCGACCCGGAACTCCGCTCCTTCGTCCGGGTCGAGGCCGAGCGTCTCGACCTGGCGACCGTGGACGTCCTCGGCCCGGTACTCGATGCGTTCAGCCGGGTTGCGCCCGGGCCGCCGCGCCTGACGCCAGGGCTCAGCCACAAGCTCGATGCCGAGTACTTCCGCCGCGTGGAGGCGGTCGAATTCGCCGTCAAGTACGACGACGGGAAGAACCCCTCCGGCATGGCCATCGCCGATGTCGTTCTCGTCGGCGTCTCGCGCAGCTCGAAGACGCCCGTCTCGATGTATCTTGCGCAGAAGGGATACAAGGTGGCGAACGTGCCGCTCGTCCCGGAGCTGGAGCCGCCGGAGGAGCTCGAGCAGGTTCCGGCGGGTCGCGTCATCGGATTCACGGCCCGGGCGGAGAAGCTGAAGCGAATCCGCCTGGAACGCGTGCGTGCGCTCGACCTCGACCCGGATTCGAGCTACGCCGAAGCGTCCCGGATCGCCGAGGAGCTGCGATTCGCCAACCGGGTGTTCCAACGCCTCGGTTGCCCGGTGATCGACGTGTCGTACAAGGCCGTGGAGGAGTCCGCCCGGGAGGTCATCGAGCTCCTGCACCTCAAGGGAGGGTCGTGATGGACGACCGAAGGTGGATCTACACGTTCGAGGAGGGTCGGGGCGACATGCGCGAGATCCTGGGCGGGAAGGGATCGGCGCTCGCCGAGATGACCTCCATCGATCTCCCTGTGCCGCCAGGGTTCACGATCACCACGACCGCGTGCGTCGAATACACGAGGGAGGGAGCGCCCTTCCTGGAGCGCCTGCGCGATCCGATCGGGGAGGCGGTGGCCCACCTCGAGCAGGAAGATGGGAAGACGGCTCGGGGACGACAGCGATCCCCTGCTCGTGTCCGTGCGCTCGGGGGCGGCCGTCTCCATGCCGGGCATGATGGACACCGTCCTCAACCTGGGCCTGAACGATGCGTCGGTGCAGGGACTGGCGGCCACCACCGGGGATCCACGTTTCGCCTACGACTCCTATCAGGCGCTTCATCCAGATGTTCGGCAACGTCGTGCTCGGAATCTCCCACGACGAGTTCGAAGAGGTCCTCGAGAAGCACAAGCACCGACATCGGGCACGGCTCGACACGGACCTCGACGTGGCCGCCCTGCAAGACGTGGTTCACGACTACGAGGATGTCGTCCAACGCCTGTCGTCCGCCGCGTTTCCGCAGGATCCCGGCGAGCAGTTGATGCGTGCCGTCGGTGCCGTGTTCGACTCCTGGGACAACGAGCGGGCCGTCGTCTACCGGCGCATCAACAGGATCCCCGACAGCATCGGAACCGCGGTGACCGTGCAGGCCATGGTGTTCGGGAACCGCGGGCCCACGTCCGGCACGGGCGTCGTATTCACCCGTAACCCCAACACGGGGGAGCGGGCACTGTACGGCGAGTATCTCTCCAACGCCCAGGGAGAGGACGTCGTGGCGGGCATTCGAACACCCCTCCCCGTCGACGCGCTCGAGGACCGGCAACCGGAGATCTACCAGCAACTCGTGGACACCTGCGAGCGCCTCGAGCGGCACTACGGAGACATGCAGGATATCGAGTTCACGGTTCAGGAAGGCGAGCTGTTCCTGCTCCAGACACGGGGAGGCAAGCGCGGCGCGCGGGCGTCCGTGCGGGTGGCCCACGACATGGCGGGAGAGGGCGTCATCACGCGTGAGGAAGCGGTCCTGCGCGTCGACGCCCAGGACGTCGAGCGCCTGCTGCATCGCAACGTCGACCGGAATGCCCCCAAGACCCTCCTCGCCAAGGGACTCCCGGCCTCACCCGGGGCCGCCACGGGTGAGGTCGTCTTCGATGCCGATACCGCCGCGCGCCTGGGAGGCGAGGGGAGGAGTGTCATCCTCGTACGGCGTCAGACCACGCCCGACGACATCCATGGCATCGTCAAGGCGCAGGGCGTGGTCACGAGCCGGGGTGGCATGACGTGCCACGCCGCGATCGTCGCGCGAGGGATGGGCAAGCCGTGCATCGTAGGCTGCGAAGGACTGGCCATCGACGTGAAGGCCCGGACCTTCCAGGCCGGTGACCACGTGGTGCGGGAGGGAGACATCGTCACGTTCGACGGTGCGCTGGGGGAGATCTACGCCGGGGAGGTACCCACCATCGAGCCGGAGATGTTGCCGGAGTTCCTGACGCTCATGACGTGGGCCGACGGATTTCGGACGATGGGCGTGCACGCGAACGCGGACACCCCGGAGGACGCACGCCGCTCGAGGGAGCTGGGCGCCGAAGGGATCGGGCTTTGCCGCACCGAGCACATGTTCATGGCTCAGGACCGGCTCCCGGTGGTGCGGCGCATGATCCTGGCCGATTCCGAGTCCGAGCGGATCGCGGCACTCCGGGAGCTCCAGCCGATGCAGGAGGAGGACTTCGAGGGCATCCTGGAGGCGATGGCGGGCTACCCGGTGACCATCCGACTCCTCGACCCCCCCTTGCACGAGTTCCTGCCCGACACGCGGGAGATCGAGGCCCGGGTCGCGGAGCTGCGGGCGCAGGGGGACGCGGGGACGGAGTTGTCCGACGCGGAGCATCTCCTCGGGAAGGTGCGGTCCCTCGGGGAATCCAACCCGATGCTCGGGCACAGGGGGGTCCGCATCGGAATCACCATGCCGGCGATCTACCGTATGCAGGCCCGGGCGGTGTTCCGGAGCGCAGCGAAGCTCCTCCAGCGCGGGGTCGACGTTCATCCGGAAGTCATGATCCCACTCGTCGGTCACGTGGAAGAGCTCGCCCGCGTGCGACGGTTGGTGGAGGAGACGGCGCGGGCGGTGGAGGCCGAAACGGGCGTGACCATCCCGCACAAGATCGGAACGATGATCGAGATCCCGCGCGCGGCCCTCACCGCGGGCGCCATCGCTTCTGAAGCCGAGTTCTTCTCGTTCGGCACCAACGACTTGACCCAGACCACGTTCGGCTTCTCACGAGACGACGCGGAAGCGAAGTTCCTCCAATTCTACCTGGAGGAGAAGATCCTGCCCGAGAACCCCTTCGCCGTCATCGATGTGGACGGGGTGGGGCAGCTCGTGCGGATGGCCGTGGAGAACGGGCGGAAGGCGAGGCCGGAGATCGTCGTGGGCATCTGCGGCGAGCACGGTGGCGATCCGCAGTCGATCGCCTTCTTCCAGTCCGCGGGACTCGACTACGTGAGCTGTTCTCCGTTCCGGGTTCCGATCGCGCGCCTGGCCGCGGCACAGGCGGCCCTGCGCTCCACCGACGAGCACGCCCGGACCTGATGCGGATCGGTTCGGGGCGCGCTCGCCTTCAGATCCGCTCCGGCGCGTGCCCCCCTGCCTCCCAGGCCACGCCGTAGAGATCGTCCCTGCGGTCGTTCCACGGCTGGACGGTTCCCGAATACCGATGGCGCCTGAGGAGCTCCAGGTCCACGTCCGCCATGACCAGCGTCTCGATGTTGGGCGTGCACTCCGCGGCGATCCCGTCCCTGGCGAACGAGAAATCCAGGGGCGTGAAGATGCCGGACTGGGCGTAGTGCACGTCCGCGTTGGCGACGAAGGGCAGGTTGCCCGTGCACCCCGAGAGGACCACGAAGGCGTCGTTCTCCACCGCCCTCGCAACCGCGCAGTAGCGGGTCCGCAGGTAGCTCGTGCGGTCGTCGGCGCTGAAGGGCACGAAGAGGATCTGCGCCCCGCGAGCCGCGGCGATGCGGGAGAGCTCCGGGAAGCTCACGTCGTACGACGGCAGGATCGCGATCCTGCCCCGATCCGTTTCGAAGACCTGGAACTCGTCGCCGGCCTCCAGACCCCACCATCGCTGCTCGTCGGCGGTCACGTGGAGCTTGGGTTGCCGCTCGATGGTGCCGTCCCTGCGGAAGAGATACGCCACGTTGAAAAGGCGGCCGCCCTCCAACGTGAACTGCGTTCCGCCGATGACGTTGATGTTGTACTTGACCGCCGCGCGGGTGAAGAAGTCCAGATACTCCGGAGTCCGCCCGGCCAGCTTCCGAACCGCGTCCGCGGGCCGTCGCTCGGTGTGGAGTCCCAGGAGCTGCATGGTGATGAGCTCGGGGAAGAGCACGAAGTCCGCCCTGTTGTCCGCCGCGGCGTCCATGAAGTAGGAGCACTGGGTGCAGAACTCCTCCCAGCTGGCGATGGGACGGAGTTGGTACTGGACGGCGCACAGCCGCACCACCGAGACCCGATGCCACCGTTTCTGCGGGTCCCGGACGTAGTCGAGGTTGGTCCATTCCAGGTGGGTCGCGTACCCCCGCGATGCCTTGTCGGAGGGGAAGTAGTCGGGGATCAGCTCGCGGAGCACGAAGCCGTTGGCCACCTGGGTGGTGAGGACGGGATCGTATAGGCCGCGCTCGATCACCTTCTCCACGTAGGCGCGGGCCGTCATGTCCTCGGGTTGGCCGCCGAAACCGGGGATCCGACCTCCGATGACGATGCGGGCCAGGTTCAACTGCCGGCACAGTTCCTTGCGGGCGTCGTAGAGCCGGCGGGCCAGGTGGATGCCCCGGTACTCCGGGTCTACCATGATCTCGATGCCATAGAGGGTGTCGCCGTCGTAGGTGTGGTTGCGGATGTATCCCGCGTCCGCGACCAGCTTCCAGTCGTGCCACTCCTCGTACCGATCGGCGTCCACCACGAGGGAATTGGACGAAGCGACCAGGCGTCGCTCGTACTCGATGCACAGCTGGCCCTCGGGGAACATCGCCAGTTGGCTTTCGATCTGGTCGCGTCCCCACGGGACCATCCCCGGGAAACACCGCTGCTGCATGGCCACGAGATCTTCGTAGTCCGCCAGCGTGAGCCGCCGGAGCTTGATCTTCTTCTCGAAGTCCTCGAGACGTAGCTTGGGATCCGCCCCCGCGCCGGCCTGTTTGTCACTCATGGGTTGGTCTCGCTTCTCCAAGGACGGCGACGATGCTCATCGACTGCCACGTCCACCTGAACAACTACTACACCAAGAGTGGCGATAGCCGCCGGCCCACCGAAGAGAACGTCGAGAGGCTATGGGACGCCATGGCCGCCAACGGGGTGGACCATGCCGTGGTCCTCACCTCGTACAAGGTGGACGTGGATCGACCCTCGGTGGAGCACATCCTGGAGATCCTCGCCGAGGACCCGAGAACGACCGTGATCGAAGGGCTCCGATGGCGCAGCAAG
Source organism: uncultured Gemmatimonadales bacterium (assembly GCA_963823035.1). Taxonomy (GTDB): domain Bacteria; phylum Gemmatimonadota; class Gemmatimonadetes; order Longimicrobiales; family Gaopeijiaceae; genus SZUA-318. The sequence goes on from CAWGKG010000019.1 coordinate 5,447, forward strand.
GCCCGCACGGACCTCTTCCACATGGAAGAACGCATCCGGGACGGGTTGGTGAAGGGCATCAAGCTCTACCCCGGATACGACCTGTACTCCATCGACGACCCCTCCCTGGAGGCGGTCTTCAGGATCGCCGAGAAGCATGGCGTCCCGGTGATGATCCACTGCGGTGACACCTACGCCAAGGGTGCCAAGGTCAGACAGGCCCACCCGCTGCTCGTGGACGACGTCGCGGTCGACTATCCGGAGGTGCGTTTCGTCATCTGCCACCTCGGGAACCCCTGGTTCCAGGACACCGCCGAGGTGCTGTACAAGAACGACAACGTCTTCGCGGACATCTCGGGACTCACGCTCGGGAATTTCGACTACGAGTTCGAGCGCTACCTCGTGACCCGGGTCAGGGACATGATCGCATACATGGGAGACCCCGGTCGTCAGATCATGTACGGCAGCGACTGGCCCCTGGTCGAGATGGCGCCCTACGTGAAGTTCCTGCAGGGATTGGAATTCCCCGAGGGCGCCCGGGAGAACATCGCCTGGAAGACCGCGGCCGAACTGTTCAAGATCGACGTGTCCAGGCTCTAGGTCGCGGGCCTTCCCGCCAGCCGGGTGACGAGGATCTTCCAGTGCTCCAGGCCGGCGTAGAAGTTCCGGACCTCGACCCGCTCGTTCAGCCCGTGGGCGAACTGGTCCTTGTCCCGCATGAACATCCCCGCCACGCCATACGTGGGTATCCCCGCGGCCCGGTACTCCTTGCCGTCGGTCCCGTAGGAGGCTTGGGCCGGGATCACGTCGATGCCGGGAACGCGCGTCTGCACCGCCGCGGCCACGGCCTGCATGATGTCCGTCCGGACGGGCGACGCCGGGCTGGCCTGGGGGTCGTCGAGGACCTCGATCCGTAGCTTCGGCACCGCCGCCACGGAGTCGAGGGTCGCCTGGACGTCGGCCACCGAGACCCCGGGGAAGATCCGGCAGTTGACCGTGGCGGTCGCGGACTGGGGCAGGGCGTTCTCCGCATGGCCGGCGCGGAGCATGGTGGCGATGCACGTGGTGCGCGTGATGCCCACCTCCTCGGGCTCGTGCCAGAGCACCTCCGCAGCATGTTCATCCGCGGGATTGTCGGCCAGGGCGGTCATGGCCTTGCCGACCTCGCCGGGCCTGACCTTCGCCATCGCCCGGAAGTAGGCGCGTGTGACGTCGTTCACCATCACGGGAAAGCGATACGCCTCGATGTTCTTCAGCGCCGTGGCCAGCTCGTAGATGGCGTTGTCGTCCCGTGGTGTCGAGCTGTGGCCGCCGGGGTTGGTGACGGTGAGCTCGAAGGTCGCATAGGTCTTCTCGGAGGCCTGGACCACGTACAGGAGGGGCTTCCCCTCGGGGTCCATGGCTCCCCCGCCGCCATCGGAGTTGAGGGCGAACTCGGCATCGGTCAGGTCGCGATGCGTGGTCACCATCTCCCGTGCCGAGATCATGCCCGTTTCTTCGTCACCGGTGAACGCGATGATGAGGTCACGCGTGGGGACGAAGCCCTCGGCCTTCAGGCGCAGGAAGGTGGTCGTCAACATGGTGACGCCCATCTTGTTGTCGGACGTTCCCCGCCCGAAGAAGTATCCGTCTTCCTCGACCGGCGTGAACGGATCGCGCTCCCAGTCCTTGGCGAGGGCGTCCACCACGTCCATGTGACCCACGAGGAGGATGGGCTTCTTCCCCGACGAGCCGTCGCCGCGGTAGCGCACCACCAGGCCGGCCGACTCCTCGCCGTTGCCCTTCGTGAAGGGGAGGATGTGGATGTCCTCGGGCGGGAAGCCCCCTTGCCGGAACTGGTCGGCCAGGTAGCGAGCCACCTCGGGGACCTTCCCCTGCCCCTCGGCGCTCCGGATGCCGACGATGTGCCGGAAGATCTCCAGCGCCTTCTGCTGATACGGTGCGGTGTATTCCGCGCTGGAGTCCTGGGCGGCGACGGGAACGTGGACGGTCGCGGTCGCCACGGCGGTGGCCAGGGCGACGGTGAGGAGCGGGTACGTGCGCATGGGGTCCTGGGGTGGGGAGGTGCCCTCGGGGCAGGCAACAGTCTACCACGGGCTGCCGGCGAAGGCCACGACGGAGGCGCAACGAGACGGGTCCGGCGTGCGCCCCGCCGAGCGGCAGGGGCCGTCCCGCACCTATCCTGCCGTGCCCTCCTCCGGCAGTCCCTCCCACAGAACGTCGCGCAGGCGTCTGGCCAGGAACACGGCCTCTCTGCCGGCCGGTGTGAACTCGAAGTAGCGGCGTGGATGGCCACCCCGATGCGGATCCGGGTCCGCCAGGCGCGACGTCACCAGCCCCTTGTCCTCCATGCGATCGAGGGTCGAATAGACGGCGCCGATGGACACGTCGTGCCCCGCCCGCTCGAGGAGCTCGCGCCTGACCTTCATCCCGTATGCGTCCGGGCCGCAGTGGGCCAGCGCCAGGAGCACGAGCTCCTCGAGGGGGCCCAGGAGCCCTCCCCCGCCGGTGGCGCTCACTCTTCCCTCAGCGAAACCACGGGGTCGACCCGGCCGGCACGCACGGCCGGGACGAAGGCGGAGATCGCGCCGGCCGCCGCCAGCACTGCTGCTGCTGCGCCGAACGCGACCGGATCGTGAGGCCCGACCTGGTAGAGCAGGGGCGCCAGGCTCCTTGCTCCCAGTAGGGAGAGCAGGACGCCACCCACTACACCCAGGCCCACCAATCCGAGTCCGCGCGCCAGGATCATGCCCACCATGCGCGTGGGCTGCTGTCCCAATGCCATCCTCACCCCCCATTCCCCGGTCCGCCTCTGCACATGGTCGGAGACCACCCCATACACGCCGATGCTCCCAAGGGTCAGTGCCAGGGCACCGAGGATCGAAAGCAGGAACACGAGATCCTCGACCCGGCCGCGGGCGTCCCGGGCGACGGCCTCCATCCGCTCGACGCGTCCGATGGCGATGCGCGGATCGACATCGTGGATCGCGGCGCGCGCGTCCTCGACGATCCGGCCCCGGTCGGTGCCGGCACGGACCACCAGCGTGTTTCCCTCGGGGACGACGCCCGCCTGTCGGTAGAGCTGATATCGGGCGCCCACCCCCGCGTCCGTGAGACCGTACACGCGCACGTCCGCGACGACGCCCACCACCGTAGCCCACGTCGATCCGAACCCCGACGTGACACGCTTGCCGACGGCCGACTCCCCCGGCCACAGGTCCCGGGCCAGGGTCTGGTTCACCACCACCACCGGGGCGGACTCGGGCAGGTCGGTGGGTGCGGTGGCCCGTCCCTCGACCACGCGGATCCCCATGGCCTGGAGATACCCCGGCGTGACGACGCGGAACGCCGAAGTGAACCGCTCCGCCGGGCGGTCCTCGACCCGGAAGCCCGTGGTCCAACCGTTCCCCCGCAGAGGGAGCTTCTGGATCGCCCCCACCGAGGCGACGCCCGGCACGGCCTCGATCCGCTCCACGAGGGCGTCCAGGGCGCGCCTGCGTTCGGAGATGTCCATCTCGCCCGCACCCATGACGACGTCGAGGGCCAACACCCCGGATGCATCGAAGCCCGTGTCGATGGCGGCCAGGGCCCTGACGCTTCTGATGAGGAGGCCGGCGCCCGTGACCAGGAAGACCGCCAGCGTGACCTCCACGACCACCAGGCCCGAGGCCAACCTCCCGCGCCCGGCCGTTCCGGTTCCGCGGGCGGTGGAGAGGGCGCGTCCCAGCCTCCCCCGCAGGATCGACGTCGCCGGCACTGCGCCCACGCCGAGGCCAACGGCCGAGGCGATGAGGAACGCGAAGCCGAAGATCTCCACACCCGCCACCGGCGGAGCCCCGGCGGGCACCGGGAGCCAGGCGGTGAGCAGAGAAAAGCCGCTCGCCGCCAAGGCCGCCCCGGCGGCCGCGCCCAACGTCGCGACCAGCATCGACTCCAGGATCAACTGCCTCGCCACCGCGCCACGGCCCGCGCCCAGCGCCGTCCGGATGGACAGCTCCCGGAGGCGGCCGGAGGTTCGCACCGCCGTGAGGGCGGCCACGTTGGCGCACGCCACCAGCAGGATGAGGATCATGGCGCCCCCTGCGAGAAGGATGCTGGGCCCGACATCCCCGCGGAGCGCGCTCCGCAGAGGTGTGAGCGCGGCCCGCCGCGTCCGGTCCCAGTCCGGGTTCTGGTACTGGAACGCGGCCCTCAGCTTCTCGGAGATGCGCGCGAGCTCCGGTGCCATCGTCTCCGGGTCACGACTTCCCGACACGCGGCCCACCAGCGCGAGCATGCCGGCCCGATCGCCCGGGTCGAGCTCCAGGGGAACCCAGAGCTCCACCGAGGGATCGGGGAAGTAGAAGCCTTCCGGCATGACCCCCACGATGGTGCGCGACACCCCGTCGAGCGCGACGCGCTGTCCGAGGACGTCCGGCGCTCCGCCCATCTCGCGGACCCAGAACCCGTGGGTGACCACCGCGATGGGCTCGGCACCGGCCGCGTCGTCACCGGCCCGGAACATCCTCCCGCGGGCCGGGGAGACGCCGAGGACGTCGAAGAGCTCGCTGGAGCCGCGGGCCGTGGTCACGACGCGCGCAGGCTCGTCGCCGGACCGGAGGGTGGACTCCTCCCCGCGCCAGGCGGCCACGTCGTCGAAGCCGTCGAAGCGACCTCGCAGGTCGGTGAACTCGGCCGCGGACCAGCTCCCCCGATCCCAGAAGGAGACGAGCTGGCGATCGTGTGGATAGGGTAGCGGTTCGAGGAGGGCCTGCTGCGCCACGCTGGCGATGGCGGCGGTCCCCCCGATTCCCAGGGCGAGCGTGACCACGGAGAGACCGGTGTGGAGCGGTCGGGCGGCGATCGTCCGCCAGGCGTGTCGCAACTCGACCGCCGCGGTTTCGAGGACGTTCATGGTCTTCTTCCCGTACGGTCGTGGGTGCGTTGCGAGGCGCAGGCGGCGCCGGCGCAGCGTCGGTGCGATGGAGGAGAGGACCTGTCTCCAGTACCATGCGTCCGCCGACACCCGGCCGCGGGCCGGCAGGATCCAGCGGCCGTACTCCTCGCGGAGGTCTCCGAGGACGGCGCCTTGCTCGTCCGGAGGGAGGAGCCGACGGAGGATCGCCTCCGCGAGTCGCGGTGGGCGGGATATCACGACCCCCTCGGCGAGCGATTGTGCATTGTAGAAATGCTCATGGAGGGTAGGACGGGCCCACGGGGCGTGCGGGTTGGAAGGGGCCGCCCTGAGCGGGTTCATTGACGCCTCGACGCTCCGCGATGTACTTGTCCCACCTGACGCAGCGCCCGCCCCATCCCGTAGCTCCTACCGACGAGGCATCCATGTCCGCCATCCGACGCGTGTTCCTGGTTGGCACCCTCGCCCTCGCCCTGGCGGCACCGGGTGCCGCCCAACAGCCGCCGACGGTCGTCACCGACCTGCTCCGCGACGTCGCCGGGGTGAAGGAGAAGATGGTGGGGCTGGCCGAAGCCATGCCCGAGGGCACGTACGAATGGCGTCCGGCCGAGGGCGTCCGCTCGGTGGTCGAGGTCTACAAGCACCTGGCGAGCGACAACTACCTCCTCGCCGCTGCCGCGGGACGAGAGGCACCCCAGGCCACGGGCATCCGGGGCGACGACTATGGCACGTCGGTGGCGTTCGAAGCGCGCGCCATGACCAAGGCGGAGGCGGTGGCGGCCCTGAGCGCGTCCTTCGATCACGCTGCCGATGCGATCCGCGCCACGTCCGCGGAGCGCCTGGGCCAGACGGTGCAGGTCTTCGGCGGGTCCATGACCGTTCAGGCGCTGTGGGTCATGATGGTCACGCACATGCACGAGCACCTGGGCCAGGCCATCGCCTACGCCCGCGTCAACGGCGTCGTCCCGCCCTGGAGCCGCTGAGGGTGACCGCGTCGGACCAGGGGGGCCCTCAGCGACCTGTGCCCAGCGCTCGGAGCACGCTCCGGGGGTCCACGCTCGTGGTGCCGTAGCGCACCACCCAGTGGAGATGGGGGCCCGTCACCCGGCCTGTCGCCCCGACCCGGCCGATGGGTGTGCCGGCCTCCACGGTATCCCCCTCCTGGACGAGCTGCTCGCTCAGGTGGAAGTAGCCGCTGATGAGCCCGGCGCCGTGGTTCAGGTACACGATGTTCCCCGCCAGCAGGAAGCTGTCCACCAGCGCCACCACGCCACGCTCCGCCGCCACCACCGTATCACCGGGGTCGCCGTCGAGATCCAGCCCCAGGTGTCGGCTGGAGACCTGGCCGTTGAAGACGCGGCCGTCGCCGAATGCGCCGGTGATCCGATCGTCCCTGGGGAGAACGGCGCGGGCCGTCCAGAGCCGGGCCGTTTGCTCCGCCTCACGGGAGACCGCGAGGGCCTTGGCCTGGTCGCCGGCCAGGCGAGCGCTGTTCTCCTTGCTCAGTGGCGAGCCGAACTCGGGTGCCACCGTGAGCTTCTCGTGGCGGAAGGACCCTGCGGCCACGGGGACGGAAGCCGCGAGGGAGCGGGAGGACCCGGAGACATCGTGGAGGGTGAGGGCCACCTCGACGCTGTCCGACGCATCCACGGGCACGGGGGCCAACGACTCGAGGGCGCCGCCGTCCACCGGATAGAAGTGGAGATCCTCTCCGCCGGCCCGTCCGGACACGTCCTTCAGCGCCGTGCCCGGCGAGGGCGTGACCCGCAGGACGATGAGCGTTCCCTGCGTGGGCCGCTCGGGGCGCCAGGTCAGGGTGGCCGAGGCCGGAACCGTGTCCCCGAGCTGGCTCGCGACCGCGCCACGCGGCTGCACGGAACCGGCCAGGACGACGACGAGCCCGACTCGGGTCACGCCCCTGCGTACCATCACCGGCCGCTCCGAACGGCCTACGCGCGCCGCTATCCGGCCAGCTCCTTCAAGGTCTCGGTCAGGAGCTCGTAGAAGCGCCCGACGGAGTCCACATGCACCCGCTCACCGGGAGAATGGGGGAACTCGATCTGCGGTCCGATGGAGATCATGTCCATGCCCGGGACCATCTCCCCGATGAGGCCGCATTCCAGGCCCGCGTGGATGGCCTCCACGTGCGGCTCGGATCCAAGGACCCTGGCGTGCACGGAGCTGACGACCCCGAGAAGCCTCGAATCCAGGTCCGGCTTCCACCCGGGGTAGCCGTCGTGATGCTCCACCTTGGCGCCGGCCAGCGCCGCCACGGCCTGGATCTTGTCTCGGATCCAGTCCAGACCGGAGGCCACCGACGACCGCGAGCTCATGAGGACCCTCAGGGTCCCGTCCATGTTCTTCACGGCGGCCAGGTTCGTGCTGGTCTCCACCAGTCCCGGGATGTCGTTGCTCATGGCCACAACGCCGTGGGGCAGGGCCACGACGAGCTGGAGGACCCGAGCGCCGGCATCGGAGCTCCATACCGTGTCCGGCACCGCCACCTCCGCCACGCTCATGTCCATCCCCGGCTCGGGCACCGAGTACTCGTCCTTCACCCTCTCGAGCTGGGCGTCGAGGCGCGAGAAGAACTCCCCCGCCGCGCCCTCCGGGATCACCACCGTCGCCCGTGCTTCGCGGGGAATGGCATTGTGCTTGTTCCCGCCCTCGATGCTCGCGAGGAAGCCGGGGTGCTCCGCTGCGCGGAGCATGCGGGCCAGGAGCTGGACGGCGTTTCCCCGCTGCAGGTGGATGTCCACGCCCGAGTGCCCCCCTTGGAGGCCGAAGAGCCTCACCGTGTGCGCGGCGGCTTTCCCGGGGGCGGGCTCGGTGTCCAGGGTGAGCGTCAGGTCGGTGTCGGCCCCGCCGGCGCACCCCACCGTGAGGGTTCCCTCCGCCTCGGAGTCCAGGTTGATGAGTTGTTTCCCGGAGAGCAGGGAGGGGTCGAGTCCCATGGCCCCGGTGAGGCCGGTCTCCTCGTCGATGGTGAAGAGGAGCTCGAGGGGCCCGTGCACCAGATCGGTGGCCTCCATGACGGCGAGCATGGCGGCGACGCCGATGCCGTTGTCCGAGCCCAGCGTGGTACCGTCCGCGGTCAGGTACTCCCCTGCCAGCACCGGGCGGATGGCGTCCGTCGCGAAGTCGAAGTCCACGTCGGAGTTCTTTTCGTTCACCATGTCCAGGTGCGCCTGGAGGATGGTCGCGGGCGCGTGCTCCTTGCCCGTCGTCCCAGGCTTCTTCACGACCACGTTCCCCGTCGCGTCGATACGATGCTCCAGGCCGTTCCGCTGTGCGACGCCCACCACGAAGGCCCGCATCTCGTCCTCTTCCTTGGATCCGCGGGGGATGGTGAGGATGTCGTCGAAGTGGCTCCACAGAGGCTTCGGTTCGAGGTCGGATACGAAAGTCATGATTCGATTCCCCGTGAGGGCCCGGGACGTCCGGGTCGGATGGGTAGGGGTCGCGGGTGTGCCGGCTCGTGGAAACTGGCGAAGGACGGCAGGGATCGAAACGGGGCCGCGCCAAGAGCGGGTGTAGCCGTCGCGGCCCGGCTCTTGCCCGCCTGGTGCGGCGCGGGCACCTTCGAATCCTCCGTGCGGCGTGCGCCCCGGGGCTCCCGGAACCGAACCAAGGGCGGAAACCACCATGACGACACCGAAGCTGCGCGGCCGCTCGAGCCGCCGCTTGCTCCTCTCGGCCCTGCTCGGTCTCGGTCTCGGCGCGTGTGCGCCCACGCTGCGCATCAGCGACCTGCTCGACGAGCCCCAGCGCTACGACGGTCGGACGGTCCAGGTGGAGGGGATGGTCACGCGGAGCGCCGGGCTGTTCGGCGCGGGGGCGTACCAGGTCGATGACGGTACCGGATCGATCTACGTGATCGCACAGGGCCGGGGCGTGCCGCGAGAGGGCGCGAAGACGAAGGCGAAGGGTCGGTTCCAGTCGGTGTTCAACCTCGCCGGGCGGACGATCGCCGCGATCGTGCAGGGGCGGGACTAGCGGGTCCGTCGCCTCGAGGGATGGAATCAGGGTCTCTTCCCCCGGCTCCCCGTGCACTACGTGAAGCCCGCATCGTGGCGAGGGTCCTCGACGACCTCGTGCGCGTTCCGGGTACCCGGTGGAGGGTAGGGCTCGATCCGTTGCTCGGCTTGCTGCCCGGCCTGGGGGACTGGTTGGGGTGGGTGGCCTCGGGGCACCTGCTGGTGGCCGCGTCCCGCATGGGCGCGCCGGCCCCGGTCATCCTGCGCATGGCGGGCAACGCATTGGTGGATGCCGTCCTGGGAGCCGTGCCTCTTCTGGGGGACCTCTTCGACCTGGGTTGGAAGGCGAACCGCCGGAACCTGATACTGTTGGAGCGCCTCGTGGCCGACTCCGCAGCCACGGTGCGGGCGAGCCGGCTGGTGGTGGGCCTGGTCCTGACCATGACCATCGGCGTCACGGTGGGCACCGCCGTGGGTGCGGTCGTGCTCTTCCGGTGGGTGCTGGGTTGGGTGGGGCTGACTTCCTGAACGCGCCTCCCTCTCGGGACCGTCACGTCACGATGTTCTTGCCGCGCAGGTGCGTGAGGACGGGGTGCACGACCAGCGGCCGGATCCGGTATCGCTGTTCGTCGTCGATGGTCGTGAACACGAACTGTGTGACCCGCTCGGAGGTCTGTGCCGGCTCGATGACGAGGAGGTTCCCCAGCGACTCGAGCAGGTGGTGGCTCTCGTCATGTGGCATGCGGAAGATCCGGCCGTGCTCGGCGAGCGAGAGTGTGGCGTGGTCGAGAAACGCCTTCAGGGTGAAGGACTGCGACAGCGTGAACGCGTCGATGAAGGCGAAGCTGACCGGCTCGACGGCGCGCACACGCACCGTGCTCGTGTCGGGGTCCAACTGGACCGAGCGCACCCAGTAGAAGAGCGCCAGCAGCAGGTTCTGTCCGGTGAGCCGCGAAAGCTGGTCGAAATACTCGGCTCGCAGGATCTTCTGGCGCTCCTCGTCGTCGCGTGCGCGGCCCAGTCGTCGGCCCAGCAACGAAGGCGTCACGCTGGGGGGAAGGAACTCGAGGCCCAACCCGCTTCGCTTGTGTCGGTTCACGATCACCGCCTCGAGCGCGTTGCGCCCCAGCGGTGCGAGCGCGTGGCGACGCACCAGGCATGCCGTGGATGCCTCGACCTTCTCGATATAACTCCACGCCGGCTCCGCGAGCGTGGCCACCCAGAAGACGCTCGAGTCGACCCTGGACATGAACGCCAGGAAGGGGCCGACCAGGCCGTTGTCTGCGCTCGTGCGCAGGAACAGGTGCTCCAGGTTCTCGATGATGCACACCAGGGGCTTTCCGTCTTCCCGCTTCCGGCTCGACAGGGCGCCCGCGAGGCGGTCCAGTGTCCACGCACTGCCGTCGTCCAGGCCCAGCTCCTCGGCGAGTCTGCCTGCGAAGGCGCCTTCGTCCAGGACGCGCTCGGTCACGCGGACCCTGTGGACGTCCGCCTCCCGCAGCACGGTCTCGGCGACCGCGTTGATGAAGCTGGTGCGTCCGTTGCCATCGTATCCGGTCACGACGAACGCGTCGGTCAGCCCCTCCCGCCAGTGCGCGAAGTGGGTGGTGAGCGCGTCGACGTCGGATGCTCGCCCTTCGAGCAGGCCGGGATCGCTCACGGGCTGGAAGGAGAACAGCCGGCGGTACACCAGGGGCAGGGCGCTGAGAACGTCGTCGAGGGTGGACAGAGCTTCGATGGTGCGGCGCTTCTGCTCTTCGGTTACACGTTCGCCCTCCAGCGCCGATTGCCCAAGACGCACGAGCCTCATGGCCCGGCCTCGGCCGAGCCGCAGCCAGCGCATGCTCCAGCGGGTGGCGCCGCGCGCGGTCGTACTCATGGCGGCCATGCGTTGGCGCACCTCGGAGCGGACCCGGTAGCGGAAGTCGAGGATCTGCTCCTGCATGCGATCCTCGACGCCGACCCGGCCGTGGAACTGCTCCCAACCGCGCGCGTGTGCCTCGAACAGGCGATGCCTGAAGCGCGGCAGCTCCGCGGCGATGTCGCCGCGCAGCTCGTCAAGCGTACCGAGCGAGCGGTCGAGCCCGTTGAGTGCAAGCTCCTGCGCGCCGTCCAGCCGCGTGCCCAGGTCGCCCGCGTCCGCATCCAGCTCGTCCAGGGCGGAGTCCAGGTTGAAGCGGAGCACGCTCCCGAGTTGATGGGTCTCCTCCCGGACCCGGTCGAGCGCCGCGGCCATGGGATCCGGAGCGACGCGGAACCGCTCCAGGAGCACTGCGTCGTAGGCTTGCTCCGCGATCTGCCGGAGGCGGATCTCGGTCGACTTCGCGACCGGCTCGACCACGTCCGGCGCCAGGGCGGGCTGGTGCACGACGAGTTCGTCCGGGAGGGATTCGAGGAGTGCGACGATTTCGCCCACGCGCCCGTCCGCGTGGGCCCGGATGGAGGCGTCGATCGCGCTCGAACGCATCGGCTCCAGGACGTGTGCCTCCAGCGCGCCCGTGACGGTGTCGCGGGCCGCCGACAGCCGCTCCCGCAGCTCCCTCAGGGCGCCGCTCTCGCGCGTAAGGCGAACGGTGGACTCGACGTCACGCCGAACGGTGCCCAGGGTTTCCCGCGCGCTCTGGAGCATCGCGCGCACGGGATCCACCACGGTGGTCTCCAGGTCGCTTTCGAAGGCGTCCAGGAGTCCGAGCAGCTGTCCTCGCACGTGATCCAGATGGATGTCGAGCTCGACCCGCGCGACGACCTGGCGGTACCACCCGGTCCAACGGGACCCCCGTTCGGCGGCCTCGCGGGCCACGCGCGTGGGCCGGTCCCGCGATGCCCGGTGGGCGGGGGCCAACATGAAGGTGCCCACCTGCCTGAGATCGCGCAGCAGCGAAGGGCGCACCGCGGAAACGGCGGTGGCCAGGCTCTCTTCCAGGCCGGCCAGCGGATCGGCCGTGGCCATGGCCTCGAGCGCGGAGCGAAGGGCGGAGGCCGCACGCTCCGCCGCCTCCACGTGGATCGCCGGATCCGGCGGCTCGGACTCCTGGTCGTCCTCCACGTCGGGAGCGTCCGATCCGTCGTTGGGCGCGTGGTTCGAGGTGGACGCGTGGTGGGCGGGTCGGTCGAGCGCGGCGTCCGCCTCGAGCAGCGTATCAGCCCACGCGCTCACGTCGCGCTCGCAGTCGCTCAGGTGGCTCGCCAGGCGCTGGCGCACCACCTCCAGGGCCGCGTCGTCTCCGGCGGCGAGGCGCGACGTCGTGTGGTAGTGCAGCAGCGTACGAAGGGGGACGACCTGCACGCGGGCCGGGGGCGGGGACAGGTCCTTGCCGCGCAGGCGACGGCCCAGGTTCGGGACCGAGCGTCCGGCGGCTTCGAGGAATCTCCCGGCACGCACCAGCGCCTTTCCGGCGCGCTGGACGACGGGGTCGCCGTCGTGACGGCTGTAGGTGTCGACCGGCTCCGCGCGGGTCAGCTCGGCCGGCCCCGAGGCGGCCGCATCCGTCAGCCCTCGACGCGCCTCGGCCAGGCAGTCGACGAGACGCTGCCCGACGTCGATCTCGGCGAGGCGTGTATGCAGCGGAACCAGGACGCCCTCGCGCACGCCGGCGCAGTGTGCCCGAATCAGCCGCCACACCCGCTGGCGCTCGCTGTCCCTGTCGTGCGGACTCCCGGCTCCGAATGGAGCGGCCTCGACCTCTTGCGCGAGGTCCTCCGCGGCGACGCGCGCCGCGTCCTTGAGCGGACCGGTCACGCCCTGCTCGATCGCCTCGACGAGGCGGCGGTGCACAACCGCGACCGCGCTCTCGAAGAGCTCCACCTGGCGGCCGATCTCGTCCGGCGTCATCGGTCCTCCCCCGCGTCTTCGGGGACCGGGGCGCCGGCATCAGCCGCGCCGGCGAGGTTCACCCAGGCGCGTGCGCCATCCGCCGGCGTGAGCAGGCCGGCCTTGCGAAACTCCGCGCGGGCGCGCTCCGTCACGTCGCTCATGAAGACGAACTCGTAGCGCGCATCCAGCACGTACGCCTTCACCTTGAGGTGCGTCAGGAAGGTTTCCTTGAACTCGTCCTTCACGAGCACGACGATCGGCTTCTTCAGATAGACGTACTGAGAGCTGGCGGCCGCCTGATAGGCGATGCGCTTGGCCTTCGCTTCGTCGACGAAGCCCGGCAGGTAGAGATCCGTCACCACCTGGCAGTCGAGTGCGCCGGAATTGGCGCTGGACACCTGGGTGTCCACGATCTGTGAGTTGGGTACGGAGACGAGGCTGTCGTCCGGTGTGACGATGCGCGTCGACCGGAGTCCGATCGACACGACCTCACCATAGCTGTTGCCTACCTGGATCTTGTCGCCGACCTGGAACGGCTGATCGAAGACGATCACGAGGCCGCCGAAGATGTTCTTCACGATATCCTGCGCCGCGAAGCCGATGGCGACGCCGACGGCCGCGGCCGCAGCGAGCAGGCCGCGCGCATCCACCGCGAAGACCACGCGGATGACGAAGTAGACCGCGAACGTCCAGAGGACGATGCGGGCGATCGGGACGAGCCGCTTGAAGAACAGGCGACGTTCCGCGCTCCGCTCGGAGAGCGCGTTCAGCGCGTACGCCGTGGCGCGCACGACGAAGAACGTGAGCATGAGCACGATCATCGCCCCGAACGCGCGCAGGCCGTAGCTCTTGGCCGTCTCGGCCGCGTCCTGGAGGACCCCGGCGGACTGGGCCGCGACCGACCCGGTGTCGCCGGCCGCCGTCGTGGCGGGCGCATCGGTCCGCAGCACGGCGAGCACGCTGTCCGTGGCACGCGTCGAGGCCTGCACCATCGCTGACAGGCGCAGGATTTCGAGGCGCAGGCTGTCCAGGGTGCTCGGTGGTGGAACGGTCGACGCCGTCGTCGTGTCCACGGACGAATCGGGTCGGGCCGCAGTTGCACCGGTCGCCTGCCCTGCGCTGTCGGTGACGCCGGGTCCGGAATCGGGCGGGGAGACCGTGCGTGCGTCCGGAGCGCCCGGCGCGGCGACCGTGTCGGTCGCCGCGTTCCCTCGGGACCCGACATCGCCTCCGCATGCCGCGAGGGTGACGAGGAGCGTGGTGAGGGCCGCCAGCGTCTTCACGGGGGCCCATCGTAGGGTCCGGTGGCTGGAAGCGTTCATGACAGCCCCATCTGGAGGTCGACCGACAACGTGAGGTCGGACGGGGTGTCTCCCCGCGTTCTTCACAACCCGGCAATATGGCGTTTGCCACCCTGCGTGCCCAGCGGGGGCGGCGGCACGGCCTTGCTCCGGGCACCACCGGACCCGCAAGTTCGCCGTGCACGGTGGGCGTCCGCTCCGCGCTGGCCGGATGCTCCCGCGAGCCCCTCCGCGCCCGCCCCGGGAGAACAGCCGAACGATGGCCCAGGTCAGGAAGTTCGGTGCCTTCGCCGGAGTCTTCACCCCGTCGATCCTTACGATCCTCGGGGTCATCATGTACCTGCGGCTGCCCAGCATCGTCGGGCAGGCAGGCCTATTCCAGACGGTGGGCATCATCGCCGTCGCGCACATCATCTCCGTGGCCACCGGGCTCAGCGTCTCCTCGATCGCCACGGACAAGAAGGTCAAGGCCGGCGGCACGTACTATATCATCTCCCGCAGCCTGGGCCTGCCCGTGGGCGGCACGCTCGGCCTCGCGCTCTTCGTCGGCCTCTCCTTCAGTGTCAGCCTGTATCTGGTGGGCTTCTCGGAGAGCTTCCTCGGCTACTGGGGGCTGCCCGCGGACGTCAATACCATCCGAATCGCCGGCACGCTCGCGCTGACGGCCGTCACGATCGTCACCCTCATCAGCACGGCGCTCGCGCTCAGGATGCAGTTCTACATCATGGCGGCGATCGCGGTTTCGCTGCTTTCGATCTTCCTCGGCCATCACGAATTCGTGCCCGCGGCCCCGCTGCTCCGGCCCATCGCCGACGCCGCTCCGTTCATCGTCCTGTTCGGCATCTTCTTCCCGGCGGTGACGGGCTTCGAGGCGGGGGTCTCGATGTCGGGCGACCTGAAGGACGCCGAAGCGCGCGATTCCGGCGGGCACGATCTCGGCCATCGTGATCGGCCTGGTCGCCTACATCGGGCTGGCGATCTACTTCGCGTACACCGTCGACAGCGAGCAGCTCACGGGCAACCCGAACGTGCTGCTCGACATCGCCCTCTTCCCGGCGCTGGTGATCGCCGGCATCTGGGGTGCCACGATCTCGTCCGCGTTCGGCAGCATTCTCAGCGCGCCCCGCATCCTGCAGGCGACGGCCGCGGACGGCATCACGCCCCGCTGGTTCTCGGTGGGATACGGCAGGGAGAACGAGCCGCGGCGAGCGCTGGTGCCGGCATTCCTCATCGCCGAGGTCGGTATCCTGATCGGCGAGCTGAACGTCATCGCGCGCATCGTCTCGATGTTCTTCATCACCACGTACGGCTTCCTCAACCTGACCGCCGCGATCGAGAGCTGGGTCAGTCCGGACTTCCGGCCGGACTTCCGTGTGCCCAGGTTCGTCGCGGTCGTCGGTGCGATCGCCTGCTTCGTCGTGATGATCCAGCTCGACTTCCTCGCCATGCTCGGCGCGTCCGTGCTGCTCGGCGGGCTCTACCTGTTGCTCACACGCAGGCAGCTGCGCCTCGAGACCGGCGACACGTGGGAAGGGGTGTGGTCCTCCGTTGCCCGTTCAGCGCTGCTCCGCCTCGACGCCGGGCTCACGCACCGGCGCAACTGGCGCCCGAACGTGCTCCTGTTCAGCGGTGGCCGGGCGGTTCGGCCGCACCTGGTGGAGTTCGCGCGTCAGTTGGCGGGCTCCCGCGGCTTCGTCACGAACTTCGATCTCATCGCCGACGGGGGCGGCCCGTCCCCGCAGCCGCCGCCCTCCGAGGAAGACGCCTCGGCCGCTTCGGGCGCGTTCCCGTCCTGGGGCGTGTTCACCCGGCGGGTGGGGGTCCCCGACGTGTACGCCGGGATCGCCCAGATCGCGGACCACTACGGATTCGCCGGCATCGAGCCCAACACGGTCGTGATGGGCTACGCCCGGGACCATCGAGACCCCAAACGGTTCACGGAGCTGCTTCAGCATCTCGCGGACGGCGACCTCAACATCCTCTTGCTCGACTACGACCGCGATCGTGGCTGGGGGCGGCGTCAGCGGATCGACGTCTGGTGGCGACTCGCGGGCAGCGACGTTTCCTTCGGCCTCGCGCTGATCCGGTTCCTCGGCAACGCCGACGAGTGGCGGGACGCGGACGTTCGTTTCCTCACCGTGAACGACTTCGACTCCGCGTTCAGCGCATCCATCCTGAGGGACATGGCGCTGGTTCTCGACGAGCATCGCGTGCAGGCGGCGGTGCGCGTGATCGACAATGTCACGGAGCAGCGACCCTTCGCGGAGATCATCCGTGCCGAGTCGATCGACGCGGACCTCACCGTGCTGGGCCTGTCCGATCTCCGCGCGGGAGATGCGGCCCAATTCGTGTCCGACACCAACTACATCGTGGACGTGCTCGGCACGGTAGTGCTCGCCCACGCCTCCTCGTACTTCGCCGAGCCACTCGTGCACGCCGCAGCCGCGCTGCGCGCGCCCACGCCCGCTCGGGGAACCGAGGTCGTCGCTCCCGATGCGTCGGTCCAGCTCGGGGAGCCCGAGATCGGGGCGCCGGAAAGCGTGGCCGTGGCCGCGCGCGCGGTCCTTCGCGACCTGCGCTTCGACCTGGAGTCCATCAACGACGAGTTCGTGCACCGCATCTTCGAGATCGACCGCCAGTTCGTGCGCGACGTGGGTGGCCTGACCGACAGCGTACTCACCGCGCTGGCGAATTCGTTGGAGAGCGGCGGCTCTTCCGCCGCCGAGGCTACGCAGCGGTCGGGCCATGAGGTCGCTCGCGGCGCGATGGAGCGGATCGAGCGCGAGCGCACGGAGGGAGCCGCGGCTCGGACCGCGCTGCTCACAGGGTTCGGCGACCGACTGGCGGCGGCGGTGGCCGCGCGTCTGCCTCAGGTGCCGGATCGGCTCGACGTGGTGCCCGACGCGGACCCGGAAGGCGGCTTCCCCTTCGGCACGGGAGGCCCGCTGCGCCGCAAGGCCGGACATCGCGCTCGGGCGAGGATGTTGCTCGAGGCCCAGCTGTGGACGTTTTCGGCGCGAGCTCGCGCCGCGCTTCGCGAATCGGTCTCCGCCGCGGCGGTGAAGAGCGCGGCCCTCACGCAGCGTTGGGTGGAGAGCGCCATCGTGGCATGTACGGACATGGAGCGGGTGCACGAGGCCGGCGGCTCGGGCACCGCGCGCGTGTCCATCCAGCCGGAGGCGCTGCGGAGCGAGATCGAGGACGCCCTTCTGCAGTCCGGGGAGGAGGAGGAACGGATCACGACCGAGATGGACACGCAGGCCGTCGGCGCCGTCGTGTCCTTCGCCCGCGAGGCGTCCGCGCCGCGGAGGCGCCGGGCCGAACGTGAGGCCAGGGCGATGGAGGTCGCGGCCCGGAACGAGTCGGTCCGCATCGACGAGTCCATCGATGCCCTCCCCGCCGCGCTCGAGCTGCTCCTGAACGGATCGACGCTCGGACTGCGCCTCACCCTTGCCCGTGACCGGGTTCAGCGAGAAGCCGCACGCACGCGCACTCATCTGGGCGGGTCCATCTTCGAACCCACGGCTCGACGGCTCGAACGCCTTGGAGGCGTCCTTCGGCAGGTGCGTGGCGCGCTGGACGCCGACGCGGCCGCCGAGGTCGAGTCCGCCGTGCACTACCACCTGGCGCTGAGCGCCGAGTCCCTGCTCACCGGGCTCGGCGAACGCGCCGAGGCCCTTGCCGCCGACCTCCCGGAGTCGCTCGACGTCGTCAGCGTCGAGACGGAGGCGTTCCTCGCGCAGGGCCGACCGGAAGAGGTAGCCGCCACGGAGCTGCCGGTTCGTGACGTGTTCGAGTACCTGGTCCGGAACGAGGTTCTCGCGCCGCTGCTCGACGAGACGACGCGGGCGCTCGACGAGGTCGAAGCCTCCGCCGACGTCTGCCGCGAGGTCGCGCAGTTGGCGGCCTTCGAGCTGCGCGCCCCGGAGGAGTCCGCCCGTGCCTTCCCCGGCGATGCCGGCGACTCCGGTGAGACCGGCGACATCGGCGTCGACGTGATCGTGCGGAGCGGGACGGAGAGGATCGAACGGGAGGTGGCCCGCCTGCTCGACGCCGGCAGGGCGTTCGACGAGGCCGTGCAGCGGCACTTCCAGGGTCTGGTGGCGCGCTTGGACCCGTTCAGCTTCGGCCGTGTCGCAGCTCGGTTGCAGCAGTACGTGCGGAGCGAGCGGGGGCGCGGCCTCGTCGGCGCGATCACACGCCTTCGTCTGCGTGTGGGCCACGCATTGGCCGAGCAGGCGACCGGGCTCGCGTACCGACGGAGCGAGGGCGTCCTGCTGGCTCGCCGTCTGGAACGGGAGGGCGCCGAAGGCCGCGGCCCGGGCCTGCGTGTCGGCCGTCTGGTGAAGGCCGTCTCACCGCGGCCCGAGGTCCTCGAGAAGCTGCCCACGTTCTACCGGCAACTGTTTCTCGGCGGCGGCGCCGTTACGCGGGACACCCTCGGCTTCGACGCGGAGGTCGCCGAAGCGGAGGCAGCCGTGCAGGCACACCGCCGCGGCATGCGCGGCGCGCTCTTCATCGTCGCCGAGCAAGGCCACGGTCGGGCCACCCTTTCGGCCATGCTGACGCAGCGCCACTTCCCGCGGGGCGCCGTCTTCCGGGTCGACCCCGTCGAAGGCGGATCGATCGACCCGGACACGTTCGGGCTCCGACTCGCCACCGCGCTCCGGATGCCGCGCTCGGACCCGGCCCGGATGCTCTCCCGCGTGCCCGTCGGATCGGCGGTCATCGTCAACGACCTCGGCCTGTGGTGGGAACGCACCCCGGACGGGAACGCCGTGCTCGACCTCCTCAGCGGGCTGATGGAGCGCTTCGACGACCGCTGCCTGTTCGTCGTCAACGCCAACATCCACGCGTTCCGCCTCATGAACCGGATCCGGCCGATGGACGACCGGATCCTCGCGCTCATCGAATGCGAGCCCTTCCACGCCCGCGAGTTGAAGGAGCTCGTCCTGCAGCGTCATGGCGCGGGTGGGCTCGGCTTCTCGATCGACGGCCGGCCGGAAGAGGAGCTGTCCGACTGGCAGATCGCACGTTTCTTCGACGCGCTCTTCGCGTACTCCAACGGCAACATCGGCGCCGCCCTGAGCACGTGGATCGCTTCGATCCGCGAGGTCGAAGACGGCACGGTCCACCTGGTGACGCCGCGGCGTCCACGCCTGGAGCCCTTCTCGGATCTCGGGCCGATCCAGCGAATGATCGGCGTACAACTCGTGATCCACGATCGGGCCGCGCTGGATCGGCTGGTCCGTATCACCCGGCTGGACCGCGCCGTCCTCGCTCGCGAGATGCGGGTGCTGCAGGGCTGCGGTCTGCTCGTGCAGCGACCCGGTGGAGCCTATCAGGTCGACCGCTTCGCCCGCCCGCACTTCATCCGCTTCCTCAGGCAGGAGGGGCTCTTGTGATCGAGCTGACTTCCTGGGTCGCTCGGGTCGCCGCCGTCGTCGCCCTGGTCGCGGTGGTCGTCCTGCTTCGCAGGTTGGAGCCCTACCTCCCGTCCCAGCGTGCACGCCGATTCCTGCGACGTGCGGTCGTCCCGCCCGTCGAGCTGCTCGCGGCCGTGAGCGTGGCCGGCCTCGTCTTCGCGAGGCTGGTCGACGGGCGGACCGCATGGGTCGCGATCGCGTGGGCCGGGCTGGCCCTCGCCCTCGCGTGGACGGCGCGCACGGCGATCGAGGACTTCGTGGCCGGTGCGCTGCTGCGCATGGAGGGCGGCGTCGAACGTGGCCGCAAAGTCGGGGTGGCCGGCGTCTCGGGGAAGATCGCGCGCCTGGGCTATCGGTCGATCGAGATCGAGGGCGACGACGGGTCGACCATCCGCCTGCCCTGGCGGAACGTGGCGCGGGACGCGATGCGTCTTCGCGAGGGCACGTCCGCGAGCAGGTCGCACAGCTTCACCATCACCGTATCACGCACGAGGCCCATCGAACGCGTTCTCGAGGAGATCCCTGCGGCGGCCCTCGTCTCACCGTGGGCCTCGACGACGCGGCTTCCCGAGGTCAGGTTGCAGGCTCAGACCGACCAGAGCTACGTGCTCGAGGTGACCACCCACGCGCTCGACGCGCGCTTCGCCCCACAGATCGAAGCGGATATCCGGAAGCGCATGTCCTAGCAGGGCATGCCCGGGCTGCTGGACGAATGGAGCCAATGGACGCCAATCGGAGGTTCTCGGAGCGGGAGGTCGCGCTGGTCCTCCGGAAGGCCACGGAGATGGAGGAGCACGAGGCGCCCTCCGGAAGTGGCCTCTCCCTCCGCGACCTGGAACAGATCGCCGGGGAGGTGGGCATCTCCCCGGCGATCATCCAGCGCGCGGTGGCCGAGCTGGACAGGAAGGGGGGCGCAGTCAACCCGCTGGCCGGCGCGCCCCTCTCGCACGAAGCCATCCGGGCCGTGGCGGGGGAGCTGGGCCCGGACGGGATGGCGACCCTCGTCGCCGCGGTTGAGGGCGGGAGTGATCAAGTGGGTGAGGTGACCGAGGCGTTGGGCACCACACGCTGGACCGCTCGCGACCGCTTCCGGACCACCCAGGTGGCCATCACCTCGGCCAAGGGCGGTACCACCGTCCGGGTGGTGGAGCGCGCCAGCGCACGCCTGAAGCGCATCATGCACGCCGTCCCGGCCGCATGGGGTGCGATGTTGGGCACGGTGGTCTTCAGAGCCACGGACCCCAGCGCCGCGCTGGTCGTGGCCACCCTGGCAGGGAGCGCCGCGGTCGGTGGACTCCTGGGCCGGTTCGCCTGGAGCCGGATGTCGGCTGCCCGGGCCGCGCGGGTGGAGCGCCTGGCCGCGGAGCTGGCGCAGGAAGCCGAGGCGATCGCAAAGCCCGGGGACGGCGGGGCACCTCCTCCGTGAACCGGAAGCAGGCCGTGTGGCCCTGCCCGGTCGGAGCGTCAGCCCGTGGGTTCGGATTCCGGAGATTCGAGCTCGCGGTACAGCCGGCTCACGCAGTCCGGACAGAGCCCATGCGTGAACACGGCCTCGGAATGGCTGGACACGTAGGAGTGCACCTCCTTCCAATCGCCCTGCTCGTCGCGGATCTTCTTGCAGCTCGCGCACATCGGCAGGAGCCCGCTCAGCAACTTCACGTGGGCCATGGCGGCCTGGAGCTGCTCGATAAGCTGCTCGCGCTCGGCCTGGGCGCGGCGGCGATCCGTGACGTCCAGCACGGCGGCGCGGCATTCCTGTTGATCCCCCAGACGCTCGGCCTCGATGTGCACGAACAGCTGAACCCCGTCCGCCCGGAGAAGCTGGACCTCGTGGGTCCTGCGACCGGTGACCGAGAAGACGTCCTCGAGAAACCGGTCGAAAGCAGGCCGATCCGCCGAGGGCACGAACTCGGCGAAGGCGCGACCCGCGAGCGCCGCACGATCCCGGCCGAGGAGGCTCGCGCCAGCGAGGTTGACCGTCTCGATCTCGCCGTCGGGCGTCCAGGTGAAGTACCCGATGGGCGCGAAATCGTACAGCTCCGTGTAGTGGCGCAGAGCGACATCGACCTCGGCTTGGACGCGATGGAGCTCCTCGTTCTGCGCCTCCAGCTCGATTTGATGGACCTGGAGCTCGTGCAGCAGCCGGGCGGCGTCGGCTTCCGAACCACGCAGGCGGGGCGAGTGCGCACGTGCCTTCAACCGCTCCTCGGCGAGGCGGCGTAGCTCCCCTTCATCGGTGACGGGAGGGGTCGATTCGGCGTTGGATCCAGACGGGTCGTCAGGCATGGTTCAGTCCTGGAGGGTCCCGCCACCCTGTTCGCGAGCAGTTCTCGCAGGCGCACCTCCTTGGCGCGCAGCTCGTTCTCCAGCTTCTTGATCGCGGTGATGCTCGTAAACGTCACCACCAACCCGTCGATCCGATTGTCCTGGGTGCGGTAGGGCATGATCCGCACCCGGAACCACCTCCCGTCGTGGGTCGCGACCTCCCTCTCCTGGAAGAGCAGTGTCTCGAAGACCGAGCGCGCGTCGTCGAAGATGCCCGGATAGTCCAGATCGGTGCTCAGGTCCGAGAGGGGCCTGCCCACGTCCGTTGGAAGGAGCTTGAAGACCTCCGTCATCGCGGGAGTGAAGCGCCGCACGAGGAGCCCGTCGCCCAGGAACAGCGTGGCGATGTCGGTGCTGTTGAGGAGATTGCTCATGTCGCTGCTGCTGCGCGACAACTCGTCGAGCTTGGCCTGCAGCTCGTTGTTGACGGTTTGCAGCTCCTCGTTCATGGACTGCATCTCCTCCTTCGAGGTCGTGAGCTCCTCGTTGGTGGATTGCAGCTCCTCGTTGATGGACCGCAGCTCCTCGTTGGCGGACTCTCAGCTCCTCCTGTGAGGCCTGCATCGCCTCGCGGGTCGTCTTGAGCTCGTGGCGAGTCCGTGCCAACTCGGCCTCCAACGCGGCGTGCCGGTCATCGGTCGTCGACGCGCCGCGGCCGCGGCGCGATGCGACGCGGCCGAAGACCTGGCGCCGTCCCGGAAGACGACCAGCACCATCCCCGCCACCGCCGCCGGTGTCGGGAGCGGACGCACCGTCACGTCCACCTCCTGCGTGCCTCCGTTTGCGGGTACCCGGACCCGGTCGAGCTTCACGACGGACCCCTGACGCACCGCCCTGCGAAGGGCTCCCGGCAGGGCGTGGTCGAGACCCTCCCGGGCCATCGCGAAGAGATTGAGGTTGGCCTTGCCGGCCGCCGGCTCCAGGTATTGTCCGGTCTTGCCGCTCACGTGGACGATGTCACCGGCTTCGGTCACGACGACCGCCGCGGGTGCATAGTCCTGCAACAACAGGCCATCGATCACGGACTGGAGGCTGCTTTCGTCGGACTGCTGCCGTGCGTACGGCGTGACGGTTGCTTCGGGAGAGCGCCGCCGTCCGGTCATGCCGGGGAGCTCCGCCGGGGGCGCGCCGGGCGCGGGCTCGTTGCGCCGGAAGAACCGCGTATCTCCGGCCAGCGGCGCGAACAGATCGGGTGCCGTGCCGACCGTCTCCGACGTGCCGAGCAGAAGCACGCCCCCCGGGTTGAGACTGTAGTGGAACGCCGACAGGAGCCTCCTCTGCAGCTCCGGTTCGAGGTAGATCAGGAGGTTCCGGCAGGAAAGCAGATCCAGCTTCGTGAACGGGGGGTCGGTCACCAGGTTCTGCGGAGCGAAGATGACGAGCTCGCGAATCGCCGACCCGACCCGATAGCCGCGCTCGGCTTCGACGAAGAACCTGCGCAGGCGCTCCGGGGAGACGTCCGCGGCGATGTTGGGCGGATACGGTGCCGGCCCGGGCCCTGGCGATGGCGTCCTTGTCCAGGTCGGTCGCGAACACCTGCAGCGATAGCTTCGCGGGCGGCTTCGCCCCGTCCATGGCCTCCTTGAAGGCGATCGCCAGGGAGTAGGCTTCCTCCCCCGTCGAACAGGCGGGGATCCACGCGCGCAGCACGCCCCCCTCGGGCCGTGAGGCGAAGAGGGCGGGGAGGACCTCGGCGATCAACTGATCCCACACGGCGGAGTCGCGGAAGAAGCTCGTCACGCCGATCAGCAGCTCGCGAAACAGGACGTCGCATTCCTGGGCGTTGGCCTGGAGGTACCGCACGTAGTCGGTGAGCAGAGGCAGTTGATGGATGCCCATGCGCCGCTCGACGCGGCGGTAGATCGTGCTCTTCTTGTAGAGTGAGAGGTCGTGACCGGTTCGCGTCCGGAGTAGGAGGATCACCTTCTCGATCCCACTCTGGTGCGGGTCGTCCGCCGGCCCGTCCGGGGGCCCGACGAGCACGGGAACGTGCCTGAGGTAGGAGAGGATCCGCTCCGGCAACGCCTCCACGGGGGCGACGACATCGGCGAGCCCCGCGTCGATCGCGCTGCGAGGCATGCTGTCGTACCTGGCCGACTCCGGACTCTGCACGAAGGCCGCGCCCGCCCTCTCCTTGATCGCACGCAGTCCGAGGGTACCGTCCGACCCCATCCCGGACAGGATGACGCCGATGCTGTCTTCCTGCTGATCCGCCGCCAAAGAGCGCAGGAAGAAGTCGATCGGCAGGCGAAGGCCGCGCGGCGCGCTCGGCTCGAGCAGGTGCAGCACGCCGTTGAGCAGCGAGAGATCGGCGTTGGGCGGAATGACGTAGACGTGATCGGCCTCGACCGCGGTCCGGTCCGTGACCTCGACCACGGGAATCGGGGTCGTCCGCTGCAGCAGTTCGACGAGCGCGCCCTTGTGGGTCGGGTCCAGGTGCTGCACGATCACGAAGGCGAGGCCCGAGCCTTCCGGTATGTTCCCCAGGAAAAGCTCCAGCGCTTCCAGCCCGCCGGCCGAAGCCCCGATCCCGACGGTGGCGCGGGCGTCCACGCTCGTCAGAACTTCAGGGCGAAGTGGATGAGCCTATGCGCCTTCTCCTTCTCCTTGCCCCAATACACGACGCCGAGGTACACCCCCGGGCTCACCTCGCGGATCTCGTCGCGGATCCACTGCGCGACGATCGACGTGTGCGAGTAGTCGAGGACGATGCACTCCTTCTCGTCGAGCCAGCTCGCTCCCTTGTACACCTGGGCCACGACCGCCTTGTGGCCGAGTGGGAGCAGACGGTTCTTCAGCCAACTGCGCGAGGGATCCGCTTCGTCGCGCTCGAAGACCTTGCCCTTCCACGTGAAGATGTGGACGAACTTCGCGATGGCGTCCGACACGTCGTGGCCGGGCGCTACGATGGCTGTGCCCTCGCCTTGCCCCGTCGGGATCTGCCCAACCGGGCTCGTGCGGAAGATCTCGTCGAGCTGGTCGTGCGTCAGGTCGAGGAACGCGGCGGGGTCGGTGATGGGCTGCTTCTGGGTTTGCATGGGATACGCTCCGGCCGGATCGGGGCAGGGTGGAGGGTCACGGAGGGGCATCCGCGGCAGGGTTCCTGCCACCCGGCAATTCTGCCCCATGTGGGCCGCGACTGCAATCTCCAGCGATTTCCGCCCGCGCCTCAGGACGCGGCCGTTCCCATCGTCGCGGCGTCGTAGCCGCCGAGCGCCTCCACCTGCGCGCGGACGCCGGGTCGGCGGAGGAGCCCCAGGAGCGCCTCCACGCCGGGGAGGTCCAGGAAGTGATCCGGGATGACCAGCTCGTAGGCCTCCTCGCGCAGTGGGAGGACGTCCAGGCCTCGCGCGCGTCCCGCCGCCCGGATGGCCACGCCGGCATCCGCCGCGCCGGCGGCGATCCCGTCCGCGACGGCGAGGTGGCCCCGGGCCGTCGTCGCGTATCCCGCGACATCGGACGGCTCCACGCCGGCCGCGGCCAGCAGCTCGTCGAGCAGGGCCCGACTCCCCGATCCCTCCTCCCGGTTCAGGAGTCGAACCTGCCCGCCCGCCAGATCCCCGATCCCGCCGATGGCGTGTGCGGCCCCCGGCCGGGCCAGCAGCCCCTGCTCCCAGACCGCGAAGGAGACGCGCGTACAGGGGAAGGGCACCAGCGCATGCACCGACGGCGCGTTCCACGCGCCCGAGGCGGCGTCGCGCAGATGGACGCCGGCCACGTGCGCCTCCCCTCGAGCCAGCGTGATCAACGCCGCTCGGCTGCCCCGCTGGCTCCAGCTCACCTCGATGCCGCGCTCCCGACGAAGAGCCTCCGCGACGATGCCGAACGCGGGGTCGCACCCGACCACGGCCAGCCCCGCCGGCGGCGGGCCGTCGGCGAACACGCGGACGCTCACCTCGCCTCCTTCGACGCGCTCCACCACGCCGTCCGCAAGGGCATCGGTTCGGTGCGCCTCCGCGCAGGGATGCGCGATCCACCTGCCGCCGATCCGCGTCAGGCGAACGCGATGGCCGGGCCCGGGCGCGCCCGCGCCGGACCATGCCGCGGACCGCCGATCCGCCGGTCGATCGGGGAGGCGGAACAACGCGCCGACGGGGCGCCCGAGCGCCGCCGCGAGCCGCAGCGCGATCTCCGTCGAAGGGACCGAGCTTCCGGATTCGATGGCCGCGTAGCTCTGGCGCGAGATGCCGGCCGCCTCGGCCATGCGGGCCTGACTCCAGCCGAGGCGCTCGCGCTCCGCGCCGAGCTCGTTGCGGAGACGGTCGCTCATGGCGCGTGCCGCGGGGCGGAGACGTCGGCCTGGATGCCGATCTCGGTGGCCTTCATCGCCACCCACACCTCGGATCCGGGTGCGAGGCCGAGCTCCTCGCGCGCCTCGTCCGTCACCTCCACCGTGAGCGGGAGCGGTGCGCCGGTGAGGAGACGGACCCGATGGCCGAGGCGCTCGACCCGCTCGACCCTCGTGGGCCAGCTGTTGCGGAAGCTGCCCCCCGGCCGCGTGGGGTGGAGAGAGATGGCCGTCGGGCGGATGGTGATCAGGACGGGCCCCTCGATCTCGTGGTCGGCGACGTGGAGCACGTGCATGCCCGTATCGACCTCGCCCCCGCGCGCGGTCCCGCCGAGGAGGTTCGTTCCGCCGAGGTCCGCGGCGTATCGGGTGCGGGGGCGCAGGCGGATGTCGTCGGCCGTGCCGGTCTGCGTCACCCTGCCGTCCTCGACGATGTGGATCTCGTCGGCCAGCAGGAACGCCTCGGCGGGGTCGTGGGTGATGAGGAGCCGTGGCCCGTCGAACTCGCGGAGATGCGCGGCCAGCATCCGCCGGACCTCGGAGCGGGTCGTGACGTCGAGCGCCCCGAGGGGCTCGTCGAGGAGCAGCAGGTCGGGCTCCGTGGCGAGCGTCCGGGCCAGCGCCACGCGCTGGGCCTGGCCTCCGGACAGGTCCCGCGGGCGGCGCTCCTCCAACCCCGTGAGCTCGAGCCGCTCGATCCACATGCGGGCCCGGCCGCGAGCCTCCGCGCGCCCCATCCCCCGACTCCTCGGGCCGAAGGCGACGTTCTCGAGCACGCCGAGGTGGGGGAAGAGCAGGTAGTCCTGGAACACCACGCCGACCCTACGGCGCTCGGCGGGAACGAGCACGCCGGCGGCCGGATCGTCGAGGACCACGCCGCCGAGCGCGATGCGCCCCGCCTCGAGGGGGAGGATCCCGGCGAGCGCCGCGACGGCGGTGGACTTCCCCGCCCCGTTGGGCCCGAGCAGGGCGGCGGTCCGACCCGCCGGAACCGAGAGCCGGATGTCCAGACGGAACGACTCCGACCGGCCGACGACGAGCGTCGCCTCGAGCCCGCCGCTCACAGCGCCTTCCACCATCGGTCGCGTAGCGCCACCAGCACCAGCAACGAGACCACCACCATCACGAGGCTGATCGCGACCGCGGTGTCCCGATCCCGCTCCAGCGCGACGAACACCGCCAGGGGGAGCGTCTGCGTCCGCCCCTGGAGGTTGCCGGCGAAGGTGATGGTGGCGCCGAACTCGCCGAACGCGCGCGCCCAGGTCAGCACCAGGCCAGCCACGAGGGACGGCGCGATCATCGGCAGGGTGACCCGGCGCAGCACCGTCCAACGGTGGGCGCCGAGGCTCGCCGCCGCGTCCTCGTAGCGCCGGTCCATGTTGCGGAGCGCCCCCTCCACCGTGATGACCAGGAAGGGCATGGCCACGAAGGTGTTGGCGACGATCACCCCCCAGGTGGAGAACGGAAGCAGGAGGCCGGTGGCCTGCTCGAGCGGTGCGCCCACGAGGCCGCGTCGCCCGAGGGCGAAGAGGAGGGCCGCGCCCCCGACGACCGGTGGGAGCACGAGCGGGAGCGTCACGATCCCCCGGACCAGAGCGCGGCCGGGGAAGTCGACGCGCGCGAGGAGCCAGGCCAGCGGCACGCCGAGGACCAGCGAGATCGACGGTCGCGGAGACCGACGTGATCGCCGAGATCCGCAGCGCGTCGGTGACCACGTCGCCGGCGAGGAGCGCGGGCAACCGCGCCCAGGGCGTACGCGCCACCAGGCCGGCGAGGGGCAGGAGGAAGAGCGCCATGCCGGCGCCCGCCAGCGATCGCCAGGAGGAGCGGCGGCCGTGGCCGGCCGCGGCGGCGCGGAGGAGGAGGGTTCAAGGCGCCGCGAACCCGTGCTTCGCGAGGATCGCCCTCCCGTCGTACGACAACACGAACCGTACGAAGGCCTCGGCCGCGTCCGGGTTGGGCGCGCCCGCCAGGACCGCGATCGGATACACGGCCACCACGTTCTGGTCTTCGGGGATGACGATCCCCTCCACGGCTCCGTGCGTCGACGCCACGTCGGTCACGTAGGTGATGCCCGCGTCCAGCTCGCCCAGCTCGACCTTGGTCAGGAGCGCGCGCACGTCCGGTTCGTTGGTGTCGGGGGCCGGGACGACGCCGGCCCGCTCCAGGGCGCGGCGCGCGAACTCGCCGCAGGGGACCTCCTCGGCGCACAGGCCGAGGCGGAGGGCTTCGTCGGCGAAGTCGTCGAGACCGTGGACGCCCGCCGGGTTCCCGGCGGGGACCGCGATCTGGAGGAGATTGCGCGCGAACACGCGGGGCTCGCCCGACACCCGCCCGGCCTCGACGACCCGGTCCATGTTCGAGGCGTTCGCCGAGGCGAAGACGTCCACCGGGGCGCCCTCGAGGATCTGGGCCCTGAGCGACGAGCTTCCGCCCAGGTTCAGCAGGACCTTCACGCCCGGATGAGCCGCCTCGAAGGCGACTTCGATCTCCGCGAAGGCGTCGGTCAGCGACGCGGCCGCCGACACGAGGACCTCTCCCTGGAGGTGCGTTCCGAGCGTCGAGCCCGCTTCGGCGCGGTCGTCCGGAGCCTCCCGGCCTCCACAGGCGGCCGTGATCAACGCCAGCGCCGCTGCCCATGCCCGCCGACGCAACGCCATCGCCTCCTCAGCATCCGGGTGGGCATCGGGACCGCCCGGGATCGTCCCCGGGAACGGCGTCGGATGTAAAGTATGCCTGCTGGCATGTCAAGCAAACCTCGCCTACGCGAGGCGCCGATGCTCCTGCCCGCCGATCGCCGCAACCGCCGGGCGCCTGCGGCTCATTGCGGACGTGGGCGTATTCGCGCCCGTTCCAGTGCCAGACGCCGAAGCAGAAGCCGGGGCCGCCGATGAGCAGGTCGGCGAACCCCGGCGTCGTGCTCGTGCGCACCTCGGCGATCAGCCCCGTGACGCCGAGGCCGAGGCGGTAGTGGCCGCTCGGGTCCTTCACGAACAGCGCCACCGACGTCCCCGCCATCCCCGACGTGCAGGCGTTTCCGTAGTCGACCACGACCTCCGGGCCGCCGTCGCCGTTCAGATCCGGGAACGACATCCGCGTCGATACCGGCAGACCGCACGCTCCGTCCAGGAGCTCGGTGGCGTCCGGCGAGACCGTCAGGGCGAGGGAACGGGCGATGTCGATCTGCTCCCCCGTGGAAAGGCCGCCGGAGCCCTCACGGAACAGCAGGCTCACGAGCTTCCGGTCGTGGCGGACGAGACGGGGTCGTCCCCGGCCACCGCCCGCTCCGGCGCCACGTTCGCGCCGGGTCGTGGGGCGCACCCGTCGGCGCCCGCCGCCGCGAGGAACGCGACGAGGGCGAACGCGTGAGCACGTTGCCGCGCGGGAGCCCGGAGCGTGGAGCTACTCATCTCGTTCCATCCGGCGCCTATCCGCCGGACGCCTGGCGTGCGTGCCACGCCGCCAGTACCTCGGCTTCCCGCTTCATCCCGATGCCGTTGATCTCGCCGTTGAGCGTGGCGAGCTGCTGCTCCTCGCGGACGCGTCTTGTGCCAGTCGAGCGTGTCCTTCGCGGTCACGGCGAGCGGGCCGGAAGGTGAGCCCCTGCGCGATGGCCTTGACCGCGCTGCGGCGCTGGAAGCCGGCCGTGCGTCCGTAGGGAGGCTGCCACACCGTCATGTCGCGCCAGGGGCGCACGCCCTGCTCCTGCAGGAACTCCCAGGGCACCCAGGTGAACTGGGCGCCGGCCGTGGTCACCGCCTTCACCCCGTAGAGCATCTCGGCGAAGGTCATGGGGTGCTCGGGGCCGATGGCGTTGTACAGCCCGAGCACGCGCGCCTCGGCCATCCGCACCATCCACTCGGCCAGGTCGCGGGAGTCGATGAACTGGCAGGGGTTGTCCGGCTTGTCGGGCGCGAGCACCTCGCCGCCCTGGTCGATGCGGGCCGGCCACCAGGTGAACCGATCCGTGCGATCGAGGGGCCCGACGATGAGGCAGGGCCGGATGATCGTCCACATGTCCGGATACGTCCGCCTGACCTCCTCTTCCGCGCGCACCTTGAGCGGCCCGTAGTACCGCGACGCAGCTGCCCGGTCGAGGGTGTACGGGTCCACGTCCGCGGGTAGCTCGCGCACCGGACTCTCCTCGTTCAGCCCGATGATGCTGTTGTCGCTGTAGACCGACGTCGTCGAGATGAACATGTAGTGCCCGACGTTGCCGGCGAGGTAGCGGCCCGCGTTGCGCACCCAGGCCGGGAACGTGGTGGGGTTGTCGAGGACGACGTCGAACTTCTTCCCCTCCAGCGCGCTCGTGTCGTCGTTCAGGTCGCCGACGAGCTCCTCGGCCACGCGCCCCTTGAAGAGGCCGGGGCGGGTCTGGTTCCGGTTGAAGAGCGTTACCCGGTGGCCGCGCGCGATGGCGTACTCCACCTGCTCGGGGCCGGTGAAGCCGGTGCCGCCGAGGATCAGCATGTCGAGCGGGGCAGGGGCCCGGCCCACGGGTCGGGCCGGACCGCGCGGAGCGACCCGGAGGAGGAGGCTTCTCCCCGGGTCGGCACGCATCCCGAGTCCGGCGGCTCCCCCGACCACGGAGACCGTTCTGATGAAGGAGCGACGATCGGTAGCCACGGGGTCTCCCGGTGGAGGTCGGCACTCTGGCCGTCGGGCGAGGCGGGCGACGTGCCAACTTGCGGTACCGCGGTCGAGGTTGTCCACTGGAGGGTTCGGCTCCAGCTGCCCACCCTCGTGCCGGGACCCGCACCGTGACCTCCACGCTCCGTCGCTTCGCGAACGTACGCCGCGCCGAGGTTCCCGCGCTGCTCGCCTCGGTCCTCTTCTTCTTCTGCGTGCTCACCGCGCTCATGGTCATCCGGCCGGCACGGGAAGCGCTCGGCATGCGGAGCGGACTCGACACCGTCCGGTGGCTCTTCGTGGGAACCGCGGTGGTCACGCTGGCGGTGAATCCGGTCTTCGGGTTGCTGGTCTCGCGTGTCCGGCGGATCACGTTCATCGCCGCGACCTACCTGTTCTTCGCGGCGAGCCTCCTGGTGTTCTGGTGGCTTCTGACCTTCGCCCCCGAGCGCACCGGTGAGATCTCGGGGCGCGTCTTCTACGTCTGGTTCAGCGTCTTCAACCTGTTCAGCACCATGGTCTTCTGGGCCCTCATGGTGGACCGGTTCTCGCTGGAGCAGTCGAAGCGGCTGTTCGGCGTCGTGGCGGTGGGCGGCACCCTCGGAGCGATGTTCGGTCCCTGGCTCGCGTGGACGTACGTGGACGCCATCGGGACCGCCAACCTCATCCTGGTCGCCGTGGGCTTTCTGGTGGTGGCGGTGGTGGCCGCGGGGTTGGTCGCCCACCTCCAGCCCGAGAGTGGCCGGGAGGTCGTTGCCGGGATCCCGGCGACGGAGCCGGCCGCGGATGGCCGACGAGGTCATCGGCGGAACGGCGCTGGAGGGATTCCTCGGCGTGGCGCGCTCGCCCTACCTCCTCGGGATCGCCGCGTTCGTGCTGATCATGACCGTCATGGCCACCTTCATCTACTTCACCCGGCTCCAGATGGTGGCGGCCATGACCCAGGTGGTCGACGAGCGGACGGGTCTCTTCGCCCGGATCGACTTCTGGACGCAGTTCGCGACCCTGGCGCTCCAGCTCTTCGTCACCGGCCACATCATGAGGCGGCTGGGGGTGGCGGTCGCCATGGCGCTCCTGCCGTTGACCCTCGCCCTGGGCTTCCTCGGCCTCGCGCTCACGGGGAGCTTCGTGGCGCTGGTCCTGCTCGAGGCGGCCTTCCGCGCCATGCAGCGCGGGGTCACCCGCCCGGCGCGCGAGACGCTCTTCACCGTCGTGACCCGCGAGGACCGATACAAGTCGAAGGCCGTCATCGACACCTTCGTCTATCGGACCGGCGACGTCGTGGGTGCCTGGACCGAGGGACTCCTCGGGAAGCTCGGCGGAGGCGTGCCCCTCCTCACCGCGCTCGTCATCCCGGCGGCGGCGGTCTGGGCGGGCCTCTCCATCTGGTTGGCGCGCGAGCAGGGGAAGATCGCGGCGGAACGGGCGGCATCGGCCGCGCGGACTGTGTCCGCCGCCGAGCTTCCCTAGTGTGGTGCCGCAGAAATACCTCGGCCATTCGAGCGCCGATGCATCCGGCCCTGCGGCGTTGCTCCTCCTCGAAATAGCTCTGCTATGCCTCGTCGTCGCGCCTTGCAGGATCCAGCGCCTCGACGCTCTCGGTGGCTCGCGGATTTCTGCGGCACCACACTAGGACTCGTCCGACGCCTCTCCCTCGGCGGGCTCCGGCGGCGTCTTCCGGTCGGGCGACTCCAGGAGCGCCCTGTAGAAGTCCCGCTCCTCTTCCAGCTTGGCCAGGCGGGTGTGCAGCTCACCCACGGCTTCGTTCAACTGTTCGATGTCCTCGGGACGGCTGCCCTCGCGCAGGCGGGGCCGCTCCGACCGGGCCATGAGCACCTTGCCGACGGTGGAGATCAGGACGATCAGCAGGATGAACTCGAAGACGCCGATCACGGGAGCCCCCCACCGTCTCTCACGCTCGTCCCATCACCTTCGCCAGCGCTCCCACGGCGCGCTCGATGTCGGACTCGTCGTTGAAGATGTGCGTGGAGATGCGGATGGCGTTGTACTGAGCGCTCCCGCGCTTCAGCACGATGTCGTAGTCGTCCGCGAGGGTGTTGCGGATCCGACCGGCGTCCCCGCGCTCCAGGGAGATCGTGAGGATCCCCCCGCAGAGCGCCTCGTCCACGGGGGTGATCGCCTTCACCCCGTCCACCCTCGCAGCGCTTCCCGCAGGTGGCGGCGTAGCTCCCTGCACCGGGCTTCCACCCTGTCGCGCCCCAACGTGTCGTGGAAGTCCATGGCCACCCCGTGGGCGAGGATGCCCGCCACGTTCCTCGTCCCGCCGGAGGCGGTGTAGACCTGGTAGCCGGTTCGCAGCGGGAGAGGCCTCACCCGCTCCTGCACCTCCTTCCGGACGTAGAGGAGGCCCGAGCCTTTCGGCGCCAGCATCCACTTGTGCGAGCTGGACGCGTAGGTGTCCACGCCCAGGGCGTGGACGTCCACGTCCAGCATGCCCGGTGCCTGGGCGCCGTCGCACACCAGCAGGATGCCCCGGGGGCGGGTCGCCTCGGCGATGGCCGCCATGGGCATCACCAGCCCGGTGATGGTGCTCACGTGGCTGAACGAGCACACGCGGGTACGCGGCGTGAGATGGCGCTTCACCAGCTCGACCACCTGGTCGGCCGACGTTGCCGTGGCCGGCATCTCGATGCGCACGATCTCGGCACCCGTGCGTTCGGCCAGCCACTCCCAGCACACGCTCCCGCCGGGGTGCTCGTGGTCGGTGGAGAGGATCTGGTCGCCGGGTTCCAGCCTCAGGCCCTGGGCGATGTGGTTCATCCCCTCGGTGGTGTTGCGCGTGAGCGCCACCTCGTCCAGGTCGGCACCGAGGAAGCTCGCTGCGCGGGCGCGCACGTCCTCCATGCGTTGTTCGCCGGCGGCGCCGAAGACCTGGTCCTGAGGGTTGCTCTCCACCTCCCACAGGAAGTCCGTGAAGGCGCTCACCACCGGGCGGGGCGTCGCGCCGATGGTGGCCGAGTTCATGTGCACCAGGCCCGGACGCAGGAGAAACCGGCTGCGCACCTCCTTCCAGAACGCGTCGTCGTCGGGCGCCACGGCCAGGTCCCGGCGCAGGTCGGCGAGATCGCGCGTCGCCTCCGCCACCCACGGCATCACGGCCGCCGCGCTCATCCGGTGCAGGAAGGTACGTCTGTGCATGGGGGCACTCCTGTGCGACCTGGGCTCCGCGCTCCGGGGCGTCCCGCGCATC
This sequence comes from uncultured Gemmatimonadales bacterium, assembly GCA_963823035.1. GTDB lineage: Bacteria > Gemmatimonadota > Gemmatimonadetes > Longimicrobiales > Gaopeijiaceae > SZUA-318. The sequence goes on from CAWGKG010000019.1 coordinate 39,291, forward strand.
GCGGGCCCGGTGGGCCGGAAGGGGAGGCTCCGGGTGATGAGAAGAACGTACGGGAGATCGCCCGGACCAGCCATCGAGGTCATCCCCCCATCGGGTCGGCTCGCTCGGGTCAACCTTTGACGCCGGCGCGCGCCGCCCCTAAATTCACATATGCCTTCGACCCGACGCGAAGCCCTCGCCCGGCTGGCGGCCCTCGCCGCGGCCGCCGCCGTTCCGCGGCGCGCGTGGTCGCTCACGGACGCGGAGCCGCTCGACGGCACCATCGCCGCCTACCGTGAAGGGCTGCGCCGCGGCACATGGAGCGCGGCCGAGGTCGCCGCGCTTGCCCTGGACCGCTGCCGCGCGGAGGGGAGGGCATGGCGGGCCATCGACGTGCTGTCGGAGACCGTCCCCGCCGAAGCGCGCGCCGCGGATGCCCGCCGGCGCTCCGGCCGCCTGCGGGGTCCGCTCGACGGCGTCCCCGTCTTCGCCAAGGCCATCTACGACATGGAGGGTCTGCCGACCACGGGTTCCAACGCCGAGTGGGCGCGCCTCTTTCCCGAGGCGGTGCGGCGCGATGCGCTGGAGGTGGCACGGTTGCGCGCGGCGGGCGCCATCGTCCTCGGAAAGACCGCTGCCGACGACTTCGCCTATCACGGCAACGGCACCAGCAGCCATACGGGGCAGGTGCTCAATCCGCACGACGCCACGGGCACGCGCACGCCCGGCGGGTCGAGCGCGGGCTCGGCGGTCGCGGTCGCGGGGGGGATGGCCTTCGCCGCGCTCGGCACGGACGACGGCGGCTCCAACCGGATCCCCGCCCAGTTCACGGGCGTGGTGGGGATGAAGCCGACCTTCGGGCTGGTTCCGCGCACCGGCGTGATCCCCACCTGGCCGTACCTCGACACCCACGGCCCGCTCGCACGCTCCGTGGCGGACGCGGCACTCCTCCTCGCGACCGTGGCGGGGGCCGACCCTTCGGATCCGCTCGCGCGCACGGAGGCCTGGAACGGGACCGCGCTCGCCACGCTGAAGGACGAGGCGCTCGCCGGCGTTCGGCTCGGGCTCGTCGAGGCACACGTCCCGCGCGAGGAGATGTCGGCCGAAGCGCTCGCCGTGTGGGACCGCGCGCTGAGCGACCTGGGCGCCGCCGGAGCGACGGTCGAGCCGTTCGCCCCCGCGGTCACCCTGTGGGACGTGCGGGACGCCTTCGCCGCCGCGGCGCAGGAGCGGGGCGACGTGGCCGCGGACCCGAGATCGCCCGCGCCGACGGCCAACGCGCTCCACCTCTACTTCGCCGGCCGCTCCGACCAGCCGCGTGAGGCCATGCGCCGGGGGTACGCGGCCTATCGGGCCTTCTACGACGTGCTGCCCGAGAGCTGGGAAGCCTGCGAGCCGCTGCTCGCCCGGCCCATGGCGGACGACGTGGCGCGGGCGCTCCTTCGCGCGCTCGCGCGCCCAGGTGGTGGCGGCGCTGGCCGACACCCTGCGCGCCGCGGGAGTCGCGGCGATGGTCTATCCGACCATGCCGTTCAACGCGCCGCGCGTCGTCGACGCGTGGCCGCCCGTTCGCACCACGCTGGGCTACGGCAACTGGCTCGGCCTGCCGGAGGTGTCGATCCCGGCGGGGATCGGTGCCGACGGGATGCCGGCGCTCAACCTGTCCATCGTGGGGCTCCCGGGGGACGACGCGCGCGTGCTGGCGTTGGCGCACGCCTACGAGCGGCAGTCGCACCGTTTCGTCGCCCCGCCGCGTCCCGCGCGGGGTAGGCGAGCAGTCCACGCCGATCAGGACCTCCGAGCGCCGCCGACCAGGAGGAGGCGGGTCAGGAAGAGGCACGCGACGAACCAACAGACGGCGATCCCGAGGAAGGCCGCGCGGATGCCCAGGGGGGTCGTCTCCGTCACGGGGTGATCGGGATGGAGGTAGAGGGGCGCGCTCCTGATCGCCACGAACGCCACCGCCGCGGCGACCGTCCAGGTGAGATCCCGCGCCCGGCCCGGCCCCAGCCCGGCGTGCACCGCGAGGGCCACCCATCCGGTCGCCATCACCCCCAGCGAGGCGCGCATCCGCGGCTCGGCCCAGAAGATCCCGCCCCAGCTGATGCGCGCCGACACGAGGCTGAGGAGGAATCCGGCCGAGAAGGCGGCCAACCCGGCGATCCACAGGGGCCGTAGCGCGCGCTCCACGCGTGGGACGGGTCGCGCGGTCATGGCCAGGCCGAGTGCGCCGGCCCCGTACAGACAGGCGAGGCCCGCCATCGTCGCCGACACGTGGAGGTACACGACGCGAATGGCGTCGCCCATGGTTCGCTCGGGCGGCGCCAGCAGCGCCCATGCTCCCGCGACCAACCAGGGCGCCGAGACAGCCCCCGAGGGCCGTGACCCGGTCGGCGCGGCTCGGAGACGGCGATTCCATCGGGGGACCTCCACTGTGGCCGGTGGATCGTCGATCGACGGGGCGGCCTATTGCTTGACCACTTCTTCGAGGAAGACCGAGTTGGCGACGGCGACCACGCGATCCCCCTGTTGCAGCAGGGTCTGCGTCGGCGTGATGCTCTTCAACTCCCCGCGCTCGCCGCGCACCTCCATCTCCCGGCCGATCACGAACGTCTTCCGCGCGTAGAAGCCCGCGAGGATGTTCCTCGTCGCGTCGCGGCTTCCCAGGCCGAACGTGAGCCCGAAGGCGAGCGCGAGGCCGGCGAGCGCGGCTGCCGTCACCACCCGGATGATCTCGGTGTCGATGCGGAGCTGGCCGATCGCCATGATCCCGAGCACGAAGAGGATCAGGCCCGAGACCAGGCCCCCGAGTGACGAGCCGAACTCGATCCCGGAGTTGGTCGCGGCCTCTGCGACGGCGCGACCGGCGAACTGGGCGGCGGCGCTGCCGAGCACAAGGATGAGGAGCGCGGCCACGATGTTGGGCAGATAGCCCATGAAGGCCCCGATCGCATCGGAGATGGCGAAGAGGCCCATCGCGTCGGCGGCGGTCTTCGCGAACAGGATCAGGAGCAGGTAGTAGACGATGCGCGGCACGACGTGGTTCAGCGACTCGCGGATGCCGATGCGCTGGATCGCCCGGTCGACGCCCACCCGCTCCACGAGGGAATCGAAGCGCAAGCGGACCATCACGGAGCGCAGGATGCGCTCCACGAGCTTCGCGGCGACGAGCGCGAAGACCAGGAGGATGATCGCCAGCAGGACGCGAGGCGTCCACGCGATCAAGGAATCGAGCACACCCCGATAGGTGGCCAGGAGCTGGTCGCGGATCTGCACGAGCATCATTCCCTCCGGTCCGGGTCTCCGGACTCGAACAGCGAGTGGATCATGCACAGGAACTCGATGAGCGCCCCACCCAGCGCCGACCACACGAACGTGGCGAGCTGCGAGCCCAGCGACCGACGTCGAACCGAAGCGAGCACGCGGCCGAGGAAGGCGGGCGACAGGGGCTCCACGTAGTCGCGCAACTCGCCCACGGGCGCGCCGAGATCCTCCTCGGCCCCGGTGTCGGCGCCGCGCGGGTCTTCCGCCATGTCTCCGTCAGCTCCCGGCACGGGCGTGAACTTCCTCGTCGATCTCCGCGAAGAGGCGCCGGAACTCCTCACGCGCGCGTTTGATGCGCATCTTCACCGCCGACAGACCGATGCCCAACTCGGCGGCGATCGTCTCGTAGGCGAAGCCGTCCATGTCGCGCAGGACGAGCGGCACCCGGAGCGTTTCACTCATCTGCAACAGCACTTCCCCGATGCGCTGCCGCGTGCGCGCCCGCTCCATGGAACGCTCCACCTCGGGCGGCCGGGCGGCCGCCCGGTCGAGGGTCACCTCGTCCGCATCGACCACAGGAAGGCGCCGCTTCTTCAGGAAGTTCAGGCAGTGGTTCGACTTGATGCGCTGCACCCACGTCTCGAGTGAGGATCGTCCCTCGAAGCGCGCGAGCCCGAAGTAGACCTTCACGAACACCTCCTGGGCCAGGTCCTCCGCGTCGTCGCGGGACCCGGAGAGATACCGACAGTTCGTCAGCACCTTGCTCTCGTAGCGGCGCACCAGCTCCTCGAACACGCGCGTGTCCCCTTCGGCCGCATGGCGGAGCAGCTCCACCAACTCCTCGTCGGTAGGTCGCGGATCGATGGCCAGGATCCCTCCGTGGTTCGGTTACCCATCAGACCGTAGCGGTGCCGCAAAGTCACACCCGGCGCCTCACCGCGCGAGATGGGACGACCGCGCGGCGCCGGCCGTCCGGCGGTCGATGCGACTTCCGACGTCGGTCGTGGTCCATAGGGGAGAGCGCCCACACGGGCAGCGTCGGCGAAAGGCTCGCAGACGCGGGAAAACCGGACCAGAGAGAGACGATGCTCAAGGAATTCAAGGAGTTCGCCGTGAAGGGCAACATGCTCGACATGGCGGTCGGGTATCATCATCGGTGCGGCCTTCGGCACGATCATCCAGTCGCTCGTGAACGACATGATCATGCCCCCGATCGGGCTGATGCTGGGAGGCGTGGATTTCAGCGACCTGTTCCTGACGCTCAGCGCCGGCGCGGTGCCCGGCCCGTACGCCACGTTGGCCGCTGCGAAGGAGGCCGGGGCCGTCACGATCAACTACGGCCTATTCGCCAACGCCCTGCTCTCGTTCGTGATCGTCGCGTTCTCGGTCTTCATGGTGGTACGCTCCTTCAATCAGGCTGAAGCGCAAGGAAGAGGCCGCTCCCGCTGCCCCGCCGGCGCCGTCCACCGAGGAGAGGCTGCTCGGAGAGATCAGGGACCTGCTGAAGGCCCGCGGGTAGGCGGCGCGACGTCCCGACCCCAGCCGGAATCCACTCGTTGAACGAGAGAACAGATATGAGAAAGCTCACGGCCATCGAGGGCCTCGATCCGGCCCTTGCCGAGCGCCTGGAGGCGAACGGCATCTGGTCGATGGAGGCTCTCCTGCGCGTCGGCGCGACGGTCACCGGTCGCAGGGTGCTCGCCGCGAGGACCGGAATCGACCCGATACGCGTCCTCCAGCTCGTCATCCAGGCCGACCTGATGCGCGTCGAGGGCATCGAGTTCGAGAACGCGGCGCTGCTCGAAGCCGCCGGCGTCGACGGCGTTCCCAACCTCGCCGCACGAACCGCCGACATCTTGGCCGCGAAGCTGGCCGAGGTGAACCGGACCGCGGAGCTCGTCCGGGCCGTCCCATCCGCCTCCCTGGTGGCGGCATGGGTGAGTCGGGCCGAGGGGCTGGGTCGGGTCCTCGTACACACAGAAAGGGCGAGACGGCAAGCGGCGGAGATCGGAGCGGCCCGGAGGCCTTCGTTCGGCGGATTCGGCGAGGCCTCGACACTCGATGCATGGCCACGGCGGTCCGGGCTGATCCTCGTGGCGCTGACGTTCGCCACCGTGATCGCGAGCCCGGTAGCGGCGCAGGAGCCGATCACCTGGGAGGGCGCCACCGAGCTGAGCTTCGTATCGACGGGCGGCAACGCGTCCTCGAGCACGCTGGGCCTCAAGGCCGCGCTGACCGGCACGAAGAACGCGAACGTGTTCAAGCTCGAGATGGGCGGCGTCCGCAGCGAGACCGGCACGACCACGCGCACGGCCACCGGCACCATCGCGAGCCACACGATCAACGAGACGACGGTCTCGCTCGTCACGGCCGCGAGCTACTTCGCGAAAGGACGCTACGACCGGGAGTTCGGGCAGATGTTCGCGTTCACCGGGGCCGGCTGGGACCGGAACACCTTCTCGGGGATCCAGAACCGCTACGCGCTGGTGGCCGGCGTCGGCCGGACGTTCGTCGACGGGGACAACGGGCACCTCAAGGCCGACGTCGGCGCGACCTACACGATCCAGAAGGACGTGGATCCGGCTCCCGGCGCGGACGAGGGCTTCGGGGGCCTGCGCTTCGGTCTGGACGCCAAGCGCAAGCTCTCCGAGACCGCGGAGTACCTCTCCGCATTGACCGTGGACGAGAACGTCGAGGACACGAAGGATCTGCGCGCGGATTGGACCCACTCGATCGCCGTCGCACTGTCGGAAAGGCTGGCGCTCAAGACGTCGGTCCAGCTCCTCTACGACAACCAGCCATCGCTGCTCGGCGTGCCCCTGGTGGACGCCGGTGGTCTGCCCACCGGATCGATGGTCTCCACCCCCGGCGACAAGGTCGACCGGATCCTCACGCTCACGCTGGTCATCAAGCTGTAGAAGGTCGCTCGGGTGCCGGGGTGGGCCGTGTCCCCCCGGGTACGCGCAGGTCGATGCCGACGGTAGGTGCGTTGGCTCACCGGCTTCAGGATCCGTTCCCGTTCACGACCACCCCGGCTGGGATCGCACGCGCGCCGCCGGCCGCGCCCTGGTGCCACGCCGGGCCGGCCATCGCGGACTTCGGTGTTTCCACTTCGAGGGCGTAAACCCATCTTGGAGGCGTCGAGCACCCCCTCATGTCCTCAAGGTCAGGGCCTCATGACGCGTCGCACCCGGGTTCCGATCTCTCTCGTCGTCCTCCTCGTCGCCGCGTGCGGCGAAGACGCGCCGTCCGACGCCGGGCTCGTGGCCCGCGCCGTCGATCAGACCTGGACGGTCGATGAAGCCGCCGCGCTCATCGCGCCGGACACGGCGCTGCCGGCCGAAGCCGAGACCGTGCGGACGATCGCGAACCTCTGGATCGACTACACCCTGCTCGCGACCGCGGCGATGCGGGACAGCACCCTTTCGCAGGTGGACGTCTCTCCCCTGGTGATCGACCTCGCCCAGCAGCAGATGATCACGGCCCTGCGCGACTCCGTCATCACGGTGGAGCCCGTCTCCGCCGAGGAGCTCCAGCGGGCGTATCGTGAGCAGGCCGCCGGGTCCCTGGTGCGTGCGCGCCAGATCCTCCTGACGTGGCCGGAGGACGCGACCCAGGCGCAGAGGGACAGCGTCCGGAGCGCCCTCGAGGCGGCGCGCTCCCGCATCGTGGACGGAGGCGAGGATTTCGGCACGGTGGCCGAGGCCATCAGCCAGAACCCCGGGGGCTCGGCCGGGGGGATCGATCTCGGTGTCGTGCGCCGTGGACAGCTCGATCGGTCGCTGGACTCGGCCCTCTTCGCGCTGGATCCGGGAGAGGTGAGCCAGCCGGTCGTTTCGCCCTACGGCGTGCACCTCCTCCAGGTCCAGGAGCGCCTCACGCCGTCGCTCGCCCAGTTCCGTGCGATCCTCATGGGTCGTCGCGCGGCCGCCGCCGAGTCCGTCTACGTCGCACAGCTCGATTCCCAGGTCGCTCCCGAGATCCTCGACGGCGCCGAGGAACGGGTGCGCGACATGGCGCGCAACTATCGCCGACCCCTCCCGGAGCGGGAAGAGACCCGCCCCCTCCTGCGCTACAACGGAGGCTCGGTGACCCAGGGAGAGGTGCTCTGGTATCTGCAGAGCCAGGCACCGCTGGTCCGAATGCAGATCGCCGCCTCCCGCGACGCGACGATCCCCGACCAGGTCCTTCGCATCGTGGCGCACAAGGAGCTCCTGACCGCTGCCGCCCTGCGCCGTGGATGGTCGTCACCCGTGGAGATGCGTGACCAGGCCGCGGCGTCGGCACGACGCAACCTGGCCGACGCGGCCCGCCAGCTGGGGCTCCTGGGCATCGAGGTGCCCGAAGGACAGCATCCCCAGGATGCCGTCCGCCAGGCCGTGTCCGCCCTCCTTTCGGACATGTTGACCGGTGCCCGCCGGGAGGTCACGCCGCTGGGCGTGATGTCCTACATCCTGCGTCGGCAGTTCCCCGGGCGCATCGTGCAGCCCGGCGTCGACGAGGTGGTCGCGCGCGTCCAGGAGATCGCGCGGGGGTACGACGACCGCGGGAGGTGGCGCGTAGCGGGATTGGCACAGGGAGCTTCGACGCTGTTGCGGATTCGCTACAAAATGTGACACATCCTCGGCAGACGTCCGACCGGTGAAGTCGCGGACCTCGTCTTGTAAGCCCATGTCGCAGAATGGCTTGACTCGGAGGTGGAGACCCAGGGCATGTAATTTGCGATCTCTCTCCGAGCCTGCTCGAACGTCGTGTCCCCCAAGCACCCGGAGAGCCCCTATGCGCCTCAAAGTTCCCGGGGGCCGCGGCTGCGGTCTTGGCGGTGGTATGTGCATCCACTGCCCAAGCCCAGTCGATCGACCCCTCCACCTTCAGTGCCACACTGGACGTGGGTGAGTCCGTCACGATCCACAAGACCATCACCCTTGCGCCCGGGGGAGCTGACCTCGTCGACCTGTACATGCTGGCCGACAACACGGGCAGCATGGGTGGCACGATCAACCAGGCCCAGGCCGGTGCCTCGGCGATCCTCGGTGCGCTTCCCACGAACACGTGGGTCGGCGTCGGCGACTACCAGGGCGACTGCTACGAGGGTGGCCTGGCCGCCGGATGCAGAGAGGAAGCCACGACCTACTACGGGTTCGGTGAGAAGCAAGCGCTGACCGGCGACCTCACGGCCGCCCAGACCGGCATCAACGGGTGGTTCGCCGGCTACGGCGGTGACTACCCCGAGGCCAACTTCGACGCGCTCCGCATGGTCGCGGAGGGCACGAGCTGGCGGGCCGGCTCGCAGCGCCTGGTCGTCTGGTTCGGCGATGCGCCGTCGCACACGGAGAGCACGACCATGGCCGGCGCCATCGCGGCGCTGAACGCCAAGGGCATCACCGTGCTCGCGTTCAACAACACGTCGGCCGGCAACGGCATGGACGGGAGCTACGGCGCGGACTCGAACCAGGCCTCGACCGTCGCCTCCGCCACCGGCGGAAGCATCTTCAACAACTTCGGCGGCCTGACGGGCACCGACTTCGTGGACGCCGTGAACGGCGCGATCAGGTCGGCGACGTCGACGCTCGACCTGGTGTTCGGCACGGACTTCTTCGACATCTACGCCGGCGGGCTGTCGTTCTCGTTCTCGTGCACCGACGCTGCGGGTTGCACGGGTGTCGGCGGCGGCGAGTCGCGCACGTTCGACGTGACGATCACGGCGCTCGCCGAGGGCACGTACGACTTCACGATCGGCGCGGACGGCGTGGCCGCTCGTGAGATGGACCACATCGTGGTCGGCGGCGGCGGCTCCGTGGTTCCCGAGCCTTCGACGTGGCTGATGCTGGCCACGGGGCTCCTGGGCCTCGGGTTCGTGGCCTGGAAGCGCAAGGAAGAAGAGCTGGTCTGACCGCGAGGTCGGTCCAACGGTCGGTCCGCTCCCGTACCCCGCGCGGGGTACGGGAGCGGATTGCTTTTCGGGACGGCCCGGCCCCGGCTTTGTGTTCGGTCTCCACGACGAATGTGACACGTTCTCGGCAGAGACGCGGCTCCCCCGACGGCGGGCGATGTCTCGTAACCCTCTGTCGGGGATGGGGTTTGGTCAGATCGACATCGAAGGCATGTAGCTTGCAGATAGACGGGCGAAGCCTGCTCGAATGTCCTGTCCCCCAAAGCACCCGGAGACCCCAATGCGACGTAAGTTCCTGGGGGTCGCGGCTGCAGCTTTGGCGGTGGTGTCTGCATCCACTGCCCAAGCCCAGTCGATCGACCCCGCCACATTCAGTGCCACGATGGACGTGGGTGAGTCCGTAACCATCCACAAGACCATCACCCTGGCCGCCGGCGGAGCCGACCTGGTCGACCTGTACATGCTGGCCGACAACACGGGCAGCATGGGTGGCACGATCAACTCAGGCCAAGGCCGGTGCCTCTGCCATCCTCGGTGCGCTTCCCACGAACACCTGGGTCGGCGTCGGCGACTACCTGGGCGACTGCTCCGAGGGTGGCCAGCCTGCCGGGTGCATTCAGGGCTCCGTCGGCTTCCGACGAGGACGCGGCGCTGATCGGCAGACTCGTCCGGAACGGGCGGCGCCCAGGCCGGCATCAACGACTGGCGAGCGCACGGGCGGCGGTGACGGCCCCGAGGGCAACTTCGACGCGCTGCGCGTGGTCTGCCGAGAACACGGCTTGGCGGTCGGGCTCGCAGCGCCTGGTCGTCTGGTTCGGCGACTGCGCCGTCGCACACCGAGAGCACGACCATGGCCGAGCGCCATCGCGGCGCTCAACGCCAAGGGCATCACCGTGATCGCGTTCAACAACTACGGTGCCGGCACCGGCATCGACGGTAACTACGGCGGGGACAATCGAACCAGGCTTCGACGATCGCCGCCGCCACGGGCGGAAGCCTCTTCAACAACTTCGGTGGCCTGACGGGTTCCGACTTCGTGGACGCCGTGAACGACGCGATCAGCTCCACGACGTCGACGCTCGACCTGGTGTTCGGCACGGACTTCTTCGACATCTACGCCGGCGGGCTGTCGTTCTCGTTCTCGTGCACCGACGCTGCGGGTTGCACGGGTGTCGGCGGCGGCGAGTCGCGCACGTTCGACGTGACGATCACGGCGCTCGCCGAGGGCACGTACGACTTCACGATCGGCGCGGACGGCGTGGCCGCTCGTGAGATGGACCACATCGTGGTCGGCGGCGGCGGCTCCGTCGTTCCCGAGCCCTCGACGTGGCTGATGCTGGCCACGGGGCTCCTGGGCCTCGGGTTCGTGGCCTGGCGGCGCAAGGAAGAAGAGTTGGCGTGACGGCCTGCTAGGTCTGCACTATAGTCCGCTCCCGTACCCCGCGCGGGGTACGGGAGCGGATTGTTTTCCCCCGGAGACCCCGTCGACGCCATGAACCAGCTGCGCAGAGTGGCCGCAGCGGCCTATCTCCTGGCCGCGCTCCTGATCGTGTTCACCTCCATGGACCTGGTGCAGAGCGTCTGGCCGATCCGGGCGGGCGACGTTCAGTGGCGGGTCCTGTCGGTCGGGCTCCTGAGCCGGATGTTGATCACGCCGCTTCTCGGGCTGGTGGTAGCCTATTTCGCGGCGCTTCTCATGGAGCATCGACGCGTGCTCCGTACACTGGCGGTCCTGGAGGCCCTGCTCGCGGTGCTCCTCGTGGTCGGTATCGGCTTCTACGCGCTCGACGCCCTCGAGCTGCGGGCGCGGCATCACCGAGGGCAACCGCAACTACGACCTCGGGATCGCCTTCTCCTTCGTGAAGTACATCGTTCGGCTTCGTGGTGCTCGCGGTGCTGACGATCGGCCAATGGCGCGCAGCGTCGGGGATACGGAAGGGGGGCACTCGTCGTCAGGGCTCGGAGCCCGCGACGCCCGTGGTGTTCGCGCCGGGCGAGAAGGGACGGAGCGCCCAGCGCGGCCAAGCCTCCTGAAGTGGAGCCGATCCAGGAAGCCTGAGCGCGTCCAACCGGCGCCCAGACGATGTCCAGCGCCCGAAGGATGGGGTCCGGCGCTCTGTCCGCACTCCTGGCCGCGCTCCTGACGGGCGCGCCGTCCCCCGGTTGGGCGCAGGTAGCTCGTTCGGGCAACCCGGTCTTCCCTGGATGGTACGCCGATCCCGAGGCCCACGTCTTCGACGGCGCCTACTGGATCTACCCGACCACCTCCGCGCCGTACGACGAGCAGACGTTCATGGACGCCTTCTCGTCCACCGACCTCGTGACGTGGACGCGCCATCCGCACGTCCTCGCGCTCGAGAGCGTGACGTGGGGCCGACGGGCGCTGTGGGCGCCGTCCGTCGTGGAGAAGGACGGCTGGTACTACATCTTCTTCTCCGCCAACGACATCCAGAGCGACGACGAGCTCGGTGGGATCGGGGTGGCCCGGGCGCGCTCGCCGGACGGGCCCTTCGAGGACTGGCTGGGGAAGCCGCTGATCGGGCGGTTCCACAACGGTGCGCAGCCGATCGACCCCTTCGTCTTCCAGGACGTGGACGGAACCTGGTACGTGACGTACGGAGGCTGGCGGCATTGCAACATCGCCCGTCTGAACGACGACTTCACGGGCTTCGTGCCGTTCGAGGACGGCACCACCTTCCGCGAGATCACGCCCGAGGGCTACGTCGAGGGGTCCTATATGCTCCGGAAGGACGGCCGCTACTGGTTCATGTGGTCCGAAGGCGGGTGGACGGGCCCCGACTACGCGGTGGCGTATGCGGTCGCCGCCTCACCCACGGGCCCGTTCGAGCGGGTGGGGAAGATCCTCGAGCAGGACCCCGAGGTCGCCACCGGCGCGGGCCACCATTCGGTGCTGCACGCTCCGGGCTCCGACCGCTGGTACATCGTCTACCACCGCCGCCCCCTGGGCGAGACGGACCGGAACCACCGCGTGGTGTGCATCGACGAGCTGCACTTCACCGCTGACGGGCGCATCGAGCCCGTGACGATCACGAAGGAGGGCGTGGCGCCGGACCCCATCGCCCCCGAAGGCACCAGGCGTCCGGCGCCCACGCGTCCTCAGGAGGATCCGGCCGGCCGGTCTCCGTAGATCAGATAGGGCGCGCGCCGCTGCTCGAAGGCCGCGAGGGCGGTGTCCCATCCGGCGGTGATCTCGGCCAGGTCCTGCCCGGCGTCGATCGCCAGGCGGATCTTGTCCGTTCCCGACAGCCGATCCATCGCGGCGTCGCGCCACGCCCAATGGTCTCCCGATCGGCGGTAGACCTCGATCAGGGTGGCGATCCCCGCGCGTGGCGCGTCGTAGTCGGTCGCGAGGGGCACGAGCGTCACGCCGTGCACCTCGACGCCCTCGAACTTCCCGTCACCGGCTTCGTGCGGCGTGAACGTCGCTGGATCGAAGCGCACGCCGGGGATCTCCCGCGCGTTCAGCGCCGCCGCGAGCTCCTCGCCGTCCAGCCAGGGCGCGCCCATCCACTGGTAGGCGTGCTCGCTTCCCCGGCCGACGGAGATCGGCGTGGCCTCGAAGAGGCACGTGCCCGCGTAGGCCAACGCGCTCTCCAGCGTGGGCATGCTGGGCGACGGCTTGACCCAGGGGAGCCCCGTCTGGTCGAACGTCATGTCCCTGCGCCAGCCATCCATCGGGACGACCTCCAGGTCGACGTGGATCCCGAACTCGCCGACCAGCATCCGGGCGAGCTCGGCGTTGGTCATCCCGTGGCGCATGGGCACGGGATACATCCCGACGAACGACGCGAACGCGGGATCGAGGACGTTGCCCTGCACCACGTCACCACGAATGGGGTTCGGGCGGTCCAGCACGATGAACGGAATGCCCTTCTCGCCTGCGGCCTGCATGCCGTAGGCCATGGTGGACGGGTAGGTGTAGTAGCGGACGCCGACGCCCTGGATGTCGAAGAGCAGCACGTCGATGCCCTCGAGCATCTCCTGCGGGAAGCGGACCGAGGCGCCGTAGACGGAGTGGACGGGGATCCCCGTCTTCTCGTCCACGCCCTCCGCGATGTCCGCGCCCGCGTTCTCGACGCCCCGGATGCCGTGCTCGGGCGCATAGAGCGCCACCAGCTCCACGTCGGGGCTTTCGTGCAGGAGGTCGATGGACGACTTGCCCGTGTGATCGAGGCCCGAGTGGTTGGTGATCAGCCCGACCCGCTTGCCGCGGACCAGGTGGACGGAGTCGGAGAGAAGGACCTCGATGCCCGGCCGCACGATCTCGGGCGCCGCGCCGGCGGCCGCGTCGCCCGCGTCCCCGCGGGTGGGGCGCAGGCTCCCTGGAGAAGGGTGAACAGGAGGACCGGAATTCCGGCCAGGGCGGGACGCAGGACGCGGATCGCGTGCCGTCCCGTGGGGTCGCGGCGCACGAGGCGCCCGGAGGTCTGGGTGTCCATGAAGAGAACCTCCGAGACCGGCCTCCCTTCGGCAAGACAGGCATGGAGGGTGTTCGCCGGAGGCGGGATGGCCGGGATCCGGCGCACCGGATAGCTTGCTGCGCATGAAGGCACGCCGGTCCCTCTCTCTCCTTCTCGCAGCGGGCCTCCTGGGCCCGTCCGCGGCCTGCGAGCGCGAAGCGCCCGCGCCCCTGCGGGTGATGACCTACAACATCCACTACGGGGATCCCGACCTGGCGCCCATCGCCGACGTGATCTGCGCCGCCGAGGCGGACGTGGTGAGCCTGCAGGAGGTCGACGTCCACTGGTCGGAGCGGAGCGGCTTCGCCGACGAGGCGGCCTACGTCGCGGCGACGTGCGGCATGGAGGTCCGCTTCGGGCCGATCTACACCCTCCCACCACTGGAGGAGGGTGCTCCGCCCCGCCAGTTCGGTGTCGCCGTCCTGAGCCGCCTCCCCATCCGGGCCTCGGTCAACCACGAGCTGACGCGGCTGTCCACGCAGACGGAGGGCGATCCGCAGCCGCTGCCTGGCTTCCTCCAGGTCACCGTGGACCTCGACGGAGCCGAGGTGGACGTCTTCTCGACGCACCTGGACTTCCGCCCGGATCCCTCCGTGCGACGGACCCAGGTGGCGGAGATGCTCGCGATCCTGGGCGACACGGCACGGCCGGTCGTGCTGATGGGCGACATGAACGCCACGCCCGATCACGAAGAGCTGGCCCCGCTCTTCGGCAGGCTGCGGGACGCGTGGCCCGCGGGTGGCGACCCGGGCTTCACCTTCCCGAGCGACGCTCCGGTGCGACGGATCGACTTCGTATTCCTCGGCGGGCCGCTCGCGGTGGTGTCCGCGCGCGTCCTGGACACGACGGCATCGGACCACCGGCCCATGGTGGCGGATCTCCTGCTGTCGCGCCCCTGAGGTCACGGCCGCGGGCGCCTCTCGACCGTCCGGTTACAGGGACTTCCCGAAGGTGTGACGTCGATTCGCCGAAAGGTCGCAACCCACCGCGCCTCAAGGGGTTGATGGCCAGGACCCCCGGGGTTAGATCCAACCCACCAGGGGGGCTCCGAGCGGGTCCCCTTCGGCATCCATAACCTGCACCAAAGGGGGTCAGTATGCGCTCTGCCCCGTTCGCCCGCGCTTTGCCTACCCGCGTTGGGCTCCTTGTCCACACCGCCGTGCTCGCTATGGCGCTCTCGGCAGCTCCGCTGCGGGCCCAGACGGGCTCCGTCGTTGGGCGTGTGGTGGACGGTCAGACGGGCCAAGCGATCGCCACCGCGCAGGTGGTCATCACAGGCACCAACCTCGGCGTCCTGGTCGACGCGGAAGGACGCTTCCGGATCGACAACGTGCCGGTGGGCACGCGCGAGGTACGCGCCATCCGCATCGGCTACCAACCGGCTTCCGCATCCGTGACGGTCGGCGTGGGGGCGCCGGCCTCCGTCGAGCTGCGCATGATGGAGACCGCGATCGCGCTCGACGAGATCGTCATCACCGGTACGGCGGGCGACACGCGCCGGAAGGCCATCGGCAACGCGGTCTCGTCCGTGAACGCGAGCCAGATCCTGCAGAACGCCCCGGCTCTGAACGTGACCGAGGTCCTGCAGGCCAAGACGCCCGGGCTCACGATCATGCCGGGTTCCGGCACGGCGGGCACGGGCTCGAACTTCCGGTTGCGGGGCGCGACCTCCGTGTACGCGAACACGCAGCCTACGGTCTACGTGGACGGCGTCCGCATCCGCAGCACCACGACCGGGAACTTCAACGTGTTCGGGCAGAGCACGTCCGCCCTGGACGCGATCAACCCCGCCGACATCGAGTCCATCGAGGTCATCAAGGGCCCGGCGGCGGCGACGCTGTACGGCGCGGAGGCGGCGGCGGGCGTGATCCAGATCATCACCAAGAAGGGTAGGCCGGGCACGGTGCAGTGGGACGCCCGCATGGAGTATGGCGGCAACGAGTGGGTGGACGCGCTCCGCCCGATCAACTACGGCGTCGCCACGGCCGCGCGCATCGCGGACCCCGTGAACTACCCCGCGTACCAGGGCATGCAGGTCGGCGACATCTACTCGCACCGCGTCATGAGCGAGCCCAACGCGCTGCGCGTCGGCAAGCTGACCAACTTCTCCCTGGGAGCGCGGGGGGGTGGCGAGAACTACGCCTTCTACGTGTCCGGCGGCCGCAACGACGAGGAGGGGACGTACTACAACAACTACTCGAACCGCACCTCGCTGCGCGGCAACTTCCAGTTCCAGCCCTCGCAGAAGCTCACGTTCTCGGCAGACGTCGGGTACAGCATCAACGAGGTGCGGCTCCCGCTGAGCGACAACATCGCCACCGGGCTCATCATCAGCTCGTACCTGGCCACGCCGGGCCGCGCGTACCCGTTCCCGGCCGGGCTGAACTACTTCACGATCGCCCCGGAAACGTTCAACACGTACGACAACGTCACCCGCACGGACCGCTTCATCCTCGGCGGGACGAGCCGAGTACAAGTTCACGGACTGGCTGAGCAACAAGCTCACCGTGGGCTACGACCTCGGAGCGGGTCAGGCCGAGGTGTACTTCGCGCCCGCACCTCCCGGCACCAACCCCTTCACTGCGCGTGCGAGCTTCAACTTCGACAACACGAAGGGGCTCATCGCCGAGGGCCGTCCGATCTACAAGAACCTCACCGTGGATTGGTCGGCGCTCGCGACGCGTCGGATCAACGAGACGATGGTGTCGAACTCATCGCTGGGGCTCCAGTACCTGAGCAACAGCGCGGAGCGCACCGAATCCTACGGGCAGGACCTGGGCGCCGCGGGGATCCGCTCCATCGCCGCGGCCGCGGTCACGTGGGGCAACCAGAGCTTCTCGGAGCAGAAGTCCCTCGGCTTCTACGCGCAGGAGCAGGTGGGTTGGCGCGACCGGCTGTTCGTCACCACCGCCGTACGCATGGACAACAACTCCGCCTTCGGCTCGAAGCTGAACCGGGTGTTCTACCCCAAGGTGTCGGCGTCGTGGGTGATCTCGGACGAGGACTTCTTCAGCCTGCCCCGGGTCGACCAGCTGCGCTTGAGGGCGGCATGGGGCCAGGCGGGGAACTCCCCCGGCCCGTTCGACGCCGTGCGCAGCTACACGACGTCCGTCGCCACCGGCGAGTCGGGGACGTCGTCTGCCCTGCGCTACAGCTCCGTGGGCAACCCCGACCTGAAGCCGGAGCGGGCCTCGGAGATCGAGGTCGGTTTCGAGGCCGACATGTTCAACGGGCGGGTCGGCGTCGACCTGAGCTACTACAACAGCAAGACGAAGGACGCGCTCCTGCCGGTGTCCGTGGCGCCCTCCACCGGCTTCACCGGGTCGCAGCTCCAGAACCTCGGTACGATCGCCAACAGTGGGTTCGAGCTGCTGTTGAACGCGACCCCGCTGCGGAACTCGTTCCTCACGTGGGAGTCCACGATCAGCCTCTCCACGAACCACAACGAGCTGTTGTCGTTCGGCGACGAGCGCGCGCCGATCGTCCTGACGATCTACGCGCCGGTCCAGCGCTACCAGGTGGGCTACCCGCTCGCCGGGTACTGGGCGGCGAAGGTCCAGTACGACGCGGCCGGGAACCTGATCAAGACGTCCGCAGGCCGTCCGATCCTGCAGGACACGGCGATCTACATGGGCCCGTCGATCCCCACGCGTGAGGTCGCGTTCTCGAACACCTTCACGCTCTTCGACCGGCTGCACCTGCACGGCCTGCTCGACTACAAGGGTGGGCACTACATGTTCAACGTGAAGGACTGGCGGCGGGACCGCTCGGGCGTGTCGTGGGCGACGGTGAACCCCGCTGCGGACCCCGACGAGGTGCTGGTGCGGCAGTTCGCGTCGCAGACCTTCCTCGACATCCAGAAGGCCGACTTCCTCAAGCTGCGTGACCTTTCCGTCAGCTACGACCTCCCCGCGGCGTTCCTCGACCGGTTCGGGGTCCGGCGCTCCACCCTCACGCTGGCGGGCCACAACCTGAAGATCTGGACCAAGTACGGAGGAGCCGATCCGGAGGTGAACTTCACCGGAGACGATACGTTCAACCGCAACGACTCGTGGACGGTGCCGCAGACCCGACGCCTGTCCGCCTCGCTCACGGTGAGCTTCTGATGGCCGCCCCAACGACTTCCGGAGAAGCCGGCATGAACGCGAACACGATGCGCAGGCGCCGCGGTGTCGCGGCGACCATGGCGCTCCTGGTCGGGTTGGCCGCCGCGGGGTGCAACAACCTGCTGGACGTGACCAACCCGGAATTCATCAGCCAAGAACAGCTCACCGACCCGGCGCTCGAGCAGCTCGTGGTGAACGGCGTAGTCGGCGAGTTCCAGTACGCGTACGGCTACTACGCGCTCTACTCGTCGGCGATGACCGACGAGACGTTCATCGACCACACCCAGGTGGATATCCGCGAGCTCACGCTCCGCAACATCCTCGAGAGCAACACCGTCAACGCGGCCATCTACGCCAACCTCCATCGCGCCCGCCAGTCGGCGGAGGACGGAATCGACCGGCTCACGGAGATGCTCGGAGAGGCCGAGGCGGGCAGAAGCCTGAACATGGCCACGATCATGGCCTACGGCGCCTATGCGTATACGCTGCTTGGCGAGGGCTTCTGCGAATCCACGGTGAACCTGAGCGCTCCCCTCTCGTCCGACGAGATGCTGCAGCGGGGCATCGACATGTTCGACCGGGCGATCACGACGGCACAGGCGTCGGGCTCCAGCGCCGCGGCCACCGACATCATCAACATGGCCCGGGTGGGTGCGGCGCGGGCGTCGCTGAAGCTCGGCGACGGCTCCGGGGCGGCCGCGTATGCGGGGTTGGTGCCGGCCGACTACGAGAAATACGCCTGGTACTCGGCGAACTCGGTGCGGGAGAACAACATCTTCCAGGCGCCGGCAGGCACGTCGGGCTCGTGGCTGAGCATGGGACCGAGCTTCCAGGCGCTGGCCGATCCGCGTGCGCCGGCGACCACGCTGACGGACATCCGCGGGCTCAACTCCAACCCGATCTTCCCGCCGCAGAAGCCGATCATGTACCAGGGTTGGTCGGCCGCCGCGGAGAACGACATGATCCAGAACGAGACGAGCATCAAGTTCGCGACCGGGTTGGAGGCCCGGTACGTGGTGGCGGAGGTGCAGGGACCCACGGCTGCGACGCTGGACTTCGTCAACGAGCGGCGCGCGGTGGGCGGGAAGGACCCCGTGAGCCTCTCGGGGAACGACCTCATGGCGGAGCTGCGCTGGCAGCGTGGCATCGACCTGTACCTCACCGGGCAGCGGCTCGGCGACCTGCGTCGCTACAAGGCCGACCTGGGGATCGATCTCTTCCCCAGCGGGAAGTTCCCCGTGTCCAACGAGGTCTACAGTGACGCCACCTGCTTCGTGGTGCCGCTGACGGAGAAGAACTCGAACCCCAACTACCCCCGCTGACCTGCGGGAGCGAAGCCCGGGGCCCGGGGGCCCGTGCGATCGGCACGGCCCCGGGCCGCCGGGCTTCTCCGTGGGGGAACCCCGGCATGTCCATATCCAGGGCGTACGTCGCGACGATCCTCACGCTCCTGGTCGCGTTCCCCCGCGCGGGGCACGCCCAGGCGTCGACCGATACGGTCCGCATCGCGAACGACGCCATCCGCGTGGGGTTCGACGGCAGCAACGGAAGGCTGGTCGAGCTCACGGACGCCGGCACCGGGCAGCGGTTCGTGGCGTCGGTGGCCGACGCCGGGGGGCCGTGGCTCCTCGATCTCCCCGCGGGGAGTCCCGAAGCCGCCGTGACGCCCGCGGACGCCGGGAGCTTCCGGACCGAGCGGCAGGCGGACGGGACGTCGTTGCGCCTGGTGTGGTCGGACTTCGACCTGGCGGCGGCTCCCGGGCTGCAGGTCGTGGTGACCGTGGGTCTCCGGGGCGGCGAGGCCGATGACCGAATGGCACATCGCGCTGAGCGGGCTCGGGACGCTGGGCGTGGAGCAGGTACGCTTCCCGAGGATCTTCGGCATCCCTCCGCTCGGTGCGGGGGAGGAGCTCGCCGTGCCCCGTTGGATGGGGCAACGCACGCACGATCCGCGCGCCCAGCTCGCGGGGCGCGACGGGGGTGGGCGCCGCCTGGAGTGGGCCTACCCCGGCGCGCTCGCCATGCAGATGCTGGCCCTGTACCGACCGGACCGCGCGGGGCTCTACCTGGCCACCGACGACACACTGGCCTACCGGAAGACGTTCGCGCTCCAGGGCGCGCCGGACGGGTCCGCTTCCTACGAGGTGGCGCAGGAGCTCTCCGACCCCGCTGCGCCGCGCGACGCGTGGCAGCCGGCCTTCGGCTCGGTGGTCGGGACCTTCCACGGTGACTGGATCACCGCCGTCGAGCGCTACCGCGCATGGGGCACCCGGCAGCGGTGGGCACGGGAAAGCAGGCTCGCGCGGGGGCGGGTGCCGCAGTGGCTGCTGGATACCGGGATGTGGGTGTGGAACCGCGGGCGCTCTCCCGGCGTGCTCCTGCCCGCCGAGGCGCTGCGGGAGAAGCTCGGTCTTCCCGTGAGCGTCTTCTGGCATTGGTGGCACCACGGTCCGTACGACACGAGCTTCCCCGACTACCTCCCTCCGCGCGAGGGCGTGGAGGCGTTCGTGCGCGCGGTGCGCGAGGCGCACGCGGACGACGTGCACATGATCACGTACATGAACCAGCGTCTATGGTGCACGCACACGCCGAGCTGGGAGGCCGAGGGCGCCGAGCGCTGGGCCGTGAAGGGACGCGACCTGAAGGTGCACGAGGAGGTCTACAACATCTTCGACCCGCAGCCGTGCGCGCCGATGGACGTCACCACGCAGTTCTGGCGCGACAAGTACGCGGGCATTGCGGATACGGTGCTGAACCAGTACGGCGTGGACGGCATCTACATGGACCAGGCCGTCCTCTCGCTGGTCTGCTGGGACCCGACGCACGGCCACCCGGTGGGAGGTGGCAACTACTGGATGGGCGGCTTCGAGAAGCTCGCCGCCGACATCCGCCGGCGGGCGGAGAGCGGACCCGAGCTGCTCCTCGCGGGGGAGGGCGCGGGTGAGGCGTGGCTTCCGTCGCTGGACCTCATGCTGACGCTGCAGGTCAGCCAGGAGCGCTACTCCGATCCCGCCAACGGGTGGGAGCCGATCCCGATGTTCCAGGCGGCGTACCACGCCTACGGCATCACGTACGGGAGCTATTCGTCGCTGACGATGCCCCCCTACGACGACCTGTGGCCCGACTCGACCGCGCCGGCCGAGCCGCTGAAGCTCCTCGACGTGGCCTTCCGCCGGCAGTTCCACCTGGAGCAGGCCCGCTCGTTCGTGTGGGGGATCCAGCCGACCATCGCCAACTTCATGCCGAGCCACCTCACGGACCGGCCCGAGGAGACTGCGTACATGATGCGGTTGGCCAGGGTGCGGGCCGCGGCGCTTCCATGGCTCCTCCACGGCACCTTCCTGCGCCCGCCGGAGCTGGACGCGCCCGAGGTGGACGTGACGCTCTCGCGCGTCTCGATCTACGCCGCGCAGCGGAGTGGTCCGCGGGTCTCGGAGGGGCGCTATCCGGCCGCGATCGCCGGGGCGTGGCGGGCAGCGGACGGGAGCGTGGCCATAGCGCTGGCGAGCATCGTCGCCGAGGCGTCGTCCGTGGGCTTCTCGTTCGACGCGGGGGCCTACGGCCTCGGAGGAGGCGGAAGGATCTTCCGGATCGACGAGGCCGGACGCACCGACTTCGGGGCGTTCGGGCCGGGTGCCACGCCGGTGCGTGTACAACTGCCGCCCGGGGGCGCCGTCGTCCTGGAATTCCGGGCGCCCTGAGCGGGCGCGGGCGTCAGGGCTCCGCGGCGCGCAGCACGATCCAGAGCCCGGCGCCGGCCGGCACCCGCACGGCCGCGAGGTCCACGGGCCCCCCCTCCTGCAGCCCCGCCACGGCCGGGGCCGTGCCCTCCAGCGCCGTGCCCAGCCCGAGCGCCTCGTGGTCCAGGTCGAGGGAGACCACCCGGTCGCGGTCGGACCAGGAGGCCAGCGCCACCAGCACCCGGTCGTCGCGCACGTACGTGGTGGCCAGGACGTCGTCACGGCCCGTGCGCACCGGGGCGTCGTCGAGCCAGTAGCCCAGCATGCGGCTGTCCGCGATGCCGAAGTCGCCCATCATCCGCCACACGGGGCGCGGATCGGTGTCGCCGTACTTCCGCGCGGTCATCCCGTAGAGCATGCCCCGATAGGGGCGTCCGCCGTCCTGGAGCATCTCCCCCATGAGGCCGAAGGGGAGGCCCGACACCTCCGTCATCCAGTAGTCCGGGGGCTGGCTGTAGTCGAAGTACTCCCCGAACCAGAGGCGCGAGATGTACGGGAAGTGCTCCATGTAGAGCATCGCGCTGTTGATGTAGCCGTCGCGCGGGTTGAACTGGTTGGCCGAGTGGAGGTCGATCACCACCTCGGGCCGCTCCTGGTGCAGCACGTTCACCAGGCGCCGCACCGTGGCGCGGCTGAAGGCGATGTCGTCCAGGTAGAGCCCGTCGATGTGCTGGTTCCGGGCCAGCCAGCGGAGCCCCTCGATGTAGTAGTTGGTCCAGCGCGACGTGCCCTTGTCGAGGATGGCCGCGTCGTCCACACGCCACGCGTGCCAGGCGGCGTGGTAGTGGTCCTGCAGGTGCTCCTGCAGCCAGGAGTGGCCGCCACCGTCACCGTCGTTGAAGATCTCGTCGCCCAGGCTCCTGAGCGCGAACAGCTCGTGCGCCCTGTAGGTCAGCTCGCGGATGGTGTCGTACAGCTTGACCTTGATCCCCTTCGCGTGCGCCTCGTCGATGTAGGCCGACTGCTCCTCGAGGTTGAAGAAGGGGTAGTTGATGTACGGGTTGATCTCCGTGGCGTGGTGCACGTTCACGACCGTACCGCCCCACGCGACCACCGAGTCCACGGGAACGAACTGGTGCACGAAGCGGGTCTCGAAGTGCCGCTTCGTGTCGATGGGCTTGAAGGGCGTCACGAGGAAGCGGACGTCGAAGTGCAGCGTGTCGCCCGCGGCCAGCGTGCGCGCGCCCCGTGTAGTTGCGGGCCACCACGGCGCCACCCTCCTCGCGGATGCGGATGCCCCCCCGCCCGCCGTTGTACCAGGAGGGCGGCATGAGGAGCGGCTGGCTCTGGTAGAAGTTCGTGTTGAGCGGGCGCACGTAGTTCTCGTCGCGCAGCACGTACTGCAGGCCGCGGTTCACCGCGCCCAGCCACACGCCCTCCTGGTGCTTCTCGACCGCCCACGTCCAGTCGACGGAGGCCGGCCGGCGCCCGCCCATGCGCCCGAGCCCGAGCATGTACGTGGCGGCCCCCGCGTCGTATCGGACCGGGAAGGCGATGTCGTCGACGGCCACGTCCCGCTGCGCCGCCAGCGACATGCGCACCTCCATCATGCCGTCGTACTCGATCCTTCCGCGCACGTCGAGTGTCATGCCCTCCGCGACGCTGCGGGCGGCCCACTCCGCGCGGCCGGGCGAGGCGGCGGTCATCGAGAGCCCCTCGCCGCGGAACGCGAGCGTCCGCCCGTCCACCGACACGTCCAGCGACAGGGGCGCCGCGAGGATCGGCAGCGACGTCTCGGCGAAGCCGGTCATCTCGGGCGTGAAGAAGCTCTCGATCGAGGCGGGCAGCCCCGAAGCGCCGAGCGTGACGCGACGCCCGAGCAGGGACAGCGTCCGCCCGTCCACCTCGATCGGCACGAACGGCGGCACGATGTCGTCGGGATCGTCGCCGGCTCTGGAATCGAGCCACGCCAGCCGCGTCATGAGATCGGGCTCGTCCTCCCCGCCGTTCAGGGCGCGCGCAGCCGCGCACCCGGAGCGACACGCGCACGGTCTGGCTGCCGCGCCGCGCGCTCGCCACCGTGACCGTTCCCTCCACCGTCCCCGCGCGCTGATCGGCCGGGACGCGCACGCCCAGCCAGAGCGGCTGCACGGCCTGCCGGCCGGCACGTCCACCTCCTTCTCGAAGGCGCGACCGTTCTCGTCCACGCCGCCGCAGTCGTAGCACGTCCACGACCAGCCGTCGGGGAAGCCCTGGAACGTCACCTCCACGTCGTCGAGCGGCGCCTCGCCACTCACGACCGCGACCTGGAAGGTGAACGCCTCGTCGCGCAGCACCTCGCTCTCGAAGGCCGTCGGGTCGGGGAGATCGATCCAGTGGCGTGGGATGAGGCGACGCATCCGTACGGGACGGTCCCGGTGCTCGGCCACCAACCGCCACCCGTCGGGCGCGCCGGCCATGAACGCGGCCTGTTCCTCGGGGGTGGCGACGACCTCCATCGGGAAGAAGGAGTGGAAGTCGTTCACCGACTGGATGCGCGTGGCCCGCGCGCGCGGCAGGGAGGCCATGTCGGAATGCCGCCACGCGCGCCGCCCAGGCGGGATCGGGGGCGGGGGCGAGGTCGGACGGATACGTCACCGTCGGGTAGTATCCCCCGGTGGACGCCCACGGCATGTAGTAGACGTGGTAGGTGGCATGCCCTCGCTCGGGCTGGAAGACCACGTCGCCCGAGGCGTTCTCCACGCGCGGCGCGAGCGCGTTCGTCACCGGCTCTCCCGTGTCGGCGTCCAGCACCACGACCGCCTTCTCCTCGGGGTGGGCGTCGTTCCGCCGCCATGGAATCGTCACCACCACCGCGTCGGGCACGCTGTCGCGGACGAGTGCCGGATCGACCTCGACGACCGCGCGGTGGTTGCCCCACGACGTCCCCTCCGAGCCGGCGGCGAGCCAGGGCGTCCAGTCGCCCGCCTCCCAGGTCACGCCGTCCACCACGTTGGAGAGCGCCGGCGCGCGGTAGAGGCGCGCGGTGTCGGGCGTGGACTCGCCACAGGCCGCGACGAGGCCGGCGCTCAGCAGGGCGGCGAGGACGAGGGAGGTTCGCGGGAGGTACCGTAGACGGTTCATCGAGCCTTCATCGGGTGATCGCGAGGGAGAGGGCACGGTGCAGGATGCGTCCCTCCACTCCCTGGAGGGCGGGTTCGGTCGGGGGCGGGGGAGGTGCGGCCGCGCGCCCGGCGAGGGCTGCCCGCGCGGCGGGTGCGAGGAGGTCGAGCGCGGAGGAGGGCGCGCCCCCCCGACCCGCGGCCTGCGTGGCCTCGACCACGTACCGGAAGTGCTCGCTCGCGTCCGCTTCGTCGCCGAGGCGGCGCTCGGCGAGGCCGAGGAGAAAGCGCACCAGGCGTTCGTCGGGATCGTAGGGCCGGCCCTGCCCGAGCGACTCGGGCCAGGTCAGCGCCGTGCCCAGCTCGTCGCGCGCACCGGCCGCGTCTCCCGCCTCGAGGGCGTCGAGGGCGATCAGGGTGTGCGCCCACGCGAAGAGGCGGTGGCTCTCCCGGGCACCTTCGGACGGAAGGACGCGCACACCCGCGAGGACGTCGGCGGCCTCGGCCGCGCGTCCCACCTCGAGGAGGCTGCGGGTCTCGAGCAGAGCGAGGTCGAAGTCCGCGGGGAAGCGGGCGCGTGCCTCGGCGAGGGCGTCCAGTGAGGCCTCCCAGGCGGCGGCGTCCTGCAGCGCGCGGATCAGCGTGACGTGGAGCACGCGCGTGGTGGGGTCGAGCGCCACGGCCCGGCGGAGGTCGGGCACGGGATCGGCGCCGCGCGTCGCCTGCACCAGCAGCCCCCGGGCGGCGTACGCCGGTCCGTAGTCGGGTGTGTCGCGCATCGCCTCCATGAGCCCCGCGGCCTCCTCGGCCCGGCCGACGCCCCAGAGGTTCAGGGCCCGGAGGTAGGTCCACACCCAGGCGTCCGCATGCTCGTCGGCCCACGCCATCACGGGGAGGGACTCCGTGCGAAAGGGGAACTGGAAGGCCGGAGGGCCGGCGTCCTCCAGGAGGGAAGCGTCGCGAAGGAGGAACGCCTTCCACGCCCGCGCCTCCGCGGGGAGGGGCCGCCCGGTAGGGAGGTCGAGCAGGGAGAGGGCGTCCTCGGGTCGGCCCAGGTCGACGTAGGCGAGCGCGAGCTCGAGGAGCGTCTGGCCCGGGAGCTCGCCGCCGATCGCCGACCCGAGCGCTCCGGCCGAGGCGGCGTCCGGGTGCTCCAGGTACGCCTCCGCGAGGGCGTCGTGGCGGAGCGGGTCCAGGTCGTTCAGCTGGGCCATCGCCTCCCGGGCGAGCGCGCGATCTCCGGAGACCCTCCCGACCACGGCGAGCATCCGCCAGGCGGGGAGGGCGTATCGATCGTGGTCGATCGCGAGGCGCGCGTAGCGTGCGGCCTCCGGCCAGCTCCGCTCCGCCACCATGATCCCGGCGAGCTGCGTGTACGCCGCGGTCCCGTAGGCGGTGCTGCGCGCCGCCCACCCGAAGGCGTCGCGCGCGTCGGCCGTGTGTCCCAGCGCCCGGTGGTGGATGCCGGCGAGGAAGTTGGCGCGGGCGTCGTAGGCGTCGATCTGGAGGGCGCGCCCGACCCGCTCCAGCCCCTCCTCGTAGCGCCCCGCCCGGTACTCGAGGTCGGCCATGCCGAGCAGCGCCTCGCGGTTCCACGGCTCGCGGGCCAGGGCGGCTTCGAACAGCGGCCGCGCCCGGGCGTACTCGCGGCCCTTCACCAGCTCGCGGGCCTGGAAGACCGCCCGGTCGGCCTCCGGCATGGAGGCGAATGCCTCCGGGTCCGTCTCGAAGGGGCGGCTCAGGCGGCGCGCCGATGCGTTCGAATCGTAGTCCAGGCCCAGGGAACGGACGCGCACGCGCAGGCCACGCCCGGGCGTGACGGGCACGGACGTCCGGAACGGCTCCAGCGGCCGCAGCGAGATCGGCAGCGCCGCGACCCGCTCGTCGCCCGACCAGACCTCGAGCGTGTCGGTGGCGGCGACGAAGGCGTTGACGCCGATCGTGGCGCGATCACCGTCGATCGACGCGTAGAGGGCGCCCCGGTCGGAGGCGTCGGAGAGGCCGCCCGTCCCCTCCAGGGGGAACCAACGCTCGGTCCACCGCGACGAGGACGCGGGCTCGAAGCCCGCCTGCGTGATCGGGTTCACGTCCTCGCCCGGGGAGTACTGCACGAAGAGCCGCCCGGCCTGGAACTCCACGTACTGGCCGTCGGTGTCCGTGAGCAGGTCCTCCCACACGCCACCTTCGCGCGACAGTGCCCACAGCCAGAGCTTCTGGCCGGGCAGGTCCTCGTAGCGTGCCCAGTGGCCGAAGCCCCAGTCGTCGTCGTGGTAGTAGCCGCCGAAGAAGTCGTTCAGCTCGCCCACCACGTGGTACGACTTGTGGCCTCCGAAGGTGTTCTCGCGGTAGCGCGAGAGGTCGCGTCCGCGGTCGTCCACGGGCCACGCGTGGGGCCGACCCGAGTGCTCGAGGTAGGTGTCGCCCGGGATCGTCATCTCCAGGTCGTTGCGCGCGAACGCCGCTCCGGTCATCCAGTTGTAGTAGGGCTGCTCGAGCGGGGTGGGGTTGGACCACCAGGCGTTCGTCTCGAACGTCGCGGCGTCGGCGGGGAGGCGGATCTCCACGCGCCAGCGCGTGCGCGACGGGAGGTCCATCGCCCCCACCCAGCAGCTCACGCTCCCGTCCGGGTTCTCGACCAGGCGATAGTCGACGGGGGTGGCCGTGGCGGGCGTGTGGCCGATCACGCCGAAGTTGAACTCGATGCCGCCGGAGGTCCACGGACCGCGGAGCGCGATGTTCCTGAACTTCAACACCTCGTTGCGATAGATGAACTCGTGGCCCGTCGCCTTCACGACCGCGCCCCATACCTTCCCGCCCACCTCCGGGAGGACGTACACCTCGATCCACGCGTTCTCGAGCTTCACCACCTTCCACTGCCGTGGCACGGGGGTATCCGTGTATCCGTCGAAAGCGTGGTAGGGATAGAGGCGCGCGTCGCGAGCGAGGATCGGGATGGGGTTGGGCTCGCCGAAGGGATAGGTGCCCAGCGTCCGCACCTCTTCGGTGATGCGGGCCGACTGCGCGCCGGCGGGTGCCGCGGGCGCACCGAGGAGGACGAGGACCGCGCCAACACCGGCGACGGGGATCCGGCGCATGGTCATCCCTCCTTCCAGGAGTCGCCCCTCGACCCGATCGGTGGGACGGACGGTAGAAGGGTCCGTCGAGGATGGCAACGCGCCCGGAACGTGCGGGCGGCTACGACTCGGCTTGGCCGCCCGACGCCCCCTGGCCGAGCCACACGCCCGCGAGCACCAGCCCCCCACCCAGCACGACGAAGGGCCCGAACGGCTCACCGAGGAGCGGCACGGCGAGCGCGAGCGTCGCGATCGGCTCCAGATAGAGGTAGAGCCCGGCCCGGGCCGCTCCCAGGCCGGCTACGCCTTCCTGCCAGAACCACTGCCCGAGCGCGAGTCCGGGGATCGCGAGGTAGAGCACGGCGGCGATGCCCCGTGGCGAGAGGGCGCGCACGCTCGCCACGTCCCCGAGGGACGCGAAGGCGAGGCCCGTGAGCACGGTCGCCACCATCAGGATCACGAACGTGACCGCCAGGGGGCTGCGCCGTCGGGAGAGGTCGCGCGTGGCCACGGTGTAGAACGCCCAGGTGTGCGCCGACGCGAGGACCAGCCAGTCCCCCGTGCTGCGCAGCCAACCGAGGTCGGTCAGGTGCCCGCGCGAGACGAGAAGGAAGATCCCTGCGGTGGCGACGGCGATGCCGGCCACGCCACGCCGGCCGATGCGCTCCCGCAGGATCAGGAACGAGAGGAGCGCGAGCGCCAGCGGCGAGACGGATATGATCCATCCCGTGTTGCTGGCCGTGGTCGACTCGATCCCCCGGATCTGGACGAGGAAGTGGAGCGTGAGGATCGTCCCGCCCAGGAGGATGGGCGCGATGTCCCGCCGGTCGAAGTCGAGCCGCACACGCTTCACCAGGAGGACGGCGCCCAGGAAAGGCACGCCGATCGCGCAGCGCAGGGCGAAGATCTCGAGCGGCCCCAGCTCCGCCACGAGGATCTTCGTGGCCACGAACGTCCAGCCCCAGATGACCACGGCGGAGAGGAGGAGGATCCGGGGCAGCATGGCCGGTGCGAGGAGTGGGCGGGGTCGGATCGATGGGGGGTGAGGTCCGGAGTCGAGCGTCCCACAGTACCCACCGCCGCGGCGCTCGCGCCATCTCGCCTTGCAGAAGCCCTTCGCGATCAGCGACCTTCCTAGAACCGCAGGGACGTTCTCGACCGGGCGGGATGACCCTGGAGGGACGGGAGCATGGCCAAACGCAGAGTCGTTCGTCGCACGCGGACCCGGGTTCCCGACTACACCTTCCTCGGGTGCCCCCTCACGAAGAGCCGAACCGCGTGGTGCCATCACCTGTGCACGCCGACCCGGGGCATCGGGGCCTGCGGGCGCATCGCGCCCCATGCGCTTACGGGGCGGACGCAGGAGGCGATCCTCCGCCACCAGTGTCGGCGAGCCGAGGCGGCTCCCCCCGAATCCTGACGGCGGCCGGCTGCCCGGGGGGGAGGTCATGGCCGTGGCGAGGCGGGTGGCAGGCGCGCTGCTGCTGCTCTGCGGCGGCGTTCGCGTCGACGGGGCTCCGGCCCAGCTCGTGCCTACGGCCTCAGGAGACGCCGCCACGACGGTGGTTCCCGCCGCGCACTGCGAGGCGAGCCGAGCGTTCGGGACCCTGGCGGGCTCGGGGTATCGGGCGCTCTGGGCGACCCCGATCCGCGTGCCCGTGGCGGACCTCGGCGCGCTGGGTGGGGGTGGGCTGACGCCCTTCAGGGTCGGTGGCGGCGTCACCACGCAGACGCTTCACGCCCGTGGGGCAGACGGACGTCGCTACGTCTTCCGCTCCGTCCAGAAGACGACCCGCCAGGCCCTCGCCGAGGAGTTCTGGGGCACGCCCGTCGAAGCGATCATGCGCGACCAGCTCTGCTCCTTCCATCCGTCGGGAGCCGTGGTCGTGCCCGACCTGCTGGAGGCGGTCGGCGTGCTGCACACGGAGCCGCGCCTGATGGTGCTCCCCGACGACCCCCGACTCGGCGAGTTCCGGGAGCAGTTCGCGGGCATGCTGGTGCTCTTCGAAGAGCGTCCCGATGAGTCGCCGGAGGGTGGACCGGGCTTCGCCGGGTCCGACCGCATCGTGCAGATGGAGAACCTCCTCGACGCGCTCGAGGAGGACCCGGACCAGCGGGTCGACGCGACCAACGTGCTCCGGTCACGCCTGGTGGACCTGCTGGTGGGAGACCGGGACCGGAGCATCAACAACTACCTGTGGGCCCGTTTCGAAGACCCCGGGGGTGGATACGTGTGGCGGCCGATCCCTCGCGATCGGGACCAGGCGTTCGTCCGCTTCGATGGAGCGCTCAAGTCGCTGGCTCGCCACTACGAGAACCGACTGGTCGCCTTCGGCGACGCCTATCCCGACATCGAAGGCCTGACGCGCAACGCGTGGGACATCGATCGGAACCTCCTGGTCGGGCTGGATCGGAATACGTGGGACAGCGTCGTGCGTGGGGTGCAGGCGGCGCTCACGGACGACGTGATCGCCGGAGCGGTACGCCGCCTCCCCCCGGAGCACCATGCGCTCATCGGAACGCGGATCGAGGCGAGCCTGCGCCTGCGCCGCGATTCGCTCCCGGCGGCCGCCGAGGCGCTGTACGAGATCGTCTTCGAAGACGCCGACGTGCACACGACAGACGTCGGCGAGGTGGTGCGGTTGCAGGGCCTCGAGGACGGCGGCGTCCGACTCGCGGTGCGCCGCAGGGGGAAGGGCGGCGAGCGGGAAGGGGTGGGCCCCACACGCTTCGAGAGGACGTTCTCGCCGCGAGAGACGCGCGAGCTCCGCATCTACCTGCACGGTGGGGACGACCTCGTGCGTATCGAGGGCGGAGCCGCGTCCGGGATCCTGGTGCGCATCGTCGGCGGAGGGGGCGAAGACGAGGTCGAGAACGCGTCGGGTCGGCGTGGCGTGGTCTTCTACGACGATGGTGAGGGGACGGTCGTGTCGGGCGCAGGCGTCCGCAGGGTCGGGCGCGCCGCGCCCCGCGTGTACTCCTGGTGGGACGACGGAGAGCGCAGTCCGGACTTCGGCTCGGACGCCTACCTGCTCCCCGGTCTCGGCTACGACGGGGATCGGGGCCTCGTGATCCGCATGGGGCTGCGACGGATAGGGTACGGCTTCCTCGCGCAGCCCTTCGCCTCACGCCTGCGGGCGAGCGTGGGGTGGGCCGTGGGGCCGTCCCGTCCGATCGTGGACGCCCACCTCCTCCTCCGGGACCGACTGGCCGGGTGGAACCTCGGCCTGCGCGGGCGCTGGTCGGGCATCGAGGTCCTGCGCTTCTACGGCTTCGGGAACGAGACCGTGGAGGTGGAGCACCAGGCCTACTACCGGGTGCGGCAGACCCAGCTGGTGGTGGGCGCCGACCTGAGCGCCGGCGATGGCGACCACCGTCGCGTGAGCGTGGGCCCGGTGCTCCGCTACACCTCGTCCGACACGTCGGACGCGGCCTTCGTCACCCAAGCACGCCCCTACGGAACCGGGGCCTTCACGCAGGCCGGCCTGCGTGCCGACTTCATCGTCGACGACCGCGACGTCCGGCAGGCGCCATGGCGCGGTTACCGCCTGGAGGGAGGAGCCACGTGGTACCCGGGGCTGTTCGACGTGCGCACGCCCTTCGAGGAGGTGCACGGTGAGGCCACGTGGTACACGTCGCCGCCGGGCGGGAACCCCACGCTGGCACTGCGCGCCGGAGGCAAGAAGCTGTGGGGGACGTATCCGTATTCGGACGCGGCGTTCCTCGGGGGCGCGGACGACGTGCGTGGCCTCCGCGAGCAGCGGTTCGCGGGAGACGCGGCGGTCTACGCGAGCGCAGAGGTGAGGCTCCTCGTCGCGCACGTCTTCGTGCTCTTCCCCATGGACTTCGGCGTGTTCGGCCTCCTGGACACGGGGCGGGTCTTCCTCGAGGGGGAGACGTCCAGCACGTGGCACGACGCGTGGGGCGGCGGCCTGTGGTTCTCGCCGGTGGGACGCGAGGCCACGGTCCGGCTGTCACTCGCCCGCCACCAGCAGAATACGTCGCTCTACGTCGGGATGGGCTTCGCGTACTGAGGCTCGCGGTGCCGGGCCGCTGGACGAAGACGGCCTCCACGTGCCACGTTCGGGCATGACGCCAACCGACCCCAGGGACGCACGAAGGCCCACGTCCACCGCTTCGGCGGAGGTCACCACGCTGCTGAGACGCTGGAGCGACGGTGACGAGCACGCCCTCGAGCGTCTCATGCCCCTCGTCTACGAGGAGCTGCGACGCGTCGCCCACCGCCGCCTGGCCGGCGAGCGCACGGGCCACACGCTCCAGACCACGGCGCTGGTGCACGAGGCGTACGGTCGCCTCGCCGAGGCCGACCTCCCCTGGCAGGATCGCGCGCACTTCTTCGCGCTCGCGGCGCGCACCATGCGGCGCATCCTGGTGGACTACGCACGTTCGCGCCTCGCCGAGAAGCGGGGGGGCGGCGCCCAGGCGGTGCCGCTCGACCAACTCACGGTGGAACTGTCCGCCGGCGGCGAAGACGCGGAGATCCTCGCCCTCCATGAGGCCCTCGAGGCGCTGGAGCGGCAGGACCCGCGCAAGGCCCGCGTGATCGAGGCGCACATCTTCGGGGGGCTCACGTACGAGGAGACCGCGGAGGCGCTGGGGATCTCGCCCGCGACCGTGGACCGCGACCTCAGGCTGGCCAAGGCGTGGCTGGCCCGGGAGCTGGGGTGAGGGAATAGCGCGCGGTTTTCCGCCCTATGGGATGAGGACCAGAACGGCCGGTTCGGCCGGCCCATCCCAGGAGCGATCATGAACACGCGCACCCTCCCCCATCGGAAGCACATTCTTCGCGGCGTCGTCGTCTTCTCCCTCGCCGCCGTGGCCGCGTGCAGCGACAACCTGACCGCCCCCGACCTCCAGGACCCGGACCCGGCTGGAGGGCAGCCGCCCGTCGACCAGCCTTCCGGGGATTCGACCAGCATCACGCGCGGCAGCGTGAGCGCGAACGGCGACGTGAAGGAAACCGAGGACGGGTTCAGCGTGGACGGCGAGCTCACCATGAGCGTTGGCGACACGAGCACCGTCGTCTTCCACAACGCCGACGTACAGGTCCACTTCGACGCCAGCGGTCGGATGACCGGCATGAGCGGTACGGTGGACATTCCCTCTCCGCACAAGCGCATCACGTTCGAGGATCCGGTGCAGGCGCACGTCGGGATGTTCACGGGCAAGGTCCTCAACGAGACCGCCGACCTCCCGATCCTCCTCCGCGACGACACGAACTACTTCGTCTACGACGTGAAGGCGTCGTACCAGATGAACATCGCCACGGGCGACACCGGCGAGGACGCGGTGAAGCCGATCGCGGTGAGGGCGCCGCTGGGCGGACGCATCACGATGATCATCGACTACACGGACCCGATGTACTTCACGTACGGTGCCCTCGACCTGCTCGGATCGAGCGGCGTGGCGTGGTCGCTGCACCACCGGCTCCCCTTCAAGCCGTGGAATCCGGTGGAGGACCTGGGGTCGTTCGAGGGCGGCACCGAGCGGGTCGGCTCGATGACGATCTTCAAGATCCTCGGCGTGGAAGGCCAGCTGGTGGAGAACGAGTACAGCGAGGTCCACCTCCTGCAGGAGGATCCCTTCGCTTCGAGCCTGCGCGCGGGCTACCAGGCGGGCTTCAACGGCAACGGCAGCCTCGACCTCTTCGTGAAGGACGTGGTCGGCATCGACCTCCCGCTGGCCAGCGTGAGCGGCGGCGTGTGGAGCGAGCTCAGCACGGGCGACGGCTTCCAGGGCCACCTGTACGCCCGCGGCCGCACGACGAACGACTACTCGTGGTGGCCCACGTTCATTCCGGCGCGCCCGGTCACGACGCTGGACGTCCACAGCTTCCTGAAGAGCGACGGCGAGTTCGACGTGGCGCTGCGCGGCGAATACGGCTGGGACTTCCCGGCGGGCCGGCAGAGCATGATCGGCGAGTTCGACCTGAGCAACGAGGCCTTCACGCTCCAGGGCACGATGGTGGCCGCGGACGACAGCATGAGCGTGGGCGGCGTGGTCACGAAGGACGCGACGACGTTGTACGTGGAGCCACCGCAGGGGCTCCTCGACGGCGTGCAGAAGCAGGTGAACGACGAGGTGTTCTCGCGGATCGACGAGGCGCAGAAGGCGTGGGAGAACCTCCAGAAGGCCACGGAGGACTACGAGGTCGAGCTGAGCCTGCGGGGCCTGCGCTCCTCGCTGCCGGCGATCGCCGACAAGGCGAAGGCGGAGCTGCAGAAGCGGGTTGCCTCCGCGATCGCGGGGCAGAAGGGCAAGATCTGGTACAGCGACTTCAAGAGCCACATGAACTCGGCGGTGAAGCCGTACTACAAGCAGCTCGACGAGCTCAAGGCGGCCGCCGGCGACATCGGGGACAACCAGGTGAGCCGCGACAGGATCGAAGCGGCGCTACGCGGTCTGGCCGCGAAGAAGATCTTCAGCACGACCTACAAGTACACGAAGCCGATCGTGGGCACGCTGTACTCGCGGAAGATCACGGTCCGTATCATGTCGGACGCGCAGGCGGCCCAGCTCGTCAACGCCGCGAACAACGTGAAGTACATCAAGGAGACGTCGGATCGCCGCATCAGCATGAAGCAGATCTACGACCAGGTGGACGACAAGGCGCTCTTCGAGAGGGTGCGCAACGACATCAAAGACGGCATGATCCGGATCCGTGGCGTGGAGCAGCTGGGTGTGGTGATCCAGCACGGACGCGACAAGCCGGTCTTCGACCTGTACGTGAAGATCGACGGCGAGCGCTACGAGGCCGGCAGCATCGAGGCGTTGACGGTCGCCGAGTTGGCGACCAAGGTCGCCGAGATCATGGTGGACCTGCTGTAGACCGGGTGACCCTGATGCCGCTTCACGATCACACCTCGACGGGAGGGTAGATGTCCCAGCCGCTCGACCCTGATCGCTGGGCCCGGGTGGATGCCCTCTTCGACGAGGCCTCGAGGCGGCCCGCTTCCGAGCGGGCCGCCTTCCTGGCGGAGGCCTGCCAGGGCGACGAGGCTCTCCGCCGCGAGGTGGAGAGCCTCCTCGCCGCGGCCGACACCGACATGTCGAAGCGCATGGGCGTGGTCGAGCGCGTGGCCGACCGCATCATGACGGAGGTCGAGCCGCCGGCGCTGGGGCAGCGCTTCGGCGCGTACAAGACGGTGGAGGAGATCGGGCGCGGCGGGATGGGGGTCGTCTACAAGGCCGTGCGCGAGGGCGACGACTTCCAGCAGACCGTGGCCGTGAAGGTGCTCCCCGGCGCCCTCTTCAACCGGAAGACGATGGCCCGCTTCCGCAACGAGCGGCGGATCCTCGCGGGACTCGAACATCCGAACATCGCCCGCCTCCTCGACGGAGGCACGACGCCGGAGGGTGTGCCGTACGTCATCATCGAGTACGTGGACGGGCTCCCGGTGGATCGGTATTGCGAGGAGCACGGGCTCGACCTCGAGGCGCGTGTCTGGCTGTTCCTCGCGCTGTGCGACGCCGTCCAGTACGCGCATCGCAACCTCGTGGTGCACCGCGACCTGAAGCCGTCCAACATCCTGGTGACGCGCGAGGGCGTTCCCAAACTGCTCGACTTCGGGATCGCGAAGCTGCTCGACCCCGCCGACGAGCTCGCCGTGAAGGAGACCATGGGGCTCACGGCGAGCCGGCTGATGACGCCGCGCTTCGCGTCGCCGGAGCAACTCACCGGGCAGCGCATCGCGACCCCCTCGGACGTCTATTCGCTCGGGGTGGTGCTCTACCGACTGCTCACCGGGCGGCACCCGTACGGCGACGACCTCCCGTCCGGCAGCTCGGTCTCCAGCCACGCCGAGCAGGTGCGCAGGATGATGGACGGCGAGCCGGACGCCCCCAGCTCCGCCTCGGGCGACAACCGCCTGAGGGGCGACCTGGACGCCATCGTGCTCAAGGCCCTGCGCCGCGACGTGGCGGAGCGCTACGACTCCGTGCAGGCCCTCGCGGACGACCTACGCCGCTACCTGACCGGGCGGCCGATCGGCGCCCGTGCCGACTCCTGGCGGTACCGGGCCGCGAAGTTCGTGCGCCGCAACGCTCCTGCCGTGCTCGCCGGCGGCGTGGCCGCGGTGCTCATCCTCGCCGAGGCGGGGGTGTTCATGGGACGTGTCGCGAAGGAGCGTGACGTGGCGCGCCAGGAGGCCGCGCGCGCGACGGCGACGCTCTCCTTCCTGACCGACGTCTTTCGAGTCACGGACCCGTTCGTGTCGAACAGCCTCGGACCTGACGGCGCGGGAGGTTCTCGAGCGCGGCGTCGCCGGGCTGGACGGCCGCTTGGCCACCCAGCCGGAGGTGCGGGCCGAGATCCTGAGCACGGTCGGGGTGGCGTACGCGAACCTGGGCGTGGTGGACAGCGCGCGCGCCGTGCTCGAGCGCGGCCTGGCCCTGCGCGACTCCATCTACGCGCCGGACGCCCTGGAGTTGGCCACCGGGCTGCGGGATCTGGGCGTCATCCTCGTGCTCCAGAACCAGTGGGACCGAGCGGATTCACTGCTGAATCGCGCGCTGGAGATCCGCCGCGCGAAGCTCCCCGCCAACCACCCGGACATCGCGAGCCTCCTGAACGAACTGGCCGGCATGCAGCAGCAGCGCGGAGAGCTGACCGAAGCCGAGAAGACGTACCGCGAGGCGCTCGAGATCATGGAGCACCCGAGCGAGCCCCGCGACGCCCTGCGCGCCAGCGTGCTCACGGACCTGGGCAACCTCCTGCACACGCTGGATCGCCAGGAGGAGGCCGCGCAGATGCTCGAGCGGGCGCTGAGCCTTCGCCGGGAGCTCTACGGCGACCACCACCCCGAGGTCGGACAGACGCTGAGCCACCTGGCGCAGGTGAAGGGCTCGATGGGCCGATACGCGGAGGCGGAGGCGATCTACCGGGACATCCTGACGTGGGGACCGCAGGTTCTGGGTGAGCACCACCACTACATCGCCGATCTGGAACAACAACCTGTCCGCCGTCCTCAAGGACGAGGGCAGGCAGCGTGAGGCGCTCGCGTACCAGCAGAAGGCGCTCGACATATGGCGCGCCGAGTACGGGGAGATGCACACCCAGGTGGCCATCGGCCTCAACAACCTGGCCAACCTGCAGAGCGATCTCGGGGACTACTCGGCGGCCGAGAAGACGCTCCAGGAGGCGTTGCGGATCAACCGCGCGGTCCTCGGTGAGGACAACCCGGAGGTGGCCACGAACCTGAACAACCTCGCCCACCTCGCCTGGAAGCGCGGCGACTTCACGGGCGCGGTACGCACGCAGACGCAGGTGCTGGAGATGGACCGCACGCTCCTCGGTGCGGAGCACGAGTACGTCGCCGCCGACCTCACCGCGCTCGGCCGGTACTATCTCGCGGGCGGCCGTCTCGCTCAGGCGGAGAAGCCCCTGCGGGAGGGACTCGCTCTGGCGAGGAAGGTGCGCGGGGAGGACCATCCCACCACGGCCCGCGCGGCCACGGCGCTGGCCGACTGGCTCGTCGCCGAGGGGCGTGGCGAAGGAGGCGGAGGCGCTCGTCCGTCCCGCGCTGGAGACGGGTCTGAAGGCCTTCGACGCCGACCACGCCACCGTTGCGCTGTCGCGCTCGGCGCTCGGCGCCGCCCTCACGCTCGAGGGCGACTACCGGGGCGCGGAGACGCAACTCACGCAGGCGCGGGCCTCCATGGAGAAGAGCCTCCCGGAGGACGACCCGGACCGCGTCCGGAACGGGAAGCGGCTGGCGACGCTCTACCGGGCGTGGGGGCGCACGGACAAGGCGGTGGGGCTGGGCCCAGGGGAGGCCGCCCGGTGGCCGCGCCGGCGGGGCGTCCAGTCGAACGGAGAGGGCGGCCCGTTCCTCGCTTGGCTGCGTTCACACCACACTAGCCGGGAGCTTCCGGGACCGGATCATCCACCGTCGGTGATCCCGATGAGGCGCCGATCCGCTATGGGAGGGCGAGCAGGCCGTCGACGGCCGCAGCCGAACCCCTGCCCACGGATCGGAGATGAGAGAGGCACGCAGCCGCGCACCGGTCGCGCACGAGCCCGATGGTCCTGGCCGCCCTGACGTGCGGGACGTGCTCGCGGCGGTGACGCGCCCACGGGGGCCGGAGCCCAGGCGACCCAGCCGATGCGCCTCGCCGTCGCCACCAACCTCCCGACCGGGGCCGCGGTGGCGCGCGACCTGCCGGTGGAGCTGACGTTCGACCGGCCGCTTCGCCGGCCGGCCGAGCGCGTCGCGGTCTTCATCGACCGCACGGACGTCACCGGCCTGTTCCGCAGCGGGGCGCGCGGGATGTCGTACGAGCGGGGCGTGGTGCTCCTCCCGCGCGGCGAGCACGAGCTGGTGGTCTACCTCGTCGACTCGGCGTCGGGCACGTGGACGGAGGTGGCACGCCAGGAGTTCCAGACGCTCGGCCGCTTGGGCTTTCAGCCCGGGAAGGTCGACCCGTCCCTCACCGCGGCGTACGCGCGCCGCGTCACCGAGCGCTTCGAGCCGGAGGCGGCGGCGCCCCAGAAGGTCGTGGAGAACGTCGACCTCCAGTTCCGGCTCTCGACCGAGCACGTCCGTGAGCGGCTGCGCTCTCCTCGCAGACGCGCTGGTGGGCGCGTCGAAGCAGGAGAAGGCGCTCCGGTACCGCGAGCTCGGGGACGACGCGCCGAAGCTCGACCTGTCGAGCTACGTCCTGCAGGCGTCGAACGGGCCGGTGGACGCTCTCCGTGGGGCACGTCTCCGCGGGGAACCAGCGCCACCTGGTGAACCGCTTCAGCAGCCGTGGCGCGACGCTCGCGGTGCCGCCCCTCGAGCGGGTGGACCTCTCGGTCTCGGCCATGAACGGCAGCAACGTGGTGGGGTGGGGCAACCCGCTGGGACTCGACGACGGCGGGCACCGGATCGTCACCGGGGCGGTCGGGATCGAGGCGCTGCACACGCCCGGAGCGCTCCGCCTCGAGCTGACGGCGATGCGCGGCTCGGTGCGCCCGCAGGCCGGCTTCAACCAGGCGGTCATCGACGACGCGGAGCGGAGCCACGGGCTGGGGATGCGCGTCGCCGCCAACGTCCTGGATCGGCGGCTGCGACTCGACGCCGGGCTCGCGCGCAGCACGTTCGACAACCCGAACGATCCCGCCCTCGCGCAGGGGCGCGAGCTGGTGGCCGTGGTCGAGGAGACCTCCGGCGCCCGCTACCTGGAGGCGTCGCTCGACGCGCTGCGTGCCGTGCGCCTGGGCGGCAGCGCGGACGGCGAGCCTGACGGTGGGATACCGTCGCGAGCGCGTGGACCCGCTCTACCGGAGCCTGGGCGCGTACGCCCAGGCCGACCGCTTCCAGCAGCAGGTCGACGTACGCGCGGACGTCGCCGGCGTGGGCCTCCAGGGCAACCACGGCCGGTCCCGCAACAACCTCGACGACGTCGCGCTCGATCCTGACGACGCGCACGGAGCGCTCCCAGGCGAGCGTCTCCCTCCCCCTGGCCCGCGTGCTCGGCGGCCGACATCGCGGTGGCTCCCCGCGCTCCAGTACCGAGCGGACCGCACGCGGCAGCACGGCGACGCGCTCCCCGAGAACGGCGGATTCAGCGCGTCGCACGTGCCCGACCAGGTCAGCCTGAACCAGACCGCGCAGGCGGACTGGCGGCTGGGGAAGGTCACGCTCGGCTACGCGTGGAACCGATCCCACCAGGACAACCGGCAGGAGGGGCGGGAGAACGCCGACCTCACGGTGACGCGCAACACCGCGAACGTGCGGCTGAGCCCGGCGCGGGCGCTCAGCCTCGCGGTCGACCTCGGGCTGGAGGCATCGCACAACCACGAGCGCGACGAGACCGACGAGACCACGCGCTGGGGCGCGCAGCTCCAGTGGCAGCCCTTCGACCGTAGCAGCCTGAGCGTGCGCTTCTCGGACACGGCGACGGAGGACCTCCTCCTCACCCGGCGGCGGGCGAACAACCAGGTCGACGCGCAGTGGACGTCGATGCTGCCGTTCCTCGGGCCGATCCAGGGTCAGTACTTCCTGCGCTACACGCGCAGCGAGGCCGAGACCTTCAACGCCACCTTCGACCAGGACGACACGCGCACGGCGTGGTGGCTCGACCTGGGGCTGAACTTCACGTTCTTCTAGGAACCCGCCGATGCGTGCCACCCTCCTCCTGCTCCTCGGGCTCGTCCTCGCGATGCCCGCCTCGGCGCAGATCCGACGGAACCCCACCGGCGTGAACGTGAACGCCGCCGGCGCGACGACCGTGTTCATCACCTTCGGCAACCTCGAGGGCTACGTGCCCATCGAGGCGCTGTGGTGCGGAGAGCTGGTTCCCGCCTCGCCGGCGCTGGGCGACAAGTGCGACCCGGGAACGGTGTTCGGCGCGCTCCCGGTCCGTTTCGACCAAAGCCGCCTCAGCGGCACCGACGGCTTCTCGGACATCATGTCCATCCCGCCGTCCGTGGCGCGGCGCGCCTACCAGGCCGCCGAGGGGGGGGCCGACTCGCGCTTCTTCTACGTGCGACGCTTCGTGGACCCCGCGGGCATCCGGCCCGACCAGTACGTGGCGGTGACCTGCCGGCTCACGGATGGCGGCGCGCGCACGCCGCTGGCGCTCCTGGACGTGCAGCTGCGCTTCGCCGGGGACGACCCCGTGCTGTCCGTGCCGGCCGGCGCGGCACCTCCGCCGCTCGAGGCGCGCATCGCGTACAACGGCACGGGCCGGCTGGTGGGGCGCTGGGAAGTCGTGCTCCCCGGGGAGGAGCCGCCCAGCGCCGAGGACCTCCTCACCGAGGCCACGCTTCCGGCCGAGCTTCGCGGCACGCAGAAGCGCTACACGGAGATCGAGCGCTTCAACGTCTTCCTCCCGCCGACCGGCGAGGTGGTGCTGCCCGGCCCGTCCCCCGACGACTCCCCGTGGACGGTGAACGGCCTGTACCAGATCCTCCTCCGCATCGAGGCCTCCGACGACAAGGAGGGAGACGTGGACCTCGAGGCGGCGGGCGCGGGCGACGGGATCCTGCCCACGGGGGCCGTGGCCGGGTTCCCGCTTCCCGTGCTGCGCTACTTCGTCGGCGGCGCGGGCGCCGTCGGCGTCGGCGGGCACCCGGCTGCGCCTTCTCGAGCCCGCGCCCGACGCCGGCGTGCCCGCCGGCGCGCTCCTCGTCTTCAGCTGGAGCCAGACGGCGTCCGCCGTGCTCTACCGGCTCCAGGTGCGCGGCGCCGACGGAGAGGAGGTCCTCTCCGCCGTGCTCCAGGCGGGCGTGGCGTCGTACGCGGCACCCCCCTTCCTCGCCACCGACCACGCGGGCGAGATACTGGAGTGGCGCGTCCTCTCCCTGGACGGAGGAGGGGACGAGGTGGAGCGGACGCCGTGGCGGCGGTTGCGGGTGGAAGGCTGAGCGATCCTGTGGTCCATTCCTCGAACCCGTCGAGACGCACGGGAAGGTGGCGGACACATGAAGATCCGGACATCGGTATGGTGGCTCTCCTCACGGCTTGTCGTGCGTCGCGACCGCTCCCCTGGCGGCCCAGCGCGGCCCCGATCTCGATGCGGTGGTGCGCGACATGCTCAAGGCGCGAACGGACGCGGGCACGGCAGCGCGTACGCTGCTCTCGACGCATCGCCAGACCGCGGAGGCCACCGTCGGCCTCCTGGTCCGCAACGGGTATCGGGCCACCGACGTGGCGCGCGCCTCCGTGGCGGTCATGCGCATGGACGGCGCCGCGGCGACGCGGGCGCTCAGGAGCTCGGGGGTGACGGCGCGCGACGCGGCCGAGGTCGCCGTGCGCGCGCTGGCCCTGGCGCCGCTGGAGGCCGTCGCGGCGCTCAAGGGCGCGGGCTACCCGCCGCAGGACGTGAAGGACGCCTCGACGGCGAAGGCGTGCTGGTCGACCTCGGCTGCATCGACCGGCAGGGCTACCCCGCACCGTGCGGCAACCCGGGCGGCGCGGCCGCGCACGCGATGGGCGCGGTCACGCTCAAGCCGCCGACCAGGGATGGACGGACTCGATCCTCACGATCGAGAGCACGAACATCCCGCAGGTCGCGATCCTGCTGGACGGCCAGACCCTCCAGGGCGTGGATGCGACCTCCTTCCGGGTACGCGTCCGGCTTCCGTCGTCGCCGAAGACCGGCCCGCTGGTCATGCGCCGCGTCTCCGACGGCGTCGAGGGCGTCCTGTCCGAGTCGTTCGCCGTGGTCGCGCCGCCCGCGCAGCCCGGGCCGGGACTGGATTGGCTGACCGTCGGCACCGAAGCCGCAGCGGCGGCCGTCGAGGACATCCAGGCATGGATCCTCGGCGCCGAGCTCGTCGAGGACCATTGCTCGGTCAACGCGGGGGTGGCGCTGGGGACCGCGGGCGTGCTGCGCAGCTCCACCGGCCTGGAGGGGCGCGTCCGCACCCGCCTGGAAGAGATGGGCGCCACCCACGCCGTCGCGAACGCCTTCGACAGGGCGCTGCGCGAGGCCTGGGACGCCTGGGCGTCGCACGTGCTCATCCCGGGCGTTCCCGTCTTCCCCGCGCTGGCCGCATGGCCCGGCGCAGAGGCGCCGCCGACGCCAGGGGTTCCCCTCCCGCTCGTCATGCTCGTGTCGAGTGAGAGCCAGGGCCTCACGCCCCCGGCGCTGTCGGCGGCCGTTCGGGCGCGACTCGGCGATGCCGGCGGGTCGGCGGCGGCCCAGGAGGGAGTGAGCGCGTTCGCGAGCCAGATCGGCGCGCGCTTCGCGGCGTGGATCGCGACGGCGCAGGCGCTCAACCTCGCGGGCTGGGGCCCGGTGCCCAGCTACGGGCCGAGCGTGCCCGCGGGCCCGGTGGTGGACGGGAGCTGCGCCGGGAAGCTCGTCCTGGCGCACACCCACTTCTGAGGGGCGCGGGGGCGGGAGCGAGCCGCCTACGCTGCCCCGCCCTCGGCGGCCAGGGCGCGCCAGCGGGCGGCTTCCGCGGCGTCGGCGACCCCCTCGTAGAAGGTGGCGAGGCTCCGGGCCGCGTCGCGCGGGCCACGCCGCCGTCGCCCACCGTGCCGGCGTCCTCGTACACCGAGAGGAGGAGCTCTTCGGCCTCGTCGCGGCGGCCCTGGTCCGCCAGGCTCAGGCCCAGACCCGCCCTTCACCGCGAGCACGCGCGGGTGTGCCGGCGGGAAGGTCTTGCCGAGGATGCCGAGCGCCTCGCGGTACATCCGCTCCGCGGCCTCGGGCTCGCCCTGGCGCCGGCGCACGTCGGCGGCGCCCCCGAGCGTGATGCCGGTTCCGGGACTGCCCGGTCCCTCGCCACGCGGCTCACCTCGACGGCCTCGTCGACGAGCGCGCGGGCACGCTCCAGCTCCCCCCATCGCATCAGGACGTGCCGTAGTCGTAGAGGGCGATGGCGAGGTCCGGGTGATCCGTCCCCGCCACCCGGCGCGTGAAGGCGACGGACGCGCGGAAGAGGGAGTCGGCCTCCGC
The DNA here is from genome assembly GCA_963823035.1 of uncultured Gemmatimonadales bacterium. Taxonomy (GTDB): domain Bacteria; phylum Gemmatimonadota; class Gemmatimonadetes; order Longimicrobiales; family Gaopeijiaceae; genus SZUA-318. The sequence goes on from CAWGKG010000019.1 coordinate 82,283, forward strand.
GGGGCGCCCCGTGGCGTCGAGCACGAGGGCGAGGTTCTTCATCGTTGGCCCGAGGTTCGGATGGTCGGGCCCCAGCGCCATCTCGAGGCCCCGGAGCGCGTCGCGCAGATGGGGCTCGGCCTCTGCGTCACGGCCGCGTCGGTGGAGCGCGAGGCCGAGGTTCTGGGCGAGGACCGCGGTGGTGGGGTTGTCGGGCCCGAGCGTCCGCCGGCTCAGGTCGAGGGCCCGCCCCATCGTGACGATCGCGGAGTCGACCTCGTTGCGCCGGTACTGGAGGACCGCGAGGAGGTTGAGGTTCTCGATCGTCTTCGCCGCAGCGGCCGCCCGGTGTCCGCGCGCGCCGCGATCCCGGCGCGCAGCGTCGCCTCCGCTTCATCGAGACGCTCGAGCGTGATGAGCACGGCGGCGAGCTGGATGCGGATATCGCCCGCCTCGGGGGAGGTGGGCCCGAAGCGGGCGTCGGCGATCTCGAGCGCCTCGCGGTAGTACGGCTCGGCCGCGGCCGCGTCACCCGCGGAATGGACGACACGCCCCAGGTCCCGAAGGGCGACGGACACCTCGGGCGCGTGCTCGGCCCCGAGCTCGCGGTAGCCCGCCACGGCGGCCTCGAGGAGGGTGCGTGAGCGGTCGTAGGCGCCCAGCGCCTCGTTGACGGAGCCGAGAACACGCTGCATGCGCGCGCGTGCCTCCGGCTGGTCCGGCGAGGTCGGTGTCGAGGCGCTCGACGGCCTGGTCGAGGAACGAGCGCACGGGAGCGTGTCCCGCCGCTCCCCGAGCGGTCGAAGGGGTTGGACGAGGTGAAGATGTTCTCGAGGAACCCGCTCACCGATTCGGCGAGGTCCCGTTCCTCGCGCGCCACCCGCGCTTGATGCAGGGCGACCCCCAGCCCACCGACCAGGCCGAGGAGGGCGGCCGCGGCCGCCCCGACCGCCAACCGGTTGCGGGCCACGAGCTTGCGCGCCCGATAGGGCCAGGAAGGAGAGCGTGCCAGGATCGGCTTTCCGGTCCGGTAGCGCACCAGGTCGTCGAGCAGGGCGGACGCGGTGGGGTATCGTTCGGCCGCCACCGGCCGGAGCGCCCGTAGGACGATCGTGTCCAGCTCGCCGCGGAGCTGGCGGCGGAGCCGGCCGGGCGTGGTGCCGCGTGCGCGCGCCGCCTCCTCCGTTTCGCGCAGCGTGGAGGGCGACGTCGGGTCGCCCCCTTCGGGCCGTCGACCCACCAGGAGCTGGTGGAGCACGACGCCGAGGGAATAGACGTCCGAGGCCGTGGTGAGCGGCTCGCCGCTCGCTGCTCGGGAGACGCGTACTCTGGCGTGAGGAGGTGCTGGTCGGCGCGTGTGAGCGGCTCGTCGTCGTAGGTGCCGTCGTCGGTGGCGTCGAGCAGCTTCGCGATCCCGAAGTCGAGGAGCTTCACCTCCCCGTCCTCGGTGACGAGGACGTTGGACGGCTTGAGGTCCCGATGGATGACGAGGTTGCGGTGCGCGTACTCGACGGCGCTCACCACCTGCTCGAAGAGGGCAAGTCGCTCGCCGACGGGCAGGCGCAGCCGGTCGCAGTAGCGGTGGATCGGCTCGCCGCGCACCAGCTCCATGGCGAGCCAGGAGCGACCGTCCGCGGCGACCCCCGCCTCGTAGAGACGGGCGATGCCGGAGTGCTCCAGCGCAGCCAGGATCTGCCGCTCCCGACGGAAGCGGCGCGCCACCTCGCCGGCGTCGCCTGCCGGCTGGACCAGCTTGAGCGCTACCTCGCGCGTGTACTGTCCGTCGTCGCGTCGCGCCCGATGCACGACGCCCATCCCGCCGCGCCCGAGCTCCTCCAGGATGACGTAGGGGCCGGCGTGCTCGGGCGGGCGGGGGCCGGCCTCGCCCTCGTCCTCATCCAGGAGGAGAAGCAGGTCGTCGAGCGTCGCGTCGAGGAGGTCGCCTTCGCCGGTGGCGAGCAGGCTCTCGACCTCGTCGCGCAGGTCCGGATCGGTCGCGCACGCCGCGTCCAGCCACGCGAGGCGCTCCTCCGGCGGTCGCGTGAGCGCCGCGAGATACACGTCCTGGATCTCTTGCCAGCGCAGCGGCTCCATCGGCGCCCTCACCTCCTCCACGTACGGTCGATCGGTGCGACTTCTCCCCCGGAGGCACTAGCCGAAGCGCCCAGCGCGGAGATCAGCCGGTGGCCAGCTCCCTGGCGAGGAACGCGCGCGCGGCGCTCCAGTCGCGCTTGATGGTGGGCTCCGAGACGTCGAGGGCCCGGGCCGTCTCCTCCACGGAGAGGCCGGCGAAGAAACGACACTCCACCACGCGGGCCTGGCGCGCGTTGAGGCGCTCGAGACCGCCGAGCGCGGCGTCCAGGGCCAGGATCCGCTCCGGTTCGACCCGACCGGCGCCCTCGCCCTCGACGCGATGCAAGGGGTCGTCGAGTGGCACGTGTGTCTTGTCCCCCCCGCGCTTGGCGGTGGCACGCCGCTCGGCGGCTCGAACGAGCACCTGGCGCATCGCGCGCGCCGCCACGGCCATGAAGTGCGAGCGTCCCTCCCATGCGAGATCGCGCGAGGGAAGGAGGCGCAAGTACGCCTCGTGCACCAGGGCCGTGGTGTTCAGGGTCTCGGAGGCGCGACCCCGCCGCACCTGGCGCGCCAGGCGGCGCAGCTCGTCGTAGACGACCTGGAAGACGCGATCGAAGGCCTCCGCGTCACCCCCGGATGCGGACGCGAGGAGGTGCGTGATCTCCGGGCGCTCCGGGGCGCTGCTCGCCATGCTCCGTTCAGCCGCCCACGCGGGTCGGGACCGAACGGCTCGCGCGCGTGCCGTCGCCGAGCTGCCCGCTCTGGTTCAGACCCCAACAGTAGTCGAGTCCGTCGTCCGCGAAGCCGCAGGTGAGGGCTCCCCCGGCGAAGATCGAGCGGAACGCGTGGTTGCCCGCCACCGGCGAGGGTTGCGCGCGGTTCACCGTGGAGCCGTCTCCGAGTTGGCCGTGGATGTTCTGGCCCCAACAGTACGCGGTGCCGTCCGCCAGGAGGGCGCACGTGCTCACCGCCCCCGCCGCGAGGTGGGCCGGCGTTCCGGGGAGACCCTGTACCGGCGTCGGCACGGTGCGATCCTCGGTGGTGCCGTCGCCGAGCTGCCCGAAGCTGTTGTCTCCCCAGCAGAACACCTGGCCGGTGCGGATCCCGCAGGTGTGGGCGCTCCCGGCCACCAGCGACTCGAAGGTGCCCGAGACGCGCGTCGGCGTCAGCCGGTCCACGCGGCTGCCGTCCCCGAGCTGCCCGTGGTCGTTCAGCCCCCAGCAGAGCGTCTCGCCGCCCGCGCTCCGTCCGCAGGTATGGCTCCAGCCCGCCACCAGGCGTACGAACCGTTGTCCGGTGGAAGCGCGCCGCGGCGTCGTCCGGTCCTCACGGGTGCCGTCGCCGAGCTGGCCGTTGAGGTTCTTGCCCCAGCACATCGCCCGCCCGCCCGCCGCGAGCCCGCAGGTATGCGACGCACCCGCCACCACCGTCGAGAAGTGCAGGTCCGTCGACACGGCGGCCGGCCCCGCACGATCCGAGTGCGAGTCGTCTCCGAGCTGCCCGCTCTCGTTGGCTCCCCAGCACGAGACTTCACCGGCGGCGGTCACTCCGCACGCGTGTGCCAGGCCCGCCGTGAGCGCCGTGAATGCGGCGCCCGGGCGGGAGGCACGCTGGCCACGGTCGTTGGCGCCCCTGCAGCTGAGGTCTCCTCCGGGGATGGCGCACACGAAGTTGCCGCCCACCGCGAAGGACTGCGGCACCACGTAGATGGGCTCGAGCGAGGGCGTCGCGTCGGGCGTATCCGCCGCCGCGCGGTTGGCGGCCGCCTCAGTCCCGCGTGCCGCGACGGGCGCTGCGGCCGCGACGTCGGCGCGTGCCGTGGCGGTGAAGGTCAGGATCTCGCTGTCCACGTCCGGAGCGAGCGCGGCCACGCGCTGCGGGCCCGCCGTGCTCCCCAGGCGCCATAGGGCCGCGGCCTCGCCGGCCGAATCGGTCCGGATCCGCGCGGGAGCGACGACGCCCTCGCCGGAGACGATGCTGAAGCGCACGTCGACGTTCGAGACGGGGTTGCCGTTCGCGTCCGTCACGCGCACGGAGAGGCGCTCAGGGAGGAGGTCCCCGGCCGGCGCTTCCTGGCGATTGCCGCCGACGATGCTCACGAGCCGGGGGGCGCCGGCCAGTGCGTCGACGGTGAAGGTCGTTCCCGGTAGCGGTGCGTCGATCAGGCTGGCCACCACCGAGACGCGGCCAGGCCGGGACGGAAGGGCGAGCGTCGTGCGCGCGAGCCCCGCGCCGTCGGTGCGCGCCGTGTCGACCTCCAGCTCGCCCGCGCCCGCCGAGACGACGAAGCGCACCACGGCGCCGGTCATCGGGAGACCATCCGGTCCGATCGCCCGCACGGTGAGCGATTGCGAGGAGCTGATCGGCGCCGACAGGGCGGCGTCCGGAAGGGGCGTGAGTCCCTCGCGGAATCGCGGCGGATCCACGGCGCCCGGCCCGGCGACGGACGCCGGCTCGGGCGCTGGTTCAGCGGGGAGGTCGGCCGCGGACGTCCGCATCGCCCGATAGGCGACGATAGCGCCCGCCACGACGAGGAGGAAACGCGAGAAGACCCGGGTGGCGGCCGACCCATCCCAGCAGCCCCGGACGGCGACGGGCGACGTCGTCGAAGAGATGCAGCCGCGCGACGTGGTCGTGGGGCGTCTTCTGGCCGCGGGGCTCACGCACGCCGTCGCGGGACATCAGCGTAGAGCGGCGCTTCCGGCCCCGAGGACGTCGGATCGGGCCTCGTTATCGCGGGTCGGCTGCGCGGTGGCGAGGGGCATGAATTCCTTCATACCCCTAGCATACACCGATGGCGCCCAAATTGCTTCCCCGTGGGGCTTCGGGGGTTCCGCGCCTCCCGGTCGCCGGCGCGGTCCGAGGGCGGCCGCTGGACGGGCGGAGGGGGAGACGGTCGTGGTCACCGAGGCCTCGTCGTTGGTGGCGTTCGGATCCGTGCTCGCGCTGGTCACCGAGGCGGCGTTGGTGACGTCGCCCGTCACGTCCGCGCCGACCGTGGCCGTCACCTCGACGCTCGCCGCGCTTCCCGCCGCGAGCGAGGCGACGCTCCACGTGACCGTACCGCCCGTGTTGGTGCCACCGCCGGTCGCGGAGACGAACACCAGGCCGGGGGGCAGGACATCGGTGATCGTGATGTCGTTGGCGTCGCTCGGGCCCGTGTTGGTCAGCTGGATCGTGTAGGTGACGTTGTCGCCGGCCGTCGCGGTCGCGGGGCCCGTCATGGTGACCGAGACGTCGGCCTCCCGCCGGGTCGTGATCGTCGCCGTCGAGCTGTTGTTGGTGAGGTCCAGGTCGCCGGTCACGCTCGTCACGGTCGCGGTGTTGGACACGCTGCCCGGGGCGCCCGGGTCGACCGTGACGGAGAGCACGCGGGTCAAGGTCCCGGACAGGCCGAGTGCGTCGGCCGTCCATGTCACGGTGCGGGTGGCGGGGTCGTACGTGCCGCCGCGGTCCGCGTCCACGAAGGTCAGGGAGGACGGCAGGACGTCCGTGAGGGTGAGGGTGTCGGCCGGGATGGTCGAGCTGAGGTTCTTGACGACGATCGCGTAGTCGAAGCCGCGTCCGGCGACGATCGCCGTATCGGGGCCGGTCTTCGTCACCGCGAGGTCGGTCCTCGGCGTCACGGTGGTCCCGAAGCTGGCCGTGTTGTTGGCGAGGGTCGGGTCCGTGCTCGCGCTGCTCACGCTCGCGGTGTTGGTCACCGTGGTCCCGACGGCCCCGCCGCCCGCGACCGTGACCGTGACCGTGACGGCGGCGCTGGCTCCCGGCCCGAGAGAGGCGAGGCTCCAGGATACCTTGCTGCCACTCGGGGTGCCGCCGCCGGTCGCGGACACGAACGTCAACTCGGCCGGGAGCGGGTCCTCGATCACGATGCCGTTGGCACCGCTCGTGGGGCTGTTGTTCGTGACGGTGAGCGTATACGTGAAGGTCGATCCCTGAGGCGCGGTGGCCGGACCCGTCTTCGCGATGGAGAGGTCGGCGACCTGCGAAACGGTCGTGGATGCCGTTCCGCTGTCGTTCCCCGCGACCGGGTCGGCGCTGGTGGTGGTCACGGTGGCGGTGTTCGATAGGAGACCTCGCGTCTCCCCGCCGAGCGCCACCCTCAGGGTCACCTTCGCGCTGTCGCCCACGGCGATGGTGCCGAGGTTCCAGGTGACCGTACCATCGGAGGCCGTGCCGCTTCCGGTGGCCGACACGAAGGTCACGCTGCTCGGCAGCGGGTCCTTGACCACCACGCCGGCGGCGCTTGCCGTCCCTCCGACGTGCTTCACCGTGATGTCGTAGGTGATCTGGGCGCCGGATACTGCCGTGGCGGGCCCGGACTTCGTGAGAGCGAGATCCGCGGCCGGCACGATGGACGTGGTCAGCGAGGAGGTGTCGTTCCCCGGAACCGGGTCGGTGCTCGTGGAGGTTGCGGCCGCCGTGTTGACGATCGTGCCCGTCCCGTCGGGCGGGACGGTCGCCGTCACGCTCAGCGGAACGGTGCTGCCGACGGCGACGTCGCCGACCGTCCACGTGACCTTGCGGCTCGCGCCGTCGAAGGACCCGCCCGCGGTCGCGGACACGAACGTGAGGCCCGCCGGGAGGACGTCGGTCACGACCACGCCGCCCGCATCGCTGGGCCCGCCGACGTGGGCGACGGCGATGGAGTAGGTGATCGCCGATCCGGGCGGCGCGCTCGTCGGCCCGGTCTTGGTCACGGCCACGTCGGCGATACGCGACACCGTCGTACTGGCTCCCGACGTGTTGTTGCCCGTCACGGCGTCCGTCGCCGTGGTGCTCACGACGGCTTTGTTGACGACCGCGCCCGAGGCGGTCCTGCCGATGTCGACCGTCAGCTCCATCGACCTCGACCCGCCGACATCGATGTCGGGCAGATTCCACGTCACGGTTCGGCTGGAGGCGTCGTACGCACCGCCGCCGGTGGCGGACACGAAGGTCAGCTCGGCCGGGAGGACATCCTCGACGGTCACGCCGGTGGCGCTGCTCGATCCACCGACGTGGTCCACCACGATGCCGTACGTGATGCGTTCACCCGCCGCGGCCGAAGCCGGCCCCGTCTTCGAGATCGCGAGATCGGCTTCCCTGATTACCTCCATCAGGTGCGTGGCCTGGTCGTTCGTGCCGTCGGGGTCCCGGGTCGTGGCGCTCACCCTGGCCACGTTGGCAACCGTCTCCGAGGGGATGTCGCCGATCCTCACGGTCAGATCGACCGTCGTTCCCCCGCCCACGGGGATGTCGCCGAGGCTCCAGGACACGGTCCGGGTGGCGGTGGCGTACCTTCCTCCTCCCGTCGCGGACACGAAGGTCAGCGCCGGCGGAAGGACGTCGACCACCTGCACGTCCAACGCGTCCAGGGGCCCGCCGACGTGCTGCACGCCGATCCGGTAGGTGACATCCTCTCCCGTCCGCGCGGTCGCGGGGCCGGTCTTGGTGACCGCGAGATCGGCGGGCTTGGAGAGTACGGTGATCGACGCCGTCGTCCTGTGGTCACCGGGCGACGGATCCTTGGTGACGCTGGATACGCGCGCCACGTTGGTTTCGCTCCCCAGGCTGTCGGCCGAAACCCACAGCGTGTCCACGACGCTCGCGCCACCCGCGACGATGCCGCCCACCCACGTGATCGCGCCGCCATCGTGCACGCCACCATTCGATGCCCGCACGAAGCTCAGGCCCCGGGGGAGCGAGTCCACCAGCACCACGCTCACCGCGTCTCGCGGCCCGTGGTTGGACAGGGTGACCACGAACGGCACGGTGTCGCCCTCGGTCGCCAGGGGAGGTCCGACCTTCTCGACGGTCAGGTCCGCCAGCGGCTCGAGGTCGACCGCGAAGCTCACGTTCACGGACTGCGTGCCGTTGGCCGCCACGGGCGACGCCACCTGGACGGTGGCCTGGTAGCTCCCGGGCGTCAGGTCCGTGGGGTCGGCTCGCAGCGTGAGGACGGAGGGGGCCGTGGTCGACGACAGCTCCGCCGTGAGCCATCCCCCGGCCCCGCTGTAGGAGACGGTCGCGGTGAGGCCGGTGAGATCGCGCCCGCCGGCGTTCGTGACCTGGATATCCTGCGGCGACGGAGGCTGGGAGCCTGCCACGCCGGCGAAGCCGACCGCGGTGGGCGACAGACGCAGGATGGGACGGTCCTCGGTGATCGAGAGCTCGAACTGGATCGGAACGTCCGCCGCTGCCAGCGGAGAGCCCACCGTGACGGTGGCGTGGTAGGTGCCGATCGCCAGCGCGCCGATCGACGCCGAGATCGTGAGCGTCGCCGGGGCCGCCGTCGACGACAGCGTTAGGCTCAGCCATCCGCTCGTCTCCCCCGCCGTGTAGGCGGTCGAGGCGGAGAGCCCGGTCAGCGTGCCGTTGCCTCCATTGTCGATCGAGACGTCCACGGGGTCCGGATCGGAGCCCTGGTGCAGGGCGAAGAGCGAGACGCTCTCCGGGTCGACGACGATCGTCGGGCCGGGTTGGATCGTGACTGTCGCCGCACCGGTCACGTCCTTCACGGTCGCGCGCACCTGCGCGGTGCCGGCCTGGAGCGCCATGGCCCGCCCGTCGGGGCCCACCGTCGCGATGCTCTCGTTGCCGCTGCTCCACGTGACCAGGGAGCTGGGGATGACGGCGCCGTCCACGTCACGGACGTCGGCCGAGAATTGCCGGCTCTCCCCGACGAGGAGGGTGGCCGAGGCCGGGGACACCGTCACCGAGGCGATCGTGACGCCCGTGACGTCCGTGTTGGTGCACGCCTGACCCAGCCAGACCGCGATCGCGGCCAGGAGCGGCGCGGCCCATGCGCGGACGGGGCCCCGAAGCCCGCTCCTCAAGGACGGCGAGCCCCGCCGGGGATCGGCCTCGGCCCCGTCCGGGCTCCGGGCGCCCCGGCCGGGAGTCGAGAACGGACCGATCTCGAACACCACCGTCAGCCTCTGCGGTGAGTTGGAGGCGACGTCGGAGATCACGTCGACGACCGCGTGGTAGCGCCCGGCCGGGAGAAGGCCCGCCGACGCGCGCAGCGTCAGGACGGTCGGCGCCGTGGTGCTGGCGAGCACGGCGTCGAGCCACCCACCGGCCTCGCCCTGGTAGTCCACCGAGGTGGACAGTCCCGTGAGGGTGCCGTTGCCGCCGTTCGTGATGGCGACCTCCTGGATCGCCGGTAGCTGCCCACCCACCACGCCGCTGAAGGACACGCCGTCCACGTCCAGGACGATGGCGGGCGGCGGTGGCTGCACGGTGAGGTCCACGGTGACCTTGGCGGAGGTCCCACCGGCCGCCGGCGAGGTGACCGTCACCGTCGCGCGGTAGGCGCCGGGGGAGAGGGTGGCGGCGGAGGCCGTGAGGGAGAGCACGGCGGGGGCGGTGGTGCCGCTCAGCCCCGCGGTGAGCCATCCTGCCGGGTCACCCGCACGATACTCGATGGTGGCCGAGAGCCCTGAGAGGACGCCGTTGCCGCCGTTCGTCACGTCCACCGTGCGCGCGTCGGCGGCCAGGCCGGCGAACGCGGTGATGGACACGGCCGTGGCGGACAGCGCGACCTCGGGTCCCACCAGCACCGTGACCGAGGCGGATCCCTCGATCCCCTCGACCATGGCGCGGACGGTCGTCTGGCCGGCGCCGACCGCCTCCACCGTGCCGCCCCCGTCCACCGTGGCGATCGAGGTCGCGTCGGAAGACCAGGTCGCGGCACGGCCGGACAACGGGTTGCCGCCCGGCCCGCGGGCGACCACATCCATCGTGCGGGTCTCGCCCTCGACGAGCGTGAAGGAGGACGGGCTGATCACGACGGCCGCGACCTCGACGGGCACGACCGTCCGGGTCTCGCACCCGATGGACGCCAGCAGCACGAGGGCGACCCGCGCGGCCCGACGAGAAGCCATGGATGGGCGCCTCAGAAGGTGAGCCGTACCAGCCGGAGGTCCAGCCGGCCCCGGGAGGGAGCGACGTCCAGCGCGCTCAGCTGAGCTCCGCCGAGCTCCATGGAGGTGACGCCCGAGTCGGAGCCGCGGCGATGTCGCAGCTTCACGAAGGCCTCGATGGCCCCGATCACGCCGATCGCCGCTGCGGTCCCGAGCCCCGCCACCAGGTAGGGGCGGTCCACCTCCTCCCGGAGCACCTGACCTTCCGGACAGGAGCCGTCGGGGCCTGGGTCCGAAAGACACTTGACCTGAACGTCCGTCACGAAATATCCGGCCGCCGCCGCTCCTCCCACGAGAGAGAGCACGGTCAGCCCACCCAACGCGCGCCCGGAGTAGAACTGACCCATGCCGGGCACCAGCACGCCGAGCGTCAGCGCCACCCCCGGGCTCGGTGTCGAGACAGGGTCGTGCTCTGCAGCTCGCCGATCCGCTGCGATACCGCTATGGCGTCCGGGGCGCCGGGGCGTAGCTCCAGGTAGCGCCGGAGGTCCCGGACGGCGTCCGTGGTTCTCCCGAGGCGGGAAGCGACGATGGCCCGATCATAGACGGCTTCCGCCCAGGTGGGGGCCTGTTGCAGGACGGAGCCGAACGAGGTCAGCGCGCTCTGGAGGAAGCCGGCCTGGGCCCACTGGACCGCCTTCTCGAACTCGGCGACGGCGCTCGGCGGATAGGGAGCCTCGTTCGATCCTGCCAGGGTCTCCAGGCGGGTCCGGGCGTCGTCCACGCCCTCCGCCTCGGGATTGACGGCAAGGACCCTGCAGAACTCCGAGACGGCCGCCTCACGCTCCCCCATCTCCTCGAGGACGCGGGCGTGGCGGTACGCCAGCTCCGCGGAGGAGGGGTCCAGCTCGGTGGCCCGATCGAGGAGGGCGCGAGCCCGCTCCAGGTCCCCGAGGATCAGCGACTGCGCGGCCGTGGAGGCCAGCTGCCGGGCCTGCGCGGCCTCTTCCTCGTTGGGTGGATCGCCCAGGGGAACGGCGGGGCACGCATAAGGGCCCACGCCGGGGGCTTCCCGCTTGAGGGGAAGCTCCTGCGCTGCCAAAGGGGACGCAATCCACCACAGCACCGGGAGCAGCAGCCAGTGGGGGGGGAGGCGAGAGCGCCCCTGGGTCGACTTCCAACGGGGCATGGGGGGCCTACCTACCGATGAAACCGTCCCGCACAGTAGCCGGTTTTTCGATCCGGGCACGCGCGAGATCTGGACCAGGGCATGAAGCTTCTGGCGTCGGGGGCGTCCCGTCAAGCGATCCGTCCGGGGAGCACTGTGCCACGGGTCGTTACCGAGGGCTCGGCGGCGCTGAGGCCGGCGCCTCGATCTCCAGGCGACCGCCCGGCCGGCCGTCGTTCAGGAAGCGCAGCAATCGCTCTCCCTCCTCGCGCGCGTCCGCTTCCTCCGTGGGCGTCCAGTGGCGAAGGGACTCGACGGCGACCGACCGGGCTTTCCCGCGCGCGCTTCGTCCGCCACCATCCGGCGACGAAGCCGTCGAGGAGGACGGTTCCCGGGACCATGCCGTTGAGGGACGCCATCCCCGCCCGGAGGCGCTCGTCCATGATGCGCGTCCGGTCGGCGTGCGCGAGCACGAGGTTGTCGAAGGGCGCGACGAAGCGCGCGGGTGCCGGTGTGTCGGGGTCGGGCAGCAGACCGTCGGGAACGTCGAAGAGCTCGCGACCGGTCTCGGCACGGAAGGTGCGCAGTCGTGGCCGTAGGCGTTCGAGCACGTCGGCCAGGCCGGCAAGGCCGGACCACTGCCGGACGTCGGCCACGCTCGCCGGTCCGAACGCGCGCAGGTAGCGCACGATCAGGTCGTCCGGGGCTCCGTCGCCGTCCGGCGGCACCCCCGGCCAGACGTCGAGCGGGAGATGGGCGGCCCTTCCACTGCGGCCCCATACGCCGCGCGGCGGGATCTGCACCAGGGGGATCCAGGCGCGGGCGGCGTTGGCGAGCGCCGAGGGGTTCCGGCCGGGCCATCGTTCGAGCGAGCACGCGGCCGAGCTCGCTCGACACCCTCGAGCGCGCGGCCATGAGCGTCCGTGCCTCCTCGACCACCTCCCTGCGGCGCACCCCTTCCAGCGCCTTCCCGTAGCTCGCGCGCAGCGACCCGTCCACCGCGGGCTGCACGGCGGGGCGGAGCCTCGCGGCGTCCTCACGGCTCACCAGATGGAGGGTCGAGCGCATGAGGGCGATGCGCACGGCCCGGCCCTGCTCCACCAGGGCGCCGAGGTCGTGGGGGTCGAAGCCCTCGAGCCGGCTCCACAGGCCGAAATAGGGCGGGTCCGGCGCCTGAGCCTGAAGGCCGACGAGCCGTTCGATCGCCTCCAGCGGCCCCATCGGGACCCGCTCGAGGAGCATCTGGCGGGCGAGGAGTCGCACGGTTGAGGGCGCGCCGCCCGAGGACCTCCGTCATCGCGAGCCGGCCGACCCCGCGTGCACGTTCCGGAACACCTCCCCGCCCTTCATGACGAAGCGCACGTCCCGGACCGCCGTGATGTCGGCGAGGGGGTCGCCGGCCACGGCGACCAGGTCCGCGACCATCCCCGGCGCGATGGCCCCGAGGCGGTCGCCGAGGCCCATCGACTCTGCGTTGCCCGAGGTGGCCGCCGTGAGCACGCGCATGGGATCGGCGCCGGCCTCGTTCACCAGGCAGACCATGTCCTCGACCTCGCGGCCGTGGGCGCCCGCCACGGCGTCGGTGCCGTACGCGAGCCTGAGCCCGGGCGTCGCGAGGGCGCGCCGGAAGCCGTCGAGCGCGAGCCCGATCCCCTCCTGCATGGAGGCCTTGCCCTCGGCGTTGTAGTTCCCGATACCGTCGTAGTGTGACCAGTTGTCCAGGTAGTTGTGGAAGACCAGCCCACACTGCGGATCGAACCACGTGCCGGTGCTGGCCATGAGCGCGAGGGTGCTGTCGGCCGCGAAGATCCCGTGCTCGATCTGCGTGCAGCCCGCGCGCACCGCGGCCTGGATGGACGCGTCGCTGTGCGCGTGCACCAGCGTGCGCAGCCCCTGTGCCTTCGCCTCTCCGCACATGGCGTCGAGTTGCTCGCGCGACATGGTCTGCGCGCCACCGTCGCGGATGCTGGCCGACGCGAAGATCTTGATGATGTCGGCGCCCTCGCGCTTCCGCGTCCGGATCAGAGCGCGTAGCGAGTCCGGCGAGAGGCGGGGGTTGGAGAGGGGCTGCAGCGAGGTGAGGATGCGCGGGCCGGGCAGCCGCCCGGCGGCGATCCAATCCCTCAGGTCCGCGTCCTCGGGCGAGCCGGGACTCTGCACGGTGGTGAAGCCGCCCAGGAGCGTCTTCCACGCCTCGCCGGCCGCGGACAGCTCGGCCTCGACGGGCGTCTCACCGTCGCCCGACCGGTGCAGCCGGCCCTCCGCGTTGAAATGCCAGTACACGTGGTCGTGGGCGTCGATGAAGCCGGGCAGGAGCGTCATCCCGGTCAGGTCGTAGGTTGCCTTCGGCTCGCGGTCCACGCTGACGATGCGACCGCCCTGGACGACCACGCGCGCGTTCTCGAGGACGTTTCCGCGCCCGTCCACGACCCGGCTGGCGCGTAGGCTCACCGTGCCTGCCTGCGCCCGCGCCGAGGGTGGGGACACGACGAACACGGCGACGAGCGCGACGAGGAGCGCGCCGGCCCCCGGGTGGACGGTCGCGCTCGGGGATCGCATGGCGCTCATGGCTCGCCCTCGCTGGCGGGAGGAGGCAGACGAAGGGACGTACGATAGGCGGCGCGGACCAGCCGCGCGACCCGTGCATCCATCCGGCATGTGGAGCCGGCGCCGCACCATCCGGCCCGAATTCCCTGCTGCAGCAAGGGTTTCCGTTGGCACGATGGTTGCATTCGAAGCGTGTGACTTGGGGCGAGATCCACTCGTCCAACGAATCCAAACCTGTCGAGAGGACAACTCCATGAAGGCCCTGACCATCCTGGGAATCATCCTGATCCTCGGCGGGATTGCCGCGCTGGCGCTGAAGGGCATCCAGTACACGAAGCACGACACCGTCCTCGATGCCGGACCCCTGCAAGTCGAGGCCGAGCACAAGAAGACGATCCCGCTCGGTCCGGTCGCAGGCGGAGCCGCCGTCCTGGCAGGCATCGTCCTGGTCGGAGTCGGCCGCCGGGATTGAGCACCGCCCCCTGGGCGACCCCGCGCCGGGATCCATGGGAGCGGGCTGATTTCTGAGAATCCCTCCACTTCACCAGGAGAAACCAACCATGCTGTGGACCATCTTCATCATCCTCCTGATCCTCTGGCTACTGGGAGTCGTGAGCTCGTACACGCTCGGTGGATTCATCCACATCCTCCTGGTGGTCGCCGTGGTGGTGCTCGTGATCCGGCTCATCCAGGGCCGACCGGTCGCCTGACCCATCGAACCCAGGCCGGAAGGGGCAAGCCGGCCACATACGCGAACGTCCCGCGACGATGCGCCGTCGCGGGACGTTTCGTTGTGGTCGCTCCGACCGGTCGGAGGCTACCCCGCCGACGTTTCCCTGCGCCGCTCCTGTGCGGGTGCCGCGAGTGCTCCGGCCACCGCGGCCCGGAGATCCTCGAGCGAGAACGGCTTGTCGAGGAAGGGGGCGGTGGCCAGGACGTCGGCGTGCTCGCCGCCTTCGGACGGGCGACAGCCGGACGTGAAGAGCACACGCATCGTGGGATGCTCCCGCCGGATGCGCGTCACCAACTCGGGGCCCGTGAGGTCGGGGAGGTTCACGTCGCAGATGAGGAGATCGACGTCCCCGCGGATCCTCGCGAGGGTCCGCTCCGCCTCGCCGGCCGTGGCCGTGGAGAGCGTCCGATGCCCGATCCGGGTCAGGGCCGAGCTGACGACCTTGCGGACCGAGGCGTCGTCGTCGACCACCAGGATCGTGGCGGCCGGATTGGCCAGCGCCGTGACCGTGGCACCCGTCAGGGTTCTGGACGCTTCGGCGGCGCTCGCCATGGAGGCCGAGAGGCTCACCCGCATCGTGGTGCCGCGACCGTCCTCGCTGTCCACGGAGAGGTGTCCCCGGACCTCGTCCACGATGCCGCGCACCGTCGCGAGGCCGAGGCCGGTGCCCCGCTCCTTCGTGGTGAAGAACGGCTCGAAGATCCGAGCCTGGACGGCCGGCGACATGCCCATGCCGTCGTCCACGACCTCGATGTGCACCTCGGACGGCTCGCCGCGCGGATGCTCCGAGCGCGTCCGGATCGTGATGCACCCGTGCTTGCCGACGGCGTCCTTCGCGTTGACGAAGAGGTTCACCACCAGCTGGTCGAGGGCGACCGGATCGAGCACGACGGCCGGAAGCCCGTCCTCCAACTCGAGCGCCAGCGTCTGGCCACCCTGGCAGAGGCTCTCGAGGAAGCGCGACAGTTCCCGGAGGTGCCGGTTCGGGTCGATCGGGCGGTGGTGGAACGCACCGCCGCGGCTGAACGACAGGAGCTGGCCCGTGAGGGAAGCGGCGCGCGCCGCGGAATCCCTCACCAGCTCGAGGTTCGCCCGGAGCTCGGGAGATCCACCCCCGGGATCCTGGAGCATGAGGTCCAGGTTCCCGAGGATGCCGGTCAAGAAGTTGTTGAAGTCGTGCGCCACGGCGCCGGTGAGGTTCCCCAGCTCGTCGACGCGTGCGGCCTGACGGAGCTTCTGCTCGAGCTGGACCCGCTCGCTCACGTCGAGGACGACACCCGCCACCGCGCGCCGACCGTTCCAGTCGACGACGCGTCCGAAGGACTCCAACTCGACGGTGGTGCCGTCACCGCGCCGTCCCGTGAAGTGGTGGCGCGCCAGCTCCTCCGATCCGGCCTCACGCTCCGCGATCGAAGACCGGATGCGATCCCGGTCCCCTTCGGCGACGAGGTCGAGGGCGGTCATCCCCTGGAGGCGCTCGATCGGGTAGCCGAAGATCTCCGCGAATCGCGCGTTGACCCGCGCGAAGCGGCCGTCCACCATGACGTACGTGCCCGCGATGCCCTGATCGCCCAGCGCCGCAAGATGGGCCTCGGACTCCTGCACGCGCCGGACCTCTCGGCGCACCAGCCACCAGATGAGGCCGGCGCTGGCCGCGACGAAGAGCCAACCCTTGAGGGTCTGGAAGTGCGAGAGCAACAGGAGGTCGCGCGCGAACGTCGCCACCAGACGGTCAGAAAGGACAATCCAGAGCGCGCCGACGAGAAGGTAGGCCGAGCCTACCCTCAAGGCCGAGGTTCGGACGGTGGCGCGACGCCTGTCGGGGTGATTGCGGAACATCGCTTCTCGGGGGGTCGGGGGGATGTCTCAACGATGCAGACGACCCGGCCCCCCGGGCAAGCCTGATGTTTTACGGACGCCCGGCTACCTCGCCGGTCGATACATCACCACGTGCGCGCGCTCGAGTGTGATCAACCCTCCCCCCATCAGCTCGTCCAGCTCGGGGAGGATGGTCTGGAGGGTGGCCTCGTCGTCCACGACCTCCACGATCACCGGGAGGTCGCTGGACAGGCGCAGCACCTTGCCCGTGTGCAGGCGGGCGCTGGGGCCGAAGCCGGCGATGGCACGCACCACCGTCGCGCCGGCACACCCCTTCTCCCGCAGGGTCAGGAGGATGGCCTCGTAGAGCGGAAGACCCTTGTGGGGGCCCGTGGGGCACCGGTCGCTCTCGCCGAGGAAGATGCGCATGAGCGTCCGTTCACCCTCGAATCGATCGGTCATCTTCGTCATCCGCTCCTTGCACGCAGGAGGCTGGAGGCCAGGGCCGCCCCGGTGACGACCGCGGCCAGGCCCAGCGCGAAGCTGCCCGCGGCGTAGCCGCCTGCGCGCCACCATTCGCCGTCACGCAGCAGCGCCACGGTCTCGTAGCTGAACGTGCTGAAGGTTGTGAACGAGCCGAGGAAGCCGATCGTGATCAGAGCGCGCGCCTCGGCGGAGGAGACGGACCCCTGGAGCCACACCACGGCGAAGCCGAGCAGGAGCGAGCCGGCGACGTTCACCCCGAGCGTTCCCCAGGGGAAGAAGCTGCCGACTCGCCGTCTGGATCCATCCGGAGACCAGGTAGCGCGCGACCGCGCCCAACGCCCCGCCGAGCGCAACGGCGAGCAGGGTCATGGGGCGCCGACCGGAGACGCGGACAGGAAGTCGGTGATGGCCTGTGCGATCTCCGAGGGCGCATCCTCCTGGATGAAGTGCTTCGCGTCGAGTCGCCGGGTGGTGACCAGCCGGAAGTCCTCGCGGAAGCGCTCCATGAAGTGACGCGTGAAGACGACGTCCTCGATGCCCCACGTGAGGAGGAGCGGGACGTTCGCGAGGTGGTCCCGCACCTCGTCGGCCAGGTCGCCCAGCCACAGCCCGGCGTCCGAGAGCTGGAGGGCGAGCTCGGCGACGCCCAGGCGGCTCGTCGGGGTCGGCAGGGGCTCGCGGTAGTGGTGCAGCACCTCGTCGGCGAGGAGGTGCTTCGCCCCGAACGGAATGAGCTTCTCCACGAAGAAGTTGCGCTTCAGGATCTGCGCCTGCATGGGGGCGCTGCCCATCATGTAGGCGACGGTCTTGAGCTGCCATGCGTCCGCCGGCCAGTACCAGGTGTTGCCCATGACGAGCGCGCGCATGCGCGCCATCTCGTCGAGCGCCACACGCATGCCGATGGGCCCACCCCACTCGTGGCCCATGATCGTGAGGTTCTCGAGCTGCAGATGCCGAACCAGCGAGCGCACCACCTCCGCCTGCTCGGCGGCCGTGTAGCCGTAGTCCTCGGGGTGCGCAGAGAGGCCGAAGCCCGGGTAGTCCGGCACGATGCAGCGAAAGCTCTTCCGTAGCCGGATCACGATCCCCCGATAGAGGAAGCTCCAGGTGGGGTTGCCGTGCAGGAAGAGGATGGGCGGGCCCGTGCCCTCGTCGAGGTAGTGGACGGTGCCCGCAGGGCTCTCGAACCACTTCGACTCGAAGGGAAAGAGGCGACGATCGGGCTGGAAGTTGGGGATGTGGGGCACGGGCTTCGCCGAAGTTCGCGGGGAAGATCCCGGAACGATGGAGGATGAGGGGGGAAGGGGAAAGGGGACGCGGTGGGCGACGCATCGGCCTCGGCCGATGTTCGAGTGCCTAGTGTCGCGCGAGGTGTGGGTGGTAGGCGGCTTCGCCGCCCTTCACGGCGACGTATTCGCGCAGACCGACGCGGAGGGTGAACGCGCGCACGACCTCGAAGGGAGCGAGAAGGCGCTCGACCTGGGCGGGAAGGAGCTGGGCCTGCGCGGCTTCCGGTGGGCCGGCGACCTCCTGGCGGACGCGATCGACGCCGAGGAGCTTGAAGCGGAGAGGTCGGGTCTCCGTCGAGCCGGACGCGTCCACCGCCACGTACAGGCGGGCGCCGTCGGCCGTGAGGGTGTCGAGCCGCTCGATGAGGAGCCGCTTCCCCTCCGGGCTGAGCCGGTCGAGGAGGTTCCAGGCCAGGACCAGGTCGTAGGGCTGGTGGGGATTGGGCGGAATGCCCTGCACCGCCCCGGCCCAGTCCGCCCCACGCGAGGGTCTCTCGAGCAGGTCCGCGAAGCGGATCTGCCGCGCGTAGCCACCGTAGAGCCTCAGATGGCTTTCGGCGGCCGTGCCGAGGTCCAGGACGGAGTACGTGCGATCCGGGTCCAGACCCGCGAAGAGCGCCGAGATTCCGGGCGCAGCCCGCTCCACGGGCGGAGGTGTCCGTTCGTCCGGTTCGCGGGGCTGGGTGTCCTGCGGGGGGGCGCGCCTGATCCGATGCAACCAGTCCACGAGGCTAGGGAGCCGCCTTGTCCACTGACCTCGGATCCGTCCGTGCCCTTGCTCGTAGACGACAGCACGCTCGAAGTGCTCGACTCGGAGTTGGTCTTTCCCGAATCGCTGTCCGAGGCGCGGGAAGACCCGCCCGTCGCCTTCGAGTTGGACGCGCTCTTCGCCTCGGGGCGCTCGCCCATGTCCACCAGCCCCTTGAAGCTCGCGCCGTCCTCCAGCACGACCCTGGGTGCGGTGATGTCGCCCACCACGCGGGCGGAGCCGCGCAGGATGATCTGCTCCTGGGCGATCAGGTCTCCCTCGACATTCCCTTCCACGGTCACGACCCGGGCGGTGATGTTGGCCTTGACGCGGCCGTCCCGGCCGATCGTCACGGCGTGCAGCTCGAGCTCGACCGACCCGTCTACCTGCCCCTGGATGAGGAGATCCTCATCCCCGCTCACCTCTCCGTTGATCTTGATCGACGGGCCGATGATCGCCCGTTCCGAAGAGGAGGCTTCCCCCGTCGACCGTCGCGACTCTGCCCTCGACGAGGACTCCGAGCGCGGCTGGGTGGCGGGTGTCGGTTCATCCTTCTTCCACATGCGTTCCCTCCCTGATGATCGTTCGACGTCCAAGGTTTCCCACAGTGCATCGCGACTCAACCGTACAGCAACTTGCCACGCCGGAACGATTCCGGCGACCCGTGGCCCGGAAGGGGCAGCGCGCGCGGCCTTCCATCAGGCTGCTATGTTCGGGGGGAGCTGAACCGTCTTCTACCCGAAGCTCCTCCGACATGCTCCACAGGTACGTTCGCGCGGCGACCCTGGTCTCGGCCTCCTGCACGCCCCTTCTCTCCGCGTTCGCCTGCGCCCCCGGCCCGTCCCCGGCGCCGGCGGCCCTGCCCGCGTGGGTGGCGGCGACCGAGCGTCCCGCGCCGGACGCGCCCGCGACGGCCGCGGCCAGGGCCTTCGACGCCCTGCGGCGCGACTCCGCGCGGGTGGAGGCTTTCGTGCGCGCCATGCCCAAGGGCGGAGACCTCCACAGCCACCTCTCGGGAGCCGTCTACGCGGAGCGCTACCTCGATTGGGCCGCGCAGGACGGGGTGTGCGTCGCCGTCGTGACGCTCACGCTCGTTCCGGCGCCCTGCGACCCGGCGACCGGGCGTCCCGCCGCCGAAGAACTGGACGGAGCGCTGAGGGCACGGGTCATCGACGCCTTCTCGATGCGAAACTACGCTCCCGCGGTCGAGAACGGCCACGACCGCTTCTTCGCCACCTTCGAGCGCTTCGATCTCGCGTCCTCGGGACGGACGGGCGACATGCTGGCCGACGTGGCGCAGCGGGCGGCCGCGGGCCACGTGCGTTACCTGGAGCTGATGCTCTCGGCCGGCGGCGGCGCGGTCCGGGCCCTCGGGGCGGAGGTGGGTTGGGACGACGACTGGGGGCGCCTGCGCCGCAGGCTCCTCGACGCCGGCGTGCGCGAAGCGTTGGTCGACGCTCGCGCGGAGATGGATCGGGCCGAGACGCGGCGCGACGAGGCTCTCGGCTGCGGGGGGCCCGGCGCCGCGCCGGGGTGCGGCGTGACCGTCCGCTACGTCGTCCAGGTGTTGCGCGCCTTTCCCCGCGAGCAGGTGTTCGCGCAGATCCTGGCGGGCTTCGAGCTGGCGCGGATGGACGGTCGCTTCGTCGGGCTCAACCTCGTGCAGCCGGAGGACGATCCCGTGGCGATGGGCGACTACTCGCTGCACATGCGCATCATCGCCTTCCTGCGCGAGCTGTACCCGGAGGTGCCCGTCGCGCTGCACGCGGGTGAGCTCGTGGAGGGGCTGGTCCCGCCCTCCGGCCTCCGCTTCCACATCCGCGAGGCGGTGGAGGTCGCCGGGGCACGGCGCATCGGCCATGGCGTGGACGTGCTGCAGGAGGACGAGCCCGACGCCCTGTTGCGCGAGATGGCGCGGCGCCGGGTGCTGGTCGAGATCAACCTCACCAGCAACGACGTGATCCTGGGGGTGCGGGGCGCGCGTCACCCCCTGCGGACCTACCTGGACTACGGCGTGCCCGTGGCCCTGTCCACGGACGACGAGGGCGTCGCGCGCTCCGAGATGTCGCTGGAATACCGGAAGGCGGTGCTCGAGCAGGGCGTGGACTACCCCACCTTGAAGGCCATGGCGCGCAACTCGCTCGAATACGCCTTCGTGGAGGGAGCGGGCCTGTGGAGCGACTACGCCGTGCTCGAGCCGGTGGACGCTTGCGCAGCCGCTCGCGGCGGACTCGATGGAGAGGCGTGCGTGGCCTATGCGCAGGCGAACGTGAAGGCTCGCCTGCAACGTTCGCTCGAGATCGACCTGCGGGCCTTCGAGGAGCGCGTCTCGCTGGGAGCCGGCTGGCCGATCCACGACCAGGACCGCTGACCCGTACGACGGGGAGAGGCGCGGGGAACAGGCTACGTGCTCGTGATCTCCACCAGCGCGTCCCTGAGCGCGATCACGTCCGCCTCCGAGGTGAAGAGCGCCGGGGTGACCCGTACGCACGCGCCGCTCGCCACGCCGGTGCGGTGCACGGTGAAGATCCCGTGCTCATCGAGCAGGCGCTTCGCCAATGCGACGTTGTCCTCGGCGCTGGTGCGGCCCGTGAGGCGGAAGGAAGTGATGCCGGCGTGCATCGTCGGATCGTCGGGGGTGAGGATCTCGATGCCGGGACGTCCGCGCAGCTCCTCCGCCCACAGGCCGCGCAGCCGCCTCAGGCGCGCCTCCTTGTTGGCCACTCCCACCGCGTCGTGGAAGTCGAGCGCCGTCGGCACGGTCAGGTAGGCCGCGTAGTTCGACGTGCCCGTGTGGACGCGTGAACGGACGTCGGTCGACGCGTTGTCGCGGTCGGCCATGTAGGTGTCGATGTCACCCAGGCGTTCCCGCGCCACGTACATCACACCGACGCCGATCGGCGCCCCGATCCACTTGTGGAAGTTGAAGCCGATGAACGGCACGCCGAGGTCGCGTACCGAGAAGGCCATTTGGCCGAAGGAGTGCGCGGCGTCCAGCACCACGTCGGCGCCGTGGGCACGCGCGAGCTCCGCCACTTCCGCCACGGGCACGACGAGCCCGGTGCGGTGGCTCAGGTGCGTGAGCAGGACGAGGCGGATGCGGGGATCGGCTTCCAGCGCCGCGGCGTAGACGTCGAGCACGCCCTGACGGGTGGCGGGCTCCGGGAGCGCGACCCGCACGATCTCGACGCCCCGACGCTCCTCCAGCCAGTCCATCGCGTACTGCATGCTCGTGTAGTCGAGGTCGGCGTACAGGACCGCGTCACCGGGACGGAGCCGGTTGTAGCCCCCGATGAGCGCCTGCAGCGCCTCGGTCGCGCCGCGCGTGAAAGCGATCTCGTCCTCGTCCACGCCCAGCGCCCGCGCCGCCCGGCGTCGGACCTCCATCGCGTCGTGTCCGTACTCCCTGCGTGCGTAGTAGGAGTTGCGGCGATTGACGTCGCGCGTATGCCGCTCGTAGGCCTCGAGCACGGGGCGGGGCATCATCCCCCAGTTGCCGTTCTCGAGTTGGATGATCTCGTCGGTGACCTCGTAGTGCGCGGCGACCCTGCCCCAGTACGCCTCGTCCGCGGCAAGTCGCCCCGCATCGGTCCCCGTGGGAGGGCGGAGCGTGGAAGGGTCGAACGGCGCCGCGCTCGCACCGGCGGGCTCGCCTTCCGCTCCCGGCCGCGCACAGCCCGTGGCGGCGGCCAGCGCCGCAGCCGCTCCGGTGGTTCCGAGGAAGGCACGGCGTGACCAGCGAGTCGTCTCCATGAGGCTCTCCTGCGGATCGAAGGGGCGCGGGGGAGGGGGCATCGGCCCCACTATCGCGGTCGGCCCGGGGGGCGCAAGTGTGAAGGTCGCGCGGACCGGATGGGTAGTGAGGTCGCAGCGCCGTTTCCTTCCACACCATACCGAGTGAGGCACGCCATGGGCTTTCTCTGGGACATCATCCAGCAGGGACAGATCTCGAACGTGAGCAGGGACCAGACCGACATGATGACGCGGGTGGCACGCCTCGAGGACGAGGTGGTGCGCACGAACAGGGCGCTCATCCAGCTGATCGAGGCGCTGGAGAAGCGTTTCGGGGAGGACCTGGACGGCGACGGGCGGGTGGGGCGGTAGGACTCAGCCCCCCTCGGGCCTCGGCTTCAGCTCCACCTTGATGTCGATCACCGGCGTGCCGTCGATGGCCTCCAGAGGCTCGACGTGCAGGCGGCACCCGTCCACCTCCAACACGGTCACCGGGTGGATCCCGATCGGGTTGGGGCGAACGGGCGCGCGCGTGGCGAACACGCCGGTAAGGGGCCTCTGGTGATCCCGGCCGGGGTACACCTGGAGGATCGAGCGATCGGAGAGGTGTAGCCACGTGAGCAGCACCAGCTCCATCCCTGCCTCGACGCGCACCAAAGCGTCGCGGTAGCGCTCGTCGATCTCGATCCAGGCGTCGGGCGCGCCGGCCCACCCCTGGCGCGGCGCATCCTCCCTGCGCGTCAGCGAGGAGCGGACGACGCCTACGGGGTGGAGCTCGAACGCTGCCGAACGGACCCTCGCGTCGTTCGTCGGTGCGTGCGTCTCGTCGTGCATCGGGCTCCTCGCCGCCGATTCCTCACCGTTCGCTCACATCGGCTTCAATCTCTTCGATTGCGGTGGTCCCCGAAACCGGTCGCGAGCCGAGGCGAGGTCGCCCTCGTGGCGCTTCACGCGCGGGTGCGTTAGGAGTTCCCCTCGTCGACACCCCTGCCACGACCAGGAGAAGTCCGAGCATGCACATCCGCGCCGTCGCGCTCTCGCTTCTCCTCGTGGCCGCGGCCGCACCCGCCGCACCCGCCCAGGAGGCCCCTCGCATCGCCCTCCGCTTCGGCGCGCTCGTCGACGGGACGGGCGCGTCCACCCCCGACGCCGTCGTGGTCGTGCAGGCCGACACGATCGTCTCGGTCGGGTCGGGCGACGCCGCGGTCCCCGGCGGCGCCTGGGTCGTGGATCTGCGGCCCCTCACGGCGATCCCGGGGATGATCGACGCGCACACGCACATGACGTACTACCGCGATCCCGAGCGGAACCCGCGCGGGCCCAACCCTCGCTCCCCGGACTCCGTCGTCGTGGCCGCCGCCGCGAACGCGCGCGCCACCCTCGAGACCGGGGTGACCACTGTGCGCGACCTGAACGGAAGCAACGGCACGGACCTCGCGCTGCGTGACGCGATCGACAGGGGCTTCATCGTCGGGCCGCGCATGTTCGTCTCGGGGCGCGGTCTGTCGAAACGGCCGGGCGACACCACCCGGATCGACTTCGACGCGGAGATCCGCGCACGAGTCGCCCAGGGGGTCGACTGGATCAAGATGTTCGGCTCGACGGGCAGCTTTCAGAACGTCACCGGCGATCAGACGTTCTCCGACGAGGAGATGGTCGAGGCGGTGCGGATCGCGCACGGCTACGGCAAGCCCATCGCCATCCACACGTACGGAGCCGCCGGCGCGAAGGCGGCCCTGGCTGGCCGGCGCCCGAGTCGATCGAGCACCCGGCCGGCGTGGACGACGCGACGCTCGCGGAGTGGGCGCGGCGAGGGATCTTCTACGTGCCGACCATCGACCACAACCGCTTCTACGCGGAGAACGCGCCGCTCTTCGGCTACTCCGAGCGTGAGGTGATGCAGCTCGACTCCTTCCGCGCGCTCAACCTCGAGACGGCCCGCCGCGCCCACCGCGCGGGCGTGCGCTTCGCGATGGGATCGGACGCGGTCTACTGGATGTTCGGGCAGAACACCCGGGAACTGGGCTGGCTCGTGCAGGCCGGGATGACGCCGGCCGAGGCGCTGGCGGCGGCCACGGTGAACGGCGCCGAGCTGCTCGGGATGGCGGACAAGCTCGGGCGCGTGGCGCCGGGCTACTACGCCGACATCGTCGCGGTCGAAGGCGATCCGCTGCGCGACGTCGCCGTCGTGATCGACGGGGTCCGCTGGGTGATGAAGGGAGGCGTGGTGGTGGTGGACCGGCGAGGCGAGGGCGAAAGGGATCGGCGAGAGCCGTAGCTCAGGCCAGCAGCAGCTTCACGCCGTAGCGACGCAGGGCGCGGTCCCGCGTGACCAGCGTCAGGCCTTCGGCGACAGCCTGGGCCACGAGCATGCGGTCGAAGGGGTCGCGGTGATGCAGGGGAAGGGACCCGAGCACCTCCGCGTGGGACAGCCGAAGCGGCAATTCCTCGAAGCCGGACTCGGCCACCGCCGCGGCCACCTCGCGCGTGGTCTCGATCTTCCCCAGAGACGCTTTGACGGCGATCTCCCACCCCGTCACGGCGCTCACATAGACCTGGTCGGCCTCTCGGATGGCGCTGGCGGCTCGTTTCGACATGGCTTCGCCCCCGTCCCACCAGATGAGGACGTGGGTATCGAGAAGCAGCCTCACGCCTCCCCACCCTCGAAGAGCGTGATGAGGCCGTCGGGTAGGGGCTCGTCGAAGTCGTCACGCACCTTCCATCGCCCGCGACCCCTCCCAGGCTCCCTGAGGGGATGCACCTCACCCAGGGGGACGAGCCGCGCCTTCGGCTTCCCGGACTTGGCGATGACGATTTCCTCGCCGTCGGCGGCGCGGTCTACGAGAGAGGAAAGGTGGGTCTTTGCCTCGTAGAGGCTGACCGTCTCCCGAACGACGAGGGATGGGCGCTTCTTCTTCTCGTCCATGGAGTCAACCTGCCATCCATGACCAATCTGGTCAAGCGCCGATCGAGGGCCTTCCCCTCTATACGACCGCCAGCTTTCTCCGCGCCGCCGGCTCGATGCGCTTCCCCGGCACCCACTGCGTCACGTAGCCGGCCACCGCCGACGCGGCGACCGAGTAGGGTGACGCCAGGTAGAGGTTCCCCGGGCCCGACCGACCGGGGAAGTTCCGGTTCTGGCTCGAGATCGACACCTCGTCGGGCGATGCCGTCACGCCGGGGCCCGCGTTGATGCACGCCCCGCACCCCGGCTCGATGAACTCCGCGCCCATGCGCTCGAAGAGGTCGAGGTGGCCCTGCGC
The DNA here is from genome assembly GCA_963823035.1 of uncultured Gemmatimonadales bacterium. GTDB lineage: Bacteria > Gemmatimonadota > Gemmatimonadetes > Longimicrobiales > Gaopeijiaceae > SZUA-318. The sequence continues at coordinate 107,972 of CAWGKG010000019.1, forward strand.
GCGGCAGTACTCGCGCACCTCGATCGAGCCGCACTGGATGTAGCAGCGCACGTCGCCGTGGACCCGTAGCCCCTGGGCGTCCGCCTCGGCGAACACGCGGGCGTACATGTCCATGTCCTCCTTCTTGCCGGCCGTGCACGAGCCCGCGTACGCGATGTCGATGCGCACACGATCCGCCTCGAGCTCGTCGATGAAGACACCGTTGCCCGGGTCGTTCGGGAGCGCGGCCATGGGGCGGATCTTCGAGGCGTCGATCTCGATCACCTTCACGTACTCCGCGTCGGGATCGGACTGCATGTCCCGCACGAGCTCCTCGGCGCGCGCGCGCTCCATCCCACGCTCGTTCACCAGGAACGCCACGGCCTTCTCGTCCGCGGCGATGATGCCCGTGAACGCGCCCACTTCGGCGGCCATGTTGGTCATGGTCGCGCGCTCGTCCACCCCGAGCGCCTCCACGGCCGGCCCCGCGTACTCGATGATCTGTCCGATCGCGTGACCGTCGCGGATGTAGGGGTGCCGGAGGATCTCCAGCATGTAGTCCTTCGCCGTGACGTTGGGCGCGGGCGTGCCGCTCACCACCACCTTGAACGACTTCGGGACGCGCACGCGCACGTCCTTCGTGATCCACGAGTTGAAGATCGCCGTGGTGCCGACGCCGAAGGCCACCGCGCCGATCGCCCCGGCGTGCGGGGTGTGCGAGTCGGACCCGATCACGAGCATCCCGGGCTCGGCGTACTCCTCGAGGATCTTCGAGTGGCAGATCGCCTCGGAGCCCTGGAGATGGCCCATCTGCTCGCCGTAGAGGCGGATGCCCTGTCGCTCCGCGAACTGGCGCTGCTTCACCTCGAGCTGATTGGCGACGTCGAGCAGGCCCTCCTCGATGCGCTCCTGCGTCATCGCCTTGGCGAGGAAGGTCAGATGGTCGCGGAAGAAGAGGACGGAGTCCGTGTCCACGACCCGTCCGTCCCTGCCGACCTTCTCCTCGAAGAAGATCGCCGACATGGGCGTGACATACTCGTGGCTGAAGCGGATGTCCGTGCGGAAGAAGCCGGCCTCGCCCGGCTCGACCCACGGCACGCCCACCTCGTTGTCCGCCGCGCTCACCACCAGGTGGCGGGCGAAGATCTTCTCGGCGACGGTCATCGCCCGGCGGGCCGCGGCGCCCCCGCCGAGGCTCGTGGGGACGGGGAGCGTCACCTTCCCCTGCAGGCGTGCCACGTTGAACTCGAAGAGCCCACCGTGCTCGATGATCTGGCGGGTGATCTCGTCCTCGCCGTCCGTGAAGACGGAGAGGGGGATGTCCTCGCCGGCGCGGATCCGGTCGAGCACGGCGAAGTCCGTGGTCGTGAGCACGCCGAGGTTCTGGCAATTCTCGTTGTAGATGCGCTCGATGCTCTCGGCGACCACCACCTGGACGCCTGCCATCAGCTCCGCATACGGGCTCTGCTCCCGGCTGCTCCCCTTGCCGCGACGCTTCCCGGCCACCGAGCAGACGAAGCCGCCGTCCTTCACGGAGGAGCGGGTGACCGGATACTCCGTCTCGCCCGTCGCGCGGTTCGTGGTGCGCAGCCCGAGGTAGGGGAAGTCGCCCAGGGTCTCGTCGTAGAAGTAGCAAATGTACGCGGGGGTGATCTCGTCCGTGGAGATCTGGTCCCTGAGCCGCTCCTTCAGCTCCTCCGTGAGCGGGACGTCGCGACCCTCTTCGAGTTGGGCGCGCACGAGCTCCGCGTCGTCGAGGAGGAGGAGGATGCGGCCGTCGAACTTCAACGTCGTCGGCCGCTTCTCGATCGTGCGATCCAGCAGGTCCTTGATCATCGGTGCTCGCGTTCGGTGTCGATGTCGGCGCCGGCTTCCGTCAGCGCGGCTCGGAGGAGCGTGGGCTCGTCGAGCCCGAGACCCAGCGTCCGGACGGTCCGGCGAAGGCCGTAGATACCCTGGGCCGGAATGGGTCGGTCCAACTCGAGAACCTGCAACGTCGCGCCCGGAAGCGCCAAGCGCAGGTCCAACGCCCGCTTCGTCGCACGCTCCTCGGCGGTCGGCGCGCGCAGGGCCGTGACCGCTTCGAGCGGCACGTCCACGCGCCAGCGCAGCCCGAATCGGATACGAATCCGGCGAGCCTCGACCGTGATCGGACGGAGCCGGCATGCACGCCAGTCGCCGTAGACCCACAGCGCTCCGTAGATGCCCAGACCCGTGAGGATCCAGGCGACCCGGTGGCTCCAGAGGCTCACCAGGAGGTGGACGGCCGCGACCTCCACCGCGGTGGCCATGAGCAGCGCGAAGACGATCGCGCCGTAGGCGGTCTTCCTGTGGTAGGTGAAGCCGGGCGCGGCCGCCTCGGCGCGGGGCGAGCGGGCACCCAGCGCGTAGTAGAGCACCGACATCTCGTACGCCAGGACCTCGGCGAAGCGGCCGGGCCCGAGCGCCTCGGCGGTCGCGTGCTGCAGCGCGGCCTGGGCGTCCCACGAGCCGGTTTCCGTCGGGTCGGCGCGGAACGTACGGCGGCCGACGCGGACCTTGCCGACCAGGAAGGCGAAGGTGAGCAGCTCGAGCGGCGCGGCCGCGAGGTGGGCGATGCGCAGAGCGCCGCGGTGCCCGGCCGGGAGGGCCGCGCCGGCCAGCGCGAGCGACGCGAAGTAGAGCGGCACGAGCGCCCAGTACGACCACTCGAAGTCGCGGCCGAGCATCCACCAGGCGATCAGGGAGGCGCCGACGGTGAGATCGATCGTCGCGGCCACGTCCACCAGCCCGCCGTCCCCGGTCGATGCCGCCAGAGAGGCCGCCTGCCGGTCGACGAGGGCGATCGCCACGAGCACGAGGCCGCAGAGGGCGATCGTCACGCCGCGCGGCAGGGGCACGAGGGCTCTGGATCCGAGCTTCTTCAAGGGCAGCTTCCGGACCGGAGGTACGGTGGGGGTGCCGGCGCACGGTGGGCCGGCACCCTCAAAGCTGCGACGCGCGACCCACTGGGCAACCCCGGGCCGCGGTTGCATCATCTACACCTGTCGGAGAGGGCGGGTGGACGCCCGCCGTGAAGCGGCTACGGGAAGCGAGGTGACGACGTGGGATTCCATCGGGTTGGTGGCTTCGGGCAGTTGCTGGCCTCGTTCGCGCTCGCTGGATCGCTCGCCGCGCAGCAGGTCGTGGATCTCCCCGGTCAGGATCGCGTGCTGTCGGCCCAGCTCGAGGACGTGTACCAGGTCGGCTCGATGGACGGCGAGGCCTGGGAGACGTTCGGGGACATCGCGTCGGTCGGCTTCGACGCCGAAGGGAGGCTCTACGTCTTCGACCGGCAGAGCTCGCACGTGGTCGTGGTCGACCCCTCCGGGAAGTTCGTGCGCGAGATCGGCAAGGCGGGAGAGGGGCCGGAGGAGCTCCGCCAGCCCGGCGCCTTCACGGTCCTGAGGGACGGCACGGTGGTGTTCGCCGACATGGGCCACCGCGCCTACTCCCTCTTCGGGCCGGACGGGAGCTTCCAGCGGCTGGTGCCCTTCGGCGGAGACGGAGACGTGATCCGCATCGGCGACATCGCCGCCGACCCGCGGGGCGGGGCGGTCTTGAGCGGGGGCGCGACGATGATCTCGATGACACGCGTCGCCGAGAGCGGCAAGGTGGAGATGCCGGAGGGGCGGCCGATCGAGCGCATCGGCCTCACCGGCGAGCGCGAGGTCGTCGACACGCTGGCCGAGGGGTGGTTCCCTCCCCGGGGCGACGAGACGCCGCAGAACATGAACGGCGGCGGGATGAGCTTGCGCATCGCCATTCCGGCGCCGCGGGCGTTCGAGCCTCCGCTGGCCTTCGGTCCGCTTCCCGACGGCGGGGTGGCCTATTCGGACAGCAGCGCCTACGAGGTCAAGATCGTGGACGCGAACGGCGCCCTCCGGCGCGTTCTGCGCAGGCCGATCGCGCCGACGCCCGTCACGAAGAGGATGCAGGACGCGGAGAGGAAGCGGCGCCTCGACGAGCTCGAGGTCGGGGAGGGGCCGCGCATGATGATGACGACGCGAGGAGGGCGGCACGGCCCGGCCGATCGCGGGCGACGCGATCAAGGAGATGATGAAGGGGCGGATCGAAGCCATGACGTTCTACCCCGAGCTGCCCGTGCTCCTGGACCTGGCGACCGGGTGGAGCGGGAAGGTCTGGGCCGAACGGCGGAGCGACCGGCCCACGGAGCCGGGACCCATCGACGTGCTCACGCCCACCGGGGACTACGTGGGCACCCTCGAGGAGGGGGCAGTGGCGCTCCCGTCGGCCTTCGGCCCGGGCGGGTTGGTGGCGTTCGTGGAGACGGACGAGATGGACGTCCCCGTCGTGGTCGTGAAGCGGCTGCCCGCCATCCTGCGCTAGGACACCAGCAGCCCGTGGTGGAACGACGAGGGGCGGCGACCCGGTCGGTCGCCGCCCCTCTCCGCAGGCTCCGCGATCGCGTCCCTACGAGAAGTCCGCGCCGAAGAACATCACCGCGATGAGGATCGCGGCCACGGCCAGCGGTGCGACGTAGCGGATGAAGAAGCGCCACGCCCCGTAGCTGAACCACTTCGGCGTCTTGTCGTCCACCAGCTCGTCCTCGGTCTGCTTGCGGGTCATGAACCACCCGCAGCCGATCGTGATGAGCAACCCGCCGATGGGGAGCTGGAAGTTCGAGGCGAAGTGGTCGAGGGTGGCGAAGAAGCCCTGCTTCCCCTGGAAGATCTCGAAGCTCGAGAGCCCCGGCACCGCGCCGAAGGAGAGCGCCGCCAGGATCGTGAAGACGAACACGATGGCGCCGCTGAGCAGCGTGGCCTTGGGCCGCGGCCATCTTCCGCTCGTCGATGAAGTAGCTCACCACGACCTCGAGGAGCGAGATGGTGGAGGTGAGCGCGGCCATCGCCACCAGGACGTAGAAGAGCGGGCCGAGCACCCGCCCGAACGGCACCACCTGGTAGAACAGCTGCGGCAGCGAGATGAAGAGCATGCCCACCGTCGAGCCGCTCACCTGCTCCGGCATGCCCGGCACCGTGAAGATCACCGAGAACATGATGATCGTCGCGAACAGCGCGATGATCGTGTCCAGCAGGACGATCACGCCGGCCGAGGTCACCAGCGACTTGTCGCGCTTGATGTAGGAGCCGTACGTGATCATGGCGCCCATGCCGAGCGACAGCGTGAAGAAGGAGTGGCCCAGCGCTTCCAGGATCCCGCGCGGCTCGAGCTCGTGGAAGTTGGGGCGGAAGATGAAGCGGATCGCCTCGCCCGAGCCCTCCATGGTCAGCGCGCTGAAGAGGAGCATCAGGAGGATCGCGAACAGCACGGGGAGGAAGATCCGGCTGATCTTCTCGATGCCGCCGTGCACGCCGAAGTAGACGACGCCCACGGTCGCGACCGAGAAGAGCCCCGCCAGCAGGAGCTGCAGCCCCCCGTTCGCCACGACCCCGCTGAAGATCGCGCCCGTCTGCGCGTCGGCCGGGAAGCCGGTGAGGCTCCACCCCAGCGTCTTCACGAAGTAGAAGAGCGACCAGCCGGCCACCACGCTGTAGTAGCTCAGGATCGTGAAGCCGGCCAGCACGCCCCACGCGCCCACGAGTCCCCACCGGGGCCGATCGCCTCCTTGAGCGCGCCGACCGCGCTCTGCTGCGTACTGCGGCCGATGAGCAGCTCCGCCATCATGATCGGCAGGCCGACCCCCGCGATGCAGAGAAGGTAGACCAGCACGAACGCGCCTCCGCGGTTGTTCCACGTGATGAAGGGGAACTTCCACAGGTTGCCGAGACCGATCGCGCTGCCGGCGGCTGCGAGAATGAAGCCTACGTTCGAGGTCCACTGATCGCGCGGCTGGCTCATGAGGCGGGGGCTCCGGTCTGGACGGACGGGCATTCGCCGGGGGATACGCGCCCCGGTCCGGGCGATTTCGGCACCCAACATACCGGCGCCTGTGAACTCCGGACAGACAACCGCGTACAGTGAGGCCAACCGACACCGGTCGGGCTTCCTGAAAGGATCGATCCACGTGCTCCTCCCACATCGCCCGCGTTTCCTGCTTTCGTGTTGCGCGCTCCTCCTCGCGGCATGCGGGGGATCCGAGCGGGAGGCTTCCCCGGGAGCCGACCGTTCGGTGCCGACCTTCCGGGCGGCGCTGCTCACCGCCGGCCCCGTGAGCGACGCGGGTTGGTACGCCGGAGCGTATGCCGGCCTCATGATGCTGCGCGACTCGCTGGGTGCGGAGGTCAGCCACCAGCAGACGCGCACGCCGGCCGAGTTCGACGAGGCGTTCGCCTCGTACGCGTCGGCCGGCTACGACCTGGTGTTCGCGCACGGCTTCGAGTACCAGGACGCCGCCGTCCGCGCGGGCCGGCGCTTCCCCGACGTCACCTTCGTGGTGAGCGGAGGCGGGAAGGTGGCGGCCAACGTGGTGCCGCTGATCTTCACGCTGGAGGAGGGCACCTACCTGGCCGGGATGGTCGCGGCCGGGATGAGCGCCACGCATACGCTCGGGATGGTGGGCGGCGTGGCGATCCCGCCCGTGCAGGGGACCTTCCGTGCCTTCGAGGCCGGCGCGCACGCGGTGGACCCCGACGCGCGGGTGCTGGAGGCGTTCATCGGCAACTGGGACGACGTGGGCGCGGCCAAGGAGGCCGCGATCGCCCAGCTGCGCCGCGGGGCGGACGTGCTCGTCCACAACACGGACGCGGCCTCCTTCGGCGTCTTCCAGGCCGTACGTGAGGCGGTCGAGGCGGGCGACCGGGTGTGGGCCATCGGCATGAACAACGACCAGAACGACGTGGCCCCGGAGGTGACGCTGGGCAGCGCGGTGATCGACATCCCGAAGGCCTTCATGGAGACGGCGCGTGCTTGGCAGGCCGGTACGCTCGGCGGCGCGCCGCTGTACGCGGGGCTGCGTGACGGAGTGATCGACTTCGTCGTGAACCCGGCGGTCGCCGACCAGATCCCGGACGGCCTGCTGGCCCGCGTGGACGAGGCCCGGGCCGGGATCCGCGACGGCAGCCTCCAGGTGCCGCGGGTCCCCTTCGTCGAGGGCGAGCCCGGCGCGGCCGCGGACACCGCCGCGGGAGGAGGATCGGCGGGCTCGTGACCCCCCCGCTGGCCCGGCTCTCCGGGATCGTCAAGCGGTTCGGTCCGGTCACGGCCCTCGACGGCGCGGAGCTCGAGCTGGGCGCCGGAGAGGTGCACGGCGTGCTCGGGGAGAACGGCGCCGGAAAGACGACCCTGCTGGGGATCCTGGCCGGGATGCTCCGCCCCGACTCCGGCACGGTGGAGATCGGCGGAGAGGCCCGTCGACTCCGTCGGCCGGGTGATGCGTGGGCCGCGGGCGTCGGGATGGTGCACCAGCACTTCACGCTCGTGCCGGCGCTCTCCGTGCTCGAGAACCTCGCGCTCGGGCGGCGCTCCGGGGGCGGCGGGCTGGCCCTCCCGTACGGGAAGACTCCGCGACGAGGCCGCGGCCCTCTCCGAGCGGACGGGGCTCGCGGTGCCCCTGGACGCGCGGGTCGAGGAGCTGGGGGTGGGAAGCCGGCAGCGCGTCGAGATCCTCAAGGCGCTCCTCCGCCGACCGCGTGTCCTGGTGCTCGACGAGCCGACGGCGGTGCTCGCGCCCGCGGAGGTCGACGCGCTCTTCGCTCTCCTGCGCGAGATGGCCGCCGGGGGACAGGGCATCGCGCTCGTGGCGCACAAGCTCGACGAGGTGCTGGCCGTGTCCGACCGCGTGACCGTGCTCCGGCACGGCCGAACCGTGCTGACGGCATCCGCCCGGGAGGTGGACGTGCCCACCCTGGTGGAGGCGATGGTGGGGGGCGGCCCTGCGGACGCCGCGGCGCTGGGCGCTCCGCTTCCCCGCGTGGAAGAGCGGGATGAGAGCGTGGAGGCCGGGCCCGTCGTCGCGCGGATCGAGGGCGTGCGGGCGCGGGCGGTCCGCGGCGAGTGGGCGGTGGCGGGGGTGTCGCTCTCGGTGCGGCGCGGCGAGATCGTGGGCATCGCGGGCGTGGAGGGGAACGGGCAGCGTGAGCTCGCGGCCGTGCTCGCCGGGCGGCGCGTGCCGGACGAGGGGCGCGTCGAGCTTCCCGCCGGGGTCGGCTTCATCTCGCAGGACCGGACGCTGGAAGGGCTCATCGGGGACTTCGACCTGACCGGCAACGTGGCCCTGGCCTTCCACGCGGACCGCGCGTACAGAACGGGGCCGCTCGCTGCGCTGGGGGGCGTTGCGGGCCCGCACCTGGGAGCTGATGGCCCGCTTCGACGTGCGCGCCCCCTCCCCCGACGTGCCGGCGTCCTCGCTCTCCGGCGGCAACCAGCAGCGCGTGGTCGTGGCGAGGGAGCTGGCGGTGGCGGCGGACCTTCTCGTGGCCGAGAACCCGACGCGCGGACTCGACGTCGCCGCGTCGGCGTTCGTGCATGGGCAGCTGGCCGCGCTCGTGCGTGGGAGGACGGCACCGGGCGTGGTGCTCGTGTCCACCGACCTGGACGAGGTGCTCGCGCTCGCCCAGCGGGTCTTCGTGATGAGCCGCGGCACGCTGACGGAGGTGGGCCCGGGTGAGCGCACGCGCGAGGGGGTGGGGGCGCTCATGGTCGCGGCGGGCCATGCCTGAGCGCGCGCCCGGACGTCTCGCCCCGCTCGTCGTGCCGGCGGCCGCGCTCGTGCTCACCGCCTGTACCGCGGCGCTGGCCCTGGCCGCGGGAGGGTACGACGTGGGGCGTGCCGCATCGGCGCTGGCGGGAGGTGCCTTCGGCGGATGGGACGCGATCCTCTCGGTGACGCTGGTGCGTTCCGTCCCGCTCGTCCTGACCGGCCTGGCGGTCGCCCTGGCCTTCCGGGGCGGCGTCTGGAACATCGGTGCGGAGGGGCAGCTCTACGCGGGCGCCATCGCGGCCACCTGGGTCGGCCTGAGCGGGGGGGCTCTGCCGCCCTGGGTGCTCGCGCCCGCCGTGCTGGGCGCGGCCGCGCTGGCCGGGGCCGCCTGGGCCCTGGTGCCCGCGCTCATGAAGCTCCGGCTCGGCGTGGGGGAGGTCATCACGACCATCCTCATGAACTTCGTGGCGATCGACCTGGCGGCGTACGCCGTACGTGGGCCTCTCCAGGAGGCGCGCGGCGTCTTCCCGCAGACGGACCCCATCGCCGAGGGGGCGCGCCTCCCCCTCTTCGGCGGATCGCGGCTCCACGTGGGGTTCCTCGTCGCGGTGGGGCTCGCGCTCCTCCTCTGGGGCATGCTGCGCTGGACGCGGGCCGGCTTCGCCCTGCGCGCCGTCGGAGCCTCGCCGGAAGCGGCCCGCGTGGCCGGGCGGATCGACGCGGCCCGCGTGACGGGGTCGGCCTTCCTGGCCTCGGGTGCGCTCGCGGGGCTCGCCGGCGGCGTACAGGTGGCCGGCGTGACCTACGCGCTCTACGAGGGGCTGTCTCCGGGGTGGGGCTACACCGCGATCGCCGTCGCCCTCCTGGCCGGGCTCCATCCCGGAGGCGTGGTGGTCGTCGGCATCCTCTTCGGCGCGCTCGAGGGAGGGGCGGGGGCGATGCAGCGCTCGGCCGGCATCCCGGCCGCGTGGGTAAGCGCGGTCGAGGCGCTCGCCATCCTCTCCGTCCTGGCGGTGGATCAGCTCCTCCGCCGGATGGGGCCGGGGCGGCGCGCCGGGGTCGGCGTTCCGGGGGTGGCCGATGCCTGAGACGGCGCTGGCCGCTTTCCTGGAGGCTTCGGTGCGCCTCGGTGTGCCGCTCGCGCTGGCCGCGCTGGGCGAGACGGTCACCGAGCGGAGCGGCGTCATCAACATCGGCCTGGAGGGCTCGATCATCGCCGGAGCGCTCGGGGGCGCCATGGGTGCGCTCGCGCTCGGCTCCGCGGGAGGCGGCGTGCTGGTCGGGGCGGCCGCGGGGCTCGTTGGTCGCCGCGGTGTTCGCGGCCTTCGCGGTGGGGCTGGGCGCCGACCAGATCATCACGGGCACGGCCGTCACCCTGGGCGGCCTGGGCGTGACGGGCGCCGTGTACCAGGCGCGCTTCGGCGCGACCGGGACGGCGCTCTCCCTGCCGACGCTCGCGCCCCTGCCGATTCCCGGCCTCGAGCAGATCCCGCTGGTCGGACGCGCGCTCTTCGCCCAGGCGCCGACCGCGTATCTGGCCTACCTGGCTGCGCCCGCCCTCTGGTGGCTCCTCTTCCGCACGGAGTGGGGGCTTTCCCTGCGCGCGACCGGCGAGGCGCCCGAGGCGGCCGAGGCCGCGGGCGTGCCCGTGCGGGGAACGCGCGTTCTCGCGACGCTCTTCGGCGGTGCGATGGCGGGCATCGCGGGCGCGCACCTCGCGCTCGCCCACGCCGGCACCTTCGCGGAGAACATGTCGGCGGGGCGGGGCTTCATCGCGATCGCCGTCGTCGTGCTCGGGCGCTGGCACCCGATCCGCGTGCTCGTCGCGGCCCTCTTCTTCGGCGCGGCCTCGGCGCTGCAGTTCTTCCTGCAGACGCTCGGCCTCGACCTCCCCTACCAGCTCTTCCTCGCGCTTCCCTACCTCCTGAGCCTGGCCGCGCTGGCGGGTTGGGTCGGGCGGGCCCGCGCACCGGCGGCGCTCGCGCTCCCCTGGCCACGCCGGGGCGCGGGCGCGTAACCCGACGCGGCCTCGCGGGTACCCCGGACCGCGGGCGATTCCTTAGGTTCGGACCTTCGATTGCAAGGGCGGACCGGCCGCCCGCGCGAAACTGCCCATCGGTCAGGGAATTCCACATGGTGATCCGTCGGCTCGAGCGCGTCGGCCTCGCGCTCCTCCTCACCCTCTCCGCGCTCCTCCCGCTTCCCGCGGCCGCGCAGTCGCTCGACGGGACCGGGGTGGTGGCCACCGGCCTCCTCCTGCGCCGGATGGACGGCGTGAAACGCGTCCTCATGATCGGGGCCCACCCGGACGACGAGGACACCAGCCTGCTGGCGGCGCTCTCGCGACGCTACGGTGTCCAGACGGCGTACCTCGCGCTGACGCGCGGCGAAGGTGGGCAGAACCTGATCGGGCCGGAGCTGTGGGACGGGCTCGGGATCATCCGCACGGGCGAGCTCGAGGCGGCGCGGAACCTGGACGGCGGGCGGCAGTTCTTCTCGCGCGCCTTCGACTACGGCTTCTCGAAGCGGGCGGACGAGGCGCTCACCTTCTGGCCGCGCGACGAGCTGCTTGCCGACGTGGTGTGGATCATCCGCAGGTTCCGGCCACAGGTCGTCGTGTCCGTGTTCACGGGTACGCCCGTCGACGGCCACGGCCAGCATCAGGCTGCCGGCATCATGGCGCGCGAGGCCTTCGAGGCGGCCGGCGATCCGGAGCGCTTTCCCGAGCAGCTCGCGCGCGGCGTGGAGGCGTGGGCTCCGTCCAAGCTGTACGGCGGCGTCTGGCGCAATCCTACGGAGGCGACGGTCCGGGTGGAGACGGGCGCGTACGATCCGCTCCTCGGGCGCTCCGAGCTCCAGCTCGCCATGGAGAGCCGGAGCTTCCACCGCTCGCAGGACATGGGGACGTCGCGTCCCCTGGGTCCGCGGACCTCCGGCATGCGACTCGTGCAGGACCGCACGGGCGCCTCCGGCGACGACGACGGGATCTTCGCGGGCGTGGACACGACGCTGGTGGGTGCGGCGGACGGGCTGCCCGCCTCGGCCGTACAGGCGACGCGCGCGCATCTGCAGGCGTACCGCGCGGCCATCCAGAAGGCCGGCACCCTCCTGGGCGGAGCCGATCCGTTCGCGGTGGTCTCGCCGCTGGAGGAGGCGCTCGGCCACCTGCTGCAGGCCCGGGACGCCGCGGGAGCCGGGGCCGGCACCGAGCTGAAGGACGTCCTGGACGACAAGATCGACCTCGCGCGCAAGGCGGTGCTCGCGGCAGCGGGCGTGGTGCTCGACGTGCGCGCGCAGGACGACCTGGTGACACCCGGGCAGACCGTACGTGTCGACGCGATCGCGTGGAACGGTGGGCCGACCACGCTGCGGGGCGCCGGCGCGGCGCTGGCGCTCCCGCCGGGTTGGCAGGCCGCGGAGGTGAGTAGCGACGGCCTCGCGCCCGGACGGTAGCCTCGCGCCCCGCGTCCCTGGCGCGGTGGACGTTCGACGTCACGCTCCCGGCCGACGCCGACCTTTCGCGGCTCTACTACCTGCGCCAGCCCCGCGACGGGTACGTCTACCATTGGCCGCAGGACCACCCCGAGCTGTGGGGCCTGCCGCGGGATCCGGCGCCCGTGCACGCGACCTTCGCCTTCTCCGCCGCGACCGGTGGCAAGGAGGTCTCGGTCGAGCGCACCATGCCGTGGACGTTCGTGGGCGTGAACCCCGCGCGCGGCGAGTTCCGCCGACCCGTGCTCACCGTGCCCGCGGTGTCGGCGGCGATCTCACCCGGGGCGCTCGTTTGGCCGCAGGCGCGTCGTGACGCGCGGACGCTCACCGTCTCCGTGCGCTCGGAGGCGACGGGTGGTAGCAGTGGCCGCGTCACCCTTTCCGCACCCGCGGGGTGGAGCGTATCGCCCGACGGATACGACTTCGACCTCGAGGCGGAGGGTGCCGAGCGTTCTTTCTCCTTCGAGGCGAGCCCCTCCGGCGTGCCCGAGGCGGGGGAGGCGACGTTCCACGCCGTAGCCACCGCGGCCGATGGACGCCGCTACGACGAGGGATTCTCGATCATCGACTACGAGCACATCCAGCGGGCCGCGCTCTTCTCACCCGCCGAGGCGACGATCACGGTCGTTCCGGTGCGCATCGCCGCCGGCCTGCGCGTGGGCTACATCATGGGCACCGGCGACGACGGCCCCGAAGCGCTCCGCCAGATGGGCGCCGACGTCACCCTCCTCGGACCCGACCAGGTCAGGAGCGGCGACTACGCGCCCTACGACGTGGTGGTGGTGGGCGTGCGCGCCTACGAGACCCGCGCGGACCTCAAGTCGGCCAACGCCCAGCTCCTCGACTACGCGAAGGGCGGCGGGACGGTCGTGGTGCAGTACAACCAGTACGACTTCGCGCGCGGTGGCTACACACCCTACGAGGTCTCCATGAGCCGACCGGCGGCGCGCGTCGCGGAAGAGGACGCGCAGGTGAAGATCCTGGAGCCGTCGGCCCCGGTCTTCACGACGCCGAACCCGATCACGCAGAAGGACTTCGAGGGGTGGGTCCAGGAGCGCGGGCTCTACTTTCTGAGCGAGTGGGATGACCACTTCACGCCCCTTCTCGAGATGCACGACCAGGACGAGCCGCCCGCGCGGGGCTCCCTTCTCGTGGCGCCTGTGGGAGACGGCCTGTACGTGTACGCCGCGCTCTCCTTCTTCAGGCAGTGGTCGTCGGGTGTGCCGGGCGCCTACCGCCTCTTCGCGAACATCGTGTCGCTGAAAGCGAGTGACTGGCGGAGCTTCCGGCGGGTATCGCAGCCCGAGCGCTGAGGGAAGAGGCCCGCATCGCCGCATGGCGCGTGGTGCGACCCTGAGGACCGGTCGGCGGTGGGCGCCGGTGGCCGTGGTCCTGATCGCGGCGTGCGGACACGCGCACGAGGTGACCGTCTATACCTCGCTCGATCCCGAGGTGACCGCATGGGCCGCGAACGCGTTCGGGACCGCGCGACCCGACGTGGCGGTGCGCTTCGAGGCGGTGGCCTCCGGGGAGCTGCTCGGACGCTTGCGTGCCGAGCGCGGGGATCCGGGTGCGCAGGTGGTTTGGGGGGCACCGTCCTGGACGCTCGCGACCGCGGCGGCCGAGGGCCTGCTGGCCCCGGGCGCCCCCTCCTGGGCGGCGTCCCTTCCGGACGGGCTCCGCGACCCGGAGGGGCGGTGGGCCGCCAGCCTCGTCGATCCGATCGTGCTCGCCTTCGACCACGACGAGCTGAGCCGCAGCCGTGCGCCGCGGGACTGGATCGACCTCTTCCATCCCCGCTTCACGGGCGAGGTGCTCGTCCCCGAGCCCGGAGCGGACGACGGCGGCTCCATCCTCCTCGGCGACACACGCGCAGGTGTCGCTCGAGGCGTACGGCGACATCCTGGCCGCCATCGACTGGTTCAAGCGCCTCGACGGACAGACCAGGCGCTACGAGGCCGACGAGACGATGCTGCTCCGCCACCTGGGGCGTGGGGACGGGAGCGTGGCGCCGGCACGGCTCTCGCTCGCCGAAGCGGCGAGGCGGGCGGACACGCCCGTGGAGTGGGTCGTCCCCGAGTCGGGCGGCCCGCTCCTGGTCCAGGGCGTGGCGGTCGTCACCGGGGCCGCCGACGCGGACGCCGCCCGCGCGTTCGTGGAATGGCTGGGGAGGCCGGAGGCCGCACAGGCGCTTTCGGACGAGCTGCACCGCGTGCCTGCCTCCTTCGTCGCCGAGCCCTCGCGGCTGGGGTGGCTGCCCGACGCCGCCACCGCGTTGGGTGGGCACGTGCCCTCGGCCGACACCCTCGCCGCGAACCTCGACGCATGGATCGAGCGGTGGAAGCGGGACGCGCGGGGGCGGGGATCGAGGATCTACATCCCGTAGATCCTCCGGCACGTCCCGGCGTGCGACCCCCTACGCCTCCGCCGGGCGCGGCGCGACGAAGCTCAGCAGCATCCCGACCACCACGACCGTCACGGCGCCGACCACGTTGTGCCAGAGGAACGACACCTCGGGCAAGCCGAACGACACGGCACCCACGGCGGTCATCCCGGCGATGAGCCCGACGAAGGCGCCGAGGGGACGTGCGCGCCCGATCATCGCGAGCATGAAGACGCCGAGGATCGAGCCGTAGAAGAACGACCCGAAGCGGTTCACCACCTCGATCAGTGATCCGAGCGTGGCGGCGTACGTCGCGACGAAACAGGCGAAGAGCCCCCAGAAGCCCGTCGCGATCTTCGAGACGGTGAGGAAATGGCCGTCGCTGGCCTCCGGCTTCACCCACCTGCGGTAGAAGTCGATGACGGTGGTGGTGGAGAGCGAGTTGAGCTCCGCCGCGATGCTGGACATGGCCGCCGCGAGCACGCCCGCGATGAACAGCCCGGACAACCCGACGGGAAGCTCGGAGAGCACGAAGCGCGGGATGATGTAGTTGACGTCCCTGGAGGGCCTGCCGGTGACCTCCTCGGCCATCGCGAGCGCGTCGTTGCGCACGCCCTGCACGTCGCTCTCCCTGGCACGGAACTCGCTCATGGCAGCTCGCGCCGCCGGGCCCTCCGAGTCCGCGACGCGGCGGGCCGCCGCCTCACGCTGCCGATAGTAGAAGCGGTACTGGTCGTCGAGGATGGCGTATTCGGTAGGCCGCACGGCCTCGACGGCCGCCTCCTGCGCCGGGTTGTAGAGCAGGGGCGGCGTCACGAACTGGTAGTAGACGAACACCAGCACGCCGACGAGCAACACGAGCGCCTGGAGCGGGATCTTCCAGTAGGCGCTCATGAGGAGCGAGCTACGCGCCTCGGGCACGGACTTCGCGGTCAGGTAGCGCTGCACCTGGCTCTGGTCCGTGCCGAAGTACGACAGCATCAGGAAGGTGCCGCCCAGGATGCCCGACCAGAACGTGTAGGTCTCCTTGAGCGTGAAGGAGAAGTCGAAGACCCTGAGGCGGCCCGTGCTGCCCGCGATGCGCAGCGCGTCGTCGGGGCTCACCGGCATCTTCACGAACAGCACGACCACGATGCCGACGAGCGCCGCCACGATCAGCACCATCTGCTTCACGTCGGCCCACGTCACCGCCTGCACGCCGCCGATCATCGTGTAGATCACGGTGGGGATGCCGATGATCGCCACCGACAGCGGCAGGCTCCATCCGAACACGGCGGAGAAGACGACCGCCGGCGCGGCGATGATCGTGCCGCACGACATGCCGCGCGACAGCAGGAAGAGGAAGGCGGTGAGCGAGCGGGTCTTCGCGTCGAAGCGCCGCTCGAGGTACTCGTAGGCCGTGAAGACCTTCGAGCCGTGCAGGAACGGAACGAGCGTGACGCCGAGGATCACCATCGCGATCGGCAGCCCGAAGTAGAACTGCACGAAGCGCATCCCGTCCGTGGCGCCCTGCCCGGTGGTGCCGATCATCGTGACGGCCGAGAGCTGCGTGGCCATGACGGAGAGGCCGACGGCCCACCACGGCAGGCTCCGATTGGCGAGGAAGTAGCCCTCGATCTCGTGGGTGCCCCTGGAGCGCCTCACACCGTCCACCACCACGTACGTCAGGTAGCCGACGACGATGATCCAGTTGATCGGGTGCATCGCTCCGCTCCTACCGGGTGTAGTGTGCCTGGAGGAGCCAGAGCAGGACGAGCGTGACCACCTGGACGGTCATCACGCGTATCAACGTCGTGCGGAACGAGGGGGCGGGCGGCCGGTCGGACGGGTCGGCGGTCATGGCGGTCTCGGGAGGGCAGTGGCCGGGCTGTCACGGCCCGGGTCGGACGGCGTAGCTTCGACGGACCAACGTGTGCGCGCAAGCAATCCGGAACAACCGGCGCGTCGCGCTCGTCCATGATGGGAGCCCACCACCTACGGAGGAAGCGTGATGACGTCTGCACCCGATCGCCGCAGGATGCCGTTTCGACCGGGGCTCGCCTTGTCGCTCGCCATGCGCGGGCTGGTCCGCGATCCCGCTTCGAGCGTCCTGGCCGTTACGATCCTCGCGCTCGGCATCGCCCTCCCTGCGACCTTCTTCAGCTTCCTGGTCGGAGCCACCCGCCCGCTGCCGGTTCCGGACGGCGACCGGGTCGTGCGTGTCGATGTGGTGCAGCCGTCGCGGGACGGACGCTCGCTTCCGGTGACCGGCGACGATCTCGAGGCGCTGCAGGGCACGTCTTCCCTGCAGTCCCTCGGCGGCTTCCGGGTCTTCGACGCCACGCTCGTCGACCGAGACCGGGCGGCGGCACGCCTGTCGGCGGCGGCGCTCAGTCCCGAGGTCCTCCCGCTCCTGCGCGTGGGCCCCGAGATCGGCCGCGTGCCGGGCGTCGGGGAAGCGGCCGGCGCGCTCCTCCTCGGCCACGACGTCTGGGCGGAGCTGTACGACGCCGATCCCGACGTGCTGGGGCGGACGGTGGAGGTGAACGGCACAGCGCGCGCCATCGTCGGCGTCCTTCCCGAGGGTTTCGGCTTCCCCTTCAAGCAGAGCGCGTGGGTGGTGATGGACCCCGCCACGTCCCACACGGAGCCGTTGGAGCTCGTCGGCCGGCTCGCCGACGGCGCCGGGCTGGAGGCGGCGACCGCGGAGCTCGGAGGGCGCTGGCTGCGCCGCGACGCGGAGCGCGACCCGGCAGCGATCGGGGGCGTGGTGCAGGTGGAGTCCTACACGGGGAGTCGAGGCGAAAGCGGTGAAGCGGTCGCCTTCGCCGGGCTGGTGCTGGTGGCGCTGTGCCTCCTGCTGATCGCCTGCGCGAACGTGGCGAACCTGCTGCTGGTCCGGGCAACGGAGCGCGTGCGCGCGCTCGGCATCCAGGCGGCGCTCGGCGCCGGGCGCGCTCAGATCGGAGCGCAGCTCTTCCTCGAGTCGCTGATCGTCGCGGTGGCCGGCGGCGCCGCCGGCCTCGCGGTGGCCTCGTGGACGGTGTCGCTCGTGCAGAGCAGCATGTCCACGGAGAACTTCGGCTACTACTGGATGCGCATGTCCGTCGACGGCACGGTGCTCGCGTTCACGAGCGTGCTCGTGGTGGGCACCGCGCTGGTGGCGGGGCTCCTGCCGATCGTGCGCGTCCTGCGCGTCGACGTGCAGCGCATCCTCAAGGAGGAGGGCGCGGCCGCGTCGATCGGGGGAGGCGGTCGGTGGAGCCGCGCGTTCGTCACGGTCCAGCTCGCGCTGTCGTGCGGCGCGGTGGTCGCGGCCGCGCTCACCGGACGCTCGCTGGCGGGCACGCGCGACTTCGGCCGCGGCCTGCCCACCGAGGAGATCCTGGTGGCTTCGCTCCAGGTACCCGCGGAGGCGACGCCCGGGGCGCGCACCGCGCACCTGCGCACCCTCGAGGGCGCGCTGGCCGCGGAGCCGGGTGCACGCTCCGCCGCCCTGGCCCTCGGCGCTCCCGGCTACTTCGAGCGCTATGGGCGTGTCGAGGTGCAGGGAGAGGAGCTGGACCCGCGCGCCGCCACGACCTGGAACGCGATCTCGCCCGGCTTCGATGCGGTCGTGGGGATCGACCTCCGGGCGGGACGCGGCCTGTCCGCCGCGGACGACGACCGCGCGCCCCGCGTGGCGGTGGTGAGCGAGAGCTTCGCGCGCCGCTACTCCCCCGACACGCCCGTGCTGGGCCGCGCCGTGCGCATCGCCGGCGCGGATTCGACCGCCTGGTTCACCGTGGTCGGCGTGATGGCGGACCTCGATCTGGGAGGTGGCCCCGAGGCCCGGAGCGACCGGGTCTATCTCCCCCTCGCGCAGGTGGACGGCGGCCCGGACCTCGCGCTCGTGCGAGCGGCGGGGAGCGCCGCCGCGCTCGCATCGGGACTGCGCGCGGTCGTGGCGGATGCGGACCCGGACGTCCCGCTGTGGAGCATCCGCACGCTCGCCGACGCGCACGCGTTCATGCTGCGCGTGCCGCGCGCCCTCGCCACCATGGCGCTCGCCGGCGGCACGGCCGGCCTCCTCGTGGCCGTGGTGGGACTGTACGGGCTGCTCGCCTTCCGCGTGCGCCAGCGCCGCCGGGAGATGGGCGTGCGCCTCGCGCTCGGTGCGGACGGCAGGCGCCTGGTCCTGAGTGTGCTCGGCCTGGCGTTCCGCCAGCTCGTGCCCGCCGTGGCCGTTGGTCTCACCCTGGCGTGGCTGTTGTCGCCGATCCTGCAGGCCATGCTCCTCGGGCAGAGTCCGCGCGGCGCCGGTACCTACCTCGCGGTGGGCGTGGGCTTCCTCGCCACGGGGATGGCGGCGGCGCTCATCCCGGCGCTCCAGGCCGGCGGCGTCGACCCGGCGCGCGTGCTCCGGGGGGAGTAGGGCGGGCGGACTCCGTCACGGATAGGGGGTGCCGGTCGTTCTTCATGGCGCATAGACAGTCCGTGGGACCTTGAACCGAAAGGAACGACGACCGTGGGATCGAAGATGACGAGAAGCGCGGCGGCCCTCGTGGCCGTCCTGGCGCTGGGATGTGGGAAGGCCACCGAGCCGGACGTCGACCTCGACGCCAGCCTGGTGACGCTTCCGGCCGACGTGGTTCTGGGATATGGGGCGGAGGCGCAGGTCGAAGGCACGGCGCTGCGGGTGGCGTTCACGGGCGTACGGGAGGACTCCCGCTGCCCTGCCGGCGTGGTATGCGTCTGGCAGGGCAACGCCGCGGTGGACCTGCGCGTGACGGGGGGCGCGGCGCCCGTCACGATCGAGCTGAACACCGCCCTGCAGCCGATGGACGAGGACGTGGCCGGCGTGCGCATCACGCTCCTCGAGGTGCAGCCCGGCCCGCAAGCCGGCGTGCCCACCCCCCGGGAGGCCTACTCGGTGAGGCTCAGGATGGAGCCGATCCGGTAGGTGCGTCGCGCCTCGGCGGCGGTCAGCGTCCCGCGCGCCGAGGCGCGCACGACCCTCCGTTCACTGCGCATTCGGGCGCGCGCAGCGTACGCTCGAACAACTCGAAGATCCGTCGGTACTCGTCGGTCCACGAGGTGGGCTCGACGAACCCGTGGCTCTCGACCGGATAGGGCTGGAACTCCCAGTTCTCCTTCCCCAGCTCGATGAGGCGCTGCACCAGCCGAACCACGTCCGAGAAGTGCACGTTGGTGTCGACCATCCCGTGCAGGATCAGGAGGTGCTGGTCGGGGTGGAGGAACTGGGCGAAGTAGATCGGCGAGGACTTCTCGTAGGCCTCCGCGTCGTTCTGCGGCAGGTTGAGGATGTCGCTCGTGTAACCGTGGTTGTAGTGCGCCCAGTCGGTCACCGAGCGCAGCGCCGCTCCCGACCGGAAGGTCTCGCCGGCCGTGAAGAGCGCCATGAGCGTCATGAACCCGCCGTACGAGCCGCCGTACATCCCGATGCGACCGGCGTCCACGTGCTCGTTCTCCACCAGCCAGTGCGCGCCGTCCACCTGGTCGCTCAGGTCCTTCCCGCCCATCCACCGGTAGATCGCGGTGCGCCAGTCGCGCCCGTAGCCGGCGGAGCCCCGGTAGTCGATGTCGAGCACCGTGTAGCCACTCGCGGCCAGCAGGTGGTTGAACATGTACTCGCGGGAATACGACGACCAATAGTGGTGGACGTTGTGCAGGTAACCCGCACCGTGCACGAAGATCACGCCGCCCCCGTTGGCCTCCGCCCCCAGATCCTGGGGCCGGTAGATGCGCGCGGGCACCATCGTGCCGTCCTCGGCCTCGATGTGGACGATCTCCGGCTCGATCCAGGGGAAGGACGACCACGCGGTGGTCGGGGAGGTGGTCACCTTCGTCATGCGCGTCGGCCGACCGGCCTCCGCCACGTACAGCTCGGGCGGCCGGTTCGACACGTCGTGCACGATCGCCAGGCGGCGCCCATCCGGTGAGGGGGTGACGGTGAAGCGGCCTTCGCCCTCGCTGACACGGCGGCGGTTCTTGCCGTCGAACTCCATCCACCAGGCGCCCTCGTCGAAGGGCGAGCCCTCGTTCGTGGTGAGGAGGAAGCGAGACCGGTCCTCGGGGATGGCGACGTCGAGCACCTCCCACTCCCCCGAGGTCAGCGACTGCTTGCGCGTCCCGTCGGCGTTCACCGTGTAGAGGTGTGCGAAGCCGGACTTCTCGCTCACGAACCAGATCCGATCGGTGCCCGGCACGAAGCCGACGCACCGCGCGAAGCAGGGCCCGCCCACCCACGCCTCGTCGTGCAGGTAGTCGAGCAGAGTGCGCTCGCCGGTCTCTCCGTCGACCGACCAGAGCCACCGGTCCTTGTTGTCGTAGGAGACGGCGAAGATGAACGCCTTGGTGCCGGCGTCGTTCCAGCCGGCGTTGTAGACGCCGGGCTTCTCCTCGCCGTCGTAGTCGTCGGGTGCGGGGTCGACCCACCGCACCGAGTCGGTCCGGGTGTCGAGCAGGCCCACGCGGCCGTGGCCCTGCGCGTCGCCGACCTTGGGGCGTCCGTCGATGTCCTGCGTGTACCCGTTCTCCGTGATCCACTCCGGGATGACGGTGTTCTTGTCGTTCTGCGCGGGCTGGACCGTGAGCACGAGCACGCGGCCCCCGTCGCGCGTCGGTTGGAGGCCGCGCAGGCGCTCGTCGCGCTCCAGGTAGATCGGGCTGTGATCGTCGGCCTCGGCCGCCTCGCGCTCGGCCTTCTGCTCTTGCTCCCGCTCCTTCTGTCGGCGCACGTGCTCGAACAGCTCGAGCTGCTGGTCCTCGAGGAACTTGCGCTGCCCCTCCGCTTCGGCCGGCTCCTTCGGCGCCGGCCCCGACTCGATGCGGGTGAGCTGCTCGAGCGCCCCGTTGGAGAGCGTGAGACGGTAGAGGTCGTTGCCGCGGCGGAAGAGGACGTTGCGGGCGTCGGGCCCGAACATCGGGGAGCCCTCCGAATCTTCCGTGTGCGTCAGGCGGCGCACCGCCATGGAGCGGCGGTCCACGAGATAGAGGTCGCCCCCGACCGTCGACACGCGCCAGCGCCGGTTCCGCGAGATGTCCCCGGAGGCGATGAGCGGCGCCGCGTCCCGCGCGGCGTCGTCGTCGAGACGCTCGGGCTCGCCGCCTCGTCCCCGCACGCGATAGAGCGCGGTCGGGACGTCCCACGCCTCTCCGCCCGGCTTCCAGCGGAAGTAGATCCACGCGCTGTCGTCCGTCCACCGCACGGAGGAGGGTGCCTCGCCCACGACCTCGGGGCCGCGCATGATGCTCTTGATCGACAGGTTGAACGTCTGCCCACGTACCGGCTGCGGCACCCAGGTGGCCGTGCTCTGCGCGGAGGCTGCGCCGGCGGTTGTGGCCCAGGCGCCGAATGCGAGCGCGAAGGCCCGGAGGAGCTTCGGCTGTCCGGACATGGGGGTTCCTCTCTCGCGGTCGGGTGATGGACGGTGGACGTCAGTCGCCGAGGCAGATACCGAGGGCGCGTGCGGTGCTCACCACGTCCGAGTCCAGGGGGACCGTCTTGATCTTCGAGATGGCCTGCCCGAGCGGCACGGCCAGGACGTTGGGGGGGTCGAGGGCGACCATGCATCCGTGGCTCCCGTCGCGGATCAGGTTGACCGCGGCGGCGCCGAAGCGCAGCGACAGCAGGCGGTCGTACGCGTTCGGGCTGCCCCCGCGCTGGAGATGGCCCAGCACCAGGGAGCGCGTCTCGCGCCCGGTGCGCAGGTTGATCTCGGTGGCCACCTCCTCCCCGATGCCGCCGAGGCGGACCTGGCCGCTGTCCTTGCGCCGGAAGTGCGGCTCTCCGCCCTTCGGGTAGGCGCCCTCCGACACGACCACGATCGCAAAGCCCCGTCGCCCCATGTGGTAGCGCGCCTCGATCTTGTCGGCGATCACGTCCATGTCGAAGGGGATCTCCGGGATGAGGATGATATCGGCCGTGCCGGCCACGCCCGCGAAGAGGGCGATCCACCCGGCGCTGCGACCCATCAGCTCGATGACCATCACCCGCTCGTGCGCCTGCGCCGTGGAGTGCAGGCGGTCGATGGCGTCGGTGGCGGTGGCGACCGCGGTCTGGAAGCCGAAGGTGAGGTTCGTGGCCGCGAGGTCGTTGTCGATCGTCTTCGGCACGCCCACGACCTTGAGGCCCTTCTGGAAGAGGTGGTGCGCGATGGTGAGAGAGCCGTCGCCTCCGATGGCCACCAGCGCGTCGATGTCGTGGTCGGCCAACGCCTCGATCACGGCGTCGGAGCGGTCCTCGTACGTGACCGAGCCGTCCTCGTGCGTCACGGGCCAGCGCAGCGGGTTGCCCCGGTTCGTGGTGCCCAGGATGGTCCCGCCCATGTGGGTGATGCCTCGCACCGCGGAGCGGTCGAGCCGCATGACGCCGCCCTGCTCGAAGAGGCCGTCGTAGCTGCGCTCGATGCCGTAGACCTCCCAGCCAATCTCCTCCGCCGCGAGCACCACCGCGCGGATGACGGCGTTCAGGCCGGGTGCGTCACCGCCGCCGGTGTTGATGGCGATGCGCCGGATCTCCGGATGCATATTCCTCCTGGATCTCGAAACGGGGTGAGCCCGGGACTGCCGGACTCAGAAACGGTCGTGGCCCTTCCATGGGTCGGCCGCATCGCCGGGGTTCAGGATCTCCCGGAGGGCGGCCAGCAGCTCCGAGGGCATCACCGGCTTCTTGATCGTCTTCGTGGCGCCCAGCTCCAGGGCCCGACCGAGCTGTCCGGCGGCCACGCCGGACACCGCGATGATCACGGCGAGGGGATCGATCTCCTTCAACTCGCGGATGAGCTGCAGGCCGTTCAGGCGGGGCATGTGGAGGTCCGTGATCACGATCTCGACCCGGTGGTTCTTGTACGCCTTCAGGGCGGACTCCCCATCGGAGGCGAAGAACAGCGCGTGCCCGGCGTCCTCGAGAATCGCCCGCTCGAACAGGCGATCGGATTCCTCGTCGTCGACGATGAGGATTCTTGCCATCCCACACTCCTGTTCAGCACCGATTCGTCAGAACCGGCGCCAGTCGCTTTCGAGAATCTTCCTGTAGACCCCCGACCCACAGAAAAGGTCGACGATATCGGGGTCCAGCGCACCCTCTCGCGCTTCCGAGCGCAGGATGTCCAGCGCCTGGTCGACGGGGAGCGCGCTCTTGTACGGTCGATCGCTCGCGGTGAGCGCGTCGAAGATGTCGCAGACGGACATGATCCGCGTCTCCAGCGAGACGGCGGCGCCGCTCACGCCGTCGGGGTAGCCCCCGCCGTTCAGCTTCTCGTGGTGGCCACGCACGATCTCGTGGATACGCGACAGCTCCTCCGTCCATGGAATGGCGAGCAGGAAGTCGTAGCCGTGGATCACGTGCGACTCGATCTGTCTGCGCTCGTCTTCGTCGAGGTTGCCGCGTGGTATCGAGAGGAAGTGCAGCTCCTCTTCGCTCAGGTACGGCTTCGCCGTGCCGTCGGGCGCGGTGTAGTGCCTCGTGCTCATCTCCCCGAGGATCGCGGGCGGATCCTCGGGAAAGACGCGGGGGACGTTGGCGTCCTCGATCGCGGCGCGGTAACGCTCCAGGGCTTCGAGCTCCTCGCGGAGGCGTGCCTCCACCTCCGCGAGCCGTTCCGACGCCTGGGGACCATGGTGTAGCAGCACCACCTCGCGGGCGCGGGCGGCTTCGGCCTCGAGCGTCCTCCGGATCAGCCCGAAGCGCTCTTCGATGCGGGCGCCCATGACGGGAGGCAGCTTGTTCACCTTCACCAGCACCTCCTCGCGTACCCCCACCTTCCCGAAGTCGTGCAGCAGGGCCGCGTAGCGAAGCTGCCGCATCTGGTCTTCGGTGAAGCGGGTATCGCGGAACGGGCCCTCCGTCTGGGCACCGATGAGCGCGGCGGTGTCGCAGGTGAGCTCGCTGACACGCACCGAGTGCCCCGAGGTGGTGGGGTCGCGCTGGTCGATGGCGGTGACCGCAGCCTTGATGAACCCGGCGAAGAGGTTTTCGATGGACTGGTAGAGGCGACCGTTCTCGATGGACACGGCGGCCTGACCGGCGAGCGACTGGACGAGCGCGACGTCGTGCTCCTCGTAGGGGAGCACCCACCGGGCCGCGTCCTCCTCCGAGCGGATCGCGGCTGCCGGATCGGACTTGCGGTTGATGAGCTGGAGCACGCCCACCATGCGGTCGCGGTGGTCCGTCATCGGGACCACCAGCATCGACTTCGCGCGGTAGCCGTACTTCGTGTCGAAGGCCGTCCGGTTGAAGGTGAAGGGGAGGCCGTCGGGGATGTCGTACACGTCGTCGAGCACCACCGGCTCCCCGCGGAGCGCCACGAAGCCCGCGACGCTCGTCTCGTCCAGCTGGAGGGTGAAGTTCGGCGAAGGAAGGTCGGGCAGCGTGTCGTTCTGCGACCGCAGGAAGCGCAGGCGATCGTTGCCGTCCGGGTCCGACTCCACCAGGTAGAGGCTGCCCGCGTCGGAAGCGCTCAGGCGCCGTGCCTGGGTCAGGATCATCCCCAGGAGGCGCTCCGGATCGCGCTCGGACATGAGCGCCATCCCCACCTTGTTCAGCTCGCGCAGCTCCGCGCGGGCCTGTTCCAGCTGTCGGCGGAGGGCCTCCTCCCGGCCTGCCTGGTCCACCTCACCGCTCCTCGAGGGAGAAGTCGAACCCTTCGGCAGCGGCTTCCATCGGTACGGAGCAGCCGCGCGCGAGCGCCTCGTCCCGGACGCGGCCCACGATCTCGTCGATCTCCTCGTCGGTTCGCTCGGGATCGTGGTGGAAGAAGAGCAGCCTCCCCACCTCCGCTTCCTCCGCCAGATGGAGCGCCTGGCGGAAGGTCGAGTGCCCCCACCCGCCGCGCTCCGCGTACTCCTCGTCCGTGTACATCGCGTCGTGCACGAGGAGGTCCGCCCCGCGCACGAAGTCGAGCAGCTCACGCCTCCACCCCGGGCCGACGTCGTAGCCATCGCCCTCCACCTCGTTGTCGGGCACGAAGCACACCACGCGGGAGCCCGCCTCGATGCGGTAGCCCACCACGTTGGAGGGGTGCTTCACCCGGAGGGCGCGCAGGACCATCCCCTCGATCTCCCACGCGGTGTCGCCCACGTCGTCGAATGACATCTTCGCGGCCACCAGGCTGAACGGAACCGGGAAGTAGATCGGACCCATCTGCCCCGCGAAGAGGCTGCGCACGTCGATGTTGTTCTGGCGGGGCGCGACGATCTTGAGCTCGACCTCGGGGCGGTACAGGGGTGGGAAGAAGGGGAAGCCCTGGATGTGGTCCCAGTGGAAGTGGGTCAGGAAGATGTGGTGGAAGCTCCCGCCGGTGCGCAGAAGGTCGAGCCCGAGGGGGCGGATCCCCGAGCCCGCGTCGAGGATCATTCGATGCTCGCCGTGGCGAACCTCGAAGCACGTGGTGTTGCCGCCGTAGCGCTGCGTGCTCGGACCCGGGCTCGGGATCGAGCCGCGGGTTCCCCAGCAGCGGAGGGTCAACGAGGTGCGGGCGTCCGGCGAGGCCTCTGACTTCGTCTCGGTTGCCGTGTCCAACGGTTCTCTCCGGAGGGTGGGCGCACGGGCGAGGGTACGCTTGGCCAATGTAGGGGGTGCGGCCGCGCCCGGGCGAGGGAGTCCGGCGCGCTCCGCGGGACGCACGGCTCCTTTCCCGCGCCGTCCGCCACAGGGTACATTGTCCCGTTCCCTTTCCGGCCCGTGAGGGGTCGGAGTTCCTCGTGCCACGGAGGCGAAGGCGGGTGTCCGAGAACGCGTACGGCTGGTCCACCGGGCAGGTGGTGGAGCTACTCCGCGGGATCGACCTCCTCGCCGGTCTCGAGGACGGCGACCTCGAGCGCGTCGCCGCGATCGTCGAGAGTCGGTCCCTCGAAGCGGGCGAGACCCTCTTCGAAGCGGGCGGGTCGGGAGGCGCCGCCTGGATCGTCGTCGACGGGAGCGTGGAGCTCGTGGGGAGCCGGCCGGACGGCGGGGAGGAGCGGCACACGGTCCTCACCGCCGGCCAGACGTTCGGGGAAGATGCGCTGGTGTCGGATGTGCCCCGCTCGGAAACGGCCCGCGCGGTCGAAGGCGCGACCGTGGCGAGGTTGGCGCGCGGCACGCTGGAGGATCTGCTGGGCGGGGAGTCCCTGGCGTTGCGGATGATCCGCTCCCTCGCAAGCGCGACCGGCGTCGGCGGCGCACCCTCGGACCGGCTCCGCGGCCGCTCCTGGGAGGTGAGTCGGGCCATGCAGGCGGGCCTCCTCCCGCGCACGGCCCCCCGCCTCGAGGGCTACGAGACGGCCGCGGGTACGACGCGCGAGGGGACGGGGCGGGGTGGTTCGGTCTGGGACTGGATCGCGCTCGCGGACGGACGCACGGCGCTCCTCACGCTCGACGTGCGCCAGGACGGCTTTCCTGCGGCCCACCACATCGGCGTGGCCCGCGCGGTGCTGCGGGTGCTCGCATCGGAGCACGCGACCGTGCCGGAGCTGCTGGCCAAGGCGAACGACGCGCTTTCCGCCGCCGCGGTGGAGGGCGCTGAGCAGTTCGTGGAGGTGGGCGTGCTCGCCGTATCGCCGGATGCGGTGGAGTGGGCGAGCGCGGGGCGCGTGCCGGGCGGGCTCATTCGCCGTGACGGCGCCTTCGAGGAGTTCGGTGCGCATGGACCGCCGCTCGGGATGATGGACGGCTTCAAGTACACGGCGCAGCGACACACCGTCGCGACGGGGGACACTGTGTTCGTGCTCTCCCACGGGAGCCAGGGGCTGTTCAAGGGCGCCGCAGACCTGGTCGCCCAGCTCCAGGGGAAGCCCGCCGGCGACGTCGTCACGACGTTGCACTCTGCGATCCGCAAGGCGCAGGGCGAGCGGCGCACCGAGACGTCCGTGCTCTACGCGCGCCGGCACTAGCAGCCAGGGAGGGCTGAAACCTCCTGGTCGAGGTCCCGTAGGGGGTAATTGACATTGTCAATTTTATCTCCGAGGACCCCATGGCCCCTTCGAAGAAACAGCTCGGTGACCTCGAGGAGCTGGTCCTGTTGGCGGTGCTTCGCCTGGGCGACGACGCCTATGGCGCCAGCGTCCGCGAAGAGCTGAAGGTCCAGGCGGGGCGCTCGGTCTCCATCAGCACGGTCTACGTGACCCTCATGCGGATGGAGGAGAAGGGGCTGTCCCGGTCCTGGATGGGGAAGCCCTCGGGCGAGCGCGGTGGCAAGGCCAAGCGCCATTTCCAGGTGAGCCCGGAGGGCCTGCAGGCCCTGGAAGCGTCGCGGGCCGTTCGGGAGCGCATGTGGGCCCGGGTGGAGCAGGAGGGCGAGGCCCATGCCGGCTGAACGCCCGCCGCGGCCTCCCCGCCTGGCCACCATCCTGGTCCGCTGGCGTCTTCCCGTCGATCTGGCCGACGCCGTGGCCGGGGATCTCCACGAGGAGTATGCCCTCAGGGTCGCGCCCGCCCACGGTTCCTGGACCGCGGACCTCTGGTACTGGGGGCAGGCTCTCGCCCTGCGCGCCGGCGCGCTTCGCCGGATCTCCCGCCGCCTTGAAGCCATGCGCCCCACCTGGGAGCGAAATCGCCCCCGACGTGTGGGCACGGATCGACCCGACATCTGGAGTCGTATGCCCATGCGTCCCGAAGACCTGAAGTACGCGATCCGCCGTCTGGTCCGGAGCCCCGGCTTCACCCTGGTGGCGGTGCTTTCCCTGGCGCTGGGCATCGGCGCCAACACGGCCATGTTCAGCCTGGTCAACGCCGTCCTCCTTCGCCACCTGCCGGTGCGGGCGCCGCAGGAGCTGGTGGAGGTCTACACGTCCGAGTCCAGCGGGTATCCCTACGCCACGTTCTCCCACCCCGACTACATGGATCTCCGGGAGAGCAACGACGTCTTCGCCGGGGTGGTGGGGACCCGGACGTTCATCGGCCGCATGGATCGGGGCGCCGAGGCCGAGGTGGTGTTCGGCGAGGCGGTTTCCTGGGACTACTTCTCCGTGCTCGGTGTGCCCATGGCCCTGGGGCGGTCGTTCCTTCCGGACGAGGACGCCACGCCGGGAACGCACCCGGTGGCGATCCTGGGCTACCGGATGTGGACGGAGAAGTTCGGCTCGGACCCCGGCGTGGTGGGCACGACCGTGCGCCTGGGGGGGAGAGCCTTCACCGTGGTCGGGGTCGCGCCCAAAGCCTTCACCGGCTCCATGCCGGTGATGGTCACCGGCCTCTTCGTGCCGCTCATGATGACCGGGGACGTCATGCCCGGCGCCAGCGATCAGCTCGACCGGCGAGGCAGCCGGAGCATGTTCGTGAAGGCTCGCCTCGAGCCCGGCGTGACGGTGGATCAGGCCAACGCCGCACTCCAGGCCTTCTCCACCGCGCTGGCGGAACAGTACCCCGAGTCCAACGAGAAGCGCGCCATGACGGCGCTGCCGTCGGGAGACGTGGCCCTGCATCCCCTCGTCGACAAGGCGTTGGTGCCCGTGGCCGGGCTCCTTCTCGGGGTCGTGGGGCTGGTGCTGCTCATCGCCTGTGCCAACCTGGCGTCCTTCCTTCTCGCTCGTGCGGAGGACCGCCGCAAGGAGATCGCGATCCGACTGGCCCTGGGAGCGGGACGGGCGGCGCTGGTTCGGCAACTCCTGGTGGAGACGACGCTCCTGGCGCTGCTGGGCGGGGCGGCGGGCATCATCCTCGCGAATTGGACGTTGGACCTCCTCATGAGCTTCAAGCCCCCGCTCCCCGTTCCCGTGAGCTTCGACGTCTCCCTGGACGGCACCGTGCTCTGGTTCACGGCGGGCGTGTCCCTGCTGGCGGGACTGGCCTTTGGTCTGGCCCCCGCCCTTCAGGCCACGAATCCAGACGTCGCGCCGACGCTCAAGAACGAGGGAACGGGCGGCGGGCGGCCGAGGCGCTTCAACCTGCGCACCATGCTCGTGGTGACGCAGGTCGCCTTCTCCTTCGTCCTGCTCATCGGCGCCGGGCTCTTCGTCCGGTCGATGCAGAAGGCCCAGACCATCGACACCGGGTTCTACACGGGGCCGGCGGCGCTGGTCTGGCCCATGCCGGAGCTGTCCGGCTACAAGACGGACGCGGAGGCCAGGGCGGCGATGGACAACTACGTCCAGAGACTCCTGGACGAGCCCGGTGTCACCGGCGTCGCCAGCGCCGACCGGCTGCCCCTGGGTGCGGGCATCCAGACACGCGGCTACGTCGTTCCCGGCCAGCCGTCCGAGTCCGTGGACGGCGCGTGGGAGATCGACAATGCGACGGTGTCCCCGTCGTACTTCGACGTCATGGACGTTCCGATCCGCCAGGGCAGGGCCTTCGACGAGGCGGATCGCGAGGGGGAGGCCGTGGCCGTGGTGAGCGAGGCTTTCGTGCAGCGCTTCTATCCGGGCGAGGACGTGATCGGGCGAAGCCTCGAAGCCCGCGACGGAGAACGTCTGCAGATCGTCGGGGTGGCGCGGGACACGAAGGTCCGGACGCTGGGCGAGTCGCCCAGGCCCTACGTGTATCAGGCTCAGCGCAGGGCCGACTTCTTCGACAACCAACTCGTGATCCGCGGCCGGGGAACCAGCGCCGAGATCCTGGCCACCGCGCAATCCGTCCTCCGGGAGGTGGCCCCCGAGATGGTGGTCATGGAAGCCAAGACCATGAACGAGCATCTGGCCCTGATGTTGTTCGCTCCGCGCATGGGGGCCCTGCTCCTGGCGGTCTTCGGCGCCCTCGCCCTCACGCTGGCGGCCATCGGCATCTACGGCGTCGTGAGCTACGCCGTGGCGAAGCGGACCCGTGAGATGGGGATCCGCATGTCGCTCGGGGCATCGTCGTTGGACATCGTCTCCATGGCCGTGGCCGGTGGGATGCGCCTCGTCATCGTCGGCGGCCTCGTGGGGGTGGTGCTGGCGGGAGGCGTGACCTGGGCCATCAAGGGGTTCCTCTACGGTATCGGTGCCACGGACCTCGTGACCTTCGCCGTGATCCCGGTCCTGTTGACGGGGGTGGCTCTGGTGGCGGCCTTCGTCCCCGCGCTCCGAGCCAGCTCGGTGGATCCGGTGGCGGCGCTTCGGCGGGAGTAGTCTCTTGTCGCGGGGCGGCGACGGGCACCGCGAAGGCCAGAACCCGGGGGCCACACGCGGGTACCGAACCACCCGCGCTCCGGGAGAACCCCTTCCGGAAGCATCCTGGACGGGTCAACGCAAGGAAGGTCGGCCCATGGCCGTGACGGAGAAGGACGTTCGCAACGCCCTCAAGACGGTGAAGGATCCCGAGCTCGGGCTGGACCTCGTGGTGCTCGGCCTGGTCTACGACATCGAAGTCCAGGGCGCCGACGTGAAGGCGCTGATCTCCCTGACCTCGCCGATGTGCCCGGTGGCCGGCCAGATCGTCGAGGACGCACGCCAGGCGATCGAGGGGATGGAAGGCGTCGACAAGGCGGAGGTGGAGCTCACCTTCGACCCGCCCTGGACCCCCGAGCGGATCAGTCCGCTCATCCGTTCGTCCCTCGGGCTGTAGCAGGTCGCTGAAAAAGGGGAGTACCGCGACCTGCTAGCCCGCGCGACCGATCCACCCTCCAGGAGTCGTGATGACGCCGTTCACCGAAGACGAGCTCAAGGCCAAGGTCCAGGACGGTTACGTCGTCGAGTCCGTCGACGAGATGACCGAGGGCTATCGGAAAGCGCTGGTCGTCCAGTTGACCGTCCAGGCCGACACCGAGCTGATGAGCGCGCCCGCGTACTGGATGGCAGCGCGGCACGCGCCCTCCACGAACACGCAGGTGAGCGCGCACGCGATCATCCAGGACGAGCTCGCCCACGCGAACATCGCGTACCGGTTGCTCGAGGACCTGGGCGAATCGAAGGAGTACCTGGTCTACGGCCGTCAGCCGCACGAGTTCAAGCACCCGTACGGCTTCGACCAGCCGCTGGAGAACTGGGCCGAGCTGGTGGTGGCGAACGGTTTCTTCGACCGGGCCGGCATCACCCTCCTCTCGGACGTCTACCAGAACACCTCGTACGGGCCGCTCAAGCGCGCGCTCGTGAAGGTGGACATGGAGGAGACGTTCCACCTGAGGCACGGCGAGGTGTGGATGCGCCGTCTCTCCAAGGCCGGCGGAGAGGCGAAGGAGATGCTGCAGCGTTCGGTCGACTGGATGTTCCCGATGACCGTGGAGTGGTTCGGGCTGCCGGATGCCATGAAGCGCCACTCGGGGCAGCTCGACTACAAGCTCAAGGGGCTGACCAACGACCAGCTCCGCCAGGTGTGGATGGCCTCGACCGTCCCGTTGTGCGAGCAGCTCGGTCTGGAGGCGCCCGCGCACTGGGACGAGGAGAAGGAGGAGTACGTCCTGGACTTCCCCTTCCCCTGCCGCTACGACGACGAGCGCGAAGCGGTGGCTGTTCGACGAGGGGGAGATCTCCTGGGAAGAGGTGTTCGAGCGATGGAAGGCCCGCGGTCCGATGAACGAGACGTACGTGGAGTCGATCCAGCGGTCCCGCGCCACGGTGGGCGGATGGCTGAACGGCGCGGCCGCGTGAGACTGGACGCCGGGCTCCCCATCCACGTCTCGACCCACAAGAGCGGGGGAAGGGACACGTGGTCGCCGCCCCTCGATGAGGCACCGCCGGACCCGACCGCCGCGGTGTGGGCACTCCTCGAGGAGGTGCTCGACCCGGAGATCCCCATCAGCCTCGTGGAGCTGGGGCTCGTGTACGGCGTCGAGGTGCGCGACGGCGTCGCCGAAGTGCGCCTCACGTACACGGCCACCGCCTGCCCGTGCATGGAGTTCATCCGCGAGGACGTGACCGACCGCCTGGAGCGGGAGTCGTGGATCCGCGAGGTGCGCCTGGTCGAGGTATGGGATCCGCCGTGGACGTCCGCGCGCATCACGCCGGGGGGACGCCGGAGGCTGCGCGGCCTCGGAGTGGGCGCTTGAGCCCGACGCACGTCAAGCAACCGGAGAAGGGTTGATGCGCGAGTACGTGTACGACGTCTTCGCCCGCAAGAACCGCGGGGATCAGCTCGCCCACATCGGGTATGTGGACGCGCTCGACGACGAGACCGCCCGTGTCTACGCCTGGAAGACGTACGACGAGGAGAACTGGTTCGAGATGTGCGTCGTCCCGCGCTCCGCGATCATCCCCGTGAACCGCGACGACGGGCCGTTCGCGCGCGCGCGCAGGGAGCGGCCATGAGCGAGCGGCGGCTTCTCGACACGAGCGGGCTCGACGCGCCGACGCGCACCGCGCTTCGGCGCCTCATCCTGACACTCGCCGACAGCAAGCGGCTGATGGGGATCCGCTACTCCGACTGGCTCCTCGGCTCGCCGTCGATCGAGACCGGGATCGCGGCGTCCTCGATGGCGCAGGACGAATGGGGCCACGCGCGCCTGCTCTACGCGATGCTCAAGGACCTGGGCGAGGACCCGCATCCGGTCGAGCACGAGCGCCCGGCAGAGGCGTACGCGTCGATCGATCCCCTCGACGTTGCCTTCCCCGACTGGGCGGCCGTGGTGGCCGGGATGGCCGTGGTGGACACGGCGCTCGCGGTGGCCCTCAGCGCCTGCGCGGACGGATGCTTCGAGCCCGCGACGACGCGTGTCCCCAAGATGTGCGCGGAGGAGGAGTTCCACCGCAGCCTCGCCTTCGCGTGGTACCGCCGCCTGGCGGGCTCGTCGAGCAAGGAGGCCCGCCGCCTCCTGCGCGAAGCCACGGACGCCATGCTGCCACCGACCCTGGCGTGGCTCGGCGCGGACGACGAAGCGGCGCGCGCGCTCGTGGAGCGCGGGGTGACGCGCTCCGGCCCGCAGCTCGTGGGCGAGTTCCGGGAGGCGGTGCGGGACGTGCTCGCCTCGGGCGGCGTGGACGTGGACCGGGTGGAGCCCTCGGCCGCCTGGGACGCGGAGCGCGCGCGCGGTCCCGGCCACCCGGAGGAGGAAGCCATCGAGCGGGTCCGTGGAGACCGAAACCGCATGCTGTTCGTCGAATGACGACCCGGCACGGTGGGTGGAATCCGGAGGAGCGGCGCCGCGAGGCACCGCCCGGGCTGCCCGAGTCACCGCCCTGTCCGTTCTGCGAGGAGGGCGAGACCGAGCTGATGAACGCCTTCGGCTCACACGCCTCCGTATGCACCTACTGGTGTCGCAGGTGCCGGAGCCCCTTCGAGGTCATGAAGTGGGGACTCGCGCGATGAGCCCGTCGCCCACCCCGTCCCCTGTAAGGAGAAGGGGCCGGCGACGAACTACTAGTCGTCGACCAGCTCCACCTCTTCGAGGAAGTCCTTGAGGGGATTGGCCACGGCGATGGCGCGCTCGGTGATGGCCAACGCGATCCGGCCCCGGTCGGCGGGATCACCGCCGAGGTGACGGGACACGGCTTTCCCCAGACGAACATCAGACTCGGAGGCGGCGTGGTGATACTCGGCGTAGCGCGCGCTGACGCGTTGCTCGAAGATCGGGAGTTGCTCGCGCGGCGTTCCGTGCAGGACCATGTCCTCGAACACGGCCTGGTGCATCGCGTCGAGCCCACGGCGGATCGTCTGATCGGGCGTGCGTCCCAGGAACGCGAGCTGCGCTCCGCGAGTATGCGCCCACATGAAGAAGATCAATGCTTCCTCGGCCGCGCCGTTCTCGGGCATCGCGTCCTCTTCGGTCGCCGCCGGCCCGGGCATCGGGGTTTCCACGTCCTCGTGGGCGAGGAAGTCGGTGAAGCTCTCCCAGACGAGGCGAGCGAGGCTGTCCCCGAGCTCGTCCGTCGTCATGCTCTGGGGAGCACGGAACTCCTGGGTGTCGTCTATCACGGTTTCTGGCACGGTTCAGTCTCGTTGTAAGCGTTTCAACTTCCCTCAATTCCCCCTTCGGGGGTGAGGGTGTCAAGGTTCTTCGCGAGGAGAGGCCCAAGGTCCATGACTGATCAACCGATCTCCCGGAAGCCGGTGGGCACGCGTCCGCTCGCCCTGATCGCGTGCGCGCTCGCCGGCGCGGCCGCGGCCCGTGCGGCGGCGCACGGCCGTCCCTTCCCGAGCCCCGCCCCATCATCATCTACTCCGGAGCGCGGATTCGGGTCGACCAGGATTCGATGGAAGCGATCAACG
The DNA here is from genome assembly GCA_963823035.1 of uncultured Gemmatimonadales bacterium. Taxonomy (GTDB): domain Bacteria; phylum Gemmatimonadota; class Gemmatimonadetes; order Longimicrobiales; family Gaopeijiaceae; genus SZUA-318. Next base: position 142,427 of record CAWGKG010000019.1, read on the forward strand.
AGTGGGTGACGCGCGAGCAGACGAACATCGACGATGACCCGGGATTCATGGTGGTCACCGACCTGGCGGTGGACGAGGTCTACCCTTGGGACGGGTTCCAGATGTCGGGCGACTCGGTCCACGTCCGCTACGATCCGAGGGCGGCCGACACGCGTCTCCCGATGATGATCTACGGGCACCTCCACCTCATGGCGCAGATGGGACGCCAGGAGGAGTGGCTGCCGGAAGCCCCCACGGCGACCGGCTACGACCTCGAACGGGCGATCCTCGCCCGGGTGGCCGACGCCTGGCTCCTGGGGCGGACGGTGTTCGACACCGCGCCCTACGGCCCGCTCGACGAGTTGATCTACGCCAAGGGCGAGGGCTACCTGGACGCCTTCATCTTCACGGCGCGGCCGGAGGAGTTCGGTGAGGCGCGCACCGCGTGGGCGCGCGCGAACCCCGGGCAGGCGGATGCCTACCGCAACTGGTTCGTGGGGACGTTCAACCGCGAGCCGCCCGGTCTGCGGGCGGGCTCGTAGCGCGCCGGCGAAGGCCCCTCAGCGCTCGAGGGTGACCTCCCACTGCAGGGAGATCGGCCCGTCGCCCTCCTCGCCGCCGACGTGCACGTCGACGCGGCCGGTGCGCGCGAGGCGCTCGTCCGTGGGTCGGCCGCCGAACAGCGCGAAGCCGTCGACGCGCGCCGACGCGGAGCGCCCGTCCGGTGCCGTGGCCCGCAGGGTGGATCCCTTGAGGCTCTTGATGGGCGGCGCTTCACCCGCCTGAAGGCGGAGGCGTAGAATACGTCCGGTGTGTGGGGCGTCCATCGCATCCAGGACGCGGAAGACGACGCCTCGACCGGTAGCTGTTCCCGTGGACATGGAAGAAAGAGTATCCGCATGACGGGCCCAAAGGAAGACGGCGCGGACATCGAGGAGACGCTCGCCGCGATCGAGCGCTTCGGCGCGGAGGCCGCGGGGCCGTGACCGGCGCATCCCTTCTGGACCTGATGGCGGCGGGCGTGCTCCTCGTCGGCCTGCCGGTGCTCACGCTCCTGCAGAACCGACAGATGGAGGGCGTCGAGATCCGGCCCTTGCCGGTCTACGTCGGCTCGGCGATCACGCTTCTCCTGATGGGCGGGGCGTGCCTCGCGCTCGGGGCGCGCCGTGGCGGAATCGGCGGGGTGGGGCTGGTAGCCATGGCGCCCGGGACCCTTCTCGCATGGGGCGTGGGGCTGACGGCCGCGTCGTTGACCGTGCTCCTCCTCTTCCGCGCGTTGGCGGCGGCCCTCGGCGCGCAGGAATCCCCGCTCCTTCGTCGGATCCTGCCGCGCACGGGCCGGGAGCGGGCGGCCTTCGTCGGGCTGTCGATCGCCGCCGGCGTCGGCGAGGAGCTGGCCTACCGCGGCTACCTCGTCACACTGCTCGCGCCCGCCCTGGGAGGCCTCGGCGCGGGCGCGCTCACTTCCGCCGTCTTCGGCCTCCTGCACGCCTACCAGGGGACGCTCGGGATCGTGCGTACCGCCACGCTCGGGGGCCTTCTCGCCTGGGGCTTCCTGGCCTCCGGCAGCCTGTGGCCCGCCATCCTCGCGCACGCGCTGCTCGACGTGCTGGCCGGAACCGTGCTGGCGGAGCGGCTCATGGTACCTGGCACCGACAGCGGTGTATCGGAGACGGAAGGGTCGCCCGGACGGGTGCCGTGAGCGGCGAGGGTCGGCGACGAACGCCCCACCCACCCCCGAACCCGAAGGAACACAGAGCCATGGAAGTCGACCTGGCGCTGCTCGCCGACGCTGCGACGATCGACGCCGCGGGGAAGCTGAACATCCTCGGCGTCTTCGACCGGATTTCCACGGGGAGCTTTCCGGCGCAGCACGGGCACATGGTGCTGGTCCTGCGCTTCACGGCGGACGTCGGGGAGATCGGCAAGCACGAGGTGGTGATCGCCCTGCGCGACCCCAGGGGACAGCAGGTGGCCCAGCTCAACGGCGACATGCAGCTCGGGGCGGGTCGTTCAGGGATGAGCGAGGGGCTCAAGGTGCCGCACGTTCTGCATCTCGACGGGATGGTGTTCCCCTTCCCGGGACAGTATGCCTTCGACGTGGTCGTCGACGGCGAGCACCACGTCACGGTGCCGTTGCACGTGTCGGGACCGGTGTCGGCGATGGCGAAGGCGTAGGTTGGGCGGCTCCGCGCGACGCCCGCACGTGGCGCTTGCAGAAACCCCACCACCGTCCGAAGGGTATGAAAGGTAGGCGGTACATCGTAGCGGGGGCTGAAAGGCCCTCCGAGGACGACGGAGACGAGGTTGATCCTCCACTGCAACTACGAGGAGCTCCGGGCCCTGAGGTCCGGCGGCCACTCCCTCCTGGAGGGGGGTGCGGAAGAGTCCTCGTACGTGCTGGCGCCGCCCGAGCACCGGGCGCGTGTGGAGGCGCTCCTGCCGCTCCTCGACGGCGACGTGACGGTCACGACGCTGGCGGAGCTGTCGGGCGTGATGCTCGCGGTGGATGCGATCCTCGAGTACCTGCGCGCCGAGATGGAGGCGACGGTGGTCGCCACGCACGCCGCGGACGAGAATGCCGTGGCGGCCTACTTCGAGTTCGCCCACGTGCTCACGGTGCTGGGCCGGCTGCACGACTTGGCGGCCGAGATGGAGGCGCTGATCGAGCTGGTCACCGGAGCGCCGCCCGACTCCGGGAGCGCGCTCACCTTCCGCTTCCCCGACTAGCTTCGCCGACCCCCGCTCGCGTGCTTCTCCCCTCCCCGCTGCCCCGCTGATCGCCGCGTGGCCGCCGACCGCGTCGCCGCGCTGGAGCGCATGCTCGAGAAGCGCCCCGACGACCCCCGTCTCCGCTTCGGGCTCGCCCTCGAGTACCTGAACGCCGGCCGCACCGGGGAGGGCGTCCGCGAGTTGCGCGCCTACCTCGACGCCACCGACGACGAGGGCAACGCCTGGGGACGCCTGGGCGCGGAGTTGCGCCGGGCGGGTCAGGAGGAAGAGGCGAAGGACGCCTATCGCCGCGGGATCGAGGCCGCCTACCGGCACGGCCATCCCACGATGGCCGCCGAGTTCGAGGAGATCCTCGAAGGGTGGGACGGGTGAGCCCGCCGGTCACGGACGGGGTGAGGAGGGAGAGCTTCGAGACGGAGGCACTTCCCCATCTGGACGCGGTGTACCGCTTCGCCCTCCGCCTGACCGGGGCGCCCGACCGGGCGGAAGACCTGGTCCAGGACACCTTCCTGCGCGCCTACAAGGCCTGGGACCAGTATACGCCGGGAACCCAGTGCAAGAGCTGGCTCTTTACCATTTGTCGGAACCTGTTCGTCCGACAGTGGGAGCGTGGCCAGCGGCACGAGGAGATCGTGGCCGAGCACGTCGGCCGTGACGGGCCGGGTGCGGAGCCGATCAGCCCGGTCTGGTCGTCGGTTGCCGCCGTCGATCCCGAAGGAGCGTTCTTCGGCTCGTTCGTGGACGAGGAGATCCTCCGCTCCATCGACCTCCTTCCGGAGGAGTATCGGATGGCGGTGATGCTATCGGACGTCGAGGGACTGACGTACGACGAGATCGCGGAACTGTTGGAGATCCCCGTGGGAACCGTGAAGAGTCGCCTGTTCCGGGGTCGCAGGCGGTTGCAGAAGGCGCTGTACGACTACGCGCTGGAGAGCGGCTATCTCCAGCCTGGGTCGAAGGCGCGGGGCCCGGAGGCGGCACCATGATCTCCTGTCGCGACGCGCTGCACCTCATCTACGAGTACCTCGACGGCGAGCTGGCGGACGTGCCCGAGGAGGAAGTGCGGGCACACTTCGAGGTCTGCCAGCAGTGCTTCCCGCACCTCAAGCTCGAGGAGTCCTTCCTGGCCGCCGTCCAGCGCGCTTCACGCGGTGAGGCGGCACCGGCGGAGCTGCGCGGGCGGGTGATGGACCTCCTTTCCCGGGTCGACAAGGGCTGATCCGGGGCGGGCCCGGAAGGACCCGCCGCCGACCGTGAAGGACCCCCGGCGGGGCGGATGCGAGCCTCGCGCCAGGCCCGCTTGCTCTCCTCCGCGCGATTGTAGAAGCTTGGGCCGCGGTACCCCCACCCCCTTTGCAAAGCCCGTCTGGAGAAGGAATGGCCACCGCCCGGAAACGGGAACGGATCCTGCCTCGCCTCATCGAAGAGGAGATGCGGGACTCGTTCCTCGACTACTCGATGTCGGTCATCGTTCAGCGCGCGCTTCCCGACGTGCGCGACGGCCTCAAGCCCGTCCACCGGCGCATCCTCTACGCCATGCACGAGCTCGGGCTGATGCCCGACCGAGCCTACAAGAAGAGCGCCACGGTGGTCGGCGACGTGCTGGGCAAGTACCACCCGCACGGCGACTCGGCGGTGTACGACGCGCTCGTGCGCATGGTGCAGGACTTCTCGCTGCGCTACCCGCTGGTGGACGGGCAGGGGAACTTCGGCTCGATCGACGGAGACAACGCCGCGGCCTACCGCTACACCGAGGCACGGCTGCAGGCGCTGGCCGTCGAGCTGATCGACAACGTCCACATGGAGACGGTCGACTTCCAGCCGAACTTCGACAACCGCCTGGAAGAGCCCACGGTCCTTCCCGGGCGCTTCCCCAACCTCCTGGTCAACGGCTCGTCCGGCATCGCGGTGGGGATGAGCACCAACGTGCCGCCGCACAACCTGCGCGAGATCGCGGCCGGGGTGAAGCAGCTCGTGGTCGACCCGGACTGCACGGTGAAGGACCTGATGCGGCACGTGCACGGGCCCGACTTCCCGACGGGCGGCTTCATCGTCGGGCGGGGCGGCATCGACGACATGTACAACAAGGGCCGCGGGCGCGTGATCATGCGCGCCCGTGTGGTCAAGGAGGCGCTCCGGGGCGGGAAGGAGCAGCTCGTCGTCACCGAGCTGCCCTACACGGTCTCGAAGACGAGGATCATCGAGCAGATCGCGGACCTCGCCAAGAAGGGGAAGGCGGACGACATCTCCGACATCCGCGACGAGACCGACCGGGACGGCATCCGGCTCGTCATCGAGCTGAAGCGCTCGGCCAAGGCCGGCAAGGTGCTCAAGCAGCTCTACCGGCGCACCAGCCTGCAGCAGACGTTCGGCGCGATCATGCTGGCGCTCGATCACGGCCAGCCGAAGGAGTTCGACCTCAAGACGCTGCTGGAGCGCTTCCGCGACCACCGGCTCGAGGTCATCCAGCGCAGGTGCCGCTTCGAGCTGGAGAAGGCGGAGGCGGAGCGCCACGTGGTCGAGGGGCTGCTCGTCGCGCTCGACCACATCGACGAGGTGATCAAGATCATCCGGGGCTCCAGGGATCGGCCGCAGGCCTCCGATCGGCTGCAGGACCGCTTCGGGCTCAGCGAGGTGCAGGCGGACGCGATCCTGAACATGCGCCTGGCCCGGCTCACGGCGCTGGAGCGCTCGCAGCTCGAGGCCCGCCTCGCCGAGCTGGAGGCGTCCATCGCGGAGCTGCGGGAGATCCTCGACTCGGAGGAGCGGCAGCTCGAGGTGATGCTCGACGAGCTCGGTGAGGTCGTGAAGAGGCACGGCGACGCGCGGCGCACGGTGATCCTCGACGAGGGCGAGGAGGAGCGGCAGGCCGAGACCGTGACGGTCGAGGAGGAGATCGCCGACGAGGCCGTGGTGGTGACGCTCAGCCACGAGGGCTTCGTGAAGCGCATCCCCATGCACCTCTACCGAAGGCGTGTCTCGTCGGGGAAGGCGCTCGCGGGGATGGAGCGCTACGACGAGGACTACCTGGAGCGGATCTTCGTCGCGCGCACGCAGGGGTGGGTTCTCGCCTTCACCGCGGGCGGGCACTGCCACTTCCTCTCCGTCTTCGACGTTCCGGAGAGCTCGCGCTCGTCGCGTGGACAGTCGGTGTACGCCCTGCTGGGGGCGGACCGGGAGGACCGCATCGTGTCGATGATCCCCGTGGACGACCTGGAGGCCGCGGACCGCTACCTGGTCTTTCACTCCCGGCAGGGGCTCGTCAAGCGCACGGCCCTCGCCGAGTTCGCGAACCCGCGCGCGGGTGGGGTGATCGCGGCGGGAGTTCGCTCCGGCGACGCCATCCGTGACGTCTCGCTCTCCGACGGGCTGGCCGAGGTCATGCTGCTCTCGGGGTCCGGTCGGGCCATCCGTTTCGCCGAAGAGGACGTGCCGGTGGTCGGGCGCACGGCGCAGGGCGTGAAGGGGATGGCCATCAAGAAGGGCGACGCGATCGTCGGGATGGTCCTGATCCGCCGGGACGCCAACATCCTCACGGTGACCGACGACGGGCAGGGCAAGCGGATCCCCGTGGGGGAGTTCCCCCTGCAGAAGCGCGGCGGGATGGGCACCATGGTCACGTCCGCTGGGGCGGGTGACCGCGTGGTGGCGGCGCTCGAGGTGCTCGACGCCGACGAGATCATGATGATCTCCTCGGGCGGGCAGGTGAGCCGGGTGGCCGCCGAGGACATTCCGATCCAGGGACGGCGTACGCAGGGGCGGAAGGTCCTCAAGGTCCCGAAGGGGGACCGGATCGTGGAGGTCACCCGGACACAGGGCGGAGGCGGCGAGCCGGCGGAGGTGCCGCTCTCCGGCGAGGGGCAGTTGGACCTGCTGGGGGGATAGCGGGGACAGGAGCGCGTCGGCGCCCTTGACTTCGCGATCCCTCGTGCGTAGAAGTTCTACATAGGAAGGCTAGGACTTCTACATAGGACCCGTCCATGAGCCCCCGTTCTCTCGGCACCGCGACGATCGCGGTGCTGCAGGCGCTGTCCGACGGACATCCGCTACGGCTTCGACATCATCGACCGGACGGGCCTTCCCAGCGGCACCGTCTATCCCGCCCTCGCGACGCTGACGCGGAAGGGGCTCGTGCAGTCGCGCTGGGAGAACGGGGACGCGGCGCGTGCCGAGGGACGCCCCCGGCGGCGCTACTACGAGATCACGCGCGCCGGAGCGGCCGAGCTCGAGGAAGCACGTGCCCGGCTCCTGCAGCTCGGGCTTGTTGCCCCGGCCCCCGAGACGGCCTGATGGCTACGCGGGACCCGGGTGGTTGGACGGCCCGCGCCTGTCGAGCGCTCGTCGAGGTGGCCGCGCTCCTGGTGCCGTCGACACGCCGGGAGGCGTGGCGGGAGGAGTGGGGTTCGGAGATCTGGCACCATCTGCACACTGGGGAACGGGATGGATCCGGGAAGGGGCGCGCGGCTGCGGCTGCTGTCGCGCTGCCTCGGCGCGATTCCCCACGCGCTCTGGATCCGGGGGGAGGAGTGGAACGTGGAGACCGTGTGGCAGGACGTCAGGTTCGCGCTTCGCACGCTCGCGAAGCGGCCCGCCTTCACCCTCGTGGCGGTGGGCACGCTGGCCCTGGGCATCGGTGCGAACACCGCCGTCTTCAGCGTGGTCGACGCGGTCGTGTTACGGCCCCTGCCCATGCCGACCGCGGACCGCCTCCTGTGGATGTGGGGACGGACCCTCGAGGGACGGCCGATCGCCAGCGTCTCGCCGCCGGACTTCCTCGACTACCGCGAGGAGACGGATCGCGTGTTCGAGGAATTCGCGGCCTACTCGAGCTTCTCCCGGCGCGTCGTCTACACGGGAGGGGAGCGCCCGGAAGAGCTGCTCGGGCGCTCGTCGACCGCGAACTACCTCGCCGCACTCGGCCTCGAGCCCGTGCTCGGTCGCACGTTCACGGCGGAGGAGGAGGGCGGCTCCTCGACCGATCCGATCATGATCTCCCACGGGCTGTGGGAGCGGCTGTACGCCGGCGCGCGCGACGTCGTGGGGCGCACGCTACGCCTCGACGGCGAGGCACACACGATCGTCGGGGTGCTGCCGGAGGAGCTCGGGCTCCAGGACGCCGTGGACGTGTGGTCCCCGCTCACCTTCGCGGACGAGGACTACCAGTCCCGCGGTGCGCACTTCCTGCGCCCGATCGCGCTGTTGCGCGCAGGCGTGACACGGGCGCAGGCGCAGGAGGCGCTCGACGCCGTGTCCGCCCGTCTCGAGCAGGACCATCCCGAGACGAACGACGGGTGGTACCCTCTGCTCGAGCCGGTCCAGTCCGTGCTCCTCGGCACCACCCGCCCGGCGCTCCTCATCTTGATGGGCGCCGTCGCGCTCGTGCTCCTCATCGCCTGCGCCAACGTGGGCAGCCTGCTCATCGCGCGCTCGGCGGAGCGCCGGGGCGAGCTCGCCGTGCGGACGGCGCTCGGCGCGTCCCGCGGCCGGATCACGCGCCAGCTCCTGGTCGAGAGCCTCATCCTCGCGGTCGTCGCCGCCGCGCTGGGGCTGCTCGTCGCGGCCGGGGGCATCGCGGCGCTGGAGCGTCTCGCGCCCGCCGGTCTCCCGCGCATGGACGAGGTCGCGATGAACGGCCGCGTCCTCCTGGTGACCCTCGCGGTGTCGTTGGCGGTCGGCATCGCCTTCGGGACCATGCCCGCGGCGGGCGGCGGCGGGGGCGGTCTCGCCGCGGGCGTCGCCTCGATCGGTCGCGGACGCTCCGCGCGGCGCGCGGGCCGGTTGCGCGCGGCGCTCGTGACGGGCGAGGTGGCACTCTCCTTCGTGCTGCTCGTCGGTGCGGCCCTCCTGATGCGGTCCTTCGTCGCGCTCCGCTCCGTGGACCCGGGCTTCGACGCGCGGGGCGTGCTCACGATGCCGCTGTCCATCTCCGAGCAGGATGTGGGATCCACGTCCGAGGTGGTCGGGCTGCTCGACCGGATCCAGGAGCGGGTGGCCGCCCTCCCCGGCGTCGCGCGCGTGGCGGTCGCGAACCTCCTCCCCATGACCGGCTCCGGGGGGGACACGTACGTCTACGCCGAAGGCAGGCCGCCGGAGCAGATCCGCAACGTGGAGAACACCGCGGAGTTCCGGATCGCCTCGGAGGACTTCTTCGACGCGCTCGGCATCGAGGTGCGGCGTGGTCGGGGCTTCACGCCGGCCGACGCGGAGGGCACGGAGCCGGTCGTGGTCGTGAACCAGCGTCTCGCGGACCGTCTCTTCCCGGGCGAAGACCCGTTGGGCCGTGGTCTGGTCATCTGGCTGGACACCCTCACGACGCACCGGATCGTCGGGGTGGTGGAGGACGTGCACCAGTACGCGCCGGGGCTGGCGCCCCGCGAGGAGTTCTACCTCTCCGAGCGGCAGAGCGGGGCGCGCGGCGTGACGCTCGTCGTGAAGGGGCGGGAGGCGGTGCCTTCCGCCGCCGGAGATACGCCGAGCCGTCTGGGAGGTCGATCCGCGCCAGCCGCTCTCGCGCGCGACCGCCATGGAGGACTACCTGGGCGAAGCCCTCGCACCCGGGCGCTTCCAGACGCTCCTGCTCGGGGTCTTCGCGTCGCTCGCGGTGCTCCTCGCGGCCGTCGGCCTCTACGGCGTTCTGGCCCAGGCGGTGGTCGAGCGTCGCTCGGAGATCGGCGTACGCGTCGCGCTCGGTGCCGAGCGCGGGGCCGTGGTGCGGATGATGGTGCGTCAGGGGATGGCGCTCACGGCCGCGGGCCTCGCGGTCGGCGCGCTGGGCGCCCTGGCCGCGTCGCGACTCCTCGGCGCGCTCCTCTACGGCGTCGGGCCCCGGGACCCGCTGGCGTTCGCGCTCACGCCGATCCTGCTCGCCGCGGTGGCGTTCCTGGCGAGCTGGATCCCCGCGCGCAGGGCTGCCCGGCTCGACCCGGTCGAGTCCCTGCGCGCGGAGTGAGGAGGCGCCGCTACCTGCGTTCCTCGAGCACCGCGGTCATCGTCACGCGCTTCCCGTCCCGCTCGACCACGACCTTCACCACGTCGCCGGGCTTCTTGTCCCGCAGCGCGTACGTGTAGGCGTAGATGTCCGCGATCGGCTTGCCGTCGAATTCGACGACCACGTCTCCGGCCTGGAGCCCCGCCTTCGCGGCCGGGCTTCCCTCGCGCACGCCGGTCACGCGCAGCCCGTAGTCGCGCGGCGTCATGTCGGGGATCGACCCGAAGTACGGGCCGTAGCCCCGCGACGACTCGCCCTCGGCCGGGGGCCGCCGGCTGCTCCTGCTTCACCGGCGTGAGCGCGATCGCTGCGGTCGCGCCGGCGCCCGCGAGCCGGTGGACGATGCCGGTGGCGAGCTCGGCGATACGATCGATGCCCTCGCCGTCGATCTTGTCCCAGTCGTCCGTGGGGCGGTGGTAGTCCGCGTGCGTGTTCGTGAAGAAGTGCAGCACGGGGATGCCGACCGCGGTGAAGGACGCGTGGTCGGACGGACCGTAGCCGTCGGGGGAGAAGGCGAGCTTCAGCGGCTCGTCCAGCGAGCCGTCCACCTCGTTCGCGACGCGCTCCCACTCCTCGGCCGTGCCGGTGCCGAAGACCGTCACCGTGTTCTCCACCAGGCGACCCACCATGTCGAGGTTCAGCATCGCGACCGCCTTCGACAGGTCGATGGTGGGGTCGGCCACGAAGTGCGCCGAGCCCCACAGCCCCTTCTCCTCGCCGGTGAAGGAGATGAAGAGCACGCTCCTCTTCGGTCGCGGCCCGCGGCTCAGGCGCTCGGCGATGTCCAGGAGGCCGGCGGTGCCGCTCGCGTTGTCGTCCGCGCCGTTGTGCACGGCGTGGGCGTCCGGGTCCAGCGAGCCCTCGCCGCCCCACCCCAGGTGGTCGAAGTGCGCGCCCACGATGACGTACTCGTCCCGGAGGCGCGGATCGGAGCCGGGGAGGACGGCGACCACGTTGCGCGCCTCGGCGGTGGTGGGGTGCACGTCGGCGCGCACGCTCACGACCGCCTCCCGCCCGGGCGGCGGCGCGGACCGACTCGGCCGCGTCGCCGGAGACGGCGAGCACGGGGATCGTCAGCGCGTTGCGGATCTCCTCGTCCGGGGTCGGGAGGGCCATCCCGTCCGGGAGGAGGACGATCAGCCCGACCGCCTCGCGGCCGGCCGCGACCGAGGCCTTGAAGTGAGGCTCGGCGCGCATCGAGTTGCCACCGGGGCCGTCCGGGTCGCCCCATTCCACCACCATGATCTTGCCGCTCACGTCCAGGTGCGCGTACCGATCGTCCGGATGGTCGGGTCGGCTCACGCCATGCCCCGCGTAGGCCGAAGCCGCGCGCACGGTGCCGCTCCCCGAGAAGCCGAAGGGAACCCATTCACGGCCAGCGGCGTACGTGCGCTTCGAGATCGAGAGCGTATTGTCGGGGCCGAACGCGGCGCCCCTCCTCACCGGGAAGGTCTGGAACCACGACCCGGACGCGCCTGGCTGCAGGCCGAAGGCCTCGAAGCGCGCGGCGATGTACTCGGCCGCGCAGCGCGCGCCCGGCGAGCCGACCTCCCGCCCCTCGAGGGCGTCGTCGGCGAGGTAGCGGACGTAGGCGAGCGGCGTCGGGACGCCCCTCGTGATCGACGTGGGGTCCGGGCAGGCGGTCGACTGGGCCGCGAGCGGGCCCCCACACAGCGGGACGAGGGCGGTTGCCAGCGCGACTCGGCGCAGGAATCGGATCATCGTGGACATTCTCGAAGGATGGAGTTCGTGACTCATCGAGCCGTGCTTTTCGTGGTCGCTGCCGCACTCGGCGTTTCGGCATGCTCGCCCAAGGAGCCCGGGGAGTCCGCCGCGGCGGCCCCGGCCGCGCAGGCGGCCACCTCGACCGCCTCGCTCCTCCCCGGCGAAACCCACCTGCGCAACCTCCGCCAGCTCACGTTCGGCGGAGAGAACGCGGAGGCCTACTACGCCTTCGACGGTACCAAGCTCATCTACCAGGCCCGCAAGCCCGGAGAGGACTGCGACCAGATCTACATCATGGATCTGGCCACGGGTGAATCCACGCGGGTGAGCAACGGGGAGGGACGCACGACCTGCTCCTACTTCTATCCCAGCGGGAATCGGATCCTCTATTCGTCTACCCACGGCGCGGGTCCCGCGTGCCCCCCGACGCCCGACATGTCGAAGGGCTACGTGTGGCCGATCTACCCCACCTACGACATCTACGTCGCGAACGTGGACGGATCGGATCTGCAGGTGCTCACGGACGCGGACGGCTACGACGCCGAAGCCACGTTCTCTCCGCGGGGCGACCGCATCGTCTTCACGAGCGATCGTGACGGCGACCTCGACCTCTACACCATGCTGCCCGACGGCTCCGACGTGCGGCGCCTGACCAACAAGATCGGCTACGACGGCGGCGCGTTCTACTCTCCCGACGGCACGAAGATCGTCTGGCGCGCGCACTACCCGGAGGAGGGCGCGGAGCGCGACGACTACGTCTCGCTGCTGCACGAGGGGCTCATCCGGCCCGGCGAGCTCGAGATCATGGTCATGAACGCCGACGGCTCCGACCAGCACCCGATCACCCACCTGGGCGGCGCGAGCTTCGCGCCGTATTGGCACCCGTCCGGCCGGAAGATCATCTTCAGCTCGAACCAGCTCGATCCCCAGGGCCGCGAGTTCGACCTGTTCATGGTCAACGCGGACGGGAGCGGCGATGTCGAGCGGATCACCGAGGCGGAGGGCTTCGACGGCTTCCCCGTGTTCAGCCCCGACGGCACGCACCTGGTGTTCGCGTCCAACCGCAACAACGGTGGCACCAACGACACGAACATCTTCATCGCGGAGTGGGTGGAGAACCCGGAGGGCTAGACCCGAGGCGGCAGCATCGCCGCGCGGCAACTCCTCGAGCTTGGAGTCCGGGTAGAGCGCGAGGAACTGGCTGAGGATGCGGTAGGTCAGCCCCCAGACGACCTCGCCGACCACGCGGTAGCACGGGAAGGTCCGGCCACCGCCCGGAAGCGGGATGGCCACGTCGCCGTGCGTCGCGGGGGCGCGCAACTCGTCCAGCGTCACCCAGTGCACGGCGTCCACCTCGCGGCTGGCGACGCGCGCCTCGGCGGCCGGTGACACCCCGTAGACGAAGGGGGCGATCGTCAGCTTCGGGAGGCGCACGCTTCCCGGGGCGACCTCGTCGAGGCGGCCGAGGTGCAGCCCGCCGGTCAGATCGATCCCGGTCTCCTCGAGCGTCTCCCGCACCGCCGTGTCCTGCAGCGTTCCATCGTCCGGATCACGTCGCCCCCCGGGGAGCGCCATGTGTCCCGACCAGGGGTCGCGCTCGGAGCGGGCGCGCTTGATGAGCAGCAGCTCCAGCTGCTTCCGCCCCGGATCACCACGGTCACGGCCGCCTGGAGGAAGTCCGGGTCGGGCGGAGGGGGGTCGGCGGCGTCCGATGCGTACGAGGCCAGCGCTTCGCTCAGGACCCAGAAGCGGGGATCCGTCTCGAGGGAGAAGTCCGACATGCGGACGGGCTACACCCCGCCGTCCGGAAGGGTCAATCGGTAGCGGACGACGCGCTGCACACCGAGCTCGTCGGTGGTGACGCCCCACACGTGGTCGCCGTCGAAGACCGGCTGCGGATGCGTGCGCAGGTCGGCCGGCGGGATCACCCGACCGAGATAGGTGCCGTCGTCCTCGAAGACGTCCAGCACGAAGCGGCTCTGCCACTCGTTCGGGATCGCATTCGGGTCGGTCGCGTCGTAGTCGGTATCCTCCACCTTCACGCTCGGGGCGGCCACCTCGACCCATATGCGCCCGTCGAGACCCGCGTACAGGCTTTCATAGGCGGGCCTGGTGTCGGGGATCCCCGGCCCGCCCCACTTCCAGCTCGGATCGATGCCGCGCATGTTGCGCGTGATCTGCCGCTCGCGCTGGTCCTTCTCCCCGGAGGCGACAGCGACCGGCTCCCACGCCTTCTCGATGCGGAGGGGCGCACCGGGCTTCAGCAGCGTGAAGCGGTAGTCCGTGCTCACGCCGTGGACGAAGTAGCCGTCCCGGTGCAGCATCCACTCCTCGGAGGGTGAGAAGGGCACCGAGTTGATCGCGACGCTGTTCTCGGAGCGGGCCTCGAGGCTGGGCGCCTCCCACTCGGCGTCCGGGATGTCGAGCGTGTCGCCCGCGACACCGTCCGGGCCGATGCGCGCCAGCGCGCGCTTCCAGTCCCGGACGTCCACCTGCATGTCGCGGACCACGAACACGTACATGTTGTCGGCGCTGTCGACCGGAAGCGGCGTGCTGGTGCGGAAGCTGCCGCGCACCACCGGCCAGGCGCCCGCGGGGGCGCCGTCCGGCCCGTAGGCCTGGATGCGCCCGTTGCCCGGATCACGCACCACCAGCCGCTGGTCGGAGAGGAGGGCGATCGCTCCCGGCGCCTTGAGCTCACCCGGGCCTTCGCCGGGTCGCCCGATCGTCCTGAGGTAGCGCCCGTCCGCACCGTAGGCGCGCAACTCGGGTCCCTGACTGTCGAGGACGTAGATCGTGCCGTCGTCCGCGACCGCGATCGACTGCACGTTCCCCATGAGGTACGCGAGGTCGCCCTCCATCTCCCCGATCGAGACCTCGGGCACGAGCGTGGCCTCCCCGCCCCACGCGCTTCCCGCGAGCGTGCGCACCACCACGGTGTCCCCGATGGTGTCGCGCTCGACCATGACGGATGAGGCCGCGTCCCTGCCGCCGCCGCATGCGGCGCGCGAGGAGGAGGGGAAGCGAGCTGCCCACCGCGAGCAGGCTTCTCAGTGTCGTCGTCCGGCCGAAGTCCATGCGCATCGTCGTCTGTCTCCCCCGTGGTCGCCCGCGTCGGGACGGGCCGCTCAGACCCCCGTGCGCTCCGCTCCCCAGACGAGCTTGTGCAGCTGGACCTGCAGGCGGACCGGGAGATGGTCCTCGAGGATCCAGCCCGCCAGCGCTTCCAGGTCGATCTCACCCCACACGGGAGACACGAGCAGCGCGCGGAGCGATGCGTCGGCGACTCGGCGATCCAGCCCGCGCGTGCGGATGGTCTCGCGCGTCCACTCGTAGTCCGCTCGATCCCCCACGACGAACTTCACCTCGTCCCGGGAGGTGAGATGCTCCAGGTTGCCCCACAGGTTGCGCGCGCTTTCGCCCGAGCCCGGGCACTTGAGGTCCATGATCTTGTGCGCCCGCGCATCGAGCGGGGCGACGTCGAACGCTCCCGACGTCTCGACGAGGACGGTGTACCCCTCCTCGAGGAGTCGCTCGCACGAGGGGAAAGGCGTTCGGGTGGGCGAGGGGCTCTCCGCCGGTGACCTCGACGAGCGGCGTGCCCATGCCGTCCACGCGGGCGAGGATCTCGCCCAGCGTCATCCGCGCGCCGCCGTGGAAGGCGTACGCCGTGTCGCACCAGACGCACCGGAGCGGGCAGCCCGTGAGCCGCACGAAGGTGCACGGCAGCCCCGCCCAGGTGGACTCTCCCTGGATCGAGTGGAAGATCTCCGTGATGCGCAGGAACGGCTCGGGCTCGGTGCCCGTCGGCGGGGCCGCGCCTCCGGTCATTGCCCGGCGCGGCCCTGCTTGCCATCGCGCCCGCCGGGCCACAGGAAGCCCAGCGGAGACTCCTTCACCACGCTGCCGGCCATGAAGAGCATGTTGGCCGGCCGCTCCGCCAGGCGTCGCATGAGGTACGGGTACCAGTGCGAGCCGAAGGGCACGTAGACGCGCACGTTGAATCCGTCGGCCACCAGCTGGCGCTGGAGGTCACGGCGGACGCCGTGCAGCATCTGGAACTCGAAGGACGCCTTGTCGATCCCCTCCTTCTGGTGGAAGGCGACCGTGGCGTCGATCATGTGCGGGTCGTGGGTGGCGATGGCGGGGTAGTCGCCCTCGGCGAGCAGCATCTGCGTGAGCTCGACGTAGCTCCTGTCCACGGCCGCCCTGTCCTTGAACGCTACCTCGGCCGGCTCGTTGTAGGCGCCCTTGCACAGGCGGACGCGCGCGCCGATCTGGTTCATGCGCGCCACGTCACCGGCGCTGCGCTTCAGGTACGACTGGAGCACCACGCCGATGTTGCGCCACCCCTCCGCCCACAGCTTCTCGAAGGCATCGAGGGTGCGTTGCGTGTACTCCGACGACTCCATGTCGAAGCGGATGAAGCTGTCGGTCTCGCGGGCGCGCGCGAGGATGCGGCCCAGGTTCTCGGCGAGGAACGACTCGGAGATGTCCTGCCCGAGCGCCGTGAACTTGAGGGAGACGTTGGCGCGCAGGTCCTCGGCCGCGATCCGGTCGAGGATGTCGTGGTAGACGTCGGCGGCGAGACGGGCGTTCACTTCGTCGTGCACGGATTCGCCCAGGAAGTTGCCGGTCGCGGTGAGGCCCTCGGCGTTGGCGGCGCGGATCGCCCTCACCAGGTCGTCGACGCGCTCTCCCGGAACGAAACGGCGGCTCATCCCCCGAAGGGGCGTCCGGGTGACCACGG
The DNA here is from genome assembly GCA_963823035.1 of uncultured Gemmatimonadales bacterium. GTDB lineage: Bacteria > Gemmatimonadota > Gemmatimonadetes > Longimicrobiales > Gaopeijiaceae > SZUA-318. Next base: position 158,602 of record CAWGKG010000019.1, read on the forward strand.
CCTTGGCCGCCTTCGAATGACTCAGGAAGATCAGACCTTCTCGAAGCATGCCGGATGCTCGCTATTCGATGTTTGCGCCGCGGCCCACCGCATCCTCGAGGATGCCCTGGACCTCCAGCAGCGTCAGCGCGCCCAGGTGCTCCTCGACCTCGGCGCGGCTCCTGCACTCGATCAGGCTCGGGCTCTCCACGTGTCCCACGATCCCCACACCCGTCTGCGCCCACCGGGGGAAGACCAGGTACCCCAGGTACGGGGCGAGGAGGTTGGCCGTCTGCTCGACCTCGATCGAGACCGTGTACGGATGGCCGTCCGAGCCCTCGAAGGCAGGCGGGCGGTCGTGCACCTCGAGGTAGCCCCCGAGCGTACCGTCGCGCGCTGCGTCGCGGTCGTGTTTGCCGTTGCTTTCCGTCATCGGTCCGTGGTGCGGCGTGTCGCCGGTCCGCGCGCTCTCGGCGGACCCCAACGAAGATAGCGGAGGGCGCCGAAGTGGCGCAGGCCGACGGGGGGACGCGGTTGTCCCGGGAGGGGCCGGTCGGGTACTCTTCCAGACCCCTCTCTCCTGGAGCACGCCGAAATGACCGACACGATGCGGGCCGCCGTCTTCACCGAGTTCGGAGGGCCGGAAGTCGTGGGTGTTCTTGAAGTTGGGATCCCTGAGCCCGGTCCGGGCGAGGTGCGCATCAAGGTCGAGGCGGCGTCGATGAACCACCTCGACCTGTGGGTGCGGCGCGGCCTGCCGATCGAGACCCCCATGCCCCACATCGGCGGAGCGGACATCGCAGGGACGGTCGAGGCGCTCGGCCCCGGGGTCACAGGCGTCCCGGAGGGGCTTCGGGTCGTGGTCGATCCCTCGCTCGACTACGACTGGTACGACGGACAGGACCAGGGCGATGGCTTCGAGCGCCGGCCCCTGCGCCTGCTCGGCGAGCATACGCAGGGCGGTTTCGCCGAGTACGCCGTGGTACCGGCCGCGAACCTGATGGCGATCCCCGACGGGTTCGCGTCCGAGGAGGCGGCCGCTGCCGGCCTCGTCTTCGTCACGGCATGGCGGGGCCTGGTCCACCGCGCCGGCCTGCGCCCGGGCGAGCGCGTCCTGATCACCGGTGGGTCGGGGGGCGTGGCCACCGCGGCGATCCAGATCGCGAAGATGGTGGGGGCCAGGGTGTACGTCGTGACGAGCGGGACCGAGAACGAGGAGCGGGTCCGGGACCTCGGGGCCGACGTGGTCTACGACCGGAAGCGGGTGGAGGACTTCAGCCGCGAGATATGGCGCGACACCGGCAAGCAGGGCGTACATGTCGTGTTCGATGCGGTGGGAGAGGCCCTCTGGCCGCAGTGCTTGAAGGCGCTGGCCGTGGGTGGCCGCCTGGTGACCTATGGCGCGACGACGGGTGCGCGCGGAAGCACGGAGATCCGCGTCGTCTTCTGGAAGCAGCTCTCGATCCTCGGGAGCACGATGGGCACGCACGGCCGAGTTCCGGGAGGTGATGAGGCTCGTGTTCGGGCGGCGGCTGCGGCCGGTCGTGCACGAGGTGCTGCCGCTGGCGGAGGCGCGACGCGCGCACGAGCTGCTCGATGGCGGCGGCGTCTTCGGGAAGCTGGTGCTCGTCCCGTGAGGGGAGCGGAGATGTCCGGATGGGACGCCTCATGGATCCCCGGGTGGGAAGATGGCGCCGCGCGCGGGGCGCTCCCATGGAGCTGAAGGACGCGCAACGCCGCGTCGACGCCTGGATCTCGCAGTTCGAGGAGGGCTACTGGCCCCCACTGTCCAACCTCGCCCGACTCACCGAGGAGGTGGGGGAGCTGGCGCGGTTGATGAACCACCGCTTCGGTCACAAGCCCAAGAAGCCGGACGAGGCCGAGCAGGAGTTGGCGCTCGAGCTCGCGGACGTGCTCTTCGTCCTCCTCGTGATCGCCAACGAGCAGGGCATCGACCTGGGCGAGGCGCTCGAGCGCACGCTCGAGAAGTACCGTGTGCGCGACGGAGAGCGTTGGACGCGGAAGGCGACCGACGAGGCGGGACGCTGAGTGCAGAGGGGCTCACCGCCGGGCGGATCGGCAGGAGCCAGCATCCGAAGCGGCCCCTCGGGAGGTGCTCCCGGGGGGCCGCCGCCTGTCGGTGTCGGCGAGGCGCCCCGACCTTCCGGTGGGCGCCCGCTTCCGCTCAGACTTCCTCTTCGCTACGACGCCTCCGCGCCACCAGGCCCAGCCCCAGCAACCCCGTGGCCAACAGCAACACAGTGCCCGGCTCGGGAACCACGCTCGTCGCGGATCCGGTCACGCCCACGGTGACCCCATGCCAGTACTCGGTCGGATCGGAGGTCCAGGTGAGCTCGTCGAACGTCCCGCTGAACTTGATGACGCCGTGCATCTCGTACCCGGTGAGCGTCTTCATGTCGGCGCTGGTCGTGTAGAACCCGTCCCCCCACCACCCTGCTCCCTCGGACAACACCGTGAAGGGATCCGTGAAGGCGTAGGACACGGGCAGGGACGTGCGCCCGAGGCTCATGATCGCCAGGAAGGGGTCCACGACGGGCGTGGAGAACTTGATCGAGTGCGTGCCGGCGCCGCTGAGGGCGACGAGGTCCGTGGTCGCGGGACGGGTCCCGGGACCGTCGACATCGTAGATGGGGAAGTCCCAGGTGTACGGGCCTCCGGCGGTCTGCGCGAACGTGTACGGCCCGGTGTACGTCAGCCCCACGATCCCGTCGAGCGTCGTGAGGTCTCCGGTCACGGTCCCGATGCCGGCGGTCGTCCAGTCGGCCCAGTAGGCCTGAGCGCTGAGCGCGACCGGCGCGGCGAGAAGCGTGGCCAGGGTAAACGCGTGGACGATGACTCCTCTCTTTCTCATGGCAGCCTCTCGCACGGGGGAGCGGGACAGAACGGATTCATCTGTACGAAGCAGGAAGCGTGCCTCGCTTCGCCCCCGGCCTGACCTCCACGCAAGCCCAGGTTCTGGGCCCCACGTGGCCCGGAACGGCCTGCTTGCCGGCTCGGTACAGCTGTAGTAGCCTGGCGCCACAAGCTGTGGCGTGCCGGCCTCACGGCGGCGCCGCCGGGCGGCCGGTCAGCTCCCCGAGATCGAGCCGTAGCGGAGCAGCGTGGTCGTGACCGAGCCGTCCGCGCCGATCACGACCTGATAGAGCCGGTCGAACTCGTTGTTCTCGTCGATCGGCTCGCCCGGGTCACCACCCAGCGCCTCGACGAGCTGCGGCGTGGTGTTGCTGTGTCCCGCCACGAGGTAGCGGCCCGGTGTGGCTCTTCAGGCGCCGGGCGAGCGCGTCGAGCGCGCGAGGGTCGTAGCTCTGGACCGTGAGGCCGAGCGCCTCCGCCAACGGCGCCGCCGTCTGACGCGTGCGGTTGTAGTCGGTGCTCAGCACGTCGGTGATCCCCGCCTCCCGGAGCACGTGCACGAGCGCGTGGGCGCGCTCGCGACCCGCCATGTTGAGCTCCGGGTCGGTGTCCGGCGCGCCCATCGCGGGCAGCGTAGGCTCCGCGTGTCGCACCAGGTAGACGATGCTCTGCGCGCCCGCCGCGGTGGCCGACGAGCCCAGCGCGAAAACGGCCATGGCCAGCGTCGCGGCCCCGAGGAGCCCTTTCGAGGCGAGGCGACTTGGGGTCACCGGATTCCGAGCCATCGGTGGTCTTCCTTTCTCGAGTCGTGGACGAGGGTACGGGAGTCGAGGGATCAGCCGCGGAAGGAGGCCAACACTTCCACGCACCGATCCACCTCCTCCTCCGTGTTGTAGAAGTGCGGGCTGACGCGCACGAACCCGGGACGATGGTCGACGATCACGCCCTGGGTCGCCAGGTGGCGGACCGCGCCCGCCGGGTCGGGGTGGCGCACCATGACGATCGCGGAGCGGTGTTCGCGCGCGGGCAGCCGCAGCTCGAAGCCTTCGGCCTCGCACCGCTCGACCAGGCGATCGGTGAGGTGGCGGTTGCGCCGGACGATGGCGGCGATGCCCACCTCGTCCACGATCTCCTGGCCGCCGAGGGCCGTGTGCACCGTGGGCAGCGCGGGGGTGCCCAGCTCGAAGCGGCGCGCGTCCGCCCGGTAGGCGAAGCCCTTCAGGTCGAAGTCGAACTGCCCTTCGGCGGCGAACCAGCTCGTGATGCGCGGGTGCAGCCCCTCGATGAGGTCGCTGCGCACGTACAGGTACGCCAGCCCCGGTCCGCCCAGCAGCCATTTCAGCGGCCCGGCGGTGTAGAAGTCGACGCCGGTGGCGGCCACGTCGAGCGGCACCTGCCCGGCGCCCTGGTAGCCGTCGATGAGGCACCACGCGCCCGCGCGGTGCGCGATCTCGGCCAGCCGTGGCAGGTCCTGCACGTGCCCGGTCGCGAAGAAGACGTGGCTGGTGGCGAGGAAGAGCGTGCGCTCGTCGACGGCCTCCTCGAACCGCTCGGGGTCCACCTGGATGCCGTCGTCGCTCTCGAGCACGACCAGCTCCACCTCCGGCTTCACCGCCCACTGATAGGCGAGCGTGGGGAAGTCCAGCTCGGTGCAGACGACGCGGTTGCGGCCGTCGGTGGGGACGGATTCGGAGATGACCGACAGGGCGGCGGACGTCGTCGGCAGGAGCGCGACCTCGCCGGCCGCCGATCCCCAGAAGGCGGCGACACGGGCGCGCAGGTCCTCGATCCGTCCCAGCCAATGCTCGTACCACGCCGACGCGCCCATGTCGTGCCACCGCTCGCGGAACTCGTCGAGATAGGCCTCGGAGCGACGGGAAAGGGCGCCCAGCGAGCACGAGTTCAGGTACGTCCTGCGGGACAGGATCGGGAACTCCTCCCGGAGCGCTTCGAGCTTCTGGATGTCGGTCACGGGGCTCCTGGCGTGGGCTCAGGTGTTCTTGTCTGTGCCTTGCGGCGGCGCGCTAGTCTAGACCGTCGGCTTCCTCCACGTCCACCGGCACGACGAGAACTCCGAGCGCGATGCTGCTGCCCCTCCTCCTCGCGACGCCATGGCTGGCGATTCTCGCCTTCCTCGTGCTGCGCGTGCGTCTGCCCGGCGAGCTGCCCCCCGGTCCGGCGGCGCGGACGCCGCTGGTCAGCGTGATCGTTCCCGCGCGCGACGAGGCCGTGAACATCGAGGCGTGCGTGCGCTCGCTGACCCGGTCGGCGTATCCCGACTTCGAGGTGATCGTGGTGGACGACCGGAGCGCGCGACGACACCGCGGAGCGCGCTGCCGCGGTCGGTGCCGGGCGAGCGCGTCGCCTGGAGGTCGTGCGCGGGGAGGAGCTCCCGGCCGGATGGATGGGCAAGCCGTGGGCGTGTTGGCAGGGGGCGCGGGCCGCGAAGGGCGAGCTGCTCCTGTTCACCGATGCGGATACGGTGCACGGCCCGGAGCTTCTCGGGCGCGCGGTGGCCGCGATGGAAGCCCGGCAGGCCGACATGACGACGGTGGTCGGGCGGCAGCTCATGGAGACGTTCTGGGAGCGCCTCGTGCAGCCGCAGGTCTTCATGACCATGCTGCTCCGCTACTACGACGTGGAGCGTTGGGTGGCGGAGGGGCGCTGGCGGGATGCCATCGCGAACGGGCAGTTCATCCTCTTTCGCCGTGAGGCGTACGAGGCGCTCGGTGGGCACGAGGCGGTCAAGGAGGAGATCGTGGAGGATCTCGCCCTCGCACAGCGCACCGTGCGCGCCGGCCGACGCCTGAGCGTGCACACGGAGGAGGGTGAGCTCACGACGCGCATGTACCGGTCCCTCGACGGCCTGGTGGAGGGCTGGTCGAAGAACATCCTCATCGGCGGTCTCCGGTCGATCGCCCCGGGCCTCCGTCCGTTCGTGGCGCCCGCATCGGCGCTCATCGGAGCGACGCTCTGGCTCCTGCCCCCCGCCGCGCTCCTCGCAGCGGCCCTCGGTGTGGGCGGCGTGGGGCTGCTCGTCTGGGCGGCGAGCGCCGTCTTCCTGAGCGTCGTGGTCTGGTCGGTCTTCACCGCGCGCATGGGCGCGGCCTTCGGGTACGGGCTCCTCTACCCGCTCGGTGCGGCTGTCGGGATGTACATCTTCCTGCGGGCATGGAGGCGCGGGCGGCGTGTCGAATGGAAGGGGCGCGCGTACGTCGTCGAGGACCCGTCGAGCGTTCCATGACGGACGGCGCGCGATCGACCTCGTCCGCCGCCCTCGCGCAGGACGTTCGCGACGAGGCGCGCGCGCTCGGCTTCGACCAGGTCGGTGTGGTGCGCCCGGACGCGAGCGACCACATGGCGTTCTACCGCGCGTGGATCGAGGACGGCCGCCACGGGGACATGCGCTACCTCGCGCGGGCCGACGCCGTCGCGCGGCGCGCGGACCTGTCGAGGACGATGGCGTCCGTGCGCTCGGTGGTCGTGGTCGCACACGAGTACTTCCAGGAGGATCCGCCCGGCGTGCCCGGAGGACCCGTCGCGCGGGGTGATCGCCCGTTATGCCCGTGGGCGCGACTACCACAGGGTGGTGAAGAAGAAGCTGAAGGCGCTCGGCCGCCGGCTGGAGGAGATCGCCGCGCGTCCGGTCGAGTGGCGCGCCTACGTCGACACGGGGCCCATCCTCGAGCGGGACCTGGCGCGCCGGGCCGGCCTCGGCTGGTTCGGGAAGAACACGATGCTCCTGAACCCCAGGCGCGGCTCGTACTTCTTCCTGGGCGTGCTGCTCACCGACCTCGAGCTCGAGCCCGACGCCCCCTTCGAGGCCGACCACTGCGGCTCCTGCCGCGCCTGCCTGGACGCATGTCCGACCGGTGCGCTCCTCGGGCGCGACGAGAGCGGCGCGCCCGTCATGGATGCGACCCGCTGCATCTCCTACCTGACGATCGAGCACCGGGGGCCGATCGCGCGTGAGCTGCGGCCGCTGATGGGCAACCGTGTCTACGGGTGCGACATCTGCCAGGAGGTGTGTCCCTGGAACGTGCGGTTCGCCGAGGTGGCGGCGGAGCGCGATTACGCTGCGCGGGAGGCCTGGGAGGCGGAGTGGGATCGCGAGACGCAGCGAGACGTCCGATGAGGCGTCATCCGATGACGACGGCCCCACCGAGGCGGTCATCCCCACCACGGACGGCCCCGCCCTCGTCGACCTCATGCGCATGAGCGAGGACGAGTGGGACGCCTACACGCGGGGGTCGGCCATGCGGCGGGCGGGGTACTCGGGGCTGCGGCGCAACGTGGCGATCGCGCTGGGGAACTGGCTGGCGGGGAGTGATACGCCCGACCCGGAGGCGGTGGGCGAGCTGGTGGCGGCGCTGTCGGACGAGGATCCGGTGGTGGCGGAGGCGGCGGCGTGGGCGTTGGGGCGGGTGGGTCGGCACTGAGGGTAATCCTCGGGCCTCCCTCACCCGTCCGCTGAGCGCCTCCGTCGGCTCGATAGAGAGCACCCGTCTTGTAACGCACGCCGATCTCGTGCGTCCGCTGGGCCACGGTGAAGGACATCACGACTCTGGATGCCCGCGAGGGACAGCAGGAGCGCGACGGTGGCGGTGGCGTTGGGGAACTGGCTGGCCTCGGTGGACGAACTGCCGGAGGAGGCAGTGGCTGCATTGCGGGACGCGGTCGAGAACAAGGAGCCGCTGGTGCGCGAGCAC